>NZ_JAKGAM010000014.1 GCF_023061285.1 Chromohalobacter nigrandesensis
GAGCGTATAGCTGAAGGGGTCACTGACCCGCTCCTCGCCCACCAGCCGATGCGGCAGCAGCGACGCCCCGGCAATGTCCAGTGTCAGCAGCCGCTGCGACGGCGACAGATCGATATCGAAGGTGTCGAAGAGCGCATCAGACATGGCATCGTCCTGAAGGTCATGCATGGCACGAACGCGCATTCAAACGATCGTCGCTTGCCAGACGCGTGCCACGCTTATGTGGAAGAGACCTAATTTAACATGGATAAAAGTGAAACGTACCCCAGCGACACTGCCGTTCTGTGAGGATTTGTTTCTGGCGAAGGGATAGACTTCGAGTGACCGCTGGAAACACGCTGGCGAATGCCAGGCTGGGGTTTATGGCACTGCGATGCCAATAGGTACACATGCGGCTACATTACCCGCATTAAACCAATCGATTGGAAGAAGGTGACGCCGTCATTGCTAAGGCTTGCTGATGCAGCACACCTTTTTTCAATACGGCGTCTTGTCTATTCCTCGATTGTTTAGGCTACTGATCCAGGTTTATCCACTGGTCCGCGCGAAGTAACGATGCCCGCACTGATGGCAGGGTTCGAGTAGGGTGATCGATTCGAGCACCACTTCTGTGTCGCAGTGCACGCAACGCATGCGCCCGGGCACGGCCATTTCGCCTTCGACATAATCGGCGCGTGCGGCTTCGAGATCGTCCTCGAAGCGGACCTGATCGACGGTGGTGCGATCAGCGATGGAGAACAGCGCTTCGGTGACGCGCCGCGAGATGATCCCCAGATCGATTCCCAGCCAGGTGGCGATGCCCTCGCCGCCTCGGGCCAGAAACCCCCGCAAGTCGCGCATGTCACGCTCGACCCAGGCACGCAGCAAGGACAACTCATCCTTGGTGTAATTCTCGAACTCCGCTTCGAACTCGATAGCGTCGTCCATTTCGCGCTGCAATGATTCCCACGACAGGTCACCAGCGCCTTTTTCGAGACGTTCGAGAACCCGCTCATAGGCACGGCTCAGGCGATGCTCTTGATCGTGACGTTCGCTCATAACGTTTCTCCTGCCTGTCGTCGAGGTCATGCCCCTACCTGTAGGCGCACGACTGGGGTATCCTGACGGCCTGTCATAACATACGGACAACGTCCCGCCCAGCTCCGTTCTACCACATCGCGAGGCCGGGCGTTATCCGCTTCAAGCCAAGCCTAACGCAAGGTGCCAGATCAAACCGATGGACGCACAGTACACGCCGCACGCAATCGAATCCGCCGCCCAGACTTTCTGGGACACCAACCAGTGCTTCAAGGCCGTCGAGGACGCGACCCGGGAGAAGTTCTACTGCCTGTCGATGTTCCCCTATCCCAGCGGCAAACTGCACATGGGGCACGTGCGCAACTACACCATCGGTGATGTGGTCTCGCGTTTTCAGCGCATGCAGGGCAAGAACGTCCTTCAGCCCATGGGCTGGGACGCCTTCGGCATGCCTGCCGAAAACGCCGCGATCAAGAACCGCGTCCCGCCCGGTGCCTGGACCTACGACAACATCGACGCCATGCGCCGTCAGCTCAAGGCGTTGGGATTCGCCTACGACTGGAACCGTGAATTCGCCACCTGCGACGTCGACTATTACCGCTGGGAACAGTGGTTCTTCACCAAGCTGGTCGAAAAAGGCCTGGTGTACAAGAAGATGTCGACCGTCAACTGGGACCCGGTGGACCAGACGGTGCTCGCCAACGAGCAAGTCATCGAAGGCTGCGGCTGGCGCAGCGGCGCGCCGGTCGAGCGCAAGGAAATCCCGCTGTGGTTCCTCAAGATCACCGACTACGCCGAGGAACTGCTCGCCGATCTGGACGAGGTCGACTGGCCCGAACAGGTCAAGACCATGCAGCGCAACTGGATCGGCAAGTCCACCGGCGTCGAACTGACCTTCGATGTCGCCGGCCAGGCCGACCCGCTCGTGGTCTACACCACGCGTCCCGACACGCTTTATGGCGCCACCTACATGGCGCTGGCCGCCGGCCATCCGTTGGCCAAGCAGGCGGCCGCCGACAATCCGGCACTCGCCGATTTCCTGGTGGAATGCCAGCAGGGCGGCAACTCCGAAGCCGAGCTGGCGACCATGGAAAAGAAAGGCATGGACACCGGCTACAAGGCGCTGCATCCGCTGACGGGGCGCGAAGTACCGATCTTCGTGGCCAACTTCGTGCTCATGGAATACGGCACCGGTGCGGTCATGGCCGTCCCCGCCCATGATCAGCGCGACTGGGAATTCGCCACCAAGTACGACATCGCCATCGAACCGGTGATCGCCGATGCCGAGGGCAACGTGCCGGATGTGTCCCAAGGCGCACATGCCGAGCATGGTCCGCTGATCAACTCCGGTGAGTACGACGGGCTCGACTTCGAAGCGGCCTTCGACGCTATTGCCGCCAAGCTAGAAGCCAACGGACAAGGTACGCGGAAAACCAACTTCCGCCTGCGCGACTGGGGCGTGGCACGCCAGCGTTACTGGGGTGCGCCGATCCCGGTCAAATATGGCCCCGAAGGCCAGACCGTGCCGCTCACCGATGACGAATTGCCGGTCGCCCTGCCAATGGAAGTCGAAGTCGACGCCTCCGGCTCGCCGCTCAAGAAGATGCCGGATTTCTATGACCTCGGCGAGGGCTGGACGCGTGAGACCGATACCTTCGATACCTTCATGGAATCCTCCTGGTACTACGCGCGCTTCGCCAGTGCCGACAACATGGAGGCGATGCTCGACGAACGCGCCAATTACTGGCTGCCGGTGGATCTCTACATCGGCGGGATCGAGCATGCGATTCTGCACCTGCTCTACGCACGCTTCTTCCACAAGCTGATGCGCGACTTCGGCCTGGTCGAAAGCGACGAGCCCTTCCAGCGCCTGCTCACCCAAGGCATGGTCATCGCCGAGACCTTCTATCGCGTGAACGCCGACGGCGGCAAGGACTGGTTCAACCCCGCCGATGTCGACGTCAAACGCGACGACAAGAGCCGCCCCATCAGCGCTGTGCTGCGCGAGGACGGCCAGCCGGTGGAAATGGGCGGCATCGAGAAGATGTCCAAGTCCAAGAACAACGGCGTCGATCCGCAGTCAATGATCGACCGTTTCGGCGCCGATACCGTGCGCCTGTTCATGATGTTCGCCGCACCGCCGGAGCAGTCGCTGGAATGGTCGGATTCCGGTGTCGAGGGCGCGCACCGCTTCTTGAAGCGGCTCTGGAAACTCGTCGCCGATCACGTCAACGCCAGCACGCCCGCCACGCTGGATGCCGACGCGCTCGACGACGAGCAGAAAACGCTGCGCCGCAAGACCCACGAAACCATTGCCAAGGCCAGCGACGATATCGGGCGCCGTACGACGTTCAATACCGCCATCGCTGCCGTCATGGAACTGGTCAACGCCCTGGGTCGCTTCCAGAACGAGGACGACGCCAACACGCCACAAGGCCTGGCGGTCACGCGCGAAGCGCTGGAAGCCTGCGTGTTGATCCTGGCGCCGATCGTGCCGCATGCCTGCCATGCGCTGTGGGAAGCTCTGGGGCATGAGACCCCGGTCATCGACGCCGACTGGCCAAGCGCCGACGAAGCGGCCATGGTCAAGGACAGCATCGAACTCGCCGTGCAGGTCAACGGCAAGTTGCGGGCCCGTCTCGAGGTCCCGGCAGCGGCCGACAAAGCTGCTGTCGAAGCCCAGGCGCTCGAAGCGGAAAACGTGCGCCGCCATACCGAGGGCAAGACCGTGCGCAAGGTCATTGTCGTGCCCGGCAAGCTGGTCAATATCGTCGCCAACTGACTCGGCCCATACGCCCGCTCCCCGAGGAGCGGGTCCCAGCCCGCAAGGAGGCCTGCGTGAAGCGCCGTTCGCTCATCATCCAATCTCTGCTCCTGCTGACCCTGACGACGCTGCTCGCCGGGTGCGGCTTTCAACTGCGTGGACTCGACGCCACCGCGCTCGATGTTCCCTCACTGACGCTGTCGTCCCCCGATGGACGCTTCGAAGATGCCGTGGAACAAGCGCTGAAAGGCACTGGCACCACGCTCGAAGACGACGCTCCGTTACGCGTCAACCTGAGCGAGGAGCAAATCCGCGAGACACGCCTGACGCAGGGTGCCGGTGGCAATCAGGAACGCCGCCTGACCCTCAGCGTGCCGTTCTCGGTGCAGCGCAGCGAGGACAATGCCTACCTGCTCGACCAGCAGACCCTCGAGGCCAGCACCACGCTGAGCGTCGACAATAACAACCTGCTGTCGCAAGACGAACTGCGCGACGAAGCGCTCGATTCATTGCGTCAGCAGGCGGCACGTCAACTCGTCGACCGTCTGCGCGCCCTCGAGACGCCATGAAGGTTTTTCCTGACAAACTCGACGAGGCGCTCGGTAAGCGCCTCCAGCCGGTCTACATCGTCGCCGGCGACGAGCCGTTGATCCATATGGAGGCTTGCGACGCCATCCGCGCCGCGGCACGCCAGCGAGGCGTCGAGGAACGCGAAGTACTCCACGTGGAAAATGGCTTTCAGTGGGGACGGCTCACGGAGTCGGCAGCGAGCATGTCGCTGTTTGCCTCGAGCAAGCTCATCGAGCTACGCCTGGGCGGTCAGTCGCCGGGCCAGGAAGGCGCCAAGGCACTCGATGCCTACGCCCGCCAGGCCAAGGACAGCGACGACATTCTCCTGATCAGCAGCGCGCGCCTCGACCGGCGCGCGCAGTCCAGCGCCTGGTTCAAGGCGCTGGACAAGATCGGCGTGTTCGTTCCGGTGTGGCCGGTGGATCACCAGCGCCTGCACTTCTGGGTGCGGGATCGCGCGTCGCGCCATGGCCTGTCACTGGACATGGACGCCGCCCGCCTGCTCGGCGAGCGCACCGAGGGCAACCTGCTGGCCGCCGACCAGGAACTGCAGAAGCTGGCGCTGATCAATCCACCCAACGCGCGGCTCGACACCCAGGCCATTGCCGGCGGCGTGGAGGACAATGCACGTTATGATGTCTTCACGCTGATCGACGCCTGTCTGCGCGGCGACCGCGTGCGCGTCTCGCGCATCGTCAGTGGATTGCGCGGCGAAGGCATCGAAGCCCCGGTGGTGCTGTGGGCATTGACGCGTGAGCTGCGCATCTTCCTGTCGCTGGCGCAGCACCTCGATCAGGGGCAAAGCCTCGATCACGCCTGCAAGGCACAGCGTCCGCCGATTCCCGACAAGCGTCGTCCGCTCTATCAGCAGGCCTTGAAGCGGATGCCGCTCAAGCGGTTACACAAGCTATTATTGTTCGCACAGCGCTTGGACCTGGCCATCAAGGGCGCTGCGGCATTGCCCGTCTGGGAAGGGCTTCACGATCTCTCGCTCACCCTGGCCGGCGGGCGCGGTCCTCTGGCCGAGATGGCATATTCCTATCGTATCGCCTAGCCCGAGAGAGCGAGACACTTGCGACATGACAAGTGACTGGCGGAGGAGAACCGGATGTCTTATACGATCGCACTCAAACGTATCTATCAGGCCGCCGAAGAAGGCGATGGTGCACGCGTTCTCGTCGACCGCCTATGGCCGCGCGGCAAGCGCCGCGAGTCGCTGCAACTGACCGACTGGTACCGCGACGCCTCGCCCTCCAACGCCTTGCGCCGTGGCTGGCATCAGGGCGAGTTCAACGACACCGTGTTCAGCCATCGCTACCGCTGGGAGGTCGAGGACGATCCCGACGTCTTGCTGCCCCTCATGCGCTGGGCGCGCGAAGGCACGCTCACCTTGCTGACCGCCTCCCGGGAGCCACAGCGCTCGCACTTGCCGTATTTACGCGACATGCTGCTCAAGGCCTTGGAAGACGAAGACCGCGAGACAGGCGATCAAACACCCGCCTCCTCGCCGTGCTATGCCGATCAGGTCAAGCAGCCCGACGCAGACGACGCGTCTTCGACGGATCCCCCTTCCCCTTCCCCTCACCACTGACCATTGCCCAGCCATGGCGCTTGCTTTGTCATCTGTTGGCGTCCGAAATCGCAGGCATTATGGATTCTCATCAATCCCGGCAGCGGGGTGCGTTACTCTGGGTAACGACGAAAGTCGCAACCCGATAACGCTCTATAACAACAGAGGTATGTCGCTGCCATGAAACACCCCATCACGACACTACTAGCCACCCTGGGACTGAGCCTTTCCGCGGCGGCCACCACGGCCCACGCACAAGATGACGATCCCATCGTCGTCGGCGGTCTCAACTACACCGAGCACCTGATTCTCACCTCGGCTACCTTCCAATTGCTGAAAGCCAACGGCTACAACGTCGACAAGCGCGACGGCCTGGGCACCTCGGTGCTACGTCAGGCGCAGGAGAACGGCCAGGTCGACCTCTATTGGGAATACACCGGCAACTCGGTGATCCTGTTCAATGACCAGCCGCAACCCGACAACGCCGCCGAGACCTACGCCACCGCCAAGCGCCTGGATGCCGAGAAAGGACTGATCTGGCTGGATCCCTCGGACACCAACAATACCTATGCACTCGCCATGCGCGAGGCCGACGCCGAGAAACGCGACATCCACACCCTTTCGGATCTAGCCACGGCGATGAACGATGGCGCCGATCTGACGCTCGCCTCCAATGCCGAGTTCTATGCCCGCGACGACGGCCTGCGACCACTGCAAGAGGCCTATGGATTCGAGTTCCCGCGCTCGCGCGTCAAGCGCATGGATACGGGGCTGACCTACAATGCGCTACGTGAAGATGAAGTCGACGTGGCACTGGTCTTCGCTACCGATGGCCGCAACGGCGCCTTCGACTTCCAAGTGCTCGACGACGACCAGCAATTCTTTCCGGTTTACCAACTCGCACCGGTGGTACGCGAGGAAACCCTCGATGCGCATCCCGACCTCGAGCCCCTGCTCAACGACATGTCCGCCGCGTTGAACGACGAGACATTGATCGATCTCAACCGCCGTGTGGATATCGACGATCAGAACATCGAAAAGGTCGCGAAGGACTTCCTGACCGAAAACGACCTGCTCTAACGCCTCGCTCACTTCTTTTCCTTTCTTCCTTCCCTGGGGCGATGCCGACATCGCCCCTGCTGACGACAGGACGCCCCATGTTTCCGAGTGGAAGCCAACCCGATGCCCGGGAAGTGCGTGACTTCCCGCACCCGATCGTCGAGGAACCGGCAGTGTTCATTCCGCTGCCCGACGGTAGCCGACTCGCGGCACGAATGTGGCGACCGGCAGATGCCGAGCCCCATCCCGTGCCCACGATCATCGAGTGCATCCCGTATCGCAAGCGAGATGCCACCAGTGCCGACGATGAACGTATGCATCCCTACTTCGCTGGCCACGGCTATGCCGCGCTGCGTATCGATCTGCGCGGCAGCGGCGACTCGGACGGCGTGCTTGAGGACGAATACCTGGCCAGCGAGCAGGACGATATCGTCGCGGCGATCGCCTGGATTGCTGAGCAACCCTGGTGCAGCGGTCGCGTGGGCATGATGGGCATTTCCTGGGGCGGCTTCAATTCACTGCAGGTGGCCTCGCGCCAACCGCCGGCACTCGGCGCAATCATCGCCGTCGGCGCCACCGTCGACCGCTATCACGACGACGTCCACTACAAGGGCGGCTGCGTGCTCAACGAGAATTTCGGTTGGGCGGCCTCGTCGCTTTCCTTCATGTCGCGGCCACCTGATCCCGTCTTGCGCGACGACTGGCGCGAACTCTGGCGGCATCGGCTCGCCCAGCAACCCTTCGTCGCCGAGAACTGGTTCGATCACCAGACGCGCGATGCCTACTGGCGCCATGGCTCGGTGTGCGAGGACTATGCGCGCCTGACGACGCCGACGCTGGCCGTCACCGGCTGGGCCGATGCCTATGTCAATTTCGTCGCCGAGATTCTCGAGCACGCGCCTTGCCCGCGGCGCGGCATCATCGGCCCCTGGCCGCACGCCTATCCGCACCTGGCGATGCCGGGGCCGACCATCGGCTTTCTTCAGGAAGCGCTACGCTGGTGGGATTACTGGCTGAAGGATCGCGACACCGGCATCATGGAAGAACCGCTGTATCGCGTGTTCTGTCCGTCCTTTTCCGAGGCCGATCCGCACCGGCTCGAGGTTCCCGGCGAATGGCTCGCCGAAACCCAGTGGCCAAGTCCGCACATATCTTCACGGGTCTTGGCACTCGGCAACGGCGAACTACACGCCCCGAACGACGGCGCCGCCCGCCCCGGCGTGGTCAAACTGCGTGCGCCCGCCGACAACGGCCTGCAATGCGGCGAGTACATCCCCCACAGCAGCGGCCCCGAGATCGCCGGCGACCAGCGTGGCGACGACGCCCACTCGCTGACCTACGACACCGATCCGCTGGATGCCGACACGCTGATTCTGGGACGCCCCACGCTAGCGCTGCGGGTCAGCGTCGACCAGCCGCGCGCCAATCTGATCGTTCGCGTGTGTGACGTCTCGCCCGAGGGCGTCTCGCAACGCGTCTCCTACGGTGTGCTCAACCTCTGCCACCGCGAAAGCCACGTCACGCCGTCCGACGTACCATGCGATACACCGCTCGACGTGACCGTGTCACTGAACCAGACCTGCTATCGCTTCATTGCCGGGCATCGGTTGCGCGTCTCGGTGACCACCGCCTACTGGCCGCTGGTCTGGCCGAGCCCTTATCCGGTCACGCTGACCCTGCACGAAGCTGACTCGCGGCTCACCCTGCCCCAACGCACCTCGCACGAGGCGCCGCCGGTGGCGTTCGAGCCGGCGGTCTTTTCCGGCCCCATGCAGCATCGGATCAAACGTGCGGGCACGCAGTCCCGAGATGTCACCCACTCGCTGACTGATGGCTGGACGCGGCATGCCATCATCGACGACTTCGGCGAGATCGCCTACGACCATGGCCTGACCAACATTGCCTGGGCTGACGAGCGTTATGCTATCCATCCCGATGCGCCAGCCACCGCGACCATGAGCAAGAGCTGGCACCAGACCTTCCAGCGCGGCGATTGGCAGGTGCATACCGAGACCTGGGCAGAACTGAGCTGCGACGCCGAATGGTTCTATCTCGAAGCGCGCCTGCAAGCCTTCGAGAACGGCGAACGCTTCATCGACCGGCACTGGAAAACGCGCCGCCAGCGACGCTGGGTGTAATACCACTGGGATGCCCACTCTCTGAAACAGGATGCCACCTGTTGGCTTCAGAATGCCCGAGGCAACGCCTCGGGCATTTTTGTACCATGCGTTAGCCCATGATGCGCCCTTCATGAACCATGGTGGTGCAAGGATCACGCGTTACGACAGCCCGCGGCCGCGTATCAAGGATCTTATTGTGCACATTGCACAGCTTACTGACTCTCCGGTAAGCGAAAATCGACAACTCCCCCACCGTCGTTGCCATCTCTCCCAATAGTGGAACACCTCTTGCTTCATGAGTGGTATAGAAAGACCACCTGCCGCTATTCATGCGAACTCCCTGCGGAGCATACGATGGAAAACTCGGACTACCCATTGAGCGAGGTGCCCAACAGCGAACGTAAAGGGCTGCTCTCCACCTCGGTTGTACTGCTCGGTTTTACCTTTTTTACCGCCACCATGTGGGCGGGCGGATCACTCGGTGTCGCCTTCCCGTTCGGCGAGCTGTTGGGGGTGATTCTTATCGGCAATTTGCTGCTGGGCGCCTACGCAGCGGCCCTGGCTTATATTGCCTGTAAAAGCGGCCTCAACTCCGTGCTGATGGGACGTTTCTGCTTTGGCGAGGTGGGCAGCAAACTGTCTGACTTCGTGCTCGGCTTTACCCAGATCGGCTGGTACGCCTGGGGCACCGCCACTATCGCCGTGGTGCTGGTAAAGACCACCGGCCTGCCGGCATCGCTCGAGACCCCGCTGATGGTACTGTTCGGCCTTGCCTTCTGCGTCACCGCGATGATCGGCTTTCGCGGACTGGATCTGCTTTCCCGCTTTGCCGTACCGGCGATGATGCTATTCATTCTGATCAGCCTCTACACCGGCATGGTGGATGTTGGAGGGCTTTCCGGCCTTGCAGGCCAGACGCCCTCCGAGAGCATGAGCCTTGCCGCCGCCATCACCGTGGTGATCGGGACCTTCATCAGCGGCGGCACTCAAGCCACCAACTGGAGCCGTTTCGCCCGCACACCTAAGATCGCCGTGATCGCGACGCTGGCCGCCTTCTTCATCGGTAACGGCCTGATGGTGCTAACCGGCGCGCTGGGGGCAATGATCTACCAGCAGGCGGACATCGTCGATGTGATGCTGGCTCAGGGCTTCGTGGTGCTTGCCGTACTGATGCTGTTCCTCAACATCTGGACCACCCAGGACAACACCATCTACAACTTTGCAGTAGCCGGCTGCAACCTGTTGCGCACCGATAAGCGCAAGGTGGTCACCGTGGCCGGTGCCGCCATCGGAACAGTGCTGGCCGTAGGAGGTATGTACAATCTGCTGATTCCGTTCCTGGTGCTGCTCGGCACCTTCATCCCACCGATCGGCGGCGTGATCATGGCGGACTTTTGGCTCAACCATAAGGGCCGGTATCCGAAGTTGGCCGACGTCAATCTACCTGCCTTCAACTGGATCGGTCTGGCCTCCTATGCGATCGCCTCCGGAGTGGCTTACTTCTCCCCGGTACTCCCGCCGCTGGTGGGCGTCATCGCCGCAGCCTTGTGCTACGCCATCCTGCTGAAACTGTCGATTCCCCGCCCAGCGATGGACCCGACCAAGGACTGACATGGCGATAACCTGCGCCGAGATACCGCGGCTGCCCGGCCTGGAGGAAATCCGTTTCCGAGCCGGCCTGCAGGGCGGCAACCGCCCCGTTCGCTGGCCCTATGTAGCGGAGAACGACACCATCGCCCCTTGGGTGCGCGGCGGCGAGCTGGTGTTCGTCACCGGTATCAACCTGCATCGCAGCGAAGCCAACCTGAAGCAACTGGTGCACGAGGCAGTGGAAAATCAGGTTGCGGGACTGGTGATACTCACCGGCCCCGAGTATATCCATGAGATCCCCTCCGGTGTTCTGGAGCTGGCCAACTCACTGAGTTTTCCAATCCTCGAGCAGCCCTACTCGTTGAAGATGGTGCTGGTCACCGAGGTGATCAGTAACGCCATCGTTCAGGACAATCTGCTCGGTCAGTCCATCAGACTGTTCCTGACCCGACTGATCAACGGCTTTGCCGACGCACCTGAACTCATCCATCTGCGCGCCGCCGAGCTGGGCCTGAACGATGACCGCCCTTATGCGGTAGTGGCTGTACGCCTTCCTCCCTTTCATGAGCGTCTATTCAGCGAGGATCTCGACCAGCACTGGCAACTGGTCCACCAGCGCAACCAACTGGAACAACAGTTCGGCGAGCTACTAAAGCGACGCGGCATCGACTGGCCCGTACTGGTGCTGGAGCGCGACCTGATCGCCATCTGGCCCGCAGACAAGGACCACGCCAGCGCATTGTCCGACGATCTTGACGCTGCGCTGAGCCAGCTGCAGAGCCGGATGCCGGAGCTGACGCTCTACGCCGGTGCCAGCGACCTGCAACCCGGACTCAGCCAGCTCTGCTCGGCCGTGGAGCAAGCCCGGCAGGCGGTACAGTTCGCCGTACAGCACGGTGGCCAACGGCTGTTTTTCTACGACCAGTTGGGCATTGCCCGTCTGTTTTCGGCAATCCCTCAACGCAACCTGCTGGCCCAGTTCTGCCAGCAGCAGCTAGGCAGTCTCTGCTTCGCCCGGGATGACCAGTCACTGCAGCTAAAAAACACACTGACCCAGTACCTGAATCTGTTCGGCAACCAGCAGCAGACTGCCGAAAGCCTGGGCATTCACCGCAACACGCTACGACATCGCCTGAAACGGATCGAGCAACTGATCGGCCATCGCCTCGGTGACGCTTTCGTGCGGCTCAACCTGCAGAACGCCCTGCTGATCGAGCAGATTCTATTTCAGCACCACAATATCGATAGCCAGCTTCCCGCGTCGGAAGATCTGTGAAGAGGTCCCTATGCACATAGTCAATGCCCGTCTGCGAAACACCCCCAAGCTCCACACCCTGGAGATCAGTGCTGGGCGGTTCAGCCGGATCAGCGAACAAGACGGCGTGATCGCTTGCCCCGCCGGCGCCATCGATGCCGGCGGCAAACTGCTGTGCGCACCGCTGGTGGAGCCACACATTCACCTGGATGCGGCACTGACCGCCGGTGAACCCCACTGGAACCAGAGCGGCACTCTGTTTGAAGGCATAGAGCGCTGGAGCGAGCGCAAGCCGATGCTGGACGAGGCCGATATCCGCCGCCGAGTGCTGGACACCATCGAGCTTCTGGTGCAGAACGGCGTGCAGCATATTCGCACCCACGCGGATATATCCGACCCCAGCCTGGTGGGCCTGAAAACCCTCTGCACCCTGCGTGACGAGCTGAAAGAGAAGATCGATCTGCAGGTGGTCGCCTTCCCCCAGAACGGTCTGCTCTCTTTCCCCAACGGCCTGCATCTGATGGAAGAAGCACTGGAGTTCGGCGCCGATGTGGTCGGCGGCATTCCGCACTTCGAGTACACCCGCGAACTAGGCGTGGAGTCGATGAAGACGGTCATCGCGCTGGCGAAGAAGTACCACCGTCTGGTGGATGTACACTGTGACGAGATCGACGACCCCAACTCCCGCTTTCTCGAAGTCTTGGCTTGCGAGGCGCTATTCAACGAGCTGGGCCCGCGCGTCACCGCCAGCCACACCACGGCGATGCACTCCTACGATAACGCTTATTGCGCCAAGTTGTTCCGCCTGCTAAAGAACTCCGGCATCAACTTCATTTCCTGCCCTACGGAGAGCATCCACCTACAGGGCAGGTTCGATACCTACCCAAAACGTCGCGGCCTGACGCGAGTCAAAGAGCTGCGCGAAGCCGGTATCAACGTCTGCTTCGCGGAGGATTCGATCTTCGACCCCTGGTACTCTCTCGGCAACGGCAAACTGCTGCGCAGCCTGGATTTCGGCCTGCATATCTGCCAGATGATGGGCTATCACGACTTCGCCAGTGCACTCGATCTGATCACCACAAACAGCGCCCAGACCCTGAACATTCAGGACCGCTACGGCATCGAGACCGGCAAGCCCGGCAATTTCATCCTGCTCGACGGAGAAGACGACTACAGCGTACTGCGCAAGCAAGGCGACGTACTGCTCTCGGTTCGTCAAGGTGACGTCATCATGCAGCGTGAGCCGTCTCGGGTAACCAGCGAACGCTATGTCTCGGCTTGACTCACACCGGGCCGGACGCACGATGTCGGCCCATTCTTGACACCCAACGCCCCGATCTCGTGCACCCACTTCTCATCGAGCATGACCGTGCTTTCCAAGCCGAGACGCGACCCGACCGAACCGGCCGAATTCTGCATGCTGCCAAGCTCTTATTGGGCAACGTGCACAATCCTACCAGTGGCTGACTGTTCAATTCCCACTATCGACTTTTTCATTCCAGGCCTTCCCTCAATTGGCATACGCCTTGCTAAGACTTGCTAAGAGAAGTTGACAGTAATCCGACAGGCCGGACTCCAGACGAACAACGTGCACAGTCATTGGACCGACCGGAACCAAAGCAGGAATCCATAATGACTACAGTGATCACCGGCAACGGCCCACGCGCCGTCAACAGCAACGACCTCGACAGCCTCGTCGTCCCGTTCTCCTCCATACCGGTCATCGATTTTTCCGCCATGCACACCGATGACGTGGACGCTCGTCGGGCTGTCGGCGAAGCGGTGCGCAAGGCGTGCACCGAGGTAGGCTTTTTCTACGCCAAGGGCCACGGTGTCCCGCAGCAGGTGATCGACCGAACATTCAGCGCCGCACACCAGTTTTTCGATCTGCCGCTGGAGGAGAAACTGAAGGTCGATATTTCCAAGTCTCCCAACCTCCGCGGCTATACCGGACTACTGGAAGAAAACACCAATGTCGAAGGCCTGGGCGATCTTCACGAGGGCTTCGATATCGCGCTGGACCTCCCGGAAGACGATCCCGACGTCATGGCCGGCAAGTTCGGTTACGGCCCTAACCAGTGGCCGAATGCTCTGCCCGGTTTCAAGGAGGCGTTGCTGGATTATCAGAGCGCAGTACTGGATTTCGGCCAGAATATCTTTTCCGCCTTCGCGTTGGCGCTGGATCTGGAAGAGGAGTTCTTCGCGCCGCTGAGCACCAAACCGATGGCGCAGATGCGGGTACTATCTTACCCGAACCAGGACGGCCCCATCGATGAGCACCAGATCGGCATCGGCCCACACTCCGATTACGAATGTTTCACCATCCTGTGTACCGATGACATCCCCTCACTGCAGGTACTGAACTGTGCCGGCGAGTGGATTCAGGCACCACCGATCCCCGGCGCATTCATCGTCAACGTGGGTGATCTGATGGCGCGCTGGACCAACGGCTACTTCGCCTCCACCCTGCACCGCGCCATCAATAGATCCGGCAAGCAGCGCTACTCCATCCCATTTTTCTACGGCCCCAACTCCGACGCCATGATCGAGGTCCTGCCCTCGTGCCAGAACGAGGACTGGCCCGCGCAGTTCGAACCGATCAAGGCCAGCGACTACATCCAGTCGCGCTTTAACGAAACCTATGCCCACCGCAGCGCGGACCAGCAGCCCTGAAGAACTACTGCCGTCGAGTCCGCCCCCTACCCGGAGACCCCACCGATGCGTAACCCCATCTCGACCTCTGTCCTCTCCCTTGCCGCTATCGCCGGCAGCCTGCTGCTTGCCAACCCGACCCGGGCCGCGCCTTTCCAGTTGGAAGGCGACCCCAAGATCGCCTTCATCTATGCCACCACCGCCCGCGATGGCGGCTGGAACGAGGCGATAGACAATGCCCGCCAAGAGGTTGCCGATGAGCTGGGTTACCCGGTTGCCGTGGCGGAAAGTATTCCTGAAGACGCCAGCGCCCTGAAAAACGCCATCGATCTGTATGTACAGCGCGGCTTCAACATCATTGTCGGCACCACCTATGGCTATTCCGACGGCATTGCCGACGCGGCCGAGAAATACCCGAATGTGGCCTTCGTGAACGCTTCCGGCACGACCAATTCCGATAACCTGGAAAGCTTCTACGCCCGCACTTACGAGGGCTGGTATCTGGCGGGCATCGCGGCCGGCGCCGTGGCCGACAACGACAAGCTGGGCATGCTGGCAGGTTTTCCGGTCAGCGTGGTCAACTGGGATATCAACGGCTTCGCTCGTGGCGTACAGGTAAGCAACCCGGATGCAAACGTCTCGGTGCTATACACCAACTCCTGGTGGGACCCGGTGAAGGAGGGTCAGGCCACCAAGTCGCTGCTCGAGCAGGACACGTCAGTCATTGCCAACAACCTGTCCTCCGCATCCCCCTTCACCGAAGCGGAGAAAGCGGATGCCTACAGCGTCGGTTTCCAGCTCGACATGAGCGCGCAGGCTCCCAAGCGGCATCTCACCTCCGTAGTGTTTCACTGGGATAAGTACCTGATCCCCACCATCAAGGCAATCGCCGCAGGCACCTGGGAACCCAACCGCAACGGCGCCTTCCCCGGCATCGCTCAGGGTGTCGTGGATATCACCCCGCTGCCGGACAGCGTACCCGCCGAGGTCAAACAGATCATCGCCGACAAACGCGCCGCCATCATTGCCGGAGAGCTGACCCCGTTCGATGGGCCGCTCATCGCCCAGGACGACACCGAGAAACTCCCCAGCGGCGAATCCCTCAGCGATGAGCAGCTCTGGGCGATGGATTACCTGATTCAGGGAACGGTCGGGGGCGGCCAATGAGTCAGGGTTCCGCCCTGCTGACACTGAGCGCCATCGACAAGAGCTTCGATGTTCACAGGGTTCTCGACTCGGTCTCCTTCGAACTTGCCAACGGCGAGGTTCACGCCCTACTCGGTGAAAACGGAGCAGGCAAGTCGACCCTGATGAATATCCTCATCGGCGTGTACAGTGCCGATGCCGGTACACTGAAACTGGAAGGCAAACTGCTGAAAATCGCCAAGCCCTCCGACAGTGCGCGCCATGGCATCGGCATGGTCCATCAGCATTTCCGCCTCGTGAACCGTTTGACGTTGACGGAAAACCTGCTGCTCGCCGCCGATGGTCACCCGTCTCTAAAAAGTCGCTCCACCGCCCGCGACACACTGCTGGCTACCGCCAGGGAGATTGGCTTTACGCTCGATCCCGATTGCCCGGTGGGCGAGCTATCCGTGGCGGAGAAGCAACGCGCCGAGATTTGCAAGGTCCTGGCACTGGGCGCACGCATCCTGATCCTGGATGAGCCCACCGCCGTGCTGACCGACTCCGAAGCCTCCTCCATGCTCGGCGCTATCCGCCGCATGGCGGAATCGGGTCGCAGTATCATTCTGATCACCCACAAGTTGCGCGAGGTGGTCGGCTTCAGCCATCGCGTGACGATCATGCGTCGTGGTGAAACCGTGGCTGCCGGGCTGGATACCGGCGACCTGTCCATCGAGAAGATCTCCAGCCTCATGATGGGCGCCTCCACTTCCAGCGTCAGTTCGGACAAGCCCCCTGGCAGTGTTCGGCCCCATGGGCCGGATCTTCTCGCCATCTCCCATCTGCATGCGCAACGGGATGACGGCGCCCCCGCGCTAACCGATGTGAGCCTGCGCGTGCGCGCCGGTGAAATTCTGGGTCTGGCCGGTGTGGGCGGTAACGGCCAGCATGAACTGGTGGAAACACTCTGCGGCATCCGCTCGGCCAGCGCTGGCAGTGTCATGGTCGACGGCGCCGATGCGCTGGGGCTGTCGCCCCGACAGCGACGCAAGCAGGGCCTGCGTGTCATCCCCGCCGACCGCATGGCGGCAGCGCTGGTCTCGGAGCTCGATATCGCCTCCAACCTGGCGCTGACCTCGGTAGTCAGCGGCCGCTTCGGGTGGCTCTGGCTCAACCGTCGCCGCATGGAGCGCGACGCCAACGCCAGTATCGAACAGCACGAGATCGCCGGTGCCCGGCCTCAGGGGCGAATGGGGCTGCTTTCCGGCGGTAACGCACAGAAAGTCTTGCTAGCCCGGGAGATCGACAGCGGCATGAAACTGCTACTGGCTCACTCACCGACACGCGGGCTGGACATACGCGCAGCCGCAGCCGTCCATCAGCGTCTGCGCGAGGCCGCCGCCGGCGGTGCCGCCTGCCTGCTGGTAAGCGAAGACGTGGAAGAAATCATGGCGCTGTCCGACCGCATCTGTGTCATCAGCGCCGGTAGAATCACCGGCGAATTGCCCGGGGATGCCAATGCCGCTGATATCGGGAGGCTGATACTAGGCCATGAGTAACGTCAGATTGACTCTCGAGCGGCGCCAGCGAATCAGCACGCTGCGCTCGACCACCACCTATACCCTTGGTCTGCTTATTGGCCTGGCCTGCGGCCTGCTGGTACTACTTGCTGCCGGTGCGCCCGCATCGACCCTCCTGAACGACCTGGTGATCCAGGTCTTTTTCAGCGCGATGGGACTGGCACAGACCTTGACGCTGGCGGTGCCACTGATCCTGGTGGGGCTGTCCGCCACCGCCGCCATGCGCCTGCGCTTCTGGAACGTGGGGATCGAAGGACAGCTTTGGCTCGGTGCCATCGGCGCAACGCTGGTAGCCATCAATGATGTCGGCAGCGATTCCCTGCGTCTGCCCACCATGCTGATCATGTCCGCCATCGCGGGAGCGGCGTGGATCGCCGTACCACTGATATTGAAGCTGAAAGCCGGCGTGAACGAACTGGTGGTCACCCTGCTTCTATCCAACGTGGCCTACCTGCTGTTGCAGCATCTTCTCTTCGGCGCCTGGAAGGATCCGGTGAACAGCTTTCCGGTCTCGCCCCGTTACGGCGACAACGAGCAACTCGCCAGCCTAGGGTTCGGCAACCTCCATTCGGGCATCTATATCGCCCTGGGTATCACGCTGCTGATGGCGATTCTGGTGCAGAAGAGCCGAACCGGTTTCTACATCGATGTCATCGGCCACAACCGCCCCACGGCGCTGGCCACCGGCATCCCGGTGACCGCCACCATCACGCTGATGATCCTCCTCTCCGGCGCGCTGGCCGGACTGGCGGGCGGGTTGATCGTGACCGGCGTCGAACATCGCCTGACCCAGACCATCGGCATCAATACCACCTTCAGCGGCATCGTGATCGCCTTCATCGCGCGCTTCAATCCGCTGGCGGTATTGCCCACGGCCATCGTGCTGGCGGGCATCTACAACGCCGGGGGCACGCTGAAGGTGTTCTACGGCATCCCGGACGCCATCGTGGTGCTGATCCAGGGCATCGTGCTACTGACACTGCTGATGATTCAGTTCTTCCGCAGCTACCGCGTCTCACTGCTGCGTCCGTCAATAAAACAGCCCACTTGAGAGCACCGAGGTCATATGGAACAGTTCATCACGAGTTGGCTGGGCAGCACACCGGCATTCGCCATCCCCCTCGCGCTGGCGAGCATGGGCCTGGTGCTCTGTGAGCGCGCCGGTGTCCTCAACATGGGCGCCGAGGGCTATATGGCGTTGGGCGCCATGACCGCCGCAGTATTGACACTGACACTGGGCAACCCGGCCATCGGCATCATCTGCGCCGTACTGGCCGGCGCGGCACTGGCCTTGTTATTCGGCTTTGCCGTGGTGATCATGCGCTGCGAACAGATATTGGCCGGCCTGGCCACCATGGCCGTGGGACTAGGGATCGCCGGCGTGGTCGGGCGGCCTTACGTGCACAAGAGTTTCGCAGGGCTGCAGCCGCTGGATCTACCGGTACTGGATCGGATTCCATTGATCGGCCGGCTGGTGTTCAACCAGGACATCCTGGTCTATCTCACGGTTCTGATAGGCGTCGCACTCTGGTTGCTGCTGGAGAGAACTCGTGCCGGCCTGAAAATCCGCGCCGTGGGCGAAGACCCCGCCAGTGCCGACGTGGCAGGCGTCCAGGTGCAGGTTCAGCAGTTGGTGGCGATCACTGCCAGCGGCGCGCTATGCGGCCTGGCCGGCGCTTACCTGTCGGTGGCAAGCAGCAGCATCTGGGTGGAAAACATGGTCGCCGGGCGCGGCTGGATCGCGCTCGCACTGGTGGTATTTGCTCGATGGGATCCCCTCAAGGCCCTGGCCGGCGCTTTCCTGTTCGGCGCCATCGAGGCCCTGTTGCCACGCCTTCAGGCGATCGGCGTGCCCGCTCCGACCTACCTGATGAACATGCTGCCCTACCTGTTCACCATCGCCGTGCTGCTGGTAGCCGCCTGGTCCGGTTCGAAAAAAGGCATGGCCCCCGCCGCACTCGGCAAACCTTATGTGCGCCAGGACCGGCATTGACGGGAAGATCAGATGCCGCTGGCCCTGTTCCAGCAGCTCGCTGCTCACCGCAGCAGACGCGCCAACGGCTACCCCATCACCGACGGCATCAACGTGGGCCGGACTCAACCGCGCCGCTCGCGCTCGACCCGCTGCGCCATCAGCGAGGCCACCAATGGCGTATCGGCGTCGCGGTGGGTGGGCATCGCGAAACGCGCGGCGGCAATCTCGTCGGTGTCGATCTCGGCGCTGACGAGCGTCTCGCCGTCCTCGGCCCGTGCCAGCACCTTGCCATCGACGCCGACGATGCAACTGCCGCCCCAGAACCAGGCGTCGCCTTCGGCGCCGTAACGATGCGCCATGACCATCGGCGTGGCGTACATCATGGCGTAGAACTTCAGGCAGATCAGCCAATTGCCTTCGTCATCGAAATCGCCGTCGACCATTCCCGTCGCTGCATTGACCGGGGCCAGCATCACGTCAGGCCGCTCCAGCATGGCCGCGTGGGCGAGGCCCGGATTCCAGAGATCGGCGCAGATCATCACACCACAGGTGAGGCCGTCGGCATCGGCGACGGTGAGTGCCTGCCCTTTACCGAAATGCTTGCCTTCCTCGTGCCCGCCGTAGGTGCAGAGATTGACCTTGCGATGCACGGCGACGATGCGGCCCTCGCACAGGCACGCCATGGCGTTGGCATATTCGCCGCGACCGCAGCGCTCGACGAAGCCCACCACGGTGAGCATGTCACCGGCGGCATCCGCCAGTTGGAGCAGGCGCGGGTCGTCGCGGTCCATCGCGACCTCGGGGACGCGCGTTCCCAGGTCGTAACCCGTCAGGGAAAGTTCAGGGAAAACCAGCACATCGACCTCCCGATGACGGGCTTCCTCGATGACACGATGATGCGTCTCGAAATTGCACGCGACATCCGCCAAGGCGCATTGAATCTGGGCGGCGGCTAGTCGGTAATGCGTCTTGCGAGTGCTCAAAATGCAGGCCTCCTGCAAGGAAAAACAAAACACTGGATTATCGCCAATGAGCATACGGCGAAGTCGATGAGTTTCCTACCGAATACCCATTGCCACTGAAAATGAATCATATGACACATCCTAATGCCCAAAACGGCGGGCACTCGCGAAGAGCGTGTTATGCTCTTTACATAATACGAACTTATAAAACTCCTTACATATAAGAAATTTCTAAGCGCTCAAACAAAACACTCGTTCGCGAATGCGAGGTCCGTGCCCGTGGAATTACTGCAATACTTTCTCGATAATCTCGAGTTGCTGGGGACCCTTACCCTCGAACACATCAGTCTGGTGGGTGTTGCGGTGGGTATCGCCACACTAACCGGCGTCCCCATCGGCATTGCCATCACCAAGAACGAGCGCGTCGCCAAGAGCGTGCTGTATATCGCCTCGATCATCGTGACGATTCCCTCCATCGCGCTGTTCGGGATCATGATTCCGATCCTCTCGATCATTGGCCAAGGCATCGGTTACCTGCCGGCGGTCATCGCGGTCTTGCTCTACTCGCAGTTGCCGATCATCCGCAACACCTACACCGCCATCAACAATGTCGACCCGGCCCTGCGCGAGGCCGCGCGCGGCGTCGGCATGAGCCAGAATCAGCGCCTGCGCATGGTCGAGATTCCGCTCGCCGTGCCGGTGATCATGGCCGGTGTACGTACCGCCGTGGTGCTCAACATCGGCGTCATGGCGATCGCCGCCTATATCGGCGCCGGCGGGCTCGGCACGCTCATCAGCCGCGGTATCTCCCAGTCCGATCCGCGTCAACTGATCCTCGGCGCCGTGGCCGTCAGTGTGCTGGCGATCATCGTCGACTATGCGCTGCTGGCCCTGCAGAAACGCCTGACCCCCAAGGGCATGGAACGCGAAGCCGCTGCGACCTGAGCCGTTACCCACGGCATTCTCTGTCGACTTGCAAAGGCTGCCGACCCGACAAGGATAACTTCATGATTCGACTCGACAACTTGACCAAGGTCTTCGATACGCCCAAGGGCGCAGTGACCGCCGCCGACCACATCAGCATGGAAGTCCCCAGCGGCGAGATCTGCATCCTGCTCGGCCCCTCGGGCTGCGGCAAGACCACCACGCTGAAGATGATCAACCGCATCGTCCGGCCGACCTCGGGCAAGGTATTCATCAATGGCGAGGACACCTCCAGCCTCGACACTCAGGATCTACGCCGCAACATCGGCTACGTGATCCAGCAGATCGGTCTGTTCCCCAACATGACCATCGAGGAAAACATCACCGTGGTGCCCAAACTCCTGGGCTGGGACAAGGCCAAGTACCGCGAGCGTGCCCGGGAAATGATGCGCATGATCGCCATGGAGCCGGATGCCTTTCTCAAGCGCTATCCCAGCGAGCTCTCCGGCGGACAGCAACAGCGCATCGGCGTGGCGCGGGCACTGGCCGCCGACCCACCGGTGATGTTGATGGACGAGCCCTTCGGTGCCATCGACCCGATCAACCGCGCGGTGATTCAGGACGAGTTCCTGAAAATGCAGCAGGAACTGAACAAGACCATCATGTTCGTCAGTCACGACATCGACGAGGCGATCAAAATGGGCGACCGCATCGCCATCTTTCGTGAGGGCAAGCTGGTCCAGTATTCGGAACCCGATGAGCTGCTCGCCGCGCCCAAGAACGACTTCGTCGAGTCTTTCCTCGGCGAGGACCGCGCACTGAAGCGCCTCAATCTGGTCAAGATCCGCGATCTGGCCAGCGAAGAAATCGGCCTGGTCCGCCCGGACGACACGCTGGCCACCGCCCTCCAGCGCATCGAGTCTTACGGCTACGTGAACAGCATCGTGATGGTCAACGACAAGCGCCAGCCGGTGGGTATCATCAACGCCGCCGTAGCCCGCACCACCCATGGGCACTGCCGCGACCATTACCAAAGCGTGCCGGTGGTGGTCACCCTCGACGACGACCTGCGCAAGGTCGCCTCGCTGATGTTCGCCCATGACATGACGTGGGTGCCCTGCGTCGACGACGACGGGCGAATCGTCGGTCAGATCACCCAGCGGGCGATCACCCATCATCTGGGCTCGCGCTATCGTGCCCACTCCAAGGGCGAGGATAACGCCAAAGCCGCCGAGGCTTCTCCCTCACCGGCCATCAAGGAGTAAACCATGCCGACGCTGAACCTCGCTGGCGCCGGTCGTTTGCTGGTGCTGGTGGCCGTCTTTCTAGCCGGCATCTGGAGCCAGTCCAGCGGCATGATCGACGACTTCATCTTTTATCTGCCCGACGTCCACTATCTCGTCGTGCAGCACCTGTGGCTAACGCTAATGTCCGGGGGCCTGGCGATTGTCGTCGCCATTCCACTGGGAATTCTATTGTCGCGCCCCAGCATGGCGCGCGTCGCCGAATCCATGATGCAGGTGCTCAACGTCGGCACCACCATTCCCACGCTGGCCGTGCTGGCGCTGTCGATGAGCTTTCTCGGCATCGGCACCGTGCCGGCGGTGTTCGGGCTGTTCGTCGCCACACTGCTGCCCATTGCCCGCAATACCTACACGGGACTCAAGGGCGTCAACCCGGCGCTGAAGGAAGCGGCAGCGGGTATCGGCATGTCACCCACTCAGCGGCTATTGCGCGTCGAACTGCCCAACGCCCTGTACGTGATCTTCGCCGGCATCCGCACCGCGCTGGCGATCAATATCGGCACCGTGCCGCTGGCCTTTCTGATCGGCGCAGGCGGCTTGGGCGAACTGATATTCACCGGCATCGACCTCTACGACCCGGTGATGATGCTCTCCGGCGCCATTCCCACAGCCTTGCTGGCGGTCGTGGTCGATATGCTCATCGCCATCACCGCTTTTCTGCTGGTACCGCGCGGGGTCAACCCATCCCGCGCCTGACGACGCAGCAACATTCAGAACACACGACAAGATCCTTCACAACAAATCAGGAGTGACGCTATGAAAACCTTGATGACCCTACTCACCGGCGCGGCACTGGCCGGCAGCCTGGCCACTGCCCAAGCCGAGGAGATCGTGGTCGGCGGCAAGAACTTCACCGAGCAACAGATCCTTTCCAGCATGACCACTCAGTACCTGGAAGGACTCGGCTATGACGTCGAAAAACGCGCCGGGATGGGCTCCGCCGTACTGCGCCAGGCGCAGGAAAACGGCCAGATCGACCTCTACTGGGAGTACACCGGAACCTCGCTGATCAACTACAACGACGAATCCGCCCAAGGATTGACCATCGACGAGACCTACCAGAAGGTCAAAGAGCTGGACGCCGAAAAAGGCTTGGTATGGCTCGAGCCCTCCGACGCCAACAACACCTACTCCTTGGCCATGCGGGAGGAAAGCGTCGAGAAGACCGGCATCACCTCGCTCAGCGACTTGGCCGAAGCGGTCAACGACGAGCAAGGGCTGACCTTCGCCATGAATGCCGAATTCTATGCCCGCGAGGATGGCTGGCGCCCGCTGCAACAGGCTTATGACTTCCGTGCCAGCCGTGGCGACGTCAAGCGCATGGATTCCGGCCTCGTCTATCAGGCACTGCGCGACGAGCAGGTCGACGTGGGGCTGGTGTTCGCCACCGATGGCCGCATCCCCGCTTTCGACTTCCAGGTTCTCGAGGACGATCAGAACTTCTTCCCGGCCTACGCGCTAACCCCCGTCGTTCGCGAAGACACCCTGGAAGCCAACCCGAAGTTGGACGACCAGATGAACAAGCTCTCCGCGCTACTCGATAACGACACCATGTCTACCCTCAACGCCCAAGTCGATGTCGACAAGACGTCCATCGAGCGGGTCGCCGAAAACTTCCTCAAGGAACACGACCTGCTGTGATCGGCGCCTGAGAGGCCACGCCCCACCGTGCTAGATCACCACGAAGGCCGCTCCGCGCGGCCTTCTTTTACGCCCCTCGTGTCTTCATCAACCATCTGCCTTTGAGGCCACCGCCATGCACGACCACACTCCCCTCGACTGGATGCATGGGTTCGATCTTTCGAGCCTCGACGATGAAGCGCTTCATCAGGCCAAGCGCTGCCTGCTGGATTTGTTGGGCGTGGCGGCCGGCGCCACCCGCACGCCGCTTGCCGACAAAGCCGCGCGTTTCGCGATCTCCCAACACGGAGGTGAGTGCCCGTTGCTGTTCGCCGCCGGCCAGGCCTCGCCCACCGGCGTCGCCCTGCACGGGGCCTGGCTGATCGATGCGCTCGACGCCCACGACGGCCAGGTGCTGACCAAGGGGCATGCCGGCGTGGCCCTGCTGCCCGGCTTGCTGGCGCTGCCCGAGGTCAACGGACTTTCAGGGCGCGACTTCCTTGCCCTGCTCGCTTATGGCTACGAAATCGCCACCCGCGCGGGGATCGCCGTGCACGCTACCAGCCCGGATTATCACACCTCCGGCGCCTGGAACGCCCTGGGCGTCGCCGCCGTGGCCGCGCGCCTGCGCGGGGCGGATGTCGAGACGCTGCATCATGCCCTCGGCATCGCCGAATTCTACGGCCCACGCAGCCAGATGATGCGCTGCATCGATCATCCCACGATGCTCAAGGACGGCTCCGGCTGGGGCGCGATGACCGGTATCTCGGCGGCGCTGCTGGCCGAAGACGGCTTCACCGGCGCCCCGGCGTTGACTGTCACCGCCCCGAACGTAGCCGCTATCTGGCAGGACCTGGGCCAGCGCTGGTATCTCCACGAGCAGTACTTCAAGGCCTACCCGGTCTGCCGCTGGGCCCAGCCCGCGGTGGAAGCCGTGCTGTCACTGCCCGCCGAGAAACGCGACCCTGCTGCCATCGCGCGCATCGAGATCGTCACCTTCCACGAAGGCAAACGCCTGCACGTGACGCACCCGACGACCACCGAGCAGGCCCAGTACAGCCTGCCCTGGCCCGTCGCCTGCGCCCTGGGCCGAGGCACCGTGGATGTCGCGGGCGTCAGCGATGAACTCGACGCCCCGGACCTCAAGGCCCTGGCCAGCAAGGTGGAAATCCACGAGGATGACACCTTCAATGCGCGCTTTCCCGCCGAGCGCTGGGCGCGCGCCCGGCTTCATCTCGACAGCGGCGAGATCATCGAAAGTGTCGACTTCGAGGCGCGCGGCAACCCCGATCGCCCGCTTTCGGACGCCGAGATATTCGCCAAGTACTGGGCGCTGGCCGAGCCCGTATTGGGCGAGCGCGCGGCCCGGCTGCACGACGTGGTGATGAGCCTCGAGACACGCCCCGCGAGCGATCTTCTCGCCCTACTCGGCGCCCCCACATTTTCCAGACAATAGCGAGACGCCACCATGCACTACCAGGATCACCTTCGCGTCGGCGCCGCGCAGATCAACGCCACCCTCGGCGATGTCGACGCCAACCTTGAGCGCCACCGCGAACGGATCGCCGAGGCCCACCAACGCGGGCTCGAGCTGCTGGCCTTTCCCGAGCTTTCGCTGAGCGGCTACGGCCTAGGCAACCGGGTGATCGACGTGGCCTGCCCCGCCCATGACCCGCGCCTGGCCGACCTCGCCCAAGAAGCCGGTGAGATGCAAGTGGTGGTCGGTTTCGTCGAGGAAGCGAGCCCCGGCGAGTACTACAACGCCCTGGCGATTCTCCAGCACGGCAAGCTCCAGGCCGTGCACCGCAAGCTCAACCTGCCCACCTACGGCGGCCTGGAAGAAGGCAAGCTGTTCACGCATGGCAACAAGCTGACGCACCTCGCGGTGCGCCCCGGCTGGTCGGCGACCTCGCTGATCTGCGCCGACCTGTGGAACCCCGGGCTGGTACACGCCGCCCTGCTGGACCGGCCCACGGTGCTGTGCGCGCCGATCAACTCGGCCTCGGGCATCGTCAGCGACGACTTCTCCAACGAGCGCAACTGGCCCCTCAACCTGCAGTTCTACGCCATGACCTACGGCACGCCCGTGATCATGGCCAACCGCTTCGGCCCCGAAGACGACAGCCACTTCTGGGGCGGCTCGCGCATTCTCGGCCCACAAGGCGACACCCTAGCCGTGGCCGACGATCGCGAGACGCTGATCGACGCGACCCTGTCACGCAATGACATCGCCCGCGCCCGCTTCGAACTGCCCACCCACCGCAACGCCGACACGCCGCTGGTGCGCGAATTGATGGAAGGCTACCGCTGAACCAGGCCCCAAACGACACTCGGCGCCTCCCAAGGGAAGGCGCCGAGTTCAGAGTGCAGCAATTTTCAATCTGTCGAGAGCTGCTTAGTCGCGGCGATACGTCCCCACCAACCGGCTCATGCCGAGAATATGCGGCTCCAGCTCGTTGAGAAGCTCCGGCTGCGTCAGCCCCTCAGGCAACTCGGTGAGGGTATCCAGCGCCAGCACCCAGAAATAATACTGATGCGGCCCGTGGCCCTGCGGCGGCATGGGGCCACCGTAACCGACGGCGCCGCCATCGTTTAGACCGGCGGAGCCCACCCTCGTGCTCTCTTCCAGCGACGTGACATCCGCCGGCAGGTTGTAAAGCAGCCAATGGACGTAACCATAGCTGCCATCCTTGACCAACGGCGCATCCGGATCGTGGCAGATCACCGCAAAGCCTTTGGTCCCCTCCGGCGCATCCTTCCAGCTCAAGGCCGGCGAGACATCATCACCCTCCGCCGAATGCCGCGTGGGAATCGCGCCATTCGGCGTAAAGGCGGGGCTTTCGACGTGCATGCTGGACGGTGCAAAAGGCATGGAGGCCTCCCTGAAAGCGAGATGAATCAATAAACGGACCGGCGCCGTAACGACGCCGACTACCTAGAAGGTGATGGCGACAGTGGAGGATTCAACCCTCCGCGTGACTGGTTGCCAAGGCATTACGCCTGCGACTCGCCCAGATGAAATCCGCTATTAGCCACTGCCAGCTTGGCTATCCGCTCGACCGATGGAGAGAAAGCAGGAGATAGATAGGTAGCGACGAAAGGCAGAGAAGCAAATGCTGGCGAAACTTCCAATGCCTGTAACTGACTGTCGCCAGAAAACAGATCCGGAGGTAGCAATGCAACACCGGCGCCTTCACATGCCAACCTCGCCGTGACACTCATCGTATTGCAGTAGGTTAGGCGGTCTGGACGAATGTTCTGCATATCAAGCCAGCGAAATTGGTCGGCATACAAACGCGATCCGGGTGAAAGGCTCAGGATCGACCGCCGAATTAAATTCATGGTTTCCAATGTCGACATTCGTTGCACCAATTCGGAAGATCCCATCCAGGCAATAGACGCATGGCCAAGGCTGTGCTTAATAACCCGTTCTTGAAGTTGATCATCGGGGACCAAAGCCAGATCTATTGTGCCGTTGCACAACTTATCCCAAGTCTTCTCTGTAATATCGACATCAATATCAAGCTCAATATTCGGCATGGCGCGTTGCACATCTAACGTAAAATCAGCGAGCCACCAGAGCGCTATAGTCTCAGTACATCCTACTCGAATTCGGCCGGTGGCCTCTTCACCACCCTCGAAAAACAATGACAGTTCGTCGCGCAAGGCGAGAATACGCTCTGCGTATCCGATCAGTTCGCGACCAGCAGCAGTAAGAGTAACCGGTCGCTTTCCGCGCTGGAACACAACGCTGCCAATACGTTCCTCCATGTCGGCGATACGCATGGAAATATTGGGTTGTGTCGTATTGAGCCTTTCCGCAGCTGCACCGTAAGAACCAAGCCTATAGATCCAATAGGCCGTCTCAAGATGCCGGAATTCGAGTCGCATCATTATCACTTATCTCCGCGTATCAAAAAGCCTGATTTCCATATGCTCCAACGAGAGTATATAATTAGATATAATTAATACGATGATAGCAATATACATATCTCAGTTAAAGCTGATGCCGTGATCGTAAAAACTGGATTCGAGCGACCTGAACGCGGGATTCACTTGCCCACCGCTCCGCAGCGATCATTTCGAGCCTGATAGAGTAACTAAAGGACCAGAAAGGAATAAATGATGAATCATCGTAAACTGCTAGCGAGCTCATTTTATCGCTTGATTGGTCGTGGGACTGGTTTCATCTTCGCAGGAGTTATCATCGGAGGTGGACTATCGTGGCCACTCATGAAAATAGCCCTTGAAAACACCTCCCCTCAAGTGTTTTTGATATGGCGTCTCGTCTTTGCCACTATCAGTGCTTTCGTATTGGTAATAATGACTCGTCAGTTTCGTATCCCCGGACGCGAGGTCTGGTTTTCAATCATTTCGGTGGCCTGTCTGCAAATGGGGGCATTCCTCTGGTTGATCACAATCGGCGTCACCATGGTTCCGGCCGGACGCGCAGCACTGCTGGCTTATACCAGTCCGATTTGGATGATACCTCTGGCAGTTGTATGGCTGGATGAAAAACTTGATCGTTCCGTCATTGCAAGTCTAGTTTTCGGGCTTGCCGGTTTGGCGTTTCTTTTTCTCCCGTCCACTCATGTTTTATCTAATACACAAGCCCTAGTTGGTAACGGCCTACTGTTGCTTGCGGCCGTTGTTTGGGCCTTCCAAATAGCACTTCTGCGACGCTACCCTTCCGGGTGGTCGACATTACAGCTTCTACCATGGCAACTCTTGGTTGCGACCCTCGGACTGTCATCACTGACAATCGCTTTCAGTGACGTCTCTTTGCTGCAAGGTCTAGATATTCGAAGCCTGTTGGTGACAACCTACGTCGGTATCGTTTCCACGACCTTCGTCTTTTGGGGTATGTTGCATATTGCCCGAACCATGCCCGCAATTTCTAGTACAATCAGCTTTCTCGGAATACCGGTGGTTGGCCTATTAAGCTCCGTGTTGCTGTTGTCGGAGAGGCTGGATGTCGGGCTTGTGGTCGGATTTTTACTGATTGCCGTAGCCGTTCTCATGCAGTCCAAGAGTTCGCGACTTTGATTCCCTTTGCGGCTTATAGCGACGGCGTCGACAAATGCATGTAACCGTAGCAGCCATCCTTCACCGGCTGCATATCCGGATCGTGGCAGATCACCACGAAGCCCTTGGCCTTCGCCGACGCATCCTTCCAGCTCAGGGCCGGGGATACATCATCACCTTCCGCCGAATGACGCTTCGGAATCGCCCCATTCGGCGTGAAGGCGGTGCTTTCGACTTGCATGCTGGGCGGTGCAAAAGGCATGAAGGCCTCCCTGAAAGCGAGATGGATCAAAAACGGACCGGCGCCGCAACGACGCCGCCTACCTAAAAGGTGATG
This sequence comes from Chromohalobacter nigrandesensis, assembly GCF_023061285.1. Classification (GTDB taxonomy): domain Bacteria; phylum Pseudomonadota; class Gammaproteobacteria; order Pseudomonadales; family Halomonadaceae; genus Chromohalobacter; species Chromohalobacter nigrandesensis. Next base: position 29,450 of record NZ_JAKGAM010000014.1, read on the forward strand.
GCACCGTGGAGGACTCAACCCTCCTCAATATTGATAGCGACAGAATTTGACTCTTTTATCCAGCAGAGAAAGCGACTATCCCCACCCCATCGATCAACTCAGGCTCGGCACTTTTCCAGCCTTGTATTGCTCAACTGACTTATTCAGCTGTTCGGCATTGGCAGGGAAACGCAGCAGAAAGACCGTTTCCATCAGGCCATCTACTTTTACCAAATATTAGCCTTTTCATCGAAATCAGGGCGCTGCACTGGAACGACACAGAAACGATGGCCGCTAGGTGCTTCCAGTATAGAAAAATCACGTACTTGCCCTACCTTCTTCGCGCCTAATCGCTCTAACCGCGCCACCTCTGCGTCAATGTCATCGGTTTCTATATCGAGATGGACACGACTGGGGTGACTCACCTTCTGAACGAGCATTAACGGTTGTGACGGGTCGACCTCGAGTCCCCGATAGTTTTCGTCCTCCGGCTCCGCATTGTAGCTGAAGACCTTGCAGCCCAGTGCCGCACCCCAGAATGCCGCATCACCGTCTAACTGATCAGCCTCACAATCTATTACAAGTGCCTGCAATCTACTCTTATGCATAAAAAACTCCTCTAGACTCTTAACGAACCCGTAGAAATCCCAACTACGAGTTACCTCTACTGCATCTCGCCTTAATTTTACCAACCATCAAACCTGATCGTTTTTCGTTATATCGTCGCTCACCAACTCAAGCCCCTTGACGCCGATTAAAGGCGGTACTTAAAATAAAAGATCGACAGGCCAGCTTGTGCTCAATCAGGTAATGCACGGCGTGCTCAAAGGTGCCAGGCTGCAGTTGGTCCTGATAGTTGATCACCACCATGGCGTTCTGATCATGGTTGTAGGGCTTGAAGCGAAGCATGCCGACCACTCCTCATCTGTTTACCCGATCCTACCAAAACCAAGGTGTCAGCGGAGTTTTCCTATAGCCTCAACGCTGGGCACAGCGGCGCCACGACAGTGGCGTCCGGCGGCCGAAGGCCGCGTATTGATGCACCTGGTTATGTGCCTTTTTCGTTGATTTCATGCATAGCCTTGGAATAAGCAATCAAACCACCGACAAAAAAACCGGTTGCCACAGCTGGCAGAAGCTCAGTAATGAAAGCTACAGCATACACATCTCTCTCCGGCAATCCTTTCAAGTATGGGACCGGTATCAGAAGCACGAACCCCATCTTAATGAGGTATTGATTGAACGACCCTATTGTTAGCCAAGCCTGCCTAATTTTCGGAGAAGACTGCTTTAACTTAAACAATGCCCAGGAAAAATAGGTCACAGGGATTGCTAGAAAAAGTGTGATAACACCGATTTTAACCAACGACATAGATTGGACGATTCCTCTCTTTTACACATAACGCCAGCCATCAGCCGTGCGACGTCAGGAGCATCGCCTGGATGGCCTTGTTAGATGGCAAACTTACCGGTCGCCACAGGGGAAGTTATACTGATTCCTGATCTCTTGTTCAATCTGTACTCGTCCAGCGGACTGGAGATGCGGTATGTAGTAAACCGTGACCATCAACGTGCCGCTACAATTCCGTTTCCAACAATCGGCTCGATCATGATCCGCAACTCGCGATTTAACGGTAGCCGACTCACCACAATCAACCGGCTGGAATTGATCGCCTGACGAACAAACAATCACGTAAACGCCAGACTTATCCTGAAGCTCATCGGTAGAGCCATAAGGCCCATCAAACTCGTAGTTTGCAACATTTAAGGACATAGTTCCTCCTTCATTTTGCCACCCAACGCCGCGCTCTGCGGCAAATTTGGAGCGCAGCGGAAAATTTGTCCGGCAGCAGCGCTTTGTTATGCATTACTGACCGTAACCAGCCTTACTTCTGTTTGCACTCTAAGATACTCATAAACCGCCCGAACCTTTTTTACAAAGTTCTCATCTCTTGATAATAATAAGTTACAGAATGAGGCCATTGATGCGTGACTATTATCACTCATAGCGGCAACAAATCGTCTTTCCTTATGTACTTTGGAGTCGGGGAAGTAGCCAAGAGTATTAAGCATGTTATACATACCGTTTACCTTCTGGTGTAGATGGTAAGGTCTGTCAGGGTAAATAGGGTTTATGCGGATCTGGAAAAAGTCTTCTAAGCTGTTGATGTGATCGTTTTTTGGAAGCTTAACTTTGAAAGCATCCCATATTTTTTCGATAACATTCGGTGACTCTATGTTATTTAATTCCTTTGGGCCTATACCCACTGACTCTCTGTAGGACTTTATTCCATTCCACTCCTTCGTATCAGGAATGTCTTTTGACATCGTATTTTCAAGCTCATGAAGCGTAGATTTATATTGCTCCATCATTAGTTCGGAATACTCTCTAATCTGCGCCCTCATTTCAACAGGAAGTTCATCAGAGTTTTCGAGCATACCGCCCATAAGCTGTGCAAAAGCAGCCAACTGTTCCTCATGAATATCGGAAATGCTATCACCCGATCTTCCGCCCGAAAACTTGAACAGCCACTGGTGCATTGAATTTTCAATGCTTCCATATTCATTATCATTGCTACAGTGTTCTTCGAATGCTTCAAATACGTCCCTGCTAGTGATAGTCGCTTTGTCAGTTACAATGAAGCCAGGCTGCTCAACAACGATTTTTAAATGATATGAATCAAGGTCTTTTAGAACATTAAGAAAGTCGTTTTCATAGCCAGCAGATCGTCTTATCTCTTTGAGAGTTTCGTCAGAATAAACAATCTGAAACTTGTCCATAAGCTCTCGCCCAAAACTACCCACGCTATTTTTAACGAAAAGATCGAGTATGTTTTGATCTAAGTATAGTGTCGGCTTTCCTGAATAATTCGGTGTAGAATCCATGCTCATCTCAGCTTGCATAACGCCTAGCTCACCGGGAAAGTGCGAGCGTAGCGAGTATTTTGTCCGGTGGAGCTACTTGTTAGCACTTAATCTATTAACTCCACGAAGATATCGATTGCTCTTTCAGGGTCTTCTTCGGCATCAACCAATTCATCGACTATAGAATCATACAACTTCCAAAGCCTGTGAGCATGACCGTCAAGGGAAAGCCCGGATTCATCAAAGTCCATGTAGCCTAAATCACTTAGATGACGAAATTCCTCACTGTGGTATTCCTCCGTTTTTCCAAGCTCCATTAATAGATCAGCCAGCGGCACCGAACATCCACCGTTTTTAATCATAATGTCTAGGACTTCACGAATAATATTCCATTCAACGGAATTAACTGTAGCCCTCATTTTCTGACACTTTTCTACGAGATCAGAGTAGTTTTCTTCGATGTACTCAACATCAATTACCGACTCTTCATGGGAAGCCTCCTCTTCGCCTTCATCCGAAACGCCAAAGTATTCGGAAAATTCATTCAACCAATAGTCTTGGATGTATTCGGCGAGGCGATCACCCGTCCAGTAGTCAATTCTTCGGTCATTTCCCTTTTGTCTAGCCTTGCCAATAAACGCTCTTGCCTTTTCGTTGATGTCACCGGTCGTAGCGACTACAAAACGTGAAATGAAATAAGTGGCATGATCCTTAATATCATGAATTTCCTTATCAAAAGCTTCTTCAGCTTGATTCTTAACCTCCTTTACGGAGTTCTTAGAGCCACCACTACTGTAGACCAAGCTTCCTTTTTTGAACTGAACCCCAACATAACTTTTAAGATTTTCTGGCTGAGTCAGCTCATAGTATTCGATATCGATGCCAACTTCGTCTGGCCCTCCCGTGAACTTCACCCCCTTGCATCCCATCTTCTTCAATACTGGCACAAAGATGTCTTTGGCCATCTTATGTTCATGCAAGCCATTGAGGAGTTCGAGTATCTGTTCCTTATTTAACATCCACACCCTCTCTCTGTAGTGCTAACTGTTAAGCATTTATTCGCCGTGCGCAGCATGGCGAATAAATGCCTGTTGGACTAAGCCGCCTCTCAGGCGGCTATACAAGCTTCTATAGGATATTGTATTGATCGACGTGCGGTCTGACGGCGTCAGGCCGCGTGCTGAGGGTCCTGTAGTGACACGTTCGGGCCATGGTGTGGACCATGATGACGCACTCTTCCGGACCTAGTTGCCCCCAACCTAGGTTTTGTACGAAAAGTCGGCGCGCAGACAGCGATTTATGCAAGCTAGGCATACCATGGCGCGAAAGCTACGGACCAACTTCTCGTAGCGTGTGGCGATTCGCCGGAGTTCCTTGAGCCAGCTAAAGCTACGTTTGACGGCATTGCGCTCCCGGTATCAGGGTTTGTCGAATCCCCGAGGCAGTCCAGGGCGCGGTTTTCGAAGCATCTTGCGCTGCGCAATGACCGGCTTCATCCGGTGCCGGTCGCAGTAGTGACGTAGCGCATCACTATCGTAGCCTTTGTCTGCCACGATATAGCGACAACGCTTGCGGGGCCGGCCCACGCGTCCTGGCAGATGGATGGTTTCCATCGTGGCCATAAAATGATGCGTGTCGGCGTCTTGACCCGGTGACAAGGTGAAAGTGAGTGGCCACCCATGTCGGTCGCAAACAAGATGGATCTTGGTGGTCAAACCGCCGCGACTTTGGCCCAGGGCATGGCCTATCGGTTCGTTCGAGCCCCTTTTTTACCGCCTCCCGAGGCAGCCCGCGTCGCACGAACGGCGGTGGAGTCGATCATCCAGGTATCCAGGTCCATCAAGCCATCTTCGCGAAGCTTGAGCTGGAGACGGGCCAGCACGGCCTCGAAAGTGCCGTCGTCACGCCACTGACGAAATCGGGCATACACCGTGCTCCAAGGGCCATAGCGTTCTGGCATGTCACGCCATTTGGCCCCAGAGCACAGCACCCAGAAGATGCCGTTCAATATCTGACGGTCATCCCGCCTTGGCCGGCCCATCGGCTGATGCGGTGAAACGATGTCCTTGATCAGCGACCAGCTGTGCTCGGAAAGCTCGTAGCGTCCTGTCATAACGCACCTATGCGGCTGCAACATGGGCAAAATTAACAGAACGGACTTTTCGTACAAACCCTAGGCCGACATCTCCATTCAGGTAGTGCTGCACCACTTACAGCTTAAACTGGTCGCTGTACTGGTTCTTCATAGAAACACCCCGAAGATTAGATTGGGTGTCCAACTTTCGGGGTGCAGTTCAGCACCCGAAGGGCGTGGAGGTATTTGTCGGGTTCACGTACTCGTTAGAGAAGAGCTGGACTATTATCCGTGCCATTGACTGAGTCCGTTACATTACGCCGAAAACCTGCCCAGAAGATCGGCCAACGGCCTAGTTTTACGACCACCCTGAGAGAGAGTAGAGCCCTGCTCCCAACTTTCAATATCAACGCCACTTTGAATCAAAAAAGATCTCTGCTCCGAAGTCAAGTTTATTTGCTCACTATTGTAAACGGAGAAGTCCCACTCGGGAAATACATTTAATCGCTTATACCTAATAACAGACCCATTGTATGAAATAACGTTCTTCCTATTAAGCGACTGCCTTTCCATCATGTTATTTATAGCAGTATCATACGACATGATATCAATATTCATACTCTTTGCCGTAGCTGCTATATTTAATTTCCTCTCCCTTGTTTTGTTTTTATCTTCTGAGCGCCCATAAATCAGCTCAAATGCAAATTCAGTTGGATTGTCCCGCATATTGATTGGCTGATACAGAAGCTCGAAAAATCGCAGAATCTCACCTTTATTTTCTTTGACATATATCTGCCACTGCTGCATCTGCTGAAGTGCATGATTAAACTTTGCCGTATAATCTAGGCTTCCAACTTTAAAGAACTTATCTTCGGGAAGCTCAAACTCACCAAAAACAACCCTCCATCCATCCGATTTCTTAGATAGGTAAGCATAGTCCGTCTTCAAGCTACCAATTGGGCACTTACTAAGGACCATGTTCTGGTGAAAAAAATTTTTGTACGTGTTGTGAACAGAGAAAAGCTCCGTATTTGCCTCAAAATACGATTGAATTCTTTGCTCTTTCTGGGAACCAGCCTCTTGCTTGCTATCGATAACAGCCAGAAGGCCATCTCTAATCCTATGCTTTTCCTCCACGGAGGGAGTGTATTCTCTCTTAAAAGTAATCATTGGTTCCTCTGTTGCCACTTAAACAACCTCCTCAAAACGATCAAATCGTCAACTCCAACTCTAACAGGTATTAGACAGCGCGCTCGTTTTCCCTCTTGAACGAGCAGGCGCGTTCAATAATCTTATCTAGCCCGACCTTTATTTTTTAACTCATTGATTTTAAATAAAACAAAGAACAACTCGGCGCGTTATGCAGAATTCGCGTGCCTGCTGCCTTTGCCGGCTCGGTCACCCTGGAACCGACACCAACCCTGCCTCGTTACCTCTTCACCCACGCTACCGCCAAGCAAAGCACTGAACGCTTCACCACCCGGTTCATTAGGTTGTATCGGCAACATCAAACAATACTTAACCTAGCGTAATTTAACGTCGATTAACATACCGCTACACGAAAGGCGTACACACAAAAACGCCCACGCCGGTGTGTGAGCGGCACGGGCGTGGGGTTCAGCGGTGCGTGTGGCTTAGGAGGGGAAGCTGAACTGGGCGGTTTCCTGGTCGCTGCGCTTCGGCCAGCGTTGGGAGATCGCCTTGCGGCGGGTGTAGAAGCGCACGGCGTCGGGGCCATAGGCGTGCAGGTCGCCAAACAGCGAGTCCTTCCAGCCGCCGAGGCTGTGGAAGGCGACCGGCAGCGGCAGTGGAACGTTGATGCCGAACATACCGACTTCGATGGCGTCGGCAAAGCGGCGCCTGTCTTCTCCGCTACGAGAGCTTTCTTATATAACATTTGAATTCAGGTATGACCGTTAGAGGCACTACTCAATTCTCGTAAGGCGGAGGCTTCCATCCTAATCTTTTTTCAGCCATCTTTATGATGATGCCTAACACACAAGTCAAGAATATTTTTAAAAATAGCGAGCAGCCCTTCTGCCTAATAATTTATTGTACCCGACGAGCGACACCATCAAGAATCAACTTCTCCAAAGTGCCATTTGAATAAGCTTGTTGCCATCGATACTGGCACGGAAACATTTGAGACCCATTGCCAGAAAGAAATTGCATTTTGAAGTTACTATTAACTGAATACGCGTTGTTTTTGAGCCATCTTTTGTAGCCAAAATATTAAAGTTAACCACTCTTTGCATGACCTGATTTTTCATGCCCATGACGCTTTCTCTAGCACCCTCATTCGCCCAGCGTGCCTCATAAGTCTCATCAGAGATAGCAATTATTCCACTATCTCGCTCAAGAGTAGTAATACTAAGATTTGATTCGGCTATCCCAGCAATTATTGCGGGCATCGGTTTTCTCCTCCGTGGGAGTTATCGATGCGTGTCCACTAAACCGGGGGAAGTCCACCACGTATTGATGCGCATTGTTAGAACCTACACCTCAACGTCCCATCGTGGTGTGAATGGCTTCTGCGTCTCTTCCACCGAAATTACCTTGTGTACGTGGAAATTCCTGGTACCGCCCTTGCCTATGTCGTAGCAGAAAAACTTTTCAGTCCCTGCGGTAATACGATAACTATATGGTTCCGCTTCACGTGTCTCAATACTGCCGTCATCTTCACGCGCAGTGATGATGACCGTATGTAGATTCCGACCAGCTGATGCGATTGTTTCTTTAATGCTCATGTGATCTCCTTCTTGTAAGTTCTAACGTCCCAACCATGGGCGCCGTGGACGTTACCTGATTTCACTTTTTTAGATTTTAGACTGGTTGCACTGTATGCGTACAATGTGGATGACTGGGGATTTTAACTTCTTTACTCCAGTTACCATCTCGGTACGCATTTGTTAAGCGATCCAACATGTCAGAAGCACTTTGCCTGCTACCTGCCAACAACTGTGAACAATTGGAGCCCGCACTTTCAGAAGAGCTATGGCCGATAAAGCACTCAGCGCCACCAGATTCAACAATTTCAGTTAGTACTGCTTGATTATAGAAACGGCTAATGCTTGTTCTGACAAGTCTTTCAGACCATCCTTGAGGGAACACTCTGTTATTATTTTTGTATGGACTGCCATGTCTAGGCAACCTACATTCCACATCAGTAATTGCTTGAGGGATACCGATTGTACCGTTGAAATATCTTGTTAGAATATCTTTTAGATTTTCAAGCCTGACCTCTCCCTCAGTTACTTTACCCGGAATCGGCTCATCTTTAATTAACTCAAGGACTCTGCTTTTAAGATTATCATTGTTATTTACACTTTGAGAAATTTCACTGAACTCAGTCGCATACAGCATGAGCGTCACCTCCCTTATAGTATTTAATTATACTGATTAAAACAAAATGCATTAAATTGCCTGCTCGTTCGTTTTCCGACCTAAACGATCAGTCGCGTTCAACAATCTTATCGAGCCAACCTTTTCGCTCTTAAGCTTTTAATTTAAAAGGTCCTAAGAAGAAGTCGGCGCGTCATGCAGAATTTGAGTGCCTGCTGCGTTTGCTGGCACGTCAGCTTTGAGTCGATATCAGCCTTCCCTCACACACTTCACTACCGCTTCGCCCACGCTACCGCCAAGCGAAGTACTGAACGCTCCACCACCCGGTTCATTAGGTTGTATCGGCAGCACCAAACAATACTTAACCTAGCGTAATTTAACGTCGATTAAAATGTCGCTACACGAAAGGCGTAGACACAAAAACGCCCGCGCCGGTGTGAGCGGCGCGGGCGTGGGGTTCAGCCGTGCGGGTGGCTTAGGAGGGGAAGCTGAACTGGGCGGTTTCCTGGTCGCTGCGCTTCGGCCAGCGTTGGGAGATGGCCTTGCGGCGGGTGTAGAAACGCACGGCGTCGGGGCCGTAGGCATGCAGGTCGCCGAACAGCGAGTCCTTCCAGCCGCCGAAGCTGTGGAAGGCGACTGGGACCGGTAGCGGGACGTTGATGCCGACCATGCCGACTTCGATGGCGTCGGCAAAGCGCCGCCCGGCTTCACCGTCACGGGTGAACACGCAGGTGCCGTTGCCGTACTGGTGAGCGTTGATCAGGGCGATGGCGTCCTCGAAGGTCTCGACGCGCACCACGCACAGCACCGGGCCGAAGATCTCGTCGCGGTAGATGCTCATCTCCGGCGTGACGCGGTCGAACAGCGTGGCGCCGAGGAAGTAGCCGGGCGAGCCTTCCACCAGCGGATGCTCGCGGCCGTCGACCACTAGCTCGGCGCCGGCGGTAGCGCCCTGCTCGATGTAGCCGGCAACCTTGTCGCGCTGCCCGGCGTTGATCAGCGCGCCCATATCGAGGCCCTTCTCGGTGCCGGGGCCGATCTTGAGTTCGCGGGCCTGGCTGGCCAATCGCTCGACCAGGGCATCGGCGGTGGCGTCACCCACGCACACGGCGACGGAGATCGCCATGCAGCGCTCGCCGGCACTGCCGAACGCAGCGCCGATCAGGGTACTGGCGGCGTTATCGAGGTCGGCGTCCGGGAGTACCACGGCGTGGTTCTTAGCGCCGCCGAGCGCCTGCACGCGCTTGCCCTGCTGGGTGCCGCCCTCGTAGATCTTGCGCGCCACGGGGGTGGAGCCAACGAAGGAAAGCGCCCTCACCTCGGGCGCCTCGATCAGCGCATCGACGGCCTCGCGGTCGCCATGAATCACGCTGAACAGCCCCTTGGGCAGCCCGGCTTCGTCGAGCAATTCGGCCATCTTCACGGCGGCCGAGGGCGTCTGTTCGGAGGGCTTCAAGATGAAGGCGTTACCGCAGGCCAGCGCCATGGGATACATCCACAGCGGCACCATGGCCGGGAAGTTGAACGGCGTGATACCGGCGACGACACCCAGCGGCTGATGGTTGGACCAGGTATCGATGCCCGGCCCGGCGTTGTGGGAATACTCGCCCTTCAGGAGCTCCGGCACGCCGCAGGCATATTCGACGTTCTCGATGCCGCGCTTGAGCTCGCCCATAGCGTCTTCCAGCACCTTGCCGTGTTCCTCGCTGATCAGCGCGCAGATCTCGTCGGCGTCTCGCTCGAGCAGGGTCTTGAAGCGGTACATCACCTGGGCGCGCTTGGCCGGCGGCATGTCGCGCCAGGCGGGCTGGGCCTCGCGAGCGGCGTCGATGGCGCGCTGCACGGTAGCGGCATCGGCCATCGCGAGGTGGCGTACCGGCGCGGCGGTCGCCGGGTTGACTACCTCGAGGGTACGCTCGCCGCCGACAGCGTCACCGGCGATATGATGATTCAGGGTATGCATCTAGGGATGACTCCAACCTTGGGTCGTGTTCGCGGTATCGGGGTGTCGCGCCGGATCAGAATTGGCGACCCAGCAAAGCCTCATCGAACGGATAGCGCGAGAGCTTTTCGATGCCGGTCTCGGTCACCAGCACTTCTTCCTCTAGCTTGACGCCGTCGGCAGCGTCGACCTCGCCGATGTAGCTTTCCACCGAGACGACCATGCCGGGCTCCAGGACGCCGTCCTTGGAGAAGCGGTCGAAATCCATGTGGTGGGCGACCAGTGGGGTCTCGCCGTGCATGCCCACGCCGTGGATGATCGACGGGTAGCGGCGGTCGAGGAAACGCTCGGGAATCTTCCAGGCGCTTTCGGCGATCTCGCGGTAGCTCATGCCCGGCTTGAGGATCGACATGTTGTGGTGCACCTGGTCATAGGCCATCTGGTAGAGGCTCTGCTGATAGGCGCTGGGACGGCCCGGCCCGACATGGAAGGTGCGCGAGAAGTCGGAGTAGTAGCCGTGGCAGCCGATGGTGTCGGTATCCAGCGCCACCAGTTCGCCGGGACGCACCACCCGGTTACTGGCTTCGTTGAACCAGGGGTTGGTACGCGGACCGGAGGAAAGCAGCCGCGTCTCGATGAACTCGCCACCCTGACGGATGACATCGCCGTACATGATGGCGAACAGCTCGTTCTCGGTGACGCCGGGCTTGATGGCGGCTTCCACGGCGGACACGGCGGCCTCGCTGCCGGCCATCGACTGGGCCAGGCAGGCGATCTCTTCCGGCGTCTTGATGCGCCGGCAATGCAGGGTGTCCTGCATGCAGTCATAGACATCCAGCCCCTGAGCTTCCAGCGAGCGCGCCAGGTTCAGCGCACAGCGGTCCATGCCGATCTTCTTGTTGCCCTTGCCGTGTTCTTCCATCAGCTCGGCGATTTCGATGCCGAAGGGGTCGGAGGACATGTTGTCGCGCTGGTTGACCGCCGACCACACCACCTTGGAGGTGCGCGCTTCGTCAATGGTCTCGAGCCAAGTGGAGACATGCGCGCTGCCCGGATACTCGAAGAGGATGACCGGGCCTTCGAGCGGCACGTAGATATAGCGCGTGGAGTTACGCAGGAAATAGCCGAACATGTTGCGCGAGCCGGTGGCGTAACGCTGGTTGTAGGGATCGAACAATACCAGTGCGGCGTAGCCCTGCTCGGCCATCATCGCGCGTAGACGCTTGAGGCGCCCACCGCGCAGTTGTACCGGGTCGAAGGCGGTGGGAATGCTGTCGCCGTTGGCCATGGGAGCGGAGGGCACGACCGGAATGGCGTTGGGTTCGTTGTCGGTCAGGTTTTCGAAGTCGACGATGCTCATGGTGTTTCCTTGGGAAAAACGGGGGGCATATGCGTAACGATGCGTCGCGAGCGCGGCCAGGCGGGTCGTGCTGCCTAGCCGTTCAAGCGCGTCAATCGGCGAGACTATCGCTGCGCTGCATGCCTTCTTCCAGCAAGCGCTCATGCACCGGCGCCATGCGTCCGAAGATGCGCTTGGCGCGCTCGGGGCGGCCGATGAAGCCCGGCTCCTTGGCATAGGCGAAGATCACAGTATGCCGCTCGCGGTCGCCTTCCACCGGTGTCACACGGTGCAGCGAGTAACGGCCGAAGAATATCTGCAGATCGCCCGGCTGGAGCTCCAGCGACTTGATTTGTGAGCGGTCGCCGTCGATGACCTTTTCCACCCCCTCGAAATTCTCGCCCTTGGGGCTACGGATGCCCGGCGCGTATTCGAAGCGGCCACCGCCCTGGGACTGACGCGTCATCATGGTGACGATGAACTCGTTGGTGTCGTAGTGCCACGGATGCTGACAGCCCTCGCGCAGCACGTTGACGACCAGGTCGGCCAACGGGTCGGCGTACTGATGGATCTCCTCCATGTCCACTACGCGGGCGATGAAGCGCTGGAAGCCGGCATGCGAGTAGACTTGGCGGATGATGGTGTCGGCGCCGATGCGATCCCCGGCGACGAAGCCGTTGGTGCGGTCACCGAAGCGGTTCTTGGGATGCGAGGCCGGCAGGCTGGGGTCGCCGTCGCTGTTGTAGGGATTGGTCTCGGTCTGGTTGTAATGCGCCTCCGGTGAGAGTCGCTCGGTCTCGCGCTCGAGCCGTGTCAGCGCCTCGTCGGGCACGAAGCCCTTGAGCACCACGCAGCCGTCCTCGCCGAGCTGTTCGCGGCATTGTTCGATGAGGGCGCGTCCGCGCTCGCCATCGAGTTGATCGATGGGATAGCGCTCGAGATCGATCAGGCCGTTAAGTGCGGTGTCGTCTGCCTGCATGGTGTTGGCTGACATGCGAATCTGCTCCTGACGTGTCCAATTACATATGGACAGGGTAGAGAGGCAGGTTCAATAATAGAAATGAATGGTTAAGATCAAAAAGATTGCAAGGGCTCATAGATCATGGATACCGACCTGCTTCGCGCCTTCGTCACGGTCGCCGAGTGCGAGGGTTTCAGCGCCGCCGGCAAGGTGCTGCATCGCACGCAATCGGCGGTCAGTCTGCAGATCAAGCGGCTCGAGGATCAGATGGGCGAGTCGCTGTTCGAGCGCACCAGCCGCAGCGTGATGCTGACCCCGGCGGGTGGCCGCTTGCTGCCCTATGCCCGACACATCCTCAAGCTTCAGGACGAGGCGCGCCGGGTCATGGGCGTGGATCGCCAGGGCGAGCTGATCCGCCTGGGTACCTCGGAAGAGCAAGCCAGCACCTACCTGCCCGAGCTGCTGCCGCGTTTCGCCGCTCGCTTTCCCGAGGTGCGCCTGGAAGTGAACTGCAACATCAGCGGCTCGCTGGTGCATGACTTTCAGGAGGGCTTGCTGGATGTCGCGCTGGTGGTGCGCCACGGCCCTACCCAGACCGGTCGACTGCTGGGCCGCGAGCCCATGGTGTGGGTGGTCGCCGAGAACCGCTCGATCACCGATTGGGAGATCCTGCCGTTGGCCTTGAACCCCGAGGGCTGCACCTTCCGCGCCCACGCGTTCGCCGCTCTGGGCCCCACGGACCGGCCCTGGGACGTACGCTATTCCAGCCAGTCGCCCACCGGCATCAATCTACCGGTGCAGGCGGGACTGGCGGCCACGGTCAAGACACCGCGCAGCGTCCCCGAAGGCTGCCGCATCGTCGGCGAGGACGAAGGCCTGCCGCCGCTGGGGCATGTCGAAATCGAAATGCATCGCACGCCGGGCCACTCCAGCGACGCCTTCACCGCCTTCTGCGACGAGTTGGAAAGCATCGTCACCGCCACCGAGTCCCTGCAATCGGTCGAGTACGTAAGCGGCGAGGCCTGAACGACCAACGGCGCCTCGAAAGGCGCCGTTGGCTAAGACTAGGCCAACCCGCGTACGGCGAGGAACAGAACCGTAGGTGCCAGCAGGATGCCGAGCCCTGTATAGAAAGTCGCGGTCATTGCGCCGTAGGGCACCAAGCGAGCATCGGTGGCGGCTAGCCCCGCCGCAACGCCGCTGGTGGTGCCGATCATGCCACCGAAGATCATCGCCGAGCGCGGATTGTCCAGCCCAATGAGTCGCGCCGTCATCGGTGTGGCGATCATAGTGAGGATCGATTTGACCAATCCGGCAGCGATCGATAACGCGACCACTTCGGAGCTCGCACCCAATGTCGCCCCAGTGACGGGACCGACGATGTAGGTCACCGCCCCGGCACCGATAGTGGTAATCGCCACCGGATCGGTATAGCCGAATCCGACCGCCACCAAACCTCCGGCGATGAAAGACACCACTACCCCCGCGAACAGCGCCACCACGCCACGCACGCCGGCCTCGCGCACCTCCTCGAAGCTCACGCCGTAAGCGGTGGCAATAATGGCCAAATCTCGCAGCATCCCTCCCCCCATCAGCCCCAGGCCGGAGAAAAGGGTGATATCGGCGAGACCATCGGCTCCCCCGGTGACCTTACCCCCCACATAGGCCAGCGCCAGGCCGAGCATGATAGCGATAGCCGAACCATGTAGCTTGCCCCGGGTAAAACGATCACTGATCCAGTAGGCGAAATACATGGTAAGGCCAATCACAGCGAAAGCCGCCACCAGATGATACTTGTCGACTAAGTCGTAAAGTGACTGAAGCATGGGGCACCCTCCTCAGCGGCCGGCAGTATGGGTTTTCAAGGACTCGGGGCGCGATTCATCGGCGTCCGTGGTAACGCTAGAGCTCGAACGTCGACCTGCGAACACCGGCACCATCGCCAGCCCCAGCACCACTGCCAGCGCGCCGCCAAACAACGCCACTAGCCCACCACCGAAGGCCGCAGCCACGTTCTGACTGGCGGCCATGGCCACTACGATAGGGATATACATGGCATTCCAGAAATTAATGCCGCTGACGGTAGCCTCAGGCAGTTTGCCGCGCACCTTGAGATACCCCGTCACGAAGATCAGTAGCAGCATGGCGATGCCCACACCGCCGAGATTGGCATTGATCCCCAGTAACTGACCCAGCAGGTCTCCGATTACCAGGCCTATCATCATGCAGCCGGCCAGTAAGGCCACTCCGTAGATCACCATGATCATTTCCTTCTTGTCGTTGTAATCGATCCTCGGGAGCTCCCGAGCATTAGCGTGCTCCTTGTCGTATCTCCGCACGACTAGGAAGCCCGGCCGCCAGCCAGGCCCTGGGCCGTATCACACGGCTGTTTCGTCCGCCTCCTTCACGGCATAGAGATCGGCATAAATGTTACGTAGTTCGTTCTTCTGCACCTTGCCCATCACGTTGCGTGGTAGCGCCTCGATCGTGAATATCCGCTTGGGCTGTTTGTAGCGCGCCAGACGATTGCTCAGAGCCGCCTGGACACTGGCCTCGTCCGGAGCCGTCTCACTTTCGCGAGCCACGATCACCGCGGTGACGCCTTCACCCAAGTCAGGATGCTTGACGCCGAACACCGCCGACTCGGAGACGCCCGGCAACTCGTCAATCAGTTGCTCGACCTCTTTCGGGTAAACGTTGTAGCCGCCCGAGATCACCAGGTCCTTGTCACGCCCCACGATATGCAGATAGCCGTCGTCGTCGATCAGCCCCAGGTCGCCGGTAATGAAAAAGCCGTCGTCGCGAAACTCGCTGCGGGTCTTCTCTGGCATCTGCCAGTAGCCCTGGAAGACGTTGTCGCCCCGTACCTCGACCAGTCCGGTCTCGCCCCGAGGCAACTCGGCGCCGCTTTCACGGTCGGTGATGCGCACTTCGCTACCCGGCAGCGGGAAACCGACCGTGCCGGGGCGTCGCTCACCCTCGTAGGGGTTGGACGTGTTCATGTTGGTTTCGGTCATGCCATAACGCTCGAGAATGACATGGCCCGTCCGCTCGCGGAATTGATCATGCGTCTCGGCCATTAGTGGCGCTGAGCCGGAGACGAACAGCCGCATGCTGGCCACGGCATCACGATCCAGCCGCGGGGACTGCAGCAGCCGGGTATAGAAAGTAGGTACTCCCATCAGCACCGTGGCTCGAGGCATCAGGTCGAGCAGCTGCTCGACGTCGAGCTTGGGCAGAAAGGTCATCGAGGCGCCCACTGTCAGCACAATATTGCAGGCCACGAACAACCCGTGCGTGTGGAAAATCGGCAGCGCGTGCAACAGGTGATCGTTGGCGGTGAAGCGCCAGGCCTCAGCCAGCGCCCGGCTGTTGGAGGCCAGATTTGCGTGGCTGAGCATGGCGCCCTTTGAGCGCCCGGTGGTGCCGGAAGTGTAGAGGATCGCCGCCAGATCGGAGGCTTCTAGGTAAGCGATATCGGTCATCGGCTCGGCGACGGCAGCGCGCTCCATCAGGCTGCCGTCTCCGGTCGTGCCCAGACTTTCCACGTGAACTACCAGCCCCTCTTGATAGAAGCGTTTGGCATCCGCTTCCCACTCCGTGGGGCACACATAGAGCTGTGGCGCGGCATCGCCGAGAAAGTACTCGATCTCGGCACCGGTGTAGCCGGTGTTGAGCGGCAGATAGACCGCCCCGGCTTGCAGGCAGGCTAGATAAAGCATGATTGCCTCGGGGCTCTTGTCGACCTGCACCGCCACTCGATCGCCGGGCTGGACATCGAGAGACTGCAGCACGCCGGCCAGACGCTGCGAGGTGGCCAACACCTCACCATAAGAATAGCGACGCCCCTCGGGAGTATCGATAAGCGTCTTGTCTGGCGTCGCACGGAAGTGGGTCTCGAACTGCAGTAACAGGTTATGATTCATATGGCGTCTCCTGGGAATCGTCGGAGTATCAGACGTCGACTGGGGTTTCCAGCAATGGCTGGGCTCGCTTTATCTGGCGCTGTATCTCGCCGCTGCAAATCACGCTGCCCTCGCGGCTGTAGGCCTCGTGGTTCTGCTCGATGCGGTCCGGCTCGTAGCGATAATTGACCATCAAGCCATGGGCCTGGCGGCAGCCCTTGGTGGAGATGTCAGCGGGCCAGTTGAGACGATGCAGGCTCGCCCCGTTGCCCAAGTGGAAGCGCGCCACAGGGTCGCGTGGCAAGCCGTGGCGCTGCTTGGCCTGGGTGAGATAGTGAGCTGCCAAAGGCAAGAGTTCCGACTCGAGCACCTCCCGGGCCTGCGAGTCGTCACGCCAGCGGGTCTCATCAAGGGCAGTGGCGGCGTCAGGCGACAGCCGGCACTCGCCAGCCTCGCGCCGCTCCGCCAGCCATTTAGCGAAGCCCGGCACCGGCGATAAGGTCACGAAGTTGTCGAGTTCGGGCAGCTCTCGGCGTAACTCATGCACTACCTGTTTGATTAGGAAGTTACCGAAGGAGATGCCTTTCAGCCCCGCCTGGCAATTGCTGATACTGTAGAAAACCGCAGTGTCGGCATCTTGGGGGGCCACTTCGTCGCCGCCAGCCAGTAGTTCCTGGATATTGCCGGGAATCCCGTGGCACAACGCCACCTCAACGAAGATCAGCGGCTCATCACCGATGGCCGGGTGGAAGAAGGCATAGCAACGCCGATCCTCCGGATCGAGGCGCCGTCGCAGGTCGTTCCAGTCTTGAATCTCGTGCACCGCTTCGTAACGGATCAGCTTCTCGAGCACCGCCGCCGGGGTGTTCCAGTCGATGCTCTTGAGTATCAGGAAGCCACGGTTGAACCAGGACGCGAACAGGTGTGCGAAATCTTTGTCGAGACCGTCCAGCTCTGGAGACTCGCCGAGATGTGCCTGTAGGTCGGTGCGCATCTTTACTAGCTCGTAGGTACCGCCCGGACAAAGGTTGAGACGGCGCAGCAATTCTTGACGCGGTGGTTCGCAGGCCTCGATCAGTGCCCGCAGCTCGGTTTCACTTTCACCCTTGTGATAGGCCGCGTAGGCGGCGTGGATCGCCTCGGGACTAGCGCTGTGGCGCTCGGCGAGCCTGATCAGGAAAGTACGACGCTCTTCGGCATCCAACCCGGTATAGCCAGCAAGCAACCGTTGGGCGACCAGTATCTGCGATGCCTCACCGCCACCACTGGTCAGGAGGACATCACACGCCGAGATAAGGCCATCGACGCCGGATGCCACGGTTTCTCTTCCACGATGAGAGGCCCGCTCGCTCCCTGGGCGCTGACGTGCCCGCCGAGCCACACTCGACAGCAGATTTTCCAAAAAATCCATGTTCATCTTCATGTTGCGCCCTCCAGAGGCCCGAGCCGTCTCTGACGATGACGTTGATTTGGGACATAGATATATGATATCGAGTTGTTATATATAACAACTAGGCGCAAAATATAGCCATGTCAAGCAAGAGGAAAGTCAATGAGCAAGGTTTCCCAGGCGCAGCGGCTGCGCGACCTGCTAGAAGACGCCATCATCAAGGGACATTACCCGCCCGGGGCACGCCTCGACCCGGAGGCGCTTGAGCGAGAGTACAACTGTTCGCGTACGCCAGTCCGAGAGGCGATCCAGCAGCTAGCGACGTCGGGGATGGTGAAAGTAGTACCGAAGCGCGGCACCTTCGTAACACAGCTCAGCGTGGCAGAGTTGGTAGAGCGCTTCGAAGTGATGGCCGAGCTAGAGGGGATGTGCGCTCGACTGGCGGCGCGGCGCATCCGCTCAGAAGAGCTGGAAGGGCTGCACAAGGCACACGAGGCGTGCCAGAGCATGGTCGAAGCTGGCGACGCCAATGGCTACTACTATGAAAATAGTATCTTCCATCAGCGCATCTACGAGGCCAGCCATAATGCCTTTCTGGCTCAGGAGGCAACGCGCCTGCATGCAGTGCTGCAACCCTACCGCCGCATGCAGCTGCATCTGCGACACCGACCGGAGCGTTCCCTAGCAGAACACGAAGCGGTGCTTGCCGCTATTGCTGCCGGCGACGAGCGACGCGCCGAGGCCGAGATTGAGGCTCACGTTCAGATCCAAGGCGAACGCTTCAACGACCTGGTCGCCTCGGTACAGCAACTTCAGCAGACCGGAAGCGACTGAGCCTGAACGACCAACGGCGCCTCAAGGGGCGCCGTTGGCCTTTGCTTCATTTTCATTGAAGAGACTACAAGTCGATGCCCAGCAGCTTGGCGCCGTAGCCCCACAGCAACACCGTTACGCCGAGAAGCACCTCGAGCACCAGCACGCCGATACCGAGCGTCGAACCGGTGACGATGAAGCCTTCTTCAGAGCTGATGTCGAGGAAGTTGGGAATCCCCAGATACAGTAGATAGGCGCTGTAACAGAGCCCGACGATGGTCGCCAGCATGCACAGCCAGACCAATGGGTAGAGCGCGACGACGCCACCGACGAACATCGGCGTAGCGACGTAGCCGGCGAAGATGATGCAGCGCCGACGACTCGGGGGCTTGGAATAACGCTGTGCCATCCAGTGGATCACCGTCCCCATGAAGCCCACCGCTATCAAAATCGCCACATAGAAGGCGACCCCGGCGAAGAAGGCATCCAGGTAATTGAGCTGTATAGTGTGCCCGCCACCGAAATCCCAACCGACCTGGGTGGTGCCGATGAAGGCACACACCACCGGGATCAACGCCATTTCCAGGACATGATGACTGTAGAGGTGGGTAATGGTCTCTCTTTCGTCGTGGATCTGCTTCCATTCACGGTTCGGGTGTACCAAGAGTCCCCAGACATGCGTGAGCATAGAAAACACCTCCTCCATCGCCGATAGTCGCATCACGTCGCGGCGCGCTTCAGGATTCGCTGCGCCCCGACGTTTTTATCAGTGTAGTCAGTATTTTGCTCAGCAATATCAGATTGACCGCTTGAAACGGCAGCCACGTAAAAAAAGCGACACCCTCGGCGGGTGTCGCTTTGCTATCGCTGTACTGCAAGCGAGAAGCGGGTAGCGCGTTACTTCAGCCGTTCGAACACCGTGGCGACGCCCTGCCCCATGCCGATGCACATGGTGGCTAGGCCCAGTTTGGTGTCCTGCTGGCGCATGACGTTGAGCAGCGTGGTGCAGATGCGTGCCCCGGAGCAGCCCAGCGGGTGGCCCAGGGCGATGGCGCCGCCGTTGAGATTGACGACCTCGTCCATGCGCTCGCGCAGGCCGAGATCCTTGAGCACGGGCAGCGATTGCGCGGCGAAGGCTTCGTTAAGCTCGACGGTCTGGATGTCGTCGATGCTAAGGCCCGCGCTCTTGAGCGCCTTCTGCGTTGCCGGCACCGGACCGTAGCCCATGATCGAGGCATCGCAGCCGGCGACACCGGTGGAGACCACCCGTGCCAGCGGCTCGAGCCCCAGCGCTTGCGCGCGTTCGTAGCTCATCACCGCCAGCGCCGAGGCGCCCACCGAGAGCGCCGAGGAAGTGCCCGCCGTGACCGTGCCACCCTTGGGATCGAAGACCGGCTTGAGCTTGCCCATGTCTTCCAGGTTGGCGTCGTGTCGCACCACCTCGTCGCGGTCGATCAGGCGCCGGAAGCCATTCGCGTCGTGCCCTTCGACGCCGACGATCTCGTTGTCGAAATAGCCGTTTTCGTTGGCGGCCACCGCGCGTTGATGCGAGCGCACGCCGAACGCGTCCTGTTCTTCACGGCCCACGCCGTGCATCTTGCCCAGCAGCTCGGCGGTCAGGCCCATCATCATCGCGGCCTTGGCGGCGTACTTGCTGGCCGCCGGGTTGACGTCGACGCCATGCTCCATCGGCACATGCTCCATGTGCTCAACGCCGCCGATGATGTAGAAATCGC
The DNA here is from genome assembly GCF_023061285.1 of Chromohalobacter nigrandesensis. Taxonomy (GTDB): domain Bacteria; phylum Pseudomonadota; class Gammaproteobacteria; order Pseudomonadales; family Halomonadaceae; genus Chromohalobacter; species Chromohalobacter nigrandesensis. Next base: position 49,796 of record NZ_JAKGAM010000014.1, read on the forward strand.
CCATGCCAGCCTTGATGTTGGCCGTGGCGATATGCAGCGCGCTCATCGACGAGCCACACAGGCGATTGACCGTTTGCGCCGGCACGCTGCGCGGGATCCCGGTCATGATCGCGGCGTTGCGCGCGATGTTCATGGCTTGCTCGAGGGTCTGGTTGACGCACCCCCAGATCACGTCGTCGACCTCGGCGGGGTCCAGGTTGGCATTGCGCTCGAACAGCGCCTGCATCACCGAGGCGGACAAATTTTCGGCGCGCACGTTGCGGAAAGCCCCGTGCTTGGCCTTGGCCATGGCGGTCCGGACGGCATCGACCACCACGATATCTCTAGGATTCAAACTCATTTTCGCGCTCCTCGTTGCGTGGTGGCTCATTGATCGGATTCGGACGTATCGGGGTAGAAACGCTCGCCCTTGGCGGCCATGTCACGCAGCCGCTGGGTGGGGCGATAAAGCGGCCCGAGTTCCTCGGCCAGCGCTTCGGCCTGAGCGACGAACGCATCCACACCCAGCGCGTCGATATAACGCAGCGCTCCGCCCCGGAACGGCGGAAAACCGATACCGTAGATCAAGGCCATATCCGCCTCGGCCGGCGTCGCCACGATGCCGTCTTCCAGGCAGCGCACGGCTTCCATGCACAGCGGCACCATCATGCGCGCGACGATATCGTCGTCGCTGAACTCGCCACGCGTATCGACGGATTTCTCGACCAAGGCATGAGCCTGCTCGTCGGAGACCTTCTTGGGCTTGCCCTTCTTGTCTTCCTCGTAGCGGTAGAACCCCTTGCCGTTCTTCTGGCCTAGACGGTCCTCGTCATACATGCGTTGAATCGCCGTCTTGCCGCCGTTCTTGGCTTCCTGCTCCATGCGGTCGGGGAAGCCTTCCGCCATGACCTGCTGGGCATGCACGGCGGTGTCCATGCCCACCACGTCCAGAAGATACGCGGGGCCCATCGGCCAGCCGAACTTCTCCATGACCTTGTCGACGTGCTCGAAGTCGGCGCCCTGCTCGACCAGCAGGCTGAAGCCACCGAAATAGGGGAACAGCACACGGTTGACCAGAAAACCCGGGCAGTCGTTGACCACGATCGGCGTCTTGCCCATCTGGCGGGCATACGCCACAGTCGCGGCCACCGCAGTGTCGCTGGTTTTCTCGCCACGGATGACCTCGACCAGCGGCATGCGATGCACCGGGTTGAAGAAGTGCATGCCGCAGAAGTTTTCGGGGCGCTTGAGCGTCGCGGCGAGGCGGTCGATGGAGATCGTCGAGGTATTGGTGGTCAAGGTGGCGTTATCGGCGAGCAGCCCTTCGACCTCGGCCAGCACGGCCTCCTTGACCTTGGGGTTCTCGACCACGGCCTCGACCACCAGATCGACATCGGCGAAGTCCCCATAGGAGAGCGTGGGGCGAATGTTGGACAGCGCTTCGGCGACCTGATCGCTACTCAGACGGCCGCGCTCGAGCTGCTTGCCGAGCAGTTTGCGCGCTTCTTGCAGGCCCAGTTGCAGCGCCTCTTCCTTGATGTCTTTCATCAGGATCGGCGTGCCCTTGTAGGCGCTCTGATAGGCGATGCCGCCGCCCATGATGCCCGCGCCCAGCACCGCCGTCTTGTTCACGGCAGCAGCCTGATTAGCGTACTGCTTGCCCTTTTTCTTGACCAGTTGATCGCTCAGGAACAAGCCGACCAGGTGATAGCAGACATCGGTCTTGGCCAGCTTGGCAAACGCCTTGGCCTCGATGGCCTGCGCGCGCTCGCGGTCTTCACCGGCGCCCTTCTGGATAACCTTGATCGCCTCGATGGGTGCCGGATAATGCGGTCCCGCCTTGCCCGCCACGTAGCCCTTGGCGGTCTCGAAGACCATCATCTGCTCGATGGCGTTGAGCATCAGCGGGGATTGCTTGATTTGGCGGCGCGCCCGGTGGTCGAGCTCGCCGGCATTGGCGCGGGCGAGGATATCCAGGGCGGCGGCTTCCAGGGCATCCCCCGCGACAACGGCATCTACCGCGCCGACCTTCAAGGCGGCATCGGCACGATTTTCCGTGCCGCCGGAGATCCACTCGATGGCGTTGTCGGCACCGATCAAACGCGGCAGACGCACGCAACCACCCCAACCCGGTACGATGCCCAATTTGGTCTCGGGCAGGCCCAACTTGGCGCTGTCGCTCATCACCCGGAAATCGCACGCCAGGGTAATCTCGCAGCCGCCGCCGAGTGCCAGACCGTTGATCGCCGCCACGCTGGGAAACGGCAAATCTTCCAGCGTATTGAAGATGCGGTGCACGCGCGTGTTCATGTCGACCAGGAAGTCTTCGTCACGCTGGAACATGCCATGGAACTCGGTGATATCCGCGCCGACGATGAAGGCGTCCTTGGCGCTGGTGATGACCAGGCCTTTGACATTCGTCGCCTCGCCGAGCGCCGCCAGGGCCGCTTCGAACTCTTCGATCATCTTGCTCGAGAGCGTGTTGACGGACTCGCCTTGCGCATCGAAGGTCAACATGGCGATGCCGTCATCGCGCTGCACCACCGTGATGGCGTTACCTTGATAAATCATTCAGGGCTCTCCCTGCTGTTGGCCTGGACCTTACGATTCACGAAGGAGACAGGCGCCGGGCTCGGGCGTGGCGCTGTTCCTCGCACACTTTCATACAGTCGTTTGAATGCAAATCAGCTTGCGCCAGCCAAGCGGTGGCGTCAAGTCTCCCCCCATTAGCAGATAGTCGCGAACAGATAGTCGCGTTGAAACACGCTCTATCGAGACACATACCGATGAGACAACTCCCGGAGGCGATGGACTCCTGATAGGATAGGCGCCTTTGCGGTTTTCCAACCATCGCGTCTTAATACGCGCTGCCTCTTACTACTTGCTGCATCGGAACTTCCACACACCTCATGTCCTTACCCTCTAGCGCGACACTGCTCGCTCGCATCACGCCCCTCGTCGAACGCTTCAAGCACTATGCCTGGCTGTGGCCGCCCACCGCCTTTGTCATCGGTTTACTGGGGTTTTTCCTGGTCAACCGCCAGCAATGGCTCGGCGCCGTGCTGGCCTTGGGGCTGCTGGTCGCCTGGTGCCTGCTGTTGGCCGAAAGCTTGCTGACACGGTTGCTCAAATTTCGTGGGCAGCCCGGCCTGCCACGCATGGTGACGACCTTCATTGCGCAGCTCATTCATCAGGAAACATTATTCTTCACGCTGCCGTTCTTTCTTGCCACCACGGTATGGGCAAGCGGCCAGGCCGTCTTCACGTTGTTGCTGATCGGCTGCGGCTTGCTGGCGATTCTCGATCCCCTTTATTTCGGTCTCGCGCAACGCCATCGCTGGCTGTATTTCATGTTCCACGCGATGTGCGTATTCGTGGTGGTGCTGGTGACATTGCCGATCATGCTGCAGCTAACCACCGGTCAAAGCCTGATACTGGCGATCGTCGCCATGGCCATCTTCAGCGTGCCTAGCCTGATCAACCTGATACAGCCTCAAGGCGTCTGGCGGTGGCTGGCGATGATCGGGCTGATCGTGGTGTTGGCCTCGGCGGCCTGGATGGGTCGGGTATGGATTCCCCCGGCGACATTATGGATCTCCGGCAGCGCCCTCTCGCCAGGGTTCGATGTCGGGGACCGCGAGCCGCGCGGCGAAAGCGTGCTGACCCCATCGACACTCTCGGGGCAAGGCTTGTACGCTTACACCGCAATTCGCGCACCACGCGGTCTACGCGAGAAGATCTATCACGTGTGGCGGCACGATGGCGAAGTGGTCGATCGCATACCGTTGGTCATCCGCGGGGGACGCGAGCAGGGCTACCGCGCCTGGACGCACAAGCAAAACTTCCCCACGGGGTCGCAGGGACGTTGGCAGGTCGACGTCATGACTGCCGCCGGACAACGCATCGGGACATTGCGTTTTCGTGTCGACGAAGACGCCTCGAAGGCCACGCATGCCGATGGCGACATCCATTTACCCCCGGGTTTGCCTGGCTGGAACATCCGTCACTTGGTTGCCGGTTCGGCCCAGGACGATGAATGAAAGGTCGACGATAGTGTGACTTGCAATAGCACGTCACACTCGGGACAATCCCGTTAGGTTCCTAACCAAATACAAGGCCCATGCATCAGGATATCGGACTCAAACTGTCACGCGTACCACGCCTGTGGCGCGCCATCCTCGACGAACGCCTGGCTCCCCTGGAGCTGACGCAGACGCGTTGGGTAACGCTCTACCACCTGTCGAAAATGGGTGATGGTCAGCCGCAATGCGATCTGGCTCGCTCGATCGGCGTGGAAGCTCCGTCCTTGGTCAGGACGCTCGACCAACTAACCGAGCAAGGGCTCATCGAGCGCCGCCCGAGTGACGAGGATCGCCGCACCAAGCGCGTCTATCTCACCGACAAGGCGACGCCACTGCTCAAGAAAATCGAGACAGTCGTCGAACAGGCGCGTGTCGAAATGATCGAAGGGCTGAGCGATGCAGACGTCGATCAGTTGGACGCCATTCTGACGCGCATTGAGCAGAACGGACAACAGCTACTGTCACGCTCGCCGTGCGAGGAATGAGCGAGCGCTGTGTATCGCCATGAGCACCGCGTGAGCCATCACGCGGTGCTCATGTGCGACGCTGCTCATTTGCAACGATGCTTATTTACGATGGCGGCCACTTCCACCCAACTGGTCGACGAGAGCGACCAATGCACGCTGTGATGGCTCGAACGCCGCAGCCTCGGGGGATTCCTCCCACCACAGCGTCAAACCTTGCGGTCCCGACGCCACCACCAGCGCGTCTTCGGGCAAGGTGAGCAGCACCTCTTTCAAGCGGCGGTCATTGTCAGCGCTCAACGGCGGCAGTGGCGCCTGACGCCAACGCCATCCTGCCACGGCTTCTTGCAACCGATCGCTGGCATGGCCATCGCGCACCAGCGTGAAGTCACTCCCCGGCGCGGCTTGCGGATAACGCCAACGATACCCCACCAGACCCTCCACCGCCTGCAACGGCGGTTTGTCGACCCGTATTGCCGCGCCCGACTCGCGCGCCGCCATTCGCAACGCATCGCGGCGTTTCTCATGAAGCCCGGGCCTGAGCCACAAGGCTGGCGAGAGCACGAGAAACACCGCCAACCCCAAGAATAGAAAGATCTCCAAGCCTGCCTCCCATGGGCGCTGATTGATCTGAAGCATTGTCTCGTCGATTCGGCGAGCCTAAAGTGGAAGCGTTCATCGACAAGGTGGGAGATGCCCCATGAGTAACGAATACACGCACGTCTTAGTCGCCGTCGATCTGACCAAGGATTCCTATAAGGTCCTCGAGCGTGCGATTCCCATCGCCGAACGTAACCATGCCAAGCTGTCGATCATGCATACGCTCGAGCCACTGGGGTTCGCCTATGGTGGCGATATTCCCATGGACTTGACCAGCATCCAGGACCAGCTCGACGATCATGCCAAGCAGCGGCTCGCGGAAATCGCCGATCCCCATGGGGTATCACCGGAAAATCAACACGTTCTGGTCGGCATGCCGGATACCGAGATCCACCGTTTCTCCGCAGAGCACGATGTCGACCTGATCGTCGTAGGCTCGCACGGGCGCCACGGGTTTGCCTTGCTGCTCGGCTCGACGTCCACCGGCGTTTTGCATGGCGCACGCTGCGACGTGCTGGCGGTGCGCGTCGGTCAGGATGGCGACGTCGAGGAGTAACCTTTCCCTCGACGGGGCATGGCGGTTAGCGCCCTGCCCCGTCGTCGTCCTTATTCGCCTTCGGTCATCGCTTCCAGTTCCATCCAGCGCGACATCGCCGCATCCAGCTCGGCTTGTTTCGCCTCCAGCGCGTCCAAGCGCTGGGTGACGGTATCGTTGTCCTGCTGGTAGAACTCAGGAGCGCCCACTTCCGCCTCGAAGTCGGCGATTTCGGCTTCCAGCGTCTCGATGGTCGCCGGCAACTGATCCAGCTCGCGCTGTAATTTGTAGGAAAGCTTGACCCGCTTGGACGTCGCCGATGCCGCAGAACCCTTGGTCTTGGCGGTGTCAGGGCTGGCGGGCGCGGGCGTCGCAGGCTCGGCCTCACGGGCCGGCAGCACGTTCGCCGTAGTGCCGAACTCGCCCGGTGCCGGAGGCAACTTGCCGCCCTGACGCACCCAGTCGCTATACCCGCCGACATACTCCTGAACGCGCCCCTCGCCCTCGAAGGCCAGCACGCTCGTCACCACGTTGTCCATGAAGGCACGGTCGTGCGAGACCAACAGCAGGGTGCCGTCGAAATCCAGCAGCAACTCCTCGAGCAGCTCGAGGGTCTCGACGTCCAGATCGTTGGTCGGTTCGTCGAGCACCAGAACGTTGGCCGGCTGGGTGAACAGCTTGGCCAGCAGCAAGCGGTTGGATTCCCCGCCCGAGAGCGCCTTGACCGGCTGGCGCACGCGATCCGGCGAGAACAGGAAGTCTTGCAGGTAGCTCATGACATGCCTGTCCTTGCCTCCCACTTCCACGCGGTCGCTGCCCTGGGCCACGTTGTCGTAGACCGTCTTCTCGAGTTCGAGCCCGGCGCGCAGCTGATCGAAGTAGGCCACGCTGAGGTTGGTCCCCATCCGGACCTTCCCTTCGGTAGGCTCGAGCTCTCCCAGCAGGATCTTCAGCAACGTGGTCTTGCCGGCGCCGTTACGGCCGATGAAGCCGATACGGTCACCGCGCTGAATTTCCAGCGACAGGTCGCGCACCACCCAGTCGTCGCCGAAACGCTGGCTGACATCGGAGAGTTCGACGACGCGTTTACCGGTACGCTCACCGCTGTCGACGCTGAGCTGCGCACGGCCCACGCGCTCACGGCGCTCGGCACGCTCACCACGCATCTTCTCGAGCGCGCGCACGCGGCCTTCGTTGCGCGTGCGGCGTGCCTTGATGCCCTGGCGGATCCAGGCTTCTTCCCTGGCGAGCTTCTTGTCGAATTCGGCGCGCTCGCGCGCTTCGACCTCGAGCTCGTGCTGCTTTTGCTCCTGGTACGTCGTGTAGTTACCGGAATAACGCCCCAGCAAGCCCCGGTCGAGCTCGAGGATATTGGTCGCCAGCCGCGACAGGAAAGCCCTGTCGTGGGTGATGAACAGCACCGAGCCATTGAAGGCGAGCAACTGTTCTTCCAGCCAGCCGATGGTATCCAGATCGAGATGGTTGGTGGGCTCGTCGAGCAATAGCACATCGGGATCGGCCACCAGGGCACGCGCCAGTGCCACACGCCGCCGCCAGCCCCCGGAGAGGCTTGCCATCTCGGTGTCTTCCGGCAGCCCCAGACGCGAAAGAATGGTGTCGATGCGTTGATGAAACGACCAGCCATCCACCGATTCGAGCTGGGTCTGCAAGCGTGACAACTCATCCATGTCGGGCGCATCGCTCATCACCAGATGGTGATAAGCGCTCAGCAAGGCGCCCGCCTCGGGAAGGCCCTGGGCGACCACATCGAAAATGGTGTTACCGCTGGCATCCGGCAGTTCCTGTGCCAGCACGCCCACCTTCAATCCCGGCGCACGCCAGATGTGCCCTCCATCGGGCAACGTCTCACCGGAAATCAACTTGAGCAGCGTCGATTTGCCCGTGCCATTGCGCCCTACCAGCGCCAGGCGCTCCCCTTTTTCCAGCGTCAGCTCGGCGTTATCCAGTAGAACCTGGGTGCCGTAAGCCAATTGCAACTGTTCCAGACGTAACAGCGTCACGCGTCACCACCTCGTTGACAGACATTCGTAGTAAAGACACTAGTGTAACGCATGGTCGCCTCCTAGGTCCGGGGGTAGAATGGTGGGTTTTCGCGACTCATTGGGCTGGAGTGATATCCCGTGACACAAGACGACGCCAACCCACTACCTGACGCGCTGCGCCTGACGTCGCCCGCGCCCCTGGTCGACATCGGCGCGAACCTGACGCACGAAAGCTTCGCCAAGGATCTCGACGCCGTGCTCGAGCGTGCTCACGCGGCCCAGGTGGCGACCTTGATTCTCACCGGCACCGACATGGCGCACAGTGAGCAGGCCGTCGCTCTGGCGCATCGCCATGACGGCCTCTACGCCACCGCAGGGCTGCACCCGCATATGGCCAGCCACTGGGATTCCTCGATGGAAACCGCCATGCGCGCGCTGCACAACGATCCCAAGGTCGTGGCCGTGGGCGAATGCGGGCTGGATTTCAATCGCAACTTTTCCACCCGCGCCGAGCAGGAGCGCGCCTTGGAAGCCCAGCTCGGCCTGGCGGCCGATAGCGACCTGCCGCTGTTTCTGCATGAGCGCGACGCCGGCCCGCGGATGCGCGAGATCCTGCATCACTGGCGCGACGAGATCGGCGCTGTCGTGATTCATTGCTTTACCGCCGATCGCGAGACCCTGCATGGCTACCTGGATCTCGATGTGCATATCGGCCTGACGGGCTGGCTATGCGATGAGCGCCGCGGCCATCACCTGCGCGAGATCGTCGGCGACATTCCCGCCGAGCGCTTGATGGTCGAAACCGACTGCCCGTACTTGTTGCCGCGCAATCTGCCGGCCAAGCTCAAGGGACGCCGCCACGAACCGGCGCTGCTGCCGTGGATCGTCCGCGAGATCGCCCACTGGCGAGGTGAAAGCGAGACGACGCTGGCCGCCGCGACGACGGCCACGGCACGCCGATTCTTCCAACTCGACGAGGAGCAATGACATGGACTTTCCCGGTTTCATTACCATCGAAACCGGCGACGAGGACGCGCTTCCCGTCGCCATCGCCTGGGCCCTGCCCGATGGTCAGGTCAAGCATAGCCTGATCCAGCCGGACGACGACTGGCTCGACGAGGACCTCCTCAAGCTTGGCGATTACAGCCTGGACGAACTGCGCAGCCTGGGCCTCAGCCCCCTGGACGTATTGCGCGAGCTGGAAGGCGATCACTTCAACGTTACGCTCTATACGGCAGGCATTGGCGATGACGAGGCCGCGCTGTCACGCCTGTTCGACGACTTCGCGGTGACGCCTTTCGTTGAACTGGCGCCGGCGGAAACGCTCTACCCCGACCTCGATCCCGGCGAGTGGGCACGCGCCCGAGGCGAACTGTTCGGCGATTTAGGACTCGAGCCCATGCGCGCCGACCACGAAGTGCAAGTCATGCTGTATCTGCACCAGCGCCTGCGCGGCGAAGAATAACGCCGGTGGCGATAACGGTAACAACGCTACCGATTAAGGCACGCCCGACCCTCGGCGATTGCTCCCTCGCGCGAAAGCCCGCGACGGTAGAAGGCATGCAATGCCTCGCGAAACGCCGCCGCTCGGAGAGGTAGGCCGGTCTCGCGATAACGCGCCGCGCGGGCGGCGACGCGCTCAGCGAAGGCGTGCCGATCGACCTCGATGCCGCCCAGGTTATCGACACTGACGTTAAACCGCAGATCGCAAGCCTCGCTGAATAGCGATTCAAGCGCCTGCGGGGCGATCTCGACGCTTTCGAACTCGCGTTGCCGTGCCTCGTCGCGGCCGTCCGGCGCGTACCAGTAGCCATAGTCCTCGAGCTGACGGCGGCGTTCCCCGGCGATGCACCAATGGCTGACTTCATGCAGCGCACTGGCGAAGAAACCATGCGCGAAGATGATTCGATGCAGGGCGTGCTCACCATCGGCGGGACAGTAAAGCGGCTCGTCGTCACCACTGACCAGACAGGTTCCATATGGCGCGGCAAAGATGCCGTCGAACACGGCAATGACATCGTCGATACGGTGAATCACGCGGCCTCCTTCGAAAGCGGAGGCATATTATAGGCACTCTGCCAGACGATGAAAGGCATTCTCGGGCCGCTCGATGCAAGGCATCTCCGACGCACCCTTGCTAGAATGCCGCTTTTGCCTATCCGGGAGGATCGGTTTGATCGCGCCACAGGCCTTGTTCGCCCACAGCCTTCGTGAATCGCGCCTGTTGATGCGCCTGACGTTGCCGATCTGCGGCGCGCAATTGGCGCAGTCGGGCATGAGCGCGGTCGACATCATCATGGCGGGACGCGCCAGCGCGACCGACCTGGCCGCCGTCTCGGTCGGTTCCAGCCTGTGGTTACCGTTGATGCTCTTCATGACCGGCGCCCTGATGGGGCTCACGCCCATCGTGGCACAGCTATTGGGGGGCCAGCGCCAGGCGGCGATTCGTCCTTACGTCCACCAGGCGCTGTGGATAGCCTTGTTGCTGGGTGTCCTGTCGGCGTTACTGCTGTGGTTCGGCGTGCGCCCGGTTTTCCGGCTCATGGGGGTCCCAAGCCACGTGGCCGAGCTGTCCGCCGGGTATCTGGCTGCCGTGGCGTTCGGCATGCCGGGTATCGGGCTTTATCAAGCCTTGCGCGCCTTCTCCGATGGCATGAATCATACTCGCCCCGCCTTGTGGATCAGCCTCCTGGGGCTGGGCTTCAACATTCCTTGCAACTATGCGTTGATCTACGGTGGCCCGGGTATCGTCTCACTATTGGGCGATCTCACCCCGGACTGGGTCGCCGCATTGCCCGCCCTGGGCGCCGTGGGCTGCGGTATCGCCACGGCGATCTCCATGTGGGTGATGTGTCTGGCGATGATGGTCTATACGCGGCGAGCGCGCGCCTACGGCAGCGTCACCCTATGGCACTCGCCGGAGCCGCCTCGTCGACGCGATATCCTCGAATTGTTGCATGTCGGCGTGCCCATCGGCGTGGCGATCTTCGTCGAGGTCACGCTATTCACCCTGATCGCCCTGTTCGTCGCACGCCTGGGGGAAGTCGTCGTCGCCGCCCACCAGATTGCGCTCAACTACACCTCGATCCTGTTCATGCTGCCGTTGTCGCTGAGCATGGCGCTGACGGTGCGAGTCGGTCATACCCTGGGGACAGGACAGCCGCAAGAAGCGCGTTTCGTAGCCTGGAACGGCATCGCCGTGTCCCTGCTCGTGGCACTGCTGAATGATGCGCTCCTGTGGGCCACGGCCAGGCCGATCCTGTCGCTTTACACCTCCAATGACGAGGTCCACGCACTGGCCATGTCGCTGGTGACCTTGGCGATGCTCTATCAGATTTCCGACTCGCTGCAGGCCAATCTCGCCGGCGCGCTACGCGGCTACAAGGATACCCGCGTCATCATGCTGATCACGCTGTTGTCTTACTGGCTGATCGGGCTAGCAGGCGGCCATTGGCTCGGGCGCGGCTGGGAGGGCCATTTCGCGCCCTTCGGCATCCACGGCTATTGGCTGGGGCTGTGCGCCGGGCTGACGGTGGCTGCTCTATTGCTGGGCTGGCGCTTGCATCACCGTGCTCGGCGTAGCCTCTTGCGTGCCCTGGACGCACCGGCCGAAGCCGGGACCGCGACTGCTGCAAAAGACTAAGCGCTGCAGGGCGCCTTCAAGTACAGATAACGTTGATCTCACCAACGCCAGCGGACCGTTCCATTATGGCATGCTGGGGTGTTTATTGAGCTGAATGGTGAGCTATCTTGCGACGATTCCGATCTATCGGCCGTACGTTCAAGGCATGCGCAGTGGCACTGACTTTGCTGGTGATCACAGCGGGCGCCGCTTCCGCTCAGGAAACGCGGGTGGAAACCCAGCGCGTCGAGGCAACCCCGCGTATAGAGATGCTTCGCTTGAACGGCAGTGTGAGTGCCCCACGTACGTCGCAGATCTCCAGCGCCGAGTCGGGCCTGGTAAGTACGCTGAACGTCGACCTGGGTTCACGCGTCCGTCAGGGTGAACGCTTATTGACCCTGGATAGTCGAGAAGCTGAGCTTGAGCGCCAACGAACCCAAGCCAATATCGATCAGGCCCGCGCCGAACGCGACGACGCCAGACGATTGCTTAACGAAGCCAACCAGTTGGCAGAGCAGGAGCACATCGCGGCCAGCGAGCAACGCCAACGGCAAAATGCCTTGGCAGCGGCTGAAGCGGCCCTGGCAGCTCAACGAGCCGAACAGGCGCTTTGGGAGCTACGCGTGTCGCGCCACGAGGTGACCGCTCCGTTTGATGCGCTGATTACCCAGCGCGACACCCAACTCGGCGAATGGGTCACCCCCGGCGATACCTTGATGACGCTGATCGATATCGACGCATTAACGATTGATTTCTCAGTGCCCTTCTCTGCCTACGCGCAAATGGATGACGCGACCCTCGAGGTACGCCAGAAGGGCGATGACCAGTGGTATACCGCCCAACCCCAGGCGCAGGTTCCCCAAGACACCAGTAGCCGTCAATTCCTGCTGCGCGCCGATCCCAGCGAGGCGCGCACCCTGTTGCCGGGCATGGCCGTTGAGGGACGCCTACGAATTGAGGGAGAAACCGGCCCCAGCGTTCCCCGTGATGCGTTGATCCGCCGCCCGGATGGCAGCGTCAGCGTCTGGCTTGCCCGCCAGCAGGACGACGAGTGGCGCGCCGTTGAGCAACGCGTCGAGATCGGCAGCGGCTTCGAGGGCAATGTTGCTGTCCATGAAGGAGTCGAGGTCGGCGAGCGGGTGATCGTGGTGGGTAATGAACGCCTCGAACAGGATCAGACACTGACCCTGAACGACGACAAGGAGTAACGCCCACGCATGTTTGCCGCCATTATTCGCCACGGCATTTTGGTCAGCGTGGTCACGCTGATTCTTTTGATTGTGGGCATTGCCGCCATCTGGCGGATTCCTGTACAGATGATTCCCGACCTGGAAACCCGGGTGATTGGCGTCGAGACCCAGTGGGCCGGCGCCAACCCGCAGGACATCGAAAAAGATATCCTCATCGAGCAGGAGGAATATCTACGTAACGTACCCAACCTGCAGCGCATGGAGTCCACCGCCAGCAGTGGCAGCGCGGAAGTCGAGCTGGAGTTTCCCTTCGGCGTCGACCTCACCGAAACCCTGATCCGGGTCAATAACGCCCTCAGCCAGGTGCCTTCCTACCCCAGCAACGTCGACCAGCCGCGCATTGTCGCCAACTCGTTTTCGGCCAACGCGTTCATGTATTTCAACGTCGGTCCGAGCGAGGGCAACCCTCGCCAGCTCGATATGCCGGCGATGCGCGATTATCTGGAAGATAACGTGCGCCCACGCATGGAAAGCGTCACCGGAGTGTCGGAAGTCAGCGTCTCCGGCGGTGCCGAACGGCAGATGCAGCTGTTGCTCGACCCGGACGCCCTCGCCGCCCGCGATCTGAGCATCAGCGATATTCAAAGCGCATTGGAAGATCGCAACCAGGACGTGTCGGGTGGCAACCTGGAAAGCGGCAAGCGTCGTTATTTACTGCGCACCGTGGGGCGTTTTGAAGATGTGCAAAGTCTTGAAGCACTGATCCTCCGGCGCCAGGGTGACGAGGTCGTGCGCCTCGGCGATGTCGCCAAGGTGCAGCAGTCCTATGCCGAGCTCACGTCGCGGTCGTATAACGCCGCTGGTGAGCCGGTGCTCAGCGTTCAGGTCCGCCGCGAACCGGGGGCCAACGTCATCGACATCAAACGTGCGATGACCGAAGAAGTCGAGGCACTGAACGACGGCCTGCTCGCCGAACAAGGCATGCAGATGACCCTGTCGAATGACGACGTGCGCTATGTGGAATCCTCGATTGCCAATGTCTGGGTCAACCTCGGGCTCGGGGCGCTATTCGCCACGCTGGTGATGTATGCCTTTTTACGTTCAGCGCGCGCCACCTTTGCCGGTGTCATCGGCATCCCCATCTGTACGATTGCCGCTTTTCTGGGCCTGCTACTGGCCGGGCGCACCCTGAACGTGATTTCTCTGGCCGGGGTCGCCTTTGCCATCGGCATGACCATCGACAACACCATTGTGGTGCTCGAAAGCATCGAAACCCAGCGCCGCCGTGGGCTGGCACGCTTCCAGGCGGCACTTGAGGGCGTCAAGCAAGTGTGGTCGGCGGTGCTGGCCTCGACGCTGACGACGATTCTAGTGTTTGTGCCGATTTTCTTTATCGAACAGGAGGCCGGGCAACTCTACTCCGATATCGCCGTGGCGATCTCCACCTCGATACTGATCTCGATGATCGTCGCGATTACGGTTATCCCCACCCTCGGCGCGCATATCGATTTTCGTGGGCGCGACAACGGCAACGCAAAGCGGCCACGCTGGATGAGCGCCTGCCTATGGGTGGTCGACGGCATGATCCAAAGTACCGGGCGACGCCTGGCTGCCATCGTACTCGGCGTTGTCGGCGGCGTGGCGATCTTTGTCTGGCTGACACCGCCCGCGGAGTACTTGCCCGAGGGTGAAGAACCCAAGACCTTTGCGAGGATGAATGCCCCTGCCAGCTACAATCTCGCCACCATGGACGAGATCGCGCAAACCTTGCAGCGTGAACTCGAACCCCACGTAGGTGCCGACCCGGCAGCCTTTGAGCGCGGCGACACCGATGTTCCGCCGATCCGCACCATGGGGATTGAGGCTGAAGCCCAGAGCTTGCGCATTATTGCCGAGACCATCGATCCCAATCATATCGAAGCGCTGATGGACGCGCTTACCGAGCGCTACGAGGCTTACCCGGACATGCGTGCCTTTGCCTCTCGCGGCTCGATCATTTCCAGCAACGACGGCGGCACACGCAGCATCACGCTGGATATTGCCGGCAATGATCTGGAAACGCTTTACGCCACGGCCAACCGCATCTACGAGCGTGCGGAAGCGACCTTCGACAACCCGCGCATTCAGTCGCGCCCTTCTGCCCTCGACCTTGGCCAGCCGCTGATCGAAGTCTACCCCGACTGGGCGCGCGCCGCTGAGCTGGGCTTCGACACCGATGCCCTGGGTACCGCCATTGCGGTATTGACCAACGGCGCGTATCTGGATGATTTCTATCTCGACGATGAAAAAATCGACCTCTACGGTTATGGCCCGAATGCGGGCGATATCGAGCTCGACCAATTGGCCAGCCTGCCGCTTCACACCCCGGCCGGATTCAACGTGCCGCTCAATGACGTGGCCGATATCGAAGAAACCGTGGGCACCGCCACCATCCGCCGAGTCGACGGTCGACGCAGCGTGACCCTGGACGTGATTCCACCGCGCAGCGTGGCGCTCGAAGCGGGCATTGAACGAATGCAGCGCGAGGTGATCGAGCCAATGCGCGACTCAGGGGAACTACCCGGCGATATTGATGTGACGGTGACAGGCGCGGGGGATCAACTGGACGCTACTCGCCAGGCGCTAACCGGCAATGGCTTGATCGCGCTGGCGATTGTATATCTGTTGCTGGTAGCGATTTTCAGCCACTGGGGCTACCCGCTGCTGATTCTGGCGACCATTCCTCTCGGCGCGGCCGGTGGCATCGTCGGGCTGTGGCTGATGAATACCGTCGGCGCAGTCCTGCCACGCTTTGGCCTGAACGCCATCAACCAGCCGTTCGACATGATCACCATGCTGGGCTTCTTGATACTGATGGGCACCGTGGTCAACAACCCGATCCTGGTGGTTCACCAGGCCCGCGAAAACCTCCGCGAAAGGTCAATGAGCGTACGCGATGCGGTCTTCAATGCAGTGGAAAGCCGTTTGCGACCCATTGCGATGACCACGCTCACCACCCTGTGCGGGCTCTCGCCGTTGGTGTTTTTACCCGGCGAAGGCACCGAACTTTACCGCGGCGTCGGTGCCATTGTGCTGTTCGGGCTGCTGGGTACGGCCATCGTCACCGTGACCTTCCTGCCCGCGCTGACCGTGGCGGTGCTCAACTGGCGGACGAAGCGTCAATCGAGTTAAAAAATTGCCGCTTGAGGGCTTCGCCGAGTGGTGGATGAGGTAAACATGAAACCGGCGGCCACTGGCTCGGATGCGGCCAGGGCTGCGACTAAAGACTAAGCGCTGTCGCTTAACTTTAAGCAAGTCGCCGCTCATCATGGGAACGTGGCCATGTGGCCCCACGATACGCCACGTCATTCGCCACGAGTCAGCACGTTCCCATGCCCTTTCTGCGCCGTTTTTCAGTCCCGCTACGCCCGCGCACACTCTTGCTGCTGGGCGTCATCGTCGGCTTGATCCTCTGCATGTGGCAAACGTCGCGCCTGGCACGCGAGCAGGCGCTTCAAGCGCTACGTCAAGATGCCGAGAACGAGCTGCGTCTGTCGGCCGCGAGTCTCGTCGGCCACTTATCGCGGCACGACTATCTCCCCGAACTGCTGGCCTCGCGCGAAATGGTCAAGCGCTTCCTGAACGCTCCCGACGCTCAAGACCCGATGCCGTTGAACCGCATGCTGGACCGCTTTCGAGCCACGGCCAATGTGTCGGACATCTACTTGCTCGATCAGGCAGGCAACACCCTCGTGGCGAGCAACTGGCATCGTCCCGATACGTTCATCGGCCAGAATTACCGCTTTCGTCCTTACTACCAGGAAGCCATGGCCGGCAAGAATGGCAGCTTCTTTGGCCTGGGCACCCAGTCCCAGGATCGTGGTTACTATTTCTCGGCGCCGGTGTGGCTCGACGAGACCGCCGTCGATGCACGTCCCGATGGCGTCATGGTGCTCAAGGTCTTGCTCGATACGGTGGAAACCGGATGGGCCGAACAGGATGCCGAGCTGCTGGTCACCGATCATGACGGCGTCATCTTCATGGCCAGCCATCCCGAACTGCGCTTGACGACCCTGGCGCCGCTGACGACCGCCCAGCGCCAGGCCGTAACCGCCTCCCGACGTTACGGAAACGCCGCGCTACCGTACTCGGGACTGCACGAACATCATCGCCGAGATACACGTACGCGCCTCGTGGGGTTCGACTCGGGCCCGCTCGCCGGCCAACGCTACCTGAGTCTGACCCAACCCATGGCCAATTTCGACTGGCATATTCATATCCTCAAACCCCTGACACCGGTGCGTCAGGCACAGTGGCTGGCCGCCGTACTGGCCGGCGGGCTCTATGGACTCATCGCGCTGGGGCTCGGTATCGGCTGGCAGCGTCTGCGCCTGCGTCGCGAGCGGGAGCGTTTCGCCGAACGCGAACGCCAGACCCTCGCCCAGGCGCGCGACGAGCTCGAACGCCACGTGGAAAGCCGAACCCGTGACCTGGTCGCTACCAACCGCCAGCTCTCGGCGGAAATCGAGGAGCGTCGGCGTGCCGAGGACAGCCTGCGCGACACCCGTGACGAGCTGGTGCAAGCTGCCAAGCTCGCCGTTCTGGGGCAATTGGCGGCCGGCATCAACCACGAACTCAACCAGCCACTGGCGGCGATTCGCGCCTATACCGAGAACGCGCGCGCCTTCATCGCACGCCAGCGTATCGAGACCGCCGACGCCAATCTGGTACAAGTCCTTGAGCTCATCGACCGCATGGCCGATATCAGCGCCCAACTGCGTCAATTCTCGCGCAAGAGCGGCGACAATCTCACGGCGGTGGCCGTCACACCTTGCTTCGAATACGCGCTACGCCTGTTCCAGTCACGCATTCAGGAAAGCCAGACCACGGTCAGGCAACATTGGCCCTCGCTGGAAGCCTGGGTACGCGCCGACCCGGTGCGTCTCGAGCAAGTGCTGGTGAATCTCATCGGCAATGCCCTGCAGGCGATGAGCGAAACTCACGCGCCATGCCTGACGCTCGCCATCGTCCCCGAGGCCACCTGCGTCCATCTGGATGTCATCGATAACGGTCCAGGGATTGCCGAGGCGGATTTGACACGCATTTTCGAACCGTTCTATACCACCAAGTCCATGGGTAGCGGGCTGGGGCTGGGGCTTTCGATCTCGCGTCGCATCATCGAAGATCTCGGTGGCCGCCTCGACGCCGACAACCACTCGGATGGCGGCGCCCATTTCCGTGTCACACTGCCGCGTATCGCGGACCCTGACGATCCCGCGCGCGCCGAGGAAAGTGCTCATGCATGAAACGTCCGCCATTCCCGTCATGCTCGTCGACGACGAAGCCCACCTGCGCATCACCGCCAGCCAGACCCTGGAACTGGCAGGCTATGCGCCGGAGGTGCATGAAAGTGCGGAGTCCGCGCTCGCGGCATTGAGCACTGACTTTCCCGGCGTATTGGTCAGCGACATCCGCATGCCGGGCATGGATGGCATGGCCTTGTTGCGCGAGGTCCGCCATCGCGACCCCGACTTGCCGGTGGTGTTGATCACCGGCCACGGCGATATTTCCACCGCCGTGGAGGCCATGCGCGACGGCGCCTGGGACTTTCTGGAGAAGCCCTTCGCCGGGGAGCGCCTGGTGGAAGTCGTCCGGCGCGGTATCGAGAAGCGTCGACTGAGCCTGGAGAATCGTCACCTCAAGGCCGAACTCGAGGCGCAGCAATCGGTTCCCGGGCCACGCCTGGTGGGACGCGCCCCCGCCATTCAGCAACTCGCCTCGATGGTACAGCGCATCAGCCAGGTCGAAACCGATGTATTGCTCCATGGCGAGACGGGGACGGGCAAGGATCTAGTCGCGCGCGCGATTCATGAGCGTAGTTCGCGCGGCGGCAAGCCCTTTGTCGCCATCAATTGCGGGGCCGTGCCGGAAAGCACCATCGAATCCGAGTTGTTCGGGCATGAAAAAGGCGCCTTCACCGGCGCCGTGGAACGCCGCGTGGGCAAATTCGAGCATGCCAACGGTGGCACGGTATTTCTCGATGAGATCGAATCGATGCCGTTATCACTGCAGGTCAAACTGCTGCGTGTGCTTCAGGAGCGTGCCGTGGAACGGCTTGGGTCGAATGACCTGGTGACACTCGATATACGTGTGATCGCCGCGACCAAAACGGACCTCAAGCTCGCCGCCGAGGCGGGGCGATTTCGCGAGGATCTGTACTACCGGCTCAATGTCGTGACCTTGCCGATTCCTTCGCTGCGCGAGCGCCGCGAGGATATTCCCTTGCTCTTTCAGCACTTCGTTGCCGTTGCCGCCAGCCGCAGCGGGCTGGAAGCGCCGCCGCTGGACAGTCAGGGAATTGCCGCTCTGCTGGCCCACGATTGGCCGGGCAATGTCCGCGAGTTGCGCAATGTCGCCGAGCGCTACGTGTTGCTGGGGGCAACCTGTGATTATAGCCTCGAGACGCTACTTCAAGGCGCGCATAAAGATAACGGCGACCTACCGCTTGCTCAACAGGTCGAAGTCTTCGAAAAGAGCGTGATCAACCAGGCGCTGGTGCGCTCCCAGGGATGCGTCAGCGATATATGCGACCGCCTGGGAGTGCCTCGCAAGACGCTTTACGACAAGCTGAAGAAACACGGCTTGAAGGCCGAGGATTATCGCCACATCGTCGAGACGGAGTAGTTGTGCGGAAATCCGCACAGGGTTTCAATCACCTTGTGCGAACTTCCAGCCATGACAGGCTGATCCCCCTTCCACCTTCGTCGCACATAAAGATCGTAACCATATGAAAATAAAATATTAATCAAAAAGTGGAATGGCAGTTGCCCCTGATAATACGTATTTAACGAGCTTGATACCCCCCATAGCTCGGCAATGGATACGCATAATCACAATCGATATCGGGAGAATTCGCCATGTCTATCAAGACACACGCCTTGACCGCCACCCTCGCAGGGGCCATGTGCCTCGCCACTGCGGCACAAGCCGACCGTGAGGATTGGCCGGAGAACTTTACCGTGGGCACCGCCAGCCAGGGCGGCACGTACTTCGTATATGGCTCCGGCTGGGCCAACATGATCGCCGACGAACTGGGTCTTTCAGGCGGTGGCGAAGTCACCGGCGGCCCCAACCAGAACCTGGCCTTGGTACACACAGGTGAAGTAGCGCTCGGCCTGACCACCATGGGGCCAGCGGCCGATGCCGTGGCCGGCAAGAGTTCATTGGCGCCGGGTGTGAAAATGGACAATGTCTGTGCGCTGTTCCCCATGTACGAGACACCGTTTTCCATCACCACGCTTGCCGACAGCGGCATCGAGTCGATCTCGGATATCCCCGACGGAGCCAGCATCGGTTTCGGCCCGGCGGCGTCCACGTCGGACACCTACTTCCCGCCCATGCTCGAGACCTTGGGTGTCGAGTTCGACCGTCGTAACGGCGGCTGGAATGACCTGGGCGGCCAATTGCAGGACGGTCTGATCGACGTCATCGCCTTCGCCGCCGGCATTCCGATTCCCGCCGTCAGCCAGCTCGAGGTCCAAACCGACGTCAATATCATCGAGTTCACCGAGGAGGAGCAGGCCAAGGTGATGGAGGAATTCCCGGTCTCCGCATTCTCGATTCCCGCCGATACCTACCAGACCCTCGAGGATGATGCTCGCGCGGTCTCCATGTGGAACTTCACCATCGCCGGCTGCGATCTTCCCGAGGACTTCGTCTACGAGATCACCAAGCTGAGCATGGAAAACAACGACAAGATGCTCGATATCCACCGCAGCGCCAAATTCAGCGTTCCCGAGAATCTCGAGTACAACACCGTACTGCCCTTCCATCCCGGTGCCGTGCGTTGGTACGAGGAAAATGGCTACGAAATTCCCGAAGAACTGAAGCGCTAAGTCGCTCTTTTACCTGAACGCCGCCCCGCATCGCTACGCTGCGGGGCGGCATGCATACCCTCCTATCCACACCCAAGGGTGTTTTTATGTCTCAACGTGCCCAATCCCATGACGAGGGAGTCGACGACGTCGTCCAGTCCGTCAATGCCGACGGTGTCGACGAGGTTGCCGTCGAGTCCAATCGACGCCTCTACGGCGGATGGCAATGGTGGCTGTTCGGCGCCCTGGCCATCGCCTATTCACTCTTTCATCTGGTCTCGCTCAACATCTATCCCCTCGAGACGTGGTCGTTTCGCATTCTACATATCGCCGGGGCCCTGATACTGGGGTACGGCTTCTACGCCGGGACACAATTCGCCGAAACCCCGCAAGCGCGCTCGAGTGCCTGGATGCGCTGGTTGAGCTATGCCATGTTGCTCCCGGCGCTCTACGCCTTGGTTCGGGTGGCGATGATGTATCAAACGATGAACGACGGCGCCATGCGCATCGCCCCGGAGATCGAGGCCTGGCACTTCGGCTATCCGTTGCTGCTGGCTACCGTGGCGGGCATCGTGCTGTCATGGAGCTATCGCCAGGTCCGTGACGGGCTGTCGCCGGCGGATGCCGTGTTGATGGTCTGCTCGCTGGCCGTGGCCGGCTACCTGCTGGTGATGTTCAACAGTCAGCTACGCGCCTCCACCGGTACGCCCTTCGCCCCCATGGGAATTCCCTACGCGGCCATTGCCGGTTCGCTGATGATTCTCGAGCTGACGCGCCGCGTCGCCGGTCTGGCGCTGGTAATCATCTCCACTATCTTTCTGGCCTATGTCTTTATCGGTCCTCATCTGCCGGGCTTCCTCGGCTATCCAGGTCTCTCGGTGGGCCGCTTCTTCAGTCAGGTCTACACCGATGCCGGGATTCTCGGGCCGACTACCGCCGTTTCCTCGACCTACATCATCTTGTTCATCATCTTCGCGGCGTTTCTGCAGGCCTCCAAGGTCGGTGACTATTTCGTCAACTTCGCCTTCGCCGCCGCCGGGCGTGCCCGTGGCGGACCCGCCAAGGTCTCGATCTTCGCCTCGGGCCTGATGGGCATGATCAACGGCACCTCCGCCGGCAACGTGGTTTCCACCGGTTCGCTGACCATCCCGTTGATGAAGAAGGTCGGCTATCCGCCACGCAGCGCCGGCGCCATCGAGGCGGCCGCCTCTACCGGCGGACAGATCATGCCGCCGATCATGGGTGCCGGGGCGTTCATCATGGCCGAGGTCACCGGAATTCCTTACACCGAGATTGCCATTGCCGCCCTTATTCCGGCCATCCTGTATTTCGCCTCGGTCTATTTCATGGTCGATTTCGAGGCCGCTCGCAAAGGCATGCGCGGCATGCGCAAGGACGAGATCCCGCAGTTCTCGAAACTCGTCAAGCAAGTCTATCTGTTCGCGCCGATCATCATTCTGATCGTCGCGCTGTTCATGGGTTACTCGGTGATTCGTGCGGGCACGCTGGCAACGGCCTCCGCCGCCGTGGTGAGCTGGATCTCGCCGAACAAGATGGGAGTACGCGCCATCCTCAGGGCACTGCAACTGGCCGGGACGATGTCGATTCAGATCATCGCCGTGTGCGCCTGTGCCGGGTTGATTGTCGGCGTGATCGCGCTGACCGGCGTCGGGGCACGCTTCTCATCGTTGCTGCTCGGCCTGGCCGGGGTCAGCCAACTGCTGGCGCTGATCTTCGCCATGTGCATCAGCATCTTATTGGGCATGGGGATGCCGACCACCGCCGCTTACGCCGTCGCGGCCTCCGTGGTGGCGCCCGGCTTGATCGACATCGGCATTCAGCCGTTGGTGGCACACTTCTTCGTGTTCTATTTCGCCGTCGTCTCGGCCATCACGCCGCCGGTGGCGTTGGCATCCTACGCGGCGGCGGGGATCTCGGGCGACAATGCCATGGGCACCTCCGTGGCCTCATTCAAGATCGGCCTGGCGGCCTTCATCGTGCCATTCATGTTCTTCTACAGCCCGGCCATGCTGATGGAGGGCTCGTGGCTGCAGATTCTGCGTGTCGGCGTCACCGCAACGCTCGGTATCGTGCTGCTGTCGGCCACTGTGCAGGCGTGGTTCTTCGGGCCAGTCAAGGCCTGGCAACGCCTCGTGATGCTGATAGGCGCGCTGTGCATGATTTATGGTGGCATCTACACCGATATCATCGGCCTGATGATCGGCGTGGGACTTTATGCCATGCAACGAACTCGTAATGGCACGACGGCTGCCACACCGCGTTAACGTCCTGGGTTCGCACTACTCCAAACGCCCCCGTTCGGTTCGACCGTGCGGGGGCGTGACGTATGGTAACCGAAAAAAACACTACGCCAGTGCTTAACTTTCCATGTTGGCCTGTGCTAATAGTGAAGCGAGGTCTTGGCCTATTACTGCTGCGCAAGGAGGTTGCCATGGGTAACGTTTCGTCCCCACGCACCGCCCGGGTCATTGACCTGGATACCATGAGGCAGCGACGTCAGGCACAGCGTCGCCTTCTACGCCTGGCGCCTGAGCTGGATGGCCTCGAGATGCTGTATCACCTGGCGTCGGACCCGGACACGCTGTACGGCATGCCGCTATTGGCTTGGGGGCTCCGCGAAAGCGGCGAGGTGGTTGGCCTGGTACCCTGGATGGAGACTCTGACCGTCTGCCAGGAGCTGGATAGTCCCGATCATGGGCACTTTTTCGGCTATCGCGATCCCGAAACGGAAGAGATTTTCCACGCGCCGCCCGAGCATAAAGTCTATGAACTGGAACATGCCGCCGCGTATTTCGATTATGAAGAGACGTCGGCACCGACCTTGATACAGCAGTTGCCCGATACCCAGGGCACGCATGCGCTGTGCCTCGCCAGCGACGGTGAGAGCTGGCAACTCAAGCAGGTATTTGGCTGGCGCTTGTATAACGACGGCAACGTGGAATCGCTACTCGTCGACGAGAAGCGTGTCGAGCAGACGCCGGTCGTGGCTGGCGATGCCTGTCTCTACGCCGGCCATAGCCGCCATGCGACGGTGTATTACTTCCAGCGTCATATCGCCAATCAGATCAAGCAGCAGGACCCCACTACAATGGAGGCCCTCGCCGTGATGACAACGCCTTCATCATCGCCTTGACGAAGAGAAGCGTCAGGCTAGGCGAATGACGTAACGGTAATAGTCATCCTGCTGATGCTGCGACACGAGTTCATGGCCCAGGAAGGTACAGAACTTAGGGACGTCGCGTGTCGTGGCGGGGTCCGTGGCGATGACCTCCAGAAGTTGGCCAACCTGCATGTCCCGTACCCGATTGTGCATCATCATGATCGGTTCGGGACAATACAGACCGGACGTATCCAGCACGGCATCCGGCGTGGGTAGGGACGTATCGGGATCGGACATAAATGACATAACCTCGTGTTCGCTCAAGCTCGATGATGCGCTATCGCCGTGACGACCTCAATCCTGCAGGACCACATGCACGGTCACTTCCTCGCGGTCATGGTAAAGATGCCGAGCACGTATCTGTGCCCGCACGCCGGCTCGATGCAGGCTCTCCTCCAGGCGTGTCAGGCAACGTGCGACTTCTTCCCAGCGCTTCTTCATGGGCAGCTTCAGGTTGAAGATCGCTTCACGACACCAGCGCTTGATCAACCAGCGTTCCACCATGTCGATGACACGCATGGGCTTGTCGACGATGTCGCACACCAGCCAATCGAGGCGCATCGGGGGTTCCCAGACAAAAGCATCCTCGCGCAAGTGCTCGACTTGGCCCGTGGCCATCAGCGTCGCGTCCATGGGGCCATTGTCGATGGCATAGACATACATGCCTTGGCGCACGAGCTGATAGGTCCATCCCCCGGGGGCGGCGCCGAGATCGGCGGCCTGCATGGCATCGTTGAGTCGCGTCGGCCAGGCGTCACGCGGCACGAAAACATGCCAGGCTTCTTCGAGCTTGAGGGTCGAGCGACTCGGAGCCTCGCGCGGAAACTTCAGGCGCCATATGCCGTCGAGATGCTCGGCACGGTTACCGGGGAAACTTATCGCCAACTGGACGCGATCCCCCGCCGTCCAGTATAGATGCAAGCGTCGCCCGCCGGCCTTGCGACGCAGCGCACCGCGCTTCTTGAGCGTGCTTTCCAGCGGCTTGCGCAACGCCTTCATCAAACCGGCCAGCGCCTTTTCTTCGTTGGTGTCTGGCGTCTCCTGCCAAACCTCTTCGAACGACCAGCCGCTGGCGACGACCAGCTCGACGATCGCCGTCAGCCGGTCGTCGCGCGGCAAGCCCTCCAGGGGTGGAAAAGCCACCAGCGATTGCCGCGCAAACACCAAGGCCTCGAGCGGTAGGCTACGATGCACGTCATTGGCGGGCGTGGCGGGATCGAGCACGAAGCGCACATGGCCGCTGCCCGCCGCCGCGATAGGATACCCCACCTGCCCCACATGGGCGGCCTTTTCCGAGAGTTCAGCGCTCAGGTCCTTCTCGAAACCGGGGCGGCAATAGAGTAGCCACTCGTGCGGACAGACGGGCATGTTCGACTCCAGAATCGGCGGGCCGGCAGTCTAACCAGCGGACAGTACGCGAGGCAAGCCATCATGCCCCGCGCCCTGTTCGTCACTGGCCGTGCCTCGCATCACCGCG
>NZ_JAKGAM010000015.1 GCF_023061285.1 Chromohalobacter nigrandesensis
GGCTCTTGCGTTCGGGGTCCGGTATCGGTCTCGCGACCGCTTGGCGCGGGTTTACCCGACAACCTTGATGTTGGACGCCTGCAGGCCTTTCTTGCCCTGGGTGACCTCAAAGCTTACCTTTTGGCCATCCTGCAGCGTTTTGAAACCTTCAGCCTGGATCTCGGAGAAGTGTGCGAATAGATCATCGCCACCATCTTCCGGAGAGATGAAGCCGTAGCCTTTGGTGTCGTTGAACCATTTGACAGTGCCAGTTGCCATTGCGAATTCCTTAACTTGCGAAGTAGCGTTGCGGGCCGACCGATGGACGACCATGGTACGTGGTTAAGACAAGGGGGGAATGCGCAAGGGACATCGAAGATTCGATTAACAACTGACGACATTCGACTTGCAAACCTACGCAGCGGAGAATGCATTGGCTCAGGAGAGGCGTCGAGTTATCGCCGAGGAGCCTTTCCCGGTATCATCTACCGCATATGCACCATAGATCGAAAACTCGGGGGCGTCCAGAACGTCGACATGTTCGCTGCGGATACCCTGTGATGTCTTGATCGAGAGCATCATGTCGTTGCTTGAGTCGCGCTGGTTTCATTCTGGAGGAGTTATCTCGTGTCCCATACCGCTGTCGCCGCGAACGACACGCATAGTAAGGTCGTAGGCTACTTGTTGTGGATATTCGGCTTTACCGGTTCGCATCGTTTCTACTATGGCAAGCCCATCACCGGCACGATCTGGTTTTTCACTCTAGGCTTGCTGGGCATCGGCTGGTTGATCGACTTCTTTCTGATCCCGCTGATGGATCGTCAGGCGGATCTGCGTTTTCGGTCGGGCCCCACCAGCTACACGCTAGCCTGGATATTGCTGACGTTTCTGGGCATTTTTGGCCTGCACCGCATGTATATGGGGAAATGGCTGACCGGTTTGCTATATCTCGTCACTGGCGGGTTGTTCTTGCTGGGGGTTCTGTACGATTTCTGGACGCTCAATGAACAGATATCGATGAAGCATGCCAAGCGTGGCCTGTTTGGCTGATCGTAAGCGCTCTTCTACTGTTCGAGGGCGTTATCAACCGCTCCCAAGGAGAAATCGCGCATGGAATCGCGCATCAGTTTGACCCAGATGCTGGAAACGCTCGACGATGCCAATGATGGCAAGACCATCCGTTTGCAGGATGTCGTCGAGACGTTTCGCTCACGGGGCTTTGGGCCCCTGATGACGCTGCCTGCATTGCTGGCATTGTTACCCACCGGCGGCGTGCCCGGCGTGCCTACGCTATGTGCCGTTTTCATCGTCTTGATGGCAGTACAACAGTTGCTGGGGCGGCAATCCCCCTGGCTGCCGAGAAAGTTGCGCGAGCGGGGCATCAGCCATGACAAGTTGCACCGTACCGTCAAACGCGTGCGTCCCTGGACGCAGCGTATCGACAAGCTGCTGGCTCAGCGCCTGGAGATATTGCTGCAGCCGGTTGCGCGTCGTCTCATCGCAGTACTGGTCATCGTGCTTGCGCTGGGCATGATCCCCCTGGAATTGCTCCCCTTCGCGGCGGCGATGCCGGCGCTGGCGATCACCGTCATCGGGCTGGGCATGACCGCAGACGATGGCCTGCTGCTGTTGATCGGTCTGCTGTTGACGCTGGGCATAGCCGTATGTGCCTTCTGGCTCTGGTAAGAAGTACGCCACGCGGGGTGTGCCCGGAGCCTCTATTGCGTCTTTCCAGGCTTCTACTGTTCACCACGCTTAGACTCAGGAAACAGGTATGTTCTTTGACGCGCAGTTCTGGCCGTTTCTGGTGGCCATCACACTGCTCACGCTGACACCGGGCGTGGACACGCTGCTGGTCATTCGCAATACCTCGCGCGGGGGCGTGCGCGATGGCATCTTGACCAGTGTTGCGATCTGCTCCGGTCTGTTCGTGCATGCCACCGTCTCGGCGCTAGGCATCTCGCTGATCCTGCTGCAATCGGCATGGGCTTTCAACGCGCTCAAGTTGCTCGGCGCGGGGTACTTGATCTGGCTAGGGCTGAGAAGTCTGGCCAGCGCCCGAGGGGGAGGCCTGCCGGTAGCCGACATGGGCGTGAGCAAGGAGCGAGTAAGCGCTTGGGTGTCCTTGCGTGAAGGCTTTCTCTCTAATGTGCTCAATCCCAAGACGGTGGTGTTCTACATGGCGTTTCTGCCACAGTTCATCGCGCCGGGTGACCCCGCCTTGGTCAAGTCGTTGTGGTTGGCGGGCATACACTTCGTGATCGCCAATATATGGCAGATCGGCATCGTGTTCATGGTGGGAAGCGCCGCCAGATGGCTGGCCAAGCGCTGGGTGTCGCGCATGATGGAAGGGGCTACCGGCACGGTGCTGGTACTCTTCGGCATCAAGCTGGCACTGGCTCAGCGCCCCTGAGAACGTCCGAAATCTTGGTGATGCGCCGACGCCCTCAGGGGCGTCGGCGCTTGCGTTTACGGGTTGCGGGTCAGCAGTGTGGTGTCGTAAATACCTTTACGCTCGGCCTGGGTCAGCAGTGCGACGCCTTGCGAATCGCCTTGTTTGGCGAGGCTCTCGAAGATGACTCGATATGTCAGCACAGCCTGCACATAGGCGCGGGTCTCGCGATACGGAATGCGTTCCACGAACAGGTCGAAATCGCCGGAAGCCTCGCGAAGCCAGCGGTCGACACGATTAGGGCCAGCGTTGTAGGCCGCCGCAGCGGCGAGACGATTGCCCTTGTAACGCTCCATCATGTCGCGGATGTAAGCGCTCCCCAAGCGAATATTGGTGGTCGGTTCGAAGAGCTCGCCGAGGCTTGGCGCGTCGATGTCCAGGTCGCGACTGACATGCGTTGCAGTGCCCGGCATGAGCTGCATCAGTCCGCGTGCGCCGACCGGTGAAACCGCTTGGCGGTTGAAGGAGCTCTCCCGCCGGGAAATCGCCATCAGCAGATAGGGATCGACGCCATTGCGCTGGCCCCACTGATCGAAGTCCGCTTTGTACGCGGGAGGGAAACGCCACGCCAGGGCATCCCATTGCTGAGCCATGATCGCCCCGTGTACGGCCAGATCGTACCAGCCCCTTTCGAGTGCATAGGCATTGAGCGCGGTAGCATCGGAGGCGTTGGCTTGGCCGATGGCGTGGAACCACTCGCTACGCGCCAGCCCCGGTTCGCCGATGCGACGCAGGGCCTCGCTGCGCTGG
This sequence comes from Chromohalobacter nigrandesensis, assembly GCF_023061285.1. GTDB lineage: Bacteria > Pseudomonadota > Gammaproteobacteria > Pseudomonadales > Halomonadaceae > Chromohalobacter > Chromohalobacter nigrandesensis. The sequence continues at coordinate 3,182 of NZ_JAKGAM010000015.1, forward strand.
ACACTAGGCCGCATGGCGGCCAGCTCGCCTTGCAGCGGCGTGATGTCCGGCATGTCCATGTTCAAGGCATAAGGCTGGCCGAGCTTGTCGGCGGCTGCGAAGGCAAAGAACCCGCGTTCCTGGGCGGCAAGTTGCCAAGCGGCTTGCGCAGACTCGGTGTCGCCGCGCTGATTGAGTGCGCGGCCCAGCCAGTATTGCCAATGTGCCTTCTGGCGGGTGGCTTCCGACATCGCATCGATCCAGTCGATGACCTCGCCCCAATCCTGATCGGCCAAAGCATTGCGTACCCGCAATTCGAACAGGTCGGCATCCGCAAGACGGGGCAAGGCGTCGTCGGTCCAGCCAAGGTTGTTGTCGACGTCGCGGACCATCGAATAGAACGCCAGATCATGCTCGATCGTTTGGCGCTGCGTGTCGCTCAATGAGAGGTGGGGCGCGATCTTGCGCCAGGCCTCGAGCGCGGCTTCTGTGTCGGCGCGCGTGAAATTGTGCATGGCGGCGGTGAAGAGTGCGCCGCTGCCTTGTCCTTGGGGACCGATATCGGTGGGAATCTCGGTAATGGCCGCATAGTTGCCGCGCAAACGCTCGAGTGCGTCGATACCTGCGTCCCAGTCGCTGTCGAGCTGGTCTTCCAGGTAGTCGACGAGGCGACTCTCGCCGCCTTGCCAGGCCAGTGTCAGCCGTGTCCAGATATCGCCCTCGTCGATATCGCCGCGTTCGCGCAAGGTATCGAACAGCCGGTCGCAGGCATCGGGTTGTGAATGTCCGACCCGCCATAGTTCGCGTCCGCCTTGTGCGGCTTCTTGTGGTCGACGATCGAGCAGGGCGGTGTAGTAATAACATTGCCGGATGGTGCCCGGGGGCTCGCCATCGCTGATGGCCAACAGATCATCGAAGCGGCCGTCGCGGCCGAATGCGGTCTGTGCCTGGCCGCGCATCCAGTTCGAAAGAGGCGAGTCGGCATGCCGCGCGATATAACTTTGTATTTCCACCACCGGGGCGCTCGATAGATGCGCCTTGAGGCGGTGGTACTCCACGTAACCGGCCAGCACATGATCGTCAATGGCGGCGTCATCGATGCGTGACCAGCGATGATCGCGAGCGGCACCGAGGGCGTCTTTCATGGCGCGATCTGCGGCGTCGAGCGCCTGAGTGTCGGATTGTGCCTGGGCGGCGGTGACCTGTAACGCAAGTCCTAGCGAGGCCACCGATAATAGTGACAGCCAGCGTTGGCTAAGCCGCGATGCGAGCATCTTCCATGTCTCCTTGCTTGCCTGGCGAGATAATGATGTGATCATCCTCGCTCAGGGGACACGCCTTGGGTAGTGTTGCCGAATGGCGACACTCATGCATGATGACGCCAGCAGGCACGCAACGCCAAGGAGGCATGCCATGAAGTTCATGCGAGGACTGGCCCGGTGGTCGCGGCTCAAGCAGCGCAGCGGGGCATTGATGCGCATCGCCCGCGCGCTGCGTGTGTTCGTGCCCATGCTGGGTGATGTGACAGCCGGTCGCTATCGTCCTGTGCCCTGGGCGGCCTGCGGTTGGATGACGGCGGCGGTGGCCTATTTAATCATGCCCTTCGATCTCATCCCCGATTTCCTGATGCTCATCGGCGTGGTCGATGACGTCTTCATCGTCGGCTGGTTGCTGACCCGCGTCGACCATTCGCTAGCGCCTTACCGCCGCTGGAAAGGCATCGATCCGCCCGATACCGCACCCTGAGGTTGAGGCCCTTGGCCATCGAGCACCTATGCTGAGTCGCAGGTGCTTGAAAAGTCTCGTGCGGCCCCCATATCGATGCGCATGACGACATCTATCGTCACATTCTTCACCGTTTAACATGCATCCGTTATGGCCACAGGGGAATTTCGACCATGACTACCGCCGCTCAAGCCGAAACAATGGGCTTCCAGACTGAAGTCAAACAGCTCTTGCAGCTGATGATTCACTCCCTGTATTCCAACCGGGAGATCTTCCTGCGCGAGCTGATTTCCAATGCCGCGGATGCCTGCGACAAGTTGCGCTACGAGGCGTTGGACGATGATACGCTGTACGGCGATGACAGTGAGTTGCGCGTCGAGATCGAGCACGATGCTGAAGCAGGCACCGTCACCGTGCGTGACAACGGCATCGGCATGAGCCGCGACGAGGTGATCCAGAATTTGGGCACCATCGCACGCAGTGGCACGGCGGAATTCCTCCAGGAGCTCTCCGGCGAAAAGCAGAAAGATGCCAAGCTGATCGGTCAGTTCGGTGTGGGCTTCTATTCCGGCTTCATCGTCTCCGACGAGATCACCGTGCGCACGCGTCGAGTCGATCAGGAACAGGGTGTGGAATGGCATTCCCGCGGTGAAGGCGAGTTCGATATCGCGGATATCGACAAGCCCGAACGTGGCACCGAAATCGTGCTGCACCTGAAGGAAGATGCCAAGGAATTCGCCGACGCCGAGCGTCTCAAGCATCTCGTACGCACCTACTCCGATCACATCGAAGTGCCGGTGCGCATGCCCAAGGTCGAGAAGGCCCAAGATGAAGAGGGCAACGAGATCGAGGGGAGCGAAACCGTCACCTGGGAAACCGTCAACGAAGCGACCGCGCTGTGGGTGCGGCCCAAGGAAGAAATCAGCGAGGACGAATACAAGGCATTCTACAAGCATGTGGCGCATGACTTCAGCGACCCGTTGACCTGGAGCCACAACAAGGTCGAAGGCACGCTCGAATACACCAGCTTGCTGTACGTGCCGGGTCGCGCGCCATTCGATCTCAATCAGCGCGAGGGCGTGCGTGGGCTCAAGCTCTATGCGCAGCGCGTATTCATCATGGACGACGCCGAGCAGTTCTTGCCGCTCTATCTGCGTTTCATCAAAGGCGTGGTCGACTCCAAGGATCTGTCGCTCAACATCTCGCGTGAATTGCTGCAGAAAGATCCCCAGGTCGACAAGCTCAAGTCCGCCCTGACCAAGCGCTCGCTGGACATGCTCAAGAAGCTGGCCAAGGACGAAGAGGCTTATCAGACGTTCTGGAACGCCTTCGGCAACGTGCTCAAGGAAGGCCCTGCAGAAGACTTCGCCAACCGCGACAAGATTGCCGAGCTGTTGCGTTTCTCCTCCACGCACACCGACAGCGCCACGCAGGATCAGTCGCTTGCCGGCTATGTCAGCCGAATGCAGGAAGGCCAGCAAAAGATCTATTACCTGGTGGCTGACGGCTTCAATGCGGCAAGCCACAGCCCACACTTGGAAATCTTCCGCAAGAAGGGTATCGAGGTGCTGCTGCTGCATGATCGTATCGACGAATGGCTGATGAGCCATCTCAACGAATACGACGGCAAGACCCTGGCCGATATCACCAAGGGCGATCTCGACCTCGACGAGATGGCCGACGAGGAAGAAAAGAAAGCCCAGGAAGAGACGTCCAAGGCCAAGGCGCCGCTGCTCGAGCGCGTCAAGGCCGCGCTGGGTGACGAGGTGCAGGAAGTCCGTGTGACGCATCGCCTGACCGATTCACCGGCGTGTGTCGTGCTTTCCGAGCATGATATGGGCTATCAGATGCGCCGCCTCATGGAAGCGGCCGGACAGCCGTTGCCGGAGGTCAAGCCAATCCTCGAACTCAACCCCGAGCATGGGTTGGTGACACGCCTGGAAAGCGCCGACGATTCTCGGTTCGATGACCTTGCGCGGATCCTGCTCGACCAGGCGATCCTCGCCGAGGGCGGGCATCTCGAAGACCCCGCTACCTATGTCCAGCGCCTCAACAAGCTCTTGAGCAACTGAGCCGCGTTGGCGTTCGCTCACCGGGCCGGCCGCATGGGCCGGCCCGGTGCGTTTTGATGGCGGCAATATTGACTCAACATGGACGTCCGTTGTTGCTAGACTGACGTCTTCATGTTCAAGGAGTCGTCTCATGCCGATTCGACACGACTTGTTCTTTTCTTGGCGGTGGCGTGGCGTTATCGCGGCGACATTGCTGGGGGCGCTTGGCGTGACGGTGACGCCGCTACCCCTGGATGTCCACGCCGCGTCTCCCTCGCGAGACGTGCGGACACTCGAAAGCAACGTCGATACGCCGGCTCTCGATCCCGTCGAGGAGATGCCGGACCTGCGCGACTATGCGGCCGGGCCCGAGCGCAAGACGGCATTTCTCGAACTGCTGGTGCCGCTGGTCGAAGCCGAAAACGCCAAGATCCAGGCCCAGCGTGATTGGTTGCTCGACGCGCGTGAGCGCCAGGATTCGCTGAGTGATGCCGAGCGGTCGCATCTACAGCGATTGTGCGGTAGTTATCAGATCGAATGCGGCACATCCAACACGTTCGAGTACCTTCTCTCCCGTGTCGATACCCTGCCGTTGGAAATGGTGGTCATCCAGGCCGTCGAAGAATCGGGGTGGGGCACGTCGCGCTTCGCTCGCCAAGGCAACAATTTGTTCGGCTTACGTTGCTTCAGCGAGGGCTGCGGCTTGGCCCAGCAAGGGAGTAGCCGCCGTTACCAGCACTTCGATAGCGTCCAGGCGAGCATCGAAGCGTACCTGCATAATTTGAACACGCACCGTGCTTATCTTGCGATGCGTCAAACGCGGGCCGCGGAGAATGAAAAGGGAGAATCCGTCAGCGCCGAGTCACTGATTCGCACGCTGGATAGCTACTCTGTGCGCGACAATTATTTCGACGTGCTGTTGGCGCTGTTGCGCACCAACGCCGAATTGATTCGCGAGCACAGCAGCGACGACGCCGAAGACAGCCCGGCTTGAGGCGTTGTCTCCGCCGTATCTCGACGCCGCCTTCGGGCGGCGTTTTCGATCGTCCGGCACGCTTTTATCGGTCGTTGCCGGACGTGTAAAGTAGGTTCATATGCCCCTTCGCGAGGTCACCATGACACTCGATGCGCTGCGCTTCGACAATGCTTGGGCGCGTCTGCCCAACGACTTCTTTACTCGGGTCAGCCCCGCAACCTGGCGAAACACGCGACTGGTGGATATCAGTCCGCGCGGTTGTCGTGCGCTAGGCCTCGCCCCCGAGCTTTTCAACGACGATTCCCCATCGCGCGAGACGCTGCGACAAGTCTTGGGTGGCGAAACCGTATTACCGGGGATGGACCCTCTGGCGCAGAAATACACCGGCCATCAATTCGGGGTCTATAACCCCGCACTTGGTGATGGGCGCGGGCTGCTGCTGGGAGAAGTGGCGACCGACGACGGCTTCTGGGATCTGCATCTCAAGGGGGCCGGGCAAACGCCGTATTCGCGTTTCGGCGATGGCCGCGCGGTGCTGCGTTCGACGATTCGCGAATATCTCGCCGGTGAGGCCATGGCGGGCCTGGGCATTCCCACGACGCTGGCGCTGGCGTTGTCGATTAACGACGAGAAGGTCCAGCGCGAGCGGGTCGAGCCCGGCGCGACCCTATTGCGCTTGGCACCCAGTCACGTGCGCTTCGGGCACTTCGAATGGCTGTATCAGGCGCGCCGCAACGATGACCTTCAGCGTCTCGTCGAGCATGTCATCACGCGCCATCGCCCGGCCCTGGCGGAAAGTGAGTCGCCGGCGGAGGCGCTGTTCGGCGATACGGTCGCGCGCACGGCTCACTTGATCGCCGCCTGGCAGGCATATGGGTTCGTGCATGCAGTGATGAACACCGACAACATGTCGATTCTGGGATTGACGCTGGATTATGGGCCCTATGCCTTCATGGATCGTTACGAGCCCACTCTGGTGCCCAATCATACCGATACCGGGGGCCGTTACGCCTTCGATCAACAGCCCGGGGTAGGGTTGTGGAATCTCTCGGTGCTGGGTCAGTCACTGACGCCGCTGGCCGACCCGGAAGCGCTGCGAACGCAACTGGCGGAGTACGAACCGGCGCTGCAGCAGGAATATGCGCGCCTGATGCGCGCGCGTCTGGGGCTCGAGCAGGTGCAAGAAGGCGATGCCCAACTGGTTCAGGACTGGCTGACGCTGCTGGCCGATGCCGGTGCCGACTATCATCGCGCCTTTCGCGCCCTGGGTGAATGGGCCGTCGATGACGGTGCATGGTTGCATGAAGAGGTGCCGGCCGACGATCTGGCGGCCTGGCTGTCGCGTTATCAGCAGCGCCTCGAGGATGAATCACGCGATGCCGCGTTGCGCCGTGACGCCATGCACGCGGTCAACCCTCTCTATGTGCCGCGCACACACCTCATTCAGCAGGTTATCGAGGCAGCAGAAGCGGGCGATACGGCGCCGCTGGCTGAATTCCGCACCTTGCTCGACGATCCTTTCACGCCGCAGCCGGGCATGGAGCATTGGGCGGCCGCCCCGGCGCCGGAAGCCTCGGTGATTTGTCTTTCCTGCTCGTCGTAACTTTTATCGTCAGCAATGACGCGACAGCGCCTTCGCACCTCTATCCTTGCACTCGTCATGATATATCAGGCCATAGTCATGACGAGTGTCGTTAGCTCGTGTGCAGTCGTTATACCGCTTTCAATATGCGTGAGACTTAACTAAGCAATAGCACGGATAATGCATTGTTTATGGATGCTATAAGAAATTATGTAGGTGACATAGTTTTAATAATTCCAAGTTAAAACAATGATTTGTGCGTCACTTGAAGTATAAGAGCTATGTTATGCCTGCTATAACCCAGTGATTATGGTTGAAATTTTCTTGTTTTCTGTTGATTTTAAAGACGTTTTTAATTAAAAAAATGAGACTCTTTTATCCGAGATGCATCGAGGTTCCCGGTGCATGACGACGTTATTTGCCTGACTATGTTCCAATGCATCGATATGCCACAAGATTTCATGATGAAGAGCCCTATGCGACGCGCAAGGAGTCAAGGATGAACACCATCGAATATTTGGCAAGCGGTGCCTGGCAGGGCGCCATTCGACAAGAAACAGGAGGTGTGGCATGAGAATTGGGGCTCCCAGGGAGCGTGCCCAGGGCGAGGCGCGCGTGGCGCTGACGCCGGAAAGTGCTCAGCACATCCAGAAACTCGGCCATGAATGCGTCGTCGAGTCGGGCGCCGGGCGGGGGGCCGGTTTCGACGACGATGCCTACCGCGACGCGGGCGTCGAGGTCGTCGATGGCGGCGCGGCGTTGTGGTCGGCGACCGATGTCGTCATCAAGGTGCGCGAACCCAGCGAAGAGGAAGTCGGTTATCTACGCGAGGGCCAGACGCTGATCGCGTTTTTCTGGCCGTCCCAGAACGAGGACCTGCTCGAGCGCTGCAAGGCGACCGGTGCCACGGTGATCGCCATGGACATGGTGCCGCGTATCTCACGTGCCCAGAAGATGGATGCGCTTTCCAGTACCGCGAACATCGCCGGTTATCGGGCGGTGATCGAGGCCGGCAATCAGTTCGGGCGCTTCTTTGCCGGGCAGGTTACGGCGGCGGGCAAGGTGCCGCCGGCCAAGGTGCTGGTCGTGGGGGCGGGCGTCGCCGGCCTCTCGGCCATTGGCACCGCGACCAGCCTGGGTGCCGTGGTGCGTGCCTTCGACGTACGCCCCGAAGTCGCCGAGCAGATCGAATCGATGGGTGCCGAGTTCCTGTTCCTCGACTTCGAGGACAGCCAGGATGGCTCGGGCTCCGGCGGTTATGCGGCCCCTTCCAGCCCCGAGTTTCGCGAGAAGCAGCTGGCGCTGTTCCGTGAACAGGCGCCTGAGGTGGATATCGTCATCACCACCGCGCTGATCCCGGGCAAGCCGGCACCCAAGCTGTGGCTCGAGGACATGGTCCAGGCCATGAAGCCGGGCTCGGTGATCGTCGACCTGGCGGCCGAGAAGGGCGGCAACTGCGATCTCACCGTACCCGACGAGCGTATCGTCACCGACAACGGCGTGGTCGTCGTCGGCTATACCGATTTCCCCTCGCGCATGGCGACGCAGGCATCGTTACTCTACGCCACCAATATTCGCCACATGCTTACCGATCTGACGCCGGAAAAGGATGGCGTGATCGTTCACGATATGGAAGACGACGTGATTCGTGGCGTCACCGTGACGCATCAGGGCGAGACCACCTTTCCGCCGCCGCCGCCCAAGGTCAATGCCATCGGGCAGTCGGCGCCCAAGGAGAAACCCAAGGAGCCCACCGCTGAAGAGAAGAAGGCTGCTGAGCATGCCTCCTTCCTCGCCCAGACCAAGCGTCAGGTGGGCATGCTGGTAGCCGGCGGCGTGGTAATGGGCCTGCTGGGGCTGGTAGCGCCGGCGTCGTTCATGCAGCACTTCATCGTGTTCGTGCTGGCCTGTTTCGTGGGCTTCCAGGTGATCTGGAACGTCAGTCACTCCTTGCATACGCCACTGATGGCGGTGACCAACGCCATCTCGGGCATCATCGTGCTTGGTGCGGTCCTGCAAATCGGATCGGGTAGTTGGCTGGTAGGTTTGTTGGCCGGTATTTCGGTGCTGATCGCCAGCATCAATATCGTGGGTGGCTTCCTGGTGACGCGCCGGATGCTTGCCATGTTCCAGAAATCCTAACGCGGCGGAGAAAAGACGATGTTGAGTCAAGGATTGGTGTCCGCCGCAGCGGTGGCGGCAAGTGTGTTGTTCATCCTCTCGCTAGGGGGGTTGAGCAATCAGGAAAAAGCCAAGCGTGCCGTCTGGTATGGCATTGTCGGGATGGGCCTGGCGGTGGTCTTCACCATGTTCGGCCCCAATGTGGGCGGCTATTGGTGGATGATTCCGATGATGGTGATCGGTGCCGGCATCGGCGTCTATGTGGCCAAGAAGGTCGATATGACCGAGATGCCCCAACTGGTCGCGGCGCTGCATAGCTTCGTCGGCTTGGCGGCGGTGTTCATTGGCTTCAATGCCGATCTGGAACGTCGGCGTGTCATGGCCGCGCAGGCCAGCGAAGGGTTTTCGGCTTTCGCGGCACTGGTGGCCGAGAAAACCCCGGCGGAGCTGACCTTTCTGCAGGTCGAAGTGGTGCTGGGCGTGTTCATCGGCGCGGTGACATTTACTGGATCGGTGGTTGCCTTCGGCAAGCTGGCAGGCAAGGTGGACGGCAAACCACGCCAATTGCCGGGCGGGCATCTGCTCAATGCCGGGGCGGCGATCGTCTCGCTGCTGCTGGCGATCGCCTACCTCAACGGTGCCGGCTTCTGGACGCTGTTGCTGTTGGCGCTGTTGGCGTTCTTCATCGGCTATCACCTGATCATGGGCATCGGCGGCGCCGACATGCCGGTGGTGGTGTCGATGCTCAACAGCTATTCCGGCTGGGCGGCGGCGGCCATCGGTTTCACGCTGTCCAACGATCTGTTGATCGTGACCGGGGCGCTGGTGGGTTCGTCCGGGGCGATTCTGTCCTACATCATGTGCAAGGCGATGAACCGCAACTTCGTCAACGTGATCCTGGGCGGCTTCGGGGGTAGCAAAGGACCGGCTGCGGAGATCGAGGGCGAGCAGATCGCCATCGATACCGGTGGTGTGGCCAGCGCACTCAACGATGCCGACAGCGTGATCATCGTGCCCGGCTATGGCATGGCGGTGGCGCAGGCGCAGAATGCGGTCAGCGAGCTGACCCGCAAGTTGCGTGCTGCCGGAAAGACCGTGCGTTTCGGTATTCATCCCGTGGCGGGGCGTCTGCCGGGGCACATGAACGTGTTGCTGGCCGAGGCCAAGGTGCCGTACGACATCGTGCTGGAGATGGACGAGATCAATGACGATTTCGCCGAAACCGATGCGGTGATCGTCATTGGTTCCAATGACATCGTCAATCCCGCCGCCGAGGAAGATCCCAACAGCCCCATCGCCGGCATGCCGGTGCTCAAGGTGTGGGACGCCAAACAAGTCTTCGTTTGCAAGCGTGGCCAGGGTACGGGCTACTCGGGTATCGAGAATCCGCTGTTCTTCAAGGAAAACACGCGCATGCTGTATGGCGATGCGAAGTCGAGTATCGATGCCTTGCTGCCGTTGGTGGAGTAAACGAGCTCCCTCCGAAGGCTGAGGACGAAAGTAAATGCGACGACACCGCCCGAGGGCGGTGTCGTCGTTTGCAGGCAGGGGATGATCGGACGTGCGTGACACGTCAGGTTCGCTACAATGGCGTCATTTCGCAGGCCATCAGGAAACGTCCATGACCGACGAACGTCTTCAAGTCGCCGTGCTTGGCGGCGGCAGCTTCGGTACTGCTATCGCTAGCATCGCTGCCGACAACGGAGCCCGTGTGCGCCAGTGGATGCGCGATCCGGCCCTGATCGAGCAGATCAACCGCGAACACTGCAATGCACGCTACTTGCCGGATTACGCCATGAATCCCTCGGTGGTCGCTTCGGACGATATGCGCGCCGTGTTGGAAGGTGCCGAGGTGGTCTTCATTGCCATTCCCTCGAGCGCTTTTGCCGCCGTTGTCCGTCAGGCTCGGGCGTGGCTCAAGCCTTCGCAAATTCTGGTCAGCACCACCAAAGGAATCCATGAAGAAGGCTTCAAACTGATGAGCCAGATCCTCGAAGAGGAGACCGGCTTTCCGCATATCGGCGTGCTCTCGGGCCCCAACCTTGCCTCCGAGGTTGCCGAGAAACAGCTCACGGCGACGGTCATCGCCAGTGACGATCCCTATACCCGGGCACGGGTACAGTCGGTACTCGGCTGCGATTATTTTCGTGTTTATGCCAGCAACGACCGCTATGGCGTCGAATTGGGCGGTGCGCTGAAGAACATCTACGCCATCGCTGCGGGGATGGCAGCGGCGCTTGGCATGGGCGAAAACACGCGCAGCATGTTGATGACACGCGCGCTGGCGGAAATGAGCCGTTTCGCGGTGGCGCTGGGCGCGAATCCGCTGACCTTCATCGGATTGGCGGGCGTGGGGGATCTCATCGTGACCTGCTCGTCGAAGCTCTCGCGCAATTATCGTGTCGGGTTTGCGCTGGGAGAGAACAAGACACTCGAAGAAGCCATCGAGTCGCTGGGCCAGGTGGCGGAAGGCGTCAACACCGTCAGTCTGGTACGCGAGAAAGCGCGTCGTGAAGACATTTACATGCCCTTGGCCGAAGGGCTTTACCAAGTGCTATTCAACGGCGTACCGGCGCGGCAGATGGCGCAAATGCTTATGCAGCAAGAGCAGAGCAGCGACGTTGAGTTCGTCCTGCCGCGACAGGATGTATTCGAGGCCCGCCGGATGGAACCCGGCGCTGAGGAGAATTGAGCGTGTCGAGACTTTATATCATGCGCCATGGCGAAGCCGCGCCAGGCATGCCGGATAGTGAGCGATCACTGACTAAGCAGGGCGAGATGGAGTCGCGAGCCATGGGAACATGGCTGGACAACATGCTTGCCAATGACGTGCGCACGACACTGCGTATCGTCGCCAGCCCCTACCGGCGTGCTCAGCAGACCGCGCAGTGGATGGCGACACCCCTGGGATGCTCTGTCGAAACGCTGCCGATCATCACCCCGGAGGATCCGCTGGAGCCGCTCATCGACTGGTTGCAGCAAGAAGCCGCACATACGCCGTGTCTGCTGGTCAGCCACATGCCGTTGGTCGGTGCGTTGGTCGGGCGACTGGTAGAGGGCGATATGCGAGCGTCGCAGCCCATGCCGACGGCCACCATCGCCACCCTGGAGGCCGATATCTGGGCGGCAGGCTGCGCAACGCTCAAACACTGGCAGTCGCCACGTGAACTGCTTGGCTAAAGGAGAGAAACGGATGAGCTATATCGTCATCAACCGTGTTTTCGTCAATCCGGGGTATGAAGCCGAGTTCGAGCGCCGGTTTCAGCAACGCGCCAGCGAGGTCGACAAACAGCCTGGCTTCAAAGCCATGCGGGTATTGCGGCCCCAAGGCAACCAAGCTCCTTATCTCGTCGAGACGGAATGGGACGACCAGGAGGCTTTCCGCGCCTGGGTCGGCAGTGACGACTTCAAGCAAGCCCACGCCAACCCCATGCCCACCGAAGCCTTTTCCGAGGGCGGCGGGCTTGAGCAATTCGAGATCGTCGAGGGTACTCAAGCTTAACCTGTTATTGCACGCCGCTATCGTGACCACGGTAGCGGCACGCCCTATGCTGAGAGCTTCCTTCTTCCTTCTTCCTTCTTCCTTCTTCCTTCTTCCTTCTCAATGCTCACTGCTTGCTCTTTATACTTTGGTTTTATCGACCATTGTCGATGTTGTACGACAGCCGGCATATGTTTATCTTCTAGCTGTATGATGTATGACATAAAGGCTTTATGTCATCACGCTCAACAAGACATATGCGAGAGGTATGACGGTGAATTTCTCCAAAGAAGAAACGATAGAAGCGGTTGGCGATGGCCTGCTTTCCTTCCCGGTCACGGACTTCGATTCAGCAGGTCGCTTCGATGAGAAGAGCTACCGCCAACGGCTTGAATGGTTCGTTAGCCATGACGTCTCTGCCGTCTTCGTGGCAGGTGGAACGGGCGAATTCTTTAATCTTTCTTTGGATGAGTTTCGTCATATCGTGCGCGTCGCGGTCGATGAAATCGGTGGTAAGGTACCGGTCATCGCAAGTGCAGGGTTGAGTGTGGAAAGCGGTAACTCCTTTGCCAGCGTTGCTGAAGAAGCCGGTGCCGATGGTGTTCTGCTGATGCCTCCCTACCTGACCGAATGTCCACAGGAAGGTCTGGTCGAGTACGCGCGCCAGATCTGCGATAGCACGTCGATCAACGTCATTTACTATAACCGTGGCAATGGTGTCCTCGAAGCGCCGGCGGTCCAACAGCTTGCCGATAAATGCCCTAACTTGATCGGGTTGAAAGACGGTAAGGGCGATATGCAACTTCTCAACAAGATCGTCAAGACGGTCGGCGATCGCCTGGTCTATGTCGGCGGTGTCCCGACGGCTGAAATCTTCGCCGAGGCGTATCTATCCATCGGCGTCAATACCTACTCCTCCGCTGTATTCAACTTCGTGCCGGAGTTGGCGTTGAAGTTCTACCGCGCCTTGCGTGCAGGCGATGGCACTACGGTAAAAAAGATTACTCAAGAGTTTTTTATTCCTTTCGTCGATCTGCGTGATCGTAAAAAGGGATATGCCGTCAGCCTTATCAAGTCAGGGGCTGACATCATCGGTATGCCGGCGGGAGATGTACGTAAACCGCTGACGATGCCGACGCCAGATGAAAAAAAGCAATTAGAAAAGCTGATTGAATTCGCCAAAGGGCTCTAAAAGCCCGACATTCACCCAATCTGAATAAAGACACCAAGAGGTGAAACATGAGTATGCCCAGCATTTCCAAGACACTCGGGACTTCCATCATGATGGCCGGCATGGCTTTTGGCAGCGCTACTGCCATGGCCGCTGATGGTCCGCTGCGTGGCAACGTTCGAGTTGTGATTGGCTCGACTTCAACGGGAGGTGATACTTATCAAAACTCCAATATTGTCGTCGATGCCCTGGCTGAGAAGCTTGATATCAACATGAAGGTTGACGCCGTGGGTGCGAGCTCCGCTTTCCGGACTCTGGATCGCGATTCTCGTGGAAATACCCTGATGATCTTCCATGACCAGTCTTATCTCGGCTATCTCTATGGCGTTGAAGGCTATGAGGATATATTCGAGAAATACACGATTGGACCGACTGTAGCGATCAATCCGGGGAATGCCTACTTGGTCCCTAAAGATTCTCCCTACGAGAATCTTAATCAAATCATTGAGGCTGCCGGTAATGGTGAAGAAATCCGAGTCGCCATCCAGCCGGGTGGAGTTTCTGAAATTGGCTTTAGTGCCCTGAAAAATGCTATTTCCATTGAGTACCCTGGTCAGGAAGATAATCTTGTCGCTGTGAACACAGGTTCTCAGTCGGACAAGAACCAGCAGCTTTTTGACGACCAGGCGGATCTTATCAATGGTACTGTCCAGGCCAATGAGCAGTACACCCGCCTACCGGAAGACGATCAGAAAGCCATGCGTTTCGTATGGTTGACGGCACGGCAGGGTACTATCGAACAAGCCCCGGAAGAAGGACTGGGGCAGACGTCTCGCGAGCAGTTGCTTCAGTATGTTGAACCTAACGTGAATGTCACGATGGGCGATAGTGAATCTTTCACTTTCGATAAGGAATTCTTCTTTCTCTACAACAAGGATATGGACCCGGCCATCGTTGATCAGATCGACGAGGCTCTGGTCGAAATCTATCAAGAGGGGGATATCCAGGAAACTCAGAAGAAGTCGTTCTTCATTCCCGACTTCAAGCCTTCCGAAGAAGCTTCGGAGTATTTGAAAGAGAAGATGTCTCGCTACGAAAGTATTATAGAAAATATTAAGTGAATAGTTGGGCGTTAGTGGATTAATCCGCTAACGCCTTCACTAGTATATGTAAATTTAAATAGAGAAGAATAGGCTGGAGTTCTTTGTCGCCTATACCGGAGCCGCTATGGAATCAGGTCTGACTAGTCTGCTCAGCGTTTCGATTGATTTTGAAACCTCTCACCTGTTATTCCCGAGGATTGTTCACTGGGTAATGGGGATTCTTTTCGCCATTATATTGGTTACGAAAACTATTCCTTTTCTGGCTGCAGTGAAACGCGGAGAGCGTACTATCCCCATCGTGGGAGAGTCCATGGATGGATTCCGCTTTTTCGGAACCCTTGCCTTGATAGTTGCGTACTTTTATTTGATGGCGGTAGTGGGCAATCTTTTCCCTTATACGGGATATGGCTTCCTATTTGTCTCAATGGTATTCGTTTTTCTAATGTCACTTATGTATATGCATGAGTGGACTAAGAAGGGCGTGATCATCGTATTGGTCAACGCCATTGTCGCGCCCAGTTTGGTCTGGTTTATCTTGGCCAAACTGTTCAAAATCACCCTGCCGTGACTCGAAGCGAGTGCCACTATGGAATTTTTGTCATTTCTTGACTTTAGCTTCTTTCTGCTCGCCGGATTCGGTGCGCTAGTCGGCATCATTTTTGGTGCCATCCCTGGCATGACTGCGACTATGGCAGTGGCGGTATGTCTGCCATTGACATATGCCTTGGGGCTGCACCATGGCCTGGCACTCTTGCTGGGCCTCTATGTGGGCGGTATTTCTGGCGGGATGGTGCCGGCAGTTCTTCTCAATATCCCGGGTACACCGTCCTCGATTACCACTACCTTCGATGGCTATCCGATGGCCCAGAAGGGGGAAGGTGAGAGAGCGCTGCGGGTCAGTGTTATCGCCTCCGTCATCGGTGGGTTGATCAGCGCGGTTGTGCTTTTCCTGTTTGCCCCCTTGCTGGCAGATTTTTCCATCAAGTTCTCTTATGTGGAAAAGTTTCTGATTATCCTGTTGGCTTTGAGCGTGATAGCTTCGCTCTCGAGCAATATGCTGGTAGGTATCTTCAGCGGTGTGATCGGTATCTGGTTGAGTCTGATCGGTACTTACAGCATTTCGGATGGAGGCAATGGTCATACGCGGCTGATGTTCGATTTCATGGAGCCCTATTTGTTCGAGGGCTTCTCTCTGCTTCCGGTATTGATCGGTATCTTCGGCATCTCCACCATCCTGCTCGAAGCTGAGAAAGGCGTGAGGAGCGAATTGGCTAGTGAACGTGTCAAACTGGGTAAGAGTTCCCAATTCTCGTTTTCTATCTTTAAGGGCCGCTTGACCAATCTGGTCCGCTCTTCCTTCATCGGAACCTTCGTCGGTATGCTGCCGGGGGTCGGAGGTAGTGCCGCCTCGGTTCTAGCCTATACTCAGGAGAAAAACCTATCGCGTGACTCAAGCGAAATGGGGAAGGGAGCGCCCCAAGGGTTGATGGCATCAGAGTCTGCCAATAATGCTCTGACCGGTGGCGCATTGATTCCGCTTTTATCGCTTGGTATCCCGGGCGATTCTACTACTGCGGTACTGATCGGGGCTTTTACCCTACAAGGTATTCAAGTCGGACCTCTATTCATTCCAGAGAATACTGATACCTGGTATATCATGATGACGGCTTTAGTTTTCGCCAATTTCGTGATGTTCTTTGTTATGTTTTATGCGATCAAACATATTGCCAAAGTTGTCATGGTTCCCAAATACATTCTCTATCCGCTGATCGTGATGATGTGTGTCGTGGGTGGGTATGCGATCAACTACGGAATCATGTTCGATGTCTGGACACTGCTGATCTTTGGCTTACTGGGCTATTTGGTACAAAAGGTCGGCCTCGAGGTGGCGCCGCTTATCATTGGCTTCATTCTGGGAGGCCAGGCAGAGGTCTATTTCGTCAAGAGCCTGGAATCCTTCGGTACTTACTCGATCTTCTTCACCAAAAGCCCCATCGCGGTGGTGCTCTGGTTGCTGATCGCGGCCTCGGTCATCTTCTCCGTGGTAATGGGGCTGAAGAATCGCAAAGCTAGCCGCGAGGAGGCCTCACAGTGAGATCTATCCAGCTGTATATAGTGGAGGTTCGGCAATGATGCAGGTCAATCGGTCGCCTCGGGTGATTCGTATTCACCCTGCAGATAATGTTGCCGTCGCTGTCGCTCAGGATGGACTGACTGCTGGTGAGCGTCTCGACGATGGGATCGAGCTCACGGTGAATGTTCCTCAGGGGCACAAGGTTTCCTTGGTGTCTCTCGCCGAAGGCGATGCAGTGATTCGCTACGGCGAGGTGATAGGAACGGCCGTCGTGGCGATTCCTTGTGGCGGTCATGTTAATGAGACCAACTTGCACATGCCCACTCCGCCGGCACTGGAAGATTTACCGCTGGCCACACGCTCGGCGCCGGTGTCGGAACCGCTGGAGGGATACACTTTCAAGGGATTCCGTAATGCCAACGGCAGTGTCGGGACCAAGAACGTGCTTGGCATCACCACCAGCGTGCAGTGCGTGGCTGGGATCGTGGATCATGTGGTGCAGCGCATTAAAAGTGAGCTGTTGCCCAAGTTTCCCAATGTCGATGATGTGGTGGGACTCAATCATAGCTATGGCTGTGGCGTGGCAATCAATGCGCCGGCCGCTGTGGTGCCCATTCGTACGCTCAAGAATCTGGCCCAGAACCCCAACTTCGGCGACGAAGTGATGGTTATCGGGCTCGGCTGCGAGAAACTACAGCCGTCCACTCTGGTTGATGATCGGCCGGTGAGGATCTATGAAAACACCGAGGCCGCCGATCCCCAGGCCAACGTGCTGAGCCTGCAGGATGAGTCCTTCGAGAGCTTTGCCGATATGGTCGAGGGCATCATGGCCATGGCGGAGCGTCACCTGGAGCGTCTCGACAAGCGCCAGCGTGAAACCTGCCCGGTTTCCGAGCTAGTAGTGGGCATGCAATGTGGCGGTAGCGACGCCTTCTCCGGGCTGACGGCCAATCCGGCGGTGGGGTTCGCTACTGATCTGATCGTGCGCGCGGGGGGCAGCGTGATGTTCTCCGAGGTAACCGAGGTACGCGATGCTATTCATCTGCTGACGCCGCGCGCGGTGGATGCGTCGGTCGGCCAGGCACTGATCGACCAGATGGCCTGGTACGACGATTACTTGTCTCAGGGGCAGGCGGATCGCAGCGCCAATACGTCGCCAGGCAACAAGAAGGGTGGGCTCTCCAATATCGTCGAGAAGGCGCTGGGCTCGGTGATCAAGTCCGGCAATTCGCCAATCGTCGATGTCATCGGCCCTGGTGAGCGGCTGCGCAAGCGTGGCCTGACCTTTGCCGCCACCCCGGCCAGCGACTTCATTTGCGGCACCCTGCAGGCAGCTGCGGGCATGAACTTGCAGGTCTTCACTACCGGGCGTGGTACGCCCTATAACCTGCCGATGACGCCTGTAATCAAGGTGTCCACCAACTCTACTTTGGGAAAGCGGTGGCACGATCTGATCGATCTCGATGCCGGGCGTATCGCGACTGGTGAGGTTTCTATCGAGGAGGTGGGCTGGGAGCTGTTCCATCTGATCCTCGATGTGGCTAGCGGTCGCCGCAGGGTGGCCGCTGATCGTCTCGGTTTGTACAACGATTTGGTGCTGTTCAATCCTGCGCCAGTGACCTGACTCCCTTTCAATCATCAATATGAGTACAGTTTTATGTTTCCTAAGATCAAAAAAATGCGCATCGTTCCCGTGGCCGGCTACGACGGTTTCCTGCTCAACTTGAGCGGTGGTCACGCGCCCTGGTTCATCCGCTGTGTCGTCATCCTCGAAGATGATGCCGGTAACCAGGGCGTGGGCGAAATTCCTTCGAGCGCTGGCATTCTCAACGGGTTGGAGCAGTGCCGGGAACTGGTCGAGGGATCGTGTGTCACCGACACCAAAAAGACGCTGAATCAAGTGAAACAGCGCTTGGCAAAGAATGGACGTGAAGAGCGTGGCCGTCAGACCTTCGATTTGCGCGTGGCGGTGCATGTGCTCACGGGTATCGAATCCGCGCTGTTCGACTTGCTGGGGCAGGCGTTGGGTATGCCTGTAGCGGATTTGCTGGGTCAATACGGTCGCCAGCGCGACGAAGTCGAGGCATTGGGGTACCTGTTCCTGCTCGGCGATCCGGACAAGACCGACCTGCCTTATCCCAAGGCCGAGAACCCCCAGGATGACTGGGATGAAGTGCGTCGCAAGGAAGCGCTGACGCCTGAAGCCGTTGCCAATCTGGCCAAGGCTGCTTTCGATCGTTACGGCTTCAAGGACTTCAAGCTCAAGGGTGGCGTACTGCGCGGCGAGGAAGAAGCTGATTGCATTCGTGCGTTGCACGAGGCGTTTCCCGAGGCTCGCTTGACTCTGGACCCTAATGGCGCCTGGTCGCTCGAGGAAGCCGTGCGTGTCCTCGAGCCGGTCAAGCACCTGATGAGCTATGCTGAAGATCCCTGCGGTCAGGAGGAAAGCTATTCCGGTCGCGAGACCATGGCGGAGTTCAAGAAGCGCACCGGCCTGCCCACCGCGACGAACATGATCGCCACTGACTTCAAACAGTTGCAGTATGCCGTGCAGCTCAACTCCGTCGATATCCCCCTCGCGGATTGCCACTTCTGGACGATGCAGGGCGCGGTGATGGTTGGCGAACTGTGCAATGAGTGGGGCATGACCTGGGGGTCGCACAGCAACAATCACTTCGATATTTCGCTGGCGATGATGACGCATGTGGCGGCGGCCTGTCCGGGTGAGATCACTGCCATTGACACCCATTGGATCTGGCAAGACGGACAGCGCATCACCAAGGAACCGTTCAAGATCCGGGACGGCAAGCTCAAGGTACCGTCCGCGCCGGGGCTCGGCGTCGAACTGGACGAGGACAAGTTGATGGAAGCTCATCAGCTTTACAAGAGCCTCGATGTGACACAGCGCAACGACGCCATGGCGATGCAGTATCTGATTCCAGGGTGGGAGTTCGATCCCAAGCGTCCGGCCTTGGTACGCTGAATGAACAATGAATGGTTATCCATACAAGCGACGCATGAACTATGAACTCACTTGGCGTTAAACGTGTCTCCCAGCAAGGGAGCTTGTCTCGACAAGTCTCTCAGCAGCTCGAGGCGATCATTGTGCAAGGCAATATTGCGGTAGGAGATAAGCTGCCTCCGGAGAGTGGCTTGTGCGAAATGTTTGGCGTCAGCCGCACGGTCGTGCGAGAGGCGATTACTCATCTCAAGTCGCTGGGTCTGGTCGAGACGCGGCGCGGGATCGGCACGCGTGTGCTGCGCGCGGCGCCAGAGGAGGCGTATCCCGCCAAGCGGATCAGCTTGACCACGGTCGAGGATATCCTGGGAATTCTCGAGTTGCGCTTGACGCTGGAACCGGAAGCCGCTGCTCTCGCGGCGTTGCGGCGCGACGATATGGATATCGCGGGCCTTCGTCAGGCCCATGAGCGCTTCATCGAGGCGTTTCAGCATCAGTCCCAGGCGCGGGAAGAAGACTTCTCCTTCCACTTCGCGGTGGCCCAGGCCACGCATAATCCGGCGTTCACTACGGTATACGAGCAGTTGAACCTGGGTGCGATTCCGCGCGCCAAACTGCTTTCAGTCGAGCTCGATACGGCGGCGACGCACCGTTATCTGGAGCGTGTCGCCGAGGAACATGCCGACATTCTCGAAGCAATTATCGCTGGCGACGCGGACGCGGCACGCGCGGCGATGCGCCATCATCTGAACCGTGCGAGCAATACCTACGCCTCCTATCGGGAGTGACGTTTATTGCTTACTGATATACGCATTCAATCCGCACAAGGAGTGGATCATGACACCGGAAGGTAACTTATTGATCGGCCAGCAGGCCGTGCGTGGTCCCGGGGCCGCGATTCATGCCATCAATCCGACCACGGGCGAGACACTCGAACCTGGCTATGCGGCCGGCAGTCAAGCCGAAGTCGAGCGCGCCTGCGAACTTGCCTGGACGGCGTTCGATACCTACCGTGAAACCCCTCTGGAGACTCGTGCAGCGTTTCTGGAAGCCATTGCCGATGAAATCGAAGCCATCGGCGACGCCCTGACCGAGCGCGGCATGGCCGAAACCGGGTTGCCGCGTGCGCGCCTCGAGGGCGAGCGCGGGCGTACCTGCGGGCAGTTGCGTCTGTTCGCCAGCGTAGTGCGTGCCGGCGAGTGGCTGGACGTGCGTGTCGACCCCGCATTGCCCGAGCGAGCCCCGATGCCGCGCCCCGACCTGCGTCAGCGGCATGTAGCACTGGGCCCGGTGGCGGTCTTCGGTGCCAGCAATTTCCCGCTGGCATTCTCCGTCGCCGGAGGGGATACCGCCTCGGCGCTGGCGGCCGGTTGCCCGGTGATCGTCAAGGCGCACTCGGCACATCCCGGTACCGGCGAATTGGTGGGGCGCGCTGTGCAGGCCGCCGTCGCCAAGTGCCAGTTGCCCGAAGGAGTGTTTTCGGTGCTGTATGGCTCCGGCCGGGAGGTAGGGCAGGCCTTGGTCCGCGATGCACGCATCAAGGCAGTGGGCTTCACCGGTTCGCGCGGTGGCGGGACGGCGCTGGTACACGCGGCCCAGTCGCGTCGCGAGCCGATTCCGGTCTACGCCGAGATGAGCTCGATCAACCCGGTGTTCCCCCTGCCGGCGGCGCTCAAGGCGCGTGGCGAGGAAATGGCCAAGGCGTTCGTCGGCTCGCTCAACATGGGCGCGGGACAATTCTGCACCAATCCCGGCCTGATCATCGCCGAGAAGGGCCCGGCGCTTGACGGCTTCATCGCGGCTGCCGGCGAGGCGCTCAAGGAAAGCGCCAGCCAGACCATGCTCACACCGGGCATTCATGATGCCTATACCCAGGGCGTGGAAAAGCTTTCCCGGCACGGCCAGGTGCGTGAAGTCAGCCGCGGCAAGAGTGGCGAAACTCCCAACCAGTGCCAGTCGGCGCTGTTCGTTACCTCCGCCGCCGATTTCCTCAAGGATGAAGTGCTTCAGGAAGAGGTGTTCGGGGCTTCCTCGCTGGTCATCGAATGTGCCGATGCCAATGAAGTGAAACAGATCGCCGAGCATCTGGAAGGCCAGCTCACCGTTACGCTGCAGATGGACGATGCCGATCTCGACGCGGCGCGTACGCTGCTGCCGACACTTGAGCGCAAGGCCGGTCGCATTCTGGTCAATGGCTGGCCGACCGGCGTCGAAGTGTGCCACGCCATGGTCCATGGTGGCCCGTATCCGGCGACCTCGGATTCGCGCACGACCTCTGTGGGCAGCGCGGCGATTTTCCGTTTCCTGCGTCCAGTGTGCTATCAGAACCTCTCGGATGCGCTGCTTCCCGAAGCACTCAAGGAATCGAACCCGCTGGCCCTGCGCCGCCTGGTCGACGCTAAACGCGAGAGCTGATTCCCGGCGTCGCTACCGACACCTTTCGGGTACTCAAGGCCACTCTTCGGAGTGGCTTTTTTGCTGGTGTGTCGCGTACTAGAGGTCGTATCGCTCTGCGCGACCACAGGGTCTGCAATCGTTCGGTCGGGCTAGAGATCGTTCCCGTGACGTTGTGGTCGATGGGTATTCAGGAGCTGTGTTGTGCAATTAGAGGATGACGCTGACGTCGGTCGTGGCTAGCGCGTACAATGCCGCTTCGACATAGATTGGGGCTCGTTCCGCCGGGTCCGCCGTCGCTTCATTCACGCCGTTTCCCGCGAGAACCTAGATTTTGCTCTCTACCGCCAACATCACCATGCAGTTCGGCGCCAAGCCGCTATTCGAAAATGTCTCCGTCAAGTTTGGAGAGGGCAACCGCTATGGCCTGATCGGTGCCAATGGTTGCGGCAAGTCTACCTTCATGAAGATTCTGGGTGGCGACCTGGTGCCTACCAACGGCCAGGTGATGAAGGACGCCACCACGCGGCTCGGTAAGCTGCGTCAGGACCAGTTCGCGTTCGAGAACGAGCGTGTCATCGACACCGTGATAATGGGTAACACCGAGCTGTGGGAGGTGACCGCCGAGCGCGAGCGTATCTATTCGCAGACTGAGATGTCTGAGGAAGATGGCATGAAAGTCGCCGACCTTGAGGTGCGTTTCGCCGAGCTCGACGGTTATACGGCAGAGGCACGCGCGGGGGAGTTGCTGCTCGGCCTCGGCATCCCTCTTGCGCAGCACACCCAGCCGATGAGTGTGGTAGCGCCGGGCTGGAAGTTGCGCGTACTGCTGGCTCAGGCACTGTTCAGTGATCCCGACGTGCTGTTGCTCGACGAGCCGACCAACCACTTGGACATCAATACCATCCGGTGGCTGGAGGAGATTCTGCGTTCACGTAGCTCGACCATGATCATCATTTCTCACGATCGTCACTTCTTGAATAGCGTCTGCACCCATATGGCGGATCTTGACTACGGTGAGCTGACGCTTTTCCCAGGTAACTATGATGATTATATGACCGCTGCTACCCAAGCGCGGGAGCGCTTGCATGCCGAAAACGCCAAGAAGAAGGCGGAGATCGCCGAGCTGCAGCAATTCGTCAGCCGCTTCTCGGCCAACGCCTCCAAGGCCAAGCAGGCTACATCGCGGCAACGCAAGATCGACAAGATTCAGCTCGATGAGGTCAAGCCGTCGTCACGCGTCAGCCCGTTCATTCGCTTCGAGCAGACCAGGAAGATACACCGCCATGCGCTGAACGCGGAGAAGCTCTCCAAGGCGTGGGATGACAACGTGCTGTTCGAGCGCCTGGATCTGCAGGTCGAAGCCGGCGAGAGAGTCGCTATCATCGGGCCCAACGGGATTGGCAAGACCACCCTGCTCAACTGCCTGGTTGGCACGATGACGCCGGATGCCGGCGAGGTGAAATGGACCGACGCCGCCGAGGTGGGCTACTTCGCTCAGGATCACGCTGATGACTTCGAAGGCGGCGAGACGCTTTTCGAATGGATGCAGCAGTGGACCACGGAAGGTGAGCAGAC
The DNA here is from genome assembly GCF_023061285.1 of Chromohalobacter nigrandesensis. Classification (GTDB taxonomy): domain Bacteria; phylum Pseudomonadota; class Gammaproteobacteria; order Pseudomonadales; family Halomonadaceae; genus Chromohalobacter; species Chromohalobacter nigrandesensis. The sequence continues at coordinate 26,376 of NZ_JAKGAM010000015.1, forward strand.
CGTACGCGGTGCGCTGGGCCGGATGCTGTTCTCCAACGATGACATCGGTAAGTCGGTCAAGGTGATCTCAGGGGGCGAACAGGGGCGGATGCTGTTCGGTAAGCTTGCGCTGCAAAAGCCCAACGTGCTGGTGATGGACGAGCCCACCAACCACCTGGATATGGAGTCGATAGAAGCGCTCAATCTGGCGCTGGAAAACTATCCCGGTACCTTGATCTTCGTCAGCCATGACCGCGAGTTCGTCGGTTCCTTGGCGACCCGTATCATCGAGATGAAGGACGATGAAATCGTCGACTTCAGCGGCAGTTATGATGATTATCTGCGCAGCCAGGATATCTACGCTTAAACGCCAAGGTCGCTCTTCCTAGAATCTTTCCGGCGGCGACTCGGGGCCTCGGGTGCCCCGGGGGCAACATGTTCATTCGAATGCCTGTGGGTAGCGGCGCTTGGCGCGGGCCAGTCGGTAAATGGTGATGGCGTTGGTGACGAATACCAGCGCTTCTGCCAGCATACCGCCCACCGAGCCTACCAAGGCGTGGCTGAGAAACCATGACAATGCCGCCAGCCCCAGGCCGATGCGCATGGCAATGCCCTGAAACAGAAACATGCCCACCGTTCCCGCCGCCATGGCCACGACGGCAGGTAAGTCCGCCCAACCTTGCCAGGTCAAAAGCGCCGCCACACCGCTGGCAACCAGCACGCCTGTCATGATGCTCTTGCTCCCCGGGTAGCGCCGGGCTAGCGCGATGCGCACGATCACCAGCACCGTCAGCGCCGCCGCCGTCCAGCTCTCGAAGAGGATGAACTGTAGCGCGAAGGCGACATTGGCGGAGAGCAGCAGCCCCATCAGCCGCTCGTCTCGCTTGCTGGCAAAGGCCAGCAGGCAGAGTATCAGCGAGATAACGCCAAAGAATTGCCCGGCGAGGGCGCTATAACTGTCAAGCATGCAGTGGCTGACTCCTTGTCAATGCTATATCCGCTCAATCCAGGCTGCCGCCGCAATGGCCGCAAGATCTAGGCAAATTTAGATCCAGCCCACCAATTTCAGTATGAACACCCCGGCGCTGAGGGTGAACAGTGACGCGACAGTGGTGATCACGATGATATTGGCGGCGAGCTTGGCATTGGCATTGACCGCCTTGGCCATGACGAAGCTCGCGGCGGCGCCGGGACTGCCGAAGAAGAGAAAGAGAATGCCCAGCTCACGCCCTCGGTAGCCCAGTGCGAAGGCACCGAGCACCCCGAGAAGGGGGAGCCAGACGACCTTCCAGAGGCTGGCATCCAGCGCCAGACCGCTGCTTCGCTTGACGGACGTGAACGACAGCGTGCCACCGATGCAGACCAGGGCCAGCGGCAGCGACATGGCGCCGAAATAGTCGCCCGAGGTGAGCAGCCATGCGGGTAGATCGATTTGGAAATACGCAAAGGGAATCGCCAGCAAGACCCCCAGAATGAGCGGGTTCTTGGCGATATGCTTGAGAATCGCCCCGATGCCCGAGCGTGCGCCGTCACTGTAATAGGCAAGAATGATCGCTGCCAGTACGTTGTAGACGATGATGATCCCGCCGACCAGGATGCTCCCCAGCGAGAGGCCGTAGTCGCCGTATTGGTTGGCGGCAAGCGCCAAGCCGACGATCCCGCAGTTGCCGCGAAAAGCTCCCTGCGTGAACACGCCGCGCTCCTCGTGAGGGCAGCGCCAGATGGCCCAGCCCCAGGCGAGAAAGAAACTGAGAACCGAAAAGCCCAGGAAATAGACGATCAGTCCCGGTTGCAGGGCGACGTCCAGATCGGCGCGAACGATGCTCAGGAAGATCAGTGTCGGCATGGTAGCGCGAAACACCAATGCCGACGCCATGGAGATGAAATGCGCGTCGATCCAACCGATGCGCTTGAAGACGATCCCCAGAAACACCATGGCGAAGACGGGCAGCGTGACTTGCAGCGTATGCGAGAAAACGGCCAGCAGGTCCATGCGCGATCAGTTTCCTTGTCTTGCTAGTACGAAGCCTACGATGATGGCGGCGGCCACGACGAGCCAGAAGAGTGTATTGCGCAGGCGAGTGGGGCGGGATGGTCGAGATCTTGGCACGCAGGATTCCTTGTTCCTTGGTCGGCTTGGGAAGCGAAAAGGTTTATGGTAAACCCGTTAGCCTGCTAGGCCCAGTGCCGCGCTTCAAATGTGTCATGACCGTCGACACCGGTGGCGTGGCGAGCAGGTCATCGATCATCAACTAGGCACCAGGAGCCTTCATGCGCGAAGTAGAATCTCTGAATCTGGCCCATGGGCGCCTCGCGGCCCTGGCGTGGGGCGATGCTGACGCGCCCGTGTGGTTGGCGCTGCATGGCTGGCTGGATAACGCCGAGAGCTTTTCGCGCTTGGCACCGCTATTGGCCGAGCGTTTGGGGATTCGCATCGTCGCGATCGACTTCCCCGGTCACGGGCGCTCGCAGCCGCGCGCCGAAGGCGGCGATTATCCGATCTGGGAATATACCCTGGACGTGTTGGACGCCCTCGATGCGCTGGGTCTCGAGCGCGCGCCGCTGCTGGCGCATTCGATGGGCGCGGCGATCGCGTGTCTAGTGGCAGCCGCGATGCCGGAGCGTGTCGCGCGGTTGGTGCTGATCGACGGCCTGGGCACCTTGACCACCGAGGTCGATGACACCGCCAAGCAGTTGCGCATGGGCTTGATCCAGCGCCGTCGTTCGCGTTCCTCGGTGCCGCGTTATCCCGATGAGGCTACCGCCATCGCGGCGCGCGTGGCGGGCGGCGTGACGCCCATCGATGCCGACACGGCCGCGCCCTTGGTGCGCCGCAATTTGGATACGGACGACGATGGCCACGTGCGCTTGCGCTCCGACGCTCGCTTGCTGCGTCCATCGTTGGTGCGCTTTACCACCGAGCAGATGCTGTCGCTACTGGGCAGCATCGAGGCTCCGGTGCTGTTGCTTGAAGGCGAGCAGGGCATTCTCGCCGAGCGCGCCTACGCCCAGCGGGCTCGTGACGCCATCGCTCGGCTTACGCGGGTGATGCTGCCCGGTGGACATCATCTGCATCTCGAAGCGAATGCCGTCGACGCCGTGGCTGAGGCCATCGTCGCCGACTCGGATAAGACGACGAAGCGTAATGCGTGAAGGAGAGCGCTGACATGGACAAGCGAGTTGCGCTGGTACTGGGTAGCGGTGGCGCGAGAGGCTACACGCATATCGGCGTGATCGAGGAATTGGTCGCTCGCGGCTATGAGATCGTCGCCATTTCGGGCTGCTCGATGGGGGCCCTGGTGGGCGGCATCTATGCCGCCGGCCAGCTCGATGCCTACCGTGACTGGGTCTGCCAGCTAGATTATTTCGATGTGCTCAAGCTGGTCGACGTGACCTGGAGTCCGATGGGGGCGATGCGGGCCAGCAAGGTCATGAACAAGCTCGAGAGCCTGATCGGGGATATCCGCATCGAGGACTTGAGCATTCCGCTGACGACCGTCGCCACCGACCTCAACCGACAGAAGGAAATCTGGTTCCAGAGTGGGCCGCTATTGCGTGCGATCCGTGCCTCCATCGCGGTCCCCGGCATCATCACGCCGGTGCATCTGGATGGGCATGTTCTCGTCGATGGGGGCTTGCTCAACCCGTTGCCGATCATCCCTACCGTGGCAGTCCACGCCGACCTGGTCGTGGCGGTCAATTCCACCGCGCAGACCTCCCGCCAAGTGACGCTTGAAGAAATGCTGCCGCCCGAGGAAGCCGCCCAGGAAGAGGCACGCGAGCGCGAGCGCGAATCCCGTGGGCAAGGGTTCGGCAGTTGGCTGGGCGGCGTGCGCGAACGTGTGCAGCACATGTTCAGCAACGGCCACGGACCGGAAGGCGGCGAAGAGGGTGAATCCTCCGAGCAAGCGGCTACCGAACGCGCCTGGAGCAAGCTCGATATGATGCTGGCGTCGTTCGATATCACCCAGGCGGCATTGGCCAAGTACAAGGTGGCCGGTTATCCGCCCGATGTCCTGATCGAGGTCCCCAAGAGCGTGTGCGGTGCCTATGAGTTTCACCGTGCCGAGGCGCTGATTCAATTGGGCCATCATCTGGCCGCCCAGGCCATCGACCGTTACGAGGGGAAGCGCGACTTGACCGAAACGGGAGGGGATTTGACTGAGGCCAAGCATTATCCGCTGATGACACCCGCCAGGCGCAAGCCGAGTTGAAGCCTGGGACGTTAGTTGAAACCTTAGAAGCTAGTTGAAACGTCGATGTTCGTGGCCGGTGGCGGTCGTTTATAACGTATCGCCGCGCCGACGGAGAAGGATATACACTGCCCCGGTACCGCCATCCGCATCGCGTGCCGAGCAGAAAGCGAGTACCGCGGGCCATTCGCGCAGCCAGGCATTGACGTGGCTCTTGATGACCGGGTAATCGTCGTCCTTGCCGAGCAGCGATGCACGGGCCTTGCCGTGTACCACGAGCACACAACGCCAGCGTTGTCCGTGGGCGTCGTGAAGGAAGGTTTCGAGTTGCTCGCGTGCCTCGCTGACGGTGTAGCCATGAAGATCCAGCCCAGCTTCCCACTCGATATTGCCGCGCTTGAGTTGTGTCCGCGTTCGGTAGGGAAGATCGGGAACCGCGAATTCCAGTGCCTCGCTGGGACGTACCGGCTCGACGCGTCCATCGCTAGTGCGGCTGGTGGGCGCTTGGATGTCGGCGCTGGTGGCGGCCGCGCGGCGCTCCGCCATGGCATCGTCGTCGTGGCGGCGCGGGCGCCCGATATCGGCGCGGTTGCTGTGCAGGCGATGCACACCGGCGTCTTCCAGCGCTTGACGAAACGCGTTGATATCGGCGTCGTCGGGCTGGCCACGGCGTCGGCTCATGACGAAACTCCCCAAGCGGCACGGTCGGTTGAAAGGCCTCCCAGTATAGCGACTTGCTCACGGCTGTGAACCGGCGCGTGCTGCGGGTACAATCGTCGATTCCATGGAACCGCTTAACAGGATGCTTCGTGCCTGCTTCCCGACCGACCGACGTTTCCACGCTGACCCTCGATGACGCGTCACTGGCCGAAGGGCTGGTGTCGCTGCGTGACTGCCTGCGCTGGGCAACCAGTGAATTCAATGCGCACCGCTTGCATTTCGGGCATGGCACGGCCAGCTCGTGGGATGAGGCGGTGGGGCTGGTACTGGGTGCGTTGCATCTGCCCTGGGATACCGATCCCGCAGTCCTCGATGCCCGCCTGTTGCCGATCGAGCGTCGTCGGGTCGTGAGCCTGGTGCGCCAGCGCATCGAGCAGCGCATGCCATTGCCGTATCTGCTGGGCGAGGCCTTCTTCGCCGGCCACCCCTTCGAGGTCGATGAACGGGTGCTGATTCCGCGCTCGCCGATTGCGGAGCTGATCGAGGACGGCTTTGCGGCCTGGTTCCCCCAGTGGTCGCCGACGCGGGTGCTGGATTTGTGCGCGGGCTCCGGTTGTATCGGCATCGCTACGGCGCTGTACCTGCCCACGGCCGAGGTCGACCTGGTCGATATCAGCCCCGAGGCCCTGGCGGTGGCCAAGGCCAACATCGTGCGTCACGATGTTGGCAAGCGCGTTCGCGCGGTGACCTCGGATTTGTTCGCCGGTGTGGCCGGGCAACGCTATGACCTCATCGTTTCCAATCCGCCCTATGTGGACGCGCGTGATCTGGCGGGCATGCCGGCCGAGTTCCGCCACGAGCCGAACCTGGCCTTGGCGGCGGGTGATGACGGTCTGGATATTGTGCGCCGTATGCTGCGCGAGGCGCGTGAGCATTTGACCGACGATGGTGTGTTGATCGTCGAAGTGGGCAATTCCGCGCGGCATCTCGACGCGGCGTTTCCCGAGGTTCCGTTCTTGTGGCTCGAGTTCGAGCGCGGCGGCGAGGGCGTGTTTGCGCTGACCGCTGCCGAGCTCGACCAATACGCGACATCGTTCGCCTGATCGTTGAGGAGCGCGGAATGTCCGGCAATACGTTTGGCAAGTTATTCACCGTCACCACCTTCGGCGAGAGCCACGGCGAAGCGTTGGGCGCAATCGTCGACGGATGCCCGCCGGGGCTCGAGCTCGATGTCTCGGATTTACAGCATGATCTGGATCGGCGGCGACCGGGCACTTCGCGGCATACCACGCAGCGCCGCGAGCCCGACCAGGTGCGTATCCTCTCAGGGGTTTTCGAGGGCGTTACCACCGGCACGCCGATTGGCCTGCTGATCGAGAATACCGACCAGCGCTCGAATGACTATTCGAAGATCAAGGATCAGTTCCGCCCTGCGCATGCCGACTACACCTATCATCACAAGTACGGGATTCGTGACTATCGCGGCGGTGGGCGCTCCAGTGCCCGCGAGACGGCCATGCGTGTTGCCGCCGGGGCCATTGCACGCAAGTACCTGGCGTCGCAGGGTATCCGCGTGCGTGGCTACATGAGTCAGTTAGGCCCCATCGGTATCGACTTCAAACAGTGGGAGGCGGTCGATAGCAACCCGTTCTTCTGCCCCGACCCGGATAAGGTCCCTGAACTCGAGGCCTTCATGGATCAGTTGCGCCGCGACCAGGACAGCGTTGGAGCGCGGATCACCGTCGTCGCCGAGGGGGTGCCGGTGGGGCTTGGCGAGCCGGTCTTCGATCGCCTGGATGCCGAGCTGGCCCATGGCTTGATGAGCATCAACGCCGTCAAGGGTGTGGAGATCGGTGATGGCTTCGCCGCCGTGGCGAGTCGCGGCAGCGAGCACCGCGATGAGATGACGCCCGAAGGTTTCCTCTCCAATCATGCCGGGGGCGTGTTGGGCGGGATCAGTTCCGGTCAGGCACTGGTCGCGCACTTGGCGCTCAAGCCGACCTCCAGCATCACCCAGCCGGGACGTTCGATCGATATCCACGGCGATCCCGTCGAGGTCGTCACCAAGGGGCGCCATGACCCCTGCGTGGGCATTCGGGCCACGCCCATCGCCGAGGCGATGATGGCGCTGACGCTGATGGATCACTTCTTGCGCCAGCGCGCCCAGAACGCGGGTGTCGAGGTGGAGACCCCATGCCTGACGTAAGCGTTGTCGTGTGAACGTCGTTGTATCGGAAAGTTGCTTAACAGGTGCTACGTGCTCGACCTGCGTCCGGATAACTCGCTGGTGAAATGGCTGGTGGCGCAGGGGCATACGGTACTCGGGCGAGGGCGACATGGGGTCTTGAGGTCGGCCTATTTTCTCGGCGTTTAGTTCTGCTGGCGACGCCTTCATGCATGTCGAGGCGTGCCAGCCAGCGAAACGCGCAGGCCAGTTGTTCGCGTGGGTTGCCGAGATTCAAGGCAGTCATTTGTCCTCCTCTTTGTATGAATGGTGTGCACTCGATAACGATGCTAGCGCGCTACGGTTCAATTCAGCCAGTGCCTGGCGTGGCGGTCGCGGTCATCATCCAGCATCTCTAGCATGGCCCTGGCGGCGTTGGAGAGGGTACGGCTCTTGTGAAACAGGTAGCCCAGCGGACGCTGGATGGGGCGGTGGTCGATGGGCAGAATCTGGATGTCGTCGTCGATCATGGTCTCGGGCAGTACGCTCCAGCCCAGCCCGATGGCGACCATCATCTTGAGCGTCTCGAGGTAGTTGGTGGACAGCGAGACGTTTACCTTGAGGCCGTCGCGGGCGAAGGTATCCACCACGATGCCGCGGGTGAAGGTCAAATGCCCTGGCAGCACGGCGTCGTAATCGGACAGTGCCGACAAGGCGAGCTCTTCGCGGCCGGCAAGGGCATGCTCGCGTCCGCAGACGAAACGCAACTGGTCGATCCACACCGGCACGACCGTCAGCGCCGGATCGGGCACTGGCGCCAGCGTGACTACGGCAAGCTCCAGTTCGCCATCCAGCACACCCTGATAGGCCTGCTCGGAATCCAGGAAACGCATGTCCATGCGCACCTCGGGATGCGCCTGGGTATAGGCCTTGAGAATCGGCGGTAGGCGATGCAGGCCGACATGATGGCTGGTCGCCATGGTCAGGCTGCCGCTGACGTCGCCGGCGAGGTTGGAAAGCGCGCGACGGCTGTCGTCGAACATCACCAGGATCTCGCGGGCACGGGGCAGTAGCGTGCGCCCGGCTTCGGTGAGCGTCACGCGGCGGTTGATACGGTCGAATAACTGTGCCCCGACCTGAGCTTCAAGCCCCGCGATCCGCTTGCTGACCGCAGGCTGGGTAAGATGCAGTTGCTCGGCGGCGAGCGAGAAAGAACCATTGTCGGCCACGGCGAGAAACGCTTGCAGGCTTTGTGTGTCCATGGCGGTGCTCTATTCGGTTTCTATTCTATAAAGGAATGCAAAGCATAAATAACATGAATTGCTTTTATCCATAGTCCCCCTTAGGCTCATGGATATCAAGGTTGCGCCGGTTATCGCGGCGCATTGCAAAGCGGCATAGATCGCTATCGCCCAATCTTCCCGGTCGGGGAGGCACGAGTGGAGGAGATTCCATGGCAGGCCAGACTCTTTACGACAAGCTTTGGTCGCGGCACCTGGTAAAGGAACGCGACGATGGCACGGCGTTGATCTACATCGATCGTCACCTGCTGCACGAGGTGACCTCGCCCCAGGCCTTCGAAGGGCTGCGTCTCGCCGGGCGCAAGCCATGGCGGCTGGACACCAACCTCGCCACGCCGGACCATAACGTGCCGACCACGCTCAAGGAGCGTGCCGAGGGCAACGCCGGTATCGTCGATTCGGTCTCGCGCATTCAGGTCGAGACGCTGGATGACAACTGCACCAGCTTTGGCATCGAGGAATTTCGCATCAACGACGCGCGCCAGGGGATCGTGCACGTCGTGGGGCCGGAGCAGGGTGCCACACAGCCCGGTATGACGGTCGTCTGCGGTGATTCGCATACCGCCACGCACGGCGCCTTCGGGGCCTTGGCGCACGGCATCGGCACCTCCGAGGTCGAGCACGTGCTGGCGACGCAGTGCCTGATTCAGCAAAAAATGAAGAACATGCAGGTGCGCGTCGAAGGTGAACTGGGTCTCGGCGTGACGGCGAAGGATATCGTGCTGGCCGTGATCGGCAAGATCGGCACGGCCGGCGGTACCGGCTACGCCATCGAGTTCGCCGGCAGTGCGATTCGCGAGCTGTCCATGGAAGGTCGTATGACCATCTGCAACATGGCCATCGAGGCCGGCGCGCGCGTGGGCCTGGTGGCGGTCGACGAGACCACGGTCGAGTACCTGCGTCGGCGCCCCTTCGCGCCCAGCGAGGAATACTGGGATGCGGCGGTCGCCGACTGGCGCGAGCTGGTCTCCGATGGCGATGCGGATTTCGACAAGGTCGTCGAGCTCGATGCTGCCGCGATCGAACCGCAGGTTACCTGGGGCACCAGTCCGGAAATGGTCGCGGGCGTCGGTGCGCAGGTACCGGATCCGGCCGCCGCCGGCGACGAGACCGTGCAGAAAGGCGTTTCGCGTGCGCTCGAGTACATGGGGCTTTATTCGGGCCAGCAGATCACCGACATCCGGCTCGACAAGGTCTTCATTGGCTCGTGCACCAACTCGCGCATCGAGGATCTGCGCGAGGCGGCCAAGGTCGCCAAAGGCCGCAAGGTGGCGGATACCATCCAACTGGCGATGGTCGTGCCCGGTTCCGGGCTGGTCAAGCGCCAGGCCGAGGAGGAAGGGCTGGACAAGATCTTCCTCGAAGCGGGCTTCGAATGGCGTGAGCCGGGGTGCTCCATGTGTCTGGCGATGAACGCCGACAAACTGGGGGCCGGCGAGCACTGCGCCTCGACCTCGAATCGTAACTTCGAGGGGCGCCAGGGCTTTGGGGGCCGCACGCATCTGGTGAGCCCCGCCATGGCGGCGGCGGCGGCCATCGCCGGTCATTTCGTCGATGTGCGCGACTTCGGTGCCGAGCGCGCCGCCAACGACGACAGCCAAGTACAGGAGGCGTGAGCATGCGACAGTTCGACCGCCATCAGGGCCTCGTGGCGCCCATGGATCGCGCCAACGTGGACACGGACCTGATCATTCCCAAGCAGTTTCTGAAGTCGATCAAGCGTACCGGCTTCGGCCCCAATCTGTTCGACGAGCTGCGTTACCTGGATGAAGGTTATCCGGGGCAGGATGTCGCGAATCGCCCGCTCAATCCGGACTTCGTGCTCAACCAGTCGCGCTATCAGGGCGCCAGTGTGCTGCTGGCGCGCCGCAACTTCGGCTGCGGCAGTTCGCGCGAGCATGCGCCCTGGGCGCTGGAAGATTTCGGCTTCCGCGTGATCATCGCGCCGAGCTTTGCCGATATCTTCTTCAACAACGCCTTCAAGAATGGCTTGTTGCTGATTACCTTCGACGAAGCCACGGTGGATCGCCTTTTCCAGGAAGCCGAGGCCGAGGAGGGCTATCGTCTGGATGTCGATCTGGAAAGCCAGCAGATCATCACGCCCCATGGCGAGACACTCACCTTCGAGGTCGATTCGTTTCGCAAGCAATGCTTGCTCGAAGGGCTGGACGATATCGGCTTGACGCTCAAAGACGCCGATGCCATTGCGGATTTCGAGCAGCGCCATCGCCAGGCGCGGCCGTGGCTATTCCGTCAGGCCGGATGACGCCTGCAACCCCTGAATAACAACAACGCTGGACACAACCCACAGGGAGGATCCGGCCCCCGGGTCGGGATGGCAGGGAATGCCCATCTTCTCGTGGTCGGCGTCGCGGCGCCGGCCACCCATGAACCATCAGTCACGTCATCCACGATGATGTGTCGAGCAGCGAGAGAGTACGCCATGAGTCGCAAGATTCTCGTTCTACCGGGCGACGGTATCGGTCCGGAAATCACCCGCGAGGCGGTCAAGATCCTCAACGCATGCCGCGAGACGGGGCTGGACGTCGACCTTGAGGAAGGTCTAGTCGGCGGGGCGGCAATCGACGCCCAGGGCGTACCGTTGCCCGATGAGACGCTGGCGCAGGCCAAGGCGGCTGATGCCGTATTGCTGGGCGCCGTGGGCGGTCCCAAATGGGACAAGATCGAAGATCTGGCCAAGCGGCCGGAGAAAGGCCTGCTGGGCCTGCGCAAGAACCTCAACCTGTTCGGCAATCTGCGCCCGGCGCTGCTCTATCCGCAGCTCGCCTCGGCCTCGAGCCTCAAGCCGGAGATCGTCGCGGGGCTGGATATCATGATCGTGCGCGAGCTTACCGGTGGCATCTACTTTGGCCAGCCGCGCGGTATCGAGGAGCGCGATGGCGAAAAAGTCGGCTTCAATACCTACGTCTATGCCGAGCACGAGATCGAACGCATTGGCCGGGTCGCCTTCGAAATGGCGCGTGCGCGCAGCGGCAAGCTCTGCTCGGTGGACAAGGCCAACGTGCTCGAGGCCACCATCCTGTGGCGCGAGGTGATGGAGCGCCTGGCCCCGGAGTATCCGGATGTCGAGTTGTCGCACATGTACGTCGACAACGCCGCCATGCAACTGGTGCGCGCGCCCAAGCAATTCGACGTCATCGTTACCGGCAACATGTTCGGTGATATCCTCTCCGACGCGGCGGCGATGCTGACGGGCTCGATCGGCATGTTGCCCTCGGCATCGCTCAACGAACAACGTCAGGGTATGTACGAGCCTTGCCATGGCAGTGCGCCGGATATTGCCGGCCAAGGCATTGCCAATCCGTTGGCGACGATCTTGTCGGTGGCCATGATGCTGCGTTATTCCCTCGAGGCGCCGGTGCTCGCCGAGCGTATCGAGCGTGCCGTGGGCACGGTGCTTGACCAGGGATTGCGTACCGCCGATATCGCCTTCGAGGGCACTGCGCCCGTCTCGACCCAGGCGATGGGCGATGCCGTGTTGGCGGCATTCCAGGCGCAGTGAGTGCGGCTCACGTATCATGGCCATACGCCCATTCGTAGATTTCAGGAGGACGACACATGCTTAGAGTCGGTTTTGTCGGTTGGCGGGGAATGGTGGGGTCCGTCCTCATGCAGCGCATGCACGAGGATGGCGATTTCGCCGGCCTCGAGCCAGTGTTCTTCACCACGTCCCAGGTGGGTCAGCCGGGCCCCGACATCGGGGTCGAGGTACCGCCCCTCAAGGACGCACATGATCTGGAAACGCTCAAGACGCTCGATGTGATCGTGAGCACTCAGGGTGGCGATTACACCGAGAAGGTCTACCAGCCCCTGCGTGAAGCGGGCTGGCAGGGCTATTGGATCGACGCCGCCAGTACGCTGCGTATGGCGGACGAGGCGACGATCGTGCTCGATCCGGTCAACCGTCATGTCATCGAACGCAGTCTCGCCAACGGCGGCAAGACGTTCGTAGGCGGCAACTGCACCGTCAGCCTGATGCTGCTGGGCCTGGGGGGCTTGTTCGAGGCCAACATGGTGGAGTGGATGACCTCCATGACCTACCAGGCCGCGTCCGGCTCGGGCGCCAAGCACATGCGCGAGCTGCTTTCCCAGATGGGGGCCCTGCACGGTGCTGCAGCATCCTCGCTGGCGGATCCGGGCAGTGCGATCCTGGATATCGACCGTCAGGTGACGCAGGCCATGCGTGGCGGCGATTTTCCCACCGAGCAGTTCGGTGAGCCGCTGGCCGGCAGCCTGTTGCCGTGGATCGACAAGGCGATGGAAAACGGCCAGAGCAAGGAAGAGTGGAAAGGCGGTGTCGAGAGTAACAAGATTCTCGCTACCGGCGATTCACCGATCCCCATCGACGGTTTGTGTGTGCGTATCGGGGCGATGCGTTCGCATAGCCAGGCATTCACCATTAAGCTCAAGCAGGATGTGCCGCTTGACGAGATCGAAGACCGTCTGGCCAAGCACAACCAGTGGGCGAAGGTGATTCCCAACGACAAGGACGCGACCTTGCAACGCCTGGCACCGGCGGCCGCCACCGGCACGCTGGATGTCCCGGTGGGGCGCCTGCGCAAACTGGCCATGGGCGGCGAATACCTCTCCGCCTTTTCGGTGGGCGACCAATTGCTGTGGGGGGCCGCCGAGCCGCTCAAGCGGATGCTAGGCATTCTCCGCGAGCAGCGCTGAACCGCACGCCTTGTAACGGCACACATGAAAAAACAATACCAAGGGCGCCGCATGGCGCCCTTGGTGTTTTGTGGGGTTCGTTTCCCGGGGTTGGTGTGTGAGGTTAGCGCTAGAATTGCGACTCTTCGGTGGAGCCCTTGAGTGCGGTCACCAATGATACGCCGCCTTGGATGATGTTGGTCATGTCGTCGAAATAGCCGGTACCGACTTCCTGCTGGTGGGCGACGAAGGTGTAGCCGCGCTCGGCCGCTTCGAATTCCGGCTGCTGGACCTTCTCGACATAATGCTTCATGCCTTCGCCTTGGGCATAGGCATGGGCGAGATCGAACATGTTGTACCACATGTTGTGAATGCCGGCTAAGGTGATGAACTGGTAGGTGTAGCCCATCTCGGCCAGGGCTTTCTGGAAGCCGGCGATCTCGGCGTCGTCTAGATTCTTCTTCCAGTTGAACGACGGCGAGCAGTTGTAGGCCAGCAACTGATCGGGGTATTCGCGGTGGATCGCATCGGCGAAACGCTTGGCCTCGTCAAGGTCCGGCTTGGCGGTTTCGCACCAGATTATGTCCGCGAAGGGCGCGTAGGCCAGGCCTCGAGCGATGGCCTGATCGAGCCCGGCGTTGACCCGGTAGAAGCCCTCGGCGGTGCGTTCACCGGTAATGAAGGGTTTGTCGTAGTCATCCACGTCGGCGGTAATCAGGTTGGCGGCATTGGCATCGGTGCGTGCGATGACCAGAGTGGAAGTGCCCGCTACATCGGCTGCCAGGCGTGCGGCGACCAGCTTCTGCACGGCTTCCTGGGTCGGCACCAGCACCTTGCCGCCCATGTGGCCGCATTTCTTGACTGCGGCGAGCTGATCCTCGAAATGCACGCCGCTGGCGCCGGCGCGGATCATCGCCGTCATCAGCTCAAAAGCGTTGAGCACGCCGCCGAACCCGGCCTCGGCATCGGCGACGATGGGCGCGAAGTAATCGACGAAGTCTTTATCGTCGGGGTTGGCGCCTTTTTGCCACTGAATCTGATCGGCGCGGCGGAAGCTATTGTTGATGCGCTCGACGACCTTGGGCACCGAATCCACCGGGTAGAGCGACTGGTCGGGGTACATCGACAGGTAGCTGTTGTTGTCGGCCGCGACCTGCCAGCCCGAGAGGTAGATCGCCTCGATACCCGCCTTTACCTGTTGCATGGCCTGGCCGCCGGTCAGCGCACCGAGACAGTTGACGTAGCCCTTGCGGGCCTCGCCGTTGACCAGGCGCCAGAGCTTTTCGGCGCCTAGCGTGGCGAGCGTATTCGCTTCATTGACGCTGCCGCGAAGCCTGACCACTTCCTCGGCGCTATACGGACGCGTGACGTCCTTCCAGCGCGGGTTCTCTTGCCAATCCTTTTCCAATGCGGCGATTTGCTGTTCGCGTGTCTGGGACATGTCACTTGCCTCTTGGTCGTCGTGAGCGTTCAGAGCGTGCCCGATAGGGCATTTCACGTTCAGCCGAAGTGCGATCATTTCCGCTGCGCTACGCGGTATGACGCGGATATTGCGCTGCAGTAAAACAAGCGTTTTAACTTCGGCTTTACGAAAAATATGACGCACACAAGCGAGGCGAACAATTGCTAGTTAGGCGCAGGAAGCGTTGTAGTTTGACGACATGACGCCTGAATCACGCGGCGTCATGTAGTGTTTTTCCGAGAGGTGAGAAAGGCCCGAGACAACTTATTGAAAAAGCAGGTTATTGAAAATGCAGGCTCATATGGTAGTGCGGGATATTGGCATCGAGGAATTCATCACCATGGGCGATAAAGCCTAGACGTTCGTAGAAGGGGATCGCGTAGGTCTGTGCATCCAGATGCACGACGTGGTGGCCGGCTTCGCGGGCCGCCACCAGCGTCGCTTCCATCAGATACAGGCCAAGCCCCTGGCCGCGCGCTTCCTCGAGAATCGCCACGCGTCCGATATGGCCGTCCGGCAAGAGGCGCGCCGTGCCCACGGCGCGGTCATCGACATGCAGCAAGAAATGCAGACACTGCGGGTCGCGGCCATCCCATTCTTCCGCCTGGGGGACGCTTTGCTCCTCGATGAATACGACCTTGCGGATCGCGCCGCACGCCGAGCCCAGCGTCTGCCAATCGCCGCTGGTGACCTGCCACTCACTCATCGCCGTTGTCCTGAGTTTCGTCTTCCTGCGTCTCGTCTTGCCAGTGGAGGCTGCCACGATTGACCAGCTCGGCGAGCAGTGTCAGGGCCTGATCGTCCAGGTGTGTGGCCAGCGTGGCGGCATGCAGTGGCGTGGTGTCGGCCAGCAGACGCGCGAGCCCTGACGGGCAGGCATGGCCGTCGCCATCCGCGAACAGCGTGGTGTGGCCGTTATCTTCATGAAACGCGAAGCGCGAGCCCAGGGCACGTTCCAGGTAGCGCCCTTGTGCCAGCGCCTCGGCGATGACATCGCTGCCCAGCGGCGTCTCGAGAGGCGCGAGCTGGTCGGCATACTTGGGCTGGGTCATCACCCGCCCGAACCATTGCGTCATCTGCTCAGGGTCGTCGATCACCGAGAGCATCAAGGTGCGCAGGCGCGCGATGGCGTCGTCATCGAGACG
The DNA here is from genome assembly GCF_023061285.1 of Chromohalobacter nigrandesensis. Taxonomy (GTDB): domain Bacteria; phylum Pseudomonadota; class Gammaproteobacteria; order Pseudomonadales; family Halomonadaceae; genus Chromohalobacter; species Chromohalobacter nigrandesensis. Next base: position 41,954 of record NZ_JAKGAM010000015.1, read on the forward strand.
GCCGGCGTGTTCGATGGGGCGCAGGTCCGGGTCGGTGTAGCGCGAGGTGTCAGGCTGCATTTCACCGAGATAGTCGGCGAAAGAAGTGATGATCTCGTCGGTGGACGGCGCGCGAAAGCCGATCGAATAGGTCATGCAGTTGGCGCTCTGGCTGACGCCGTGATGAGCGATGCGCGGCGGCAGATACAGCATGTCGCCGGGTTCGAGCACCCAGTCCTCGCCGGGAGTGACCTCGAAGCGTTCGAGCATGCGCAGGTCGATGCCCGAGACGATGGGGGCATCGTCGGGCTGCTCGCCACCGAGTTGCCAGCGACGTTGACCGCTGCCCTGGAGCAGGAAGACATCATAGCTATCGACATGCGGGCCGACACTGCCCTGGGGCGGCGCGTAGCTGACCATGACGTCGTCGAGGCGCCAGCGCGGCAGGAAGTCGAAGGCTTCGAGTAGCGCTGCTACTTCGGGCACGTAATGATCGACGGCCTGGACCAGCAGGGTCCATTCCCGGTCGGGCAGGCGTGCGAAGGTGGCATCATCGAAAGGCCCGTGGCTGACTTGCCACGGCTTGTCGGGACCATTTGCCTCGACAAGCCGGGCCTCGATGCCGTCTTCGCAGGCCAGGCCAGCGAGTTCCTCCGGTGCGAGCGGTGACTCGAAATCGGCGAAGGCGCCGCGAATCAGCAGCGGTTTTTTCTGCCAGTAGTCATGCAGGAACTCGGCGGCGGTCAAACCGCCGAGTATCACGAGGGGCGTATCGGTTGACATAAGGATCTTGGGACTCGAAAGGGATGAATGAGCAATCGGGCCATAGTGTGAAGCTCGAAGAGCCGGGCTTTGCCCGGAGCTGGAAGAAAAGACTTGATGCCTTAGGTGGCGAGTTCATGCTGCCTTCCAGCTTCCAGCTTCCAGCTTCCAGCTTCCAGCTTCCAGCTTCCAGCTTCCAGCTTCCAGCTTCCAGCCTACAGTCCGCGCGCTTGTTCGGCGGCATTGCCGATGTAGGCCGCCGGGGACAGCGCCTTGAGTTCGGCCTTGACGTCGTCGGGCAGTTCCAGAGAGTCGATGAAGGCCGCGAATCCGGCCTGGTCGACCCGTTTGCCGCGCGTCAGGGTCTTGAGCTTTTCATAGGGCTTTTCGATCCCGTAGCGGCGCATCACGGTCTGGATCGGCTCGGCGAGGACTTCCCAGTTTTGATCGAGATCCTCGTCGAGGCGGGCCGGGTTGGCTTCCAGCTTGCTGACGCCCTTGAGTGTGGCTTGATAAGCGATCAGGCCGTACGCCAGCCCCACGCCGAGGTTGCGCAGCACCGTGGAATCGGTCAGGTCGCGTTGCCAGCGGGAAATTGGCAGCTTCTCGGCGAGATGGCCGAGCAGGGCGTTGGAGAGCCCGAGATTGCCCTCGGAGTTCTCGAAATCGATGGGATTGACCTTGTGCGGCATGGTCGAGGAGCCGATCTCGCCCTCGACGGTCTTCTGCTTGAAGTAACCCAGCGAGATATAGCCCCAGACGTCGCGATCGAAGTCGATCAAGATGGTGTTGAAGCGCGCGATGGCGTCGAACAGCTCGGCGATGTAGTCGTGCGGTTCGATCTGCGTGGTGTAGGGGTTGAAACTCAGCCCCAGCCCTTCGACGAAGGTGCGGGCGTTCGCGACCCAGTCGATTTCCGGATAGGTGGTGAGATGAGCGTTGTAGTTGCCCACCGCGCCGTTGATCTTGCCGAGGATCTCGGCGGCCTCGATCTGCTTGAGCTGGCGGCGCAGGCGATACGCCACATTGGCCATTTCCTTGCCCAGCGTGGTGGGACTGGCGGTCTGGCCGTGGGTGCGCGAGAGCATGGGTTGCTCGGCGTGCTCATGGGCCAGGTGTTCGACCGCGGTGACGATCTCGCGCAGCGTGGGTAGCAGGGTGTCGAGACCACCACGCAGCATCACCCCGTGGGAGAGGTTGTTGATGTCCTCGCTGGTGCAGGCGAAGTGGATGAACTCGGTGATCGCATGCAGTTCCGGGAAGTCGGCGACCTTTTCCTTGAGGAAGTATTCCACCGCCTTGACGTCATGGTTGGTGGTGCGCTCGATATCCTTGATGCGCTCGGCGTCGGCGACCGAAAACTCACTCACCAGTTGGCCGAGGAAGGCCGTGGCCTGTGCCGATAGTGGTGGGACCTCGGTGATCTGCGGATGTGCGGCGAGGCGTTCCAGCCAGCGGACTTCGACGGTTACGCGGGCACGAATCAGGCCGTACTCGCTGAAATGCTCGCGCAGGGCGACGGCCTTGGCACCATAGCGACCATCGACGGGGGATAGGGCGGTGAGAGCGGAAAGTTCCATGGATGTCGTCTTCCGAGTCGTGAATCGAATCGCGCGGCGAAGACCGTCAGCGGTCGTCGAGGGCATTGAGTGATTTCTTGATGGACTGACGCTGAAGCAACAGCTTCCAGCGGCGGCCGCCTTGCTGGTGCCAGAGCAGGGCGAAGCGTACGCCTGTCAGCAAGGCGGCGCGCACGCGTTCTGGCATCATTCGGCTTTGAAGCAAGCTGGGATCGCCCTGCACGACGATGCGGTAACGAAACGTGGACAAGGTGTCCTGATAAAGCTGACCTAGGCTGGCGATCACGTTTTCATGGGTTTCGCCGAAGTGCTCGGCCTGACCCTGAACGCGCGTCAGGCGCTCTCCCAGCGAGGCCAGCATGGCATCGTCCTTGCGCAGCTTCTGCATCAGCAGCACCAGCGAGAAGCCGTAACGCATCACGGCGGGATCGTTGCGCTGGCGATCCATCACTGCGCTGAGGGTATCAATGCCCAGGCGCAGGTTGTTGTGGTGACCGCCGTAGATGGCCGCGAAGCTTTCCGGGTTGGTCTCTAGCGTGGCATGAAGCAGCGTGTTCCAGGCGCGTTCGTCGCACTGCCCGGTACGTGCCATCTCATCGACCACAGCGGCGGCCTGGAAGACGCCGGCTAATGCCAGCGCCTGGCGAGCGACGGCGCTTTGTGGTGCGCTTTGGATCGGGGTGGGCGTCATGCGGCGTTGTCTCCTTGGCGCGCGTGTCGGTTCCATGTCTCGCGAATGACGCCGCCGCCCAGGCAGATATCATCTTCGTAGAGCACCAGCGACTGGCCCGGCGTGACGGCGCGCTGGGGATCGTCGAAGAATGCTTCGACACCGCCGTCCTCGAGTACGCGCACCTGACAGGTGACGTCCTGCTGACGGTAGCGGGTCTTGGCCTGGAGACGTGCCTGCGGTGCCGGCGGTTGTCCGGCGACCCATTCCACGGGCTCGGTGCTCAGGCTGTCGGTGTACAACAGCGGATGGTGCTTGCCCTGCACGGCGACCAGGACGTTACGTTCGAGATTCTTGGCGGCCACATACCAGGGCGCGTCGGGATGGTTGGGCAGCCCGCCGATGCCCAGGCCCTGGCGCTGGCCGAGGGTGTAATACATCAGCCCCATGTGCTCGCCGATGACCTCGCCCTCGGGCGTTTCGATCGTGCCGGGCTGCGCGGGCAGGTACTGCTTCAGGAAGTCGCCGAAGCGGCGCTCGCCGATGAAGCAGATACCGGTGGAATCCTTCTTGCGCGCGGTGGCCAGGCCATGGCGCTCGGCGATGGCACGGACCTCGCTTTTCTCCATCTCACCGACCGGGAACAGCGTACGTGCGATGGCGACTTCCGGCACGGCGTGCAGGAAGTAGCTCTGGTCCTTGTTGGCATCCAGGCCCTTGAGCAGGCGCACGTGACCGTCGCGCTCGGCGTTGCGCACGTAATGCCCTGTGGCGATGCGTTCGGCGCCGAGCATTTCGGCGTATTCGAGGAATACCTTGAACTTGATCTCGCGGTTGCAAAGGATATCCGGATTGGGTGTCCGGCCGGCCTTGTACTCGGCGAGAAAATGCTCGAAGACGTTATCCCAGTACTCGGCGGCGAAGTTCGCGGTGTGCAGCCGAATGCCGAGCTTGTCGCACACGGCCTGGGCGTCGGCAAGATCGTCCTTGGCAGTGCAGTACTCGGTGCCGTCGTCCTCGTCCCAGTTCTTCATGAACAGGCCTTCGACCTCGTAGCCCTGCTCCAGCAGGACGAGGGCGGTCACGGACGAGTCGACGCCGCCCGACATGCCGACGATGACTTTGCACGCGGTAGCGGCCCCCGTGGCGGAGGATTCCGTAGCGTGAGACATGGTCACTCTCGAATGGGTTGAGGATGGATTGCTGTTCGGGGCGCTATTATACCTGAAACTGGCTTGGTGCTTCGAGCTTGAGCCATCAGCGCTTGTGAAGTGAGCCATCAGCGGTCGTGAATCACATCGAGCGGAAACTGGCGTCCAGCGATGGCGTCGCGAATGCGCTTGAGCACCAGGGGGCTGCGCAGACGGTGCGCACGCTCCAGTGCCTCGATTTCGTCGAGCGTGAGCCAATGCGTGGCGACGATGCCGCTATCCAGCGTATTGCCCAGGTGCGCCAGGGGAATCCCCACGAAGGCGTGGCTGTGAAACGTCACCTCGTCGGGCGCGGTATACACATAAAGCCCCAGATAGCCGGTCAACGTGATGTGCCAGGCGGCTTCCTCGCGGGTTTCGCGTTCGGCGGCCTGGGTCAGGCGCTCACCGGGCTCGAGGTGGCCGGCGGGTTGGTTGAAGAGGCTGAACGGGCCGCCCTTGTCCTCCTCGACGAGGAGGTAACGGCCGGCGCGCTCGACGACGCTGGCAACGGTGACGTGCGGTGTCCAACGGCTCATCGACGACTCCGGTGGCGCCTGACCGGTGTAGAGGCCTTGCGGCGCGGAGCATGCAGGGTTTCCTTGCGCCAGTTGCCCGGCGCCAGATCGTCGAGGTGCCAGGCGCCGATGGCGACGCGAATCAGACGCAGCGTAGGGTAGCCGACATGCGCGGTCATGCGGCGTACCTGTCGGTTGCGGCCTTCGCCGAGGACGATTTCGAGCCAGGCCGTGGGAATGGCATTGCGGTGGCGTACCGGCGGCTGGCGCGGAGCGATGCCTGCGATACCGGACGCCTCGAGGCGTCGCACCTGGGCGGGACGCGTCGGGCCATCCTTCAGCGTGATGCCGCGACGAAGTGCATGCAGGGCCGCTTCCTCGGGCTCGCCCTCGACCTGCACCCAGTAGGTCTTGGGCTGCTTGTGGCGCGGATGGCTGATGCGGTGCGCCAGGGCGCCGTCGTCAGTCAGCAGGAGCAAGCCCTCCGAGTCGTAATCGAGCCGCCCGGCGGGATAAATGCCGGGAACATCGATGACGCTGGCGAGCGTTGCCCGACCTTGCGTATCGGTAAACTGCGAGAGCATTTGATAAGGTTTATGCAGCAGATAAAGTGAACTCATGGGCGGTCTCGGGCCTTTCGACAAGCGGCGGCTATAGGCAAAGCCTACTCCGCACGCGGGGCGCGATGCCATACTTAACGCTATCAGGCACGGGCTTTTTCATGGCGCCTACCTTGCATCCATGCCCTGCCGACCGCACATTGAATGAACCGGCGATAGGCAGCGGTGCTTGCCTTCGGGAGCGTCGTCCTGCCTATCCGGCGCGCACTTACGGACATTTCCATCTATGTTTGAATCAGCAAGCCCATTCGTACACCGAGCGCCTGATGAGGCGGTCATCCTTGGTATGACGCGACCGCCCGGCGAGGATCCCCACGAAGACCCGGAGGGCGACGTATCGGTCCAATCGGCGGACCCGGAGCTGGCCAAGCCGCCGATGTACAAGGTCGTGTTGCACAACGATGACTTCACTCCCATGGAGTTCGTCGTCGAGGTGCTGCAAACCTTCTTTGCGTTGGAGCGGGAGAAAGCCGTGCAGGTCATGCTTGTCGTGCATACGCATGGCAAGGCGACTTGCGGCATATTCACCCGTGATATCGCGGAAACCAAATGTCATCAAGTCAATGAGTACGCACGCGAATGCCAGCATCCGTTACTGTGCGATATCGATCAGGCGGACTGAAGCGGCACTACTGCGTTGGATCGCGGTCCAAGGTAGCACTTGCATAACCTCCGTTTGTGCCCGATTGTGAAAGTGCCGACAGACGCCATAGGCGGCTAAAAGGGGATTGCCATGTTGAGCAAAGAACTTGAACTCACCCTAAACACGGCCTTCACCGTGGCGCGATCCAAGCGCCATGAGTTCATGACCGTGGAACATTTGCTGCTGGCGTTGTTGGACAATGCCTCTGCGGCCGATGTATTGCGAGCCTGCGGCGCCAATCTCGAAAAGCTGCGCGCCGATCTACAGGACTTCATCAATTCCACTACCCCGTTGATTCCCGACGATCAGGAAGATCGTGAAACGCAGCCCACGCTGGGTTTTCAGCGCGTACTGCAGCGTGCCGTCTTCCATGTACAATCCTCGGGGAAATCGGAAGTCACGGGGGCCAACGTCCTGGTGGCGATCTTCTCCGAGCAGGAAAGCCAGGCCGTTTACTTCCTCAAGCAACAGAATGTGGCGCGCGTCGATGCGGTGAATTACATCGCGCATGGCATTTCCAAGGTCGCCGGACATGGCCAGTCTCCCTCCTCGCATGAAAGTGAAGAGGCCGAAGAGGCCGTGTCGGAGGGGAGCCCTCATCCGCTGACGGGCTATGCCACCAACCTCAACGAACAGGCCCGTCTGGGCAAGATCGATCCGTTGATCGGGCGCGATCACGAACTCGAGCGCGTGATTCAGATCCTCGCGCGGCGGCGCAAGAACAATCCGCTGCTGGTGGGCGAGGCGGGTGTCGGCAAGACCGCCATCGCCGAAGGGTTGGCCAAGCGGATCGTCGAGGAGGACGTCCCCGATGTGATCAGCGACGGTGTCGTCTACTCGTTGGATATGGGCACCTTGCTGGCCGGCACCAAATATCGGGGGGACTTCGAGAAGCGGCTCAAGGGGCTGCTGGCCGAGTTGCGCAAACAGCCCAACGCGATCCTGTTCATCGACGAGATTCATACCGTGATCGGGGCCGGCGCGGCATCGGGTGGCGTCATGGATGCCTCCAATCTGCTCAAGCCGTTGTTGTCCTCGGGCGAACTGCGTTGCATCGGCTCGACTACTTTCCAGGAATATCGCGGCATCTTCGAGAAGGATCGGGCCCTGGCACGGCGCTTCCAGAAAGTCGACGTGCCCGAGCCGACGGTGGACGACACCATTCGCATCCTCAAGGGGCTGCGTGGGCGCTTCGAGGAGCATCATGCGCTCAAGTACACCGATGGGGCGCTGGATAGCGCAGTACGCCTGGCGGACCGTTATATCAACGATCGTTTCCTGCCGGACAAAGCCATCGATGTGATCGATGAGGCGGGGGCGCATCAGCGATTGCTGCCGCCGGAAATGCGCGTCTCGACCATCGATGTCGATCAGGTCGAAGCGGTGGTCGCCTCCATCGCGCGGATTCCGCCGAAGAGTGTCTCCAATTCGGATCGCCAGCTGTTGTCGAATCTCGAGCGCGATCTCAAGATGCTGGTGTTCGGTCAGGATGAAGCTATCACCAGCCTCTCGGCGGCAATCAAGCTGTCGCGTGCCGGTCTGAAATCGCCCGACAAGCCGGTGGGGAGCTTCCTGTTCTCGGGTCCGACCGGCGTCGGCAAGACCGAGGTGGCACGCCAGTTGTCGCAGTTGATGGGCATCGAGCTGGTGCGCTTCGATATGTCCGAGTACATGGAGCGCCACACCGTCTCGCGTCTGATCGGCGCGCCTCCTGGCTATGTGGGATACGACCAGGGCGGCTTGCTGACCGAGGCGATCACCAAGCAGCCGCATTGCGTGCTGTTGCTCGACGAGATCGAGAAGGCGCACCCCGAGGTCTTCAACCTGCTGCTGCAGGTCATGGACCATGGCCGTCTGACCGACAATAACGGTCGCGAGGCCGACTTCCGCCATGTGATCGTGGTCATGACGTCGAATGCCGGGGCCGAGCAGATTGCGCGTCGCTCCATCGGCTTCCAGACCCAGGATCACTCCACGGATGGCATGGAAGTGTTGCGCAAGACCTTTTCACCCGAGTTCCGCAATCGCCTGGATGGCATCATCCAGTTCCACGGTCTGGAACCCTCGGTGGTGCGCAACGTGGTCGACAAGTTCCTGGTCGAACTACAGGCGCAACTCGACGAGAAACGCGTTCAACTGGACGTCGACGAATCGGCGCGAGCCTGGCTTGCCGAGGAGGGTTACGATCCTGAAATGGGCGCGCGTCCGATGGCGCGTGTCATCCAGGAGAAGCTCAAGAAGCCGCTTGCCGAGATGATTCTGTTCGGCGATCTCGCCGAGCACGGCGGTGTGGTGCATGTCACCCTCGAGGAAGGCGAGCTTCACCTGGAGACGGAGGCGGCCGTGGCTTGAGGGCCCCTCTGCTCATGCCCGTAACGCCGCACGCTTCACGCCCTGTCGTCATGACGGGGCGTTTTTCGTGGGGCGCAGTGACAGGCCAACAGCGCGAGTGCGCCGTTAGGGTGGCTCAGCGGGCGCGGTAGACGATGCGACCCTTTGAAAGATCGTATGGGGTCAGCTCGACCTTGACCTTGTCGCCGGTCAGAATGCGGATATAGTTCTTGCGCATCTTGCCGGAGATGTGGGCCGTCACGACGTGACCGTTTTCCAGTTCGACTCGGAACGTGGTGTTGGGAAGGGTATCGACTACGACACCTTCCATTTCAATATGGTCTTCACGTGCCATATTAGGCGTTTCCTCGTATTGCGTTGAAAGCTTCTTCGACAGTGCGCCACGATCTGCATTGCCGTTGCCAGCACTCATTACCGACCGTGGCCAGCATCGGTTTTGAAGATAGCCCGATATTCTGCCGCATGCCGAGGGTTAAGGCAAAAATCATGTGCATGATGTTGCGCTATCGTTATGACAAGGGAGTATCGGCCAGGGGGATTCGGCGCCGCCAATATCGACCATCGAGGTATTCTAGAGGCTGAAAATCCTGCTTGTAGCGCATCTTGCGAGACTGACGAATCCAGTAGCCGAGGTAGACGTGGGGGAGTTCGAGCCGGCGCGCGAGCTCGATCTGATGAAGAATCGAATAGGTGCCGAGAGAGCGGCGCTGGAATTCCAGGCCTGGGTCGAAGAAGGTGTAGATCGCCGATACGCCATGGCTCAGCAGGTCCGTCGCCGCCACGGCGAGCAACTGGTCTTCCAGGCGAAACTCGATCAAGCGAGCGTAGGGGTGATCCAGGGTCAGGAAGGTACGGTATTGCTCGTGGCTGGGCGGGAACATGTCGCCATCGGCGTGGCGGGTACGAATGTAGCGTGCGTAAAGTGCATAATGTTCTTCGTGAAAAGCTGCCGGCCGGATGCGTGTTTCGAGGTCGGCGTTGCGCGACATCAGCTTGCGCTGCGTACGGGAGGCGGTGAAATCTTGCACCGGGATACGCACCGAAATGCAGGCCCGGCATCCCTCGCAGTGGGGGCGGTAGAGATGTCGGCCACTGCGCCGAAAGCCCAGCAACGACAGCGCGTCGTAGACGCCTTGACCGGGCTGTTCCTGAGGGTCCAGAAATAGCGTGGTCGCTTCGCGGTCCGGTAGATAGCTGCATCCATGCGGGACCGTGAGGAAGAAACGCAGATCTCGCGTGAGTTGGGACGGCGTGTTGCTGCTCACGTTGGCTTCGGCTCTTCGACTGGGAGGTGATGGGGCGTAGAGGACGGCCACAGCATCGGTGCCCCGCAGCCCTCTGCATACTGGTCAAGATAGTCGATGAACGTTGAGCGGGCGATGCTGCGTGCGCCAAGACTGGCCAGATGGGGCGTATGCACTTGGCAATCGATCAAGCGTCCGCCGTGTACCGCCATATGCCGGGCAAGATGCACCAGTGCCACTTTCGACGCATCGGCGATGCGGCTGAACATCGATTCGCCGAAAAATACGCCGCCCAGACCGATGCCATAGAGTCCGCCGACCAGTTTGCCATCGCGCCATACTTCCACCGAATGAGCAACGCCTTCGGTATGTAAACGGCAGTAAGCATGACGCATCTCCGGGGTGATCCAGGTGCCTGCGTGGTCATCGCGCGGCGCGGCGCAGGCGTCGATGACGGCACGGAAAGCGTGGTCGAAGGTCACCGTGAACCCAGCGTTACGCAGGCGCTTGGCGAGGCTGCGGCGCACATGGATCTCGTCGGGGAACAACACCAGGCGCGGGTCGGGACTCCACCACAGGATGGGTTCGCCTGGTGCGAACCATGGGAATATGCCGCGTCGATAGGCGCAGCGCAGCCAGTCCGGGGAGAGCCCGCCACCGGCAGCAAGCAGTCCGTCAGGCTCGCGTAACGTTTGTTCGACGGGTGGAAAACCGACCCGGTGAGGAGGTAGCCAAGGCAACATGGGCACGCGTCTCTGCTGATATCGTCCAAGGGGAGTTTCAGCGTACTCCAGGTGCGGGATCGATAACTACCCGCTTCGCCTGCCGGCCGCGTGGCGTCGCCCTTTCGCGACAATGCGAGGTGTGGTTTTTCCCCTGTGACGCAGCGCATGGGGTGGGTATGATGGCAAACCAGAAAAGCCCATCGGATGAGATGCGAACCGTTCTCTCGCACGTGAATGACAGGGACGGCACGCGTCGGGCAGTGTCGGCAACATTAGACCTCGCCATACGTGGCGCAAGGGGGATGGTTACTTGAGTGTCAATGGAAAACGCAACGAGCGCGGACAAACGGCGTCCCAGGCCAAGGAGCAGGCACGCCGGGTCGTGATGCATTTGCAGGGGGTGACGCGCGAAGGCGCGGCCATCGTGCTGCTGGCCATCTGTGTCTTTCTCCTGTTGTCGCTTTTCAGCTATGTGCCTGGAGATCCTGGCTGGTCACATAGTGGCCCCGATCAAACGATCAATAACTGGATGGGCCCTGTGGGAGCGTGGCTGTCGGATGTGCTGTATTCGCTGTTCGGTGCCAGCGCTCTGTGGTGGCCGGGTATGTTCGGCTTCGCGGCCTGGCGGATGCTGCGTGCGCGGGAAGTGAATATCGCCTGGGACCCGACGGCGCTTTCGGTACGCACCAGCGGCCTGGTACTTCTATTGCTGAGCACGACCACCTTGGGGGCGCTGCATTTCTATCATCCCGACAGCGAGTTGCCCTATGCGGTGGGCGGTATTCTCGGCGAAGGGCTGGTCGGTGCGCTACAGCCACTGCTCAACGTGCAGGGTACTACCCTGGTGTCGCTGGTCGCCTTCATGTGCGGCTTTACCCTGTTCACCGGCATGACCTGGCTGGCGGTCATGGATGAACTGGGGCGTGGTATGTATCGCCTACTGGCGTGGAGCATCGCCAAGTGGCACGGCAGTCGACAGCGTCTGGCCCAACGGCGCGATGCTTATGACGATGATGACATGGATGCCGCCGAGGCTGGTGCGGCATCGGAGGAAGACGAGGCGCCGGCGGATGAGGAAAAACGCCCTTCGTGGTGGCAGCGCTGGCGGGCGTCACGGCGTGCCCCTCAACTGGCGGGCGCGACCGCGGAGCCGTCGTATGCGACGGCCAGTGAACGCCGTGTGGAACCGTCCTTCGAGACCGCCGAGCCCACGCTCGGGACATCAGCGTGGCGCAATGACGGCAAGACCGATATTCCCTGGGATGTTCCCGAGCACACGCCTTCAGCCAAGCGTCCGGATGCCGCTTATACGGCCCGCCAACGTGCCGATGATGAGCGCGACGGTTCCGCTACCTCTGATACGCCACAGCGCCATGCGGCCACTTCTACCGCGTCGCATGACGAGTCTCGCCACGAACCTGGCGAGAGCGAGGAACCTCGTCCCTCGATGCCTGCCTCTGAGACGCCCGATACGTCGTCTCAGACGCCGTCTCAAACGGATGCCAGCTCCACGGCGGCGATGCGTGCCGATGTCACCCGGCGGCGTATTCCCGAACCCATACCGGAACCGCTGACGGCCGACGACGATGACGATGTACCGCTCGGTGAGTGGGGTATCCAGGCACGCCGTGACGATGACGACGTCGAGGTGGCAACGCCTCACACGACCAGTGAGGGCGAGGGGCATTCGGTCTCGCCGACCTCTGCTGAAGCCCCTGCATCGCCGCAAGCGCCCACTCCCGAAGAAGAGCCGGCGCAAACGCGTCCGCGCATCAGTTGGGACGACGACGCCTTGGACGACGGCTCGTCCGTTGCATCATCAGCCTCTTCCTCAACGATGCCCGACGCCGAGCCCGATGCCGTTGAAGACGAGCGAGCGGCCACACCGCAGGCGCCTGTGCGTGGTGCAATGGAAAAAGCGCCGGGTGAGACGGACGATGTGCGCGCTACCGAGCCATCCATGAGAGAGCCGGCGAGCGGTGATGAGACCCCCGCGTTGTGGACGGTGGAGCACTTACAGAACCAGCGTCCCGAGGCCGTCCCTTCGACCGAGCCAGAAGGGGCATTGCCCACGTTGCGGCTGTTGACGCCTACCGGTGAACAAAAGCCCAACTATACCGATGAGCAACTGGCCGACATGGCCGAGCTTCTGGAGACGCGGCTGCGTGAGTACGGGGTCAAGGCCGAGGTTGTCGACACCTGGCCAGGCCCGGTGATCACGCGCTTCGAGATCAAGCCCGCCGCCGGGGTCAAGGTCTCCAAGATCAGCAACCTGTCGAAGGACCTGGCGCGTTCGCTGATGGTCAAGAGCGTACGCGTGGTGGAGATCATCCCCGGGCGCCCCACGGTGGGGATCGAGATTCCCAATCCCAACCGCGCCATGATCCGGCTGCGTGAAGTGCTCGACTCGGATGTCTATCAGCAGGCCGACTCTCCGCTCACCATGGGGCTGGGGCAGGATATCGGCGGCAACCCGGTGGTCGCCAACCTCAACAAGATGCCACACCTGCTGGTGGCCGGGACGACCGGCTCGGGCAAGTCCGTGGGCGTCAATGCCATGCTCATCTCGATGCTGCTCAAGGCGACGCCGGACGAGGTGCGCATGATCATGGTCGACCCCAAGATGCTGGAGCTGTCGGTCTACGATGGCATCCCGCACTTGCTGGCGCCCGTGGTCACCGACATGAAGGAAGCCGCCAATGCGCTGCGCTGGTGCGTGGCGGAAATGGAGCGACGCTACAAGCTGATGGCAGCGATGGGCGTACGTAATCTGGCGGGCTTCAACGCCAAACTCGACGAGGCCGAGCGTCATGGCGCTCAGGTCGCCGATCCGCTTTGGGAGCCGCAGCCGTGGGAGATGCATCAGCAGCCTCCGGTGCTCGAGAAGCTGCCCTACATCGTGGTCGTGATCGACGAATTCGCTGACATGTTCATGATCGTCGGCAAGAAGGTCGAAGAGCTCATCGCGCGTCTGGCGCAAAAGGCCCGTGCTGCGGGGATTCATTTGATCCTCGCCACGCAGCGGCCCTCGGTCGACGTAGTGACTGGTCTGATCAAGGCGAATATTCCCACGCGCATGGCGTTTCAGGTGTCCTCCAGGGTCGATTCACGCACTATCCTCGATCAGGGCGGAGCGGAGAACCTGCTCGGTCACGGCGACATGCTTTATCTGCCGGCCGGTGCCGGCATGCCGACGCGCGTGCACGGCGCGTTCGTCGATGACGATGAAGTGCACCGCATCGTCGAAGACTGGAAGCGGCGAGGCGAACCGGAATACGTCGATGAAATTCTTTCGGGAGGCGTCTCGGCGGATGCCCTGACCGGTCTCGAGTCGGAAGGTGCTGAAAACAACGATCCCGAGCGGGATGCACTCTACGATGAAGCCGTACAATTCGTTACCGAGTCACGCCGTGCCTCGATCTCGGCGGTACAACGTCGTTTCAAGATTGGCTATAACCGGGCCGCACGCCTGGTCGAGGCCATGGAGTCGGCAGGTGTCGTGTCGTCGATGGGCACCAACGGGGCCCGCGAAGTGTTGGCATCGCCGCCCGCCGCCGATCATTGAATGCGCTCGAGCAAGCGCCTCGATGCCAGTAAAAAGTGCAAGGACGGTGGATGTCGCCCTGAGCGGCGCAACTTTTTCCCCCGAGGCGGCGTCACACCGTATAACGCAGGATGAGTAAACAAGGAGTGGTAATGAGAACATTCAAGCTGGCCTTGGCCTTAGGTGCGGCACTCGCGTTGCCGAGTATGGCGCAAGCGGATGGTGTGGAGCGTTTGACGAATCTATTGGAGCCGCTGGAAAGCTACTCGGCGGATTTCGAGCAGCAGATTCTCGATGGTAGCGGCCAGCGTCTGCAGAAGGTCGAAGGCCACATGTGGTTGTCCCGCCCCGGCAAGTTTCACTGGGAAGTCGACGCGCCGTACCAACAGGTCGTGGTCTCCGATGGCGATAAGGTGTATCTCTACGATCCTGACCTGCAACAGGTCAGCGTGCGTCCGCTCGATACGCGGGTGACGCACACGCCAGCGTTGTTGCTATCGGGCAGCGCCGAGGCTCTGACGGAGAACTATGAGGTGGAAAGCCGGCAAGACGCCGGTATTGAAACCTTCACGCTCGTCCCCAAGTCGCCTGACACGTTGTTCGAGAGTCTCGAGCTTACCTTCGAGGATGACCGCCTGGAGGGCTTGGAGATGGAAGACAGCACCGGGCAGCGTACCGCGATCAACTTCGATGATATCGACGTCAACGATGACATTTCGGCATCGCGTTTCGAATTCGAGGTCCCCGATGGGGCAGATGTTATCCGCGAAGGCGGTTGATCGGGCGTGGCCTACTGATACGCCAGGTCCGCGTGGCCTGGCGTTTTGCGTTTCATGGTGCGCTTGCCGAGGGTTGTCGAGGCAGGCGAGCGTCAAAGACGAGGAGGAAGTGCCATGCATGTCATTGTCGATCTATGCGTCGTGCCGCTGGGCGTGGGCGTTTCGGTGGGGGAGCATGTTGCGGCCTGTCAACGCGTCATAGAGGCTTCAGGCCTCGAGTACCGCATGCACGCCTACGGCACCAACATCGAGGGGCCATGGGACGATGTCATGGCGGTGGTCAAGGCGTGCCACCAGCGCGTGCATGAGATGGGCGCGCCGCGCATTACCACCACGCTGAAGATGGGCACGCGTACCGACCGTGAACAGCATATGGATGACAAGGTGGCCAGCGTCGAGCGGCATCTGCAGTCATCCTGATTCCCGTCCATTAGGTGCGTCTAGAGCAGTGGCTGAGATTGTGGCGAGGGCGGCATGAGCCAGGCGCTGCTCATATCGAGCAGGTGGGTAGTCAGGGCGTCCAATGTGTCGCCGCCGTGACGCCAGTGATGCCAGTAAAGCGGCACATCGATGTAGCTGTCCGCGTCGAGATCGACCAGACGCCCTTCACGTAGTTCGCGTTCTACCTGCCGTTCGGGAATCAAGCCGTAGCCCATGCCGGCCAGGGCCAGATGCACGAAGCCTTCCGAGGATGGGCACAGGTGGTGCGGAAATGATTCCCTGTAGCCCCGCATTTCCAGATAACGATGTTGGAGTCGGTCATCGGGCCCGAACACGATGGCCGGCGCCTTGCGCAAGGCATCGTGCGTCAGCCCTTCGCTGAAATAGCGTGATACGTAGCCGGGGCTGGCGATGGCACGGTAGCGCATGCTACCCAGGGCGTGTGCGCGGGCACCTTGAACGGGGCGCGGCGTGGCGCAGATGCAGCCGGCGACCTCGCCATCGCGCATGCGCTTGAGCGCGACATCCTGATCCTCGACGATCAAGTCCAGTAAAACGCCCTGACGCCGACAGAAGTCGCCGGTGGTCGGCGACCACCAGGTGGCCAGACTATCGGCGTTGATGGCGAGGCGCAGGCGTTGTTCGCGTTCCCCCAGTGCAGGGATCTGATCGAGCAAGTCATGCTCGAGCAGTCGAACCTGTTGTACATGATTGAGTAGCCGTCGGCCCAGCGGCGTCGGGGAAAGCTTGGGCGTGCGTACCAGCACCGGTTGGCCGAGGCGCGCTTCGAGCAATTTGATGCGTTGCGAGACGGCCGACTGAGTGAGCCCCAGGTGGTGCGCGCCGCGTTCGAATCCTCCTTGGTCGACCACGACGGCCAGTGCTTCGAGAAGTTTGTAATCGAGCATCAGTAAACGTTATCACCCATTCCTTGAATTAATTTAACTTATTTATGTAGTCAAGCGTATTCTGCGTCACTTATCAATGTCTCCCGGGTGAAAAGGAGGGAACGGATATGTGGGGCTCCTGGCTCAATGGTCTGTTCGTGGGAGCGGGGTTGATCATTGCCATCGGCGCGCAGAATGCTTTCGTACTGCAACGCGGATTGACGCGTGAATATCCCTGGTGGGTGGCGAGCGTCTGTGCGGTCTGCGATCTACTGCTGATCGGCGCCGGCGTACTGGGGTTGGGCGCTTTGCTGGCGTCACATGCGGGGCTCATGCAAGTGGCGCGCTGGGGCGGCGTGGCTTTCTTGACCTGGCAGGCGTGGCAAGCCTGGCGTCGTGTGCGTCGTCCCGCCTCGCTCCAGGCCAGCGGTGAGGCACGGCCTCGCCTGTGGGGCGTGTTGATGGCGACGTTGGCGGTGACCTTGCTCAATCCGCATGTATATCTGGATACGGTGATCATGCTCGGTGCCATCGGTGCTCAGCAAACCGTGCCGGAAGCCTTCGTGGTCGGTGCGGCCATGGCGTCGTTGGGATGGTTCTTCGCTCTCGTGGGTGGCGCTGGTTGGTTGGCGCCGCGCCTGGCCAATCCACGCGCTTGGCAGGTTATCGAAGGCGGGATCTGCGCCATACTGTTATTGGTGGCGTGGCAACTGGCCACGGCCCCTTTGGGAGCGGTCTGAGCTTACCACCAATGTCGCCCCATGAGATTAAAACGAACGCTTGACTTGATGTTTGCCGGCGCTTAATTTCAAACGCATGTTTGATGTCCTCGTGACATCTGCCCGTACCGCTCAGGAGCTTCAAGATGCCCAGTTACCAGGCGCCGCTACGCGATTTTCGTTTCGTGATGGACGAGGTTCTCGATTATCCCCGTCATTATGCCCAGTTGCCCCAGGCCGAGGAGATCACCCCGGATGTGGTAAGCGCGATTCTGGAAGAGGGCGCACGCTTCACGCGCGAGGTGCTGCTGCCACTCAATCAGACCGGCGACGCGCAGGGCTGTCGACTCGAAGGTGGCGAAGTGCTGACACCTTCTGGTTTCAAGGAGGCCTATGCCCAGTACGTGGAAGGTGGCTGGCCGAGTCTATCCGGTGATACGGCGTATCACGGTCAAGGATTGCCGACGTCGCTTGGCATGATGCTCTCGGAGATGGTGTGTTCCACCAATCTGGCATGGGGCATGTACCCGGGACTTTCCCAGGGCGCCGCCGATGCGCTTCGCCACCATGGCAGCGACGCGCAGAAAGCGCAGTATCTGACCAAGCTCAACGATGGCACCTGGACAGGGTCCATGTGCTTGACTGAGCCCCAATGTGGCACCGACCTTGGGCTGATCAAGACCCGGGCGCATCCCGATGAGGCCGGTGGTTATCTCATCACCGGAACCAAGATCTTCATCTCCGCAGGCGAACATGACCTGGCCGAGAACATCGTGCACCTGGTGCTCGCCAAACTGCCCGATGCCCCGGAAGGTACCAAGGGAATTTCTCTGTTCGTGGTACCCAAGTATCTGCCCGATGCCGAGGGCGAAATCGGTGAGCGCAATGCGGTGAGCTGCGGTGCCCTGGAGCACAAGATGGGGATTCACGGCAATGCCACTTGCGTGATGAACTTCGATGGTGCGCGCGGTTATCTCGTTGGCAAGCCTCACAAGGGGTTGGCCTGCATGTTCACCATGATGAACGTGGCACGCATCGGTGTCGGCATCCAGGGGCTGGGACTGATGGAGGTGAGCTTTCAGAATGCCTTGGCCTACGCTCGCGACCGCTTGCAGATGCGTGCATTGTCCGGCACACGAGAGGCGGACAAGCCCGCCGATTCAATCATTTCGCATCCCGATGTACGCCGCATGCTGCTGACCCAGAAGGCGTTTGCCGAAGGTGGTCGCATGCTGGTACTGCATGCCGCGCAACTCGCGGATCGCGTAGAATGCACGGCCGACGCCGCCGAGCGTGAAGCGGCCGAAACCGAGCTGGGCTTGCTGACGCCGATCGTCAAGGCGTTCTTGACCGAGGTGGGGTTCGAGGTCACCAATGAGGGCGTGCAAGTCTTCGGGGGGCATGGCTACATCCGCGAATGGGGCATGGAGCAGTACGTGCGGGATGCCCGCATCACGCGGCTTTACGAAGGCACTACGGGTATCCAGGCGCTGGATCTATTGGGCCGCAAGGTGTTGATGAGCCAGGGTGAGGCTCTCAAACCCTTCACCAAGCAGATTCACAAGTTCTGCCAGGCCCATGAGGGCGATGACGCCATGGCGGAGTTCGTCACGCCTCTGGCGAAGCTCAACGCTGAATGGGGAGATCTGACCATGGCGGTGGGCATGAAGGCCATGCAGGATCGCGAAGAAGTGGGCGCCGCAAGCGTCGATTACCTGATGTATGCCGGCTATGTCACCCTGGCGTTTTTCTGGGCACGCGCGGCGCAATCGGCGCATCAGGCCTTGGCGAGCAATCCCGACGATGCGGCGTTCTACCGCGCCAAGCTGGATACCGCTCGCTTCTATTATCAGCGTCTGTTGCCGCGTACCCGCGCGCATGCCGAGATGATACGCGCCGGTGGCGAAACGTTGATGGCCATGCAGGCTGAGGACTTCGGGCACGGTTTCGCCATTTGATCCTGTTGTCGGGCTCGTACACTTGAATGATGCTTGGCGGACCCGTTTGGGGGCCGCCTTTTAGTCTCGTGTGGCGGTGTGTGGCGAGGCGTGGCGTTTGTGCAAGTAACACCTGCCAGGCAAAATAGGGCCTTGGTTTCGTCAAGGATGCGAACGCCCCATGCCCCCTGGATATGATCCCGGTTCTCAGAACCTCCCTCTCAACTTGATGCTGACGCTGGCGTCTTTGGTGATCATCGTCGGCGGCATGCAGGCCGGCGCCGACTTGCTGATCCCCATATTGCTGTCGCTTTTCATCGCCGTCATCTGTACGTCGCCGGTGCATTGGCTGCATGAGCGTGGCCTGGGTATGCGTTTGTCGGTATTGGTGACGTTGCTGATACTCGGTGTGATCATGACCCTTCTGGGTGCATTGCTCGGCAACAGCTTCGCAACCTTCATGGATGCCTTGCCCAAGCTTCAGGAGCAGCTACAAGAGTACTATCTGACCGTGCTGCGATGGCTGGCAGGGCAGGGGATCTCCATCGATCCCAAGGGTGTCTCCGAGCTTCTTGATGCCTCCCGGGCGACCGATTGGGTTCCCGTCTTCCTGGGCAGTGTGGGTAACCTGCTCTCGCAAAGTATTGTGATCATGCTGTTGGTGATCTTCATGCTGTTCGAGACATTGGAATTCCGCAACAAGGTCTCGCAAGCCTTGCTCAATCCGGCGCCGAGCCTCCAGCGTTTCACCGAGTTCAGTCGCAATCTCAAGCGTTACCTGGCCATCAAGACAGTTATCAGCCTGGTCACCGGGGCGCTGGTGTGGGCCTCATGCATGCTGATCGGTGTCGACTTCGCGCTGCTATGGGGCACCCTGGCGTTCTGTCTCAACTACATTCCCAATATCGGCTCGGCCTTGGCGGCCGTTCCTGCCGTGCTCTTGACCCTGGCGATGCCGGAAGGTGGGCCCTTCAAGGCGATGTTGCTGGCAGGCGCCTATCTGGCGATCAACTTCCTCATGGGCAATATCATCGAGCCTCGGATCATGGGGCGCACGATGGGGCTTTCCACGTTGGTGGCATTCTTGTCGCTGGTGGTGTGGGGATGGATATTCGGGCCGGTGGGCATGTTGCTGTCGGTGCCGTTGACCATGACGCTCAAGATTGCCCTGGATAGTCATCCCGAAACGCGTTGGCTGGCGAGATTGCTGAGCCCTTCCGCGCGCGTGCAACGTCGTCGTGGCGAGATGAACCCGGAACCGCCTCCCGATTAGCCTGTGCTTCGACGATACCCGTAACGACGATCGCCCCGCATGAGCGGGGCGATCGTCGGTATGCTGCTCTTCTACGGCTTAACGCCGTGACGATCAGGCGTTCTGATCGATGAACTGCGTCAGCTGTGATTTGGACTGTGCACCGACCAAGGAAGCCACCTTGGCGCCGGACTTGAACATCATCACGGTGGGAACGCCACGCACGCCCTGTTCGGCGGCGATTTCCGGGGCGTCGTCGACGTTGATGCTGACGACCTTGAGACCGTCGGCCTTCTCGTCGGCGACTTCATCGACCACGGGGGCCATCATCTTGCAAGGGCCGCACCACGGTGCCCAGAACTTGAGTAGTACGGGGTGTTCGGCGTTGACGACTTCCTGCTCGAAGTTAGCGGAGGTGACATCGACATTATGAGCCATTACGAATCTCTCCAGTATTTCGTTGCGCTTTTGCGAGCGTAGATGAGGCGATGGTAGCCGCTGACCATGGCCCTGGCAAATGCCCCATCGGTATGGCGACAATAGCATCAGCCTATCATGTCGGCGCTTTTTCACGCACCACCAAGGTGGGGTATTGCCAGGCTGCTGGCGCTCTTCTACTCTCGCTCCATATGCTTTAAAGTAATCACAAATTTAAATTTTATGCCATAAAAGATTGTCACGTCGGGAGGCATCGCTCATGAAACTCCAGCAACTGCGTTATATCTGGGAAGTCGCCCGGCACAACCTCAATGTCTCCGCCACTGCGCAGAGCCTGTTTACTTCTCAGCCTGGTATTTCCAAGCAGATACGCTTGCTGGAGGATGAGCTGGGGGTGGAAATCTTCGCGCGTAGCGGCAAGCACCTGACTCGCGTGACCCCGGCCGGTGAGGCGATCATCGAGTTGGCCGGCAAGGTGCTGCGTACCGTCGACAACATCAAGCATGTCTCGCAGGAGCACAGCGACGAGCGGCGCGGTAGCCTCTCGATCGCCACTACCCATACTCAGGCGCGTTATGCCTTGCCGCCCGTCATTCATGAGTTCCGCCAGAAATATCCCGATGTCGCCCTGCACATGCAGCAGGGCACGCCCAAGCAGATTGCCCAGATGGTCAGTGAAGGGCAGGCCGATTTCGCGATCTGCACCGAGTCGCTGGAGCTTTTTACCGATCTGGTGCTGTTGCCATGCTATCGCTGGAACCGCTGTGTGCTGGTTCCGCAGGACCATCCCCTGGCGGTAGTGGAAACACTGACGCTCGAAGTCCTGGCCGAGTATCCGCTAGTGACCTACCTGTTCGGCTTTACCGGCCGCTCGCAGCTCGACGATGCCTTCAAGGCGCATGATCTGACTCCCAACGTAGTACTCACCGCTGCCGATGCCGATGTCATCAAGACCTACGTCCGCCTGGGTCTCGGTGTGGGCATCGTCGCGCACATGGCGGTCGATCCTGTCGTCGATCGCGATCTGGTGGCGCTCGACGCCAGCCACCTCTTCGAAAGCTCGACGACCAAGATCGGCATTCGTCGTGGTACCTTCCTGCGTGGCTTCATGTTCGACTTCGTCAACCGCTTCGCGCCCCACCTCGATCGAGACAGCATTGAAGCTGCGCTGGCCGCCGGGCCGCGTCACGAACAGGCTTTGTTTGAAGGCATCGAGCTGCCGGTGCGCTGAGAGCCGAGAACGGCCCGGCAAACGAGAATGCCGATGTCCCCTGGAGGTGGCATCGGCATGGCTGCGGAGCGTTGTTTTATTGCCCGGGACTAGCGTTTTTAGTGCTGCAGGTGTAGCCCGCACTCGCGCTTGTCTTCCACCTTGGTCGGGTCGAAGTAATCGAAGTTGTTGGGCAGATCATGCTTCTGAAGGTACTGATACATGTCCTTGGCGGTCCAGTGCAGCACGGGGGCGACCTTGATCAAGCCATCCTGATTGATCGATACCGGCTGCATCTGGGCACGCTCGGCGGTGTCCTCGGCGCGTAGCGCGGTGAGCCAGACACGTGGGGCGGCCTCGCGTAGTGCCCGCTGGAACGGCTCGAGCTTGACTTCCTCGGTGAACGCCGCGTGGCGTGGATCGTCGATGGTCGGGAACTCGCCCTCGACGGCGTCGCGATGCGCGCGTGAGCGGCGCGGATGGTAGATCGTCAAGTTGAGGTTCAACTGGCGGCCGATCTCCTCGGCGAAGCGATAGGTGGCCTCGGTGTTGTAGCCGGAGTCCATCCATACCACGGGAATGTCCGGCTGTACCTGCGTGATCATATGCAGGATCACCGCCTCGAAGGGCCGGAAGTTGGTGGTGCAGATCGCCTTGCCATCCAGCGAGAGCGCCCAGCGCACCAGCGCCTCCGGATCGTGACCCAGCTCGCGATTGATAGCATCGATATCGAGCGACATGATGAACTCCTGTGAAAAGGTGGCGTGAAGTCGGTCGACTTCGACGAATGGTCATACCCTAGCAAACCGCCGAAACGATTCCCCAATATCGATTGGTTCGAAGCTTATATGCCTTTCGCGAAGGCAGTTGTCGTCTTGTTAGAACCAATCTGCATGAGCGTTGGCGGTCATCTTCCCAAGGAGTGAATCGCTGTGAGGGGGGTAATACGGGGCGGCTCGTCGTCCGGCCACTCGATGTGTGCCTCGATGGCATAGACATCGCGTAGACGCGCATGGGTCAGGACGTCGCCGGGCGTGCCGCTGGCGGCGACACGGCCTGCCTTGAGCATCCACATGTGATGGGCGAAACGCGCCGCCAGACTGAGGTCGTGAATGGCGATGATGACGATGATATGACGTTGCGCGGCCAGGCGACTCAGCCAGTCGAGCACTTGCAGTTGATGATGAAGATCCAGTGCGCTGGTCGGTTCGTCGAGCAGCAGCAGTGACGGTTCGCGTGTCACGGCTTGCGCGATGGCGACCCGTTGTCGCTGCCCGCCCGAGAGTTGGCCCAATTCGCGCTCGGCCAACGGTTCCAGTTCCAGGGCCTGAAGCGTCGCCTGCACCTTGCGTAGCGCACGTTCATGCGATTCGTGAATGCAGGTGCGGCGTGCCAGCAAGACGGCCTCGAACACGTTGAGTACGGCGCGCGAGCCGAGCTCTTGGGGTAAGTAATACAGGTATCGGGCACGTCGCTCGAGCGATAGCGTCATCAATTCCTGGCCATGCAGCAGGAGCGAGCCGTCAGCGCGCTCGAGGCCGGCGATGGCCTTGAGCAGCGTCGATTTCCCTGCGCCGTTGGGGCCGACCAGGGCGGTGATCTCACCGGGGCGTGCCTCGAGACCGGCGATACCCTCGAGGACGGGCGTGCCTCCCAATCGGCAATCGAGACGTTCGAGCGTGAGCGTCATCCCCACATCTCCTTGCGGCTGCGCAGGATCAGCGAGACGAAAAACGGCAGCCCGATGAGGGCGGTAAGAAGACCGATCGGCAGCAGAATACCGGGCACCAGGGTTTTCGAGAGGATCGAGGTGACGGACATGATCAGCGCGCCGCTGAGGGCGGACATGGGCAGGAAGACGCGCTGGTCTTCGCCGACCAGCAAGCGCGCGATATGCGGGCCCACCAGGCCGACGAAGCCGATCGTCCCCACGAAGGCCACGGCGGTGGCGGCCAGCAGCGAGCAGCACAGCAGGATACGCAGCCGCAAGCGCGCGACATCGATGCCCATGGCCTGGGCATGCAGATCGCCCAGACGCAGTGCGGTGAGTCGCCAGCCGGCGTGGAGAAACACTGGCAGCGTTACGCAAAGCGCCAGCGTTGCCAGGCCGACCTTGTCCCAACTGGCCTTGCCGAGGCTTCCCAGCGACCAGAACACCAGTTGCTGCAAAGCCTCGGCGGAAGCGACGTACTGCATCAAGCCGAGCATGGCGTTGAAGAAGAACATGATGGCGATGCCCATCAGCACCAAGGTTTGCACGCTAACGCCGCGCAGGCGGCTGACACCCCAGATGATCAGCGACGCGGCCAAGGCCAGCAGGAAGGCGTTGCCGGTGACCAGCAAGGTGTCGGCGAAGGGCACGATGCCGACACCGAGGGTAATGGCAAGTGCCGCACCTACACTTGCCGCCGAAGAGATACCCAGCGTGAAGGGGTCGGCGAGGGGGTTGTTGAGGATGGTCTGCATCTCGGCCCCGGCCAGCGCCAGGCTCACGCCGACGACGATTGCCATCAAGGCCACCGGCAGACGAATGTTCCACACGATGACGCGCAGTGCTTCCGATGCGTCGCCTGGCGCAACGAGGGTCATGAGCACATCGCGCAATGGGTAGTGACCTGGGCCGGTGGAAATGTCGACGAGGACCATGACGAGCGTCAGCACGCCGACGCCGAGAATGAGGCGCCGCTGACGCCGTCGACGCAGGCGGTAACGGGTGACGCTGTCGGCAGCAAAGGAATCAGGCATTGCGGTTGTCATATGTGCAGGATACGCGATTCGTCGCGCTCATGGGGCCCATCGGCGCCGAGCGCCTCCATCAGGCGCGAGATCTTGGCCAGTGTCTCCTGGTATTCGGCTTCCTCGTCGGAATCCGCGACCAGGCCGCCGCCACCCCAGAGGTGCAGTTGCCCGGCATCCGCCACGGCAGTGCGGATGGCGATGGAGGTGTCCATGCGTCCACGCACATCGACGTAGCCGATGCTGCCGCAATATACGCTGCGGCGACTGGGTTCGAGGTTGTCGATGAGCTGCATGGCACGGATCTTGGGGGCGCCGGTGATCGAGCCGCCGGGAAACGCCGCGCCAAGGAGATCCAGTGCATGCCGCGTCGTGTCGAGTTGACCGGTCACCACGCTGACCAGGTGATGGACATTGGCGTAGCTCTCCAGGCCGCATAACTGGGGGACGCGGACGCTCCCCGGCCGGCAGATGCGTCCCAGATCGTTACGCAGCAAGTCGACGATCATCACGTTTTCAGCGGTATCCTTGAGGCTGTCGCGCAGCTCGCGCGCATAGCGCCAGTCCTCGGTGGAAGTATCGCCGCGCGGCCGGGTGCCTTTGATGGGGCGCGTTTCCACGTGTCCCGCGACGACTTCGAGGAAGCGTTCCGGTGACAGCGATAAAATACCTTTGTCGTCCCAGGCGAGATAGGCGCCATAAGGCGTCGGCGTGGCCTGACGGAGCCGCCGATAGGCGTGCCATAAATCGCCTTGATAGCGGGCGCTGAAACGCTGGGCGAGATTGATCTGGTAACAATCGCCGCTGCGGATGTAATGCTGCACGGCACGGAAGCGTTCGCCGTAGGCGGCGCGGTCGAGTTCGCCTTGAAAAGAGGAAAGCAGCTTGAACGCCGAAGTCGGCGATGGCATGGATTGTAGCCACGTCAGCACCTGGGCGCGACGCGCCGGCGTAGCCACGAGCCAGGCCTGACCAGCGTGATGGTCGTGAATGAGGGCCCAGTCGTAGAGTCCGACACGGCTGTGGGGTAGCGTGACCGCCTCGTGGGCATGGCCCTTGAAGGCCTCCAGGTGACGCCCGAAATCGTAGCTCCAGTAGCCAATCAAGCCGCCCAGAAACGGCAGCTCGCTCGTCATATCGGCAGCAGGAAGGCGCTCTAGCAAGGCGCGTTGAGCGGCAAGTGGCTCGTCGGGAAGGTCCTCGACGTCACTGGTGACTTGGCCGTCTCGGTCGACTTCCAGCCAGGCGATGGGGTCGCAGCTAAGGATGTCGTAACGCCCGCCGGGGGCCGCCGGTAAGCCGCTGTCCAGCAGCACGGCGCCGGGACGATGGCGCAGGCGCTCGAAGCGAGCCAGCGGATCGCCATGATAGGGCAGGGGCGTCAATTCGAGTGTCGGCATCGGTGCAGCATCCTGTCGCGGGCGGCTCATTTTAGGGAAGCTAGCCGGATTTGTCCGCCCATGAGCGTGTGCGGATAATGACGGCCATTCAACGCCCCTGGGGTGCGGTATACAGAGGATGATGCATATGACAACGTCGCCGGACGAGGGCGAGATGCAGCAAGGGATATTGGCGCGCCCGGATCAGCAGTGCCATTGGCGTCGTCTCGAACGTCGCGAGGGCGCGGGCAATGTGGTCATGCTGCATGGCGCTGGGGTAGCGGCCGAGCTGACCTGGGGGCCCATGGTGACGTATCTCGATGCCTGGCAGACGTTCCTGATGCCCGACTTGCGGGGCATGGGCGCGACGCGTGCGGCAGATGGCCGTGAGCGGCCTTTCTCGCTGGATGAGGTCGTCGACGATGTCGAAGCTTTGCTCGACGCTCAGAATATCGATCAATGCGATGTCATGGGTTATTCGTTTGGCGGACTGGTGGCGATGCGTCTCAAGCAGCGCTTGGGCGCCCGTATCGGGCGAATGATGCTGCTCGAACCGGCGCTTCTGGAGCGCGAGGACCACGCGACCATGGTGCGCGTACGCGATGGCTATGCCGAGGCAGCGCGTGCCATTCGCGAGGCGCCAACGCCGGAAGCGGGTATCGTCGCCTTTCTGGATCTGATTGCGCCACATCGCTCGCGCAATCCGCGGGCCGAGCGCATGATGATACGGCGTCTCGCGCACCGGCCTCTGGGATTCGCCAATGCACTGGATTGCGTGACCGACGCCGTCCGGCATCTCGACCGCGATGCCTTGCTCGAAGCGCAATACGACGTGACGAGCGTCGTGGGAGGTAAAAGTCTCGCTGCCATGCAGGCCTACCATGCGGCCTTGGCGCGGCATCGAACCGACTGGCGTTACATCGAACTGCCGGGGACCGACCATTCCCTGCCGTTTCAAAAACCCCGGCGGCTCGCCGCCCTGTTGCAAGAAGCGTCTTCGCTTGATGCAGATGATTGATTGTCGACAATTACACCGCCGATTGGCGCTGCCTATACGGCGAAAGGTGTAGGATCGCCGGGCTTCAGGCGGTTGACCCTTTTGGGGTAGATTACTAAAGTAATACTTATTCTTTATTGTCGACAATTACATGACGCTTCCTCCTTTACCTCATAACGCCGATTCTCATGATGCGTGGCAGTCGGCGACTGGCCATGACGACGCGCCCGAAGTACGCACACTCGCCGAGCGCGTCTTTCACCAACTTCAAAGCGCCATCGTGCGGGGCGAGCTGGCGCCCGGTGCCAAGATTACTGAGCCGGGCCTGGCCAAGACCTATGGCATCTCGCGCGGCCCGCTGCGCGAGGCGATGCGTCGCCTGGAAGCCCATCGTTTGATCGAGCGTATCCCGCATGTCGGCGCACGCGTAGTCAAACTCTCGATGCGTGAGCTACTGGAGCTGTTCGATCTGCGCGAGGCTCTGGAGAGCATGGCCGCGCGCCTTGCCGCGCGGCACATGACGGCGCCGGAGATCGTCGGGCTGCGTGATGTGCTGGCGGTCCACGAGCGTCAGGAGGACCTGCAGCGCGATGAGGCCTATTTCCAGCGCGAGGGCGACCTGGACTTCCACTACTGCATCGTACAGGGCAGCCACAATCGCATGCTGATGACCATGCTGTGTGACGACCTTTATTACCTGGTGCGCCTTTACCGCACGCAATTCAGTGCCAGCGGCGCGCGCCCGCAGCGGGCCTTCGTCGAGCACCACCGTATCGTCGATGCCATCGAGGCCGGCGACGAGGAGCTGGCCGAACTCCTGATGCGCCGCCACGTCAGTGCCTCTCGCGAGAATGTCGCCAAGCATTATGCCGAGACACTCGATGAGCAAGCGTCCCACACCCGTTTCGAGGAGCATACGACGTCATGAGCCATCTTACTCCCGGCGCGCGTTTTCGTGCGGCACTCGAGGCGCATCGCCCTTTGCCGATCGTCGGCACCATCAATGCCTATACGGCGCTCATGGCCGAGAAGGTCGGGCATCCGGCGATTTATCTCTCTGGGGGTGGCGTGGCCAATGCTTCCTTCGGTTTGCCCGATCTGGGTATGACCACGATGAACGATGTCGCCGAGGACGCTCGGCGTATTACGGCGGCCTCGGAAACGCCGCTGCTGGTCGATATCGATACCGGGTGGGGTGGGGCGTTCAATATTGCGCGCACCGTCAAGGAAATGCAGCGCGCTGGCGTGGCGGCGGTGCACCTGGAAGACCAGGTCGCGCAGAAGCGCTGTGGGCACCGGCCCAACAAGGCCATCGTGTCGCAGCAAGAGATGGTGGATCGCATCAAGGCGGCAGCCGATGCGCGTCTGGATGACGACTTTTATCTGATCGCGCGGACCGATGCCTTTCAGAAGGAAGGGTTGGAAGCAGCCATCGAGCGCGCCAATGCCTGTCTCGAGGCCGGCGCCGATGCCATCTTCGCCGAGGCCGTGCATAGCCTCGAGGACTACCGCGCGTTTTGCTCGCACGTCGATGCGCCGATCCTGGCCAATATCACCGAGTTCGGCGCCACGCCGTTGTTCACCCAGCAGGAACTGCACGATGTGGGTTGTCGCATGGTGCTGTATCCGCTGTCGGCCTTTCGCGCCATGAATGCGGCGGCGCTCGAGGTGTATCGCAGTATTCACGATAACGGGCATCAGCGCGATGTCCTCGACAAGATGCAGACCCGCGAAGAACTTTACGAATTTCTCGACTACCACGCCTTCGAGCGCAAGCTGGATACCCTGTTCGACGAGGGGAAATGACGGGGTGGTCGACGTTTTATCAGCGTAAAGGCAATAACGATAACAACCTGAAACGAGGAGGCTCGCCATGGCAGACAAGACACCCAGCAGTACCGGCTTGCGGGGCATGAGCGCTGGTAGCACCGCGTTATGTACCGTTGGCCAGTCAGGCTCGGGGCTTACGTATCGTGGCTATGACATTCACGATCTCGCCGAGCACGCGCGCTTCGAGGAAGTCGCCTATCTGTTGTTCAAGGGCAAGCTTCCCATCCAGGCGGAGCTGGATGCCTATGTGGCCCGACTCAAGTCGCTGCGCGGGCTGCCCGGTCCGCTGAAGGCCGTGCTCGAACAAATTCCCGCCGACGCCCACCCGATGGATGTGATGCGCACCGGAGCGTCGATGCTGGGCAACCTCGAGACAGAGGAGGACTTCGCCGAGCAGCAGGATAAAAGCGAGCGGATGCTGGCGGCGTTTCCCTCGATCATCAACTACTGGTATCGCTTCAGTCACGATGGCGTACGCATCGACACCGAGACCGACGATGACTCGGTGGGCGGCCATTTCCTGCATTTGCTGCACGGCAAGCCGGCTTCCGAATTGCATGCACGGGTGATGAACGTTTCGTTGATCCTGTACGCCGAGCATGAGTTCAATGCCTCGACGTTTACTGCACGCGTGTGCGCTTCGACACTGTCGGATATCCACTCTTGTGTGACCGGCGCCATCGGCTCGCTACGTGGCCCGCTGCATGGCGGGGCCAACGAAGCGGCGATGGCGATGATCGAGGACTGGCAAACGCCTGATGAGGCCGAGCGCGAGCTACTGGGCATGCTCGAGCGCAAGGAGAAGGTCATGGGCTTCGGGCATGCGATCTATCGCGAATCCGACCCGCGCAATGCCCTTATCAAACAGTGGTCGAAGCGTCTCGCAGACGACGTGGGGGATACGCAGCTCTACCCTGTCTCTGAGCGTGTCGAGGACGTCATGTGGCGCGAGAAGAAACTGTTCTGCAATGCCGACTTCTTCCATGCCAGCGCCTATCACTTCATGGGCATTCCCACCAAGCTGTTCACGCCGATCTTCGTGTGTTCGCGCCTCACCGGCTGGTGTGCTCACGTCTTCGAGCAGCGCGAGAACAACCGCATCATCCGGCCCAGTGCGGACTATATCGGGCCGGAAAAGCAGGAGTGGTTGCCGATCGAGCAGCGCTCGTAAAGAATCCGGCCTGATATAGGCGCGCGGGTTCGGGCGCGCAATAAAAAGCATCGGGCCGGAAAAGCAGGAGTGGTTGCCGATCGAGCAGCGCCGATAATATTGGCTTCGAGCTTCGAGCTTCGAGCTTCGAGCTTCGAGCTTCGAGCTTCGAGCTTCGAGCTTCGAGCTTCGAGCTTCGAGCTTCGAGCTTCGAGCTTCGAGCTTCGAGCCTGACTTCAAGGAATCAACATGAGTGCCAACGTCGAACAGAACCAGCGACCCGACTACGATCCCGAGCTGCAGGTGATCGCCGATTATGTGCTGGAATATCGCGTCACTGGGCAGGAGGCACTGGACACCGCCCGTTACTGCTTGATGGATACACTGGGCTGCGGCTTGCTGGCACTGCGCTTTCCCGAGTGCACCAAGCATCTAGGGCCGTTGGTCGAAGGGACCGTCGTGCCCCACGGTGCGCGGGTGCCAGGCACTCAACTGCGTCTCGATCCGGTCAAGGCGGCCTGGGACATCGGCGGGATCATTCGTTGGCTGGATTACAACGATACCTGGTTGGCGGCGGAGTGGGGCCATCCTTCGGACAATCTGGGGGGAATCCTGGCGATTGCCGATCATCTTTCCCAGAAACGCGTAGCCGAAGGCGAGGCGCCGCTGACCGTGCGCGATGTACTCGAGGCGATGATCATGGCCCATGAGATCCAGGGCGTACTGGCGCTCGAGAACTCGTTCAATCGGGTAGGGCTCGATCACGTTGCCCTGGTCAAGGTGGCCTCGACCGCCGTGGTCGCCAAGCTGATGGGAGCGGATCGCGAGCAGTTGCTTGCCGCGTTGTCGCATGCCTTCGTCGACGGTCAGAGCCTGCGCACTTATCGGCATGCGCCGAACGCCGGGTCGCGCAAGTCCTGGGCGGCGGGCGATGCAACCTCGCGCGGCGTGCGCCTGGCCGATATCGCCATGCGTGGCGAAATGGGCATCCCAGGTGCGTTGAGCGCGCCACAATGGGGCTTCTATGATGTGCTGTTCTCCAAGACCAACAAGGATCAGCAACTCAAGCCGGAAGAAGATCGCCACTTCCATGTCAGTCAGGACTACGGCTCCTATGTCATGGAAAACGTGCTGTTCAAGATCAGCTTCCCTGCGGAGTTCCATGCCCAGACCGCCTGCGAGGCAGCCGTGACGCTGCACCCTCAGGTCAAGGACCGCCTGGAAGATATCGACAAGGTGGTGATCACCACTCATGAATCGGCGATTCGCATCATCTCCAAGGAAGGGCATCTGGCCAATCCAGCCGACCGAGATCATTGTCTTCAGTACATGACCGCCGTTCCCTTGATCTTCGGACACCTGATCGCCGAGCACTACGAAGATGCCTTCCATGAGGCGCACCCGGCCATCGATCGGTTGCGGGACAAGATGGAGGTGGTCGAGGACACGCGTTACAGTCGCGAGTATCTCGAGGCCGACAAGCGTTCCATCGCCAACGCGATTCAGGTGTTCTTCAAGGATGGCAGCAAGACCGAGCAGGTGGCCGTCGAATATCCGATCGGCCATCGCCGACGTCGGTCGGAAGGCATGCCCCTTCTGGAAGATAAGTTTTGCGCTAATCTCGCGACACGCTTTCCGGCGCGTCAATGTAATGACATTCTGGCGCTTTGCGGGGATCAGGCGCGTCTGGAAAGCACCCCTGTACATCGTTTCGTCGATCGTTTCGTGATCTGAGCAAAAACTCCTTGCGTTCAA
>NZ_JAKGAM010000016.1 GCF_023061285.1 Chromohalobacter nigrandesensis
CCACGGCGCCTACCGAACGACAGGAGGCGCCGCAAGGGGAGCGGGAAACGCTGCTGGCAGAGCTCTGGCAAGCGGTGCTCGGCATTGAGGGCGTCAGCCGGGGCGACAGTTTCTTCGAACTGGGTGGCGATTCCATCCAGTCGCTCGGGCTGATCACCCGGCTGCGCCAGGCTGGTTGGAAGCTGACGCCCAAGACGGTGTTCCTCAAGCCGCAACTGGCGGCGATGGCCGGAGCTCTGGAGGCCGCAGTCAAAGAAGTGGATGCTCCCGAGACGGTGGAAGGCACGCTCCCGTTAACGCCGATCCAGCATCATTTCTTTGAGCAGCCCCTGTGCGATGCGGCGCACTGGAATCAGTCGCTGTTGCTCAAGGTCACACAGCCCCTTGATGCAGGCCACCTAAAGAAGGCGGTGCAGGCGCTGATTAACCATCACGATAGTCTGCGCCTGGGTTTCCGTCGGGAAGCCGGATATTGGCAGGCGTTCTATCGGTCGTCCGAAAGTGCCGAGCGTCTATTAAGCGTTCTGGATCTGCCCGATGCCGAGGCAGTTACGGAGGCCTGTGACGCGGTCCAGCAGAGTTTTAATCTTGAGCAGGGGCCGCTCGCCGGCATCCTGCTGGCCCACTTGCCGGGTGGCGACCAGCGCCTGTTACTCAGCGTGCATCACCTTGTCATGGATGGCGTGTCCTGGCGCATCCTGCTGGAAGACCTGACGCGCGCCTACCAGCAGACAGAAGCCGGCCAGCCTGCGGATCCCGGACCGCACAGCGCCAGCTACCAGCATTGGGCGAACCATCTGGTGGACAATGTTGCCTCGGGCGCTTGGTTGGCGGAAGTCGACTACTGGGCCGCCCTGGGACGTGAAGACGACGCCTGGCCGGTGGATAACCCGGGTGGGAGGCGCGCCCAGACGGATGCCCGTCATGTGGCATGGCAGTTGTCGACGGAGCAGACCCGGCTTTTGCTACGGGAAACCCTGGCCGCCCGGCGCTCGGACATGGACGACCTGTTGCTGGCGGCGCTGGCGGAGGGGCTTCGTGCCTGGGGCGATCTGGACAACCCTCTGGTGGCAGTGGAAGGCCACGGCCGGGAACCGCTGGATGATCGCCTCGATCTCAGTCGCACCTTGGGCTGGTTCACCAGCCTGTATCCGCTGCGACTGCCGGCCACCGGTGACCCCGAAGACACCCTGGCGCGCGTCCGGGAGGCCCGGGCAGCCGTTCCCGGCAAGGGGCTGGGCTTTGGTGCCCTGCGCTACCTGGCGGAGCCGGAAATCCGCTCCCGTCTGGCACAGGTGCCGGAACCCCGACTGGCATTCAACTATCTGGGACAGGTGGACGGCCACCTCACGGATGCCCGCTTCCAGCCTGCCGACGAGTCGCCGGGCGATCTGGTCCACCCCTGGTCGCCCCTTAGCCGAGAACTGGAGATCAGCGGCCAGATCCATCGGGGGCAGTTGGTGCTCAATGCCCGATACAGCGGCCAGCGTTATCGGGCCCGCACGGTGGAACGGCTGCTGGCTGCTGTAGGCAAGGCGCTGGAAACGCTGATCGGTGCCACCTCAGCGACAACGGACGCCGAGGCGAGTGCCGGTAGGAACGGGGCGTCTCTCGATCCCCGGGTGCGTCTGGGGGGATCGGCGGAAACCACCGGCACTCTGTTTTGCCCCCATCCGGTGAGCGGCACGGTGGTTGGCTATTATCCGCTGGCACGATATCTGTCGGACGACTGGACGGTCTGGGGCCTGCAGAACCGGCAGGTCCTGGATGCTGGCTGGCGCGATACCTCGCTGGCTGACATGGCACGGGACTATGTGCGAATCCTGCTGGAACAGCAGCCGGCCGGGCCGTATCACCTGCTTGGCTGGTCCATGGGGGGCGCGTTGGCGCTGGAGATGGCCAGTCTGCTGGAACGCCTTGGTAAGCGTGTGACTTTCGTCGGTTTGATCGACGGCTATGTGCCCGGTGCGGGTGAGGCAAGAGAGGTAGAGGACGCCGCGCCGGTGCCGGACGGTGTCGGCGACGGCCAGTGGCAGCAGTTGCTGTCGGTGGAGCGCCATATGCGCACGCTGACACGGGCCCACGACACAGTGAGAGCGGTTCGGGCGCCGGTCCATGCCTGGTGGGCGTCGCAGTCGCCGGAAAACAACGCCAATGCTGAGAGCCTTCTGCAACATGCTCTTGGTCAGTCGCTGGCAACCTCAGTCTGGTTGGAAACGGACCATCTGGGGATCGTTCGTGAAACGGCCTTTATGCGTTCGTTGGTCGAGCTGTTGGGACGTGTTGGCATGGCAACGCAGACACCTATCTGAGGCGCTGAATCAGGTTGTCTCTATTCAATCGGATCATTAGGGGATGTGGCCCTATTGGAGCGAATAAAAATGCTTATCATTAACTTTATTTTTAATATTCATTAAGATAAATTCGTTCATGAGAGCTAGCGTGTACAAGCGCTTTACGTTAACAGGGCGCCTGACCCGGCCCATCGCACACCGCGTCGGGCAGGGTGATAAAACCAGGCTTCCAGGCGCCTCGGGATCAACACGGGAATCAGTTATGAACAAGATGCATAAACGCCATGGGACGTTCCGCGTAAGTCTGCTGGCAGCCATGGTAGCGGCAACCCCGTCAGTTGGCTGGGCTCAGGATAGCGACGATGCGCAAGAGTTGGACACCATTACGATCACCGGTCAACATGAAGACCCGAAGGGGCCGGCTGTCGGTTACAAGGCAGAACGCAGCCTCACCGCGACCAAGACGGACACGCCACTGTCCGAGACGCCACGCTCGATATCTGTCGTCACCCGGCAACAGATCGAGGATCAGGGCGCGCAGACCCTGAGTGACCTCCTGGAGTACGTCCCGGGGGTTTCCTCTGCCAACTATCCGGCCGGCGATGCCCTTGCGGGAGATATTTTCTACATACGTGGCATGAACCAGCGCGACTACGGTTACGGTACCTATCGCGATGGCCTGCGGCTGCAACCCAACGCCTATGCTACATCGGCGGAGCCTTATGGCCTGGCGCGGGTTGAAGTGCTCAAGGGACCGACATCGATTCTATATGGTGAGAACGTGCCCGGCGGAATGGTCAACTTGGTCAGCAAGCGCCCTACTTATGAACGCCAGGGAGAGATCAATCTTAGCTACGGCACCTACGATCGCAAACAGTTTTCCTTGGATGTATCGGGCGCTCTTAATGAACAAGGCAGTGTTCGGGGGCGTCTGGTGTTCCTGGCGCGTGATGCCGATACCCAGACCGACAGTGTGCCGGACAATCGCATCTATTTTGCGCCGTCACTGTCCATCGATCTGACGGACAAGGACACGCTGACGCTGCTGACCCAATACCAGAAGGACGAGACCGAAATCCAGCTGGGTCTGCCGGCGGCGGGCACCCTGCTGGATCATCCGGGGGGTCAACTGGATACCGATACCAACTTGGGGCATCCGGACTGGGACTCATTTGATCGGGAATTCTGGACGCTGGGCTATGAATACGAGCACCGTTTCAACGACGACTGGACCTTCCGCCAGAACGGCCGATATACCCGCTCCCTGGTGGATCGCCAGGAAACCTGGTGGTCGTTTCCACCGGCATTGCCGGTCTTCCCGCCCCATTTCCCTAACGGTGCCAACGGCGATGGCTTTGATGATGAGGTGCTGGCCTATGGTCGCGACCGAACTAATGAGTCCCGCGTCTATTCCATCGATAACCAATTAGTGGGCCACCTGAATGCCGGGGCCTTCGAAAACACGGTGCTGGCGGGTGTAAGCTATAATCGGACGTCATTCAGCCAGGTCCAGTACGTGGGTGAACGCCCGGATGTCGCATCGGGGCAACTCAACGATTTTCAGGCCATCGATATCTTTGATCCTCAGTACACCCGTGCGCCGGCTACCTCCGTACTGTCCTCCAATGATGAAATCCAGCAGGATCTTGTCGGCGGTTACGCGCAACTGCAGACCAAGGTCGGCGGTCTGATAGCGCTGGTGGGCGGCCGCTATGACTGGGCCGAAAGCCAATACGACGATCGCACGTCGGCCAACAATGACACCACTCGCACGGACAATGAGTTCACCTGGCAGACCGGGTTGATGTACCAGTTCGCGAATGGTCTGTCGCCGTACGTCAATTACGCCACAACGTTTGTCCCGGTGCAGCAGACCTCTACCACGTCGGGTGACACCTTCAAGCCGATCACCGGTGATCAGGTGGAAGTGGGTGTGAAATACGAGCCGAAGGGCTGGAACACTGTGGTGACGGTGGCGGCCTATGACATCACCAAGGAAGACGATGTAACCTACGACAGCAACCTGGGCGACTACCGTCAGATTGGTGAGACCCAGTCAGAGGGTGTGGAAGTCGAAGTCAAGAGCGACATCACGGATAACCTCAGCATGACCGCGGCCTACAGCTACACGGATGCCGAGATCACCGAGGATGCCGGTTCGCGTTATGAAGACAACCAGGTTACCGGTGTGCCGCGCCACCAGGCGTCCGTCTGGGCCAACTATTCGTTCCACGATGGAACATTGGCCGGGCTGGAGACGGGTCTGGGCGTTCGTTACCTGGGAAGTTCCTATGCTTACCCGCCTGAGACGCTGAACTACGGTACGCTGGAGACTGAGGGCGAGACTCTGGTCGATGCGGCACTGGGGTATGACCTGACGGAAAACTGGCGTGCACAAGTCAATGTAAAAAACCTGTTCGACCGCAAGTACGTCGCGCAGTGTAACAACGCTGGCCGTTGTTACTCGGGGGCCGAACGTAGCGTGTTGGGCACCGTGTCCTACAACTGGTAAAGCGCGAACGCCCCCATGCTTCTGAACTGACCCCAATCGTTGGACGGTTAGTGCTCTTAACCGGCGGCCATGGCCTGAGTCCTGTATTGCACGGGGCTCAGGCCTTTTAGTGTCAAGGTATATTCACTGGCCGCCATTGCAAGTCGTAGCGATAATTAATTTTCGCGAAGAGATCGTGAAGCCATCGAGGAATGGGGCGCCTTGATGTTCCCAGTAGCCACGGGCGAATCTGGTGGCAGGCTCGCCCGTGTCGGAAGGGGGGTGATCAATGACTTACCATTTGTAGCTTAACGTGGCCGTCACCTTGCGCTCTGCGCCAAAGTGGCAGATCGTCGTGCTGGAGCAAGAGGAAACATACTCTTTGTCGAGCAGATTGTTGGCGTTGACCCTCAAGTTCATGCCATGGAGATCGCTTGATAGCATGCCAAGATCATATTCCAGCATGGCATCTACCAGGGTATAATTATCTACCTCGAACGTATGGGTATCGTTTCCCCAGGTAGAGTCGTTGTAGCGGACGCCTGCTCCAATTCCCAATCCGTTTAAAGCACCTCCTGCGAATTCATATTTACCCCACGCTGAGGCCATATGGCGGGGGATGCCATAGGGAGTGCTTCCCTCGGTCTCGTCATTGGTCTCGACATATTCCATGTCCGTGTACGTATAACTGGCGATCAAGGACAGTTGTTCGGTGGGGTGTAATTTGGCGGATAGCTCCAGTCCACGTGAACGGACCTTGCCTATGGCCTCGTAGAACGTAGTTCCGGAAATGGCTTCGGAGACATTCTCCTGTTCAAGATTATAAATGGCTGCGGTGTATTGATCGTTGCTGCCTGGCGGCTGATACTTGATTCCCATCTCGTATTGAGACGCTTCACTCGGATCCAATGTATTTCCTGAGGTATCGGTTCGAGTGGCTGATGCTGGTTCAAAGGATTCCGAGTAACTCACGTAAGGGGAAATACCATTATCGAAGGCATATAGTAAGCTGGCACGGCTAGTGAACTTTTTACTGTCGCTCTCGGAAGCCTGTCCAAGATTGGTGTATACGGTACTGGTGTCGGCCCAGTCCTGACGCCCCGACAGGTTGAAACGCCACTGTCCTAGATTGATCTGGTCTTGTAAATAGACCCCGGTTTGTTCCACCTTGTTGATGAAATTGGTGGGTGTCCCGTAGACGACTTGGGTGTTGCCATATTGTGGATTGAAGGCATCCAGCGGCGTCGCCGCACCGAACTGCCATGATCCCGAATTACGCTGGTACTGGTAGTCCAAACCGGCCAGTAATGTATGTTCCAGAGTCCCCGTAGTAAACTCCCCCTGAAGCTGGTTATCCACTTTATAGGAGTGCAGTGACTCATCGGCGCTTGCGACGCGGCGGTTGAGCTGATTGCTGCCTCCCACGTAACCGCTGGAATAGATTTGGTCATAATCGATATCGGAAGAGGTGAAGCGAAAGTTCTGCTGCGCCTGCCACGTATCGTTGATCTGATGCTTCAACTGGTAGCCGATCAAGCGCTGATAACGCTCGAATCCATTGAATCCTGGTTCGCCATCGAAGAAGTCATTATCGATCCTCTGGCCATTATGATCCCGCACCGTGCCCTCGGCCGGTGTCCAGCCATAGTAACCGCTGTTCGGCTCATGTTGCAGATAGGCCATGACGGTCAATGATGTCTTGTCGGTGGGCAGGAACGTCAGTGAAGGTGCGATGGTATAGCGTTCGTTCTCGACATGGTCGAACTGACTGTCCGAACCACTCGCTAACCCGACCAGGCGGTACGCAACTTGTCGGCTTTCCCCTACAGGACCGCTGAAGTCAAAGCGCGCCGTACGTTCACTATGATTGCCCGTCTCCAATTGGATCTCATGCCTGGGGGTGAATAGAGGCCGCTTGCTGGTTAGCCCGACTAGCCCGCCAGGATAACTTTGACCGTAAAGAACGGACGTAGGCCCCTTGAAGACGTCAACCCGTTCAAGAAAGTAGGGGTCAATTTGCAACGAATTATAGCCTCCAACGTCACTGGCCATTTTGAGGCCGTCAAGATAGACATTGTCGAGACTACCGACACCACCGAAGCCACGCATGGAAATAAAATCATAGCGGTTGCCAAAGCCGTTGCGGAGACCGGTATTCACGCCTGGCGTATAACGTAGGGCTTGCTGCACCGACTGGGCGCCCTGATCCTCGATCTGCTCGCGGGTGACGACAGATACGGATTGTGCCGTCTCCATCAGAGGGGTGTCGGTCTTGGTGGCACTGAGGCTGTTACTGGCGGTGTATCCTTCGGTGGGCATCAGTGCATTCGACATTCGCTCGCCCGTCACCTGCAATGTGGGCAGTGCGTTGGGCGATTGGGTATCTGATTGCGTGTTCTGCTCAGTGCTTTGAGCATATGCGGTTGCCGAAGCGTTGCAAGTGGCAACCGCAATGGCAGCCGTTAGCCACCGCTTTCGGAAAGTCGGGTGTTTCATGAATGTTCTCCTTGCATGGGGTTCGTTTTAATTCTTGTCAATAATAATTATTATCAAATTGCCTCATTGTCTCTCCTATCAATCTCGGTCATAAGTCAATTCTCATTGCAATGAGGAGTTATTTAGGCATTCAGCAAGGCTTTCTGCGAAACGTCGGGCGGACGGGAAGCCTCCCCATGACCAATAGTCGAGGGAGAGAATGGCATAGTCGTTCTGCTTGATGCTCGGCCAGTGTTTCCATAACCCCTTCTGGAGTATCTTTTTCTGCCCGCCGGGTGGGTCGTAAGGGCTGTCGAGGAATATTACCTTGGCATCGATGTCCATAACGTCTTTCGCACTGATTGTCGCCATGCCCCACTGGCCAAGTTTGTCCTTCCATGCATTCTTGAGCCCCAGGCGTTTTAGCACCATGCCTTCCACACTGCCATGTCCGTAGACCCGCGCATGGCGCTCGTCCATCAGGCGGATGACCAACAAGGGAGAGTCGACATCCCCGATGAGTTTCTTCAATTCATCGAAGTGCTGGTTGGTTTTTGAAATATATTTCTCTGCTGCTTTCGGATCTCCGGTCAATTTTCCAAGATCTCGAGTCAGTTCTTCTAGGATTTTCCAGTGACTCTTTTTGTCATGCTTGTCGTAATTATTGTAGAGTGGGTATTTCCTGATTTCAGCAATTTTTCTGAGTTTAGGAATAAGATTCACATGTGCGGGAGGAGAAATCAGGATGTACTTGGGCGGCTCGCTTGCCAATAGTTCAAGGTTAGGAAGATGGCGGTAACCGAGGTTGGTAGACAAGGGGATGATGCCAGGCTGACGTGAATACGTCTCGTACCCCTGGAGACCTGAGATAAAGGCAGGAGGGTGACCAAGCGCATTGAGCGTTTCGGCGATGGCAAAATCGAAAGTCGCCAATGAGGCCTCCTCGTCTCCATCGCTTGCCATTGAAACGTTGCCGATGAGTATCCAGGAAAGCAGGATGATCGACAAAAAAGTGCGTTTTTGTGCGATAAAACGATAAATTATACCATGCTGATGTTTCACTATTACGCCTGTCTTCTCGAATGACTTGGAAGCATGTGTCTTGACTAATTTCCCCAACGGATGGGCTGGCCAACCAGTAAGAATTGGGTTCGCTCCTGGAAAACGGGAGGAGCTTCAGTCTCGAATCTCTTGAGGGAAACCGTGTGGCTTCGGAGGATGCGAACAGGACACTGTCGCCAATGGCCGATCATTTGGAACAGCAGGTGACGATAAAGGCACTCATGTTGTTTATACGTCATTATATCATTCCGTAATGATAATCGTTATTATCAATGACGGCATCCCTGGTGTCAATATCGAGTTGGTCAGCGGTGGCATGTGGTAAGAGGGCCCGGGGTGAGGGCCGCTCCGTCAGGAGCGGCCGGGGGGCTGTCAGTTCGTGCTCGCCAGCGAGGGAGCAGGCGTGGCCGCACGTTTCGAGTGCTCTGTCGGTAAGGTCTCGTCGAGTGCCTCGCAGATTTCCTGGGTCCGGGCGGCCAGAATCGATAGCAACGTATCGCTCAGCCCGTGGGTCGGTTCGCAGCAGCCCTGCAGGAAGATCGCCGGCTTGAAGTGGGGCGGCGTGAACACCCGGTAGTGACGATCGACCGCAAAATCGCCTAGATAGGGGGTCAGTGGGTCGAGCAGGGTCTTGTGCATGTCACGCCGGTACCCCGTGGCCAGCACTACGGCGTCGTAGGTCGCGGTATCGATGGCGCCGCTGTCCAGTTCGGTGATTTCCAGCCGAATGCCGTCGTCCGTCGAGATCGCGTGGGTGACTTCATGACGACGGCGGAAGCGATGGCGGTGATCGCCGGTGACCTTCTGCTGGTAGAAAACGTCGTAGATCTGCTGTATCAGGTCGAGATCGGGTGCCGAGTAGTTGGTGCTCTTGTATTCCTCCATCAGCGCTTCGCGCTGGCCGGTGGGGTTGTTGAACACGTAGTCGGTGTATTCGGGGTTGAATATCTCGTTGACGAAGGGGCTGTCATCGGAGGGCTTGAATGCCCAGGCGCGGGTGATGAGATCCGCCTGGATGCCTTCACGGCCATGCAGGTCGAGGAAGATTTCGGCGGCGCTCTGGCCCGCGCCGATGACGGCAATACGCCGTGGGTCGTTCTGGCGCTTCAGATCCCGCAGGTAATGACTTGAGTGGAAGACGCGCGGGTCGGAGGCGAGATCGGCGAAGCAGTCAGGCACATTCGGGGCGCCGCCGACGCTGACGACCAGTGAGCGAGTAAGACGCTCATGACGCTTGCCGTTGGCATCCAGTGAGCAGACACGTAACAGTTCGACGTCGCCATCCTGTAGTTGGGGCTGCACCTCGACGACCTCCTCGCCGTAGGCACAGCGCTCCTCGAAGTGGGAGGCTACCCAGGCCAGGTAGTCGTTGAACTCGTGGCGGCTGGGGAAGAAGGTCTGCAGGTTGATGAAATCCTGCAGGCGCCCCTTGCTGTGAAGGTAGTTCAGGAACGTATAGCGGCTGGCCGGGTTGCGCGGCGTTACCAGATCCTTGAGGAAGGAGATCTGCATATGGGCATTTTCCAGCAGCATATCAGGGTGCCAGGCGAAGCGGGGCTGACGCTCGATGAAGAATGCGCTGAGTTCGTCATTGCGCTGTTCCTCGAGGGCGATGGCCAGGGCGATGTTGGAGGGGCCGAAGCCGATACCGATCAGATCGTGGATAGGCATGAAAATCCTCGTGGCTGACGTGTTTATGGGGTGAAGCGTGGGTCGGGTCGTGGAGCTGACCCCGGGTGCGGGGGCAGCGGAATCCAACTGCGCTCATTAAAGAAGTGCTCGCGTAGCTGCATGCCGAGCATGGCTCGCTTGTGAGGGAAGTCGAACGCCTTGAGTAGCGCATAACCGCACTTGGCGAGATTGCCGATCATCCTGTCGTTATCCACGCGGGGTTCTATCACCAACCGCTGGGTACGGCAGTCGTCGAGAAACAGGTAGTGAGAGATGGAAGGTAGCCAGGCGGCAACATAAGGCCGTCCGCGAAACGCGGCTTCGCCGATCAGTACGTGCCAGCCGCGATCAAAGTCACCGGCATCGTAATAAGCACCTATGCGATCCTCCTTGGCCCAATAGGTCTCGAAATAACCGAAGGGCTCACCGTCGATACAGCCGATCAATGGTACGACGCTGGGGTTCTGTAGCGTGCTTTCGAGTCGCTCGCGATGCTGTTCCAGGTCGCCTTGCTCTTCCCAGAAATGGGCAACGACCGGGTCGTTCATCCAGCGGCTAAAGCGTTCAAGGTCCAGCTCCAGATCAAGGACGCGAAAACTCAGAGTGGCATTGAGCCAGGGGATATAACGTTGATAGACGCAGCCGCTGGGGCGAGGCGGGCGGCGTGGATGTCGCTTGCCGTTCTCCAAGATGGGTTGCTGCGGGTAGACGCGCATGGAGGGAGAGGTGAGCCAAAGGGTTGGTAACTGCCAAAATAGCTCCGCATAGACCCAGAGTTCTCCATGGCTATCTTTAACGGCGATGCCGGCGGCACACAGGTTGGCTTGCAAAACAGTGGATAGCTGAAGACGTAGTGCAACAGTGGCCGGGTAACAGGCAAAAGCCCCTTCGATTGCGGCAAGCAAAGCTGGGAGAGACGGCGCCGAACGCTGCGGCCATCGCAGTGTCAAGCCGTTTCTATCGTCCACCAATGACCACTCAAGGGGCTCTTGATCACCCTTCACGTAAAGTGACTGTGTGGTGATGTCGTGGGTGACTTGATAGGTGTGGCCCTCGGGGCGTGAAAGCAGCGGATCCCCCGTATGGGGTTCTAATGGTACCTGGGCTCGTAGTCGTGTTTGCGCCTGTTCAGAACTGGACACCGCTAAGCTCCTATCAACAAAGCAATCAAAAAGTCATTTCACAGGAAGGCCGGAGAGGAGAGCATTCGTGGGCTTCCTTGTCTTAAGGACGAATGCGAATGAGGCTTGTTTATATGGATGGGTAACTTTTTGCGCGAGTGGATCGTCTGTGTGGATAGGTATCGCTTTCCAACGAGGTGAATGTGCTTCTCCATCTGATGCGTCGAACTCGCTGGCTGATGACGGCCGCTTCCCTGGCGAGTATTCTCTCTGGGCTTTTCAGCGTGCTGCTGATTGCGCAAATCAATGCGGCACTCACCAGCGATGTTGCTAGCCGTGTCAGTGCGGCCTGGGCCTTCGCGGGAATTGCTGTGGCGTTAATGGTCTGTCGTATGATCTCGTCGGTGCTTTTTGAGTGGTTGGGGCAGCGTGCCTTGGCCGAGGTACGTAGCTTCATCGCCCAGTGTGTGGCGGTTACCCCCTTTGCTCAGTTCGAACGCGTTGGCAGTGCGCGGATTCAATCGGCACTCACCGAGCACAGTAACAACGTGGCAATCCTGTTCATCAGCCTGCCGGTTATCTTGACCAATGCGGTCATCGTGGTGGGGTGTTTGGGCTACTTGGCGATGCTCTCATGGCAGGTGTTCTTGTTTGCCTTGGGAGTGATCGGGTTGGGGGCTGTCGGTTACCACCTTGTTCATTTGCGCGCCATTCACTATCTCCATAGCGCCTCATCCGAGCAGGATCGTCTGTTTGGGCATTTCCGCGCGCTGACCGATGGTGCGAAAGAATTGCGGCTGCATCAGCGCAAGAGCCGGGTCTTTATGGATCAGATATTGGGAGAATCGGTTGATGGCGTGCGGAAGTTGCGCACCCATGGCATGTCGCTGTTTGTCATCTCGACGAGCTGGGGGCAATTCCTGATGTTCGCCTTTATCGGCCTAGTGCTGTTCGTGCTAGCAGGCGATGGTCCGGAGCAGACGCGGGTGATGACCGGTTTTGCCTTGGTATTTGTGTTTATGGTGACGCCCCTTGAGGGGCTGCTGATGCATATTCCACGAGTCAACATGGCGCGGGTCGCTGCAGGTCGCATTGATGACATTACCCAAGAGATGCCCCAGGGGCAGGGTCGGCAAGCGTCGACTCAGGAGCCTGTTTTGCAACATCTTGAGTTGCGCGATGTCACGCATCAGTACTACCACGAGCAGAGTGATGACTTCTTTGAACTGGGGCCGATCAATCTGAGCTTTACGCCGGGCGAAGTGGCGTTTCTGGTGGGGGGCAACGGTAGTGGTAAGACCACACTGGCCAAAGTGGTGGTGGGGCTTTATCCACCGGAGGGTGGCGAGGTGTTGCTCAATGGAGAGCGTGTCGAGGCGAATGGCTGGGATGCCTACCGCCAGCTCTTCTCGGTGGTGTTTTCGGACTTCTACCTTTTCGAGCACCTGTTGGAGACCCCGCGGGAAGGGCTCGACGAAGAGGGTAACCGCCTGTTGGCCAAGCTGCATTTACAGCATAAGGTAAAAGTTGAAAATGGCGCTTTTACCACCCGCGCGCTCTCCCAGGGCCAGCGCAAACGTCTGGCGTTGGTAGTGGCCTACCTGGAAGATCGTCCGTTCCTGGTGTTCGACGAGTGGGCAGCGGATCAGGATCCGTTATTCAAAGAAGTGTTCT
Source organism: Chromohalobacter nigrandesensis (assembly GCF_023061285.1). Taxonomy (GTDB): domain Bacteria; phylum Pseudomonadota; class Gammaproteobacteria; order Pseudomonadales; family Halomonadaceae; genus Chromohalobacter; species Chromohalobacter nigrandesensis. The sequence continues at coordinate 12,789 of NZ_JAKGAM010000016.1, forward strand.
ACTGCGAGGTGTTGCCCGAGCTAAGACGCATGGGCAAGGCGGTGCTGGTGATCACCCACGACGATCGCTACTTCCACCTCGCGGATCGATTGGTACGGTTGGAGAATGGCAAGCTGTTGGCTAATAAATCAGATACTGCCGAAGCATCGCCTGTGGCCGAGCATTAATCCATCTAGCAGCCACGCGAGAGAGTTGACGCGTGGCTAGCTTGTGCAATCACTCCTTAACGCCGTGTCGTTTGCAGCATCGCTAGCCATTGGACTTGCCCAGGCGCCAGTACCCCATGCTGGTAACATACTCTTTGGGCAGCCCGCACTCATTGACCAAATAACGCCGCAGTTGCATGGCGACCTTGGTTTCAGCGGCGATCCAGGCGTAGAAGGGCGCGCTGTCGTCCAGGGTGGCGGGCTCCCATAGCCGGGCCTCTTCATCCTCGCTGCGTTCGTCCTTGCTGTCCTGGTTGGTAGCGGCCCCGGGATTGCCGCCGAGCGCGATAATCTCCTGCTGTAAATCGATATCGCGCAGCGCCCTCTGCAGCAGTTCTCCATGTTGGCAACTGGACTCGACATCACGCGCCAGCCAGTGCTGCTTCGCGGTGGGAGGTAATGCTTGCTTGTCATCGCTGCGCGGAACCTCGAACAATGCCTCGACCTTGGGTTTAAGAGGCAGGGCGTCGAGAGTTTCCAAAATGCCTGCCGCTGCGGGGAGGGCGGTTTCGTCGGCAAGGATGAGTATACGTCGTACACCCTGGGGCGGTTTCCACTCATAACCCACTTGGGGGCCTTCCGTATTGGCGGCCGGGGCCGTCATGGCTAGCCGGTCGCCGGGGCGGGCATGCATTGCCCACCGCGAGGCGGGGCCATTGTCGCCGTGAAGCACAAACTCGATATCCACTTCTGAGTGCTCGGGGCGAAGGGCGCGGATGGTATAGGTGCGCGCATAGGGACGCTGGGCATCCGGTAGGGAAGAATAGGCGCCATACCATTCATGCTCTGCCAATTTGGCTATCTCGAATAGGGGGTCGAGCGTGCCACTGCCCTTAGGGAAGAACAGTTTGATGCGCTGGTCCGGGGCATAGGTTTCCATGTGGCCGACGTCGGGGCCGGTAAAGGTAAATCTAACGAGCGATGCGCTGACTTGGGTACGCCGAGCGAGGGTGATATCAAAAAGTCGGTAGCGCTGCTTAGCCATGGCGATGACCTCCTTGTGGAAGGGCATGAAGTGTAACGTCAATCGTTATCACTCAGGATGTTTTTCAGTATTTCCCTGGCCGCCCAGCGTCCGCTTGCATGACTTGCTCAGGCATGGAGCCGCGCTGGGGTTGCCAAGTGCAATCAGGACTAGTTTGCCACGGCGATGCGATGCTCCCCGTTGGGATGCGGAATCACCTGCATGGGTAGGCCATAGATGGATTCCAGGGTGGCGTCGGTCATCATCTCTTGCGGAGGCCCCTCGGCCATTACCTGGCCGCTGTGAAGCGCCAACAAGTGGTCACAGTAACGCGACGCCATGTTGATATCGTGCAGCACAATGATGACGCCGAGCTGTAGTTCCTGACAGAGCCTGCGCACCAAGGCCAGCACTTCTACTTGATGGGCGATATCCAGCGCGGCCAAAGGCTCGTCGAGTAGCAGGAAGCGGCTCTCCTGTGCCAATAGCATGGCCAGCCACACCCGCTGGCGTTCACCGCCGGAGAGGGTGTCGACCAGCCGGTCCGCGAAGGCTTGAGTATGACTGAGTTGGATGGCCCGCTCGACGGCACTCTTGTCCTTTTGCGTATGACGTCCCAGCAGGCCGTGCCAGGGATAGCGGCCGAAACCGATCAGTTCGCGTCCGGTCAGGTTTTCGGCATTGGGCAGTTGCTGGGGAAGATAGGCGACCTGGCGGGCGAATTCTCGTTGGCCCCAGTCGCGCAAAGGGCGGCTATCGAGCAGGATATCGCCTTGGCTGGCTGGTTGTTGCTGTGCCAGCAGCTTGAGCAAGGTCGACTTGCCTGAGCCATTGTGTCCGATCAAGCCATAAATCCTGCCTTCCTGGAACCGATGATGCACTGGGTGGAGAAGGCGTCGCCCGTCGACCTCGAAGGTGGCGCCCTTAGCCTCGAACATGATGGGTTCCTTGTTAAACGATTCGTGCCTCATAGTGTAAACGAGAATCGTTTTCCTTATCTACCGAAATCCGGCCTCGAATGACCGCTTGCATGCGACATGTCTTGAAGTTGCGGGAGAGCGGCAAGCATAGCATAATTGCAAATGCTAAATTTACTGATAATCGTTATCACTTTTTTTATGGGCCGATATATTCATGTTCCACGGGGCGCATGAGAGGCAACCAGAGAGCCAAGAGGCAGGCGATAGATGAAAGGAGAAGTAGCCACGATACGTCACGTGAAACTTGGTATATCGCCGGCACGTGCATGCCTGGTGTTGAGCTTGCCGCTGGTGGCGCTTTTCTGGCTAGGTCTGGAGTCCCAGGGCGGGGTGGGGTTAGGTATCAAGGCCCTGTTATCACCGTCTTTCGCGGACGTCGACCAACTGCTATTGCATTATACATGGTGGCCGCGGCTCGCCATCGCGCTGTTGGCTGGCGGCGGTCTGGCGCTGGCAGGGGTGCTGATGCAGCAGGTGTTGCGTAATCCCTTGGCGTCACCCACAACCTTGGGAGTGGCCTCGGGCGCTAATCTGGCGTTGATGGTGATGACCCTGCTGGCTCCAGGCGTGTTGGCAATGGCGCGCGAGTGGGTGGCTCTCGTCGGGGGAGGATTGGCGGTAGGCCTGGTATTTGCGCTGACTTGGCGTCGCGGGCTGGCCCCTATCGTGGTAGTCCTGGCGGGACTGGTGGTCAATCTCTACCTGGGAGCCGTGTCTACGGCCCTGTTGCTATTCAATCATGAGGCGCTGTCGTCTCTGTTGATCTGGGGGGCCGGATCGCTGGCCCAGAATGGCTGGGACGGCGTGGCGATTCTCTGGCCACGGTTGGTCATCGCTGGCGTGGCGGCCTGGTTCCTGCTGCGGCCCCTGGCCGTATTGGAGCTGGATGACGCCAGTGCCAGGAGTCTGGGCGTGTCACTCAAGTATCTCCGCTTTGCCGGCCTGGGGCTGGCGGTGTTCATTACCGGCAGTATCGTCAGTGTGGTGGGCATCATCGGTTTCATAGGCCTGGCGGCACCCAATATCGTGCGTTTGGCGGGGGCGCGGCGCCTTGGAGAGCGGCTGCTTTGGGGGACGCTCCTCGGTGCGGTGATGCTGGCTACCACCGACCTGTTGTTACAATACTTCCTGGGGGCATTGCCGATCCTGATTCCCACGGGTGCCGTGACCGGAGCCCTGGGGGCGCCGCTGCTGATGTGGTTGATTCCACGCTTGAAGCTGCAAGACAATCGGGCACCTCAGCCGACCGTCGTGTCGGCTAATCGTCATTCGGCGCCGGGGCGCCTTGCCACTCGATTGGCGATCGCACTGCTGCTGGCGATGGGGCTCGGTCTTCTGCTGGGGCAGGGCGTGAGTGGATGGTTCTGGCTATCGCCGGATAACTGGAACGTGTTGCAGTGGCGGGTGCCTCGGGTGTTGGCTGCCGCCGCCAGCGGTCTGATGCTGGCCGTGGCCGGTACGTTGCTGCAACGCCTTTCCGCCAATCCCATGGCCAGCCCCGAGGTGTTGGGGATCAGCGGCGGCTGTGCCATTGCATTGATCCTGGGAATCTTCCTGCTGCCGTCTCCCTCCAGTGGGATGCTGGTGGGGGTAGGGACTCTTGGGGCACTTGTCACACTGTTGGTGCTGGTAATGCTCAACCGGCGCAGTGGTTTTGCCCCCGAGCATCTGCTGCTGACCGGGGTGGCGGTTGGTGCCCTGTTCGATGCGGTGCGCAGCGTGATCCTGGCGGCTGGTGATCCACGCGGCCAACAGGTGATCGCCTGGCTGGCGGGCTCCACCTACTACGTCGATCTCACCAGTGCCCTGGTGGTGGGCACGCTGGCGGCAGTGCTGACGCTATGCACGCTTCCGCTGACCCGCTGGCTGGACATCCTGCCGCTGGGAGCAGCCACATCGCAGGCGCTGGGTATCACCCTCAACCGGGCGCGTTTGTTGCTACTGCTGCTGGTAGCCCTGCTGACGGCCTGCGCCACCCTGGTGGTAGGGCCGCTCTCCTTCATTGGCTTGTTGGCACCGCACATGGCCAGGCTGCTGGGGCTGTCGCGGGCGCATCATCATCTGTTGGGCGCGGCATTGGTAGGCATGCTGCTGATGGTGCTGGCCGACTGGGTGGGGCGCCAGGTCGTCTTTCCCTATGACATGCCCGCGGGGCTGGTGGCGTCGTTGATCGGTGGAGCCTACTTCATGTGGGGGCTGCGGCGGCTGTAAGTATGCGGTAAAGGGCTGATCGCTAAGCGCCATCTGAAGACTGGCAACCCCTTATGTGGGGGTTGCCAACTGAAAGCCTGATCTCGTTCATTCAAGCGCTTTTGCCAGGTGGCCAACGCAATCGCCGAGCAACGTCTCGCCTCCTCAAGTGATGCGCTGACCGGGTTCGGCGCCGTTATCCGGCGATAGCAGGTAGATACCGCCTTCCTTGTCGCCGGCGGCGAGGACCATGCCTTCCGAGACACCGAAACGCATCTTGCGCGGCGCCAGATTGGCGACCATCACCGTCAGCCGACCTTCCAGCGCCTCGGGAGCGTAGGCGGCGCGTATACCGGAGAAGACCGTGCGTGTTTCGCCGCCCAGATCGAGCGTCAACTTGAGCAGTTTGTCGGCGCCTTCCACGTACTCGGCCTTGGCGATACGCACGATGCGCATATCGAGCTTGGCGAAATCGTCGAAGCCGATTTCAGCGGCGATGGGATCATCGGCCAGCGGCCCCGTGGCGCGTTCCTTGAGCTTTTGCTCCTCGGCAAGGACTTCCTTGGAGGCCTCGGTCATTTGCGCGATCCTGTCGGTGTCGACGCGGGTCATCAGCGGCTTGAACTTGGCGATGGCATGGTCTTCGAGCACGTCGTGGCGGCTTTCCCAGTCGAGGGAGTCGACCTGCAAAAAGACGCGCGCCTGCTCGGCCATGGCCGGCACTACGGGTTGCAGGTAGACCATCAGCACGTGGAACAGGTTGATCCCCACCGAGCAGATATCGAGCACTTCCTGCTCGCGACCTTCTTCCTTGGCCAGCACCCAGGGCGCCTTGTCGGCGATGTAGGCATTGGCCTCGTCAGCGAGCTCCATGATCTTGCGCATGGCGCGGCCGAATTCGCGTGCCTCGTAATCGGCGGCGATGGCCTCGCCGGCGTCCGCGAAGCGGGCCACCAGGGCGGGCTCGGCACAACGCGCGGCGAGCTGATTGCCATTGAGCTTCTTCACGAAGCCCGCGCAGCGGCTGGCGATGTTGACCACCTTGCCGACCAGGTCCGAGTTCACGCGCGAGGCGAAGTCCTCGAGGTTGAGATCGAGATCGTCGACCCCGGCGGTGAGCTTGGCGGCGAAGTAGTAGCGCAGATATTCCGGGTTGAGATACTCGGCGTAGGTCTGCGCCTTGATGAAGGTGCCGCGCGACTTGGACATCTTGGCGCCGTTGACGGTGACGAAGCCGTGGCAATTGACCCCGGTCGGCGTGCGCAGGCCTGCGCCTTCCAGCATTGCCGGCCAGAACAGGGCGTGAAAGTAGACGATGTCCTTGCCGATGAAATGATAGACCTCGGCCTCGGAATCTTTCTTCCAGTAGCTGTCGAAGTCGATGCCTTCGCGCTCGCAGAGATTCTGGAAGCTGGCCAGATACCCGATCGGTGCATCCAGCCAGACATAGAAGTACTTGCCCGGTGCATCCGGAATCTCGAAGCCGAAATAGGGCGCATCGCGGGAAATATCCCACTCGTTGAAGCCTGACTCGAACCATTCCAGCAGCTTGTTGCGGATCTGCGGTTGCACATGACCGCCATCGATCCAGCCCTGCATGAAGTCGGCGAAGTCGGGCAGCTTGAAGAAATAGTGAGTGGACGTGCGAACTTCCGGCGTGGCGCCACTGATCGCGGAGACCGGGTCGATCAGTTCGGCCGGCGTGTAGGTCGCACCGCACGCTTCGCAGTTGTCGCCGTATTGGTCGTCGCTATGGCACTTGGGGCATGTGCCCTTGATGAAACGGTCGGCGAGAAACAAGCCCTTGACCGGATCAAACATCTGCTCGATGTCGCGTGTCGAGATATGCCCGGCATCGCGCAGCGCTGTATAGATACGCTCGCTGTGCTGGCGGTTCTCTTGTGAATGCGTCGAATGATAGTTGTCGAACGCTACCCCGAAGCGGGCGAAATCGGCCTGATGCTCGGCGCTGACGTTGCTGATCAACTGCTCCGAGGTAATGCCTTCCTGCTCTGCACGCAACATGATGGCGGTGCCGTGAGCGTCGTCGGCACACACGTAGTGGCACTCGTGGCCGCGGCTTTTCTGAAAGCGTACCCAGATATCGGTCTGGATGTACTCGAGCAGATGGCCCAGATGAATCGAGCCGTTGGCATAAGGCAGGGCACTGGTGACCAGGATCTTGCGCTGGGCGTTGGCGGTAGTCGGCATGGCGGCTCTAGTGACTGAAATCGGAAACGAAAGAAGGCGTCGCGAATGACATCGACGAAAAGGCGATTGTAGCCCGCTTGGCGCTTGGCTGCATCCGTGATGCGGAAGACGATGTAGACGCGATCGATGCGCTCGCGACACATCGATCAGGGTAACGCTCAGGGCGTACTTGGCCAGCCGCCGGCGCGGATGGCCGGACATCCCGCGATATCGAGATTGTAGAGATAAAGCCAGGCTGGACCAAAGGCGGTGCGATGAATGATGCGGTCGTAAGTGCCGCTGCGCGGTGCGCGCACGCGATAATCCTCGAGCCGGTCGAGATCGCGTAGGCCCCGCGCATCGACCCGGTAGAGCTCGACGTCGATGCCGTGGGAGGGTTCCGCCTTGGCGCCGGGGCAATGCCCCAAGTCGTAGAGGGTGACATCATCGAGCGTATCCGCGCCGATGAATTCAGCACCTGCGAGCCAATGATGGTTGCGCAGGCCCCGCTTGAGCGTTCCGTACACGGCGACCAGCGGCGTGCGACGAATGGCGAGAACGGGTGAATGCATGGGGCGACTCTGCATTGACGACGAATGACGGTTCAGTGCTCGGCGTGGGGGTTGCCGCGATAGACGACGAAGTTCGTTAGTCCCTGGTCGGCAAGCCGCAGCGCCTGCATCTTGCTCATGATGCCCTGATCGCAATATAACGCGTAGCGCCGCTGCGATGACAACTGTGCGGCGCGTTCGCCGAGTTCGAAGAACGGAATCGCCAGGGGTTCGCCCTGCGGCAGTTTCAGCGGTGCTGCTTCGCGTTCATCGGGGTGGCGAATGTCGATCACCGTGACGTCATCGGCCTCGCGCAGCGCCTCGGCACTCTCGATCATGGGCACATCGAGCGTGCGTGGCGCGGGGGTGTCGAGCAGGCGATCCACCCGCGTCTGGCGGGTAGCCTCGAGGGCTGCGTCGAGCACGCCCATGTCGAAGTCGGCCTCGGCGGTGTCGATCTGCTCGGGCCTGGGGCGTGTGTTGGGGCGTTGCGAGATCGTGCCGCAGTACTCCGGCAAGCGCTCGGCATGGGCGGCAGTGCCGATGCGGCGCGCATCCTCGATGATGGTTTGCTTGTCGTCGGCGATGAGCGGGCGCAGGACGGGCCGCTCGCTGACCGCGTCGATCAGCCCCAGGTTGACCAGGCTCTGACTGGACACCTGCGCCAGGGCATCGCCGGTGACCAGTGCCGAAATGCGCGCGCGGGCCGCGACACGATTGGCAGCCCGCAGCATCATGCGCTTGAGCACGACGCCTGCCAGGCCGGGGGGCACACGGCGCTGAATTTCATCGAGGACGCCGTCGAAGGGCACACTGATGAAGTGGGCATGGTGCGAGGCACTGTAGCCTTGCCACACCTGGTGCACGACTTCGCGCACCGCCTGCTCGTGCTGCGGTCCGCCGAGATTGAAGAACAGGTAATGCGTCTTGAGCCCGCGTCGGATCAAGCGCCAGGCTGCTACCGGTGAATCGTAGCCACCCGAAATGAGCGCCAGCGCCTGGCCCTGCGTGCCCAGCGGATAGCCCCCCAGACCGGGCAAGCGTCGCGTTACCAGGCGCAGGTGCTGGTCCTGCAGCTCGAGCGTGACGTTCACCTCGGGGTGGGAGAGGTCCACCTTGGCGTCCGGACTGGCGTCGAGCAGCGCGCCGCCAAGGTAGCGTTCGAGATCCGCCGAGGTGAAGTCGTGCTGTCCGCGGCGCTTGGCACTGACGCGAAACCGGCGGCCGGACAGTGGGGCCCGCCACAGCGCCACCAGGCGTTCGGCAGTATCGGCGAAGGAGACAAAGGTGTGTCCCTCGATCACCAGCACCTCGTGGATGCCGGGCACGCGCGACAATGCCGCCTCCAGACGCTCGCGGATGGTGTCGTCGATGGCGTGGCGGACCCGCACTTCCAGCGCATCCCAGCAGTCGGCGATCCGCACATCGGGGACCAGCGGCGTCAGGATGTTGCGCAGGTTGGTGCGCAGACAACGCACCATTTGCTTGCGCACGGGGCGGGACTTGATGATGATCTCGGGGAAAAGCTTGACGCGATACCGCATATGTCTCGTGTCGAGTGCTGTTGAAGGCGCGCATGTTAGCAACCCGGAACTTGTGCGGCCAGTCATGCCGCCGATTCTCGAGATGCAGGAGTGGCTGGGCAAGTACCTGGGTTATTTCGAGGACGTTCGAGCGCGCAATTCGGCTGGCTGAGTATCGCCGCTTATCTGGAGTCAGCCCGGCGCCAAGCATTCCACGAAGACGGCATTTTTCGCCATTATCTTGAGTTGGATGCCGATTGAGCGCTCGATGTTATCGTCCGGTGGCGCTATGTTGAGAAATGTGTGCGGGGGCCGCGCCCGAGCGCCAATGAATTTGATACCATCTGGGCGTTCGTGATCTGCGCCGTGGTGGGCGCTTCTTGATGGGCAGGGATAAGCGCATGTTTCTCGACGACTTTCACACCGTGACCGATGATCGGCTATGTATTACGGCCGAGCAGGCCAGCCGTTTCGCCAAGTATATCGCTGGCGATTACAATCCCATCCATGATGCGGATGCACGCCGCTTCTGCGTGCCGGGCGATCTGCTGTTCGCTCTGGTGATGGCGCGTTTCGGTCTGGCGCAGCGCATGACCTTCCACTTCAAGGGCATGGTCGGCGACAGTGTGCCGCTGTACTTCGTGCAACACGACGACGACACCGTCCAGGTGGTCGATGCCAACGGCAAGGTGTATCTCGAGGTCGAGCGCGGCGGTGATATCACCCACGACGCCGGGGTTATCGAGGCCTTCACGCGCCGTTATGTAGCCTTTTCAGGTCGCAACTTCCCGCATTATCTCAAGCCGCTGATGGAAGAGCAGGGAGTGATGTTCAACCCCCAGCGGCCGTTGGTGATCTACGACAGCATGGGCTTCTCGTTGTCGCGGCTGGATGTCGCCGAGGCCGGCGTGGCCTTCGCCGGCGCGACGCTGGATGTCTGCGGCAAGCGGGGCGATGCCTTGCTGCAATTCAAGATGACCGACGGCGACACGGCCATCGGCCATGGTTCCAAGAAACTGGTGGTCAGCGGATTGCGAGAGTACGACCCACCGGTGATGGACGCTTTCGTCGAGAAGTTCATGAACCTCAAGGCACATTACGCCACGGCCGATTGAGCGGAGTGGAACTCATACCAGATGCAACCCCAGGGCGCGTGGCTTGTCACACGTTGCGTCACCAATTGTCACAGGAGAGCATCCCTTGAGTATCGAAGGCATTCAGCACTTCTTTCAAAACATGCTGGAATCCCCACAACCGGAGCGCCGGCAGGTAACGCTGGAATTGGCGGTGGCAGCTTTGTTGTGCGAGATCATGCGTGCCGATTACGAACACGATCCACGCGAGCGGGCCATGCTGCGGGAGCTGTTGACCACGCGTCTTACGATCGTCCCGGACGACGTCGATGAACTGATGTCGTTGGCCGAGGCCGAAGTCGAACAGGCCGTCGACCACTATGAATTCGTCAGATTGATTCGCGACCAGTACGGCTACGAGGATCGTGTGGCGCTGGTAGCTCAGATGTGGCAACTGGCCTTTGCCGATGGTGAGCTCGATGCCTTGGAAGAACACCGCGTCCGGCGTCTTGCCGATCTCCTTTATGTCAGTCACAGCGATTTCATTCGCACCAAGCTCGAGGTCATGCCTGAGCATTGAGATATCGCGCTCGGCCTGCGTCTCGAGTGCCCGTGTGCCGAGGCCAGAAAGGCGTCTGATGAAAAGTTGACTGAAACGCTTGGGTAAGTGCCATCGCGGGACGTTATACTGGTCGCATCGAGCTGTCAGCCTCGCTGACGCACCGCAGATGAGCATATCGTGGAAAGGAGAGTTACTGTGATCGAAGGCGTGAAGCATATCGTCGCCGTGGCGTCGGGCAAGGGGGGCGTGGGCAAGTCCACCGTGACCGTCAATATGGCCCTGGCGATGGCCGCCGAGGGGTATCGAGTGGGACTGCTCGATGCCGATATCTATGGTCCCAGTCAGGCGCAGATGCTGGGAATCGCTCCGGGCGTGCGGCCACAGCCGGCGGGCGAAAATGCCTTCAAGCCGCTGGAAGCTCATGGCCTGCAGGCCATGTCCATGGCGTTCATGGTGGATGCCAATGAGCCCATGGTCTGGCGTGGCCCGATGGTGGCCGGAGCTTTCCAGCAACTGCTCAACCAGACCGCGTGGCAGGATCTCGATTACCTGTTCGTCGACATGCCGCCGGGTACCGGCGATGTGCAGCTGACCCTGGCGCAGAAAGTGCCGGTGAGCGGGGCGGTAATCGTGACCACGCCTCAGGACATCGCACTGCTCGATGCCAAGAAGGGCATCGAGATGTTTCGCAAGGTCAATGTGCCGGTGCTGGGGGTCGTCGAAAACATGAGCCAGCATGTCTGCTCGCAGTGTGGCCACCAGGAGCCGATCTTCGGTAGCGGCGGCGGTGAGCGCATCGCTGAGCAGTACCAGACGCGGTTATTGGGCCAGTTGCCTCTCGATGGCACGATCCGCGAGCAGGTCGACGGCGGCAAGCCCAGTGTGATTGCCGACCCGGAAGGAAACGTCGCGCAGACGTTCCGTCAGGTGGCGCGTGCCGTGGCCGAGGGCATCGAGGCGCAGTCCGACGAGTCGCCGACCATCAGCTTCGGCGAGTGACGTTCTGCACGTAACGTTTGCGTGACGCGATGGGGCCGTTATCATAACGGCCCCTTCGTTTTTCACGAACCGAGTTTTCACGGACCGAGTGTTCGCGAATCGAGTGTTCGCGGAGACAGCCCGATTTCATCGCGACAGCGCACACTGAGCAGGAAACTTCAATGAGCATCAAATCCGACAATTGGATTCGGCGCATGGCCGAGGGCCAGGGCATGATCGAGCCGTTCGAGGCGGATCAGGTTCGCTACGTCAACGAGCGGCGGGTGATTTCCTATGGCACCTCCAGCTACGGCTATGACGTGCGCTGTGCCGATGAATTCAAGGTGTTCACCAATATTCATTCGGCGGTAGTCGATCCCAAGGGATTCGACGAGAAGAGCTTCGTCGACGTCAAGAGTGATGTCTGCGTGATTCCGCCCAACTCCTTCGCCTTGGCGCGCACCGTGGAATATTTCCGCATTCCGCGCAGCGTGTTGACCATCTGTCTGGGCAAGTCCACCTATGCGCGTTGCGGCATCATCGTCAATGTCACGCCGCTCGAGCCCGAGTGGGAAGGTCACGTCACGCTCGAATTTTCCAACACCACGACCTTGCCGGCACGTATCTATGCCAATGAAGGCGTAGCGCAGATGTTGTTTCTGGAATCCGATGAGGTCTGCGATTTCTCCTACAAGGACCGTGGCGGCAAGTACATGGGGCAGCGGGGAGTCACCCTACCGAGGACGTAAGCAGCGAGATACGGGCAACGGGCCACGAGCAGCGAGCCAAAATGCTGCCGAAGCCCGAAGCCCGAAGCCCGAAGCCCGAAGCCCGAAGCCACTCTTCATAGCGCTCCGAACCTGGCGCTCGAAGCCCGAAGCTGGGTTCTACCCTTCCTCGTCTAGCTCTTCTGCGGCGTCTTCATGCGACATCCGCAGTCCGGTAGGCGGTAGCGGCATGCCGTCGAACAGAGCGCCTTCCGCATCCAGGCTCAAGCGGCCTTCGAGAAACCAGCGTACGGCGATGGGATAGATCAGGTGCTCGCGGGCATGGACTTTTTCGATCATCTGCTCGATGGCGGCATCGGGGTCTACCCTTAGCGCGGCTTGCAAGGCCACCGGCCCGCCATCGAGTTCTTCGGTGACGAAATGCACGCTGGCGCCATGTTCCGACACGCCATCGGCCAGGGCACGGGCATGCGTGTCCAGTCCCGGGTAGTCCGGCAGCAGAGAGGGGTGGATATTGAGTATGCGCCCCGCATAGTGATGCACGAACGTCGGCGTGAGGATGCGCATGAACCCCGCGAGGACGATCAGATCCGGCGTGTGGCGGTCGATGACCTTGATCAACGCGCGGTCGTAAGCGTCACGATCGTCGTATTCACGATGTGGCAGCACCACGGAATCGACACCGGCTTCCTTGGCGCGGATCAGGCCGTAGGCATCACCCTTGTTGGAGACCACGGCAACGATCTCGCCACCCAATTCGTCGTGTTGCTGCGCGTCGAGTAGCGCCTGCAGGTTACTGCCATTGCCGGAGATAAGCACCACAACGCGACGCTTCTCGGCGGGTTCCGCTTCGAAATCGTTGCTGTCGGGGGTGTCGGCTTGAGTCGTGGCATTCATGTACGGACGTTCTCCAGACGAACTTGTTCTTCCTCATCCTGGCGGGCGACGATGTCGCCGAGTCGATACACCGTTTCGCCAGCGGCTTCGAGCGTGGTCTGGGCCTGTTCGGCCTGAGCCGCGGGCACGACCACGACCATGCCGATGCCGCAATTGAGCACGCGATGCATCTCGTGCTCGTCGACGTTGCCTTCACGTTGCAGCCAGTCGAAGACCGCGGGGCGCCTCCAGCTCGAAGCGTCGATACGCGCGGTGAGGGTCTCGGACAGTACGCGAGGCACGTTCTCGAGCAGGCCGCCGCCGGTGATGTGCGAGAGGGCGTGCACCGCCACGTCGCTGTCCTTGATCAACGACAGCAGCGACTTGACGTAAATGCGCGTCGGCGCCAGTAGAGCGTCACGCAAGGGCACGCCGTCGATCTCGGTGTCGAGCTTGGCTTGATTGACGTCGAGGATCTTGCGGATCAGCGAATAGCCATTGGAGTGCGGGCCTGAGGCGGCCAGACCCAGCAGCACATCGCCCTCGGCGACACGGCTGCCATCGAGGATCTCGGATTTCTCGACCACGCCGACGCAGAAGCCGGCCAGATCATAGTCGTTGCCCGCGTACATGCCGGGCATCTCGGCGGTCTCGCCGCCGATCAATGCGCAGCCCGCCTGGGCGCAGCCTTCACCGATGCCGGTGACGACGTCGGCGGCGATCTCGACATCCAGTTTGCCGGTGGCATAGTAGTCGAGAAAGAACAATGGCTCGGCGCCGGCGACGACCAGGTCGTTGACGCACATGGCGACCAGGTCGATGCCGATGGTGTCATGGCGCTCGAGGTCCATGGCCAGACGAAGCTTGGTGCCGACGCCGTCGGTACCGGAGACCAGTACCGGCTCGCGGTAGCCGCTGGGCAATTGGCACAGCGCGCCGAAGCCGCCCAGGCCGCCCATTACTTCGGGGCGGGAGGTACGCTTGGCGACTCCCTTGATGCGTTCGACGAGCGCGTTGCCGGCGTCGATGTCCACGCCGGCATCCTTGTAACTGAGGGATTCGCGGGTAGAGGTGGGCGTATCCGAACTGCGAGTCATGGGCATTCCTGTCAACAGTGTGCCGATCGCAGGGCGATCGGGCGAAGCCGATGGCGCCGCCTGGCGCCCGAGGCCAGGGCGGTATAAGGGAAGGCCGCATTATAGCATTGCCCCACGGGAGGCGCATTGCCCGCGCAGGCGTGTAGAATCGAAATCAAAAGAGCTGGGAGATATGTATCGCAATGACACGCATACAAGTGTGGGGCCTTCTGAGCGCGGCGGGATTGATCTGGTTGCTCGTCTTGCTGGAGCCCATCTTGATGCCGTTTTTCGTCGGCATGATATTGGCTTATCTAGGCGATCCGGTGACCGACTGGTTGGAAACGCGCGGTTTGTCGCGTCGGCTCTCGGTGAGCGTGGTATTCCTCGTGCTGGCGCTATCGATGGTCTTGGCGTGCCTGATTCTGATTCCCTTGCTGGGGCGCCAGTTGGCGCAGTTGGTCGAATCCTTCCCGGCGATCTTCAACTGGGTGCAGTCAGTAGTCCTACCGGAGGTTCAGGCCGTCACGGGCGTGGATCTCAGCGCCGATTTCGATCAGTTGCGCAGCACTTTGATGGACAACTGGCGCGAGACCGGCACGGTGGCGGCGGCGGTTTTGGCTCAGGCGTCCAAGTCTGGCATGGCATTCGCCGTGTGGATGGGCAACCTGGCGTTGATTCCCGTGACGACCTTTTACTTTCTTCTCGACTGGGATCGGCTCAAGGCACGCCTGCGCGATTTGCTACCGCGTCACGTCGAGCCGACGATCACGCGCCTCAGCCATGAATGCGACGAGGTGCTGTCAGCCTTTCTGCGCGGGCAGTTGTTGGTGATGCTCAGCCTGGCGGTGATCTATGCGACGGGGCTGAGCCTGCTGGGCTTGCGTTTTGGCCTTTTGATCGGCCTGGTGGCAGGGCTGGCGAGTATCGTCCCCTATCTGGGGGTGATCGTCGGCATCAGCGTGGCGGCATTGGTAGCGTTCTTTCAGTTTGGCGAATGGCTGCCGCTACTCGGCGTGGCTGTGGTCTTCGGCATCGGTCAACTGGTCGAAAGCACCGTGTTGCAACCGGTATTGCTCGGCGACAAGATCGGCCTTCATCCCATCGCGGTTATTTTCGCTGTGCTCTCGGGTGGGCAGCTTTTCGGTTTCACCGGTATTCTACTGGCGTTGCCGGTCGCCGCTGTCGTCATGGTAGTATTGCGTTACCTTCATGAGCGCTATAAAAACAGTCGCTTATACGATACTTCCCGCCACGCTGGCGCCTCGCAAGAAGGCGATGAGGAAAGATCATGACCGGGCCCGCGCAGTTACCACTGGGAGTGGGGCTGAGTGACGATGCAACGTTTGCCAACTTCCATGCACCGGGCAATGCTCTGCTGCTCGAGCGCTTGCGCGGTCAGCTCGACGCGAATGGCGAGCCGTTTCTATTCCTTTGGGGGGCGCCAGGCAGTGGGCGCAGCCATCTACTCCAGGCGGCTTGCCACGAAGCCGGTGATCGGGGAGATAGTGCCTTGTATCTTCCGCTGCGAGATCTTGGTCATTTCCCGCCGCATATGCTCGAGGATCTCGAGCGCCTCGATCTGGTGGCGATCGACGATCTTACTACGGTTCTCGGGCGCAAGCGTTGGGAAGAGGGTCTGTTTCATTTCTTCAACCGCATGCGCGATGCCAATAAGCGCCTGGTGATCGCCGCCGAGGCCGCACCGCGCCAGTTGCCCACCGTGCTGCCCGATCTCGCCTCGCGCTTGAGTTGGGGGGTTACCTTTCATGTTCAGTCGCTGGACGATAGCGGACGCTTCGAGGCGTTGCAGTTGCGCGCGCGGGTACGCGGCATGCAGCTCCCCGACGAAGTCGCACGCTATATTCTGCATCGTGGCCCGCGACAACTTTCCGCGCTATTCGATGCGCTTGCTCGTCTCGACCACGCCTCGCTTTCCGCTCAGCGCAAGCTGACCATTCCTTTCGTCAAGCAGGCGCTGGGCTGGTAGCGCTTCTATTGGGGGTCTCGTTGCATGTTATGACGATGCCTTGAAAGGCGCCATTGGCAGCACAATTTGACATTAATAGCCGCCGGGCTCGTGTGCGCCAGAGGGCGACCGTCATGATCGTCGATAGCGACGGGCATCGCCATGATGGGGCCCGCGCACGGTGGTCTCAACCGATCAGGAGAGTGTGATGAGCGAGACACGCATTGAACGCGACAGCATGGGGGAACTCGAGGTCCCCGCAGACGCACTCTATGGTGCCCAGACCCAGCGTGCCATCAACAATTTTCCCGTCAGTGGGCAGCCCATGCCCCCCGCCTTCATTCAGGCCGTGGCACGGGTCAAGCTGGCGGCAGCCAATGTCAATCGCGATCTCGGTCTGCTCGACGCCCAGCGCGCGGAGGCGATCATCAATGCGGCCCAGCGTCTCGTCGATGGCGAGCATGGCGGCCAGTTTCCGATCGACGTCTTCCAGACGGGATCGGGTACCTCGACCAACATGAACGTCAACGAGGTGATTGCGCATCTCGCCAGCGAGAGCGGCACCGAGGTTGGCCCCAACGACCATGTCAATATGGGGCAGTCGAGCAATGACGTGATTCCCACGGCTTTGCATCTGTCGGCGGCGCTGGAGGTCGAGAACGCACTGCTCCCCGGCCTGCGCCACCTGCAGTCGGCCATCGACGCCAAGGCGCACGAGGTGGACGATGTCGTCAAGACGGGGCGTACCCACCTGATGGATGCCATGCCGGTGCGCATGAGTCAGGAACTCGGCGGCTGGTCCAACCAGGTCGCTCAGGCCATCGAACGCCTGGAAGGCACCCAGCAGCGGCTGACGCGTCTGGCGCTCGGCGGCACGGCGGTGGGTACGGGGATCAATGCCCATCCCGAGTTCGCCGAGCGGGTTGCCAAGGCACTCGGTGAGCAGACCGGGCTCCACCTGCGCCCCAACGATAGCTTTTTCGCCAGCCTTGGCTCGCAGGATGCCGCCGTCGAGCTGTCCGGTCAGCTACGTACCTATGCCTGTGCGGTGATGAAAATCAGCAATGATCTGCGCTGGATGAATTCGGGTCCCTTGGCCGGGCTGGGCGAGATCGAGCTCGAAGCCTTGCAGCCAGGCAGCTCGATCATGCCGGGCAAGGTCAATCCGGTGATTCCCGAGGCGGCGGCACAGACCGCAGCGCAGGTCATCGGGCTGGATAGCGCGATCACGGTGGCGGGGCAGAGCGGCAACTTCCAGCTCAATGTCATGTTGCCGCTGATTGCCTCGAACCTGCTGACCTCGATTCGTCTGATGTCCAGCGCCAGTACGCTACTGGCGGATCGTGCCATCGCTACCTTCAATGTGCGTCGCGACAATATCGAGGCGCCGTTGTCGCGCAATCCCATTCTGGTGACTGCGCTCAACTCGGTCATCGGTTACAACGCGGCGGCCCAGGTCGCCAAGAAGGCTTATCAGGCAGGCCGGCCGATTATCGATGTAGCCGAAGAGGAAACCGAGTTGTCCCGCGAGGAACTCGAGCGACTGCTCGATCCCACGCAGCTGACACAAGGCGGTATCCCCGAGTGATGTGAAAAACGGCAGATGTTGTCTTTTTTGGGCGCCTTTACGGGCGCCCAATTCGTTTAACGCATCGCATTTTGCAGTCTCGGCTATTGTCAGCGATGGGCTTACTCGTCGCTCTTGACGGGCTCCTCGCCACGCCGATCCTGAGCTTCCTCGATGGTTTCCTCGGCGTCCTGTCGCTCTTCGCGATCCGCGTCCGGGCTATCGTTTTCATCGGCGCGTGCCGGTCGATAACGGAAGGTCGCGAGAATCGGGAAGTGGTCGGAGCCGAACGCCGAGAGGCGGCGTAGTGCAACCAGGGTGAAGTGCTCGCTGACGAAGACGTGATCCAGCGGCCAGCGTAGCCAGCGATGCTTGGCGTGAAAGGTGCTGTAAAGGCCGCGTCCTCGGCGTGGATCAAGCATGCCGCTGATACGACAGAACAGACGGGTCGTCTTCGACCAGGCCACATCGTTGAGATCGCCGGCGACCAGGGTGGGTTGATCCGAGTCACGAACCGTCTGGCCGATTAGCAGCAGCTCGGCATCGCGCCATAGCGATTCATCGCTTTCGCCGGGTGCCGGTGGTCGTGGGTGTACGGCATGGAAGCGCACACGCTCGCCACCAGGCAGCTCGAACCAGCCATGTATCGAGGGGATATCGTCCTGGATCAGCCACTCGACATGCGGTTCATGTAGCGCGAGACGCGAATACAGGTGCATGCCGTAGAGGTTGTCGAGGGGGATCTTGACGGTATGCGGGTGGCTCTTGCTCAGCGCCTCGTCGAGATGCTCTTCCCACCAAGCGTCCGACTCCAGCGTCAGTACGATGTCGGGGTCGACCTCGTGAATCTGGCGCGTGAGTGACGCTGCCTGGCGATTGGGGGTGAGAACGTTGGTGACGAGCAGCGAAAATTGACGTGAAGTGTCCTCGCCTTCGGCATCGACCACCTGGCGTGCCGCCAGCGGTGTCCAGGGAAAAATGCGCTTACCTTGCACGCCGAGCACGACCAAACTCGCGATAGCGCCGATCCAGCCCAGTGACGACCATGGCAGCACACACAACAAGGCAATGAAAATCACCACGGCGAATGCCGCTAGTTGCATGCGGGGAAAGTCTAAACCTCGAACCCACCAGTGGCGTAAATCCAGCCACGGGATGGCAGTGGCGATAAACGCGACGAGCGCAAGCAGGGCAAGCGCTATCTCGGCGGCATTCTCAATCATCATGGCCTCGTTTCGGCGGCGCCGGCCCTGGCTCCATGCCGGGGCGTTACCGTCCATGGTCAGCGTGAGGATTGAGAGTAGCAGGCTAGACGGCGGTTGCGCCAAGTGACGCTGTCATCGCATGGCCTTGTCAGGCTGCATGGCTGTGGCAATGACGCTCGAGATAGGCGGTCAGGCGCTGGTGCTGTTCGGGCGTAAAACGCAGGCCCAGTTTGGTGCGTCGCCATAGGATGTCGTCCGGCGAGTGGGCCCATTCCTCTCGCACTAGATAGTCGACTTCGGCCTGTGTGAGTCCGGCGCCGAATGCGTCGCCTAGTTGATCTTCGCGACTGACGCCGTGCAGAAAGCGCAGACATAGCGCGCCATAGCTCGATGCGAAGCGCCGCGCACGGGCTTCTCCCAAAAACGGATAATCGCGGACGAGTTGCATGGAGAATGCTTCCCGCGAGTCAATGTCACCGCCTGGAAGCGATGTCTCGGCGGTCCAGGGCGACCCCATCTCGGTGAAGTAGGGCTTCAGTTGCTCGAGGGCAGCTTCGGCCAACTTGCGGTACGTAGTGATCTTGCCTCCGAACACGGATAGCAACGGTGCGCCGCGGGCGTCGAGATCGAGCGTGTAGTCGCGTGTCATTGCCGAAGGGTCGGCGGATTCGTCATCGCACAGCGGCCGCACGCCGGAGAAGGTGGTGACGATGTCGTCGTGGGAGAGCGTCTGAGTAAAATGCTGATTGACCACGTCGAGCAGATAGTCGATTTCCTGGCGGCTGGCGCTGACCTGGGCGGGATCACCTTGGTAGCGGACATCGGTGGTGCCGATCAGGCTGTAGTCTTGCTGATAGGGCAGCACGAAGACGATACGCCGATCCTGATTCTGCAGGATATAAGCGCGTTCGTCGGTATTGAGGCGTGGCACGACGATATGACTGCCTTGAATCATGCGCACGCCGTATCGTGAGTCGCGCTGGGCATTTTCGCGTACCACCTGTTCTACCCAAGGGCCGGCGGCGTTGACCAGGGCGCGTGCGTGGCGTACTCGGCGCTTGCCGGTGGCGACATCTTCCAGCGTGATATGCCAGAGGCCATCTTCCTCCTGGGCCCCGACGCAGCGGCTTCCTACCTGGATATCGGCGCCGTGTTCGCGTGCCTGCATGGCGTTGAGTACGACCAGCCGAGCATCATCGACCCAACAGTCGGAATATTCAAAACCGCGCTTGATATCCGGTTTCAGCGGGTTGTCGACGTCAAGGCGCAACCCCTTCGAGGCGGGAAGGCTGGCACGCTGGCTGAGATGATCGTACAGAAACAAGCCGGTGCGGATCATCCAGGCCGGACGCAAATGCGGCTGGTGCGGCAGGATAAAGCGCAGTGGCCAGACGATATGTGGTGCCTTGTGTAACAGCACTTCACGCTCGTGCAGCGCCTCGCGCACCAGACGAAACTCCCGATGCTCGAGGTAACGTAGGCCGCCATGGATCAACTTGCTGCTCGCCGAAGAGGTCGCGCTGGCGAGGTCTTGCTGTTCGCTCAGGGCGACGCGCAAACCACGGCCTGCAGCATCATTGGCGATGCCGGTGCCATTGATGCCACCGCCGATGACGAAAAGGTCGAGGATGTCCTGTCGAGGGGAGGCGTTCATGGCAAGCTCCGCAAGATTGGTTTCGCAAATTGAATGTTCGAATATGAAAGTAGCGTAATCGAAAGCGAACATCAAGTCGACGAAACGAACATGGCGTCACTGGGCGACGCCGTGAGCGGAGCGAGGCGGTCAGGCGTCGGCGATATGCAGGGTTACATCGTGCTCGCGTAGTAGGCGCAGGATGCCGTCGGGTGGCTGGCGGTCGGTAAACAACGCGTCGATCTGCGCGATGTTGCCCTGTCGTACCACGGCATTGCGATGGAACTTGGAATGGTCGGCGGTCAGAAAGACTTGGCGCGAGTTGCTGATGATGGCCTGGGCGACACGGACTTCCTGATAGTCGAATTCGAGCAATGAGCCATCATCGTCGATGCCGCTGATGCCGATGATGCCGTAGTCGACCTTGAACTGATTGATGAAGTCGATCGTCGCCTCGCCGATGATACCGCCGTCGCGCGAGCGTACCTGGCCACCGGCGATGATGACGTTGAAATCTTCCTTGTGCTGGAGGATCGCAGCCACGTTGAGGTTGTTGGTGATGACCTCGAGGCCCCGATGGTCGCGTAGCGCCTCGGCGACCATTTCATTGCTGGTGCCGATATTGATGAACAGGGAGGCGGAGTCGGGGATCTGCGAGGCAACGCATTCGGCGATATGCTGCTTGGCATCGGCATTGAGTGTCTTGCGTGTATGGTAAGCGGTGTTGACGGTGCTCGACTCGAGGCCGGCGCCGCCGTGCACGCGCTTGATCGCGCCTTCGTCCGCCAATTGGTTGAGGTCGCGGCGAATCGTCTGTGGCGTGACGGAAAAATGCTGCGTGAGCTGTTCGATGGAGGCGTAGCCCTGGCGTTTGACCAAGGTGACGATGGCGTCGTGGCGGTCTTGTTGTGTCATGGAAGGTTCCGTTACCTAGCGAGTAAAACGGCCAGTGAATGAGCCATGTCGTATGGGTAGACGCGAATGTTGCACAGACGCTGCAATATGGGTTCTAAGGCTATGTTAAACCATGATTCAGTGCGGAAAAAAGCACCATGGATTGTTGTAAAGCGAACCTAGACATAGGGTTTGCGATAAAATGAACTTTTATAAACAGGCATAAAAAACGTGCGAGGTAATCGCGTCAAGCGTTTGAACCCTGGCGAATTTTTGGACATGAGGCTTGCAATTTTCCACGACCTGCGTAGAATGCGCATCCGTTGCCAAGGCGAGAGCCGGCAGCGGTAGCCATAGCATCGCTTAAGCTAGCGCAAAATAGGACCGTAGCTCAGTTGGTTAGAGCGCCACGTTGACATCGTGGAGGTCAGCGGTTCAAATCCGCTCGGTCCTACCAGTAGTGCTTAATGCCAGAAGTGCTCAATGTAAGGTCATTAGTGCTTAGCATAGACATGCTGCTAACAATCGATTTGCAGGACCGTAGCTCAGTTGGTTAGAGCGCCACGTTGACATCGTGGAGGTCAGCGGTTCAAATCCGCTCGGTCCTACCAGAATATTGAACGCCCCCGCTGTCTTTCAGCGGGGGCGTTTGCGTTGGGGCTTTGAGCTGCTGAGCTTTATCCAGTCACGTTGGGTGTGGAAAGGTCGCTGGCGGCAATGAAGATTTCCACCAGGCGTTCGATGCCGCGCTGGTCGTCTTCACTGAAGCGCTCGGGGCGCGGGCTGTCGAGGTCCAGGACGCCCCAGAGTTCGCCATCGTGGATGATGGGAACTACCAGCTCCGAACGCGATGCGGCATCACAGGCGATGTGACCGGGAAAGGCATGGACATCCTCGACACGCTGCGTGCGTCGTGTCGTGGCGGCGGCGCCGCAGACGCCTTTGTCGAAGGCGATAGGGTTGCATGCGGGCAGCCCTTGAAACGGCCCTAGGATCAGAGTGCGAGGCTGGCGTTGAAGATAGAAGCCAGCCCAGTTCAGGTCGCTGATCTCGTGCTTCAGGAAGGCGCAGGTCTGCGCCGCGTTGGTCAGCCAGTCGCGGGTGTCCAGCAGGGTTTCCAACTGGCGAGCGAGCAGGGTGTAGTCACTCATGATGTCTCCGGATGAATGGGAGTGATAACGAAACAGGCCGGCCCTGTGGGGCCGGCCTGTCGAACGAAGCGGCGGAGGGCGGTTACTCCCAGCCGGGCACTGCGGCACCCTTGAACAGCTCGTTGGCCTTGTCGATGACGGCCTGCGACTGATACGCCTTGACCAGGTTCTGGATCGCCTTGTCGTCCTGTTCTCCTTCACGTGCGACGATCAGGTTGACGTAGGGCGACTCAGGCCCTTCCTTGACCAAAGCGTCGTCCAGGCTGAGGCCTGCCGGCTGGGCGAAGGTATTGTTGATGAAGGCCAGGTCCACATCGGGAAGCACGCGCGGCAACTGGGCAGCTTCGATCTCGCGGAATTCGTAGTCGTGAGGGTTGTCGCTGATATCCACCGGCGTCGCTTCGAGATTTTCCGGGTCGTCGAGTTCGATGAGCCCTTCGTTGTGCATCAAAATGAGTGAACGTCCCTCGTTGGAAGGGTCGTTGGGAAGAGCGATAGTGGCGCCGTCGGGTACGTCGTCGATGTTGTCATAGCGCTCGGAATACGCGCCGATCGGGTAGACGAAGGTCTTGCCGGCGATGGCGAAGTCGTAACCGCGATCCTCGACCATGCTATTCAGGTACGGCTCATGCTGGAAGGCATTGGCATCCAGGCTGCCGTCAGCGAGGGCCGCATTGGGCGAGACATAGTCGGTGAACTCGACGATTTCGACGTCGAGATCGTAGTCGTCCTTGGCGATTTGCTTGGCGACTTCCATGACGTCCGTTTCCGGGCCTGCCACGGTGCCGACCTTGATCGACTGTGTCTCGGCGTCATCGCTTCCGCAGCCGGCGAGTAAGCCGGCACCGAGTAGTGCCGCCGCGCCGAAGAGGCGAACGGGGTGTAGGGCCTGTGCCAGAGTGTCGTTCATTGTGTGAGCTCCTTGAATGAGGCGTTGTCACCGAATATACGGTAGTTACCGATAAGCACTTATGCTTTTTTGAGTATAAAAGTGCTGCCTATTATAGCTGTACGTTTACCCTCTGACCACGCACTCATTTGTGGTCGGCCTTGCGCACAAGGCGGTCGCCAAGGCTTTGAAAGCCTTGCACCATGACGACCAATATCGCCACCGTGATGAGCATGATCAGCGGTTCGAAGCGGTTGTAGCCGTAACGGATGCCCAAGTCACCCAGACCGCCACCGCCGACGGCGCCGGCCATGGCCGAGTAGCTGACCAGTGTGACCACGGTGATGGTCAGGCCATTGATGATGCCGCCCTTGGCTTCCGGTAGGAGTACCTTGGTGATGATCTGCACCGGGGTGGCGCCCATCGCCTGAGCGGCTTCGATGAGGCCTGGGGGAATCTCGTTGAGCGCGCCTTCGACCAGGCGCGCGACGAAGGGGATCGCGGCGATGATGAGCGGCACTATGGCGGCGTTGGTGCCGATAGAGCTGCCGACGACGAGACGCGTGAAGGGGATGATCGCCACCATGAGAATGATGAAGGGAATCGAACGGCCGATATTGGTGACGATTCCCAGTACGCGCTGGGCGACGGGCTGCGCGAGGATCTGCCCCGGCCGCGTGACATACAGCAGAACGCCGAGGGGAATGCCGATCACGGCCGAAACCGCGCCCGAGAGTGCGACCATATAGAGTGTGTCGAGAGTGGCCTCGAAGATCAGTTCAAGCATCGCGCTGGACATGGCCGAGTACCTCTACATTGATGTCGTGGGATTCGAGTTGCGTGAGTGCTTGTGACGTCGTCTCGGGCGTGCCAATGAGCTCGGCGATCATCAGGCCCAGCGTGCGGCCCTGAATCGACTCCACCTTGGCTTGCAGGATGCTGACATCGACGCCGCTATCGCGTGCCAGGCGCGAGATGAGTGGCGTGGCGACATTGGCACCAGAAAACGCCAGGCGTACCACAGGATGGGTATGCTCGCCGGGTGTTTCTTCGAGACGCTCGACCAGCGCTTGAGGTGGCTCAAGCTCGAGAAAGGCGTTGAGAAACTCGCGGCCCAGGCGTGTCGCCGGCGCAGTGAAGAAATCGCCGACGTCGGCTTCTTCTACCAGCTCGCCATCCGAGATCAGACCGACACGGTGGCAGATGCTCTTGACCACTTCCATCTCATGGGTAATGAGCAAAATGGTCAGCCCCAGCTTGCGGTTGATGTCCTGCAGCAGTTCGAGGATCGACGCCGTCGTCTGTGGATCGAGGGCAGAGGTCGCTTCATCGCAGAGCAGTACCTTGGGGCGGCTGGCGAGTGCCCGCGCGATGGCCACGCGCTGTTTCTGCCCTCCCGAGAGTTGTGCCGGGTATTGCGTGGCCTTGTCGGTCAGGCCGGTGAGCTCGAGCAGTGGTTCGACGCGCTTGCGAATCTCGCCTTTGGATACGCCCATCAGTTCCAGCGGCAGCGCCACGTTGTCGAAAACCGTACGTGAGGCGAGCAGATTGAAATGCTGGAAAATCATGCCGAGCTGATGACGCGACTGGCGCAAGGCTTCGCTGTCCTGCTGGGTCAAGTCCTGGCCGTCGACAATGATATGGCCCGACGTCGGGCGCTCGAGGAGGTTGACGCAGCGAATCAGCGTCGATTTGCCCGCGCCGGACAAACCGATCACGCCGTGAATGGCGCCCTTCGGGACTTCCAGGTCGATATTTTTGAGGGCGTGGACCGCCGTGGGGCCGGCCCCATAGGTTTTGGAAACACCTTCGAGTTTGATCATCGTCTTCGTTTGGGTCGATGCGTTGGGACGTCATGGCCAGTGGCACGCCGGCGACCGTTGGTGACCGAAGCTTGTCATGCCTGGAGTGGCGTCGCATGTGGCAAAACCCAGCATTATAACGAGGCTGGACTGCCTGTTTGGCGGGATTTGTAGGCTGTGGCCATAAAAAAAGGCCACCCAGGCGGGTGGCCATCAACGCTGGACACACCCTTTTAGCGGTATTTTCCCGGGACATGCCCGGGCGCGCCCGCAATCTGGGTACAAATCGGCGCTCAAGAAGTCGCGGATTCTAGGCAGCGCTTCGAGACCTGTCAATGTTTCTAGATAAAGCGTTTGCATTCCAGGACTTGATTCAGAAAGATCGCCTGTTTTGGAGGCTTTTAAAGGTATAGGCACCTGGCGATGGGGTCCGATGGGGCATGGTAGTATGATGCCTGTCGAGCGTGACAGGATTGGTCAAGGAGTCGAGATGTTTACCGGTATCGTGCAAGGCGTGGGGACGGTGGTGGCCGTAGAAGAGGAAACGCAGTTCCGGCGCCACATCGTGGCGTTTCCCGAGGGCTTGGTGGACGGGCTCGAAACCGGTGCTTCGGTGTCGCACAACGGATGCTGCCTGTCGGTGACACGCATCGAGGGTGATCGAGTGTCCTTCGATCTGATGCGTGAAACATTGCGCCTCACCAATCTGGGCGTGTTGGGTGTCGGCGATCACGTCAATTTGGAGCGTGCCGCACGCATCGGTGACGAGATCGGCGGGCACACGATGTCCGGCCACGTCATCTGTCAAGCGGCGCTGGAAGAACTCGAAGAGGCACCGAACAATCGTCGCCTGTGGTTTGCATTGCCCGACGAGTATGCGCGGTTCTTGTTCGAAAAAGGCTATATTGGCGTCGATGGCATCAGTTTGACGATCGGTGCGCTCGAAGGTGCGCGTTTCTGTGTCGATCTGATACCCGAGACATTGGCGCGGACAACGCTGGGTGAGCGCATGCTGGGTGATCGCGTCAATATTGAGATCGACCCGCAGACCCAGGCCATCGTCGAGACGGTCGAGCGGGTCATGGCGGCGCGTGGCAGGGTATAAGATCGCACAGATATCGAGGATCTGACGCGCGCCCTCGATTCCTGGCGTTGCATTGGGTACCATTTGGAGCTTTGTCCGCTGCCCGTCGCGGCTAAGCCGCGTGCATTGCTGATGGAGCCTCAGATGAGCATTTATGGCGATTATATAAAGTCGGTCATTCGCACCGTCCCCGATTGGCCCCAGCCGGGCGTCAATTTCCGCGATATCACACCGGTGCTGCAGAACAGCGCCGCTTTCCGCAAGCTCATCGATAGCTTCGTGCACCGTTATCAGGAGCTCAATCTGGATGCGATCGCCGCGATCGATGCGCGCGGTTTCATCATCGGGGCACCGGTCGCCTATGAGCTCGGCTGCAGCTTCGTGCCGGTGCGCAAGAAGGGAAAGTTACCGTTCAAGACCATCAGCGAAACCTATACGCTGGAATACGGTGAATCGACCGTCGAACTGCATTCCGATGCGTTTCGCGAAGGCGATCGTATCCTGGTGATGGATGATCTTATCGCCACGGGTGGCACCATGCTGGCGGCGGCCTCGCTGATTCAGCGTAGCGGCGGACAGGTGGTCGAGACTGCCGCGATCATCGACCTTCCCGAACTCGGCGGTGCGCAGAAAGTCCGTGATGCCGGCCATGGCGTGTTCGCCGTTTGCACCTTTACCGAACACGAATGACGCGCGTGGGCGCGTGGCTATCGCGCGCCCTGTACCCCCTTATATTCCTCCGGGTGGTCTTCCCATGAGTACCGATCGCTATCATCAGCAGTTCACCGTTTCCTGGGACCAGTTGCATCGCGATGTGCGTGTCCTGTGTCACCAGCTTGTCGAGCGAGACTTTAAAGGCATCGTCGCGATTACCCGCGGCGGCTTGATTCCCGCTGCGTTGATTGCGCGTGAACTCAATGTGCGCCTGATCGACACCGTGTGCATCAAGAGTTACGAGCACAAGGAGCAGGGCGGCCTGAACGTCATGAAAGGCGTCGATCATGATGGCGATGGCTGGTTGTTGGTCGACGACCTGGTCGATACCGGAAAGACCGCGCGGGCGGTACGCGAGATGCTACCCAAGGCGCATTTCGTGACTATCTATGCCAAGCCGGAAGGTCGTCCGTTGGTCGATCAGTACTTGACCGAAGTCGCGCAGGATTGCTGGATTCAGTTCCCCTGGGACATGGGCATTGCCTATGTCGAGCCACTGGTCGACCAAGTGCGTTCGCGCGATTCATGAGCCCCATCGCCAAACGCAAGCATAAGGAAGATGCGTGATGTCTCAAGTGTTGCCGGATAGCTGGCAGCGTCATCTGGGCCCGGAATTCGAGGCGCCTTATATGCAGGCACTTCGCGCGTTCCTGGCGCGCGAAAAAGCCGCGCGCAAGGTGATCTATCCGCATTCGGATCATTGGTTTCGTGCCTTCGAGTTGACGCCGCTGGATCAGGTTCGCGTCGTGATCCTGGGACAGGACCCGTATCACGGGCCACATCAGGCGCATGGGTTGTGCTTTTCGGTGCGCCCCGGCATCCCGGCGCCGCCTTCGTTGCAGAACATCTACAAGGAACTGGCGCAGGATGTGGGCACGACGCCGGTGTCGCACGGTTTTCTCGAGTCCTGGGCGCGTCAGGGTGTGTTGTTGCTCAATAGTGTATTGACCGTCGAGCAGGGCAATGCCGGCGCGCATCGGGGGCAGGGCTGGGAAGCCTTCACCGACCGTGCCATTCAGGTGGTCAACGAGCAGTGCGATGGGGTGGTCTTCTTGCTGTGGGGCAGTTATGCCCAGAAGAAGGCATCGTTCGTCGACCGTCAGAAACACTTAGTGCTGCATGCGCCGCATCCCTCGCCCTTGTCGGCGCACCGTGGCTTCTTCGGTCAGCGTCACTTCTCTCAAGCCAATGCTTTTCTGGCTTCTCGGGGCCGAGAGGGCATCGACTGGCAATTGCCGGCACAGCCTGAGTTCATCTAGTCCCCTTAACCCGCGTCCCCTGGCACGCTAGAATACGTGCAAATCCGAACCGCTTCCCGGCCGCGTCCGTGACATACCCGCATGGCCGGCGTGGAGTGCGGTTCGGCTCGTCATCGCCGAAAGGATATCCCCCGCCATGAGCGTTCATTCCATCCAACATCCTCTGGTCAAGCACAAGCTGGGCCTGATGCGCGAAGCCGGTATCAGTACCAAGAGCTTCCGTGAGCTGGCCAGCGAAGTCGCCAAGTTATTGACCTATGAAGCGACGCAGGATCTCGAGACTCAGAAGACCGAGATTCCGGGGTGGAATGGCGGCTTGCTCGAAGTCGAACTGCTCAAGGGCAAGAAGGTCACTGTGGTTCCGATTCTGCGTGCCGGTCTGGGCATGCTCGATGCCGTTACCGATCTCATCCCCAGCGCCCGCGTCAGTGTGGTGGGGCTTTATCGCAACGAAGAGACGCTGGAGCCGGTGCCGTATTTCGAGAAGTTCGTCGGCGATCTCGATGAACGTATGGCGATCGTCATCGATCCCATGTTGGCCACGGGGGGGTCCATGGTAGCGACGTTGGACATGCTCAAAGCGCGTGGCTGCCCGCTGGTGAAAGTCATCGTCCTGGTCGCGGCGCCGGAGGGTATCGCCCGGGTGCAGGAGGCTTATCCCGAGGTGGAGATTTATACCGCGTCTGTCGATGAGCGCCTCGACGAAAACGGGTACATCGTCCCTGGCCTTGGCGATGCCGGTGACAAGATATTTGGCACGCGTTAAACGTTGCATACCCCGAAGCCCCTGACGTTTTGCACTCAGGGGCTTTTTTTGACCCCCGTCCTGGCATGCGGCATGTCGTGGGCGGTGCTTGAACGTACTGCTTTCATTGCTTTGGAGTTTTCTCGCCATGTCGGATACCGAGCCTTCGTTTGCTCCCAACCCGCCAAGGTCGTCCTGGCCGCGCACGCTGATCACTGGCGCACAGATGTTGTTCGTGGCGTTCGGAGCCCTGGTGCTGGTGCCGCTTTTGACGGGGCTGGACCCGAGCGTGGCGTTATTCACGGCGGGTATCGGTACGTTGATCTTTCAGTTCGTCACGCAACGCAGCATCCCGGTGTTCCTGGCATCATCGTTTGCTTTCATCGCCCCCATCCAAGGCTCGGTGGCCAGCTATGGCATCCCTGCCACGTTGGGCGGACTGTTCGTCGCGGGGCTCGTTTATGTGGTGATCTCGCAGATCGTGCGCATGAAAGGCACCGCCTGGTTGCATCGCTTGCTGCCGTCGGTGGTGGTGGGGCCCGTGATCATGGTTATCGGTCTCGCATTAGCGCCCGTCGCGGTGGACATGGCGACGGGCGAGAATAGCGACATGGGATACGCTCAGGCCATCACGCTGTCGATGGTGAGCCTGCTGGTGACGCTGATATTGGCGGTCTTCGGGCGTGGCCTGATTCGCCTGATCCCGATCATGGGCGGTGTGGTCGTGGGCTATGCGCTGGGACTCGCGATGGGCGTGATCGACCTGACGCCGGTACACGACGCCGCCTGGCTGGCGTGGCCTGAATTCGTGGCGCCGACGTTCAGCATGGCGGCGATCCTGTTCATGATCCCGGTGGCCATCGCGCCGGTAATCGAACACATCGGCGATATGGTAGCAATCGGCTCGGTGACAGGGCGCAATTATCTTGAAAAGCCGGGATTGAAACGCACCTTGCTCGGAGACGGCTTGGCGACCTCCGTGGCGGCGCTTTTCGGGGGGCCACCCAACACGACGTATTCGGAGGTCACCGGGGCGGTGACGCTGACCCGCAATTTCAATCCGGCGATCATGATCGTCGCGGCTTGTACCGCCATCCTGCTGGCGTTCGTCTCAAAGCTCGGTATGTTACTGCAGACCATTCCCACACCGGTGATGGGTGGCATCATGACGCTGTTGTTCGGTTCCATCGCGGTGGTAGGGATGAACTCCCTGGTACGTGGCGGCCAGTCATTGACCGCGTCGCGTAACCTCGTGGTGGTGTCGTTGATCCTGGTCTTCGGGATTGGCGGCATGCAGCTCGGCAGCGGTGAATACGCCTTGCAGGGCGTAAGCCTTGCGGCCCTGGTAGGCATCGTCCTCAACTGGGTCTTGCCGCCGGCCGCCGAGCATGAATGACGCCTAGCGGCGATGGTGCGTGCTGGCGCCGCCCTCGGAGAAGCCTGGCGGCGTGTTGGCGCTGACGATGACGCAGTCCGTGTCGCTGGGGTTGCGAAAGCGGTGCGGCAGGTGTGAGTCGAAATAGTAGGCGTCGCCCGCGTGAAGGTATTGGGTCTCGCCGTTGATGGTGAGCTCGATGGTGCCGGTAACGACGACACCGCCTTCCTCACCCTCGTGTTCGAGCATTTCTCCGCCGGTATCGGCGCCGGGTGGGTAATGCTCGTGGATGATCGACATGCTGCGGCTGGGGTGGCGTGCGGCGACCAGGCGCCAGGAAAGGTTGCCATCGCCGATTTCCGTCAATTCCTCGGCTCGGTAGAAGACCTTTTCCAGGGGGCTTGTTTCCTCGCCGGCGAAGAATTCGCTGATCGAGACCGGCATGGCGTCGAGGATCTTCTTCAGCGAACTTACCGAAGGACTCACGCTATTCTGCTCGATGAGCGAAATGGTGCTGTTGGTCACGCCGGCACGCTTCGCCAGCTCGCGTTGCGATAAGTCGCGCAGCGTGCGCAATTGCTTGAGACGTGCGCCGACGTCGAATCCGCTCATGGATGATCCTTTGTGATGAGACGTTATCGCGCCATGATAGCGTCTCGGCGCGGCAATCTTAACCGCCGCGTGAGGAAGGTGCGGTCATGTCGCTGAGCGACGCGATCAGTTTGCGCGTGGTAGCTTCCTCGGCGCCGCTGGGAAATGCCCGGGAGGGCAGCCAGACGTGGAAGATCGTGCCGCGACCGCGTGCCGAGACGACCCACATCTCACCGCCGCTGCGGCGTACGATGCCAGCGCTGATGGCTAACCCGAGCCCGGAGCCCGCTTCGCGCGTGGTGAAGAACGGATCGAAAATCCGATCACGTAGTTCGGGCGGAATGCCTGGCCCTTGGTCGGCGACGCGAATTTCAACGCCATCGAGGCAGCCTTGCTCTGGGACCTCGCGCACGGCGTCGCGTGTCGCCAGATGAATGCTCATCGGTGAGGTGCTGGCCTGAGTGGCATTGAGCAGCACGTTGATCAGCACCTGCTGCAACTGACCGCGGTGGCACTCGGCGCGCCGGGTGGCGTGCAGCGAACTGACCAGGCGGTGGCCATGCTTGTCGAGCGCGTGTCGGATCAAGAGTTCGGTGCCGGCGGCGATGGTGTTGATGTCTTCGGAGACGAAGGCGGGCTCATGACCACCCGCTCGGGAATACTGCAGCAGGTTGTCGATCAGCGCACGGATACGCTCGACCTGGGCGATGATGGTGTCGATTTCGTCGCGTACGGGGTCTGCATCGGAGCCGAGGCTATCGGCCAGCACCTCCACATGGCCGAGGATCACGGCGGCGGGATTGTTGATTTCATGCGCGATCCCGGCGGTCATCTCTCCCAGGGCGGCGAGCTTTTCCTGGGTCATCAGGCTGGCGCGAGCCTGCTTGAGCAAGGCCACGTGTTCCTCGAGCGCACGCGTTTTCTCGGTCAGTGACTGGGTGCGTGTTTCGACGCGTCGTTCGAGGGTCTGGGCGGCACGTTGCAGTTCGTTCTGATGGGCATCCAGACGATCGAGCATGGCATCGAATTCATGCGCCAGCTCGGCCAGTTCGTCCTGGCTATCCAGATGGCCGATGCGCAGGTGTCGGCCCTCGCGAATGCCATGTATGACGCGATGCATGCGTCGCACCGGGCTGGCGAGTGCGTCGACGCCGCGAATCACCATCAAGCCCGAGATCAGTATGATGACGAGTAACACGGCGCCGATCTGCAGTAGTGTGTCTCGGTAGAGGGCCTCATAGGGTGCCAGGGGGAAACCGGCGTAGATCATGCCGATACGCTGGCCGGTCAGTGACTCGAGCGGGGCATAGGCGGCGACGTACCAACTACTGACCACGAAGGCGTTGTCGATGAAACGCTCGCCGCTTCCCAGAACCTGACGACTCACGGGCTCGGAGACACGTGTACCGAGGGCGCGCTCGCCGTTGGCCAGGCGCACATTGGTGGCGATGCGTACGTCATCGAGAAACAAGGTGACGCTGCCGGTGCTGCCTTGGGGAAGCGTGCCGGGCCCATAAACCAGATCACGAATATCATCCACAGTGTCGGCAGCGCCGTTGAGTAAACGTCCGCCATCCAGGAGCAGGCGCAGGTTGCCTTGTTCATCATGGATGGGGTAAAGAGTGCGTATTACCATGCCGCGTGTCTCGCGTTGGCGATCGCTGGGGGCTGCCTGCGGTGTGTCACGCAGTGGCAGGCGTGCACGTTGGGCAAGTTCGGGGGTCAGCGTTTCGAGACGCGATGCATCGAGCACATCCAGCCCGGACACGCCTTGTTCGTCGCTTGGCGATTGCAATCGTCGTTGTAGCTCGGGAGGGTCGTCGAGCGAAGCGAGCGGTACCACGCGCAACCAATCCAGTTGTATTGCGTGTTGGGTTTCGTCGAGCAGTGCGTCGAGGGATTGCGAGCCTTTGCCATGCAGTGCCGAGGTCAGCGCCTGGCTGTTGGCCAATTCCTCGAGTCGCGCTTGTTGTTGCTGGCTCACGCCCTCCAGCACGCGTGAAGCGACGGCCAGGTCAGCGCGCACCTTCATGTACAGCTGGCGGTCGTTGTACGTCGAAGTCCAATACGCAGTCAGCCCTGTCAAGGCGAGGATCAGCAAGGCCAACGGCGCGAAGGCAAGCCACAACAGTCGGCGTCGGATCGAGGCGCGCAACCAGCGGCGTAAGCCTTTCATGTTTTCAGGTCTTGCCAGGCGTTGAGCTTACGATCGAGTGTCTTGCGCGACACGCCCAGCACGCGGGCGGCGCTGGATTTGTTATGACCGTGGGCTTCGAGCACACCCAATATATGCGTGCGCTCGACGGTTTCCAGTGGCCAGTCGCTGGGGTAGCCATTTGCGGCAGCGGTAGCGGGCGCAGCAGTCGCTTCGTCGAGCATGTCGCTGGGAAGCTGGCCGAGCAGAATGCAGCGCTCGATGAAGTTCTTGAGCTCGCGGATGTTGCCTGGCCAAGCGTAATGCATCAGGCGCTCGAGATCGGCATGTTGCCATGGTAGGGCGGCGAGCCCCAGATCGCGAGATAGCTGGCGAGAAAAATGGTGGGCCAGGGCAGGAATGTCTTCAGGGTGTTCGCGTAATGCGGGGAGCGTCAAGGTGAGGACATTGAGGCGAAAATAGAGATCTTCGCGGAAACGTCCCTCGCTGACTTCGTGCTGTAGGTTGCGGTGGGTGGCGGCCAGGATACGTACATCCACGGGCTGCTCTTGCTCGCTACCCACCGGGCGAATGCGTTTGCTTTCGAGCACGCGCAGCAGTTTGGCCTGCATTGCCAGCGGCATCTCGGCGATTTCATCGAGGAACAGCGTCCCTCCATCGGCGTAGGTGAACAGCCCTTCGCGAGTCTTGACCGCGCCGGTGAAGGCGCCCTTGACGTGACCGAAGAGTTCCGATTCCAGCAGATCGCCGGCGATGGCGCCACAGTTGAGAGGAACGAAGGCGCCGAAGCGTCCTGATAGGCGATGTAGATCGCGCGCCACGAGTTCTTTGCCGGTGCCTGATTCGCCATGGATCAAGACTGCTGAAGGGGTCGGTGCGACGCGTTCGATGATCGTTCTGACCTGGGCCATGGCGTGGCTGTCTCCGATCATGCTCTCGTCGGGGTGATGCAGGCGCTGGGTCTCGCGCTTGAGCACGAAGTTCTCGCGCGCCAGGCGACGTTGGGCGAGACAACGGTCGACGGCGCTTTGCAACTGCTCGAGACGAAATGGCTTGATGATGAAGTCGCTGGCCCCGGCACGTAGTGCCTGGACCGCCATGTCGAGATCGGCGTAGGCGGTCATGAAGATGATATCACTGCGCCGTTCGGGGCCGAGCGCTTCGTGCCATTCGATACCCGAGCGGTCGGGAAGCCGGATGTCGACCAGTAGCAGATCGAAGTGCAACCGCTGACGCAAGGCTTCCGCAGCATTAAGTGAGTCGGCGACCTCGACCAGCGCGAAGCGCGATGCCAGGGCCTTGGCAAGATAGCTGCGCATGCCGGGTTCGTCATCGACGATCAGCACGGAGGCGGTCGGCAGTTCGGTGGATGCGGTCATGAGTGACGTTCCCTGCGTAGCGGGACATAGTGTCCCGCCATTGGGTCAATTTGTTACATTCGTTGCGCACCTAGATTATTTTCATGGTAAAAGGCGCGATGCAATCCGGCAATTGTCACCGTTTTTGGCCGCGCGGTCACGTCAGGCATGCCAATTGCAAGAAGAGCCGGGTACGTCCATGACTCGACAATAATGAGGGGTTCCCATGTTGACACGCCGTCTCTCGTTGTTCGCCACCCTGGCGCTATCGTTGCTGTTGGTATCCGGGGCGCAGGCGGCCGATATCGTCCGTTTGGCGACCACCACCAGTACTTATAATTCTGGGTTGCTCGACTACCTGTTGCCCAAGTTCGAAGAAGATCATCCCTACCAGATTCAAGTTATCCCCGTGGGCACCGGCAAAGCACTACGCCTGGGGCGCGACGGTGATGTCGACCTGGTGTTGACGCATGCGCCCGCTGCGGAGAAAGCCTTCGTGGACGCTGATTACGGCGTCGAACCGCATGGCGTGATGTACAACGATTTCGTGATCGTGGGGCCGTCCGGCGATCCTGCCGCGATCGATGGCGGTGAGGATGCCACCAATGCGTTTGCCACGCTGGCCGATGAAGGTGCGACGTTCATTTCACGCGGTGATGACTCCGGCACCGACAAGAAAGAGAAACATCTCTGGGAAGAGGCGGATGTAACGCCTGATTTCAAGGGCTTTCGCGCTGCGGGGCAAGGAATGGGGGAAGTGCTGAAAATGGCCAGCGAACTGCAAGGCTATACACTGACAGATCGCGGTACCTGGCTGGCAATGAAAGATAAGCTCGATCTCGAGATCATGGTCGAAGGCGATACGGCGTTGTTCAATCCGTATCAGGTCATCCTGGTTAATCCTCAACGCTATGACGGCCTCAATACCCAGGGCGCGCAGGCCTTGGCCGAGTGGCTGATTTCCGATGAAGGGCAAGACCTGATCGACGCTTTCCGGCTCAAAGGCAAGGCGTTGTTCCATGCCAGCGCCGGCGAGAAGATCGATCCTACGAGCGCCGTCCATGAAAGCGACTGACGTGCGGAGGCTTCGATGCACGAGCTTATGAACACGGCGAGAGAGGCGCTGCACTTGCTGCTCTCCTTCGATCCGGCCTTGTGGGAAATCATTGGCGTCTCGTTTCGTGTCTCGCTGACGGCGATACTCGTGGCCTTGCCGCCTGCGTTGTTGATTGCCTTGCTGCTGGCGCGTGTTGCCTTTCCGGGGCGTTGGTTCGCGATATCGCTGGTCAATACGTTCATGGCCGTGCCCACCGTCGTGGTGGGGCTGGTGCTGTTCATGCTGCTATCGCGCAGTGGCCCGCTGGGGGAACTGCGCCTGCTGTTCACCCAGCGGGCCATGATCATCGGCCAGATCCTGCTGGCGATGCCGGTATTGACCGCGATGTTGCACAGCACGTTGCAAAGCATCGATCAGCGTGCCTGGGAAACGGCGCGACAACTGGGTGCCGGATGGTGGCAGTCGCTGTGGGTGTTGATCCGCGAAGCGCGCTTCGGGGTCATCGCCGCCGTACTGGCTGCGTTCGGGCGCATCATTGCCGAGGTGGGCAGCGCGGTGATGATCGGCGGCAATATCGAGCATTTCACGCGCACCATCACCACGGCGATCGCCCTGGAAACGCTCAAGGGTGAATTCGCTCAGGGACTGGCTCTGGGGCTCGTCCTGTTGCTGCTGGCGCTGGTGCTCAATGTACTACTGGGCGTAATGCGCGGACGCGGTCATCAAACCGTGAGTATCTGATTGCATATCGTCCACCGAGGGGAATGTTAATGCTCGAGGTGAGCCAGCTTGCCCATGGTTTCGGCCGCCAGCCGGCGTTATGGGAGATACCTTACTTGCAATGGCAGGGACACACGCTGGTACACCTGCGCGGCGATAATGGCAGCGGCAAGACCACATTGCTGCGCTTGCTAGCGGGCTTGGAGACGCCTCGCCAAGGCACCATACGCTGGACGTGGGCGGAAGCGATGCCTGCCTCGCCGCCTTGTCCGGGGCGTGTACTCTATCTGCATCAACAACCCTATCTCTTCGATACCAGCGTCGCTGGCAATCTGCGCTATGTCGCTCGGTGGAACGGCTGGCGTGGGACCACGGCACGCGACCGCGTGGCGGCGATGCTGGAACGCTGCGGTCTGGCGGCCCATGCCCAGCAGCGGGCCCGCTCGCTGTCCGGTGGTGAGCGTATGCGACTGGCACTGGCACGGGCCTGGCTATTGTCGCCACGCGTGTTGCTGCTCGACGAACCCACCGCCAGCCTTGATCGTCAGGCGATTGCCGATGTCAGTACATTGATTTCGTCGCTGCATGAGGCGGGTTGTGCCATCGTGCTCAGTGCCCATCAATCTAGCGTGTTGACCGAGCGCTGCGACGAGTACTGGTGCCTCGAACAACGATGCCTGCAGGTGAATGCCTTCAAGCAGGAAGTAGCGGTGTGACGCGGTCATGGTCGTACGCACTTGGTAAGTAGCTCGGCGTGTGGGTCGAAGCCGAGTATGATGGTAAAAGTAACAGCCAGTGCGGGAGCGATAGGCATGCACGAGGATGAAGTAACCGCCGTGGTATTGGCGGGAGGAGAAGGGCGCCGCATGGGCGGCCGTGATAAAGGCTGGGAATCGTTTGCGGGTGAGCCCTTGATTGCGCACGTGGTGAAGCGTTTGGCGCCTCAGGTCGGGCGCATCGCGATCAATGCCAATCGCAGTCTGGAACGCTACCGGGCGTTGGGCTACCCGCTGATCAGTGACCGCGAGGCAGGCTATCACGGGCCGCTCATGGGTATGTGGAGCGCGCTATGTGCCGTGGAGACGCCTTGGGCATTGTTCGTGCCTTGCGATTCTCCGGCGCTGCCAACCGATCTGGTGAAGCGTCTGCAGGATGGGCACGGTGAGCAGCGTATCGCGGTGGCACACGATGGTCAGCGGGCGCATCCGGTGGTGGCCTTGATCGATACCGCGCTACGCGACGATCTCGGCGCGGCACTGCGCGATGGCGAGCGCAAGATAGATCGCTGGTATGCGCGCCATCCGTGGTGTCATGTCGATTTTTCCGATCAGCCCGAGGCGTTCGCCAATCTCAACTCTCCCGACGACCGTGACGTTATGGAGCGGCGCTGGCGCTCTAATGGGTCATTGTGACTTGGCGATTGCCTTTCCGTGCGATTTTCGGAGAGCCAAGGTGATCCATCCTCGTTTCAACGGCGATTCCTCGGCATGTTTGTTGCCTCCTGTTACTCACGAATGATTCTCCCTCGACGATTTGGCATGAGGACGACGAGACGCGATGACGTTATCGCTTGAGGCGCTAGACACGCCACTGCTGGGTATCGCCGCTTGGAGTGGGACCGGAAAGACGACGTTGCTCGAGGCACTGTTGCCCAGGCTGGCCGAGGCAGGCATGCAAGTAGCGGTGATCAAGCATGCCCATCACGCCTTCGATATCGACCGCCCCGGCAAGGATAGCTACCGTCTGCGTCAGGCCGGTGCGACGCCGATGCTGGTGGCATCGGGCAAGCGTTTTGCCTTGATGATGGAAACGCCCGAACGCGAGGAAGCCGATCTCGCGGCGCTGATTCCCCATGTCCTGCCCCTGGCGCCGGATCTGATTCTGGTCGAAGGCTTCAAGGCGTGGCCTCTGCCCAAGCTGGAGCTGCATCGTCAGGCAGTGGAAAAGCCGCTGATGGCGACCGATGACCCTTGGATACGTGCGGTGGCGACGCCCGATGATATCGCGCTGCCGAACGGTGTCGAGCGCTTGCCGATGGACGATCATGACGCTCTGATCGACTGGCTACAGGCCTGGCCGCAACGCTGGCCCGAGATGCGTCGTGGTCCCCGGGGGACATCATGACCTTATCCTGTTTTGAGCTAGGCGAGCGCATGCTCGGCGTCGATGAAACGCTCGAGGCCCTGGCGGCGATGACGCCACTGCCGGTTGCCACGCATCGGGTCAGACTGGCGGCGGCTTGCGATCGAGTACTAGCGGAGGATGCTATCTCGCCGATCGACGTGCCGCAGAATACCAATGCCGCCATGGACGGCATCGCACTGGCTTGGCCCGACGACGTGCCGGCAGGCGATATGCGCGTGGATGTGGTCGGCGATGTTCTGGCGGGTACGCGGCTGACGACAGCGTTGGCGCCGGGCCAGGCGGTACGCATCACCACCGGGGCACCGCTACCCGCTGGCGCGGATACTGTCATCATGAGCGAGCAGCTCGTCGATGCCGGTAGCCCAGAGCGTGTGCGTATCGAACGGTCCGAGCGGGTGCGGCGTGGGCAGAATGTGCGCCAGGCCGGCGAAGATATCGCGCGCGGCCAACGTGCCTTGAGTGCTGGGACACGCTTGCGGCCGCAGCACTTGGGACTGCTGGCCTCGCTGGGGTACGCGGAGATCGAGGTGTTTCGTCCGCTGCGCGTGGCGGTTTTTTCCACCGGCGATGAAGTCACGGCGCCGGGCGAGGCGCTGCCGCCCGCCGGCATCTACGATACCAACCGTTTTTCGTTGCAGGGCCTGCTGAACCGCTTGGGCTGCGACGTCATCGACCTGGGCATTCTCCAGGACGATCTCGCCAGCATGCGTGCCTCTCTTGCGGCAGCGGCCCGTGAGGTGGATATGGTAGTGACTAGCGGGGGCGTCTCGGTCGGTCAGGCCGACTGGGTCAAGCCCGCGCTGACGGCCATCGGCGAGCTGGGGCTATGGCGAATCGCCATGCGCCCCGGAAGACCCTTGGCGTTCGGACGTATCCATCAAACGGACGGTGTGGCGGTGCCTTTCTTCGGACTTCCCGGCAACCCCGTGGCGGTCATGGTGACCTTCCTGCAATTCGTGCAGCCGATGTTGCGGCGCATGCAGGGTGAACATGACTGGCAACCGTCACGTCTCACGGCGCTGGCCACCGAGCCATTGAAAAGCCGCGAGGGACGCGTCGATTATCATCGCGGTGTCTATACCTGCGATGAGGCCGGCCAACTGTGGGTGCATACCACGGGCCGTCAAGGATCGGGCATTCTCAGCTCGATGGTGACGGCCAATTGCCTTATCGAAATCGGTGACGGATGTGCCGCCGTCGAGGCGGGTGCGCCGGTGACGATACAACCGTTCGGTGACCTGACATGAGTTTGACCCATCTCAATGCACGTGGCGAAGCCCACATGGTGGATGTCGGCGATAAGGCCGAAACGCAGCGCGAGGCCGTGGCCAGCGGACGCATCATCATGCGCCCGGAAACACTGGCATTGCTGGACGAGGGCGGCTTGCCCAAGGGCGATGTGCTGGCCACGGCACGCATCGCCGGTATTCAGGCCGCCAAGCGCACGCATGAATTGATTCCCCTGTGCCATGCGTTGCTGTTGTCCAAGGTGAGTGTCGATTTTCGCCTCGATGAAGCGGCATCCTGCGTGCATGTCGAATCGCGTTGCCGTCTGGCGGGCCGCACCGGTGTGGAAATGGAAGCGCTGACCGCCGTCTCGGTCGCGTGCCTGACCCTCTACGATATGTGCAAGGCGGTCGACAAGGACATGACGATCGAAGGCGTGCGTCTGGAACACAAGACGGGCGGCAAGTCCGGTGAGTGGCATCGCGCCTCCGAGGACGTGACCATGAGCCGCGAGGCACCCGAATCACCTTCCGCCGCCGTCGCCGCCATACACGTCAAGTTTCTCGCCGAATTGCGCGAGCGATTGGATATTGAAGAAGTGGAAGTGCCGGTCGCTGCGCTGGAAAGCCTCGATGTCGCCAGTCTCAAGACTGCGCTGCAGGCGCAGGATTCTCGCTTCGCGGCCTTGTCGGCCGCGCGCATTCTGTGTGCCGTCAACCACGCCATGGCGCATGAGGAAACGTCGCTCTCCGATGGGGATGAAGTGGCGTTTTTTCCGCCGGTCACCGGTGGATGAGGAGGCAATCATGATCGATGTGCGTGTGCAGTCCCCGGTCTTCGATGTGGGCGAAGAGCAACGCCAATTGTTGGCGGGGCGTCATGATATCGGCGCCGTGGTGACCTTCACCGGCCTGGTGCGCGATTTCAATGAACGCCCGGACGTGCAGGCCCTGTCGCTGGAGCACTACCCCGGCATGACCGAGGCGGCGCTGCGTGACATTGCCGAGCAGGCGACGACGCGCTGGCCGCTCGATGGGATACGCATCGTGCATCGTGTCGGCCGCTTGTCGCCGAGCGACCCTATCGTCATGGTCATGGTCGCGAGTGCCCATCGCCGTGCGGCATTCGATGCGTGCGATTTTCTTATGGACTACCTCAAGACACGTGCGCCATTCTGGAAGAAAGAACACACTGCAAGCGGGACGTATTGGGTCTCGGCGCGTGATAGTGACGCGCGGGACGCGGCCCGTTGGGAGGAAGCATGACCGAGCTGATCGACAACTTTCAGCGCCGGATTCGCTATGTGCGTATTTCGGTGACGGACCGCTGCGACTTTCGCTGCGTCTACTGTATGAGCGAGGACATGACGTTTTTGCCGCGCGCACAGATATTGACGCTCGAGGAGATCGAGCAGGTAGCACGTGCGTTCGTCGAACTGGGCGTAGAAAAGATCCGTTTGACCGGCGGAGAGCCTCTGGTGCGGCGTGGCATCGATGACCTGGTGTCGCGTGTCGGCGCGTTACCTGGCCTCAAGGACTTTGCCATGACCACCAACGGCGCGGGATTGGTCAAGCATGCCAAGGCACTGCGCGAAGGCGGTATGCAGCGTCTCAATATCAGCATTGATTCACTCGATCCCGAGCGCTTTCGCAGTTTGACTCGCACCGGCGATCTCGAGAATGTCATCGCCGGTATTCGTGCCGCACGGGATGCCGGATTCGAGCGTATCAAGCTCAATGCCGTGGTGCTCAAGGGGCGTAACGACGATGAAGTGCTCGATTTGGTCGACTTCGCGCGTCGCGAAGGCGTGGATATCAGCTTTATCGAGGAAATGCCGCTGGGCGATGTATCCGATCATTCGCGCGAAGAAACCTTTTATTCCAGCGATGATGTCCACGCGGCTATTGCTTCGCGTTATGCGTTGTTGCCGACCACTGAAAATACCCTGGGGCCGTCGCGTTATTTCCGGATGCCGGATAGCGATTCGCGCGTCGGTTTCATTTCACCGCATAGCCATAATTTCTGCGATACCTGTAACCGCGTCAGGGTCACGGTAGAAGGGCGTTTGCTACTCTGCCTCGGCAATGAGCATTCGGTCGATCTACGTGAGGTACTGAGGCGTTATCCCGGTGATATGGAGCGTCTCAAGCAGCGCATCGTCGAGGCTATGCCATTGAAACCCGAGCGCCATCATTTCCGTACGGATGGTGATGTCGATATCGTGCGCTTCATGAATATGACGGGCGGATAATGTTTTGCGCATGTGCTTCCTTCGCGGTAGCGTAATGCGTCTCCCAACCATAAAGGCGTGAAGTTTTGACTTGGCTTGAGTACATTATTTTCTTGCTAAACCAAGTTCGAGTCATATACTTTTCAGAAACGCCAAGGCGTTATGCTGCAGGTTGGTTATTTTAAATGGAGGAGGCGAATGTCCACTGATACTCTGGAGCGCATTGCGCGAAATAAAAACGTGGCTCGCGCTGCCGCGCGACAGCTCAGCATGGAGCAGCTCCACAAGCTGTCGGAAGTCATCGGTGAAGTGATCGAACAGAAGCAGCAGGAAGATCATAAGCGCCAAGCCGAAGAAGCTGCCAAAGAGCGGAAGTTGGCAGAAATTCGTGAAGCGATGAGCGATGCCGGTCTTTCTTTGGACGACTTGATGTCCGAGCAGCCCCGCAAGCGTCGCGGGCGGCCACCGAAGAAAGACAAGGAACGCAAGCAGTAAGTGTCACGCGTACGCGTAAACGATAAAACGGACCTCAGGGTCCGTTTTTTAATACTGGATCATGATTCGAGAGGCGATGTCTCTTCTGCGGCCATGATATGCAGGTGGACGTCGGGTAGATGACGCAGGTGCGTGTCGAGCCAATGCATCAAAGGGGCGTGTAATTGTTGGCGTAACGTGGCGATGGTGTCCGCCTCATGCATGGCCAACTGGTCGTCGAGCCAATCGGCGAGGGCAGTGTCGTCCAGTGCCAGGTCGTGACTCGTATCCCACAATAAGCGCCCCACGCGTGCCCATCCCGATGCCTGACGAATGACCGGAAGCGTCAAACTCAAGATGCCGCTGCGGCGATGCATGCCCGACATGGCGGGAGCGTGCAACCCTTCCAGGGGATGAATGCGGTTCTGGGTGACGATATGCGGTGCCAGTGAGTGGCGCGCAAGGCAGCTCAGCCCCTCGTTATCGACGTGGAGCATATCGCCGTTGCGCGGGATCCAGGACACCTCGATGCCCAGCGATTCCGCCAGAAGACGATGCGCTTGTTGGTGCTGGAATTCGCCATGCACGGGTAGCAAGCGTTTGGGGGCTAGCCACCCATAAAGACGCTGCAATTCTTCCTGTGCGGGATGCCCCGAGGCATGTAGCTCGGGATGATTGCGTTCATCGTAAAGGGTGACGTGGGCGCGCTTGAGTCCAGCCTGTAATCGCTCGATCAGCAATTCGTTCCCCGGGATCGCCTTGGCCGAGAAAATCACACTGTCGCCGGGCTGGAGTTCGAAATCGGGGTGCTGCCCCTGGGCCAGGCGCGAGAGTGCCGAACGTGGTTCTCCCTGGCTGCCGGTAGCAATGACCAGTACCTCTTCGGGCGGTAAATAGCCAAGGTCGCGAACGGGGACCAGCGAGGGGAAGTCCTCGAGATAGCCAAGCCCTCGGGCGACATTCACCATGCGCTCCATCGAACGCCCCATGAGGCTGACGCGGCGTCCGCAGGCCTTGGCGGCACGGCCCAGTGCCAGGATACGCGCCAGATTGCTGGCAAAGCAGCTGACGATCACGCGGCCGGGGCAGGCGCCGATCGTCGTCTCGAGGGCACGCGCGACGTCGCCTTCGCTGCGTGAATGACCGGCGACGGGGGCATTGGTGGAATCGCCGACGACCAGATCGATAGGCGCCAGTGCCTGGAAACGCTGTGGGGATACGGGATCACCGATCAAGGGCTCGGGATCGAGCTTCCAGTCGCCGGTGTGCAGGATCCGGTGTGTCGGGGTCGCCAATAGCAGTGCACAGCTTTCAGGAATCGAGTGCGGTAGCGGCAAAAAGCGTATATCGAAAGGGCCGCTTTGCGTGGCCTCGCCGGGCGTGATGACGTGAATCGCATCGGTGGGCAGGTGCTGCTCGGCGAAGCGTAGGCGCAACAAACCGGCGGCCAGTGGCGTCGCATGAATTGGGCACTGCCAGCGTGGCCACAGCCAGGCAATCGCGCCGATGTGATCTTCATGCCCGTGCGTCACGAGGATCGCCTGAGGGACGATATCCAGAGAAGGCAAGAGGTCGACATTGGGGACTTGTAAAGGCGCCTGCGGAAGATCCTGGCGAATCATCATGCCGCAGTCGACCACGATCCAGTGATCAAGGTGCCCATAAAGGGTGAAATTCATGCCGATCTCACCACAGCCGCCGAGGGGCAGTATCTGAAGAGGAGGCTTGCGGCGGGGGCGTATCTGGATGCGTGGTTGGGACATCGTTATCCCTTAACGTGAAGATACCCATTACTATACGGGATGCCCCGGCGCGGCCACAATCGAGGCTTCTTGTAGTGATCGAATTCGCTACAATAGGCGCCCTCTGGTGAGACGCGCCCTCTCAAAAGGGTGCCAATCGCCGCTTCATTTCAGGATTGATGGTAGCGCGCATGTCCCATTCATATCGTCTTATCGTCTCGTGCCCCGACCGCGTGGGCATCGTTTCCCGTGTATCCAGTTATATTGCCGGTCACGGAGGCTGGATCACCGAGGCCAATCAGCACTCGGACTTGGCCACCGGGCGCTTTTTCATGCGCTACGAGATCAAGGCCGAGTCGTTGCCGCTGAGTATCGATGCGATGCGCGACGACTTTTCCACCATTGCCAGTGAGTTCTCGATGGACTGGGCACTGAGCGATACCGCTAAGCCCAAGCGCGTTGTCCTGATGGCCTCGCGTGCGTCGCATTGCCTGGTCGATCTGCTGTATCGCTGGACCGCGGGTGAACTCGATTGCGAGATTCCCTGTGTGATCTCCAATCATGAAGCGCTGCGAGCGTTGGTCGAATGGCATGGCATTCCGTTTCATCATGTGCCGGTCGATGCGAACGACAAGGCGGCGGCATTCGCCCAGGTCGAGGCGCTGGTCGAAGAGGCGCGGGCGGATACGGTGGTGCTGGCGCGCTACATGCAGATTCTGCCGCCCAATCTGTGCCAGCGATACGCGGGGCGTATCATCAATATCCACCACAGTTTCCTGCCCTCGTTCGCCGGTGCCAAGCCCTATCATCAGGCCTACGCGCGCGGGGTCAAGCTGATTGGCGCGACGTGTCACTATGTCACCGAAGAGC
Source organism: Chromohalobacter nigrandesensis (assembly GCF_023061285.1). GTDB lineage: Bacteria > Pseudomonadota > Gammaproteobacteria > Pseudomonadales > Halomonadaceae > Chromohalobacter > Chromohalobacter nigrandesensis. Next base: position 57,542 of record NZ_JAKGAM010000016.1, read on the forward strand.
TCGACGCGGGTCCCATCATCGAGCAGGACATTCAGCGCGTGACGCACTGCCATACCGCCGATGATCTGGTGCGTCTGGGGCGTGACGTCGAAAAAGCCGTGCTAGCGCGCGGGTTGCGTTGGCATCTGCAGGATCGGGTCTTGATTCATGGCAACAAGACGGTCGTCTTCGCTTGAAGCTAGATCAGTCGAAAAGTGTCATCTGACGGCGCTGCGCCTCGGGCGTCAGGCGTACGCCGACCCCGAGTAGGCGCACGGGACGCTCGCCGCGTGCCCAGGCGCCGTCCAGCAAGGCTTGAAAGCGTGTGGCCAGCGCTTCGCGACCCGTGGTTTCCAGGGTCGTGCTGCTGAAGTCATCGAAGCGAACCTTGACGAACAGCTTGTGAATGGCCGGTGTGCCGTGCCGTGTCAGGCGCGCTGTCAAGCGCTCGATGAGCGGCGTGAGGGCGTCGTGACAGCTTGCCAGGTCGGGCAGGTCGCGATGATAGGTCGTCTCCACGCTGACGGACTTGCGTTCACGCTCGATCTGTACCGGGCGTTCGTCGATACCTCGCGCCAGCTCGAATAGTCGACGTCCGAACTTGCCGAAGCGCTCGACCAGAGATTCGAGTGGCCATTCACGCAGGTCGCGGCAGGTGACGATGCCTAGGTCTTCGAGCTTGGCCGCCGTTGCCGGGCCGACGCCGTGCAGTTGCTTGACGGGCAAGGCGAGGAGAAAAGGCTCGACTTCGTCCGGCGCGATGACGCATAACCCATCCGGTTTATCCCAGTCGCTGGCCAGCTTGGCGATAAACTTGCTGGGTGCCGCGCCCACCGAGATGACGATACCCGTGCGTGCCAGCGCCTCCTGCTTGAGCCACTTGGCCATCCAGGTCGCGCTCCCCTGAAAGCGTGTGACCTCACTGACATCCAGATACGCCTCGTCGAGGGATAGGGGCTCCACCAGTGACGTCAATTCATGGAACAGCGCCTGGATGCGCGCCGAAACAGCGCGGTACTTGTCGAAGTCCGGGGAGAGCCGTGTCAAATGCGGACATAAGCGCATGGCGCGCGCCATGGGCATCGCCGAATGGATGCCGAAGGCGCGCGCGGGGTAATTGCAAGTGGCGACGACGCCACGCGTTTCGGGACTGCCGCCGATCGCCAGGGGAATGTCACGTAACGCTGGATCGTCGCGCATTTCCACGGCGGCATAAAAGCAGTCACAATCGGCGTGAAGGATCTTGCGCATGATGAACGGCGTGTCGGCTCAGTGCAGGCCGTTACCGCCACCGCCACGAATCACGCCGACGCCGAGACCTTCGATTTCGAGTTCCTGGTGGCGTAGATCGACCTCGATGGGTGAAAAATCCTCGTTTTCGGCGAGCAGCCAGACATGATGGCCTTGACGCTTGAAGCGCTTGACGGTGACATCGTCTTCCAGGCGGGCGACGACGATCTGACCATCGCGGATCTGTTGAGTGCGATGCACGGCGAGCAGGTCGCCATCGAGAATGCCGGCATTCTTCATCGAGAGCCCGCGAACGCGCAGCAGATAATCGGCGCGAGGGGTGAAATAGTCGGGTGCGAGAGGGCAGTGCCGGTCGATGTGTGCCGCGGCGAGGATTGGGCTACCGGCGGCGACCTCACCCACGACCGGCAGGCCGTCGGCGTTGGCCGAAGCGCTATCGTCCTCCCCGGTGAGACGGATGCCGCGTGAGGTGCCGGGGATCATGCGAATGACGCCCTTGCGATCGAGCGCGCGAAGATGTTCCTCGGCGGCATTCGGCGAGCGAAAGCCCAAGGCCCGGGCAATTTCGGCGCGCGTCGGCGGATAGCCAAGCTCATTCATTGTCTTGACGATAAAATCGAAGACGTGTTGCTGGCGCGAAGTTAACGAGCGTGACATGGGGCCTCCAGCAGGCACTGACGTGTTCAAGCATACAGTATGTGATTGTATCCAGTCTTGGGCGTGGTGCAACCATTCGCGTCGTCATTCTCACAGGGGCATGGCGTTTCAAACGTGGGGGATTTGTCGTTATCGACGACAAGGCTTAGAATCGGAATGTTTTAAACATCCGTTTATTCCACGCGGGGCGCCCCATGGCTCAGACAGATACAGTGACGCGCATTCTCGATACCGCTGAGGTCCTGTTTGCCGAGCGGGGGTTCGCCGAGACCTCGCTGCGTACCATCACCAGCAAGGCCAAGGTCAATCTGGCAGCCGTCAATTACCATTTCGGTTCCAAGAAGGCGCTCATTCAGGCGGTCTTCGCGCGCTATCTCGATCCCTTTTCCGAGCGCTTTCACCAAGCCCTGGATGAGCTCGAGGTGCAATACCGGGACGAGGCCATTCCCCTCGAGGTGTTGTTGGAGACGCTGGCGCGCACGGTGTTGGAAGTCCCCGCCGAGCGCAATAGCCTCAAGGTGTTCATGCGCTTGCTGGGGCTCGCCTATACCCAGGCCCAGGGCCACTTGCGCCGTTACATCCAGGAGCACTATGGCAATGTGTTCTCGCGCTTCAGCGACCTGGTGCGTCGTGCCACGCCGGAACTGCCCGAGGCGGAACGCTTCTGGCGGTTACACTTCATGCTGGGCACGGTGATCTTCACGTTGTCGGGTCTCGATGCCTTGCGCGATATCGCCGACAAGGATTATCACGAGCATGTCAGCGTGCGCGATTTGATTCGGCGTCTGCGCCCGGTGGTCGTGGCCGGCATGCAGGCGCCATTGCCCGATGATGCGCTCAAGGTGGCGGGATGATGCGAACGCCACAACTCGCCCATCTGCCCCCCGAGCGGGATGTCTGGCTGGACATCGATCTCGGAACGCAATCGCTGACGATCCGTGAAGGCGACGCGTGCCGCGAGACGTTCGCGATTTCCTCGGGCGCTCACGGTATCGGGCAGCACGAGGGCAGCGGGCAAACGCCTGTGGGCTGGCATTACGTGCGCGCAGTTATCGGTAATGGCCTGCCACCCGGCAGTGTCTTTCGCGGACGGCGCCCCACCGGCGAGGTGTTTTCGCCCGAACTGGCCCGTACTCACCCTGAGCGAGATTGGATATTGACGCGTATCCTGTGGTTGTGTGGCTTGGAGCGAGGCGTCAACCGCGGGGGCGATGTCGATAGCCAGCGCCGCTATATATACCTCCATGGCACGCCCGCCGAGGAGCCGATGGGGACGCCGGCCTCGCATGGCTGCATACGGTTGCGCGATGAAGCGTTGCTGGTCGTGTGCGACGCAGCAACGGCCGGCACCCCGGTCTGGCTGCATGACTGAGAGGGTATTTACACAACGGGCTGCGCTCGACGTCATGCCGTTCACCGCCTAGAATCCTTCCTCCATTTTCCAGGAGCGCGACCATGACCCAACCTCTCGGCCCGGTCATGCTGGACATCGAAAGTAATCAACTCAGCGACGACGAACGTCATCTTCTGGCACGCCCCGAGATCGGTGGGGTAATCCTCTTCCAGCGCAATACGCAGGATGCCGAGCAAGTACGCGCATTGACGCGGGCGATTCGCGACGTGCGTCCCGATGTGTTGCTGGCGATCGACCAGGAAGGCGGGCGTGTTCAGCGCCTGCGTGATGGCGTGACGCGGTTGCCGTCCATGGCGACGCTGGCTGCCGGGTATGCCGAGACCCCCGATACGGCGCGCGCCTTGGTCCATGAAGCCGGCTGGCTGTTGGGCATGGAGATGGCGGCCTGCGGTTTCGATATTACCTTCGCCCCGGTGCTCGATGTCGACGATCAGCATTCGCCGGCTATCGGTGATCGTAGCTTTTCCGCCGATCCTGAAATCGTCACGGTGCTTGGCGAAGCCTTCATCGATGGGTTGCACGAGGCCGGCATGATCGCCGTGGGCAAGCACTTCCCCGGGCATGGCGGCGTCAGTCTCGACTCGCACCATGCCTTACCCGAGGACACGCGCTCGCTAGCGGAGCTGCGTGGGCACGATCTGATTCCCTTCAAGGCGCTCTCCGGCAAGCTGGATGCCGTGATGCCGGCGCATGTGGTGTATACCGCGTTCGATTCGCGCCCGGCGGGCTTTTCTCCTCCCTGGCTTGGCATGTTGCGCGAGGAACTCTCCTTCAAAGGCGTGGTGTTTTCCGATGACCTGAGCATGGCCGGCGCGCACGTGGCTGGGTCGCCCTCGGCGCGTGCCGAGGCCGCCTGGGCGGCGGGGTGTGACATGGTACTGGTGTGTAACGATCGTTCTGCAGCACTCGAAGTACTCGATGTGGCGGCCGGGCATGCCTCCAAGCGTCTCGGTAAATTGCGCTACGGCCGGGCCCGCCCCGAGCTTGAAACGCTGCCGGCGTTGGCGCGTTGGCGTCGTGCGCATGCCCGTCTCGAGGCACTTTCGGAACAGCCCACGCACTAATCTCGCCACGGGCTATCGGCGTAGTTACCTGTACTAAAAGGAAGGATCCTCGTGTTTGAATTTTTTTCTCCCGTGATGGATTGGGTTCAAACCACTCTCGGCATGCCGCTGTGGGTGGCGGCGATTGGTTTGGTCATCGCCCTGACGCTGATCGTCGACCTGGTGAGCTGGGTCGTCATCTGGCGTCTCGGGCCGTTATTGGAGAAGACCAACAATCGTTGGGCGGACATCCTGATCAAGGCACTGCGACGCCCGTTGCGCCTCTGGATCTGGCTGATGGGTGTCACTCTCTGCCTGACCGTCGTTCGTTATCACTGGGAGATCGAGTGGGCGGAGGGGCATCTGACCCAGGCGCGCGCCGTCATTACGTTGCTCTTGCTGGCCTGGGCGGGGCTCAGGGCCGTGAAGCTTCTCGAAAAACGCCTGGTGTTTCCGCCAGCGGGGCATCGTGGCAAGTCCATGGATGCCGATACGGCATCGGCCGTGGCCAAGATATTGGGCGCGGTGGTCGTCGTCATCATCGGGTTGTTGATTCTCACGAGCTTGGGTGTCTCGCCCTCGGGGGTGGCCGCCTTCGGTGGGGCTGGCGGGCTGATCATCGGCTTCGCCGCCAAAGATATGCTGGCCAATTTCTTGGGTGGATTAATGATTCACCTGGACAAGCCGTTTCGCGTCGGCGACTGGATCAAATCTCCAGATCGCGATATCGAAGGGGTCGTGGAAGATATCGGCTGGCGCTTGACGCGCATCCGCACCTTCGCGTCACGTCCGATCTATATCCCCAACTCCGCCTTCAGCAGCCTGGTGCTCGAGAATCCTTCACGCATGTGGAATCGGCGCCTATACGAAACCATCCGGGTGCGTTATACCGATATCGAGCGTGTGTCTGACATCGTCAAGGCAATCCGCTCAATGCTCGATGCGCATGATGACGTGGATACCGATGAGCAAACTCTGGTGTACTTCCAGAGCTATGGTGAGCATGCGCTGGAGTTGATCGTGTATGCCTTTGCCAAGACCACTGACTGGGCCGAATTCCAGTCGATGAAGCAGGACATTCTGCTACGTGTCTACGATATCGTTCGCGAGCATGAGGCACGTCTGGCGTTGCCGGCCTCCGAATTGCATATTGCCGGCCCGGTGGCGATCACCGACGAGACGAGCGGTGATAGTGTGCAGAACGAGGCCGGCAATGATGATAATGATGCCGATGCCGGTGACGATCAGAACGCGACATCCGGAAACCCCCACTCGCAAGCGGCGCCCGACCGCGAGGCGCCCTATACATCGTCTCGCCAGCGTTCGCGCAATGCCGGACGAGGCGAAGTGAATGAAGCTTCCCAGGATCACGACCAGGAATCCGATGCCTAAATCTACTCCCGTTTGCCAGGAATCCCTGGCGACCATGCGCGATGTCATGGCGCATGCCGATTGCCTCATTTCGCAGCAGGAAGTCGAGCGTGCGCTCGACCGTATGGCGGAAGAGATCACCCAAGACCTGGGTGACAAGCTGCCAGTTTTCTACTGCGTGATGAACGGCGGCCTGATCACCACCGGGCATCTACTGACGCGGCTCGGCTTCCCGCTGGAAGTGGATTATCTACATGCGACGCGCTATCGCGGCGGTGTGCGTGGAGGCGAGCTTTTCTGGCGCGTTTCACCCGAGATTCCCATGGCCGATCGCCATGTGGTGATCGTCGACGATATCCTCGATGAAGGCACGACGCTGGCGGCGATTCTGGACTATTGTCGTCGGGCGGGCGCGGCGAGTATTGCGACGGCGGTACTGGTCGATAAGCGTCACGACCGTAAGGCCGTGCCGGATCTCCAGGCGGATTATTGCAGCCTCGAGGTCGTCGACCGCTATGTGTTCGGCTTCGGTATGGACTACAAGGGCTACTGGCGCAATGCGCCGGGGATCTTTGCGCCGCGCGGTATGTGAGTCAGCGCTCTGCCATAATGAAGCCGTACGCATGAAGCGCTGGCTTGCAGCGTCTTTTCGCAACAGAAGGTGAGGGATGGTGACGACGGAATCCGAGATAATCTTCGAGGAGTGGCCCACGCGTGACGGCGGACGCCTCGGCGTCATCACGCTGAATGCACCCGGCAGTCTCAATGCCTTGTCACTGGCGATGATCACCTCGCTGCATGCCAAGCTCGACGCCTGGGCGGACGATGTATCGGTGCACGCGGTGTGGCTGCAAGGCGCGGGCGACAAGGCATTCTGCGCGGGCGGCGATGTGGTCGCCTTGTACCGCGCCATGACGCAGTCGTTCGGGGACGAGGGAAAGGCTGCTCAGGCTTACTTCGAGGCCGAGTATCGCCTCGATCATTGCCTGCATCATTATCCCAAACCGCTCATCATCTGGGGCGATGGCGTCGCTATGGGCGGTGGCCTGGGGCTCTTGGTCGCCGCCGATCAGCGTATCGTCACCGAGACCAGCCGCCTGGCCATGCCGGAAATCAGTATCGGTCTATATCCCGATGTCGGCGCCAGTTGGTTTTTTCAGCGTATGCCGGCAGGGGTAGGGCTTTACGTGGGCGTGACGGGTGCCCAGCTCAATGCGCGCGATGCCCTCGAACTGGGGCTGGCGGATCGCGTCATCGCCAGTGAGGCGCGCCAAGACGTGCTCAAGGCCTTGGAGAGTGCCGATTATCGCTACCCTCACCAAGCGGTCAGGGAGGTCCTGCGCGGCTTTGAGACCCGGGCGCTGGCGCCGCAGGCCGAGGTGATGCCGCGTCTCGATCATCTGCAGTCTCTCTGTGATGCGGCGGATATCACGCAGGTAATACGTCGGATCCTCGACGACCCTCGTGAGGATGCCTGGCTGGCCGCCAATCGTGCGCGTCTGGCGGCGGGTTGTCCTGCCACGGCGCACTTGGTGTGGCGCATGCTGTGTCGGCACCGACATGGCAGCTTGGCGGAGACGTTTCGCGATGAGCTGATGCTGTCGGTGCAATGCTGTCGGCATACCGAGCTCGCCGAGGGCATTCGCGCGCTGTTGATCGACAAGGACCGGGCGCCGCAATGGGCCTACAAGGATGTCGCCAGTGTGCCTGCGAGCTACATCGATGGCTTTTTCATGCCGCTGTGGGATGCCGAGACGCATCCACTGGCGGATCTGTGAGTCCGTTTAGCGCGGGCTGAAACGGCGTGTCAGGCTGGTTTCGGCGATCATGCGCGTGGAGATCTCCTCGATGGAGAAGCGTGTGGTGTCGATGTAGGGGATATGATAGTGGCGAAACAGGGCTTCGGCCTGCTGTAGCTCCTGCATGCATTGATCCATTGAGCAATAACGACTATTGGGGCGACGCTCGCTGCGAATTGCCGCGAGTCGGCGTGGGTCGATGGTCAAGGCGAATAGCTTGTGGCGATAGGGCGCCAATGCCTTGGGCATGCTCAGAATGCCGTCTTCGTCCAGGTCGTCCTCGGTCAGGGGATAGTTGGCGGCACGAATGCCGAATTGCAGCGCCAGATAGAGCGAGGTGGGCGTCTTGCCGCAACGCGAGACGCCGACCAGGATGACATCGGCCTGATCGTATTGGTGCGTGCGCGCGCCATCGTCGTTGTCGAGGGCGAAATGCACGGCGTCGATACGGTGCATGTAGACATCGTCGCGACCGATGGCATGGGTGCGCCCCACTGTGTAGGTCGAGTGAGTGGCCAGCTCTTCCTCGAGAGGGGCCAGGAAGGTCGAGAAGATATCCACCTTGAAACCTGGCGCGTCGGCGATGATGGTACGGATCGACTGATCGACGATGGTATCGATTACGATGGGGCGGGTGCCGTCGCGGTCGGCGGTCTGGGCAATGATGGCTGCCAGGTCATGGGCTTTTTCCAAGGTATCGATATAGGGCTTGACCACGAGATCGAGCTCGATGCCTTCGAATTGGGCGAGCAGGCTGCGGCCCAGGGTTTCTGCGGTAATGCCGGTACCATCGGAGATGAAGTAAGCGGTGCGGGGCATGGCAATGTCCAAACATGATGAAAATGATATGTCTATTCTCTGGCCCCTTTCTGGCAAGCGCAAATAGGGGTTCGTCGCGCTGGACACGGTGACTACAAGAATCCTCGAAAATACCGTGTTGTTGTAAAAATACTCCACCCCCTTCGCTATTAGACCAATGGCGAATAGCAGGCCCCCTTGATAGGGTACGAGCATCCGCCGCGCCCAGCGCGGTAATGGCTGTGACGACGTCGTCATCGCCACCGTCCTGACTCGAGGGGGTTCTCTTGGAAGAGTATATCGTTTGGTTCGATCAGCTTGGCATGGATGATGTCGAACGGGTGGGCGGCAAGAACGCGTCGCTCGGGGAAATGATCTCCAACCTCGCGGATGCCGGCGTTACGGTTCCGGGTGGGTTTGCCACCACCGCCGTCGCCTATCGTGAATTCCTCGCGCACGAGGGCCTCAACGAGCGCATCAACGAGGCGTTAGCGCGCCTGGATGTCGACGATGTCACGGCGCTGGCCGAGACAGGGGCGCGGATTCGTCAGTGGGTCATCGATACGCCACTGCCGCCGGCTTTCGAGCGGGTCCTGGCCGAGGCCTATGGCCAATTGCAGGACAAGCATCCGTATCTCAAGGCAGCGGTACGTTCTTCCGCGACGGCGGAGGATCTACCCGACGCGTCGTTCGCGGGACAGCAGGAAACCTTCCTCAATATTGAAGGCTTCGACAACGTCAAGCGCGCCGTTCACGAGGTCTTCGCGTCACTGTTCAACGACCGTGCCATTGCCTACCGTGTGCATCGTGGCTATCCGCACGAGAACGTGGCGCTTTCTGCTGGCGTGCAGAAGATGGTGCGTTCCGAAACGGCGGCCAGTGGCGTGATGTTCACGCTCGACACCGAATCCGGGTACCGCGATGCCGTGTTCGTGACGGGGTCCTGGGGGTTGGGCGAGACGGTCGTCCAGGGTGCGGTCAACCCCGATGAATTCTATGTGCACAAGCCGACGCTGGCGGCGGGGCGTCCGGCCGTGCTGCGACGGACACTGGGCTCCAAGCTGATCAAGATGGTCTATAGCGAGGAAAGTACCGCTGGCCGCTCGGTGAAGACCGTGGATGTGCCGCATGTCGATCGCCAGCGCTTCTGTCTCGGCGACGACGAGGTCATGGCGTTGGCTCGGCAAGCGGTGACCATCGAGGAGCACTATGGACGCCCGATGGATATCGAATGGGCGCGCGATGGCGACGATGGCAAGCTGTACATCGTTCAGGCACGCCCTGAAACCGTGGTCTCCAACGTGGAAGGCGGCAAGCTTGAGCGCTTTCAGCTCAAGGAGAAAAGCCGTGTACTGGTAGATGGTCGCGCCATCGGTCAGCGCATCGGCCAGGGCGCGGTCAAAGTCGTGGCCAGTCCCGAGCAGATGGATAAGGTGTATGACGGTGATGTACTGGTGACCGACATGACCGATCCCGATTGGGAGCCGATCATGAAGCGCGCCTCGGCGATCGTCACCAACCGAGGTGGGCGTACGTGCCATGCGGCGATCATCGCGCGTGAACTGGGCATCCCCGCCGTGGTGGGTTGTGGCGATGCTACCCAGGCGCTTGCCGATGGCCGCGAGGTGACGGTCTCTTGTGCCGAAGGCGATACCGGCCATGTCTACGATGGCCTGCTGGATTACGATTGTCAGACCACGACGGTCGACAATATGCCGGCGTTGCCTTTCGATATCATGATGAATGTCGGTAATCCTGATCGTGCCTTTGGCTTTTCCAGCTTGCCCAATGCGGGCGTCGGGCTGGCACGCCTGGAGTTCATCATCAATCGCATGATCGGCGTGCATCCCAAGGCATTGATCGATTACGCCACGCTACCCGCCGATCTGCAGCAGACCATCGATCTGCGTACCGCCGGGTACGATGACCCGGTCAGTTTTTACGTCGACCGGTTGGTGGAGGGTATTTCCACCCTGGCGGCGGCATTCTATCCCAAGCGCGTCATCGTGCGGCTCTCCGATTTCAAGTCCAACGAATACGAGAATCTCATCGGCGGCAAGCTTTACGAGCCCGGTGAAGAGAACCCGATGCTCGGGTTCCGCGGCGCCTCGCGCTATATCTCCGAGACGTTCCGCCCGTGCTTCGAGCTGGAGTGCCGCGCCTTGAAGCGGGTTCGCGATGTCATGGGGCTCGATAACATCGAGATCATGGTGCCTTTCGTGAGAACGCCGGAAGAAGGGCGTGAGGTCGTCTCCCTGATGGAAGCCAATGGGCTCAAGCGAGGCGCTTCTTCATCCTCCCAGGGCCAGGGCCTGAAGATCATCATGATGTGCGAATTGCCGGCCAATGCGCTCTTGGCTGACGAGTTCCTGGAGCATTTCGATGGCTTCTCCATCGGCTCCAATGATCTGACCCAGTTGACGCTGGGGCTGGATCGCGACTCGGGCATCGTGGCGCATCTCTTCGACGAGCGTAATCCGGCGGTCAAGAAACTGTTGGCGATGGCCATCCAGGCGTGCCGGGCACAGGGCAAATATGTCGGCATCTGCGGTCAGGGACCGTCGGATCACCCCGAGCTCGCGAAATGGCTGATGGAGCAGGGCATCGATTCGGTGTCATTGAATCCCGATGCGGTGCTCGAAACCTGGTTCATGCTGGCCGGTGAAAAAGTCGGCTGAATCGGCTGCTTCTCGAAAATTGCTCTTGGAAAATGGAAGGGCGCGCCGAGAGGTGCGCCCTTTTTCGGAGACGGTGCATATGTTGCGGGTGGGCGCTTGCTTCTATTAGCTCCATTCACTGATGTAACCAGTTGCGCAATTTGACCAGCAATAATTCGCCATCGCTGAGGGTGGCGCGTTCGGTGAGCAAGTCGATCAGCGTCGCGGGTCGATCGGTGATGATATTGTCGACCCCCATGTCGATGTAGCGCGACATGTCTCGAGCGCCGTTGACGGTCCAGACGTGCAATTCGCGGCCGCTGTCATGCACCATGCTGACAGTGCCAGCATCGGCGCGAGTGTGCCGCAGGCCGATGATGTCTGCCGGGGTTGAAGCCAGGGCGCCCGGCAGCAGGAATTGGACGAACAGCGTGGTATCGATGTCGGGGGCGTATTCCTCGACGTCACGTATTACCGTCGGCGATAGCGAGGCGATCACTGCGCTGTCGGCGATGCCGTAACGCCGCAAACGCTCGACGACCGCTTCGATGAGCGCCTGCTCGTTGCCGGGTGTGGGCTTGAGCTCGACGTACAGGCGCGACTTGCCGTGTGCCAGGCCGATCACCTGATCGAGCGTTGCCAAGCGTTCATCGGAAAAGTCAGCACCGAACCAACTGCCGATATCGATATCGCGTGTTTCTTCTAGCGTCAGGTCGTTGACATTCAGTGCCTGGCCGGTGAGGCGTTCCAGCGTTCGGTCGTGAGAGAGGACGACATTGCCGTCGCGCAGCAGCCTGACATCCAGCTCCAGGTAGTCGGCGCCTTCCTGAATGGCCTGACGCATCGCTGCCAGGGTGTTTTCTGGTGCCGCCATCGAACTGCCGCGATGGGCGGTGACGGTGACATCGTCGCGCAGTTGGAAGTCGCTCAGCACCCATCCCGCTTGGAGCAGCGCGAAGAGCAGCAAGACGGCCTCGGCGGTCCAGGCCCACCAGCCCGGTTTCTGGGGCGCCGGCGCGTCCGCGACGCCAAGCATGCCGCCCCCCAAGCGTCGATAGAGATTGGCCACCAGCAGGCTATTGGCCACGACCCCCAGAAAGGTCACGGCGATGATCGACAGCGTATAGGCCGTCACGTAGACCAGCATGACAGGAATCAGCAACGAGATGCGATCCGGGAGGTGGCTGATCAGCGGCGATGCCAGACTATTGAACAGGATGCTGAATAGAACCGGCAGCGCGGCGACCCCCAAGGCGAATGCCAGCGCCAGTGCCGTGATGTGCGCGTGTCGCCCCCGTGTCAGCTCACGGCTGCGTGTCAGCGCCTGGATAGGTGAAAGTCGGTCCAGCACCAGGGCGGGTAGCGCCAGGAACCAGCGCGCATAAAGCAGTGCTTGCAGCCATAGTGCGATGAGTGCGAGGCCGCCGCCGAGCATGGCGAAATACCACAAGGCCGGAGGTTTCATGCGCATTACGACGTACAGCTCGGCATCGCCAAGCAAAGTATCGTAGCAATAGCCGATCAGCAACGCGAAAGGGGCAACGAGCAGCAAGTGGGCGCCGACCTGAAGGAAGGTGAGCCCGGCGATATCCGGAAAGCGACGACCGATTTGCCACAGCGTGTGCATCGTTGCCCGGTAGCGTCCTGGACCAGGCGTGGCGACCAACCGCATCATGCCGCTTTGCTGCAGGAAAATCAGCAGAAAACTCAGGCCCAGCGCCACCAGCCCCCAGGCAAGACCCAACGGGGAAAGCGCCATATCGGCAATCTGGGCATTGCTGAGCGCGGGACGATGAAAGGCATGCAGTAGGCTGGTCAAAGTCCAGGTCGTCAACGGCACCAATACGGCCGTAGCGAGGACAGTGAAGAATAGATGAAAAACCAGTAGCGCTCGTCCCTGAGCGCGCAATTGGGTCGCAATGTCACCCAGCAACGTGCGGGTGGCGAGCATGACAACTCCTTCGTTTCCTATCCGGATGTTGCAAGGCTCGCATCGTCGCTCGCTGCAGGCAAATGACTGCGCCATCAGTCGTCTAGCGTTAACGCCTCATGGGCAATCACGATGCCGTTGTTATCGGCGTAAAGCCAATGTCCCGGTGCGATCGTCACGCCGCCGAAGGTGACGGGAATATCGCGCTGTCCCTCGCCACGTTTCTCGCTCTTGCGGGGGTGCGTGCCGAGCGCCTGAATACCGATCGGGGTCTCGTTGAGGATGTCGACATCGCGCACGCAACCATAGACGATGATGCCGGCCCAGCCATTGTCGACGGCCTTGGCCGCCAGCATGTCGCCCAGCAGCGCGCAACGCCAGGAGCCGCCGCCGTCGACGACCAGGACGGCGCCATCGCCGGATTCGTTGACCGCTTCTTTGACGCGGGAGTTGTCCTCGAAGCACTTGACCGTGCGCACCGGCCCGTAGAAGGCGTCGTGTCCACCGACATTGGCCAGCGATGGTTCGATCACCTTGACGTCGGGATAGGCGTCACAGATATCGGGGGTGATGATAGTGGGCATGCTGTCTCCTCGCCTGTGCGGCATTCACTGAAACAGATGCCATCATGCCATGCCTTGAGCATCGCGCCATTGCGGCCTTGGGGTGAGAAGAGCTAGCAAAATGACAGAAAGACGCCGGGCAAGGCCCGGCG
>NZ_JAKGAM010000017.1 GCF_023061285.1 Chromohalobacter nigrandesensis
GCCCACCTGACAGTGGGCTCTTTTCTTGCAAGTCGAGCATCAGCACTACACGATCAACTTGCCTTGATATATACGCTGCCTGACGTGCTTTTCGCAGAGACCAAGCGACACATGACGCATTTTTATACGCCATGTGCCTTTTCTTTGAGCAGAGTCAGTCGAGATTACGACTTGTCGTCATCTTCAGCGTCGTCTTCAATCTCATCGGCTTCCTGGTCGGCTTCGTCTGCTGCTTCGTCCATTTCATCGCCAACGTCGTCGGCGGCTTCGCTCATTTCATCGCCAGCGTCGTCAGCGGCGTCTGCGGTTTCGTCCTGAGCCTCGTCAACTTCATCGCCCGCTTCATCCATGGCGTCAGAGGACTCGTCAGCAGCATCGTCACCCATTTCTTCCATGTCGTCGCTGGCTTCATCGCCCATCTCGGACATTTCATCGCCGGATTCATCAGCGGCTTGCTGGGTTTCCTCGGCAGCCTGTTGGCCATTGTCGGAAGCCTCCTGAGCGGGATCGTCACCGCTATCGCAGGCCGCCAGGCCAAGTGACATCACCAATGCCAACGCACTCATCGTCCATTGCTTATACGTCATCATTTCTCTCCTTGAGTCGCTCATTTTTGCCGGATGACCGGCACTTTCCTAAAAGCCCATGAGGCCATACAGGCCTCATGGTACAGGGCCGGCGAGTCCTATATACCGGACTCGCCAATATCTTCGTACCAAATCTCGGGCCGTTCGGCGATGAATCGCTCCATCAACGCTTTGCACTGTGGGTCATCGACTACCGTAAGCGTGATACCACGTTGGCGTAATAGCGCCTCTTCCCCTTGGAAGGTCGAGTTTTCACCAATCACGACCTCGGGGATGCCATAAAGCAAAATGGCACCACTGCACATGGCACAGGGTGACAGTGTGGTATAAAGCACCGCTTCACGATACACAGGTGCCGCCAAACGACCGGTATTTTCCAAGGCGTCCATCTCACCGTGCAAGATGGCACTGCCACGTTGCTGGCGTTGATTATGCCCACGCCCGATGATAACGCCCCGATGCACAAGCACCGACCCGATAGGCACCCCGCCTGCATCGTATCCCTTGCGAGCCTCGTCGATGGCTGCCTGCATGAATGGGTCCATGGCAATCCTTGTGTCATTTACCTTGTGCATCACATTACACATATTGACATTGAGCACTTACACGCTCATTTCAAGCGTAAGCGCCTTGAAGCGCCCTGGGCAAACGATCACGCAAGAGATCTTGTAACGCCTCCCCCCTGATCGTCTTGATGTAAGTACAGCGCAGAAGACGAAGGTGCCGCCAGGGAAAGCGCTCCGGGTATCAGTTCAGCGCGAAAACGTTCGTGGAAACACGGCTCGCCGTCGAGATTCAGCGGTAGGGCGCTCTCACCTTCGAACTCGACCCACGGAATCTGCAAATACTCGACGAACTTACCGCTTTGCGGGAGGTTTTCCAGTTCGTCGATAAGCTGCTTCATCTCTCTGAGCGAGGTGAAATGACGCACGAGGAGTAGCTCCAACAGGCCATCATCGACCTTGGCCAGGGGCGCCAACTGCTGCCCCCCTCCCGCTTGAGAACCATTGCCCAGCGCGAACAGAAACAAGGGGATATTGCGTTCGCCACCGGGAAATCGCAAACGGCCTCGGTAAGGCTGATAATTCCAAGCCTTGAGCATGCCCATCAACGAATAGGCACCACCACCCAAAAGCCGTTTGAGGGGAGCCGGTGTCGAATTGGTGATCTGGGCACCGAAGCCGCCGGAGGCTAGGTTGATGAAATAATCCCCCCCTAGACTACCGACGTCCACATTGTGGGGGCTGGCATCCAATGCCACGCGCAGCGCCTCCAAAGGATCCAATGGCAATTCTAGGCCACGCGCGAAATCGTTGGCACTCCCCAGCGGGAGAATGCCCAGGGTCGAGCGCGATTCCTGGGGCAGTTGCATCAGGCCGCCAACGACCTCGTTGACCGTGCCGTCACCGCCCCCGGCAATGATGCGCGTGATACCCGCCTCGCTGGCTTCCCGGGCCAGGCGCACGCCGTCACCACCTTCCCAGGTCACTCGCACCGCCAGATGGTGCCCCTCTGCACGCACGCGCTCCACAGCTTCGCGGACATCCGGAAGTTGAGCGGCTTTACCATTTAGAATCAGCCATGCGTCTCCATCGCGTGCGACCGGCTGAAGTGTGTCACTCATCGATTCATCATCCTCGCTCCTTGAGACACGCCTGCCTCTCTCACCATGTGCATCTTGCACCAACGGGTACTCATATTCCCTTGAGCACCTCGAAACCGCTACCTACCGTCGTCGGCATGAATTCTTCGACATGATATTGCGCTACACCGGCGACGATAAAAGGATCTTCATCAAGCCAGGCCGTCAAACGCTCCCGCGAAGTCGCTCTGGCCAGAATGATGCCACCACTGGGTGGTGTTTTACGCCCCGAGGCGATGAATACGCCGCGCTCGAATCCTTGGCGCACCCAGGCCATGTGTGCCATGCGATACGGCTCGACCGTGTCCGGGTCGACTACGTACTCCAGCGATACGATGAACATGCCTGCTCCTTGATGTCTGTCACCTGGCACGCCTCTTTGCCACTCGTATCTTCACAAACTCATGGCGCCGGCGCCACTCGCCAGGAAAGCCACAACAAGGGAGAAACCAACACAACGCCGATCAGTACCAGGGTCCATTGCGGCGGTAACGAGGTCGCCAGCAGTAGCGTAGCCAGCAACGCACCGCCGCCCAACTGCAAGGCCCCCAGCAAGGCGGCAGCCGTCCCGGCGCGCTCACGAAATGGCTCGAGTGCCAGGCTCGAGGCCGCGCCCAGCGCCAATGAAAAGCCCACGGAGAGCACCCCTATCGGCCCCATGAAACCGATGGCCGACAGCGGCAACGCCGTGACAATCAGTGCCTGCAGGATACCCGAAACGATGATCAGCCCCAGCCCTAAACGCACTGTGCCGATCCGCCCGAGACGATGAATGATACGCGGCGCGAAGAAAAACGCTGTGATATTGACCACGGCATTGGCGCCGAACCAGCCGCTAAACGCCAGTTCCGATAACCCCAGGCGATCCACCAGGATAACGGGGGCGGTCGACACGTACACCAGGATCGCCGACATGATCACTCCGGCCAGCCCCGCGAAATAGACAAAGCGAACACTGGTCAATACCGGTCGATAACGGGCCCAACGATAAAGTCGGCGTTCGATTGCCGTATCCTGAGGCCGCGTCTCGGCAAAGCGCCAGAAGGCAGCCACGCCCAGCACCGCCGCGAAGACGAACATGAACGCAAAATTGCTGCGCCAACCGAAGGTCACCGCCAGACTACCGCCAATGACTGGCGCCAGTGCAGGAATGATGCATAGCGCGCCGTTGAGATAGCTGTAGAGTTTCGCACCTTGCTCGGCAGTAAAGCAGTCGCGCACCGCAGCAAAAGCCACCGTCATGCTTGCGCAGGCTCCCAATCCTTGCAGTACACGCGAGACGTAAAGCGGCCCGAGACTGGTCGCCATCATCCCCAGCAGCGCTCCCGCCATATACACCACGGTGCCGCAAAGCAGCACCGGACGACGACCGAAGCGATCGGTCAGCGGGCCGACCAACACCTGCCCCAGACCGACGCTCAGCAAGAGTAATGTTACAGTGAACTGGAGTCGGCTGAACGGGACGTCGAACTCGCGCGCCATGACCGTCAGTGACGGCAAGTAGATATCGATCGCCAGTGGCGACAACATCACGCATCCCACCAGCAAGGGAAGCAAACGGGCCCCCGACATGGAACCTCCGCAGCGACAAAAAGAACGTCACCTTACCCCGAACACACCAAGATGCAACTGGCCGATGACGCATGCTTTTCTCTGCTAGAATGTCACCCCAAAAATCGACGCTCGCCGACACTTTCAGAGCATGGCCTAAAGCGCGTGCTCTCCCCGCCGATATTTCCTTTCAGGGCAATGCTCCAAGCAATGCCTCGTGTCCGCCGATCATCCATCGCACAGGAAACGCCATGCCATTCCGTACCTGGGGGGTCGTGCTAAGCGCCGTCCTATTGGGCGGCTGCTTCGGGGTCAACACCTCGCAGGCCCCCATCGCCACGACCTACCCGACCAGTGAGCAGCAACGCATGCAGGCCGCGCAGCATTGGGAAGTGCTTGCCGAACACGAGGCAGGCGAGATCCTCGCCAAGCGCGATTTGTGGGGCGAACCGCTCTATATCGAGACGCATGAGAAAGAGACCGCCTTCAGCCGCGGGTTCCGTTCACTGCTGACCAGTGAACTGGTCGAGCAAGGTGCCATCGTTCGCACCCAGCCGGATGGCGCCGCCCATGTCAGCTTCGATGTCCAGGTGATCCGTCACGAGGATCGCGGTTTCGTGCGGCCGCCCCAGGGGGCTCTGACCACATTGGCCGCAGGTATTGCCGTGGCGACCATTCCTTTCAACCACTGGACCGAACCCGCCTTGGCTCTGATTCCCGGTGCCGCCTTGGCCGATACCTTCAGCGGTAGCTGGACCACCACCGGCCAGCAGGAGACCATTATCACGACCCAGGTCAGCCAGCACGACACGCTGCGCTATTCGTCCTCGAACATGTATTACATCAACGCGGGTGATAGCGGTCATTACGGTGCGTCCGACACCGGCGATTCCGCCGGCCTGCCGCTATCATCCGACTGGTGAGGAGACCGCTCGACATGTCATCCAAGCAATGCCGTACCGGGCGCGTCACATTGCGCCTGCTGACACTGGCCATTCTGTTGCTGGTTCTCTCCGGTTGCAGCCTTCTTCAGAACCGTCAAGCAACGGCCCCCGAGCCCAGCATGCTGACGCGCGTCGACGAAGCCGCCGATAAACTGCTTTCCACTAGCAACGAGCAACTCGGTGATCGGGCACCGATCATCGCCACCACCTTCGTCGATGTCGACCAATTGGATCAGTCGTCAACGCTCGGTCGCACGCTGTCAGAGACCTTCACCTCACGTCTCGTCCAGGGCGGTATGAATGTCATCGAAGTCAAGATGCGTGACAGCCTGTATATCGAACAGAATACCGGGGAACTGATCCTGTCCCGCAACGTACAACGCTTGAGCGCCAATCATGACGCCCAGGCCGTGTTGCTGGGCACCTACGCACAAGGAGAAGGAACCTTATTCGTCAACGCTCGGCTGGTACGCATCGCGGACCGCCAGGTCTTGGGTGCCTCGAGCTTCGAAGTACCAATGGACAACGACATCAGGGCCTTGCTGCCTTCTAACTGGTAAGCCTTCTTCTTCCTCGCAAACGTCGCGTCCCCTTGTGATTGACTCCGTCGTTGGCTACTTCCGCCAGCATCCAGACAGCGATGCTGGCGGCTCCTTTATCAATCACCGGTCGGCGACAACTGAAATTCCAACAACGTCTCGTGGTTACGCAAGTCGGTGGCCAACAATGGCAGGTAGTGACGATCGTGTGTCCGCAGCATCATGCGGTATTCGAATTGACGTCCCTCGTCGCGCGTGCGATAGCTGAGACTTTCGATATGGAAGCGGTGCGCTCTCATTAGTGCATAGATCTCTGGCTCGCCGAGTATTCGTTGGCTATCGAAACGTAGAATGCAGCGCGCGAAAGTTCGGCTCGGCATCCGCGCTTCGACCAAGCGAAACAACGACAGCGTCAACAGGGTCACCCCCGTCGCCAGCACCCCCGGCAGCCAGAAGCCAATCCCATAAAGTATACCCAGCGCCGAGGTGATCCAGATCGAGGCCGCCGTGGTCAAGCCACGCACCGTCAGCCCTTCCTTGAAGATCACGCCGGCGCCCAGGAAGCCGATACCGGTCATGATGCCTTGGGCCATGCGCGTGGGATCGGTTCTGACCGTCTCTTCGGGCACGTTGCTGCCTAGCCACTCCCACTGGTAGACCGTCACCATCATCAACAAGGCCGATGCGACGCACACCAGCGCATGTGTCCGAAACCCCGCCGGACGCCCATGAAAGGTACGTTCCAGCCCGATCAGGCTTCCCGCCAGCCAGGCCATCCCCAGATGTACCACTATCGCCCATGATATCGTCGACATTCGCCTCTTCCTTCGCCTGCGTTATCGTCTATCGTGTCAGCATAACGTTTGCCACTGTATCCCACAGAATCCACGACGATTTCCCACCTTTCGATAGAAGGATAGCTGCGTGAGCCACCCCTCCAACCTCACACCCCCCAGCCGGGTAGAAGACGACGAACACGACCTGCATCTGAATGGCGGCCCTCGACAGTCACGCGCCGCATCCGTCCATGAGTCGCTGCGGGCAGAAGGCGAGACGGAGCTCAAACGCGCCGCCTCGGCGCTGTTCTGGTCGGCGCTCGCCGCCGGCCTGTCGATGAGTTTTTCGATGCTTGCCAGGGGCCTGCTTCACGCGCGCCTGCCAGACAGCGATATCGGTTTTCTCATCGAGGCGTTTGGCTACACCATCGGCTTTATAGTGGTCATCCTCGCGCGTCAACAACTCTTCACCGAGAACACCGTCACCGCCGTGCTGCCGGTCATGAGCACGCCACGCATCATGCGCTTTCTCAAATTGCTGAGGCTATGGGGTGTCGTACTCATCGGTAACCTCGTGGGTGTGGCAATCTCCGCATACGCGATCCTCTATATGCCCTTGTTCGATGCCGAGACGCATAAGGCCTTTCTCAGCCTGGGCCATCACGTCATGGAGAATACCGGCAGCCAGATGTTCGCCAAGGGCATCGTTGCCGGCTGGATGATCGCCACCATGGTCTGGCTGCTCCCCGCCGCCGGTGGCGCCAAGATCTGGGTCATCCTGATCGTTACCTATCTCGTCGCACTGGGTGGTTTCACGCACATCATCGTGGGCTCCACAGAAGTGATGTACCTGATGTTCGCCGGTCAAGCGAGTATCGGCGAGTATTTCTTCCAATTCGCCCTGCCGACGCTGGCCGGCAACCTGATCGGCGGCACCTTCATCTTTGCACTTATCAGCCATGCGCAGGTTCGCAGCGATACCTGAAGGGGCATCTTACAAAAAGCCTGATTCGGCACGTCTCCCCCGGCGTGCCGAGCTTGTCCATTCGTCTATACCGTTTTATGCCCTCGCACGGATGAGACACCGAATAGAGCCCAATACTCTCTCTTGATAACCAATTTTTATCGGCATGCTGGGTTTCGGCATTAGCGAAGCGCCCGCGTGCCTGTTACATCTTAAGTGACTTATGCCACCCACCCGGCTTGACCGGATCCATAACGAGGGACAATAACAATGGGACACGCCACACCACGCTCACCGTATTGGCTTGCCGCAGCACTGGTCATGGGGCTTGCCACCCCCGCACTCGCCGATTACCCCGAGAAGCCCATCACGCTGATCGTCCCCTGGGCCGCTGGCGGTGGGACCGATGCCACGGCACGCATCATCGCCAAGGCTCTGGAGGAAGAGCTCGGCGAAACCATCAATGTGGTCAACCGCACGGGCGGCAGCGGCGTCGTGGGGCACACCGCCATCTCACGCGCCAATCCCGATGGCTACACCCTCGGGCTTGGCACGGTCGAGATCAACATGATGCATTGGCAAGGTCTGACCGATATCACCTACGAGGACTTCACTCCCATCGGGCAGATCAACTTCGATGCCGCTAGCATCAGCGTCGCCGAGGACGCCGACTACCAGGACCTGGGCGATTTGATAGGGGCGATTCGCGAGCAGCCCGACGGCCACCTCAATGCCTCCGGTACCGGGCTCGGGGGTATCTGGCATGTCGCACTGGGAGGACTGCTGATGGATCTCGACATGCCCGCCGACAAGGTCAACTGGATCCCCAGCCAAGGCGCCGCACCGGCCATGACGGAACTCGCCTCCGGTGGCGTCGACATGGCCGCCACCTCGCTCCCTGAAACACGCTCGATGATCGACTCCGGCCGCGTACGTAGCCTGGGCGTGATGGCCGAGGAACCTCTGGAAAGCTTCCCCGATGTTCCCACCGTGGCCTCACAGGTAGATAGCGACTTCACCACGGGGGCGTGGCGCGGCGTCATCGGACCCAAAGGCATGGACGACGACATCGTCGCGACGCTGGAAAGTGCCTTGCATGCCGCCTACGAAAGCGATACCTACCAGTCATTCATGGCCAAGCAAGGCTACGGGGTGCAATGGAAGGACGCACAGGCCTTCGGCGACTACATGGAGAAAAGCGACGCCAAGTTCGGTGAGATCATGAAGGCCATCGGCCTCGCCAAGCAGTAGGCGTCACGCGACGCGCCACGACCGCCTTCCTATTCATGCGGTCGTGGCCCATCACTCACTGACGTTCTATGCCGATGCTTGCGCCTCGGCCGCCAACGCCGACATCGTGCCTTGATGGCCCGCGCGATTGAGCGCGCTCAACACGGCCTTGAGCGAGGCACTGACGGTGTCGCCGTCCTCGGCCATGCCGCTGATGCGCTGCCCTGCCACATTGAGTTGCACGAAGGCGATCGCCACAGCGTCGCTGCCCTCACCCAGCGCGTGCTCGCTGTAATCGACGACGCTCACCGATTGTCCGGTATGGGCTTGCCAGGCAGTCATGAACGACGAAATGACACCGTTGCCCTGGCCACTCAAACGCACCGCCCGACCGGCATCGTCGAGTGATACCGTCAAGCCTTGGTCAGCGTCACGATCCAACCGGTATCCGGTCAACGAGAGCGGTTCATGCCGGGAGAAGGTCTCGGTCAGCACCTCGCGGATGCGCTGGCTGGATAATTCGCCACTCACCGTCTCGCTCACTGCCTGCACCGCCGGGGCCAGCTCCAGCGCCATCCAGCGCGGCAGACTGATGCCGTAATCGCGCTCGAGCAGGAACGTCATGCCGCCCTTGCCGGACTGGCTATTGACGCGAATGACCGCCTGGTAATCGCGCCCGATATCGCGCGGGTCGATCGGCAGGTACGCCACCTGCCACGGTTCGTCCGCCTGCTGCTTTCTGAGCGACTTGCGGATGGCGTCCTGGTGACTGCCGGAAAACGCGGTGTAGACCATCTCCCCCACCCAGGGATGACGCGGATGCATGGGAATACCGGTGCATTCCTGCACCACCTCGATGATCTCGTCGGGGCGTGACAGGTCGAGTTCGGGATCGATGCCCTGGCTGTACAGATTCATCGCCAAAGTGACGATGTCCATGTTGCCGGTGCGCTCGCCATTGCCCAGCAACGTGCCTTCGACACGCTCGGCGCCGGCCAGCAGGGCAAGTTCGGCGGACGCCACCGCACCGCCACGATCATTATGCGTATGCACCGAGATGATCACACTGTCGCGGCGGCTGATATGCTGGCAGAAATACTCGATCTGATCGGCATGGTGATGTGGCCCGCCCACCTCGACTGTGGTGGGCAGGTTGAGAATGCATTTCGCCTCCGGCGTCGGCTGCCAGACGTCCATCACCGCTTCGCAGATCGCCAATGAGAAGTCGATCTCGGTGCTGGAAAAGCTCTCGGGGGTGTATTCGAAGCGCCACTCGACCTCGGGGTAGCGCGCGGCGTGCGCCTTGACCCAGCTCGCCCCCTGCACGGCGATATCGACGATTCCCTGACGATCCATCTCGAAAACGCGTTCGCGCTGCACGGTCGAGGTGGAATTATACAGATGCACGATGGCGCGCTTGGCACCCACCAACGACGCGAAGGTCCGCTCGATCAGATGCTCGCGGCACTGCACCAGCACCGCGATGGTCACATCGTCGGGAATCTGGTCTTCCTCGATCAACCAGCGCACGAAATCGTAATCCGGTTGACTGGCCGACGGAAAGCCGACCATGACTTCCTTGATGCCGACCTTGATGATCTGCTGCCACAGCCGCTGTTTCTGTGCGACGCTCATCGGCTCGAGTAGCGCCTGGTTGCCGTCGCGGAGATCCTCGCTGACCCAGGTCGGTGCCGTCACCAGGTCGCGATCCGGCCACTGACGGTCGAAGGCGGGCACGCGCGGCGCCGGGCGATACTTGCGATGGTCGAAGCAACTCATGACAACGGTCCTGTGAAAATGAATGAACGAACGAGCCGACTGCGTGTGGCAATGATCACAGTCTACGCTGCCTTACCCCGCAGACGATTGCTAAATCGTCCTCGACGAGGTCTTTTTTTGGCATATAATTCCAATATCATTCTCATAAGAGACTAATAATGCCAAAAGATAGCACGCCAGCCGACGTAGTGACGCTCGACCGCTACGACCGTCAGATACTCGAGATCCTCCAGCACCATGGGCGTATCAACAATCAGGAGCTGGCCGAACGTATCGGCCTGTCGCCCTCGCCCTGCCTGCGACGTGTGCGAGCCCTGGAAGACAGCGGCCTGATCACCGGCTATCGCGCTCTGGTGGATGCCAAACGGCTGGGGCATAGCCTCACGGCGCTCTTGCATATCTCCATGGACCGGCACACACCCGAACGCTTCGCCAACTTCGAGGCCAAGGTCGCAGCGCTGCCCCAAGTGCAGGAATGCCTGCTGATCACCGGCCAGGAGGCCGACTATCAGCTCAAGGTAGTGGTCCACGACATGGATGACTACCAGAACCTGCTGCTCAATCAGATCACACGTATCGAAGGCGTTACCGGCGCGCATTCCAGTTTCGTCCTGCGCCGAGTTCTCGAGCACCGCCCAGTCCCGTCGCATCCGGACACACCATACTGACACCGCGTATTAGACGCTGGTGCAATGGCCGCTGACTCGAAAGGCTGTTACGTTTTTTGTATGCAATAGTCATCTAATGAAAAAGGACATGAGCCATGCAACTGCCCCACAACCCCTTCAAAGCGTCACTGACCGGCGATACCCGCTATGGCTGCTGGGCCGGTTTCGCCACTGGCTATGCCACGGAGATTCTCGCGACCACGGGGTTCGATTGGCTATTGATCGACGGCGAACATGCGCCCAATAACGTACCCACGATTCTCACTCAGTTGCAGGCTGTTGCCGGCTATTCTTGCGCCCCGGTCGTACGCACCGTCAACCATGACCCAGCCCTGATCAAGCAACTGCTCGACATCGGCACCCAGACGCTGATGATCCCCATGATCGACACCGCCGAACAGGCAGCCCAGTTGGTCGCCGCCACACGTTACCCGCCGCAGGGATGTCGCGGCGTTGGCGGTGGCCTGACACGCGCCACGCGCTGGGGCGAGGTGGAAGACTACATGACGACGGCCCATGAAGAGCTATGCCTGATCGTGCAGGTGGAGTCTCGCAGCGGGGTCGACAACGCCGAGGCTATCGCCGCTACTCCAGGCATCGACGCCGTTTTCGTCGGGCCTTTCGACCTATCCACCGACAGCGGACATATCGGCAATCCCAACCATCCTGAGGTCCAGGCGATGATTCGGCATACTTTGGACGCCACCCACGCCGCCGGCAAAGCGGCCGGCATTCTGGCCCCCGTCGAGGCGGATGCCAGACGCTATGCCGACTGGGGGTTCGATTTCATCGCCGTGGGCATCGATATCAGCCTATTGCGACAGGCTGCCAAGGAGACCGTGTCGCGCTACAAGGGTGAGGAATAGGCCACTACGGTGTGAGTGCTCGACAATGAAAATGCCGCGACGCTAGGCGCCACGGCATTCTTGACCAGCCTATCCTAGGCTCAGGCGTAGGTATTGACCTGCGTACCCACGGTGCCGGTCGTTGCCAGAGACTGCTGGGGGGAAACCGCTTCCATCAGTTGCGACGCATGCGACGCCTGATTGTTGAGCGACTCCTTGAGCAGGCCCATCTGCGACTGCTGATCGGCGTTATGCTGTTGCAACGCCATCGCAGTTCCCACGGCTGCGTTCACGGATGAATCCATGAAGCTCCTCCCTTCAAGTGAATGAATGCGCTTTACGCCCTCTAGTTATCGGCTAGGACGCAACAAACTTTCATCGCCCACGACCGATAGCCAACACATGACACTTGCAGCATGCAAGAAGAAAAGCATAAAGGCCACCCCATCCTAAGGCGCCCCTGCCATCCTGGCGCCTTGCCGCATAGAATGGCATGCGCCCGACGGCATATGGGGCGAGACGCTCACATAAGCACGCTCACAAAAAGGATGTGACATGCAGATCGACAGATTCTTCCACTGGCTCGGCGAGTTCCTCGGCGACGCCTTGCGCGCCATCATCGACGCCCTCTCCACGCTATTCGCAGGGTTGTGGGTAGCGATCGACCGCTTCTTCGACGGCCTCGCCCGTTCGCTGGGCGTCAATCCCTCGCTCATCAATCTGGTGGTGCTGGTCATCGGCGTATGGATGCTTTACCGAGGAATTCGCGCACTTCTCCGGCGTGGCTTCGTCGGCGGTCTCGTATGGCTGTTTCTCGGCTTGCTGGTGCTCGGCTGGCTCATTCGCTGAAGCGCCTTATTGCAACGGCCAACACGATACCCACCCACGCAAAAACGCCGCTGCCAAGGCAGCGGCGTTTTGCCGTCACTTTTTCATGCAACGTCTTCATGCAACGTCGGCTATCAGGCGTCGGCCAGCGCCCGTTCGACCATTTCGAAGACGTTGGGCGAGAGTTCCTCGGCACGAATGCGCTCGAGCTCGGCCTTCATCAGCGCCTGACGCTGCTCGTCGAAACGCTGCCAACGCGTTAGCGGCGTGATTATGCGCGCGGCGATCTCGGGATTGAGGCTATTGAGCTCGATCACCACATCGGCCAGTAGGCGATAGCCCTCGCCGTCGAGGCGGTGGAAGTTGACGCGGTTCAGCGCCGCGAAGGCACCGATCAGCGCGCGCACCTTGTTGGGATTCTTGAGCGAGAACAGCGGATGCGCCATCAGGTATTTGACGCGTTCCAGCACATCCTCCTGCGGGCGCGTGACCTGAATCGTGAACCACTGGTTCATCACCAGCGGATCGTGCGCCCACTTCTCGCCGAACGCCTTGAGCGCCGGCTCGGCGATGTCGCTGCGCGAGCTGTGCACCAGCATCGTCAAGGCGGCACGCACATCGGTCATGTTGTGCTCGGCATCGACCTCCGCCTCGGCCAATGCCACGCCCTCGTCGTCCTCGATGCTCATCAGGTATTCGAGCGCCACATTCTTCACCCGGCGCCGCGCGATCTGATTCGGCTCCGGCGCATAGGGTTCGTCGCTCCGATGGGCTTCATGAATGGCCAGAAATTCGTCGCGCAAGGCCGTGGCGAGCGACTGCTTGACGAAGACCCGCGCGGCATGAATGGCATCCACATCGACCATCGGCTGCTGCTCGGCGATATAAGCCTCGGAGGGAAGCGTCAACATCTCGGCCAACACCGCCTTGTCGTCGGTCTCGGTGGTCAAAAGGCGCCGATACGCGTCGATGACGCGGGTATCCATGACCTTTTCAACCCCATTGCGATGCGCCGCGATCAGATCGTCGAGAGCCAGCATGGTCAACCGCTGCCCCGCGTCCCAACGGTTGAAGTCGTCCGCATCGTGGGTCAGCAGGAACGAGAGTTCCTCGCGCGAATACGGATAGCGCAGATAGACCGGCGCCGAGAAACCGCGCAGCAGCGATGGCGTCGGCGCTTCGTCGATGCCGGTGAAGACATAGGTCTGTTCGGTGTCGCGCAGATGCAGCACCGTTTCCTTGCCCAACGACTCGCCGTCCAGCGTCAATGCCATGTCGTTGCCGGACTTGGTGCCCACCAGCCCCATGCGCACCGGAATATGCAGCGGCTGTTTTTCCGCCTGACCGGGGGTGGGCGGCGTGCGC
Organism: Chromohalobacter nigrandesensis; assembly: GCF_023061285.1. GTDB lineage: Bacteria > Pseudomonadota > Gammaproteobacteria > Pseudomonadales > Halomonadaceae > Chromohalobacter > Chromohalobacter nigrandesensis. The sequence continues at coordinate 13,719 of NZ_JAKGAM010000017.1, forward strand.
TGGGAAAGCCGCAGGTGGTACTCGCACTTGGCGTAATCGTATTCGCCATGGGCGTCGATCTCCGGCGTACCCGCCTGCGAGTACCAGCGCATGAACTGACTCAGGTCGAGCCCGGAGACTTCCGCCATGCAATCGACGAAATCCTCGATGGTCACCGCCTGGCCGTCGAAACGCGCGAAGTACAGATCCGAGCCCTGGCGGAACGTCTCCCAACCGAGGAGATGACGCAGCATGCGCACGATCTCGGCACCCTTTTCGTAAATCGTCAGGGTGTAGAAGTTGGATATCTCGATGTAATGATCGGGGCGCACGGGATGCGCCGTCGGGCCGGCATCCTCGGCGAACTGCGCCGTACGAAAGAACGACACGTCCTCGATGCGCTTGACCGGCGCCGAATTGACGTCGGCGGAAAAGCTCTGATCGCGGAAGACGGTGAAGCCTTCCTTCAGCGAGAGCTGGAACCAATCGCGGCAGGTCACGCGGTTGCCCGACCAGTTATGGAAGTACTCGTGAGCGACGATACCCTCCACCCGCTGGAAGGCCGCGTCGGTAGCGGTTTGCGGATGCGTGAGCACCGCCGCCGAGTTGAAGATGTTGAGTCCCTTGTTCTCCATGGCGCCCATGTTGAAGTCGTTGACGGCGACGATCATGAAGCGGTCGAGATCGTATTCACGGCCGTAGGTCTCTTCATCCCAGCGCATGGCGCTCTTGAGTGAGGCCATGGCATGCGCGGTCTTGTCGAGATTCTCCGGCTCGACCCAAATCTGCAGCGTGACATCGCGACCACTCATGGTCGTGAAGCGATCTTCGACGTTTTCCAGTTTCCCGGCCACCAGCGCGAACAGGTAACTCGGTTTGGGATGCGGGTCTTCCCAGGTCACGAAATGCCGACCCTCCGGGAGCTCACCGCTTTCCACCGGATTGCCGTTGGAGAGCAGCACCGGCGCATCGGTCTTGTCACCCACCACCGTAGTGGAAAAGGTCGCCATCACATCCGGGCGATCGGGATAGAAGGTGATACGGCGAAAGCCCTGCGGCTCGCACTGAGTGCAGAACATGCCGCTGGAAACATAAAGCCCCTCAAGGGCGGTGTTGGCGGAGGGATCGATCGACACCTCGGTATCCAGCAGAAAACGTTCCGGCACGCTGGCGATGGTCAGGCCTTCGTCATCGACCTCATACTCGTCGGCTTCCAGCTCCTGACCATCCACAGCGATGCGCACCAGCGACAACTTGTCACCGGCGAAACGTAGCGGCAGTCCCGCTTCGCGCTCGGGATGGCGTTCGACATGCAGGCGCGCGGTCACGGTGGTTGCCGAGGGGGCCAGGTCGAATTTCAGCTCGGTGTGCGCCACCCGGTAGGCGGGCGGCAGGTAATCCTTGAGATGGGTCGCTTGCGGTTCGGACATCGATCGACGCTCCTTGAGATCGGGGCAGGCACTCGCCCCCAAGACATCGTCTCGCGCATAAAACGCGAGGCACATGCCGAGCATTGTACGGCGTCCGGTGGAGTCGGCTCAAAAGTGCGGGCAACGCCGCGCCTTTATCACACCTCTATCGCACGCTCAGCGAGACTCCTGGCGCTGGCTGGAGGAAGATTCTTCGAAGGAGGACAGCACCGGGCAACGCCCCAGCGACGGCGTCGGGCGGGTCAAAATCCACACCGCGATGCCCGCCAGGCCAATGATCAACGCCACACGCAGCGCTAGGGGGTCGACGGTGAAGGCGATCACGCCCATCGATACCATCAGCATGACGCACGCCATCCATTTGGCGTGCCGGGGGATGGCGCGTTCGCGCTCCCAGGCGAGAATGGAAGGGCCGAAGCGCGGATGTCGACGAATCCAATTGGCGAAACGCGGCGAGCTTTTCGAAGCTGCCCATACCGCCACCAGCATGAAACACGTCGTAGGCATGATCGGCAGAAACAAGCCGATCACGCCCAGAGAGAAGCTGACGCCAGCCAAGCAGATGAACAATAGCTTGCGTATATCGTACATGCGCCGCGCCACCTTGCCGTGATAGAGGGAAACGCCGGGCTTCACGCGAGATCGCTGGCAGGCATGGCGAAGCCCGACGTCACCTCATTCATTGAAGCCCGAATAACGCATCCAGGAGAAATCGTCCCTTGCTATCGAGGCGATTACCGCCAGAGGTTGGACACGTGCATTCATTCTAGCGCAAAGCAAGGGGCCAAGACCAAGGCGGCTACATTGAGAGCCTCCCATTACACGCTCCATGTAGCATCATCCCGAGGTCATATGGGCCTGACGGACCGGCACATCCTGCATGTCGGACATCGTGGTCGACGGTACACGCAGCATGCGACGCAAGACCTTGCCCACCGGCGACTTGGGCAGTTCCTCAATGAAACGATAGCCGCGCGGACACTTAAAACGCGTCAGCCCGGCATCCAGGCAATAACGCCCGAGCTCCCGCTCATCGACGGCGCTGCGTGCCTTGATGAACGCCGTCACCACTTGACCCCACTTGTCGTCGGGTAGCCCCACCACCGCGACTTCCTCGACCTGCGGATGCAACGACAGCACATTCTCGATTTCCAGCGGGCTGATGTTTTCGCCACCGGAGTTGATAAGGTCGTCGACGCGCCCTGTGACGAACAAATCCCCATCGTCGTCGAAATACCCGGTATCCCCGGTGAAGTACCAGCCGTCTCTAAGGGCTTTGCTATCGGCCTCGGGATACTGCCAGTAGCCCTCGAAGGCCTCATCTCCGTTCATATCGGCGATAACTTCGCCTTCCGCGCCCGGCGGCACGCACATCGCCGGCGACGTGGCCCCCACCCTGACCACCCGCAATCGCTGGTTGAGCGCCGCGCGTCCCGATGAACCAGGCTTATGATTGGCATGCTGGTCGACGGTCAATGCATAGAGTTCCGAGCAACCATACTGGTTGACGAACAGACTCGGCTGGAAGGCCGCCTCGACGCGCGCGATCAAGCCCGCGCTCATGGGTGCGCCAGCAAAGCCTATCTTATCGATACTGGCTACCCGATGCGGGGCGAATCCCGGCGCTTCGAGCAGCATATGATAGAGCGTCGGCACCAGATTGAGGCTGGTGACTCTCTCTCGCTCGATGGCGTCGAGCGTCGCCTCCGGTTCAAACTTGGGAATGCACACGAAGCGCCCGTCGACCATCGCCATTGCCTGCAACGCGCGCACGCCCGTGGCGTGATAAAGCGGCATCACGCCCAGCATGGTTTCATCATGACGATACAGATTCTGGGCCACGTACGCGGCCGTCGCGGCGCGTTCGGCACGATGCCGACGCGGCACACCCTTGGGTCTGCCGGTGGTCCCCGAGGTGTAGAGCATCATCGAGTAATCGTCGGGCGTCGCCATCAGCAACGTCTCGCCGGTCGATCCGAGCAGCGAATCGAAGGCAATCGCCCCCAGGGGCGTTACCTCGCCGACCACGATCCGCGGTATGCGATACACCTCGGCGCACGCCTGCGCCGCCTCGGCGATCGCATCGTCATAGGCGATGGCCCCGGCGCCCGAGTTCTTCAGGTAGTAGCGAATATCCAGAGTCGTCGAACGCCAGTTCACCGGCGTGACGATGATCCCCGCGAACTGGCAGGCCCAGTACAGAGTCGCCATCTGCCAACGATTGTGCATGGCCACCAGCAGGCGGTCGCCCTTGTCGAGTCCCAGCCGCCGGAGGTGGCGCGCCACGCTCTGAATGTCCGCATACCACTGTGCGTAGGTCTTGTGCATCTCGCTATCGCTGATGGCAACGGCGTGCGGACGCCGCTCGACCGTGGCAAGAAAGCCGCGTCCCAGATCAAACATCTTCGTTCTCCTGTCGCTGGTTTTATTGTGTTGCTGCGGTTGTTTTAGCGACAGGATCGAGCGCGCAGGCGTGGGTGGCAACGCTAGCCGACCACAAGGATGATGCGTATCAAGGGAGTGGGACGAATTCCCTTCAATCGCGGAAATTCGTGTACTGCAGGGCCAGCTCGGGGCCACCCTCGCTCTTCAACAAGGCGATCGCCTGCTGCAGCTCGTCACGCTTCTTGCTGGTGACGCGCACCTTGTCGCCCTGGATCTGCGCCTGCACCTTGAGCTTGGCGTCCTTCAAGCGCTTGACGATATCCTTGCATTCCGGCTGCTCGAGGCCCTGCTTGAGCACGACCTCCTGGTGGGCGCGCACGCCACTAGTGACGGGGTCCTTGATCTCCATGCAGCGGGCATCGATACCCCGGGCGATGAGCTTGTTACGCAGCACGTCGAGCATCTGCTTGAGCTGGAAATCCACCTCGGCTTCGAGGGTCACCGTCTCGCCTTCCAGGGTAAAGCTCGCGGTCACGCCGCGAAAATCGAATCGGGTCTGAATCTCGCGATTGGCTTGATCGACGGCGTTGCTGGCCTCGTGCTTATCGAACTCGGAAACGATATCGAAAGATGGCATGGTCACTTCCTCGCTGGGCTAAGATCGGGCGCGATTCTAGCATGCTCACGACACTCACCGTCCCGGCTTTCCCCTTCGCCCGGCTTACGCAACGTGCGTATAAGCGTTGGCCCGCGCCAATAGATAGGCCAGTTGACGGCGTGTGAAGCGGTCGCCATCGAAACATATCGCCTCGAGATGACAGAGCGCATCGAGGTCGGTGACGGTGGCGGCGCGCAGGGAGCAGGTCATGCAAATGTCTCCAAGTGGCGCAGGTGATAGAGAAATAAGTGCATGAATGTACGCCTGGCGTCTGGCGCGTCACGCGACATCGGAAACGCGCTGACGACAGCACCGGTGCAAGCAAGGACGCCGGCACCGGCACATCCCGTTCAGCCTTCGAACATCAGCAACAACGAGAGCGCGGCCAACACCCACATGGTGGGCTTGATTTCCTGGGTCTTGCCCACCGCCAGCTTGACGATCACGAACGTCAAAAAGCCGAAGGCGATCCCATGCGTGATCGAATAGGTAAAGGGAATCAGCACCATGGCGACGAAGGCCGGAATGGCGTCGTCGAACTGATGCCAATGGATCTTGCGAATGGGGTCCATCATGAACACCCCGACCAGAATCAGGGCCGGCGCCGTGGCAATCGCCGGCACCAGCGACAGCAGCGGCGAGAGAAACAGAAACGGTAGGAACAACACCGCCACGACCACCGCGACGAGCCCGGTACGACCGCCCTGGCTGATCCCTGCGGCGGATTCCACATAGGCATTGGCCGGGCTGGTCCCCAGCGGCCCGGAGATCAGCGCGGCGCTGGCATCGACGATCATCGAACGACGAATGTTGCGCGGATTGCCATCGGCATCCTTCAGGTTACCCGCCTCGGAGACCCCCATGAAGGTCGATAGCGCATCGAAGAAGGTCGTGAACAGCAACACGAAGATGAACGGCCAGTAGGCCACCGATAATGATCCCCATAGATCGAGCGCCATCAAACCACTGAGATCCGGCATGGCGAAGATCCCGTTGAAGTTGACCAGCGTCGACGACGCCATATCCTCGGGAAAGTAACGACTGCCGTCGCCCCACAGGCGGCCGATCGGCACGCTGGCCAACGTGGTGAAGACGATCCCTAGAATCAGCGCACCGGGCACGTTGCGCACCACCAGCCAGGCGGTGGCCGCGAAGCCGATGAGAAACGTCACCAGCACCGGATCGAGCGAGGCCATGCCCACCACGGTAACCGGGTTCGGCACGATGAACTGCGCGTTGACCAGGCCGATGGTGGTAATGAACAACCCGATGCCGCAGGCAATGGCGTACCGCAATTGCGCCGGGATCGCATCGATCACCAACTGGCGCGCATTGAACGCCGCCAGCAGCGCAAAGATGACCCCGGCCCAGAACACGCAGCCCAGCGCGGTCTGCCATTCCATGCCCGCCCCCAATACCATGGTGTAGGCGAACAGCGCGTTGATGCCCATGCCGGGCGCTACCAGGATGGGGTTCTTGGCGTAAAATCCCATCATCACACTGCCGAAGAAACTGACCAGCACGGTGGCGGTCAAGGCACTGGAAAAGGGTACGCCGGCATCGCTCAGCACCGTCGGATTGACGACGATGATGTACATCGAGGCCAGGAAGGTCGCGATCCCCGCCAGGATCTCGGTGCGCGGGGTGCTCCCCTGGGCCCGGATGCCGAAAAGTCGTTCGAACACGTCGCGTTCTCCACACAGGTTGGGTTGGGATGAGACGTCGCGCAGTATAGCCAATCTCGGCCCTCATGCTCATCCCCAAGCCTTGTCTGAAAAATGCCCATCACGTCATGGCTGCACAAGGCCTCCGGGCTGTGCCATGATCTGACAAGCATTCACGTGCCCCTCGTCCACGCGGGAGAAGACCATGCGTTCCGAAGACAATCTGTTGCCGCTGATCGTCGAGCCCGAACAACTCGCCGAACATCTAGGCGCCCCCGAACTATTGATCGTCGATGTACCGCTCAAGGCCGACAGCTACACCGACAGCCACGTGCCCGGCGCGGTGTTTCTCGATCACCGCCGCCTGCTCGCGGGCGATGGCCCGGTACCCAACGACATCCCCGACGAAGAAGCGCTTTCCACGCTGTTTTCCGAACTCGGCCTGACCCGCGACACCCACGTCATCGCCTATGATGACGAAGGCGGCGGCTGGGCCGGGCGCCTGCTATGGACGCTGGAGCTCATCGGCCACACCCGCTATTCCTATCTCAACGGCGGCATTCATGCCTGGCGCGGCGACGGGCAACGCGTCGAGCGCGAACCAAACACGCCCACGCCCAGCGATTACCAGGCAGAATTTCTCCACCCTCAAGTGTTGATCGAACGCGAGGAACTCATCGACCGCCTGGATGAACGTGAACTCGCGGTCTGGGATGCCCGCTCGCCGGACGAATATCGCGGCGAAAAAGGCAAGAACGCCCATATGGGGCATATTCCCGGCGCCGTCAATTTCGAGTGGACGGATGCCATGGACCCCGAACGCCACCTGCGCCTGCGCGATTACGCCGAACTCATCGCCGAGCTCGAGGCCAAAGGTCTGACGCCGGATAAAGAGATCGTCACCCACTGCCAGAGCCACCATCGCAGCGGCTTCACCTGGCTGGTGGGCAAGGCTTTAGGCTTCGAGAAGATGCGCGCCTACCCCGGTTCATGGCAGGAATGGGGCAACCGCGACGATACGCCGATAGAAAAGTAGCCGACAGATATCATGTTCGGGCAGTTAGATAGGGACCCAGCACCCGATCCACCAACGCGGCAATATAGCGCTGGTCGATGTCGGTGAACGACACCGTCAGGTGGTAGTAAACCGCACCGTAAATAAGATCCAGAGCCAATCCAGGGTCGACTTCCGGTCGCAATTCGCCTCGCGCGATGGCCGACTCGATGGCCTCTTGTCCCATACGGCGCCTGGGCGCGATCCAGCGTTCCACGAACGCCTCGCGCAGGTCGGGTTCGGCCTGTGCAGTCCCCAGCAACTCCCGCAGCAACTGCCCACGCGGCCCTTTCAGGGCCTCCACCAATGCACCAACGCTCTGGCAGAAGTTATCGTGGATGGGCAGTTGCATATCATAGGCGATCATCGGCCCTACCTCCTCGAAGAAGGCATCCATGACGATCGCCGGGGCATTCGGCCAGCGCCGGTAGAGGGTCGACTTGGCCACCCCCGACACGGCGGAGATACGCTCGACGGTGGCATGCGGCAGGCCTCCTTCGAGCGCCAGGTCCAACGCGGCCCGCATGGCCTTCGGGGCTGCCGAGGTACTGCGCGGCCGCCCCGGTCGAGAGGAAACTGAAGACATTGCTGACACCCTTGCCAAAAGCCACTTAAGAAGATTAGGGTTACTTCATAATACGAAACGATTCGTATCGAGCCTTATATAGGCTGCCCAACGATACCACGACACGCTTTGCAACGGCCAATGTACGTCTTTGCGGGGATCATGACGCCGCCTAGCTCCGTGCTGGAAACACTTGAGGAGTATTCCTGAATGTCTTCGCCTGTTTCTTCAAGAGTCGGCGTAGGTGCCATCGTCACTCGTGCCGATGGCAATCTCCTGCTCGGTTACCGGATCAAGACCGGTAAAACACCCAGCGAACCGCAAGTGACCGAGCCGGATGTCTTCTCCCGATGGGCGTGGTTTCCGCCCCTAGACCTCCCCACGCCACTATTCCCGGCAAGCGATGCCGTGTTCAGCCTATGGAAGGGTATTCCCGGTCCTGAGGGATGGCACGCTTATAGCATTCTGTGAACGCCATAAAAGCAATACCATATCGTCTGCTCGACTGCCTTGGTAATTAATTTGGCACTACTGCAGCAAGACTGAATTGTATATGTGAAGCGGCCTACCTCAAAGTTTTAAAGGATATAAGTAAAGTCATTAGGGGAACAATATGAGCGACGCTATCCAGGTGTCATCAGCGCCATAAGCCCGCAACCCATCAGAAAAGACTGCCTCCGATTCGCAAAGCCTTTCATTCCGCTCAGCTTTCTATATCGGATTAAAGCGCACAATATTTACACAACCTCAATTAAATAATTTCTGACACCACAAGCCATACAGACGACACCATCAATACACCCCCTAACACTTGGTTAACTGTTTTTCTCGCCTTCTCAGAACTCAACAAATGATCAACCAGCCTACCAAAAGAGGCCCAAAAATATAAACAAACATACCCCAAGGCAACCAACATGGCAGAAACAACGACGACGGCTTGCCATATATTCAGGACGGTTATAGCGGAGGAGGATACTGTGACAGCCATCACCCATGTCTTGACATTAATAATCTGAAATAATGCAAGGCTGAAGAATCCATATGAGTTATAAACTTCAGGTGTCGAACCTGTTTCTCGAAACATAAGGGACCCTATATATAGAAGATAACCGCCACCAACAATAACCATGACTTTTCTTACGATGGGATAAGCATGGACTATTTTGTCTAACCCAAGCAATGTCAAAATAATGACAGTCACTCCACCCAAAATGATACCGCTAATTGGTTTCGCGACGAACCCCAACCCGTGTTTCTTAGCAGCAAACAGCACTATAAAATTATTGGGCCCTGGTGTGATAAGTGATGCAAAGAGAAGCCCAAAAATAGGAGTCAGCGTTAACAGCGAGGTCATGAGGCGTTTCCTTTATACTTGGCGGTAAAGATACTCATCAATGGAACCAATACATGCATTTAAATGACTAAAAGAGCTTAGCAGCTTCGTGATGCCCCCACTACTTATTTTTGCGATGCACAAAGATCAGCGCCCAAGAATATCGTACCCAATCCTGAGTTTTCCTTTCTTCCTCTTGATTCCTTTTATTTCAATATTACCAAGCTCTGACGTTGAACCAACGTGCGTACCGCCACATGGAATGGGGCGGTACGTATCGATGGAACAGACACGATTGGTATAAGGGTCGCCTTTAATAGCGACTTCTAGGTCGGCTGCTATTGCCTCGCGAACCAAACGCTCCACCTCGGCCTGCGTAATGTCGGTTTGTTCTTCTTCTCGAAACTCGACGCGGCCTTCCCCTGGCCAGTGATGGCCTGAAACCGCTATCAGGCCAGGAAAACGGACTTCGACGACTCCCGCAATGAGGTGGCCGGCACTATGCATGCGCATGTTGATCATGCGCTGCTCTTCATCGATGGCAAAAGGAAGTCTCATACCAGGCTGGATTCGACCCGCATCGCTGACAATATGATCGATTTCCCCATCCGATGCAAAACGGGTATCGAGAACCTGCACATCTCCGATCATTCCCCTATCCCCTCTTTGGCCTCCTCCCTGGGGATGGAACCAGGTTTCGGACGTTCTGATAATTGTCTTTTCGCCGGTTACGACCGAGGTGATCGTGACTTCACCGGTCAGAGCTGAATCTTCAAGATAACGCCGTATAGTCATAACACTCCTCTCAAAGATTTAATCTTTACATAGAATAAAACTCACTTCACCTTAAACTTACAAACCTTAAAGTGGCCCACTACCATATCATTATCAACAGATCCGAATAGAGCGCCGCCAACCAACAACCACTACTAATGAAACTTCATTCAAAAAAACAATCACCTCCATACCGACAAGCAAATAGCATTAAAATTACAACAAAAAAACCATCATACAAGATGACAAGACCAGCCTAAGCCCATCGCATCACTAATTACAACTCAAGCGATAAATCGGATTAACTTACAAAAGAACCACACAATAATACCCTCCAATAAAAATAAAAACAACACCAGGAGCAACATCAAAAAACTTATTATTGAATAATTTGCTTGAAGAAAAAAGACCAAACATCACCACCATAGCATTAAAGACTAAAAAGCTAACAAGAAGAAGTATTAAGAAGAAAAACACTTTATTCACTACTCCGCTGTAGCCCGCCATCATTGGAGTAAAAATTGCTGTAAAAAAAACAAGAGCCTTCGGATTCGAAATGTTAGTAAGCAACCCATATCTAAATGCATTAGGCAGGCTATGTGCATAGGCACGAGAAACCTCGTCTTTATCATTCGCAATGTTATCCACAGGAATGCTTTTAAAAAGATTGAAAAGTCCCAGACCAATAAGAACTAAAGCGCCTATGATAGGCAGGATATCTCTAAGAACAGGGGCAGCATTTAAGGTTGCCGTAACTCCAATCATTGAAAGCAAGGACCAGATTGCTACTCCAAGAGTAACGCCAGCGGCAGCTCTAAAACCGGCACTGCGACCATATCTAATCGTACTCGAAGCGATTGCTACAACATCGGGCCCCGGAAGCACCATAACCAGGGCCCAATTGATCATATCAGCGAACATTATGCGAACTCATTTTCAAAAAAAACCACACCATCATGTAGCCGCTTTACTCAAGACCATATCATTAAACTTCCATTGGCGTTAATCCCGACAAAGAACGACAGCGTTATCCTTCTCCCTTCACTTCTGTTAGATTCAACTCTATGGTAGTTTCTTGGATCAAAGAAAATGGCATCTCCTATTTCAGGCCGAATGGAGATGGCAGGCTCATTTTCTACTAAGCGTTCTGAATAACCATATCCATCACGATGATTCTCATCATTCGGGAGCCACTTACGGCGAAAAACTGTTACCTCACCACCTTCTCGGGGCATGTCTATAAAACAGTTAAAAGCCAGTTGAACCAGTGGGGAGCAATCTAGACTGCCTGGCAGTTCTCTTTCAATTTCATCGAAATGAATACGCGCACTGCTATTTATCTCACGAATCATACCGGCAAAAAGCTTTTCTCCTCCGATTGTTGCCTTTTCTACCGGACCCCCCCAAGCTTTAGATAAAACTCTAACCGCAATATCTAGTGGATCGCCAGTTTCTAAGAGGCGGGCTCGCTGATCATTAGATTGGTCTCGATGCTGCCAGTAAGCTTCACCAAGCCTAGCATCTAAATAGTAGTCATAGACAGCTGGGCCTAACTTAGCTATGCGTGGCGTTACCACCTTCTCATCATAAGCACCAAGTTCAGCATTTTTTAGATTGGTGCTAATTGCGCTGCACAAGTCATAGCCAAAAAAATTTCTTACTCGCAATACAGATGCCGTCCCAGTTGCCACCCTGATCAGGTCTCCTTTCTCTAACTGCTCATTACATATCGGCTCAAAGAGAGTATGAACAGGAGTCGGTGTGCCAGAATCAATCACCATTCTTCATCTCCTAAAACCTGTAGGTAAAAGTTAAATAGATAACGTTCATGTTGCTATCTTGTTGATACATCGGGTAAACCCAAACCACGCTAACGCCGAGCGATACATCAGCACTCATCCAGAGTCTCGCCAGTGCCCCCCTTCACCAAGCATGAGCTTTACTTCAATTTAAGATACGAATCGAATCGTATCAATAAATATTAGTACTCAACTAATCGTGGATCAACCCCGAATCTCCACGCTCCGAAATGGCTGACACAAGATTCTGAATTTAAAACATTTTTATGTCAGACAAGCCGCCCCAATCTAGCGTAATGCTGTCAGCCGAACTGGCGGGCAGCACCCGCAGCAACTGCCCGCGCGGCCCTTTCCAGGGCCTCCACCAATGCGCCAACGCTCTGGCAGAAGTTATCGTGGATGGGCAGTTGCATATCATAGGCGATCATCGGCCCTACCTCCTCGAAGAAGGCATCCATGACGATCGCCGGGGCATTCGGCCAGCGCCGGTAGAGGGTCGACTTGGCCACCCCCGACACGGCGGAGATACGCTCGACGGTGGCATGCGGCAGGCCTCCTTCGAGCGCCAGGTCCAACGCGGCCCGCATGGCCTTGGGAGCTGCAGAAGCACTACGCGGCCGCCCCGGTCGCGGAGATGAAACGGAAGACATTGCGGATACCCTTGCCAAAAGCCACTCAAGAAGATTAGGGTTATTTCATAATACGAAACGGTTCGTATCGACCCTTATATAAGCTACCCAACGATACCATGCCACGCTTTGCAACGACCATTACACGTCTTTGCGGGGCTCATGACGCCGCCTAGCTAGCCGAGATCCTTTATCATGCAGAACTACGATGTTGCCATCATCGGCGCCGGCCCGGCAGGCTTGGCCGCCGCGCAAAGACTCTCCCGTCGAGGGCACCGGGTCATTATCATCGACCAGGGCCACGCGATCACCGAGCGAGACAAGACAGCAGAGGCCGAACTGACACAGGGGCATGGTGGGGCCGGGCTGTATTCGGATGGGAAGTTCTCGTTCTTCCCTTCCGCGACCCACCTGTGGCACCTACCCAGGCGTGAAGCGTTGCATGACGCCTATACGTGGACCTGTGGCCTACTCAACGCCTATGGCCTGGACACCCCACCCTTTCCGGCCGATGCCAATGCCTATACCACGGGTGTCGGCGACTGGGTGCTCAAGAGCTACCCTTCCAACTATCTTTCACTAGAAGCGCGCCTGGAGATGGTATTCGGCCTGGTGAGCGGGCTCGACGCCGACATCGCCTCCAGGACTCGCCTGACAAGTTATCGATATGACACATCGACGAAACGACACCATCTGGGACTGCAAAACACTCGACAGTATTACGAAATCGTTAGCCAAACATTGATCTGGGCAACCGGACGTTTTGGCGCTTTCGAGCTCGATGATGACATCAAGAAGACCTTCCGCCGGCTGGAAGTCGGGTTTCGCATCGAACAACCCAGCGAATTGGCATTCTTTCAATCCATTTCCAACCTGGATCCCAAGTTGACACTACGTGCCGAGACCGATGCCCTCGAATGGCGGACCTTCTGTGCCTGCCGCAATGGCCGGACCGTGCTCACGCAGACACAAGGGTTGTGGACGGTTTCCGGGCATTCCGATGGCCCGCCCTCGCAACGATCCAATGTCGGCTTCAACACGCGCATCCTCGATGAAGGGTTGGCAAGACGGACCATCGAAACAATCGGAACTGCCCTACGTGAACCCAGCGCTTATTATGAGATCCCGCTCAAGGCATGGCTCAATGGCCAAAAAGGCGCCACATCAACGATGAACGCCATTTACGGCAAGGAGGTGGCCCAAGCCATGCTACAGGGCTTGCAGCAACTCATTCACAGCTTCCCGGCCATCGAGCATAACGAGACAAAACTGATCGGCCCAACCCTAGAAGGGATCGGCTGGTACCCGGAAGTCGATGGCACGTTACGCATCCCCGGTCGCCCCACCTGGGTCGTCGGCGACGCCTGCGGCTTATTTCGTGGTATCGTGGCGGCCTTCATCAGTGGCCACTACGCAGCCAGCTCCGTGCTGGAAACACTTGAGGAATATTCCTGAATGTCTTCGCCTGTTTCTTCAAGAGTCGGCGTCGGTGTCATCGTCACTCGTGCCGATAGCAGTCTCCTGCTCGGCTACCGGATCAAGACCGGTGAAACCCCCAGTTGGTGTTTGCCGGGCGGCCACGTCGAACCCGGTGAAACATTCGAGACCGCCGCCCTGCGCGAACTTCACGAAGAAACCGGTATTATCACGCAACGGCCAGTCGCCATCCTCGCAATCCTGCAACAACTGACCGCTCGCCGCACGACGATCACCGGCGCGGCGCGGATTTCTCTCGACGATAACCTCGCCGAACCGCAAGTGACCGAACCGGATGTCTTCGCCCGCTGGGCGTGGTTTTCGCCCTCAGACCTTCCCACGCCACTATTCCCGGCAAGCGATGCCGTGATCAGCCTATGGCAGGGGAGTCCATGCCCAGAGGGATGGCACGCTTACAGCGTCCTATAAACCTTATAAATCCTGGCAGCCTGGTCGTCTAACTGGCGGTTTCCCACTACTGCAAGAAGTACCGCTCTGTAATTCATGGGATAGCTAGTCATCGAATTTCAAATAGATGTGGGACATCAATATTTTCTATCCTCTGTAAACTTCCTTTTCAAAGTGCCACATTTAATCAACAAAGCTCCATTTTTATCGCTCTACTCATGCTTTCCAAAGCATCAGCTGCCACCTGTTTATCAGCCTGCTGATTGGAGGGTCGCCCATACTCAACTCAAACTTTCGAAAACATTCATAATTTTTCTTATATTGATGGCACCATTGATGAAAAATCAATAAACTCATAATGCGATGATATCCAACCAATACAAGGTCGGGTAGAACCCCGACCATTCATTAGCAGATACTCAAAATGAATAAAAGAATGGGATCAGGAAAGGAACCAACATTGTTATTATTCCACCCGAGAGCAAAGCCAAAGGCACATAACTAGAGCCGCAATGTTTTTCTATAACTGGCAATGTAACATCCATCGCTGTCGCTCCTGCCACTCCAATAGCTACGTTTCCGCCTCCAATTCTTGCGAACATTGGCAATAACAGCAATGCGAAAAGCTCTCTTATCAAATCACTTGTAAAAGCTATTGAACCTAACAGAGGATCTCCAAGTTGAGTTAAAAGAATTCCAGATAAAGTATACCAGCCAAAACCTGAGCTTATTGCAAAGGTTTGGCTTAATGACAGGGGTACAAAAAAGCTTGCAGCAAAAGCCCCCCATATGAAAGAATTACAGTTAAAAAAGTTACCAAAAAATATTTACGATTAAGGAAGATGGCTTTGAAGTTTGTACCAGCTACAGCCAGCTTTAATGCAATCAAAAATATTAGCACGTAAAGGAGAATAGAAATAGCGTGATCAACCCCTTCCCATTCTATCCAATTCATATTGCCGAGAAAAAAACCTATACCAACCAACCCTATCAACTTTACCGGGTCTGAGATATAAGATTTAAAATTATAAAAAGATATTTTATAACCATTACCACTCCCTCTCCTGATGTTATTTTTAGATGTAACTAAAAACAAACCAACTGCTATAAAAAACGATGTAAATATAGCAATCAACGAAGCACTGTAACCCACCTCCAATAGCGAATCGACAACATCAGGAATGCTTCCAATCGAGAATCCCATTAGCAACAATAGGCTATAGAGAGAAATATCACTAACACGATCGATGCAATTGCCACCCACCTTTCTGACCAAGAATTTACTATTAAATCCAGCAATAAATGCAACTAATATAGGTAATATGCTATAGATGGAAATTAACATACATCACCTTCGACTATACCTGTCATAATATCATCGAATCCTTCAGCTCGCCTTATCATTTCGACTTTCCCCGAGGCTCTTACAATAGACTCTGCAGGCCTAGGCTTTAGGTTAAAATTTGAACTCATTGTGGTGGCCCATCTTACGAGCCACTATCAGAGAATGCATGGCTCATATTCTTCATCAACTCTCCAAGACCGCGCACGCAGTCCGAGCAGAAATACAGAGATCGATATATTCGATCGCATCATTGATCCGTCGCTACCACCAAGCGATGCGCCAGCACTCAACCCAGAGCCTTGCTGGCGCCGCCTCATCTTTACCAATCAAAGCGCTACCGCACTATTTTTGAAACGGTACGATTCGTTTAACAACTATATTATCTGAACGCTTCTCGGATCAACCCCGAATTTCTACACTCCACCCTACTTACAACAAGCCTTTGAATTTAAAGGTTTTTATTTCAAAGTATCTTACCAGTAGCTAGCGTCATGTTGTCTTGGTAAAGGAGGAGAGTTGGCGGGCAGAGCCCACCGAAAGTCGAGGATGAAGCATAGGGAGAAGGCAGACTATGAGGCTCAAGGGCGAGCGCCTGGGCCTGGGGGTCTTTTACTGAAAGGTATTCAGTTCGTTGTTCAGTACGCGGGGCGAGATGTGGAAGCGGCAGGCAAACAGGACGGGGCTAGATCAAGATGGCCGAGAGCGCCGCCGGGTGCGTTAGCGTTACTTTCACCTAACATGGCGCTTTCATGCCACGCTGACCGTTTGAACCTTCAGATTGATACTCAATGTTTTGCGCAAAGCACCGATGATCGCGGACAGGTTGTCCATGCCAGGATTGCCTGACGGAGACAGCATGCGATGCAGACTCTTGCTCGGCTTGCCAGTTTCTTTGGCCAGCGCTTCGAATCCCAGGGTCGCATTGACCAGGTCGCGCAATATCAAGCGAGCGGTGTCAGGCTCGCCATTTAGAAACAGTGTGACAGCCTCATCCAGCATGGCTTTCGTGAACGCTGGATCACGCTCGACGCGAGCGCCGATAGTCGTCTTGAAATCGCGGGTCAGCGCCATCTCACTTCCCTCCTTTCTTCGCCTGGCGCTTGCGCCGTCTGTATTCGTCGCGCAGTGCCTTGGCATTGTCTATAAAAGTAACTTATAAGTTACCATATATCAAAGCTCATGACGGAGTTGAAGCGGCATTGGAGAACCCAGCTTACATCAGCTCGCCGTAGCCTTGCTATTGCACCACTGCACCGCTGCCACTAATGTGGCGAGTTCTCCTCCATTGCCGTGGATATGCCCGTGGATCGCGACGAACTCTTCGCCAGAATTCAACATCCCCTGCCCCATCACCTGATTTCACGTGGGGTGGGCAAGCTTGCCGAGAGCCGTACGCCGTGGCTCAAGGACCTGCTCATTCAGCGTTTCATTCGTACCTTCGATGTCGATATGAGCCAAGCCGTCGACAGCGATCCCGAGGCCTACGCCTGCTTCAACGACTTCTTCACCCGTGCGCTCTCCCCCGAGGCGCGGCCCATCGGCGAGGGCATCGTCTCCCCCGCCGATGGCACATTGTCGCAGTTCGGTGCCATCGATAACGGCACTCTCGTCCAGGCCAAGGGGCATACCTATTCGCTGACCGCCTTGTTGGGAGGCGATACGCATCGCGCCGCGCCCTTTCGGGAGGGCCACTTCGCCACGGTCTATCTCTCGCCGCGCGACTATCATCGCGTGCACATGCCGGTGACAGGTACCCTGCGCGAAATGATCTACGTGCCGGGACGGCTGTTCTCGGTCAATCAGGCCACTGCCAATCATGTGCCGGGGCTCTTCGCCCGCAACGAGCGCCTGGTCTGCCTGTTCGACACCGAGCACGGCCCGTTGGCAATGGTATTGGTGGGCGCGATGATCGTCGCCGCCATCGAGACGGTGTGGGCCGGCCAGATCACGCCGCTCAGCGGCCGCGTACAGACGACTCGCTTCGACGAGCCCATCGTGATCGAGAAGGGTCAGGAAATGGGCCGCTTCAAGCTCGGCTCCACCGTGGTGATGTGCTTCGGCCATGACGTTGCGTTTCGCGACATCTGCACCGACGGCCTGGTGGTCAGCATGGGGCAGTCCCTCGCTTCCTAGGCCCGTGTGCCGAGACAAAGTCCCCATGCCTGGCGGGGCAAGGCGAAGCGAGGGTCTTTTTGCCAGGGATGGCAAAAAGTAGCGCCCAGGGAGAGGTTACAGCGCCCTCGCGGCGACTTGCCGCGTTAAGGCCGTGTTCCCCAGTAGCACGGTGCTGGAATAACGGGGCACTAGCAGCGTGGCGTGGCAAACGCCATCACCTCCGCCACACTCGCCTTCCCCAGCGCCAGTTGAATCAGGCGATCGAGCCCCAGCGCCACGCCACTACCGGATGGCATGCCGGCCTCGAGCGCCGCCAGCAGGCGGACATCGACATCCACCTCGCTGTGCCCTAGCCGCTGGCGTTCTCGATTATCCTCGGCAAAGCGCGCGGCCTGCTCCTCGGCGTCGGTGAGTTCGTCATAGCCATTGGCCAGCTCCACCCCTTGCCAATAGACCTCGAAGCGCGCGGCGACGGCAGCGCCATCCTCGGGATCGGGATGACGCCGCGCCAGTGCCGCCTGACTGGCGGGATAATCGATGACCACCTCCAACCCCTCATGGCCGAGATGCGGCTCAATAACAAACGCCATCAACGCGTCCAGGCACGCATCGCGCTCGGCATCGTGAAGATCCATACCGGTCTCGCGCTCGGCAACTTGGCATAGCGTGGTCAGCGACACAGTGAAGGGGTCGAGCCCCAACTGGGTGCGAAACAGCTCGCGATAGCGGCGTTGCCGACACGGCCCGGGGTTGCGCCCCAGCACGTGGCGAATCAATGCCTGGGTCTCGTCGATCAGCGCGGAAAGCGAAAAGCCCGGGCGATACCACTCGAGCATGGTGAATTCGAGATTGTGACGATGCCCGATTTCACCGTCGCGAAAGCTGCGCGCCAACTGGAAGATCGACCCGCTGCCCGCCGCTAGCAAGCGCTTCATGTGGAATTCCGGCGAGGTCTGCAGCCAGAGCCGCTCACGGCCCTGTGGCGTCGTCGCAGTCAACGCAAGCGAGTCGAGATGCGGATCGGTACTGCCGCCATGGCCCAGCACCGGGGTTTCCACCTCCAGCACATCGCGCTCGGCAAAGAACGCCCGCACTCGCGCGAGTAGCCGCGCCCGCTCGCGCAGCGTCGCGATACTCGCCGTGGGCTGCCAGTCGTCAGGCATGGGGGTTCCCCTTAAGTCTCGGGCCGCGAGCCGCGAAAATCAGCGTGTTGCCCTTAAGCGAAAAATGCCAGCGACGCTGGCATTTTTCGCTCGAAGCTCGAAGCTCGAAGCTCGAAGCTCGAAGCTCGAAGCTCGAAGCTCGAAGCTCGAAGCTCGAAGCTCGAAGCTCGTAGCTCGTAGCTCGTAGCTCAGTTTAGGCCCGCGAGACGTATTCGCCCGTCCGCGTATCCACCTTGAGCACTTCGCCTTCGTTGATGAACAACGGCACGCGCACCACGGCGCCGGACGACAGCGTGGCCGGCTTGGAGCCACCTTGTGCGGTATCACCCTTGAGGCCGGGGTCGGTCTCGACCACTTCCAGCTCGATGAAGTTGGGCGGCGAGACGGCAATCGCGTTGTCGTTCCACAATGTCACGGTGTAGACGACCTGCTCCTTGAGCCACTTCTCGACATCGCCAATGGCCTTCTTGTCGACTGCATACTGCTCGAAGGAGCCGTCGGTGCGCATGAAGTGCCACATGTCGCCGTCGCTGTAGAGGTACTCCATGTCCAGTTCCAGCACATCGGCACCTTCCAGCGACTCGCCGGACTTGAAGGTCCGCTCCCAGACCCGCCCGGTGATCAGATTGCGCAGTTTGACGCGGCTGAATGCCTGGCCCTTGCCCGGCTTGACGAACTCGTTCTCGAGGATGCTGCACGGATCCCCGTCAAGCATGACTTTCAGACCGCCCTTGAATTCATTGGTAGAATACGTCGCCATGATGCCTCGCTAGTTGCATGCGTCGTAGCGTGCGCTACGCAGATTGCTCGATGCGCCTCGTCATGGGATGACACCACCGCCATCACGAGGCCCATAGGAAATAGCCGCCCATGATAACCCGAACACCCACCGCTTTGCAGAGCGGAAATGCCACGCACGGCGAAGACGCCTCCGAAGGCGTCACCTTGACCCTGCGTCAGGGCACACAGGATTGGCAAGCCCAGTTGCGCGACGCGGTGCGCGACCCGCGCGCACTGTGCCGCCACCTGGGGCTCGATCCGGCCTGGCTGCCAGGCGCCGAGGAGGGGCACACGCTGTTCCCGGTGCGCGTGCCGCACGCCTATCTATCGCGCATTCACCATGGCGATGCGGACGACCCCTTGCTGCGCCAGGTGCTGCCCCTCGAGCGGGAAAGCGACAGCGTCGCCGGTTTCGTCGGCGACCCTCTCGAGGAAGCCGAGCACCGCCCGCGCCCGGGGTTGATCCACAAGTATCGCAATCGCGTGCTGCTGATCGCCAGCCCGGCCTGCGCCATCAATTGTCGCTACTGCTTTCGTCGGCATTTCCCCTACGCCGAGAATTCACCCTCGCGCGCGCAGTGGGAATCCACGCTCGATTACCTGCGTCAGGACACCTCGATCAACGAAGCCATTTTTTCCGGTGGAGACCCGCTGGCCTCGCCGGACCGGCGCCTGGCCTGGTTGGCCGAACGCCTCGCGGACATCCCCCATCTCAAGCGCTTGCGTCTGCATACGCGCCTGCCGGTGGTGATTCCCGACCGCGTCGACGGCGCGCTGCTCGACTGGCTGACGGCCACGCGGCTGCAGACCGTGATGGTGGTGCACATCAACCACCCCAACGAGATCGACACGCACGTCGCCGACGCCATGGCGCGGCTACGCGGCGCGGGCGTCACGCTGCTCAATCAGAGCGTGCTGCTGCGCGGTGTCAACGACGACGTCGAGACGCTCGCGCGGCTCTCCGAGCGGCTTTTCGATGTGGGGATCCTGCCTTATTACCTGCATGTGCTCGACCCCGTCGAAGGAGCCGCGCATTTCGATGTATCCGATGCCGAGGCGGTATCGCTGGTCGAGACGCTACGCGCCCACCTCGCCGGCTTTCTGATGCCGCGCCTGGTGCGTGAGATTCCGGGGGAGGCCAGCAAGACGCCGCTGGCCTAGATGACTCTCACGGTTGCCGCCTGCCAACCGACTTCACGCCGACAAGGCGCGCGCCACGATGTCGCGTTCTCGTTCGGGCAGCGTCAGCGCTGACGCCAGCTCGTGCCCACGCGGCGACATCTTGCGCCAGGTCTTGGCGACGATGCGCACCAGCTTGTCATCATCATGCTCGCGGGCGAAATCGCTGAAATAGTGCGCCATGAAGACCAGGCAAGCGGTGTCTTCCAGCGCTTGGGTATCCGCGTCACGCTTGAGGTTCTCCTTGCGGATCAAGGCACCGACATGCGCCACCGCCGCCTCGTCGTAGCCTGCCTCGCGGACGATCGTCTCCGCCAGAGCCGCTTGTCGACGCCCGAGATCGCGCCGCCAGGCCAGATAGCTGGGACGATCACGCGGGTAATCGTCGCGCGGCACTTCCCAGCGTCTCAGATGCTGGGCGCGCACCGCCAGCTGCAACGGCTCCGAGGCCTCCGGAGCGACCCGCGCCAGCCAGTCGCTCATGCGCTGGGCATAGAGCAGCTCGGCGGGTTGTTCACCGCCCTCTTCCGTCATTGCGCGCTTTGGATCCTCGGCATGGGCCGCGTCCAACGCCGTCTTTGCGCGCTGAAAGGGCGTATTCTCGGGCATGCTGGCCTCCTTACGATGCGTGTTTAGACGTGTCTTCTGGCACAAGACTACCAATAGCGCTGCCCATGATATTCCAACCAGCCGTCGGGATGATCGCCGCCGGGATCGCGATGCGTCCAGTGCACGACCCCGCCTTTAGAATTCCATTCGTACTCGCCGAAAAAGCCTACCGTGTCCCCGGCTTGCAACCCTTCGAGCCGAGGCGCCAAGTCGATGTTATGTGCGATAAGCACGGTCTGGCCGCTCGCCAGGCGCAGAATGAAGCGCTGATGGCGGCTACCTTCATCGTCATCCGGCAGCACGTGGTCCACCTCGCCGCGCGCCTCGACCTGAAGCCCGCTGTGATGCTGCTGGTAGGCCTCACGCAGGGTCACGACGCCTGAACGTGCCCCCTCGCCGGCCGTCGGTGCCGAAACCGATGGTGCCAGGACCGCCAGCGCCCCGGCCAGCACGAGTACCGCCGCCGCGAACGTCAGACCGAGGATGACCGCACGACGGCGCATGCTCATGCCGACCTCAGACCTCGCCAAGCGTCTCGGCGGTGACGTTGGGCGCCGGCGCCTGCTGAGTACGCCAATGGCGATTCAACGCGCCGAGCACGGCCTTCATGGAGGCGCTAGTGATGCTCTCGTCGATGCCGACCCCGAATATCGGCGTCTGCTCGACACGCACCTCGACATAGGCCACCGCTTCGGCATCGGCGCCTTGACCGCGCGAATGCTCGTGATAGTCGATGATCTCGACATCCAGCCCGTGGGCCGCCAGCGCCTTGATGAAGGACGCCAGCGGGCCGTTGCCCTCGCCGGTAACCTGGCGACACTCGCCCTGTTCCTCGATCTGGGCGTCGAGACGCACGCGGGGGCTGTCGTCATCCGAACTCAGGCGATGATTGATCAGCGCATAGGGTTCGCGGCTGGTGAGATATTCGTCCTCGAAGGTGCGATAGATCATTTCTGATGTGATCTCGCGTCCGGTGCGCTCGGCCACCGTCTGCACCACCTGGCTGAATTCGATGGACAGACGACGCGGCAGCTCGATGCCGTGTTCCTGTTCCAGCAGATAGGAGACACCGCCCTTGCCCGATTGACTGTTGACGCGGATCACCGCTTCGTAGGAGCGTCCCACATCGAGCGGGTCGATGGGCAGGTACGGCACGCCCCAAGGGCCGTCGGGATTGTCGCGACGCTCGGCCATGCCCTTCTTGATGGCGTCCTGGTGCGAGCCCGCAAAGGCCGTGAAGACCAGGTCACCGACATACGGATGGCGCGGATGCACCGGCAACTGGTTGCAGTGTTCCACCTCACGCATCAGCGGCGTGATATTGGAAAAATCGAGCTGCGGATGCACGCCCTGGGTGTACATGTTCATCGCCAGGGTGACGATATCCACGTTGCCGGTGCGCTCGCCATTGCCGAAAAGCGTGCCTTCCACGCGGTCGGCGCCGGCCATCATCGCCAGCTCCGCCGCCGCCACACCGGTGCCGCGATCATTGTGCGGATGCACGCTCACCACCAGGCTATCGCGCCGCGCGACGTGACGGCAGAACCACTCGATCTGATCGGCGTAGTGATTGGGTGTGGCGATTTCCACCGTCGCCGGCAGGTTGACGATCATCGGCTTGGCCGGCGTTGGCTGATAGACCTCGCTGACCGCATCGACGATCTCCACGGCGAAATCCAGCTCGGTGGAGGTAAAAAGCTCCGGCGAATACTGGAAGGTCCAGTCGGTCTGCGGGCGGGCAGCCATCATTTCCTTGATCTGCGTCGTGGCATCCTGGGCGATCTGGATGCACTCGGCCTTGTCAACACCGAATACCACCCGGCGGAAGACCGGATCGGTGGCGTTGTAGACGTGCACGATGGCGCGCTTGACGCCTTCCAGCGCCTCGAAGGTGCGCTCGATGAGGTGCGGGCGCGCCTGAGTCAGTACCTGGATGGTGACGTCATCGGGGATCGCGTCGTCGTCGATCAGCTCACGCACGTAGTCGAAATCGATCTGCGAGGCCGAGGGAAAGCCAACCTCGATCTGCTTGAAGCCTGCCTTGACCAGCAAGTCGAAGAAGCGCCGCTTGCGCTCGAGATCCATGGGATCGATCAACGCCTGGTTGCCATCGCGCATGTCCACGCTGCACCACTCGGGCGGCTGCGTGATCCGCTGCGCCGGCCACTGGCGATCGGGCAAGTCGACGGCCTCGAAGGGACGATACTTGGTGGAAGGGTCCTTGAGCATCATGGCGTTATCTCCTTCTGCGGTATTCAAATGACGGGAATCGAATGCCCTGCACCGGCCCGAACACGACGACGCCCCGCGGCGGATAAGCCTCGCGGGGCGTCGGCAATGACATGACACAGCGGCTCGCGAATCGCATCGCGGGCCGAAGAGCGCGTGACGACGGCGCGGCAAGCATTCGGAAAGGTCGGGGAGAGAGTGGCGGTATTCGACATGGCTGACATTATCTTCGTTGGACTGGGCTGCGTTAGACCGGGAGGGTGACGATGCACGAGGCATCCCGTCGGCTCATAGGCCGATGGTAAGTCGTAGGTCTAAGCGTATTAGTCGCATGTCGAAGATCGTCATATAGCTAACTAAACAGCTGTACGCATGGCTGTCAACCGCCCCTCACGATGATGGTGCCTCCTCGTCGAGCGCTGCCTGGCCGTCTCGCCACAGGCGCACCAGCCACGCCGGAGCATGCGACTCGTCGAGACAGCGCTGCCAATGCGACTCCCCGGTACACCGCGAGGAAAGCGTGAGGCGGAAGAAACGACCATCGGGCGACGTGTGCGCTGCCTCTGGCAGCGTCGCCAGAGCACGCAAGCCCGCGTCGAGATGCGCCCACTGCAAGGGTGTCAGCCGGTCGCAATCGATCTCGCGCGGCGCGACCAACCCCGGCAGATAAGCGAAACCGCCCTCACGCGCGACGCCCAAACGTATATCGCCCGACAACACCGGAAGCTCGGTGTGGCTCATGAGACGACGCCCACCTCGCGCCAGGCCTCATCCACCGCGCGACGCTCGCGGCTCTCGCGCCCATGCAGGCGTTCGGCGTGCTCGAGCGTGAGGGCGGCGAAGGCCGCGAAATCCGCCTCTCGGCTCAATGCCGCGTCGCGCATCGCCGCGTACCATACCGGTCCTACGCTTACCCAGGCGGGTGACTCGAGGGCCACTGCGGCAAGATAAAACGCCCGGTTGGGAATGCCTGAGTTGATATGCACGCCGCCGTTGTCGGCTTGCGTGTCGACGAAATCGCGCATGTGGCCCGGCTGCGGATCACGCCCCAGCACGGGATCGTCATACGCCGTGCCCGGCGCCTGCATGGAACGTAACGCCTGGCCTTGCACGCGATCGGTCAACAGTGCCGCGCCGATCAGCCAATCGGCATCCTGGGGCGACTCGCCAGCGCGGTACTGCTTGACCAGCACCCCGAATACATCGGCCAGCGACTCGTTGAGCGCCCCCGCCTGATCGGCATAGATCAGGCCGACATCGCGCTCGATCACACCGTGAGTCAATTCGTGCGCAATCACCTCCGGCGCCGCCGTGAAGCGCCGAAACAATTCGCCGTCACCATCGCCAAAGACCATCTGCGAGCCGTTCCAGAACGCATTGTCGTAGTCGCGAGCGTAATGCACGGTACCGATCAACGGCATGCCCTGTTCATCGATGGAATCGCGCTCGAAGACCTCCCAGTAGAACCGATAGGTTGCCCCCAGCCATTCATAGGCTTCGTCCACGGCCGGATCGCCGCTTTCGGGCTGGCCTTCGTCGCGCACCAGGCGTCCGGGCAGCGTTTGCTCGTGCTCGGCGCTGTGAATTCGACGGTCGGGGCGCCCGGCAACGGCTCGCGCCGCATCCCGCTGCGGTGCCGGCGCGCCACGCTGGCGAAACCAGTGATCGGCCTCGAGCGTCTGCTGGGCACAACGACGTAGGCGTACCGACCCTTGCGCCGCGACACGCTCAAGTACGTGGGGCGGCATGAAGCCGCACGCTAAAGTCTTCGGATCTGACATCGACTTGAGTCCTCGATCGGCTATCGAACATACCCAGGCAGTGTGGCTCAAGATGGCCGATCATGCGCAACGAGGCGATGCCGCTACCACGCTTAGACCGGCGTCATCCGATAGCGCGCAGCATTCACGGCTTCCTTAAGTTCCCCCAACTGACCGATAGCGTCGTCATCAAGGCGCTGATCGAGGCGCCGCTTGGGATTGCGCGTGTTGAGCACGACATGCACTTGATTGGGCGTGCCATGACCATCGTGACGCTGAACCCAGGCCAGTGCGCCGTTGGTGTAAAGGGCAAGAGATCCGATCGGCGCCATACCGAAGCGACGGATATAGCGCTGCACCCAAGTATTATCGAAGCCTTCGGCTTGTGTCATCAGATGTCGGTAGACCTCGCGCTGCGTCCAGGCGGCGCGTCCGGGTCGCGGGCGCGTCATCACGTCGGCGACATCCACCACCGCCATCATGCGGGCCAGCTCGGGCAACGCGTCCCCTCGTTTGCCCGCCGGGTAGCCGCTGCCATCGAGGCGCTCATTGGCCATGCCGAGGACTTGCTCGACGACATCACCATCCAGCCAGCGGCAGTCGTCCAGGCGCTCGCGTATCAAACCCACATGGGTATGGAGCTGTGCTTGCTCTTCCGGGCTCAGCGTCTCGTCACGCAACAGAGTATCGGGCAGCATGCCCTTGCCCAGATCGTGAAGCAGGGCACAGGCGACCACGGCCTTGAGACGTTCTGGCGCCATATGCCGCGACTGGGCGAGATCCAGCATCCGCACGGCCACCATCAGACTGTGCTGCACCAGATGCGACTCCTGGGTGAGACAGGCGCTCGCATAAAGCAGCGCCTGACGGTCCTGCTGCCACAGCGCCAGCAGCGTGTCGGTACTGCGTGAAAGCTGTATCGAGGCCACCGAATCGCCGCTTTTCAACTGCACCAATTGCGCGTTGAGATAGTCGGCGACTTTCTTGAGACGGGCCGCCATCGCGCCCCCCGGCTGCGACTTCGTGCGCCGCTGGCGTGCCGTATCCCGCCGAGCATCGCTGGGTGATTGAAATAACGCTGAAGGTTCCAGTGGACGTCCTGTATGCATGACGGTACGTGCGCTTTCGCGCTCGACTTCCTTGACGCAGTACCACACCAGGCGCTCCATCCCGGACGATAAACCGATAAACTCGCAGCCCGCCTGTGCCTGCGTCCATGCCTCGTCGGTATGCACGTGACGGACATTGGCCGGCAATTCGAAATGACGCTGGTTGGGAAACGTCAGGCGAATGCTATCGATGGTCTGCTCGGGCTTGAGCGCGGCGGCCGCAGCCAACGGCAGTTCAACCAGGCAACCGCCCAGCGAGAGGTTGCAAAGCCGCCCTTCATACGGCGTGTCCTCGCCCGCCACACGCAATGTGACGCCGACCTCCATGTCGGCACGCAGACTGGCTCGAAAGCTCTGGCGTCGATGCACCACGGACACCGCTTGCGGATAGTCGCACACGGCCAGCAGGCGCTCACCTTGCTCGCGCCATTCATTTACCGCGAGCGCCTGTGTGGTCAGCATCGCGCCCTCGACCTGCCCCATCAACTGGAATGTCTCGCCGCGCCGCAGCCGAGGGACGATCTCGCGGACCGCAGAGACATCCAGGCATAGCGACTCCTCCTGGACGATATCCATGACTACCACGGGCCACGGCGCCCCGTCGCCACTCTCGAAGCATAGGCTTGCGCCCCCGGGCAGGGTGAGGGCCCCGAGAAAGCCGTAAAGTTCGCCGGGGTGCGTGACGTCTTGGGGTGGTGCGGAATCAGGTGGCGACATCTCGGTCTCGACGCTGACGAAACGAAAACGAGCACCTCCGTTACGCGGCGTGCTCGTGTAAGGATATGTAATCTATTATCGACTGTATCATGAACGACTTGAATAGCGCTTGGCAGCAACTACAAACGAGTCAGTTCGTCTTCGTGATAGCCCAGCAGATAGAGCACGGCATCCAGCCCTAGCGTGCTGATCGACTGCTGCGCCTGCTGGCGTACCAATGGCTTAGCGCGGAAAGCAATGCCAAGCCCTGCGCTTTCCAGCATCTTGAGGTCATTGGCACCATCGCCCACGGCCACGGTCTGCGCCATATCCCAGCCTTCACGCCGCGCGATCTCGCCCAACCACCAGGCCTTGCGCTCGGCGTCGATGATCGGCTCGCGCACCTCGCCGGTGATCCTGCCCTCGTGAATCACCAGCTCGTTGGCATGAATTTCGTCGAAACCCAGACGCTCCTGCAGGTAACGCGCGAAATAGGTAAAGCCTCCGGAGATGATCGCAGTGCGATAGCCCAGACGCTTGAGATGCGCCATCAAGCGTTCGACGCCGTCCATCAACGGCAGATTCTCGGCAATCTCGCGCAGCACCGACTCGTCGAGCCCTTCCAGCTTGGCCATGCGCTCGCGGAAGCTCTGCTTGAAATCCAGCTCGCCGCGCATGGAACGCTCGGTGACGGCGGCCACCTCCTCAAAGACACCGTGGCGGCGCGCCAGCTCATCGATCACCTCGGCCTGGATCAGGGTCGAGTCCATGTCGAAGCAGACCAAGCGCCGATGGCGACGCCACAGGGAGTCTTCCTGGATGGCGATATCCACGCCCTGGCGCGCGCCCAGCGCCAGCGCCTCTTCACGCAGGCGGGGTAGCTCGACCGCCGCCCCGCGCAGGATGCACTCCACGCAGGCACCATGGGGCGACTGTTCATCGAGGAAATCGCCCCCCGACAAACGTGCAATACGCTCGACGCTCAACCCATGCGCCGCCGCCAGCTCACCGACGTCGACGAGAATCCCCGGAGGTAGCTGCGGCGCCATCAGGGTCAGGATCAGGCGCGGCATTTCGGCCTGGGCCTTGAGGGTTTGCCACGTATCCGCCGAGACCGCATCGACCTCGACGCCGAGCACCTGTTCGTCCAGGTCTTGCCCGGCGAGATGTTCGTTCAGTTGCGCTTTGAAGGTATCAGCGCCTACGTCGGCGTTCACCAGCATCTCGAAGGCGACATAGCCCAACGCACTGTGCTGATGAATGTCCACTAGCCGCGCCTGGCATGCCGTCAAGGCCGCGCCCAGCGCCGCCAGTTGCCCCGGGTGGTCGGGGCCACCGGCGCGAATCAATAATCGCTGTGTCATATGGCCTCTTCTGCCTTCTTTCTTCTATCTTTTTTCTTCGACTTCTAGCCGGTCGACTTTCTGGAAGCCTCGCGACAGCTTGCTACCCCGGCGCCCACGCTCACCGACGTAATAGTCGAGATCGCGACTCGAGAGCGTCTGCTTGCGCTTGCCGGCATGCACCACTAGCGAGGCGTCGGCGGGCAACACGGCCAGGTCACGCACGAATTCCTCGCGGTTGGCGGCGCGCGCACCGGGAATATCGAGCATCTTGTTGCCCTTGCCCTTGGCCATGACCGGCAATTGATCGAGCGGGAACACCAGCAACCGCCCCTCGTTGGAGACCACAGCGATGCGCGTGCCTTCACCTTCCGGCACCGCCACCGGCGGCATGACATTGCAGCCCTTGGGTACGCTGAGCGCGGCCTTGCCCGCCTTGCTCTTGCCGATCAGATCCTCGAGCCGGGCGATGAAGCCGTAGCCGCCATCGGAGGCCAGCAGATAGTGTGCCTCGGGCACATCGAGCATCACCCCCACCATGCGCGCCCCGGCGCCGGGGTTAATGCGCCCAGTGATGGGCTCACCCTGGCTGCGGGCCGAAGGCAGATTATGCGCGCTCAGCGTATAGCTGCGTCCGGCGTCATCGAGCAATACCAGCGGCTGGTTGGACTTGCCGCGTGCGGCCAGATGAAAGCTGTCGCCCGCCTTGTAGGAAAGCCCGGCGGGGTCGATCTCGTGGCCCTTGGCACTACGAATCCAGCCTTTCTCGGAGAGCACCACGGTAATCGGATCCGCGCCCACCAGTTCGACCTCGGACAGGGCCTTGGCCTCGCCGCGCTCGACCAACGGTGCACGCCGTGCATCGCCATAATCGTCGGCGTCCTGGCGCAGTTCGCGTTCGATCAGGTCGGTCAGTGCCGCGTCGTTACCCAGCAGTTCCTTGAGGCGTTCGCGCTCGGCGCTCAGTTCATCCTGCTCGCCGCGAATCTTCATTTCCTCGAGCTTGGCCAGGTGCCGCAAGCGCAGTTCGAGAATCGCCTCCGCCTGACGCTCGCTGAGCCCGAAGGCATTCATCAACGCCGGCTTGGGCGCATCTTCCTCGCGGATGATGCGAATCACCTCGTCGAGGTCGAGATACGCCGCCAGCAAGCCTTCGAGGATATGCAGGCGATCCTCGACCTTATCGAGGCGGTGCTCGAGTCGTCGCCGCACCGTCGCCCGGCGGAAACGCAGCCATTCGCCCAGGATGGCATCGAGCGCCATGACCCGAGGTCGGCCATCCAAGCCGATCACGTTCAGATTGACGCGCACGTTCTTCTCTAGGTCGGTGGTGGCGAAAAGATGCGCCATCAGCGCTTCGACATCGACCTTGCCCGAGCGCGGCACCAGCACCAGGCGCGTGGGCGTCTCGTGGGTCGATTCGTCACGCAGATCCGCCACCATGGGCAGCTTCTTGGCCTGCATCTGCGCGGCGATCTGCTCGAGCACCTTGGCACCGCTGACCTGATACGGCAGCGCCGTCACCACCACGTTGCCATCTTCCAGCGTGTAGCGGCCACGCAGCTTCACCGAGCCGCGGCCGCTCTCGTAGAGCTTGCCGAGATCTGCCGGTGAACTGATGATTTCCGCCTCGGTGGGAAAGTCCGGCGCCGGCACGTAGCTCATCAGGTCGCTGACGCTGGCCTCGGGATGGCGCAGCAGGTGGCAAGTCGCGTCCACGACTTCGCGCACGTTGTGCGGCGGAATGTCGGTGGCCATGCCTACCGCGATACCGGTCGCACCATTGAGCAGCACATGCGGCAAGCGCGCCGGCAGTACCGCCGGCTCGTCGAGGGTGCCGTCGAAGTTGGGCGTCCAGTCGACGGTGCCCTGGCCGAGCTCGGCGAGCAGCACTTCGGAGAACTTCGACAACCGCGCCTCGGTATAGCGCATCGCCGCGAACGACTTGGGATCGTCGGGGCTCCCCCAATTGCCCTGGCCGTCGACCAGCGGATAGCGATAGCTGAACGACTGCGCCATCAGCACCATCGCCTCGTAGCAGGCACTGTCACCATGCGGATGAAACTTGCCCAGTACGTCGCCGACGGTACGCGCCGACTTCTTGTACTTGGCATTGGCATTCAGCGATAGCTCACGCATGGCGTAGACGATGCGCCGCTGGACCGGCTTCATGCCGTCACCGATATGTGGCAACGCCCGGTCGAGAATCACGTACATCGAATAATCGAGATACGCCTTCTCGGTATATTCCTTGAGGGATAGACGCTCGACGTCGCCTTCCGCTACCTGAATATCCATGGTCATGGGTTCGGAGCCCTATTGGTCGTCATGGAAGATTCACGGGCAGTGCCCGCGCTCAGTGTTCTGGAAAAGCCACGAGCCGCGAGTTTTGGGCTGCGAACCCCACTGCTCGTAGCTCGTAGCTCAGACCTCTATCTCCGCCAGGTTGCCGTAATCCTCGAGCCAGTTCTTGCGGTCGCTGGCGCGTTTCTTCGCCAGCAGCATGTCCATCATCTCGCGGGTGCCGTCGTCCGCGGTGAGGGTCAGTTGCACAAGACGGCGCGTGTCGGCGGCCATGGTGGTTTCGCGCAATTGCAGCGGACTCATTTCGCCGAGGCCCTTGAAGCGCTGGACATTGGGCGTGCCGCGCTTGCCTTCCAAGCGCTTCAAGATGGCGGTCTTCTCGCTTTCATCGAGGGCGTAGTGGACTTCCTTGCCCAGGTCGATGCGGTACAGCGGCGGCATGGCCACGAAAACGTGGCCGGCGTCGACCAACACTGGGAAGTGGCGCACGAACAGCGCGCACAACAGGGTCGCGATATGCAGGCCGTCGGAGTCGGCATCCGCGAGGATGCAGATCTTGTGATAGCGCAGCTTGGTGAGATCGTCGCTGCCAGGGTCCATGCCGATAGCCACGGCGATGTCGTGAACCTCCTGGGAGCTGTAAATATCGTGCGCCTCGACTTCCCAAGTGTTGAGAATCTTGCCGCGCAGCGGAAGAATCGCCTGCGTCTCGCGATCGCGCGCCTGCTTGGCGCTGCCGCCGGCGCTGTCACCCTCGACCAGGAACAACTCGGAAGCCACAGGATCCTGCCCGGCGCAGTCGGCGAGCTTGCCCGGCAGAGCGGGACCGGAGGTGACCTTCTTGCGCGCCACCTTCTTGGCACTCTTCTGGCGCCGCTGGGCGGTATTGATCACCAGTTCGGCCAATGCCTCGGCCTGATCGACGTGGTGATTGAGCCATAGCGAGAAGGCGTCCTTGACGACACCGGAGACGAAGCCCGCCACCACGCGCGAGGAGAGGCGCTCCTTGGTCTGGCCGGCGAACTGGGGGTCGAGCAGCTTCACGGAAAGCACGAAGGCGACACGCTCCCACAGGTCCTCGCCGGTCAACTTGACCCCGCGCGGCAGCAGGCTGCGGTATTCGCAGAATTCACGCAGCGCCTCGAGCAACCCCGAGCGCAGGCCATTGACGTGCGTCCCGCCGAGCGGCGTGGGAATCAGGTTGACGTAGGATTCCTGCAGCAACTCACCGCTTTCCGGCAGCCACTGAATGGCCCAATCGACGCCTTGATCGTCGTCCTCGAAATGGCCCAGAAACGGCGAAGAAGGCAACGTCTCGACGTCGTCGGTGGCCTGGGCCAGGTAATCGCGCAGGCCGTCGGCGTATTGCCAGACGTTCTGGCTACCGTCGGTATCCACCAGGGTCACCTCGAGCCCCGGGCAAAGCACCGCCTTGGCGCGCAGCAGGTGCTGGAGGCGAGGCAGCGACAGCTTGGCGCTATCGAAGTAGCTATCATCCGGCCAAAAGCGTAGCACCGTGCCCGTAGCCTTCTTGGCACACGAGCCGATGACGGCGAGCTCTTCCACCTTGTCGCCATGGGCGAAGGCCATGCCGTGGCGGTCGCCGTCGCGGCAGACCTCGATTTCCAGGCGCCGCGACAGTGCATTGACCACCGACACCCCGACACCGTGCAGCCCGCCGGAGAAACGGTAGCTCGACTGCGAGAACTTCCCGCCCGCATGCAACCGCGTCAGGATGAGCTCGACACCGGACACCCCATGTTCGGGATGCACGTCAATGGGCATGCCGCGCCCATCATCACTGACCTCGATACCGCCATCGTCATGCAACTGCACACGAATATGCTGCGCATGACCGGCCAGCGCCTCGTCGACGCTGTTGTCGATGACCTCCTGCACGAGATGGTTGGGGCGACTGGTATCGGTGTACATTCCGGGGCGCTTGCGCACCGGGTCGAGTCCCGACAGGACCTCGATGGAACTGGCACTGTATTGCGTCATGCGTTGTCCATTAAGTGGGTTCGTCAGAGCGCGCGTGCGAGTGTACAGGTAGCGTCCAGCCACCATGCGCGAAGATGGCCGGTAAATACTCGGCCAAGGCACTGAAGCCGTGGTCGCCGCCCGGGTGCACAATCATCGAGGCACCGGCATAGAAAGCCAGCGCATCGCGACAATCCAGCGTCTCGTCGGCGCTACCCAGCAACAACCGGTAGCAACTCGGGTCGATGACGGCGGCGGGCGTCATGGCCTCGAGCGCCTCGCCATGGCGCGCGTCGATGGTGAAGCGCTCGTGAGTATAAGGATTCTCCAGCGACGCGCCCATCCACTGCGCCACCAAGCGTGCCGGCCGTACCGCAGGGTTGATCAACACCGCGCGCAGTCCGAAGCGTTCGGCCAGACAGGTGGCCAGAAAGCCGCCCATCGAACTGCCAATCAGCAAGGTGTCATCGCCCAGGGCATGCAACTCGCGCTCGGCGCATGCCAGCGCCTCTTCGGGGCGATGCGGTAATTGCGGCGTAACACACCGAGGCGGCGCCACATCTTCGCTCGCCAGACGCTCGCAGGTGGCCGCGATCAAACGCGCCTTGGGCGACGCCGCGCCGCTGTTGAAACCATGCAGATACAAAATATTGGCTACGGGCGTCATATTGGCCACGGGCGTCATATTAGCCTCAGGCGTCATATTGGCCACGGGTGTCGTCAGCATACCGCACAACCTGTACAAACAGCCAGTATCATGTTGCGTCCTGTGCTTGCCAGATGACATCGAGCAGACCCCGGCTGGAATCATCCAGCGCCTCGGCACCGCGCCGCGAGGCCAGGATCTGCTCGGTTTCGGAGGCGATCTGCTTGCCTAGCTCCACGCCCCATTGATCGAAGGGATTGATGTCCCAGAGAGTGGCCTGCACGAACACCTTGTGCTCGTAGAGGGCGATCAACGCACCCAAGGTGCGTGGCGTCAGCCTATCGAGCAGCAGCGTGGTCGAGGGCTGATTGCCACGATAGCGCTTGTGATTCGGACGCGGGGCGTCGTCGGGCAGCGCCTCGTCACCCAGCATCAGCACCCGCGACTGGGCGACACAGTTGGCCAGCGTCAAGCGGTGTTGGGCCTTGAGATGCGCCCGGGTGGCCGGATCCTCAACCCGATCATAACGTCGTACCGGGGCGATGAAGTCGCACTCCACCGCCTGGCTGCCCTGGTGCAGCAACTGATAGAAGGCATGCTGCGCGTTGGGGCCGAGCTGTCCCCAGAGCACCGGACAGGTGGAATACGGCGTGATCTCGCCGCTATTGGTGACCGACTTGCCGTTGGATTCCATCTCAAGTTGTTCGAGATAACTGGCGAAGTATTCGAGGCGACCGTCATACGGCAGGATCGAGTGCGCGCGCACATCCAGGAAGTTGACGTTCCAGATGCCCGCCAACGCCAGCAGTACCGGCAGGTTGTCCTCGAGCGGTGTGTCGCGGAAATGGCGATCCATCTCGTGAGCGCCCGCCAGTAGCTCGCGGAAGTTATCCATGCCTACCGCCATCGCAATGGGCAAGCCAATGGCACCCCATAGCGAATAACGCCCACCGACCCATTCCCAGAAAAGCAATTGATGACGCGGCTCGATACCCCACTCGCTCATCTTCTCGGGCTTGGTCGAGACGCCGATGAAATGCTGGCGCATCACCAGCTCGCTCATCTGGGTATCTTGACCGCCATCGGCCAGGCGCGTCATCAGCCAGTCGCGCGCCGTAGAGGCATTGGACAGCGTATCGATGGTGGTAAACGACTTCGATGACAGCACGAACAGCGTGGTGGCGGGATTGAAGCGGGTCAGGTAGTCGGCGAGTTGCGAGCCGTCCATGGTCGAGGCGAAGTGAATGTCGACCTGATGCACGTCACGCGGGCGGTAATCGGCCAGGGCATGAGTCACCATCAAGGGCCCCAAGTCGGAACCGCCGACGCCCAGGTTCACCACGTCGGTGATCGGCCGCCCCGTGGCGCCGCGCCATTGCCCAGCGTGACATTTTTCAACCATCGCCTGCATCCGGGCCAGCGTCTCATGGACATCGGGGACGACATCCTCGCCCTCGACCATCAAGCTGGCCTCGCACGGCAAGCGCAAGGCGGTATGCAAGGCCGGGCGATCCTCGGAGCGATTGACCCGTTCGCCGTTTTGCAAACGCGCGATGGCGCCCTCCAGATCCGCTTCGCGGGCCAGTTCGAGCAGCATCGACAGTGTCTCGTCACGCCAACGATGCTTGGATAGATCCAGCGTCAGCCCCGCCCCGCGCCGTGTAAACCGTGCATGACGATCGGAACGCTCGGCGAACAGGCTCTTGAGGTGCACATCGCGCATTTCGGTGGCATGCGCGGCGAGCCTTTGCCAGGCTGGCGAATGATGGATCATGGTTGACTGGGTCATGACTCGTACTCTCCTTGACAAGCTTGCTAACGGCCCCCGCAGGTGCACGGCCCCGTCGCGGCGCGTACAATGCCGCCATTCCCTGTGGCCCCGCCACGCCTCGACTCGCTGAATGTCTCATGAGTGACGCATCTTATCGTGACGCGATCTTTTCGACACCCCTCGACCGGGTGGCCAACTTTTCCTTCGACGAACAGGTCGTCGCCTGCTTCCCCGACATGATTCGTCGCTCGGTCCCCGGCTATGGCCAGATACTGGGCATGCTGGGCTTGATCGCCGAACGCCACCTGCGCTTCGGCGCGCACGTCTACGACCTGGGCTGCTCGCTGGGCGCCGTGACCCTGGCACTCGCCGGGCGACTGCCGCCCGAGGCCTTTACCCTGACCGGGGTCGACCTGTCACCGACGATGGTCGCCCGAGCACGCGAAACACTTGCCGAAGAATGCCCCGATCATCGCATCGATATCATCGAAGGCGATATCCGCCACGTCGATTACCGACCCGCCGGCATGATCGTACTCAACTTCACGTTGCAATTCCTGCCCCCGGAAGATCGCCGCGCGGTCATCGAGCGCCTGTACGACGCCCTGGAACCCGGTGGCGTGCTGGTCCTCTCGGAGAAGATCATACTCCCCGACGAGCAGGAAAACGCCTGGCTGGTGGAACGCTATCATGATTTCAAGCGCGCCAACGGCTACAGCGACATGGAAATCAGCCAGAAGCGCACGGCGCTGGAAAACGTGTTGGTGCCGGACACCCTCGAGGCGCATCACGACCGCCTGCGTACAGCCGGTTTCACACGCGTCAGCACCTGGTTTCAATATCTCAATTTCGCCTCGATGGTGGCCTTCAAGGATGCCTGACCGCTTCCCGCTCGACCGTATGCAACGCGCACTATTCGACGCCTTTCTCGACCACGGCCTGACCGCGTGGGTCGCGCGCTTGCCGGAGCAACTTGCCAACGGCCTGGACCGCCGCCGCTTCGGCGATCTTCCCGCCTGGGAAAAGGCCGTGGCCAAGCTCCCGGCGCTACCCGAGACTCGCCATGTGGCACTCGATCAGGACAGCGTACGGGTCGACGTGGCCCTCGACGACAGCCGCCGACGCCAGTGCGAGAACCTGCTGCGCAAGTTGATGCCTTGGCGCAAGGGCCCCTACGCTCTTGGTGGAATCGAGATCGACACCGAATGGCGTTCGGATTGGAAATGGCAACGTGTTGCACCGCACCTGTTACCGCTCGAAGGGCGCCGGGTACTGGATGTCGGCGGCGGCAACGGCTACCACGCCTGGCGCATGGCCGGCGCGGGCGCGGCATTCGTGCTGGTCATCGACCCATCGCCACGCTTCTATTACCAGTTTCAAGCGATACGCCATTTCGTGGGCGATACCGACGCATGGCGCACGCATTTCCTGCCGGTCGGCATCGAGGATGTTCCCCCGCAACTCGAAGCGTTCGACACCACCTTCTCCATGGGCGTGCTTTACCACCGCCCTTCCCCGCTAGAGCATCTGGCGCAACTGCGCGACACCCTGCGTCCCGGTGGCGAGCTGGTCCTCGAGACCCTGGTCGTGGAGGGCGATGTCACCACCGTGTTCATGCCCGGCGAACGCTACGCCGCCATGCCCAACGTCTACTTCTTGCCCTCATCAAAGGCGCTATCGCACTGGCTCGAGCGCTGCGGGTTCGAGGACGTGCGCGTCGTCGACGAAGCCCCGACGTCGCTGGAAGAACAACGCAGCACCGCATGGATGACCTTTCAATCGTTGGCCGACTTTCTCGATCCCGAGGATCCGACGTTGACCCTCGAAGGCTATCCGGCACCACGCCGGGCCGTGCTGGTGGCGCGCAAGCCCGAGTGACTTATGCTGCTTTGACTTGCGCTTATGGGACTTGCTCTTCCTCGATATGCGAACGATAATATTTATCATTATCGACGTCGAAGGAGGCCTCTCATGCTGTCGCTCTTCAATACGGCCCTGGAGGGAACGCCGTGCCTGATGCCCTTCAACGACCGCCTGGTCCCAGGCGAACTACTCGGCATCTGCGGGCCGCATGGCGCCGGCAAGAGTACCCTGATCGGCTTGCTCGCCGGTCTCTACCGACCCACGCGCGGTAGCATTTGCCTCGACGGCCAGCCCCTGCATTGCTGGCCCAGCAGCTATCGTGCCCAGCGCATCTCGCATGTCGTCGCACCACCGCAAAGCCTGGCGGATTGGCGCGTGCGCGACCTCGTCGGGCTGGGTCTGCTGGAGAGTTGCTCACGCGTCACGCAACATGGCGCCAGTTCGCCGCCCTGCCTTCCGCTTGCGGTTGAGACGGCGCTCAATGCACTCGACCTTCAAGCCATGGGCGACCAACGCCTGGGAGAACTCGACCCGGAGAATGCCCAACGCGCGATGATTGCGCGGTCACTGTGCCAGGTCGCGGCGGCACCCCACTGCCCGTTCCGGCAGCGGCGCGACAACGGCATTCTGCTGCTCGACCTGGAACCTCTCGCGCCCGAACAGGAGCAACGATTACTTGCCGACCTGAGAGCCGCCTCCCGGCGCCACCGACTGTGCATCGTGGCGGTCATCAGCCAATGCGATGCAAGCTTGGCATGCTGTGATCGCGTGTGGTGGATGGACGCCGGCTCACGCTGCACCAACCTCACACCGGCGGTGCGTCATGTATTGAAGGTGCAGGTGGCCCCGCCGAAGGCAGAGACATCTCTCCCGAGGGCGCCAGACGCTACGTCCTAACGTCAATCCGTCTCGAGGGCCGTAGGTTTATGGCAGGCAGGGACTAACTGGCTGATGTCATTGGCAGGTCGAAATTCTCGGGCGCCGCATTCCTGAAGTCCCGCCTCCAACTACCTACCAGGTCCCATCGTCATTTAGCCACCATCGCAGAGCGACGGAGGGATGTCAGGCTTGACTATCTCACCTTGAGCTCCCCCCACCTCGCGGCAACGCAGAAACATCGCGAAGGTCAATGCGTGTTGTTCGTCACCCGATCGGCCGTACTCTGCTGATACTGACGCGGTGTCATGCCCTTTTGCTCGCGGAAATGGCGGTTGAAATTGGAAAGGTTGTTGTAGCCGACCTGAAAGCAGATATCGGCGATGGATTGCCTGCCTTCGAGCAACAGACGGCAGGCATGGCCGATGCGTATCCGCCGCAGAAAGGCGACGAAGGTGTCACCGGTAGCGTGCTTGAAAAATCGCGAAAAGGTGGAAGGGGTCATGCCATTTTGCGCGGCCAACGTCGACATGCGCAGTTCTTCATGGAAGTGATCGTGTATATAACGCAGCACGGCATCCACTTGCACGGAGGAGGTGTCCTTGGCGTCCAGTCCGTACCCGCAACTGGCCAGAATGCGGTATTCGCCCTGCGAGAGGCTGCGCAGAATAGTCAGCATGGTCAGTAGCCTGCCGGCATTGTCCTGCTCGCCCATTGTGACCAGCAGCTCGGCACACCGTGCTGCTGCGTCTCCCATAAACTCCACACCCTGGGCCGAGTCCTCGATGAGCCTCGACAAGCAGTTTAGCTCCGGACAGAGCGTCATCATGTGTTCCAGCCACTCGCCTTTGAACTGGAGAACGACATCACGCCCCTTGATAACGGGCCGTGAGTCATCCGGATCGCTTAACCATGCATGCGGTATGTTTGGGCCCACTAACACTAAATTACCAGGCCCGAATCGTCCGATATAATCACCCACGAAATAGTTTCCTTCCGAATAACGGATGAGATGCAATTCATACTCGGGATGATAATTCCAGCGGGCGATAGGTGCGGGGAAATCGTGGCAGTGCCAGTAGAAACTGAACTTCGGGTCCTGGCTGATGCTCTCGAAGACAGGTGCACCAAGACGAGTATCGTTAAGCTGCGTAGCGATCATGAGTTATCGGTGCCCCTTTCGACTATGTCACTATGCAAGGCTTCAGCAAACGCCTTCCACTCCAGACGCTTCATTGTCTTCAAATAAAGCAGTTCGTCGGCCTTTCATGTTCCCGTCTCGATTTATACTTTGGTCACAACCTCTCTTCATTCATAGATTAAACAAACATTCATTCGAGCCTAAAAAGACTTTCGGAACAAATATTTATATATTCGCAGGAAAAAGTCTGCAAAAAAGTATCATTCACTCGAAAATTATAGCCTAGCCGTTTTTCCAGCGTGGCGCGTAGCTTCATAGCTAAGCCTGCGGCGAGTTTGGGCTCACTGATTGAAGACTGTTCTCGCCCATTTTCAATACGACTTGAGAAGAGTGCCATGAAAGCCAAAGCCCTGGTGCTGGAGAAAAAGCGCGAGCTGTCGTTGCGCGCGATCGACCTGCCGGACCAGCTCGGCCCCGATGACGTGCGCGTGCGCATCCATACTGTCGGCATTTGCGGCAGCGACGTGCATTACTACACCCACGGCCAGATCGGCCCCTTCGTCGTCCGCGAGCCGATGGTGCTCGGCCACGAAGCGTCCGGCGTGGTGACCGAAATCGGCCGCAATGTAAGCCACCTTCATGTGGGTGAACGCGTGTGCATGGAGCCTGGTATCCCCGATCCTAACTCTCGTGCCGCCAAGCTGGGCGTCTACAACGTCGATCCCAGCGTGCGATTTTGGGCCACGCCGCCGGTGCATGGCTGCCTGACACCCGAAGTCGTCCACCCGGCGGCGTTCACCTTCGCGCTCCCCGAATCGGTATCTTTTGCCGAAGGTGCGATGATCGAGCCGTTCGCGATCGGCATGCAGGCGGTGGTCAAGGCGCGCATGCAGCCGGGGGACGTCTGCGTCGTCACCGGCGCCGGGCCGATCGGCTTGATGGTCGCCCTGGCGGCGCTGGCGGGGGGCGCCAGCGAGGTACTGGTCTCCGACCTGGTCGAGGAGAAACTGGCAATCGCCGGGCGCTACGCCGGCATCACCCCCGTTAATGTCTCGCATGAGTCGCTGCGGGAAGCCGTCGACAAGCGCTGCGGCCAGGATTGGGGCGCCGACGTGGTGTTCGAAGCCAGCGGCAGTCCCAAGGTCTACGACGACATCCTGAACTGCGCCCGGCCCGCTGGCGCGGTCGTGCTGGTCGGCATGCCCGTCGAGCCGGTCACCTTCGACATCGTCTCGGCACAGGCCAAGGAGTTACGCATCGAGACGGTATTCCGCTACGCCAATGTCTACGACCGGGCGATCGATCTGATCGCTGCGGGTAAGGTGGACCTCAAGCCACTGATCAGCGAGACCTTCGATTTCGACCAGAGCATCACTGCGTTCGAGCGCGCCGCGAGCGCACGCCCCCATGACGTCAAGCTGCAGATCACGCTTGACGCCTGAACTCGCCAGCCAGAAAGCACACTGGACCTGAACCTACCAAGAGGTGAACAACAATGACCCAGTTCAAGCGTCGCGACATACTGAAAGGAATAGGCGGACTCGCCGGCCTATCGTTGATGGGTGCAGGCCCACTGCGAACGGCCCTGGCCCAAGGCATGGCCAGCGATGAGGCCTGGAAGCAGGCCAGTGGCACCACCATCCAATTCATCTCCGAGAACACGCCGCCAACCACCGCCATCGCCGCCAACCTGGCGTCTTTCCAGGAACTCACCGGCATCACCGTCAACATCACCGAAATGCAGCTAGGTGCGCTGGTACAGAAGGTCGCGCTGGACTTCGGCGCCGGACGCAGCTCATTCGACGTAATCTATGCCGACCCCTACCAGGTGCTCGCGCCTTACCATCGCGGCCTGGTGGATCTCAACACCTTCATCAACGACGACCAGCAACCGGTCGTGCCCAAGGGCATCGAGGATTTCATCCCCTCGCAGTTGGCCGCCGCCGGCCGTTTCGAAGACAAGGAAAGCCTGTATACCCTGCCCTACGACTGCCCGACGATGATCTGGATCTACCGTCGCGACCTGTTCGAAAAATACCACGACCAGATGCAGCAGGATCTCGGCTTCGATCCGATGCCATCGGACAGCACGACCTGGGAGCAGTACTACCAGATCGCCGAGTGGTTCAGTAACGGCAACGCCAGCGAGGTCAAGTACGGCACCGGCCACCAGGCCCAGCAGTACGACTCGCTGATGTGCGACTTCTCCAACGTGCTGTTCGCCTACGGCGGTAGCTATTTCGCCAACGGCCAGCAGGTCGGCCTGCTTGGCACCGACTCGCCCGGCGCCTGCCAGTTGACCAGCGAGGCCGCGCTGGAAGCGGCGCGCTTCTACCAGAAGCTGCTCAAGATCGCCCACCCCGGCAGCACCAGTTGGGACTGGACCGGGGTTGCCAACGCCTTCCAGAACGGCGAGTTCGCGATGATGCCCGAGTGGCACGAGTTCGCCGGCGCGCTGGAAAGCTCCGATCTGCAAGGTAAGGTCGGCTACGCACCGCTGCCCAAGGGCCCGGCGCGCAGCGTCAACCTGTGGGGCGGCACCGGAATCGGCATCAACGCCAACGCCTCTGCCGAGAAGCAGAAGGCAGCCTGGCTATTCCTGGTCTGGGCGACCTCGCCGCAGACCCAGCTAATGGGACTGAAGAGCAAGGTCGGCGGCGGCACGCCCACTCGCCAATCGGTTTACGACATGCCCGAGGTCAAGGCCGCCAGTACCCCGCCCACCGATATGCCCAACATGCTCACGGCGGACACCATGCTGGTCGCCTGGCAGGACGACTACATCGGCCTGCGACCCAAGATCGCCCAGTGGAACGAGGTCGACACGGTGATCTTCACCGAGCTCTCGAAGATGCTGGCGGGCCAGATGTCCCCCGAGGAAACCATGCAGAGCGCCAAGCAGCGCATCGATCGTATCGTAGGGGCATAACTCATGGCGCTGTCGACCGGAAAACCTTCGGCACGGCGACAAGGATTCGAGCTGGCGATGATGTCGCCAGCCCTTTTCCTGCTCGCCCTGATAACGCTGGTGCCGTTCTTCTCGATCATCTGGATGAGCTTCAACGATGTCAGCCTGATGGGTGGGCTGGCCTTCGAGTTCTCGGGCCTCGACAACTGGAAGCGGGTGTTCACGGACCCGGACATCCGCTCCAGCTGGCTGATCAGCCTGGTCTACTTCCTGGCCACGGTGGGCCTGGAGATGGTCATCGGCACGATGATGGCGCTGCTGGTCTACAGTCTGACCCGGGGCAGCAACATCATCATCTCGCTACTGTTGATCCCGATGTTCATCGCCCCAGTGATCGTGGGATTGCTAGGGCGCTTCATGCTCGACCCCAGCCACGGCCTGTATGCCTGGATGCTCAATGAAACAGGCCTGTTCGACGGAAACATCCTAGGCAACGTCGGCTCGGCGATGGTCG
Source organism: Chromohalobacter nigrandesensis (assembly GCF_023061285.1). Classification (GTDB taxonomy): domain Bacteria; phylum Pseudomonadota; class Gammaproteobacteria; order Pseudomonadales; family Halomonadaceae; genus Chromohalobacter; species Chromohalobacter nigrandesensis. The sequence continues at coordinate 56,204 of NZ_JAKGAM010000017.1, forward strand.
CGGTCATCCTCATGGATGTCTGGGAATGGACGCCACTGGTCGCACTGATCGTCCTGGCGGGGCTCACCTCGGTGCCCGAGGACGTACTCGAGGCGGCCGAGATGGACGGCGCCAAGTACGCCCAGAAACTGATCTACATCATCCTGCCGTCGATCTCCAACATCCTGCTGGTGGCGCTGCTGATCCGCGCCATGGACGCGATTCGCTTCTTCGCGATCATCTTCATCACCACCAACGGCGGGCCCGCGGACTCCACCAAGATCATCCCCATCAGGCTCTATGACATCGCCTTCCGGTTCTTCGACCTGGGCTATGCCGCCGCCGTGGGCATCACCATGCTGGTATTCTCGATCATGGTCGCCACGGCATTCACTAAGCTACTCAAACGCCAGGAGAAGGTCTCATGACCACCTCCAAGCGCTGGATTCCCCTTACGTTCAAGGTCACCCTGCTGACGCTGCTGCTGGTATGGACGCTGATACCGATCATCTGGATGGTGCTATCCTCGTTCAAGCCGAACAGCGTCATTACTGCCAACACGCCACGGATCTTCTTCACGCCCACCCTGGAGCACTACGCCTCGCTGTTCAGTAGCGGCAACAGTCTTTGGCCCTACCTGCTCAATAGCCTGTTCATCGCCGGGGTCTCGACGCTGATCGCCGTGGTGCTCGGCTGCATGGCCGGCTTCGGGCTGTCGCGGATCAGAATCAGAGGCAAGCAGCACCTGGCCTTCTGGATCATCAGCACCCGTATGGCACCAATCGCCGCGGTCATCGTGCCGTTGTACCTGCTGTTTCGTTACCTCTATCTGCTCGACACCCACGCCGGCCTGATCGTCGCCTATCTGAGCTTCAACCTGCCGTTCGCTATCTGGCTGATGACCGCGTTCTTCGACGACCTACCTCCCGATTTGGAAGAAGCGGCGATGATCGACGGCGCCACCAAATTCCAGGCGTTCCGCTACGTGGTGCTGCCGCTGATGACCCCCGGGCTGGTGACCACTGCCATCCTGTGCTTCATCTTCGCCTGGAACGATTACGCCTTCGCCCAGACATTCTCCGGGCCCAGCACCCAGACGATTCCCATCGCCGCAGCGCAACTACTGACCCAGACCGGCATCGACTGGGGCAAGCTGCTGGCGATCGGCACCATCGTAGTCTGCCCAATGGCAATCGCCGGGCTGCTGGTTAAGCGCTGGCTGGTCCAGGGACTGACCCTGGGCGCCGTGAAATAAGCGGCCCTTAAACAACAGTCCTACAACAGACCGGGAGACACCCATGAACGTGATGTCGCAGTTCGACCTCAGCGGCAAGGTCGCCGTCGTCACCGGCGGCAACGGCGGGCTCGGCGAGGCGTTCGCCCATGCACTGGCGCAGGTCGGCGCAAGCGTCGCCATCGCCGCCCGCCGACACGAGCAGAGTCTGAAAGTGGTCGAGGCCCTGCAGGCGGCCGGACATCGCGCCATGGCGGTGGAGGTCGACATTACCCAGCCCGGAGCGGCGGATGCCCTGCTCGACGAGGTCGAAGCCACTCTCGGCCCGGTCGATATCTTCCTCAACAACGCTGGCGCCTGCCAGCATGCGCCAGCGCTGGATGTCACCCCGGAGCGCTGGCGGGAGATCTTCGATATCAACGTCCACGGGCTATGGTACTGCGCCCAGGCCGCCGGTCGGCGGATGCAGTCGCGCGGCGGCGTGATCATCAATATCGGCTCGATTTCGGCGATGATCGTCAACCGCCCGCAGATGCAACCCGCCTACAACGCCTCGAAGGCCGCCGTGCACCAGTTGACCAAGTCGCTGGCCGCCGAATGGGCCCCCTACAGCATTCGCGTCAACGCGCTGGCGCCCGGCTACGTCAAGACCTCGATGGCGCAGGTCGAAGACCCCCGATTCAAGCCGCGCTGGATCGACGACGCACCCATGCAGCGCGCCGCCACGCCCGAAGAGCTCGGCCCCACCATCGTCTACATGGCCAGCAACGCCTCGAGCTTCATGACCGGTTCCATCGTCGTGGTGGATGGTGGCTACACGCTCTGGTAGCCGCCAGTCGAGCACCGCCCGCCCATCAACCCCAGGAAACCGCCATGGCAACGCTACAACTCAACGACATCGTCAAGGACTTCGGTGGCACCCAGGTAATCAAGGGCGTCGATCTCGAGGTCAAGGACCGCGAATTCGTGGTCTTCGTCGGCCCCTCGGGCTGTGGCAAGTCGACCCTGATGCGAATGATCGCCGGACTGGAGAGTGCCACTGCCGGCGATATCAAGGTAGATGGCAAGCGCATCAACGAGGTAGGGCCGGCCGAGCGTGGCCTGGCGATGGTCTTCCAGAGCTACGCGCTCTATCCGCATATGACCGTCGAGGACAACATGGGCTTCAGTCTGCGCCTGGCCAAGGTGAAAAAGGCCGAGCGTCGCGAGAAGGTGCTCGCCGCTGCACGGATTCTGCAGCTCGAACCCTTGCTCGACCGCAAGCCCCGCGCGCTCTCCGGTGGTCAGCGCCAGCGCGTGGCCATCGGCCGGGCGATCGTACGCAATCCCAGCATCTTCCTGTTCGACGAACCGTTGTCGAATCTCGATGCGGCGCTGCGCGTGCAGATGCGTATCGAGCTGGCACGGCTGCACGAGGAACTCGACGCGACGATGATCTACGTCACCCACGATCAGATCGAGGCCATGACCATGGCCGACAAGATTGTCGTGCTGCAGGACGGTGAAGTCGAGCAGATCGGCTCGCCGATGGAACTCTACCACCACCCGTGCAACCGTTTCGTGGCCGGCTTCATCGGCTCGCCGAAGATGAATTTCCTCGACGTCGAGGTCCGCGAAGCAAGCGGTGAAGGCATCAACGTGGCACTGCCCGGCGGTGACTGCCGGGTACCGGTCATGGGCGACGGCGTCAGTGCCGGCGACACCCTGACATTGGGCATCCGCCCCGAACACCTCGAGCTCGACGAGCAGGGCCCGCTGGAGGGCAAGATCGTGGTCATCGAGCGGCTCGGCGGCGCAACCTCGCTGTATCTCGAGCATGGCGGCAGCGAATGGATCCTGGTCGCCGACGGGGATGTCGCCCTCCACGTACACGATCAAGTGCGCTTTTCCTTCGCTCCAACCTGCGCGCACCTTTTCAAGGGCGACGGCGAAGCGCTGACCCATCTGCATCGCCACCCGCTGGTCGATATCGATCGCCAGGAAAACCGTGCGAAGCCCGCCTGACCCAACTGCGATCGCCCTATGGCGTGTCGGCCTGCAAGGCCTCGCGCCGAATGCGCCAATCTTCCAGCGCCATACGCGCTCGGGCACGCTGCGCCTGATCCTCCAGATCCCGTGACGGCGACGTCGTGGACGCCAGCTCATCGTCCGACCAATGATAATAGGTAGGATCGGTAAGGCTCGTCACCGCACCCGCCTCGCTGACCATGACGCCCTGTCCGCCATCCTGGTGATTGAATGTCAGCGCCATCGGCGATGCTTGCGGCGTATACAGATCGCGTCCCATCCATGGCACCTGCGCGTCGGAAAGCGAATGCGCCCATAGCGTCGGGAAGATATCCCGATGACTGATCCAATCGTCCTTCTGCGCCGTGTCGCCCTTGCGATAGTCCGGCGGCACCCACATCAGGATCGGCACGCCGAATTGATCGAACAAATCATGCGCGTCGGGATACTGCATGAGGGAGCGCGTATTGTGATCGCCGGTCGCCGCGAACAGCGTGTGGTCCATCAACCCATCGGCATCAAGACGGTCGAGGAAACGCCCCATGCTGTCATTGGCATATTGATAGGTCTCGAGAATCGAGGTGCCGAAATCGGGCGAGACGGCCAGATCGTCGCCCAGCCGCGAAACATCCAGGGGCGCGGGGTCGTAGTCCTCCGGAATCTTGTAGGGCGGATGAGTGGTGATCGATAGCATCACCAGCATCAACTTTTCGTCGTTGGCCTCGGCTTCTTTCAGCAGTTCCTCGCCGTAGCGGAACATCCACTCATCAAAGAGTCCCCAAGTGCTGCCCTTGGCCTCAGGGAAGCGCTCGCGGATTGCGCTCTCGCCCAGCACCTCGTCGAAGCCTTGACGCTTGAGCGCATCGTCGAGATTGCGCCACTGCGCCGAGCCCGAGGTCAGGAACACGGTGCGATAGCCCGCGCGCTCATAGGGCAGTACCGTCGACGTCGAATACTGGCGATAGCCATAACGACTCTGCGTCAACGGGCTGATCGGCGTATCCAACAGCAGCCCTTCCAGAGTGGGATGCGTGCCGTTTTCGGCCGATAGCGCATGGGGGAAGTAATCCGCCTTTTCCTGCATCCAGGGACGCAAGTGACCCAGCAGATCGTTATCCTCGGCGTCGTCGAAGTCCAGTGGATGACGCCCCCAGCTTTCCATCAAGCTAAACACGACATGCGGCGATTTCTCTTCTGCAGCGGGTCGCTCGGGGGTTGTCTCGGTCATATGCTCGAGAACCGCCTGTGAGGTATCGGCCTGCGACCAGCCAAGCACTTCTGCCGCCTCCATGGGAGAGTCGAACCCATAACGCGCCAAACCCGACTCCGGGTCGTCGCCAATCTGATTGACCTGACGCTCCTTCCAGGCTAGATAAAGCGCCTGCGGCCCACTAGGCACCAGGTCGTTGACGAAGGCATTCGACGACACTGCCATGTGCATCTCGCGCAACGGAAAGGTGCCCAGAGTGCCACGTCCTAACCCAATCAACGCCACCCAGGAAACGACCACCAACAGGGTGGCCCAACGCCATCCCAGCCGGCGCCGCGCACGCCGATGGCCACGCCGCATCAGCGCGACCTGCGTCCCCGTCATGCCGACCAACACGATCACCAGGGGAATTAACGGGTAGTCACTCCAGATTGTCTGCAGCACCGCCTGGGTGTCGTCTTCGAACAATCCGAAGATCAGAGAATTGATCGGGCCCTGATAAAAGGTGAAGAAGAAATGATTGATCAACGCCAGAAGATTGACAAGGACCATGATCACGATGGCCCAGACCAGCCACAGGCGACGCCAGCCAGACAGGAAGACGCGCGGTAAGAGTAGCAGTGCCGTCGCAACAACCAGCCATGGCCCCAGGAGAACCGCCATGATCTTGGCGTCGAAACGTAACCCCATCCAGAAGGCTTGCAGCAGCTCCTCGCCCGAGACATCGAGCGAAGACGGCGCGTTCAGTTGCCACAGCAAGATACGCATCAAGGTCAGGGTCACTACCCCGATCAGCCCCATGCGCCATAGTTGACGGTTAATTTCACGCCAGTGCTGCCAGCGCGAAACGGTCACGGAATCGTTATGCATAGGTCATCTCGACTTGGTAAGCGCGCACACTATACCGGCCCTGATCAACGCTGACGAGTTCACCTGAGCAGCCCACCACATCATGAAAAAGCGCGCGGCCGACGCCGCGCGCTCATCTACATCTTCCGAACCACTCCAGACGGTTCATCAGGGGCATGGGCCGCTTTGCAGGTTGGCCTGGGTCACATTGCTGCCCGACTCCACGCTGCGCGTAAGCCATACGTTACCGCCGATGATCGAGCCCTGGCCGATGGTGATGCGTCCCAGGATGGTCGCCCCGGCATAGATGACCACGTCGTCCTCGACGATGGGGTGGCGCGGCAGGCCTTTTTCCAGATGGCCGCGCTCATCCGCCGGGAAGCGCTTGGCACCCAGTGTCACCGCCTGATAGAGACGCACGTTATTACCGATGATTGCGGTCTCGCCGATGACCACGCCAGTCCCATGGTCGATGAAGAAGCCCTCGCCGATGGTAGCCCCGGGATGGATATCGATCCCCGTATCCGAATGCGCGATTTCCGCGATCATTCGCGCCAGCAACGAGAGATCTTCCTGGTAGAAGTAGCTGGCGATACGGTGATGAACCACCGCATGCACTCCCGGATAGCAGAGCAACACCTCATCGACGCTACGCGCCGCCGGATCACCATGGTAGGCCGCCATCACATCGGCATCGAGCCGACGGCGAAGCCCGGGCAGATCGGCCGCGAACCCCTGCACGATCTCCACCGCACGCGCCTGGGTGTCGCCGGCATCGCGACCCAATTGCCGGGCGATATACTTCAGCTCCAGGCACACTTCGTGACATAGCGCATTGAGGGTGGCATCCAGCGTGTGGCCGATGTAGAAGTCCTCGCTTTCGCGGCGCAGATCGCTAGGCCCGAGACGCATCGGAAACAATGCTCCGATCAAGTCGTCGGTAATGACACGAATGGCACTCCGCGACGGCAGTTCACGACAGCCACGTTCGCGCGAACGACCATGACGCTCGCGCCAGGTTTCGCGGGTGGCTCTCAGTTGCGTCACGATTTCCTCAAGCTGCCAATCGACGTTATGCATACCTCAGCGTGTCCTCAATGAATGCGAGTGCCTCATGATAAGCCGCCTCATGGTCGAGTGCGACCTCGGTGTCGCAACAAGTGATGCATGTCGTCGCCACGCACTCTGCACCGTAATGGCACCATGCAAAATGCCCTTCCCCGTAGGCGGGAAAGGGCATGCGAGACATTCGGCATGCGCGGCTCAGTGCCCCAATAGCGAGCGGACGTCTTTCGCCTCCCAATGCGGGAAATGCTTACGCACCAAGGCATTGAGTTCTATTTCGAAGGCCTGCCAATCAACTTCGCCGGTACTCGTACCAGCACCCTCGGCGGCGCCACGCACCATCCCCGCGCCCACGGTGACGTTGGTCAGCCGGTCGATGACGATGAAGCTGCCGGTACCGGGGCTCACACGGTAATCGTCCACCGGCAGCGTGCCGGCTACTTCGATGCGGCAGCGGCCGATGGCATTAAGGCCCAGTGTGTCGGCAGCGTGATGCTCGAGCGTGTTGACGTCGACCTGATAGTCGATCTGGCTCACCTTGCCGGCGAGCCCCCGGGTGGCAAGCTTGAGATCGTAGAGCTTGCCGGGCTCCAGAGCGGTGTCGTGCATCCACACGATGTCCGCCTCGAAGGCGTCGGCCAGCGGCACCTCGGCGTCGGCGGCCACCAGCCAGTCGCCCCGCGAGATGTCGATCTCGTCGTCGAGCGTGACGGTGATCGCCTGCCCCGGATAAGCCACCTCGAGATCGCCGTCGAAGGTGACGATGCGCGCGACCGTGGAACGCTTGCCCGAGGGCAGCACCTTGACCGCCTGACCGGGCCGCAGAATGCCGGCCTCGAGCGTGCCGCAGTAACCGCGGAAGTCGAGGTGCGGGCGATTGACGTACTGCACCGGCAGGCGCAGATCCGTCAGATTCTGATCGTGGGCGACCTCGATGGTCTCGAGCAGCTCGAGCAACGGCGTCCCGGGTTGGCCATCGACGCCATACCAGGGCATGTTCTCGCTGCGATTGACGACGTTGTCGCCTTCCAGCGCGGAGAGCGGCACGAAGTGCAGGTTAGGCGCATTGAGCTTGGCGGCGAAGTCGCGATACTCGGCGACGATCTCGTCGAAACGCGCCTGGGAATAGTCGACCAGATCCATCTTGTTGACCGCGATCACCAGGTGCTGGATGCCCAGCAGGTCGGCGATGAAGCTGTGCCGCCGGGTCTGGGTCTGCACGCCGTGACGCGCGTCGATGAGAATCACCGCGAGACTGGCCGTGGAGGCCCCGGTGGCCATGTTGCGAGTGTACTGCTCGTGGCCCGGCGTATCGGCGATGATGAACTTGCGCTTATCGGTGGAGAAATACCGATAAGCGACATCGATGGTAATGCCCTGCTCGCGCTCGGACTGCAAACCATCCACCAGCAGCGCCAGATCGACCTTATCGCCGGTGGTCCCGCTGGTCTTGGAGGCCTGGGTGATGGCGGCGAGCTGGTCCTCGTAGATCATCTTGGAATCGTGCAGCAGCCGCCCGATCAGGGTCGACTTGCCGTCATCGACGCTCCCGCAGGTGATGAAACGCAAGAGATCCTTGTTTTCATGCTCGTGCAGGTAGGACTCGATATCGTCGGCGATCAGCGATGACTGGTGGGACATGATCGTGTCTCTCGTTATCGTTGGGGTGAGACAAACTGCGAGCCGCGAGCATCGGGCTGCGAGCAGGTCGTACACACCGCAATGGGGAAGTCTGGGTTAACGCTTTTCATAGCTCGTAGCTCGTAGCTCGTAGCTCGTAGCTCAGGGCTAGAAATAGCCTTCCCGCTTCTTGCGCTCCATGGAGCCCGCTTGGTCTTTGTCGATGGCGCGACCTGAGCGTTCGCTGGTCTTGGTCAGCAGCATTTCCTGGATGATCTCGGGCAGCGTGTCGGCGTGGGATTCCACCGCGCCGGTGAGCGGGTAACAGCCCAGCGTACGGAAGCGCACCCATTTTTCTTCGGGGACTTCGCCTTCTTCCAGCGGCATGCGCTCATCGTCAACCATGATGTCGACGCCGTCGCGCTCGACTACCGGGCGCGGGGCGGCGTAGTACAACGGGACGATGGGAATCGATTCGAGGTAGATGTACTGCCAGATATCCAGCTCGGTCCAGTTGGAGAGCGGGAACACGCGAATCGACTCGCCCTTGTCGATCTTGCCGTTGTAGATGTTCCAAAGCTCCGGGCGCTGGTTCTTGGGGTCCCAGCGGTGGTGCTTGTCGCGGAAGGAGTAGACACGCTCCTTGGCGCGCGAGGCTTCCTCGTCACGGCGTGCGCCGCCGAAGGCGGCATCGAACCCATGCTTGTCCAGCGCCTGCTTGAGCGCCTGGGTCTTCATGATGTCGGTGTGCTTGGCACTGCCGTGATCGAACGGGTTGATACCGGCGGCACGGCCCTCTTCGTTGATATGCTCGATCAACTCCATGCCCACCTCGTCCGCCATGCGATCGCGGAACTCGATCATCTCGCGGAACTTCCAGGTGGTGTTGACATGCATCAGCGGGAACGGCGGCGTGCCAGGATAAAACGCCTTGCGCGCCAGGTGCAGCATCACCGACGAATCCTTGCCGATGGAGTACAGCATCACCGGGTTGGCGAACTCGGCGGCCACCTCGCGGATGATACGGATCGACTCCGCCTCGAGCTGCTTCAGGTGAGTCTGGCGTTCGGGGGTGATTTCGGTCATAGAATATCCGGAAATTCAGATTCAATGGCGGTGGGGAGAGCTCGTGACCCGCCGCTCTACGCATCATGGTGCTCACGGTACCCAGAGACACATGATAACGTCAAAGAATTAAGAACTATTTTTTAAGCACGATTCAGAATAAAAGAGCTCGAACGTGACGTCTACGGGCTCAAGGGTCGACACGCTCAACCCAAGTCGACAACCGCTGCCCTTCCAGATCGACGATCCGAAAGCCGGGGCGTGACGCTTCGTCGAGCGTGAAATCGTCTCGCCGGGGAAGAAACTGATCGGCGGTGGCGGGACAGCCGTAAACGGCAATGTCGCCATGGCGTGCCGCAAAGGCCTGGTGAATATGCCCACACAGCACCGCCCGCACCTGGCCGTAGGCGGCCAGCGTCTGCCATAGCGCCTCGCGATCCGCCAGTCCCAGCGCATCCATCCACGCCGAGCCGATTTCCAGCGGCGGGTGGTGCATAGCCAGCAATATAGGGCGGTCGTCTTCCTCGAGCCGCATGGCAAGGTCCTGCAAGGCGGCTTGGCCCAGCTCTCCGCCCGCCTGACCAGGCACGCGGGAATCCAGCAGCAATAGGCGCCACTCACCGAGGTCGAGTTCGTCATGGAAAGGATGCAGTTCTTCCATGAATTCGGGATGGTCGTGATTGCCGGTCATCCAGAACCATGGGCACTCGAATTCGGCAAAGACCTCGAAGGCATGGCGGTACGCGGCTGGGGATTCGTCATGACCGATATCGCCGCTGACCAGCACGATGTCCGGACGCAACCGCCGTGCCTCGGCAACGACCGAACGCAACTGGCGTAGCGGGTACCCGATGCGCGAGCGCGCCTCGGGATTGGCGCAGAGATGGCAATCGCTGATCTGGATCAAGCGCATCAAGGCAGCTCCGGCACGTCCACGGTCAACCCGTGTGCCAACCCATGTTCCAGCCATTCCCCCAAGAAACGATTGAGCTGCAGTTTTTCATCGGGCTGATGCATGCGCGCGTTAGGATAGCGATAGCGGCCATGGAAATGCCGTTGGCGCTGAAAGTCGGTGACTTCCGCCATGCGCGCATCGTGATATAAATGCACGAGCATGCGTGGCGACTCGATAATGCCATCCAGCACGCCACTCTGGGAAACACGGCAAATGGTGGTGTAAGGCGCGCATTCGAGCACTTCCAGCCATAACGAACCAAAACGGCGATGCTCGCCGGCCAGCGCGACCTCGCGTGTTTCTCCGGCGCCCATGTCACCGAGCAGTCGGCTCAGGCGCAGGTAGTTGGCCGTGCATTCGCCTTGCAGGGACTTGAGGTCGTTGACATATGCCGCTTTCGCCATCCTCTACCTCCTTGCCCGTAGCGAGGCGCGCTCACGCACCAGCCAATTCAATGCAATCAGAGACATCGCGTTATCGATGATGCCCTGCTCGAGAAGCGACCAAGTCTGGGCAAAGCTCAGTACGTGGACCTGAATATCTTCGTTTTCACTCTCGAGACCGTGCACGCCGCCCACGCCGTCGCTATCCACCAGCCCGCAGAACAGGGTGACCCGTTCGGTGCACGCGCCGGGGCTCGGATAGTACGTATACAGCTCGATCAATTCGCCGATCTCACAGCCCGCTTCTTCCATGGCTTCACGGCGGGCAACCTCGGCGGTGGTCTCGCCCGCGTCGACCAACCCTGCCACGGGCTCCAGCTTCCAGGGGCTTAGCGGATCGTCCAACGCGCCGGCACGTATCTGTTCGACATGTACCACGCAATCACGCTGCGGATCGTAAAGCAGCACGCCGACCGCGTCGTGGCGCACATGGACTTCGCGGATGACCCGCTCACTCCAGTGGCCGTCGAAACGGCGATGTCGATAATGACGCCGCTCGAGGCTGAAAAATCCCGATTGCAGCGTTTCGTCGAAGCGCTCCTCGACCGACTCGTGTGCATAACGCGGCGCGTAGGGATGAGCCTGTTCAGTCATGACGCCTCCTGACAGTAAAGCCATGAACGAGGCGACACGTCGCAAGGCGCATCGCCCCGGTACACGGGCACAATGCGCCTCATTATCCCGACGCGGCATGGCAATGCCAACCGCGCCGGCGCTCTTCTATGACAATTCGTGCACTAGCCGCCGCGCTTTCTCTCGCAACGCCTCGTCCGAGGCGCGCCCCTCGCGGGCCTGGCCGTCGACGGCCTGCTGCGCGTGGCGCCGTGCCTCGGCGTGGCGCCCCTCGTCACGAAGATACGTGGCATAGAAGTAATGAGTGTCGATGCCATCGCCGCGAATTTCCAGCGCACGCTGCAACAGTTCACCGGCCTTGTCGTCGTCGCCGAACGACACCGGCCAGCCCGGCGCACGATCATAAAGCGCCCCCAGCGTCACATAGGCGGCGCCATCATCGCCACGCGGATCGAGCTCGATGGCACGCTCCAGCGCCTGGCGTGCGCGTTTCGCCAGATCAAGCGCCCCGAGACCGCCCTTGGCCTGGGCGTACGAGGCAAGAATCACGCCTTCGGCCGTCAACACATGCGCGTTGTCGGGATGTGCCTCGGCGAGCGTCTCGGCTTCCTGCGCCAGGCTTGCCAGCGCCTTTTCCTGGGCCGCGCCCTGCATGCCGTATTCCACGTTCCCCCAACGCGACATCAGCGGATATACACCGTCCGGCGAGGCATCGGCCCAGGCCAGAGCGCTACTGAACACGCCGATCAAGGCGACGCACAAGACAGCATGAAGACGGGCCGGTATGAGACGACTGCGTCGACGTCTTCCCACGACATGACGAACCTGCATGACGACCTCCTGGCGTGCTGCACTATTGTGATGATAGGTATGCTTACTCATCTCAAAATGTAACGAACGTTTGAATTAATCGCTAAGTCGATTCGTCGTAGTTCGCGTTGTAGTGTCGACGAGCCTCGCACCGAACAGTGGGGTTGGCGTACCGGCAAGGCTTGCGTAGGGTAAGCATTCCACGCTCTGGAGGTAGGCATGAAAGGCCGTAACATGACCCGCTGGCGCGATCCTGCCAAGGACCCGCGTCAGGAAAAGAAGAGCCCGCTGATCACGGCACAAGGCTATGCCCGACTCAAGGGCATCCATGAGCATCTTTCCCGCGTCAAACGTCCCGCGCTCTCCACCAAGGTCGGCGAAGCCGCCGCCCAGGGGGATCGCAGCGAGAACGCCGACTACACCTATAACAAGAAAGAGCTAAATCGTGTCATCGCACGCATTCGCTATCTCGGCAAACGCCTGGATGAAGTGCAAGTCGTCGACCGCCTGCCCGCCGACACCTCACGGGTCTACTTCAGCGCTTATGTGACGCTCGAGGATGAAGACGGCGAAGAACTAGCGATCCGCATCGTGGGCCACGACGAAACCGACACTGACAAGCACTGGGTCAGCGTCGACGCCCCACTCGCCCGTGCCTTGCTGGGCAAAGGGCTCGACGAAGACGTCACCGTCCAGGCACCGGGTGGCGACACCACCTACGTGATCACGGATATCGCCTACGCCGACCCCGATCATGAAGCCTAACGCTGCTGCCCCCGGTGTAACTTGATGATGCAAGGACTTATAACTCCGGCGTCGACATCGCCATCCCGGACTGAGTAGACTGACCCCCGCACCCAGCAGCCGGCTCCAGTCGGCGCCGCTGTGCTACGTCCCAGCGAGGGCATTGCATAGGTGACTAAGCGGCAAGCATCACTTGACGCGTCGGATGAAACCGCCTCCAATTTGGATGTTATTTTCTTCCTGCCACGCCTGTGACTGACGGATAGCCTCATCGATCTGCTCCTGGGTCATTTTTTTAGCGATGCGCTGTTTGCCTTCAGCGCCAGCGGTGCCGCTGAGATCGTAATATTTGTAGGCTTTGACAAGGTCCTTTTCAGTGCCCTTTCCATTTTCATAACTCTCAGCCAATGCCGGAAATCCGGCTCTATTTATTTTCTCAAATTCATTGAGAACCGCTTTTTTTAACCATGTGAAATATTTTCTATCATCCTTAGAAACACCGACAGCCCTGTTGTACATGAGTGCAAGCTGCGCAGCAGCTTCTCGATCTCCAGCGTTACCAGCTTTGCTTAGCCAGTAGATACCTTTTTCGACGTCGTAAGAATAGAGTTTTTCCCATTTCTTGCCCACATAGGCCAGGCCCAGCATGCGTTGCGCCAGGATGTAACCTTCCTGTGCCGTTTGAGCTGCCAGCTCTCGTGCCTTGTCGATATTCTTGACTGTACAGATCCCATTGTAATACATGGTGGCCAGAGTATAACCAGCATCAGCAACACCTTTGTCCCAAGCAGATTGCAAAAGGTCGATGGATTTTTTGCAGTCCTTCTTAATATTGAACTCTGGCGCTCCTCTTATATGAAATAATCCTAGGAAGAATTTTTTCCGGCTCACGTCGGGGGTAGACAAATCTTTAACGCTTTCCTCCGAGAGCTTATCGATTGCGGCATTAAGCGCTTTTCCCGTGGGATCCTGAAACAGTATTTCCGCCTGTACAGCACAACTGGATAGAAACAGCACTATCATAAAAGCCAAGCGTTTCATTCAGCCCTCTCCCGTTCATTCCCTGAGTCTTCTATTTTTATAGTCAAAGTATCGCCCTTGAGAGAACGTATATCATAAGACCTAAAGTCGATATTTAGATCCACCAACGAGGTCAATACGTTTTTCGCGTATACCTTCGACCATTCCGCCACGTAGGTACTGTCTTTTAGCGTAAAGTCAAGCTGGCCACTTGGTTCGCTACCTTGGGTTGTGCTGTACTCCGGTTTAGCTTCGGCAACCAGCATTTCATTATCTCGGTTTTTTATAGTTCCAGTTAAAGATTACTTCTGGTTTATTTTGCGGCGCAAGCTGAAGCACCAACTCCATGGTATCCAACTTCGGCACTCGAACCTTCAGGTTGATTTTGACCAAATCCTCGACACGCTCCTCCTCTTCTCTGCGTGCCTCTGAATCGATACTGAACCCCAGATACCCACCGTTACTTGAACTAGAATCAAAATATCTCGTGGGATCGGGCGCCGCCGGCTCCCACGACAATTCCACCACCACCCCCTGAAAGACCATCGCCAGCGAGCTCTGTTCCGAGGCCAGGTCGCCGAAAGGCTGTACCTGGCTGGCGTGGTGGCCGACCAGGCTACGATCGATCCACATCTGTACCGAGGGCGCGACCAGGGTGACCAGCCAGTAGCCGAACAGCAGGGTCACAAGGCCGACGAACAGGCCGACCACTAGGCCCACGGTGGCACCGAAGCCGATCACGAGAAGGGTGGCGATGCCGCCCAGCACACCGATGCCGCCCATGATCATGCCATGCTCGGCGCTGAGGGACCGGCCCAGCCGCGAGGCATGGGCGGCCTCGGTGAGTTTCTTGATGCCGTCCCAGAT
>NZ_JAKGAM010000018.1 GCF_023061285.1 Chromohalobacter nigrandesensis
GGTCTACGCCTGGTCGCAGGATATGGGCGTGGTCACCATGAACTGGGACGATATCCAGTTTTACACTAGCGAAGCGACGAAGTCCCAGGATCGTCGAGGGATGTCACGCGAGGAGATTCGCGGATACGTACGAGATCGCAACGGCAACATGCTTTATCACCTGGTCTTCTTCAAGTATGAAGGCCTCAAAGGCATGAAGGGCGTACTGGAAATCTGGGAGCTGGTGCGCCGCTATATGGAAGAGCCCGATGGCCATATCCAGGCCTATCAAGTCGATCAGCGCCTGCTGGATCTGGAGGGCAAGCGCGAGAGCTTTATCCATTCGCTGATACAGGCCACTCAAGTTCTCGCCGACAGCCGTGCGGTTCAACTGATTTTTGCCCCCATGGTCATGTGGGCTGGCACCGGCCGCATCATCGCCAAATGGACCTGCCGCGTGCCGCGCTGGCCCGAATGGGTCGAGGAAAAGTGCCGCATTGACCCGAACGACTCCTACGTGCGCAATCGCCACACCGAGCACCCGCTGACCGCAAAGGAAATCCTCTGGCCGTTGTTCTGCTTTCTGCTTGGCTGGGCAGAAGTGTTGGTGATTCTGTATTTCTGCTTCAGAGGGTATTTTTGAAGCTATCGAACGATGCCGAGATCAGCAACGACAACCTGCTGTTGCGGAGCATGTGCCTCAATCGGAAGACGCTGGGCAGATCTGTCAACATGCGCGCGGGATGTCGCCGGTGTCATTGCAAGGCAGGCCGTTACGGCAAGATCACGAAGCAGAGCCCTATGCGTGCTCAACAGCGCCTGACGGCGCCCCTACAAAGCTGATGGCCTTACCCCAGCCACCAGGACAGCAACAACAGTAGCAGCAGCACGCCGGCCACGACTTTCCATAGCGTGGCCGGTTGCTGCCATGACTGGCGTGGCTCGGGGTCATCGCGGCGCTTGGGGGCGCGCAGATGGTAGGCGAACTCGCCCAGGCGTCGAAAGCGCAGCGCACGCTGGGGGTCGAGCGCGCGGCGCAGGGCGCCATCGAGCCCGGCATCGATGGCGGGATTGTAGCGCCGTGCACTGGTATAACTCATGCGCTCGAGATCGGTATGGCTGCGTAGCTCATTGGGCGCTAGCGCATAGGGCTGATGCCCGGTCAGCAGCCAGTAGATGGTCGAGGCCAGCGCGTATTGATCACTGCGCCGCCCTACTTCCGTATCCAGCGCATATTCCGGTGCGCTGTGCTCGTTCAATCCCACCTGACGCGCCAGTTCGCGCGCCCCTTGCTGACTATCGCCTTCGCGCAAATGGCAGGCGCCGAAATCCGTCAGTACCAGTTGGCCATGCGAATTCACCATCAGATTATCGGGGTGAATGTTCTGATGCAGCACATCGCGGCGATGCAGGGCCTGCACCGCCTTGACCAATTGCCGCGCCAAGTCCAGGCGCGCCTCGAGACTCGCTTGGGGATGGCGCAATGCCCAGTTGCTGAGCGATTCGCCCTTGATGTACTCGAGCAGGTAATACTGGTAACGGCGTGGCCGGGCCGGCTCCACGACCTTGGCCACGAACGGCGAGTTGACACGCTGCACGACCCACTGCTGAAGCGCGAAGTGCTCCTGATAGGCGTTGCGCAGCGATAACTCAGGGCTCGGCGCCTTCATCACCATCTCGCGCTCGTTACGCGCATCATGCACGCGATAGACGCGCGACTTGGCCGTACGCGACAACACCTCCTGCACCTCGAGCCCATCGAGACGCTCCCCGGGCGTCAATTCGGTGGGGACTGGCAAGTCACCGTATAGCGGCATGGGATGCTCGGGCTCGATCTCCTCGGGCAGCCGATCGATACGCACCAGTTGGAAGCAGAATTGGTCGCCGCCGTAACCGCGCTCCTGGGCCCGGGCCAACGCCGATTCGGCCAAGCGTTCGCAGGTCGCATCGAGGTCGCTGACATCGGCACGGATCAACTGTACGAAATCCGAGGGGAGCAAGGTGCCGCGCACGGCCTGGGTAGTGAACAGGAAAAGATCGCCCTGCTTGAGCGAATCCGTCACGTAATCGATATCGAGGCTACCGTCCATGCCCAGCGCGCGCGACGGATAGCGGTAACCGCCCAGGTCGGTGACATGATCGCGAGACATTTGCTCGAATTCCGCACCGCGCAGGCGGAACACCAAGGTGTCCCCCATATGAAAGAGATGCACCTCACGATGGCGAAACACCATGGCCGATAGCGAGCAGATATAACTGCCCCCCTCGATGTAGGCGCTTTGGCTATAGCTCCAGCCATTCAGGGCATGCAGCACGCGATGTGCCGATGTCTTGACGTCCCAATGCTCCGGTGTCGAGTAGTAATCGGCGAGAAAGCCCCGTACGCTCAGGTCTCCGGCCTGCTTGGCAATGGCATTGCGCCAGGTGGAATCGCTGATCAGAGCGCAAGCGCCCTTGGCGGACAATTGCGAACCGCCCGGTATTTGCACCGACATCGAACTACGATGGCGACGCCGATCCGGTGCCACGAATGCCTGACCGAAGCGTATAGAAAGGGTGCTTTCCGTCAACGAGCGTCTCCTTGTCGATGATGATGAGACGGATAATTCCCGTGTTTGCTGAGCATGGCAACGCAAGACGACGATTGCATGATGCCATTTACGTCCCAAGTCGGTTGGTAAACGCTGGACGCTACTCGTATAATTTCCCGGATTTTCCCCCGCTGGTGTTCAACCTGCAAACCGCAAGGACTCGACGATGAGTTTCAACAACATTCCCGCAGGCAAGGATCTTCCCAACGACGTCTACGTGGCGATCGAGATCCCGGCCAATCACGCACCGATCAAGTACGAGATCGACAAGGACATGGACGCGCTGGTCGTCGACCGCTTCATGGCCACGCCGATGTTCTATCCGGCCAACTACGGCTTCATCAACAACACCCTGGCCGACGACGGCGATCCGCTCGACGCACTGGTGGTCACGCCGTATCCGGTTCAACCGGGGAGCGTGATTCGTGCGCGCCCGGTCGGCGTACTCAACATGTCCGACGAAGCCGGCGAAGATGCCAAGCTGGTCTGCGTTCCGCACTCCAAGCTGAGCGCATTGTATGACGACGTACAGGAAGTCACCGACTTGCCCGAGCTGCTGCGTCAACAGATCGCGCATTTTTTCGAGAACTACAAGGATCTCGAAAAAGGCAAATGGGTGAAGATCGATTCCTGGGACGGCGCCGACGCCGCTCGCAAGGCGATCGAGAAGGCCGCCGACGCTTATACCAAAGCCTGAAGCGCTCGTCCGCTCCCCCACACCCTGCGCCGGATACTCCGCCGCGGGGTGTTTTTTTCAGGGCTTATTGCGACTCGAGATCCCCGCGTATCTCCTGGATCAGTTGCGATGCCCGCAACGTATAGTTGGCCATCATCAGCGAGTGATTGGCGAAGATGCCAAAGCCGCTGCCATTGAGCACTATCGGGCTCCACACACGTGCCTGCGAGGCTTCCAGCTCGTCGATCAGCCGATCGAGTTTTTCACCGACGCCTGCCGCCTCGATAGCCGGAGCAAAGTCACGCTTGGCCGCCTCGAGCAGGTGCATCAAGGCCCAGGTATTGCCGCGCGCTTCGAAGAAGACGTTGTCGATACGCGACCACGGAGTGTTCTCGCCATCCTCACCGGTCTCGATATCGGCACTGCGACGCTCGGTGCTTCCCACGCTCGCCGCCAGACGCTGCGTCTGCTGGTCGAGTCGGGTCTGCACGCCCGCCAGCCAGGCAGCCAACGCCGGGGCATCCGAGGAGAAATCAGCCTGCTGCTCATTCAAACGCACCAGGTAATCGCGCAACGCCTCGCGCGCCTCTTGGTAACGGCCTTCGGCTGACGGAAAGCGCCAGGCGTCACTGCGCGTGGCCAAGGCATCGACGACGTGTTGCACGTCTTCGTCGTCACTGGCGATAGGATCATCGAGAGCTGCGCTCATGACCCGCACTTGCCCGAGCACGCCATGCTCCCAGCTCGGCATGTTATCCAGCCACAATCCAGGCGGGGCGATATCGTTGCGCAAATAACCGCCAGGCTTGTCGAGTAAGCTGCCCAGAAGCGTCAAGGTAGTGGCGGTGACGGTCTCGCCAGGCTGCGGGGCGTCCGCTGCGGCCTCGGCACCGGACGACTGTGCAGCACCGCGCTGCACGCCCACCGCATCCTCGACGCTGAAGTCGTCGGGCCGTTGGCTCCACCAGACGCCCAGCGCCACGCAGACCACCAGGTAGATGATCAGCAAGGCGACCAAGGGCTTCCAGATCCAGCCATACTGGGGCGATTCCAGAACATTGCGCTGGTGACGCTCACGCTTGCGAAAAAGAGCCATAAGACGTCCTTGTGATGAAGTTGAGAGCAGTGACTTTCATCCTATCATGCAGCGGCGCTTTTGCTTGTGCCAACACAAACTAGACAGCTCGTCCGTTTTTGGGCAAACTCCGCCCACACTAACGATATATGGCACCAGCGACGGCATCTTGCGTGATCGTGCCGTGATCTAAACCAATCCTGAACAGGTTAACAGCGTCGATCAGGACTCATGACATGGCGAAGCTTCTCGTACTCAACGGCCCTAACCTCAACCTGCTCGGCACCCGCGAGCCAGGCGTTTACGGCACCACTACCCTCGAGGACATTCGTCTGCGCCTGACCCAGCGCGCTCTGGATGCCGGCCATCAACTCGATTGGCTGCAGTCCAACGCCGAGCACCAGCTCATCGAGCGGGTGCATGCAGCACGCGACGATGGCACCGACTTCATCCTGATCAACCCGGCCGCTTTCACGCATACCAGCGCCGCCCTGCGCGACGCGCTCACGGGTATCGCCATTCCCTTCATCGAGCTGCATCTTTCCAACGTGCATGCGCGCGAGCCATTTCGCGCGCATTCGTATTTTTCGGATGTCGCTCGCGGCGTCATCGCCGGATTCGGCGCCGATAGTTACGAGCTTGCCCTGGAGGCCGCGCTACGCCAGCTCGGCTGACAGCGCATACGCTCCAATGGCAGACCACGTCACCTCATTTTCACATTGATCGAGACAGGTTTATGGATATTCGCAAGGTCAAGAAACTCATCGAACTCCTGGAAGAGTCCAATATCAGCGAGATCGAAATCCAGGAAGGCGAGGAGTCCGTGCGTATCAGCCGCCACACCGGTGGTTTCAGCGCACCGCCCGCCGCTCAGGCTCCTGCGCCGGCCGCAGCGCCCGCACCCGCCCCTGCCGCGCCGAGCGCAGCGGCCGCTCCAGAGGCTGAATCTGAAACAGTACCTGCGCAGCCCAGCGGCCATCCGGTGACCTCGCCCATGGTCGGTACCTTTTACCGCTCGCCGGCGCCGGGCGCCAAAGCCTTCGTGGAAGTTGGCCAGAGCGTCAAGAAAGGCGAGACCGTGTGCATCGTCGAAGCCATGAAGATGATGAACCAGATCGAGGCCGATCAGGATGGTGTGATCGAAGCCATCATGGTCGAGGACGGCGAACCGGTCGAATTCGACCAGCCGATGGTCATCATCTCTTGAAGCCGTTTGTGATCGCCCTTGACGGTCGATCACGAAACGCTTCCGAGCTTACATAGAGACGGACGACACTATGTTGGACAAGGTACTCATCGCCAACCGTGGCGAGATCGCTCTTCGTATACTGCGCGCCTGCAAGGAACTGGGCATCAAGACCGTTGCGGTCCACTCCAAGCCGGACCGTGACCTCATGCATGTACGCCTGGCCGACGAAGCCGTGTGCATCGGACCGGCCTCCTCCGCGCAGTCGTATCTGAATATCCCGGCGCTGATCAGCGCCGCCGAGGTCACCGATTCCAGCGCCATCCATCCCGGCTATGGCTTTCTCTCCGAGAACGCCAACTTCGCCGAGCAGGTCGAGCGTTCCGGCTTCGTATTCGTCGGTCCGCGTGCCGAAACCATCCGCATGATGGGCGACAAGGTCAGCGCCATTTCGGCGATGAAGGCCGCCGGCGTCCCCACCGTACCCGGTTCCGACGGCCCGCTACCCGAAGATAACGACGAGGCCGTGCTGGCCACCGCGCAACGCATCGGTTATCCGGTAATGATCAAGGCCGCCGCTGGCGGTGGCGGACGCGGCATGCGCGTGGTACACAGCGAGGACAGCCTGCTTTCCTCAGTCAGCGTGACGCGCAACGAAGCCGATTCGGCCTTCGGCGACGGCACGTTGTACATGGAGAAGTACCTCGAAAATCCGCGTCACATCGAGGTGCAGGTGCTGGCCGACGGCCAGGGCAATGCCATTCATCTCTACGATCGCGATTGCTCCCTGCAGCGCCGTCACCAGAAAGTGCTGGAAGAGGCGCCCGCCCCGCATATCGATCCCGAGGCTCGCGAGAACGTCTTCAAGGCCTGCATCGACGCCTGCATCGAGATCAATTACCGCGGCGCCGGCACCTTCGAGTTTCTCTACGAAAACGGCCAGTTCTTCTTCATCGAGATGAACACCCGCGTTCAGGTCGAACACCCGGTCTCCGAAATGGTCACCGGCGTGGACATCGTCAAGGAACAGTTGCGCATCGCGTCCGGCTTGCCGTTGACCATCACCCAGGAAGACGTCCAGCTCCATGGGCACGCCTTCGAGTGCCGGATCAACGCCGAGGACTCACGCACTTTCATGCCATCGCCCGGCAAGATCGATCTCTACCACGCCCCAGGTGGCCTGGGTGTACGCATGGACTCGCACATTTACACCGGCTATAGCGTGCCGCCGCACTACGATTCGCTGCTCGGCAAGCTGATCACCTGGGGGGCGAGTCGCGAGACCGCGCTGACACGCATGCGCAATGCCCTCGATGAACTGCTGGTCGAAGGCATCAAGACCAATATCGACCTACAGAAGGATCTGGTCCGCGATAGCGCGTTCCAGCAAGGCGGGGTAAATATTCACTACCTCGAGAAAAAGCTTGGCCTGACCTGATCAGCCCACGCGACTCGACACGGGGCGGCCTTGGCCGTCCCGTTTGCGTTGATGCTCAAGGAGACTTCATGCCCTGGCTGCAACTCAAGGCACACATCGCCCCGCAGCATGCCGAGACCCTGGAAGAGCTGCTGCTGGCCGAAGGTGCTCAGGCCATCACCCTGCAGGACGCTTACGACGACCCCGTCTTCGAGCCTGAAAGCGGGACCACGCCGCTGTGGGATGAGACCGTGCTCACCGGCCTCTACGACGACCTGGAGGACATCGAGCCGATGCTCGACCGAGTCCGCCAGCAATGGGCCGCCGAGATGGCCGACGAACCCTGCCCCGAGATCGACTACGAGCTGCTCGCCGATCGCGACTGGGAGCGCGAGTGGATGGACGATTTTACCCCGCTCAAGATGGGCGAGCGGCTGTGGGTGGTGCCTAGTTGGCATGCCGCTCCCGAGCCCGATGCCGTCAATCTGCTGCTCGATCCCGGCCTGGCCTTCGGTACCGGCACGCACCCTACCACTGCGCTGTGCCTCGGCTGGCTCGACGGCCTCGATCTCGACGCGAGCAAGGTGCTGGATTTCGGCTGCGGCTCCGGCATTCTGGCCATCGCCGCACTCAAGCTAGGGGCCGAGCACGCCACAGGCACCGATATCGACCCACAGGCCCTGCAAGCCAGCCGTGAAAATGCCCAGCGCAATGCCATCGCCGATGAGCGTTTGTCGCTGTGCTATCCGGAGCGACTCGAGGCACAACGCTACGAGGTAGTGGTCGCCAATATCCTCGCCGGCCCCCTGGTCGAACTGGCGCCAACGCTTTGTGCCCACCTCGCCCCCCGTGGTCGCCTCGCTTTATCCGGTATTCTCGCGGGGCAAGCCGAGGAGGTAATGGACGCTTATCGCGCCCAGGGCATCGACCTCGATACCCCGTGCGAACGCGAAGGCTGGGTACGCATTACCGGTGTCGCCGCCTCATGATGAAGGCCAACCATGCCAGGGGCGACGAAAAGCCCCTTCAAGAACATCGTGCTGGCGGCTATCATAAGCCCCTTTCACCACCTAGACGCCCCTTGTGATGCCGACCCACGTCTCATCTCCGGTGACGCCGTTGCCGCACATCGGCTCTTACGCATTGCCCAATCGAGCGATTCTCGCGCCCATGGCGGGCGTGACCGATCGCCCGTTTCGGCAATTGTGCCGCGAGCTCGGCGCGGGCCTGGTGGTCTCGGAAATGGTCACCGCCGACGCGCGCCTATGGCATACCCGCAAATCGCGGCAACGTCTCGATCATACCGGTGAGCCCGGCCCCCGCGATGTCCAGATCGCCGGTGGCGACCCAGAAATGCTCGCCGAAGCCGCACGCCTCAACGTCGCGCAAGGCGCCGAGATCATCGATATCAACATGGGATGCCCCGCCAAGAAGGTCTGCAACAAGGCCGCCGGCTCCGCGCTATTGCGTGATGAACGCCTGGTCGCGGCGATTCTCGAAGCGGTCGTTGCGGCCGTGGACGTGCCAGTGACCTTGAAGATCCGCACTGGCTGGTGCGCGGCGTCGCGCAACGGCATACGTGTGGCGCAACTGGCCGAGGCTGCCGGCATCCAGGCGCTTGCGGTGCATGGCCGCACCCGCGAGCAGCGCTATAGCGGCGACGCCGAATACGATACCATCGCTGCCATCAAGCAAACGGTGTCGCTGCCGGTGTTCGCCAATGGCGATATCGATAGCGCCGAAAAAGCCGCCCGCATCCTCGACTACACTAAGGCGGACGCGGTCATGATCGGACGCGGCGCCCAAGGCAATCCGTGGATCTTTCGCGAGATCGAGCACTACTTACGTACCGGTGACATCATGGCGCGCCCGACGCCCACAGAGATCGCCGCCGTGATGCACCGTCATCTCGAGGCACTGCATGCCTTTTACGGTGAGCACATGGGGGTGCGTATCGCACGCAAGCATGTGGGCTGGTATCTCGCCACTCGCCCACAAGCAGCGGCATTGCGCGCACGCTTCAACGTTCTGGAACAGCCCTCGGCCCAACACCGTTTCGTGGATGCGCTCGCCCACGATGCGGTATTGACCTCAAATGGAAGCAATGCAGCATGACCAGCAGGCAAGCATTTCCCATCGATCAGAATACGCTCGATGCCAGCGCCACGGCATCGCCAGCACATCAGCAAACCCTGCGTGAGTCGGTAGAGCTCGCCATGCAGCGCTATTTCGGCCACCTGGATGGCGAAACGGTCAGCGACCTTTATGCCATGGTGCTGACCGAGGTCGAAGTGCCCTTGCTGGAGGCCGTGATGCGCTATGCCGACGGCAATCAAACCCGCGCCGCCGACATGCTGGGCCTCAATCGCGGCACTCTGCGCAAGAAACTCAAGCAGTACGACCTGATCTGAGCCCGAACCGATCCGACAAGGGCGCCCTCACCAGGCGCCATTCACGTTTCACGCCGTTGTCTGGCGTCAATCGTCCCTCACCTTTCAAGAGTGGAGCCTCATGGCCGATCACACCGCATCCTCGTCTCCCCAGCCTGTGCGTCGCGCATTGATCAGCGTGTCCGACAAGACCGGCATCGTCGATTTCGCCCGCGAACTCAGCACGCACGGCGTCGCCTTGCTCTCTACCGGTGGCACCTTCCGCCTGCTCAACGAAAACGGCATTCCGGTCACGGAAGTCTCGCAACATACCGGCTTCCCGGAAATCATGGATGGTCGCGTCAAGACACTGCATCCCAAGATTCACGGCGGCATTCTCGGGCGCCGCGGGCAGGATGACGAGGTCATGGCCGAGCACGGCATCGACGCCATCGATATGGTCGTGGTCAACCTCTATCCCTTTGCGGAGACCATCGCGCGTGACGGCTGCACGCTGGAAGAGGCCATCGAGAACATCGACATCGGCGGCCCCACCATGGTGCGCGCCTGTGCCAAGAATCACGCGCACACCAGCATCGTGGTCAATGCGTCCGACTATGGCCGTGTGCTCGATGACATGCGTGCGCATGGCGGTGTCGGCGCAACGCTACGCTTTGACCTGGCGGTCAAGGCCTTAGAGCATACTGCGGGCTACGACGGTGCCATCGCCAACTATCTGGGCACCCTGGTAGAAGGCGGCGAAGCCGACTTCCCGCGCACCTATAACGTGCAGTTCCAGAAAAAACAGGCGATGCGCTACGGCGAAAATCCGCATCAGCAGGCGGCCTTCTATGCTGACACCAGTGCCGACGAAGCCAGTGTGACCACGGCAGAGCAGCGCCAGGGCAAGGCATTGTCATTCAATAACGTCGCCGACACTGACGCCGCCTTCGAATGCGTC
This sequence comes from Chromohalobacter nigrandesensis, assembly GCF_023061285.1. Classification (GTDB taxonomy): domain Bacteria; phylum Pseudomonadota; class Gammaproteobacteria; order Pseudomonadales; family Halomonadaceae; genus Chromohalobacter; species Chromohalobacter nigrandesensis. The sequence continues at coordinate 10,255 of NZ_JAKGAM010000018.1, forward strand.
AAGGCCTTCAGCGAGACCGCCTGCGTCATCGTCAAGCATGCCAACCCTTGCGGCGTCGCCGTCGCCGACACACCGCTGGCGGCCTATCAGAGTGCGTTTGCCACTGATCCCACCAGCGCCTTCGGCGGCATCATCGCCTTCAACCGCCCGCTGGACGCCGAGACGGCTCGCGCCATCGTCGACCGTCAGTTCGTCGAGGTGATCATCGCGCCGGGCATCAACGCCACCGCCGCCGAGATCGTCGCCGAAAAGAAGAATGTGCGCCTGCTCGATGTCAGCGAGCACTGGCCCAGCCAGCAACGTCCCACCCATGACCTCAAGCGCGTCACCGGCGGACTTCTGGTCCAGGACCGCGATCAGGGCATGGTCGAAGCCGACCAACTGCGCACCGTCACCGAACGCGCACCCAGCGAGCAGGAACTAAGCGATCTCAGCTTTGCCTGGAAGGTCGCCAAGTTCGTCAAGTCCAACGCCATCGTCTATGCCAAGCACGGCCAGACCATCGGCGTGGGCGCCGGGCAGATGAGCCGCGTCTACTCGGCCAGGATCGCCGGTATCAAGGCTGCCGACGAAGGCTTGGAAGTGCCCGGCTCGGTAATGGCATCAGACGCCTTCTTCCCCTTCCGCGATGGCATCGATGCCGCCGCCGAGGCTGGTATCACCGCCGTCATTCAACCCGGCGGCTCGATGCGAGACCAGGAAGTGATCGACGCCGCCAACGAAGCCGGCATCGCCATGGTCTTCACCGCTATGCGTCACTTCAGGCACTGAAGCTCGAAGCTCGAAGCTCGAAGCTCGAAGCTCGAAGCCAGTCTGAGCCACGCCGAAAGCAAAACACCCTGCCGGATCATCCGACAGGGTGTTTTTCTTCAAACTTCCAGGCGCGAAGCGCCGCTCTTCACGCTTCGAGCTCCGGGCGAAGCCCAGTCAGCCTAGATCCATACACAGATACTTGGTTTCCATGTATTCGTCGATGCCGTACTTGGAGCCTTCACGCCCCAGCCCCGAAGCCTTGACGCCGCCGAACGGTGCGCTGGCGTTGGAGATCAAGCCCGTATTGATGCCAACCATGCCATATTCCAGCGCTTCGGCCACGCGCCAGACACGGCTCAGGTCGTTGGCGTAGAAGTACGATGCCAGCCCGAAGCGGGTATCGTTGGCCATCTGCACAGCGTCTTCCTCGTCGTCGAACGCAATCACCGCCGCCAGTGGGCCGAAGGTTTCCTCGTGCGCGACCTTCATATCGGCATTGGCGTGACTCACCAGCGTCGGCGTGAAGAAGCGCCCACCCAGCGTGTGTGTGTGACCGCCCAGCAACAGCTCGGCGCCCTTGTCGATGGCATCCTGGATATGCTCGGAGACCTTGGCGACAGCATCATCGTCGATCAACGGGCCGATGTTCACGCCCTCTTCGGTCCCTGGGCCGACATGCAATTCGCTGTTCATGGCTGCTGCCAGCTTTTCACTGAAGGCATTGATCACGCTGGACTGCACCAGAAAGCGGTTGGTGCACACGCAGGTCTGACCGGCGTTGCGGAACTTGCTGGCCATCGCGCCCTCGACGGCGGCATCGAGATCGGCATCTTCGAAAACCAGAAACGGCGCGTTGCCGCCCAGTTCCAGCGAAATCTTCTGGATATGCTCGGCGGCGCCGGCCATCAATTGGCTGCCCACCTCAGTCGAGCCAGTGAAAGTGATCTTGCGCACCACAGGCGATTCGGTCATCGCCTTGCCGATCGCGCTGGCACGCCCCGGCACCACGTTGAACACGCCGCGCGGCACCCCGGCCTGCTCGGCCAACGCCGCCAGCGCGGTCGCGGAAAACGGCGTCTGACTGGCCGGCTTGATGACGATCGGGCAGCCCGCCGCCAATGCCGCTGCTGCCTTGCGGGTAATCATCGACGACGGGAAGTTCCACGGCGTTATCGCCCCGACGACGCCGACCGGCTGTTTGAGCACCACGATGCGCTGGCTGGACTTGGCCGCGGGAATGGTGTCGCCGTACACACGCCGCGCCTCCTCGGCGAACCAGCGCAGAAAGCTCGCCGCATAGGCGATTTCGCCGGCCGCTTCCTTGAGGGGCTTGCCCTGCTCGGCGGTCATGATCGCCGCTAGTTCGTCCTGATGCTCGAGCATCAAGTCGTACCATTTCATCAGGGTGTCCGCGCGCTCTTGCGCTGTCAGGGCACGCCAGGCCGGCCAGGCCGACTCGGCGGCTTCGATGGCACGTTCGGTCTCGGCACGCCCCAGCTTGGGCATGCGCCCCACGATCTCACCGGTGGCCGGGTCGTCGACCTCGATCTGTTCGCCGCTGTCCGCTGCCACCCAATTGCCGTCTATATAGGCAAAGGGACGAAACAGCGAGTTTTCCTGAAGGGACTCCATGGCGTTCTCCTTCCTGACAATGAGGGCGACGCTGGCCGTCGCCGTGAATTCATCTTATGCCGAGTCTTTCGGCGCCACCAAACGCAGCGCGCAATGACATGCCATTCACCCTATCCCCAGACAAAGAGACTCAGCACCGCGATAGCGATGGCGGCCCCGCACAGCGCCTGCCCTCGGTAACGCGAAGGCGCGCGCCGTACCTGCCGGAGTCCGAGCACTGCCAGTAACACCGCCAGCACATCGACGAACAGCATATAAGATGCCAACAGCGGCGCCACAGCAACGAGTATCAGCGCCAGCACCGCCAAGGGAGACAATAGAGAGGATTTGACGTGCCCCTGATCGTCACGCGTTTGCCGCGCGGTGCGCTGAGGCACGGGCGCGTCGAACACCTGTTCGGCACGGCCGGCATCGCCATCGAAGCGTAGCCGGCTGCCTTCCCTGGGAAGACCTCGGCCGCGCCACTCGGTCAAGGTGAATGTATAGCGATGCCCATCGTCGCCGACGATCACACCGCGCTGGGCCGCGTCGTCGAAGGTTTCCAGCTTACCGTGCACGATACGACTCCCGGCGAAATCCCGATGACATGGTCATCTCACCTCAGTCCAGACGCGAGTCCGAGAGCGTCACCGACACGGAGTCGGAAAAACGCAGTGCGAACGGCTTGTCGATTTCCACCTGCGCCGTGAGGACTTGCTCGTAACTCATAATGATATCCAGGACTTCACGGGTCATACGTTCCAGCAACAGAAAGCGGTTATCCTCGACATAGCCGATAATGTGCTTGGTGATCGTACGATAATTGAGTGCCTGCTCGATATGATCGAACTTGACCGCACGCTCGGCGCGATAACGAATGGTGGCATTGATCACCACATCCTGACGGTTCTGGATTTCCTCGTCCTTGATACCGATATGGGTACGCAGACGCAGATTCTTGATGCTGATCGTCGCCAGGTCGTGATCGAGGTGCTGATCGTTCAAGGCATGTAAGGCCATGCGGCATTGCTCCTAAAGTGCGAAACGCGCGTCATGCGCAGCGATGATCGATGCCCGCTCAGCCATGCGCCAGCGTCAAGAACTCCTGGCGGGTATTCAGGTTATTGCGGAAGGCGCCCAGCATCACGGAGGTCTTCATGCTCGAGTTCTGTTTCTCGACCCCCCGCATCATCATGCACATGTGCTGCGCCTCGACGATCACCCCCACCCCGCGCGCCTCGGTCACCTCCTGCACGGCCTCGGCGATCTGGCGTGTCAGGTTTTCCTGGATCTGCATGCGTCGCGCATACATATCGACGATACGCGCAAACTTGGAGAGCCCCAGCACCTTGCCTTTGGGCAGATACGCGATATGGCACTTACCAATGAATGGCAACAGATGATGCTCGCACATCGAGTAGAGTTCGATGTCCTTGATCAGCACCATTTCGTCGGTTTGCGATTCGAATACCGCGCCGTTGACCAACGACTCGAGCGTCTGCCCATAGCCCTGGTTGAGGAACTGCATAGCCTTGGCGGCTCGCATGGGCGTATCGCGTAGCCCTTCCCGGTCGGGATCCTCGCCCAAGCCGGCGATGATGTCGCGGTAATGCGTTGCGAGTTCTTCTGTCATTTAAGTGCCTTTAAGTGCCTTCGTCATGACGCCCGACCGGGCATACGTTACAAAATGAATAAAACCATCGGAAGTTTGCCACATGGGCAAAGCGCGACGCACGCGCGATTCGCGCCGACGTCGGCGACACTGCCTTCCCCGACCCCACGCATGAATCTTCGAGGCGGCAAGGTCACGCCAGCCAGCGCGGATTTTCCAACGCCAGACGCTGTTGCTCGAGAATACGGATGTGCTGATCCCAATACCCCTCGCTGGCCACCCATGGGAAGGCCTTGGGAAACGCCGGATCTTCCCAGCGATCGACCAACCAGGCGCTATGCCGCATCAAGCGCAACGTGCGCAGCGGCTCGATCCAGCGCAATTGGCGCCGGTCGAACTCGACATGTTGTTCATAGCCCTCGATCACTTCGGATAACTGCATCTGCCATTCATCGGCTTCAGGCGCCGTCAATAACATCCACAAATCCTGGATTGCCGGCGCCGTGCAGCAATCGTCAAAATCGACCAGCGCAAAATCTTCATCGCGCCCCAGGATGTTGCCCAGATGACAGTCGCCATGTACGCGTTGCAAGGCCGTCTCCGGCCAGCGCTGTTCGACCAGTAACGTCTGCAGACGCTCGGCGATGCGGGTATACGCCTGGCGTTGGCGACGACTCAGCCAATCGCTCGCCAGCACGCGCTCACAACTCGCTTGGCTGATCGCTATCGGCTCCTGCACCGGTCGCGCCTGGAAGGGACTACGGCGCGCCACGGCATGAACTTGGCCGATCAGGTCACCGAGGGCAAAGAGGTGCGCGGGGTTTTCGAGTTCCGGCGCCTGCCCCGAGACGTGCGGAAACAGCGCAAAGGCGAATCCGTAGGCATGGTGGAGCGTCTCACCATCATCGTCGCGCCACGGCGGCGCGCCGGGCACGCCCGCAGCGTCGAGCTCATCGAGAAAAGCATGCTCCTCGCGAATCTGTGCCTCGCTCCAGCGCTCGGGACGATAAAACTTGGCCACCCAACGGCGGCGGTCGTCGTCGCTCAACAAGAACACGCGATTCTCGTAACTGTTGAGCGCGAACGGCTCGCCCGGCAACCAAAAGCCCAACGACTCGACGGCATCGACCACATGCGCGGGCGACAACGTTTCAAAAGGGTGCTTCGGGGCGGTCATGGCGTGTCCTGTTTAAGATGCCACCTCATGCTATCAGATTCCTCGCGGCGTACGCGTCATCGCCCAGGCTTCGACATGCTGTGCGCCCGCCTCTCGGCAGGCATCGGCCAGTGCCGATAACGTACTGCCGGTGGTCATCACGTCGTCGACGAGCGCCACGTGAGCCGGCAAGCCAGGCGCAACGCGAAAAGCCCCGCGCACGTTGCCGCGACGTGCACGGCGTGTCAGCCCGCGCTGGGTCGGCGTGTCACGCTCACGCCAGGCACGCCGACACGGCACGCCCAGTTGACGCGAGAGTTCACGCGTCAGCCAGACACTGTGATCGAAACCGCGCTCACGCCGCCGCTGCGGATGCGTCGGCACTGCCACGAGTGCTTCGGGTAACGCACCTTCCCGACTATGCGCGAAGAGCGTTGCCAGCAAGATACCCGCGCGCGGTTGCGCGCCGAACTTGAAGCGTTGCAGCAACGCCTGCGAGGCCTCTTCGTAACGCAGCGGTGCCCGCGCCACATCGAAGGACGGCGCGTGACGCAGACAATGGCCGCAAAGCTCAGCGGGACGCGCCAACGGCTCGGCACAGCGCGCACAGGCCACGCGATTCCAGGGCAGCTCCTCGAAGCACGCCTCGCACCAAGGCGACCCCAGCGGCGTCTTCCCCAGGCAAAAAGCACAGTGGCCCGGCAACCCCACGCGCACCGAGCGGTCAACTCGTGACTTTATTTTAGTTGACAAATACCAGATGCTTTTCGCTATCATCATAGTCAACCTTTTATTTTTTCAAGATTAACAGAGCCGCCCGACCCTGGCTCGACAGGAGCAGACTAGCATGCCTGCCACGCCCCACACGCAGCGTCACGATTGGACGCTCGAGGAAATCCAGGCCCTCTTCGATCAGCCTTTCAACGACCTGCTCTTTCAGGCACAACGCATCCATCGCCAGCACTTCGATGCCAATGCCATCCAGGTTGCCACGCTGTTATCGATCAAGACCGGTGCCTGTCCCGAGGACTGCAAGTACTGTCCACAATCCGGGCACTACAATACCGGCTTGGGCAAGGAAACCTTGATGGACGTCGACGAGGTCGTTGCCCAGGCCCGCGCCGCCAAGGAGGCTGGCGCTTCGCGCTTCTGCATGGGGGCCGCCTGGCGCAGCCCACGCCAGCGCGATCTTCAAGTCGTCGAGGCCATGGTGAGAGAGGTCAAGGCTCTGGGGTTGGAAACCTGTGTCACGCTGGGAATGCTGGGCGGCGACCAGGCCCAACGACTGGCCGATGCCGGGCTCGATTACTACAACCATAATCTGGACACCTCGCCGGAGTACTACGACGAAATCATCACCACCCGGAGCTACGCCGACCGGCTCGACACGCTCGAGCATGTTCGCAACGCGGGCATGAAGATCTGCAGCGGCGGCATCTTGGGACTGGGCGAAACCCCGCGCGACCGCGCCTCCATGCTTCAGCAACTCGCGAACCTGACCCCGCACCCGGAGTCGGTGCCCATCAACATGCTGGTCAAGGTCGCCGGCACACCCTTGGAAAACGCCGAGGACCTCGACCCTATCGAATTCATTCGCGCCATCGCGGTGGCCCGCATCATGATGCCGCAAAGCCACGTTCGTCTTTCCGCCGGGCGTGGTGAAATGAGCGAATCGACCCAGGCACTGGCCTTTCTCGCCGGCGCCAACTCGATTTTTTATGGCGACAAACTGCTCACCACCGACAATCCGGAGGTCAATGGCGACCGTCAACTCTTCGCCAAGCTCGGGCTGCATGCCGAAACGCTCAGCCTGCATGACGCAGCACAGACGCCACCGTCCTTCCCGCACCAAGCGTTATATTACGACGCCACGAACGCCTCCGCGACGCTCGAGTGAGCAATACCGACACCCGCCGAGGCGTTCACCGTGCCGCCTCGGCGCCCATAGCAATTGACTTCCCTTCCTGCATACGTAGAATATCGCTCGACCTGCCAGACTGCGGATGTGGTGGAATTGGTAGACACGCTAGATTTAGGTTCTAGTGCCGAAAGGCGTGGGAGTTCGAGTCTCCCCATCCGCACCATTTTTCTGTAAGTTGTTGTTTTTACTGATCAAGCATCTTCGATTTTCTCAGCTTCTCAGTCCCCGCCAAGTCCCCACGAAATCTATGAAACTCCAGCCGGCGCGTGCGCACACGCTTCAATGCGCAGATGAAGGTGTCCTGGCCGGAGACACCGGGAAGAGTTGGTTGCAGCGCAACTGGCGCCCGCTGCTGCTGACCGTGATCATCATCGCCAGTGAATACCTGCTCACACCCTACTTGAGCGCCATGTTGAGATGGGGCGCTGTCATTCAGTGAGATCGGGCCGTTACGTCAGGTCGTTCAGTTCAACTTCCAGTGCGTCGGCAAGCCGCTTTAAAACGCTCAACGATCCGGTTTTCTTGCCTGCTTCGAGCTCCGACAGATACCCCTGGCTGATACCCGCCCGTTCAGCGAGTTCGCCGGCACGCAGCCCTCGGTGCTCGCGGAACACTTTTACCGGTGCGACACCGTCCAGCAACGCATCCACTACCGCCATGGGAAACGATGCTTCACCGCGCGCCACGACCGCATTGGCAGCGTCGATATCGTCTTGATCTTCCAGCCGCGCAAGCAACGCGTGGTATTCCTGCTCGGGAATTACCACCAGCCGTTCACCGGTTGGGGTTTGAATCGTCTGAGGTGCGCTCATGCCGCCTCCTGTCAATTTACTGGTGCGTTATTGGTACACGCCACCACGGGCACCGATGTTAATGATGTCCAACACATCGCCACGTTCGTCGATGATCACCCGCCAATCGCCCACCCGCAGGCGAATATAATCGCTCCCCTTCAACGCCTTCACGTTATTACGTTGACTTGCCGGATCTTCTGCGTAGGCCTTGATTTTGGCCTGTATGCGCTTTGCCTCTGGGCGTGGCATACGCTGCAATACCTTCAAGGCGCTTTTTCGGTAAGTGACCGTCTTCATAGCCCCATCATAGCTCATAGCGAAATATGAGCAATATATTTTAGCTAATAGCTAACTCCAGCCAGGCCGAATGGCGGCGCGTACTGAAACCATGGGCATTACACAACAACCATGGGCGTAGACCTCCGTTGGCTACTAAATCTATGAGTGCATGATCCAAACGATGGAGGAGCGCATACATGGATTTGTACACGGTTGAATTCAAGCTGCCGGGTGAGGATGAGCTCCGAAGCGAAGAGGTCGAGGCGGAGAGTTGATCCGAAGCACGCACGATCATTGATCGCCATCATAAGCCGTCTGAGATCGTCAGCGTAAACGCTGACAGCGCTTGATCACTTCGGATAGCTGGGGGGTTGGAGCCTTTTTTGCTATCCCAATAGATTGCCCAGCTTGCGAGCGGGGCGGAAATGAACCGGCCGGTGATACGTTGAAAGAGAGAGCCCCCGAGGACGATCAGGAGCTCTCAATCAGCATAAGCCCATGTATCTGAATGAATTCAGCACATCCTTGGCGGCTGAGCATCCGTCCTGGATGCAGGTATTTTGGCAAATTGCGAATGCAATAAACTTAACCTGCATTAATAAAGAGTCCATGAACGGAACAGAATGCCCCTAGCGGCTGTTCACCCTGCACATGGCATCATGTCATTGACAGGCGTACGCCTTTTTCAAGGCCTCGGTCACTACGTCGCTGGCCGGTTCGCTCCAGCTCTCAGAGGCGCCTTCCAGATATTGCGACACTTCATCCAAGATATCGCGTCCGCGAACGTCACTCGGCGCACAAAGCTTTTCCTGGGATTCCAAGCGGTCGAAAATACCTAGTACATACCCGGTATAGGTGAAAAACTTACTGGTATCGTAGGACTCATCAGCACGAAATTGCTGGTAATGGCGCTGAAAATCGAGAAGGTCGGCACCATTGTAGAAATAGCCCCAGGCGTTGCCGATTCCCGCGCAGCCCAACCCGGCCACTAGCATCACGCTCAATGCCCGTTTGGCGGTTTGTCTCATGAAAATCCCCCTTGATTCCTTGCATTTATCAAACGTCGAAACGGAGACAAAAAAACGCCGGCTGACAATCAACCGGCGAGACGCCATGTACTGCATGGCGAGTGACATACGCCGGCCTTTACAGACCGGTTGGAGGCGGCTGCTTGTCCACCTCTAAAGACACACACGAGACTTGCGTCTTCCTTGGCGATTCGGATCACATGAGCCTGCGAGGCGACATCCGCCCCTTTCCCTGGCTGCCGGCCACCAACCAGCGCAATCGCGCAATTTCCTTGGCAGCGTCCCAGTGACCGGTGATCGCTTGAATCACCTCCATCTTAGACGCCTGAGCGGTCTTGGAAAAGCCTCGTACAATACGAGCGTAAGTACTTACTCAGCCTATAACGCAGATTCCTTCGCGCCCTGCATAGACCCGGCTTCACTCGCATGCCGTCTTGGCGCCGCAATGGCGAAGAAACGCTGGATCACCAGCGTCGAGGCCGGCCGTGTCAGACAGGACACCACCACGAATGTGGGTAGATTGACGACAAGCCCCCAGAATCCGGCGTGGATGCCCAGCGGATTGCGCCATACCAGCGTAAATAACAGCGTGACGGTAAATCCCACCACGATGCCGCTCAAAACACCCAGCTTGGAGGCATGGGTCCAGAAGAACATGCCGATGAAGGCGGGTAGCACCTGGGTAGCGAAGCCCAATCCCACGAGCAGTATCATCACCAGGTTGCTGGGTTCGGCGATGGCCACCGGCGCGACGATCAGCGCCATGATCGGCAAGAGCAGGCGCCGCGCCAGCTTGCCGGCGGCGGCATCGGAAAGCTTGAAGGCCGGCTGGGCGATATCCTTGGCATAGGACAACGCCACCGAATGCAAGAAGGGCTCGCAGGACGACATCGAGGCCGCCAGTGTGCCCGCCCCCAGCAACCCCACCAACCAGACCGGCATCTGTTGCATGGCGAGTTCCAGGGCCACGGTATCGGCACGCGCCAGCTCGGGCAGGCTGTAGATGCCAATGAAGCCCACCACCACCATGGGCAAGATAACCACGTAGTAACTGGGCAACCAGGTTGCGCTGCGACGAATGGTGCGCGCCGATGACGCGCTCATCCATTGCGTCCAGACCGGCGGCATGAACGACAGCATCGAGACGATGATCGACGTCGTCCAGAAGGCGAAGCTCATGTCTCCCTGAGCACCCGGCAAGGTCAGATAGGTCGGGTCACGCTCACGCAACGTGGTGAAGACGTCGCCAAACCAGAGACCGCCGCCGAAACGCTGCGACGCCCAGAGCCCGATCGCCCATGCCACCGCCAGCATCAGTACGCCCTGAAAGGCGTTGGTGATACCGATCGCACGTTGGCCGCTGGCATACAGATAGAGGGCGATGCAACTCAAGACCATCAGCACCCCCACCCAGATCGGCAAACGCCCAGCGCTCATGACGTGCAGAATATACGCTGCCCCAATGGTCTGCAGTACCGCATAGGCCAATGACGCAATCGACATTACCCCTGCGGCCAGGGCGCCCAGCAGCGGGCTTTCATAGCGATCGGCAATGGCCGCGCCTTGCGTGACATGGCCGAAATGCCGACCGAAAGCCCACACCTTGGGGCCGAAATACCAGGCCACCAGCGCCAGATAGGATAGGTAGATCACGACGTAGAAGACCGCCACGCCCTTGGTGTAGGCCCAACCTGGCGCGCCCATGAAGGTGTAAGCGCTCACGCTGCCTGCAGCAATCAGCAGATAGAGCGTGACCGGCCCCATGCTGCGACCGGCGACGCCCCACTCTTCAAGCGAGTTCATCGAGCGTCCTGTCCGGGCGCGCAAGCCAAGGAAGATCGCCACGCCCAGATAGGCGAGTGTCATGATAATCGGCACGCTACTCGTCATCGGAAGAACGCTCCACGAGCCGATTGCCGATGGCCATGACGCCGCAACAGGCGAATACGATGACATACGCCCATACCGCGATCAGCGGCAAACCAAGCACTACCCATGCCCGGTTGAACCAGCCGATCACCGGCCAGATGCCCGCCGCGATGAGCCCGATGAAGGCCAGGACCAAACCCCAGCCACGGCCCGTGGTCGGCCGCACTATATAATGTTTCATGAAACGTTCCGCTCAGGAAAGATGATCTACGTTGCCAAGGCGTATGCCTTACAATGGCGATACGCGAAAAGCGCTCATGGTAGCGCATTCATTCGCTCTAGGGGATCGGCGCGTGCTCGCATGTTCTGCGCGTCCCGTAGGCACCGTCAGTATACTTGGCATGGCATGGTGCCCTACTGCTCCCCGTGCATTTCTTCCCGGCGACAAGGATGTCCTCAATGAAATTTTCCCTGGCCGGCTTGCGTAACGCGCTCAGCGGCACCGCAAGTGCCGGTTATATCGCCAAAGGGGTGATCTATATCACCATCGGCTGGCTCTCATTACTCACCACGCTCGGTACAGGGGGCCAGAATGCCGGCACGGACGAAATCATTCGTACCATCGCGTTGTGGCCATTCGGGACGTTCTTGATCGGACTCTTGGGGCTCGGCCTGGTGGCCTATGTCCTCTGGCGACTCGCTCAGGCCTGGTGGGATCTCGAATACAAGGGCAATCACTGGAAGGGCATCCTGCAACGTCTGGGATTCGCGATCAGCGGCATCTTGTATGTCGCTCTCGCCTGGCAGTGTGTCACCGTCCTCGTCCGCTCGCTTGCCAGCGGCGGGAGCAGCAGCACCTCACAGCAAACCGCCGAGCTGCTCACCTATCCCGGCGGCGTCTTCGTGCTGTTCGGGCTGGGGCTTGCCTTCATCGGCGTGGGGCTACATCAGCTTCAGCGTGCATGGAAACGCCACTATCGTCGCAATTGGCACGTCGAAGACATGCCCAATGGACCGCTACCCATCCTCGAGGGCGTCGCCCGTCTAGGGCTAGCGGCTCGCGGTATCGTGTTCGGAATCATCGGGACCTTCTTGTGCGTGGCCGCCATCGAAGTCGATCCCGATAATGCCGAGGGTCTGGGCGGGGTCCTCGACACACTCGCCGAGCAACCTTATGGACGCTGGCTGCTCGGCGGTGTCGCCGTGGGGCTGATGGCCTATGGCCTTTATTGCTTCATCAACGCGGGATACCGGCGCACGCGCACCCCACGCCTATGACCGGATGTGGCGCTCAGCCCATCAACAGCGTATTGCCAGCATCAGCGACGGCGATGCCGCCCAGTGCCGCTGGATGTCAAAGCGATGCCCCGAGGCATACGTGGCGGCCGACTCAGTCGGCGCAAGATGCGATGGCGATTCGTAGTGGGTCATACCGTCAGATGCCGTTTGACCAGGTCGTCGTCGAGCTCGCCGATCTCGCCACCGGCCACCGTCTGGCCGCGATCCATGATCGTGAAGCGGTCAGCGTACTTGCGCGCGAACGGCAGCTTCTGCTCGACCAGCAACACGGTGAGACCGTCCTCGCGATTGAGGCGACGAATGACCTCGCCGATCTGCACGACGATATTGGGTTGAATGCCTTCGCCGGGCTCATCGAGGATCAACAGACGCGGCTCGATCACCAGCGCGCGACCGATCGCCAATTGCTGTTGCTGGCCGCCGGATAGGTCGCCGCCACGCCGGTGGCGCATTTCCTTGAGTACCGGGAAGAGTTCATAGATGCGCTCGGGAATGCCGCGTTCCGCCCCGCCTTGAACACGTTTGCGTCGCGCCGGCAGGCCGATGCGCAGGTTTTCCTCGACGCTCAGGGTGGCAAATATCTGACGCCCCTGCGGCACGTAACCGATGCCCAGATCGGCCCGCGTCTCCGGGCGGCGCTTGAGCAGGTCCCCTTCGGCGAAGCGTACCTGGCCATCGCGCACCGCCACCTCGCCCATGACGGCCTTGAGCAAGGTGGTCTTGCCCACGCCGTTGCGGCCCATCACGCAGGTGCAGCGCCCTTCCGGCACGTCCAGCGAGAGATCACGCAGGATATGACTTTCGCCGTAATACTGGTTGAGCTTGTCGACACTGAGCATTATCCCTCCTCCCGCGTATCGGCTGAGTCGTCGTCACCGCCAAGGTAGACGTCGATCACGCGCGGGTCGTTGGCGACCTCATCCATGCTGCCCTCGGCCAGTACGCTGCCCTGATGCAGGACGGTGACGGTGCGGGCAATGGAGCGCACGAAGCCCATATCATGTTCGACGACCACCACCGACTGCTGACCGGCCAGGCGCGTCAAAAGATCCGCCGTGCGGTGCATTTCCGGTTCGGTCATGCCGGCCACGGGTTCGTCGACCAGCAATAAGCGCGGACGCTGCATCAGCAGCATGCCGATCTCCAACCACTGCTTCTGACCGTGCGAGAGCACCCCCGCCAGGCGGTCGCGCTCGGCACTCAAGGCAATGGTCTCCAGCACCTCGTCGATGCGCTCGCGCCCCTCGTGGTCGAGACGCGCCAGCAAGGTCTTCCACACGCGCCGGTCACCGGCCATCGCCAGCTCGAGGTTAGCACTCACCGACAACGCCTCGAACACGGTCGGCTTCTGGAACTTGCGCCCGATGCCCAGGTTGGCTATTTGCGGCTCGTCCATCTGCAATAGATTGTGGCGGCTGCCGAACCAGGCTTGGCCACGGTCGGGACGCGTCTTGCCGGTAATGATATCCATCATGGTGGTCTTGCCGGCGCCGTTGGGGCCGATGATGCAGCGTAGCTCGCCGTCGTCGATGGTCAGGTTGAGGTCGTCGATGGCCTTGAAGCCGTCGAAGCTCACGCTGACATCCTCGAGATAGAGAATCGGCCCATGGCGCACGTCGACGGGCGAACGCGCCGGCGCCATGAAATCGAAAACACGGTCAGGGCGCGCAAATTCGCGCAGGCGTTCTACATTCGTCATGCTCATGTGGTCACCTCCCGACGCCGACGCAGGTGTGCCATCAAGCCCGCCACGCCCTGCGGCAGGAACATGGTGACCACCACGAACAAGCCACCCAGGAGAAACAGCCAGGCATCCGGCATCACACCGGTCAGCAGCGTCTTGAAATAATTGACCAGCAAGGCACCGAGTAACGCCCCATAAAGCGTGGCCCGACCGCCCAGCGCGACCCACACCACGATTTCGATGGAGAACAGCGGCGCGAAGGTGCTGGGGTTGATGATGCCCACCTGGGGCACGTAGAGCGCTCCGGCGATACCCGCGATCATCGCCGAGAGCACGAACACCGCCAGCTTGACGTGCTCGACGCGATAGCCGATGAAGCGCACCCGCGCCTCGGCGTCGCGCGTGGCCATGCATACCCGGCCGAGCCGCGAACGGGTGATCGCCTTGCAGCCCCAGAAGGCTAGTAAGACCGCCACGCCGGAGGCCACGAACAGCGCTATCGTCATGCCCTCGCTGCTCAGCGAAAAGCTCAGCAATTCATCGAACCGCGTCAGGCCGGTGCTGCCGCCCATGCCCATCTCGTTGCGGTTGAAAGCCAGCATCAGCGCGAACGTCAACGCCTGAGTAATGATCGAGAAATACACCCCGGTCACGCGCGAGCGAAACGCCAGCCAGCCGAACACCAGGGCCAGCAGCCCCGGCGCCAGCACCACGCCGAGCGCCGCCACGGGAAAGTGGACCATGGCGCTTTGCCAGCCTGCCAGGGGGGCGTCCTGCGCCGTGAGATAAAGACCCATCGCATAGCCACCCAGAGCGAAGAAGGCGCCGTGACCCAGACTCAGGATGCCCAGGTATCCCCAGATCAGGTCCACCGCCAGCGCCAGCAGCATGTACGTCAGGTACTTGCCCAGCAGCGAGACGACGGACCCATTCAGATGCCAGGCATGATCCGACGGCAAGGCATGCAGCACGACCACCGCTAGCATGCCGACGATCAGGACGACGCTGGTAACCCAGGTCGAGCGTTCATCGAGCAGGGAGTTGCGTTTGAACATCGTGGCGAGACTCATGACGTCCGCCCCTTGGGCGCGAAGAGGCCCTGCGGACGTTTCTGGATGAACAGAATGACACCGATCAGCACGATCACCTTGGCCAGCACCGCGCCGACCCAGGGCTGCAGGACCTGATTGATCACGCCCAGCGACATGCCAGCGACCAAGGTGCCCCACAGATTACCGACGCCGCCGAAGACCACCACCAGGAAGGAGTCGACGATGTAGCTCTGCCCCAGATTGGGGCCGACATTGGTGATCTGCGACAACGCGACCCCCGCCAGCCCCGCTACACCGGCCCCCAGACCGAAGGTCAGCATGTCCACCCGCGCGGCGCGCACACCCATTGAGCGTGCCATGGCACGGTTCTGGGTCACCGCGCGCACTTCGAGGCCCAGACGGGTATAGCGCATCAACGCCCATAGCGCGGCGAACACTACCAGGCAGAAGATCAGCACGCCCAGGCGATTGAGGGTCAACGACAGTGCCTCGTTGAGGTGCCATGCGCCCTGCAACCAGTCCGGCGAGTTCACGCGCCGATTGAGCGGCGAGAACACCGTGCGCACCAGTTGCTGCAGAATCAGGCTGATGCCGAAGGTCGCCAGCAATGTCTCGAGCGGCCGGCCTTTGAGAAAACGAATCACGCTGCGCTCGATGAGAATGCCGAACGCGCCCGCGACCAGGAAGCCGCCGGGAATCGCCAGCAACAATGCCAGCCCCGGCTGACCGGGTAACAGCTGCTGGATCATCCAGGTGGTATAGGCGCCCAGCATGATCAACTCGCCGTGCGCCATGTTGATCACGCCCATCACCCCGAAGGTGATCGCCAGGCCAATCGCCGCCAGCACCAGCACCGACCCGGCGCTCAAGCCGAAGAACAGCGTCTGCCCACGCTCGTACCAGGCGCGTTTGTTCTCGATGCCCGCCAGCACCTTCTCGGCGTCGGCGGCAATCGGGGCATCGCTATTGGCGATGGTCGTCAGTGAATTGCGCACGCGGGTGTCGAGGTTGCCCTCTAAGGTCGCCAGCGCCTCGCCTTCTCCCTGTTCCACGCGATACAGCGCCAGCGCGGTCTCGATCTCGGCGCGTACCGCAGGGCTCTCTTCGTTGTCGAGCTGTGTGGCGACCGCATCGACACTCTGCGCATCAACCTCGCCGATCAAACGCTTGGCGGCGTCGAGACGCGTCGCCTCGTCGCCTTCATCAAGCGACAGCGAGGCGATCAAGCCCTGCAGCTGCGTGCGCAACGTATTGTTGATGCGGAAGGCATCGACACTGCGTCGGGAGCCCGTCCCGGCATCCTCGAAGGTAATGGCATCGATGATCGGCCATTCGCGGCCGCTATCATCGGTGATGATGTAGAAACGCTCGCCATCGCGTTCGCGCCCCAGGCGACCGTCGAGAAATGCCTCCAGCCAGCGGGTTTTCTGTGCCGCGTCGCTGGCGGCGATGGCCTGTGCGGCCTCGGCCTTGGCGTCGAAATCATCGGTGTCCAGGGCCTGCAGCAATGCCTGAGCGCGCTGCGGTGAGACATCGGCTTGCGACGGCGAGACGAGGGCGAACCACACCAGCAGCACAGCCATGACCGGCAGGCAATACCAGCGTCGGGGCGCTATTTTCAATCCGTTCACGCGCCTCGACCCGGCCTTCCCCCGCAAACGGGATATCATTGTATGAGTTGGCGTCATCGAAGAAACCCTTCTCACGCCGCAAGGATCGCGGCGCATGTTTCGCGAGCGCCCGCCGCAACGGGCGCCCTGACTGGAAGGAAACGGTGAGCGACACACGCCCACCGCAAGCGTTCTTATTCGTCGCCGGCGCCGTCTTCACAGGTCATCGACTCGACGTTCAGCTTTCCGCAGCGCAGCGGCGCGCGCCAATCGCTGATCAGATTCTGCGATTCCGGAAGGTAGTCGGACCAG
Organism: Chromohalobacter nigrandesensis; assembly: GCF_023061285.1. Classification (GTDB taxonomy): domain Bacteria; phylum Pseudomonadota; class Gammaproteobacteria; order Pseudomonadales; family Halomonadaceae; genus Chromohalobacter; species Chromohalobacter nigrandesensis. Next base: position 27,235 of record NZ_JAKGAM010000018.1, read on the forward strand.
GCATCGCCCGCGACATTGCCCGAGGTTTCCCAGACCACGCTGAACTGGCCGTCATCCTGGATTTCGCCAATCATCACCGGCTTGGTGATGTGGTGGTTGGGCATCATCGCCGAGGAGCCACCGGAAAGGTTGGGCACCGTGACCCCGATGATGGAATCCTTCACCGCGTCGACATCTGCCGTACCGGCTTCACGCACCGCTTCCAGCCACATATTGAAGCCGATGTAATGCGCTTCCATGGGATCGTTGGTAACGGCGGTCTCGTCATCGGTGAATTCGACCCAATTGTCGATGAAGTCGTAGTTGGCATCGCTATCGACACTCATGAAGTAGTTCCAGGCCGCCATGTGCCCTACCAGCGGTCCGGTATCGATCCCGCTGAGTTCCTGCTCACCCACCGAGAAGGCGACGACCGGAATGTCGGAAGCGCTGATCCCCTGATTGGAAAGCTCGGTATAGAACGGCACGTTGGCATCGCCATTGATGGTCGACACCACGGCGGTCTTCTTGCCCTGGCTACCAAAGTCAGCCACGTCGGAGACGATCGACTGCCAGTTGCTGAACCCGAACGGCGTGTAATTGACCATGATGTCTTCATCAGCGACGCCATGTTCCTTGAGATACGCCTCGAGAATCTTGTTGGTGGTGCGCGGATAGACATAATCCGTGCCCAGCAACGCCCAGCGCTCCACGCCCTGGCTTCTCAGGTAATCGACGGCGGGAATCGCCTGCTGATTGGGTGCCGCGCCGGTGTAGAAGATATTCTCGGAAGACTCTTCACCTTCGTATTGAACGGGATAGAACAGCAGGCCGTTTTCCTCCTCGACCACCGGCAATACCGCCTTGCGCGACGCCGAGGTCCAGTTGCCGAAGATCACGTCGACCTGGTCGTCGCCGGTCAGCATGTCGCGTGCCTGCTCGGCGTACCGCGACCAATCCGACGCCGGATCCATCACCACGGGCTCGAGCTTCTTGCCCAGCAGCCCGCCTTTCTCGTTCTGCTCCTCGATGAGCATCAGCATTTCGTCTTTCAGCGTCGACTCGCTGATGGCCATGGTGCCGGATAAGGAGTGCAGGATGCCTACCTTGATGGTGTCGTCTTCCTGCGCCACCGCCATATTGACACTTCCGATCGCTACCCCGGACATTGCCAGCCACTTTATAAGTTTGTTGGGCTTCATTAATAACTCCTGACCTATTGATTGTTTGGTGTCTTGGAGCGGTCGATTTCATCGGCCTCGATTATTGGCTTTCACCAATTCTTCATCCTCATGAGCCTCATGACGTTTTCTGGCTTCATGCAACATGTGCAGTGTGATCTTGCGCACCTCATCTCGGCTGGCCGCAATGTGGGTGCGCATCAATTGCTGTGCGTATTCACCGTGCTGCTTGCGAATAGCATGAATAATCTCGGCATGCTCATCGAACGTCGCTTCGATTCGGGAAGCCTGGGTAAAATCCAGCCGACGAATGATATGAATTCTCTCGCTTACATCCCGATGAATACTGGCCATCTCGGCATTGCCTGCTGCCGCCACCAAAGAGGTATGAAAATATTGATCGTCATCGCTTAAACGGATGTCGTGTGAACGTTTCTCTACAGGTATTCGCCAGAATTCGCTGAGCTCTTCGATGACTGTCGGTTGCCTTTTCATCGCGCAAAGGCGCTCGATGGCAGAACATTCGAGCACCATCCTGACGTCATAAAGCTGCTCGAAAACCTCGAAATCAAAGGGCCTCACCTGCCAGCCACTGCGAAACCGGACTTCCACATACCCCTCGCGCTGAAGTCGTTGTAATGCTTCACGTACTGGCGTCCTGCTCGCTTCAAAGCGCTCGACAACATCGGCTTCGCTGAAATGATCTCCAGGTATAAGCTCAAAATCGAAGATCATCTTCTTGAGTTTTGCGTACACATGATCGGCTAGTCTAGGACGCCTCGAATGTGACTTATGCAAGCTGGATAATCGCTGATTCATGCTGGCTCCGTTTCCTGAACCGCAGTATCGATCATCGCAACTACTTCACCTGCCTTGACGGCCCTCCCCGGTTCGCATAATAGCGTGTCGAGCTTGCCAGAGACGGGAGCATTGACTGCCACCTCCATTTTCATGGCTTCAAGAATCACCAACGGCTCTCCAGCCTCTACCCAGGCCCCGGGCGTCGCCACAAATTTCCAAACATTACCAGCGATAGAAGCGGCCACTTGTTCCATCCCGGGACGAACGTTCTCAACCGGTGCGGCTTCAGCTTGCTCGATCGCGGGCGGCGCAATATCGGCCGCGTTCCAGCGGCTAACCTCATCGTCGAAGGCGTTGCGTTGGCGCTCATGGAAATTCGCGATGCTATCGGCATGCGACTCCAGAAATTGCAGATACTCGGCAACGTCGAAGGTCTCTTCATCGATATGAAGCTCGAGTCGCCCATGGCGAAAGTCATCACGCAACCGCGCCAGTTCCGACTCACTGACCGGGTAGAAACGTACCTGATCGAAGAAACGCAATAGCCACGGCGCGCCTGGTGCGAACTGGGCGTTGCGCCCCCAGGTGTTCCAGATCGGAACGGTCCGCCCTACCAGTTGATAACCGCCAGGCGAATCCATGCCGTAGATGCACATGTACATGCCACCGATGCCGACCGTACCCTCCGCCGTGTGGGTCCGCGCTGGGTTGTACTTGGAACTCAGCAGACGATGGCGTGGGTCCACGGGTACCGCGCAGGGCGCACCGAGGTAGACATCACCCAGGCCCAGTACCAAGTAACGCGCCTCGAACAAGATGCGCTCGACCTCCTCACGCGCAATGCCATTGATTCGGGCAATGAAGTCGACATTGTTGGGCAACCAAGGAGCGTCCGATTTAACCGTTTCGCTATAGCGTTGGACGGCATCGAGTGTCGCGCTGTCCTCGAACGCCATTGGCAGGTGCAGAACGCGGGTCGGCATTTTCAGCTCGCGCGGATCAGCGAGCGCATCGTCCAGCGCTTGTAAACGCGTAAGCAGGTCATGCTGCGCCAGACGGTGACCGTCGTAGCGAATTTGCAATGACCTCACACCGGGGGCGAGTTCGAGTACGCCGTCGATAGAGGCGTCACGAATCGCCTCCATCAACAGATGCACGCGCAGCCGCGTGGTGAGATCAAGGACATTCTCGCCATACTCAAGCAGGATGTAGCTATCCCCGGCCTGACGATAAACCGCCGCCGGACGCGCATTTTCGGCCGGACGCGATGCCAGCACACAAGGCGAGTGAGACGCTACCGGTACGGCACCGCTCGGCTGAACTCGCGGCTGAATAAGCGCTGGCGGGACAGTCTCGGGCAGCGACACTGCATTGCCATCCGGCAAGCTCAGCGTCTCGATCGCCTCCAATCGCGCAACCTCGATGCGCTGTGCCTGATCAAGCGAGATCGGCACGAAGCGAATGCGATCTCCCGGCTTGACCTGGCCAACTTTCCAGAGCTCTCCCTTGGCTACCGTGACCGGACAGACGAAGCCTCCCAGACTGGGACCATCTTTCATCAGGATGACGGGGCTATCGCCGGTGAAGTTGACCGCTCCAATAGCGTATTCACAGTCATGCACGTTGGAAGGATGAAGTCCGGCTTCACCACCATCGCTGCGAGCCCACTCAAGCTGCGGCCCCACCAGGCGCACGCCCAGGCGGTTGGCGTTGTAGTGAACTTCCCAATCGGTCGCGAAGAATTGCTCGAATGCGGTTTGGGTGAAGAAGTCAGGCGCACCGTGCGGTCCAACGAGCACGCCGATCCGCCATTCGCTCTCGAAGGACGGCAGCAAGGATGCCGGCGCCGGCGCAGGGGTTGTCAGTTCCTCGGTGTGCTCGGCGATGTCGAGCAAATCGCCTGTCACCAGCGTGCGCCCGCTGTAACCGCCGAATTGGCCAAGTGCGAAAGTTGAACGGCTGCCAAGATAGATTGGCACGTCCAATCCTCCACGCACCGCCAGATAGCAACGGCAGCCGCTCTGCACCTGCCCGATGGCGAGTACCTGACCCGCCTTGACCGCCACAGGGTGATCGTGAGGCACCGACTGGTCATCGAGGGTCGCCGACGTCGCCCCGCCAGTGAGCGAGATCACGCCATCGCGGTGGAACCTGAGCTTCGGGCCGACCAGCGTGCACTCGAGCGCTGCGGCATCGGACGGATTGCCCACGACACGATTGGCGAGCCGAAACGCCATATCATCCATGGGGCCGGAAGGCGGAACGCCAATATCCCAGTAGCCCACGCGCCCAGGCACATCTTGCACGCTGGTATACGTACCTGGCGTGATGACCTCGACGCAACGCGGCGCCCAGTGAAGCGACTCCAACGCGCGTGTCGAGACCTCTCCCTGCGAGAACATGGGACTCGCAACGATGGCGCGCAAATAATCCAGGTTGGTCGGAATCCCATAAAGCCGTGTCGACTCAAGCGCCGTCCGCATACGCGCAATAGCCTCGTCACGGTCGCAACCGTGGACGATCAGCTTGGCGATCATCGGATCGAAATGCGCCGATACTTCGCTTCCGCTTTCCACACCTGCATCGATGCGTACGCCAGGCAATCCTGAAGGAAACTGCACCGCGTCCAGCATCCCAGGGCTAGGCTGAAAGTCCTTGAGTGGATTTTCGGCGTAAAGGCGTACTTCAATGGCCGCACCCTGTGGCTCGAGCGTTTCGAGTCCCGGGTCCAGCGTCTCGCCAGCAGCCACGCGCAGCATCTGCTCGATCAGATCGAGCCCCGTTACCGCCTCGGTCACGGGGTGCTCGACCTGCAGGCGCGTGTTGACTTCGAGAAAGTAGAACGCGTTTTGAACTGGATCGAAGATGAATTCGATCGTCCCCGCACTGCGATAGCCGACCTGCTCACCGAGACGTACGGATGCTTCGAGCAAGCGCTCTCGCGTGGCGGGGGGTAAGTGGGGCGCCGGGGTTTCCTCGACGACTTTCTGATGGCGGCGCTGCAAGGAGCAATCGCGCTCTCCAAGAGCCACGACATTACCGCGCCCATCGCCAAGTATTTGCACCTCAACGTGACGCGCATCGTCGATGCATCGCTCGAGGAAAACGCCGCTATCACTGAAATATTGCGTACCCAGGCGCACGACGGAATCGTAAGCCGCCCGCAACTCGGACGCATCGGCGCAGCGCATCATGCCGATACCGCCACCACCGGCAGTGGATTTGAGCATCACCGGGTAGCCGATCCGTTCGGCAGCCATCACCGCTGCCTCGACATCTTCAAGCAGTTCGCTACCCGGCGTCAGCGGTACTTCAGCCGCTTGTGCGAGCTCCCGCGCGCGATGTTTCAGGCCAAAGTCACGAATTTGAACCGGCGTCGGACCAATGAACACAATGCCCTCGGCCTCACAACGCTCGGCGAACTCAGCACTCTCGGATAAAAAACCGTAGCCTGGATAGATAGCATTGGTGCCTGTCTCACGCGCTGCGGCGAGCAGCTTGTCGATCGACAAATAGGTTTCATCGGCACGCTCACCGCCAAGCGCCACGGCGACATCGGCCTCACGCACATGAATGGCATTGCGATCGCCATCGCTGTAGACGGCAACGCTTTGAATTCCCAGCCGGCGTAAGCTGCGTATCGCGCGGCAAGCGATCTCACCACGATTGGCGATCAACACAGTCTTGAAAAGCGACGTCCGGTTCATGCGTCTGTCTCCTGATCATTCGATACTGACAACGAGGCGATATAGGCGCGCCATCCCCCCAGCGAGGTAATATCCTTGGCTTCGGGAATCGCCCATGGCTCGCAGATGAACCCCTTGACGACGCGACCATCGGCCAGGACCAGCGACCCTATCCCCAGGGGGCTCGGAATCTCGGCGACGAATTCGCCGAACCGCGCCAGCGGTACATCCCACAGTTCAACCTCAATCGGTGCACCATGGTCGTCACGCGCCAGCCCAGGCTTCGGCGGTGTCGTATTCGCCAAGGCATAGAGGCGGTAATCGGGGGCGGTATGCGTCGCCTCAATGAATACCGCATTACGTGTCGTCAGTTGGAAATTGAGCGGCATGCCACGCAGGTGGGCACCGACGACAGCCAGACGAATGCTGGTCGACGACGGCTCGATTGGCTGAAAGCTTTCTGTCGGGATGACGTCGGATAGCGAGCGTCCGGTAGCCCCGAGAGTCAAACCACTCTGTTGCTGCCAGCGCTTGCCGAATGTCGCCAGAGCACGGTCGTGCCAAGCGGGCGCGATCAAAGTGATGCCCGCGGGTAAACCGTCATCGCGGAAAGCTGCAGGCAATGCCAGTGCACTCAGGTCAGCAAGGTTGGTGAAATTGGTGTAAGTGCCGAATTCGCTGTTGTAGGCGATGGGCTCTTCCGCCATTTCTACCAAGGTGCGAATGGTCGGCGACGTGGGTACAACTAGCGCATCGACGTCTGCCAACACACGCTGAATGTGGCGTGCCAACTCGGCACGACGGTATTCGGCAGCGAAGTAATCCAGTGCCGAGTAACCGTACCCCGACGCGACGATGGTACGTACCGAGGGGTCCATCGAGGCAGGGGCTTGTTCAAGCGTCTCGGCCACGGCATGGGTACGCTCGGCAACCCATGGGCCCTGATAGAGCAACGCTGCCAATTCCTGGAAAGGCGAGAAATCTATGGTCACCAGTTCCGCGAGCAGAGACAGCCGCTCGCGAGCTTCCTCGAAAGCCGCCTGCATGGCGGTATCGCCGCAGAACTCGAGCGTCTCGGGAATCGCCAGGCGTGGCTTCTCGGCCATCCCCACGGGGGCTGTCATGGGGTTGCAGCGCGCATAGGGATCTTCCTCATCATAGCCCCCCGCGACTTCCGCCACGGCCCACGCATCCTCGACCGTCAGCGCAAAGGCGGAAACGCAGTCGAGAGTGCGGCAAGCCGGCACGACCCCTTTCGTCGAGAGCCACCCCCGGGTCGGCTTGAGTCCGACGATATTGTTGAACCCTGCGGGCACGCGTCCCGATCCCGCCGTATCGGTGCCAAGCGCGAAAGGCACCAGCCCACGCGCCACCACGGAGGCCGATCCCGCGCTGGAGCCTCCAGCGACATAATCCGGATGATGGGTGTTGGGCACCGCCCCCCAGGGAGAACGCGTTCCCACAAGTCCCGTCGCGAACTGATCCAGGTTGGTCTTGCCGACCAGAATCGCCCCGGCGGCGCGCAGACGCGCGACGACGGTCGCATCGGCCTCGGCACAATGCGCAAACGCTTCACATGCCGCCGTCGTCTTCCAACCTGCTGCGTCGATATTGTCCTTGACGGCGAAGGGCACGCCATACAGGGGTAGATCATCGTCTTGCTTCTCGTTTGCCAGCGTCTCCAGCGCCTGCCACTGACGTTCGAGCGAAGCGCGATCGGCGAGCTCAATCCAGGCGGGGTCGTCCTCGGATAGATGCTCGATCAATGCTCCAAGTCGGGCGAGTCCCTTTCCATCTCGCTGGTGATGGCGCCATTCATCGAGTGCCCACCCTTTCGTTTGAAGGGAGGATGGCGTTTCGTTGGCACGATTCGTTTCTACTTGGTCGGTGGCCATCGGCATATATCCCCTGCATTCCATCTGGTATACAAGAAGCTTGCAGGGGCCATGCCAACATCAGGAATCCTCAATAAAATTCCTATATATCAAAAACTTATTCTTAAAATTCGTTGTAAACGCGACCGACCAAGGACACTCACAACCCGATGTCGCACCAATAAAGGCCAGCATCAACGATGCAACGCACCTTTGTGGCACACAAAAATGTGGCACATAAAAAGGAAAGGAAAAGGGAGCAAAGGAGAAGCGATAGCCGCAACATGCGCGAGACGCTTGCAGATCAGATGCTGGAGGCGTTACCCAGCGGCGTGGGATGTTTGCCGTCTTGCCAGCCTTGGCTGGTCGCGGCATCCGGCGAGAACCAGTCCAACGTGCCGTGCAGGGAGACGACGTCGCCGACCACGATCAATGTCGGCGGGCGGATATCGCCAGCATCGATGGCCGCCTGCATTGCCTCGGGGAGTGTCTCTAGAGTGCCCACATGCACGCGTTGGCGCGCCGTGGTGCCCTGCTCGATGAGCGCCAGCGGGGTCTGCCCCGGCAAGCCATGCGCCTGCAGTTCATGACGAATGGTCGCCAGCGACCCCAGCCCCATATAGAACACCAGCGTCTGCCCCGGGCGCGCCAGGGTCGGCCACTCGAGATCGCAGCCACCGTTCTTGAGATGACCGGTGACGAAACGCACCGACTGGGCATGATCGCGATGGGTCAACGGAATCCCCGCATAGGCGGCGCAACCGCTCGCCGCCGTGATACCCGGCACCACCTCGAAGGCGATTCCCGCCTGGGCCAGGGTTTCCAGCTCCTCGCCGCCGCGGCCGAAAATGAACGGATCGCCGCCCTTGAGCCGCACCACGCGATGACCGGCGCGCGCCCAGTCGACCAGGGCTTGATTGATGCCTTCCTGGGGCACGCTATGCGAGGAGCACGCCTTGCCGACATAAAGCCGCCGCGCCTCGGGATTGGCCAGCGCCATGATTTCATCACTGACCAAGCGGTCATGCAGCACCATATCGGCTTGCTGCAACAACCGCAGCGCCTTGAGCGTCAGCAGCTCAGGATCGCCGGGGCCAGCACCCACCAGGGCGACATGCCCAAAGTCGGGCGTGGCGCTTGGTGGGCATGATGTGGCGTCATAGGGAGAGGCAGGCATCGCGTCGTTTATTCCCGAATCGACTTAAAACACGAAATTATATAGCCGAAAAGATAAGGGTCTAGACCATCCGCAGGAAGGAACGTCTGGTTGGAAGGTTATAACCAAGTAGCGAAGTGTGCCATTGCCCGCATATGGGCAATGGCACGCTCAACGCGTCCAGCACTCAGGCGTTGATCCGCTCGACGCCGTCCATGTAGGCACGCAGCGCCTGGGGAATCTCCACCGCACCATCGGCTTGCTGGTAGTTTTCGAGCACCGCCAGCAGGCAGCGCCCCACCGCCAGGCCGGAGCCATTGAGCGTATGCACCAGTTGCGGCTTCTTCTGTTCGGGATGACGTACGCGGGCCTGCATGCGACGCGCCTGGAAATCCTCGCAATTGGAGATCGAGGAAATCTCGCGATACGTCTCCTGGCTCGGCAGCCAGACTTCGAGATCGTAGGTCTTGCTGGCGCCGAAGCCCATGTCGCCGGCACACAGGGTGACCACGCGATACGGCAGCTCGAGCGCCTGGAGGATCGCCTCGGCATGCCCGCGCATGGCCTCCAGCGCGTCATAGCTGGTTTCCGGCTCGACGATCTGCACCATTTCGACCTTGTCGAACTGGTGCTGGCGAATCATGCCGCGGGTATCGCGCCCATAGGCACCGGCCTCGCTGCGAAAGCACGGCGTATGCGCGGTCAGCTTCAAGGGCAATTCAGCCGGGGTGAAGATCTGCTCGCGCGCCATGTTGGTCAGCGGCACCTCGGCGGTGGGGATCAAGTAATAATCGCTCTCCCCTTCCAGCTTGAACAGATCTTCGCCGAACTTGGGCAACTGCCCCGTGCCGGTGAGCGAATCGTCATTGACGATATACGGGACGTAGCATTCCTCGTAACCGTGCTCGCGAGTCTGCTTGTCGAGCATGAACTGCGCCAGCGCACGATGCAGACGCGCGATAGGCCCGCGCATGACGGCGAACCGCGAACCGGTCAGCTTGACCGCCATCTCGAAGTCGAGGTAACCGAACTTGGCGCCCAGATCGACATGGTCCTGTACTTCGAAATCGAACGTGCCCGGCGTTCCCCAACGATGCAGCTCGACGTTGTCGGCTTCATCAAGGCCCTGGGGCACGCTGTCGTGGGGCAGATTGGGCAGCGCCGCCGCGAACTCGTCCCACTGTGCCTGTACCTCGGCGAGGCGCGATTTCGCCGCGTCGAGGCGCTCGCCCAGATCGCTGACCTCGTCGAGCAGCGGTTGGATGTCTTCGCCCGATGCCTTGGCCTGGCCGATCGCCTTGGAGCGCGTATTGCGCTCGTTCTGCAAACGTTCGGTCTCGGTCTGCAGCTCACGACGCTGCGCTTCCAGCGTCTCGAGGTGCGCCGTGTCGAGAGTAAAGCCGCGACGGGCCAGTCGTTCGGCGACCAATGCCGGGTCGCTGCGCAACAATTTAGGATCGAGCATGGATCTTATCCGTCGAAAAGAAATAATGAAGCCACGTGAATAGGCCCACATTGTAGGGAAAAGCCGCGCCGTTCACCACGCTCGCCGCGTTCTCGAGCGTACGATCGGGATGCGTCGCGCAACGTGCTGCAGTAAAGTACGTTCAAGAAAGTACCCCAGACTGTATCGTCCCGACGACGCCGCACGGCCAAACGGTCGCAGAAACCGTCGCCCGGCGCTGACCGATGGCTTGAGACTTCATGATCGCACCCCTGGATATACCGGAACGCACCGCCACATCCTACCTGCGCTTTCTCGAGGCGCTCGACCAGGCCGGTTTCAGCGGCGAGATCGCCCCCGACTATGCCAATCGCGCGGTGATGGCCACCGACAATTCCATCTATCAGCGCTTGCCGCAGGCTGTGTTGTATCCGCGCGACGCCGAGGACCTCGCCTGCCTGGCACGTCTCGCCGGGCGCGAGGAGTTTCAGGCTATCGTGCTCGCCCCACGTGGCGGGGGCACCGGCACCAACGGCCAGTCGCTCACCGATGGTTTGGTGGTCGATGTTTCTCGGCACATGAATCAAATCCTCGAGATCGACGCGGAAAACCGCCGCGTGCGCGTCCAGGCCGGGGTGGTCAAGGATCAGCTCAACGCCGCTCTCAAGCCTTATGGGCTGTTCTTCGCGCCGGATCTGTCGACCTCCAGCCGCGCCACCCTCGGCGGCATGATTTCCACCGATGCCAGCGGCCAAGGCAGTTGCGAATACGGCAAGACCCGCGATCACGTGCTGGCACTCGACATGCTGCTGCTCGGCGGCGAACGCCTGCACAGCCAGCCGCTGACCGATGAGTCGCTAACGCAGACCTGCGCGCGCGACGACCGCATCGGCGAGGCGCATCGCACCGTCCGTGAGATCGCCGACACACAAGGCGCGTTGATCGCGGCCACCTTTCCGCCGCTCAACCGCTGCCTCACGGGTTACGACCTGGCGCACCTGTATCGTGACAACGGCGACTTCGACCTCAACAGCGTATTGTGCGGCGCGGAGGGAACGCTTGGCTTTCTCGCCGAGGCGACGCTTAACGTGCTGCCGATTCCCAAACATTCGACGCTGGTCAACATCCGCTACCGAGGCTTCATGGATGCCCTGCGCGATGCCAAGGCGCTGATGGGCGGCAGCTCTTCATCGACCCAGCCGCAGGCGCTCTCCACCTCACCCCAGCCGCGTCCCACCTCCATCGAGACGGTCGACGACAAGGTGCTGACGCTGGCCATGGAGGACTTCGTCTGGGACGGCGTGGCCGAGTTCTTTCCCGCCGAGGGCGAGGATATCCACGGCATCAACCTGGTCGAGTTCAATGACGACGATCCCGAACGCCTGGCGGCCCGGGTCGAGGCCTTCTGCACGCACCTCGGCACCGATACCCAGGTCGAGCGCCTGGGCTATACCCTGGCCGAAGGCCGCGAGGCCATCGGCCGTGTCTACGCCATGCGCAAACGCGCGGTGGGCCTGCTCGGCAACGCCAAGGGCGAAAAGCGCCCGATTCCCTTCGTCGAGGATACCGCCGTACCGCCCGAGCACCTGGCCGACTACATCGCCGAGTTCCGCGCCCTGCTCGACGCCCACGGGCTGGCCTACGGCATGTTTGGCCACGTCGATGCCGGCGTATTGCACGTGCGCCCGGCCATCGACATGAAAGACCCGGCGCAGGAAGCTCTGATCCGCGAGATCTCCGATCAGGTGGCCGCCCTGACCCAGCGCTATCATGGCCTGCTGTGGGGCGAGCACGGCAAGGGCGTGCGCTCGGAATACGCGCCCCAGTTCTTCGGCGAGCTCTACCCCAGCCTGCAGCGCCTCAAGGCAGCGTTCGACCCGCATAACCAGCTCAACCCAGGCAAGATCGCCACGCCCGCCGATACATCTGCCACGAACGATGCAGCGGTTAGCTCGCCTGAAGCCGCCGAGGCGGAGCCGGTCAAATGGGTCGATCCCGGTCTGCTGACCATCGACGGCGTGCCGACCCGCGGGCAGCGCGATCGGCAGATCGACGAGCGGGTCTGGCAGCACCATGCCAGCGCGGTGTATTGCAACGGCAACGGCGCCTGCTACAACTACGACCCCAATGACGCCATGTGCCCATCGTGGAAGGCCACCCGCGAACGTGTCCACTCGCCCAAGGGTCGCGCCAGCTTGATGCGCGAATGGCTGCGCCTGCAGGACCAGGCCGGCATCGATATCATCGAAGAATCACGCCAGAAGCAAGCCGAGGGCCTCTGGGGCGCCACCAAGGCCTTCCCGCGGCGCCTGCGCAACACCCTGCGCAAGCGACGCGGCCAGGAAGATGTCTCCCATGAAGTGTATGACGCCATGGCCGGCTGCCTGGCGTGCAAGTCCTGCGCCGGCCAGTGCCCGATCAAGGTCAACGTCCCCGAATTTCGCTCGCAGTTCCTGGAGCTTTATCACAACCGCTACTTGCGCCCGCCACGCGACTACCTGATCGGCTCGCTGGAATTCTTCGTGCCCTATCTCAAACCGATAGCGCCCGCATATAACGCCCTGCTGAACACACGCCTGGCAGAGCGCCTGCTCGCCGGGCCGCTGGGCATGGTCGACACCCCACGCCTGTCTCGGGCGAGTCTCACCAAGCAACTCAGGGCCTGGGGCATCGCCGAGGCCACGCCCACCGCACTGGGCCTGTTGACCGAACGCCAGAAAGCGCGCAGCGTGATCATCGTTCAGGATGCCTTCACTAGCCACTTCGAGGCCAAGCTGGTGATGGATATCGTCGAGCTGCTCTCGCGGCTGGATATTCGCGTCTTCGTGGCGCCCTTCCGCGCCAACGGTAAACCGCTGCACGTGCAAGGCTTTCTGGGCGCGTTCGAAAAGACCGCCACGACCCAGGCGAAGCGTCTCAAGACGCTCGCCGATTTCGGCGTGCCGTTGGTGGGCATCGACCCGGCCATGACGCTCGCCTACCGTCAGGAGTACGTCAAGGCGCTGGGGCCCGAGGCCGTGCCCGAGGTGCTATTGCTGCAGGAATGGCTGCTGTCACTGGGGAGCTCCCTGCTACCCACGGGCCTGACAGCGCTCGAGGACCCTGGCTACAAGCTGCTGACGCACTGCACCGAAAAGACCAATGCGCCGGGCGCTACCAAGGCCTGGCAACAGGTGTTCGCGACGTTCGGACTGAGCCTGGAAAGCGTCGCCACCGGGTGTTGCGGCATGTCCGGCACCTACGGCCACGAAGCCCGTAACCGCGAGACATCCGAGAAAATCTACGATCTCTCGTGGCGCGCGCCGGTCGAGGACGACGCCAATGCCGGGCGCCTGCTGGCCACCGGCTACTCATGCCGCAGCCAGGCCAAGCGCCTCTCCGATGCTGTACTGCCGCATCCGTTACAGGGCTTGCTGGCGGCGCTCAAACGCACCCTCTAAGAGAGTCGACATGTCCCGAACTCTCATCTTCATCGGCCTGGCCATCGTAGTCATCGGCTTGTTGTGGCCCTGGCTTTCAAAGCTGCCGCTCGGGCATCTGCCCGGCGATATCGCCATCAAGCGTGAAGGCTTCGCCTTCTATTTTCCGATCACCACCATGATCCTAGTCAGCGTGGTCGTATCGGCCCTGTTGTGGCTGTTCAATCGCTGAATCGACATACATCAAAACGGTGCAGCGAGACATACCATAACGGGGCATCCCGTCACGATGTCGACACATTCATCAATAACGCTTGCCATGCATTGCAACTAGCGTGAGGCAACGCTAGGCTTCGCGCTTTCGTTCACCCCAAGGAGCGCGACCATGGAGCACGCTGCCGTCGACCTGACATTGATCGGCCTGCTCGCGCTGATCTGCCAATGGCTGGCCTGGCGTCTCAAATTGCCGGCGATCCTGCCGCTTTTGATCGTGGGTATCGTCATGGGCCCCGTCACCGGTCTGCTCCAGCCCGACGCGCTGCTCGGCGACCTGTTGTTTCCGCTCGTCTCACTGGCCGTCGCAGTGATCCTGTTCGAAGGCAGCCTGACGCTCGACTTCGGCGACCTGCGCGGTCATGGCCATATCGTACGCCGGCTGGTCACCTGGGGGGCACTGGTCACCGGCATCATCGCTATCGTCGCGGCACGCTATACGCTAGGCCTGTCGTGGGAAATGGCCAGCGTCCTGGGAGCCTTACTGGTAGTGACGGGGCCCACGGTGGTACTGCCCATGTTGCAGACGCTGCGCGCCCGCGAGCATCTTTCGCAGATCCTGCGCTGGGAAGGCATCCTGATCGATCCGGTGGGTGCCATCGGCGCCGTGCTGGTGTACGAATACGTCGCCCTGGGCGCGTCCAACGGCGCCGCTACCCACGCCTTGGTGCTGTTCGCCAAGACGGCGCTGATCGGTTTCGGGCTCGGTGGCCTCGGCGGTTATCTATGGGGGTGCGTGCTGCGTCACCACTGGCTGCCTCAGCGCTTGCACAGCTTCGGCACGCTGATGGCCATGCTGTCGCTGTTCACGCTTTCCAACATGCTCTTTCATGAATCCGGGCTGTTGACGGTAACGGTGATGGGCGTGTGGCTGGCCAATATGCGCGGGGTACCCACGCAACAGATCATCGAGTTCAAGGAAACGCTCTCGTTGCTGTTGATCTCGGGGCTTTTCATCCTGCTCGCCGCACGCTTGACCGTCGATCAACTGGCACAACTTTCCTGGCCCGCCTGGGCGTTCCTGCTCATCCTGGTAGGCGTGGCCCGCCCTCTGGCGGTGTGGGTCTGCACCCTGGGCACTCGCCTCAACTGGCGAGAGAAAGCGCTGCTGGCGTGGCTCTCGCCGCGCGGTATCGTCGCCGCTGCCGTGGCATCGCTGTTCGCCCTCAAGCTCGAGGACCTGAACATGCCGGGCGCGGAAATGCTGGTGCCGGTGACCTTCCTGGTCATCATCAGTACCGTCGTGGTGCAAAGCCTGCTGTCACGCCCCATTGCACTGGCATTGAAGGTCAGCGAACCACCGCCCACCGGCTTCCTGATCATCGGCGCCAATCCAGTGGCGCGCACCATCGCCAAGGCCTTGGAGGAATCCGGTTTCACAGTGCGCCTGACCGACAACAGTTGGGACGCCGTACAAGAAGCACGCATGGCTGGGTTGCCCGTCTACTACGGCAACCCGCTCTCCGAGCATGCCACGCAGCATCTCGAGTTGACCGGCATCGGCCATCTGCTGCCGCTGTCGCCCTATCGCGAACTGAACAACCTGGCAATCCTGCATTTCGAACATATACTGGGGCACGGCAAGGTCTTTCGTCTCGCAGCAGGCAACAGCAAGCACGCTCACCGCCATCAGGAACAGGCGCTGGACCACCTGCCCATGGTCTTCGGCGAAGACGTGACCTATGCCCAGCTCTCGAGCGTGGTCTATCGTGGCGGCGAGATCCGCAAGGCCAAGCTGAGCGCCAACTTCGGCATCAAAGACTACCGTCAAGCACACCGCAACCGCTTGTTGCCCCTGTTCTGCATCGGCCCCAACGGCCGTATTCGGGTTGCCAACGACAGGACGCCGCTCACCCCGCGTGCCGGGGACACTCTGATCAGCCTGGTCTACCCCGACTCGCCCGAATTCTGAACGTCCCACAATTCTGAATGCCCACAACGCCATCGGGCCGCACAAGGCGGCCCGATGGTGAACGGCGTGATCTGTATCGCACGTCTAGAAGAACAAGCGGCGCAACGCACTCCCCGGGTCTTCCTCACGCATGAAAGCTTCGCCGACCAGGAAGGCATTCACATCGTGCTCGCGCATATGCTCGACATCGTCACGCGTATGAATACCCGACTCGGTGACGACGGTGACATGCGACGGAATTCGCGGCAGTAGCTCGAAAGTCGTCGTCAGCGATGTCTCGAAGGTATGCAAATCCCGGTTATTGATCCCTACCAACGTCACGTCCAGCGCCAACGCACGCTCCAACTCATGGGCGTCATGAACTTCCACCAGCACGTCCATGCCCAGCTCATGGGCTTGTTGATGCAAGGCTTTCAGGCGGGCGTCGTCGAGTGCCGCGACGATCAGCAGGATGCAATCCGCGCCGATGGCGCGCGCCTCGCTGACCTGATAGGTATCGACGATGAAATCCTTGCGAATCACAGGCAATGCGCAGGCCTCGCGCGCCGCCTGCAAGTCACGCTCGTGGCCCTGGAAAAAATCGGCGTCGGTCAGCACCGAGAGGCAACTGGCCCCGGCCTCGGCATAAGACTTGGCGATCTGGTCCGGCTGGAAGTCCTCACGGATCACGCCCTTGGAAGGCGACGCCTTCTTGACCTCGGCGATCACCGCCGGATCGCCCGCCGCAATGCCACGCTCGAGCGCGGCGACGAAGCCACGCGGCGCGTCTTGCTGGCCTGCCTGCTCCAGAAGCTGTGCTTCGCTCAAGCGCGCGCGACGCTCGCGAATCTCGTCGTCCTTGCGCGCCAGGATCTTGGCCAGAATCGTCGGCAGGCCGGTGTCGTGTTCGTGGCTCATCAGCGGTCGTCCTTATGGGCCAGAATGCGCGTGAAATCCGCGAGCTCTTTCATCTTCTCCAGCGGAAGCTTGGAGCCTTGGGCATCCTGCGCCAGGAGCACGCCCTCTTTCAACGTGTCCGCCACGCCGGCAGCATAAAGCGCCGCCCCCGCATTCAGCGCCACGATATCCGCCGCCGGGCTTTCGCCCACGAGCGCGGCCTTGACCAGCTTGAGACTATCCTCGGCGGTCACCACCTTCAGCGGCGCCAGCGACTGGCGCTCGATGCCGAAATCCTCCGGCACGATGGTGTATTCGCGGATCTCGCCGTCCTGCAACTCGGCGACACGCGTCGGCGCGGCCAGGGAAATCTCGTCCAGACCGTCCTCGGCGTTGACGACCAGCACATGCTCACTGCCGAGTCGCTTCAGGGCTTCCGCCATGATCGTCAGCAACGCGGGATCGTAGACGCCCAATAGCTGATTCGGCGTATTGGCGGGGTTGGTCAGTGGCCCGAGGATGTTGAACACGGTGCGCACGCCCATCTCGCGACGCGGGCCGATGGCATGACGCATGGCCTGGTGATGCATGGGCGCGAACATGAAGCCGACTCCGACTTCCTGAATGCAGCGCGCCACCTCGTTCGGCGGCAGTTCCAGCGAAATGCCCGCCACGTCGAACAGGTCGGCACTCCCGGAAGACGACGACACGCTACGGTTGCCGTGCTTGGCGACACGCCCGCCGGCGGCGGCGACCACGAAGCTGGCGGCGGTCGAGACGTTGAACAGGTTGGCACCATCGCCCCCCGTGCCGACGATATCCACCAGGTGGGTGCGGTCAATCTCGACGGGCAGCATCAATTCACGCATCACCTGCGCGGCCGCCGTGATCTCGTCGGCGGTCTCGCCCTTCATCGCCAGGCCGATCAGAAAGCCGCCGATCTGGGCATCGCTGGCCTCGCCGGTCATGATCGCTTTCATCACCGCATGGGTGTCGTCGAAGCTCAGGTGGCGATGACGCATCACCGCGCCGATGGCTTCTCGCATCTGCATGTTTCGCTCCTCGATTTACGCGCGGCGTTTCAGAAAATTGGCCAGCAGCTCGTGGCCCTGGCGGGTCATGATCGATTCGGGATGGAACTGCACGCCCTCGATATCCAGTGTCTTGTGGCGCATGCCCATGATCAAGCCGGGCGTGACGTCATCGGCCACGACGCGAGCCGAGATCTCGAGACACTCCGGCAGCCCCTGCTCGGCCACCACTAGCGAATGATAGCGCGTCACCTCGAGCGGATTGACCAGGCCATCGAACACGCCGCGACCATCGTGCTCGACCCGCGAGGTCTTGCCGTGCATCACCTGCGGTGCCCGCACCACCTCGCCACCGAAGACCTGGCCGATGGCCTGGTGCCCCAGACAGATGCCGAGGATCGGCAACTTGCCCGCGAAATAGCGCACGGCCTCAAGCGAAATGCCCGCCTCGTTGGGCGTGCACGGCCCCGGCGAGATCACCAGATGACTCGGCGCCAAGCGCTCGATCTCCTCGAGAGTGATAGCGTCGTTACGGTAGGTGACAACCTCGGCCCCCAACTCCGCTAGATATTGCACGACGTTGTAGGTAAAGCTGTCGTAGTTATCGATCATCAGCACGGACATGGCTTTAAATTCCTGTTTCTAATGGCATAAACATTTTTCGCCGCGATTTGTTACCTAGAATATTACCCAGGTCGGTCTTAATGAGTGGCCAGCCGTGCAGGGACAGTAGACACAAAAAAGCCGCCCACACGGCGGCATTTTTGTATCGTCAGCGTGCCGCCCTTCGCTCAGAAGCGCCACCACTGAATCAAGCTGTAGGTCGAGTCGATAGTCATGTCTTGAATAGTGCCGTTTGCAGTGAGGAAATGTCAATCAAGCTGAAAGCCACATAGCCGTACAGACTTGACCTCGCATGGCCTCGACGCCAGATCTATACTCAGAGGCAATACTGATGAACGGTTTTATATCCGCAGGAGGCACCAATGAAACGCATGATAGGCGCAGCCATTGCCAACTGGTTCCGCAAGCCCGAGAACCGCGAGAAGGCAAAGCAAACGGCCAAGCAGATGGCCGAGAAATATCAGAATCGCAAGAAGTCGTCCAAAAACTCGCCTTCTCGCTGAACGTGTCCTTGCACGGCGCTACGTCATCGCGCAGCGCCGTTCTCGCCCTTGTTCAGCAACCTCACCCCAGGTTATCGAGGCCACGCTCGGCCATCGCCACCGCGCGGAAAAGCGCGCGGCCCTTGTTGAGGGTTTCCTGCCACTCCTGCTCAGGTACCGAGTCGGCGACGATTCCCGCGCCGGCCTGCACATGCAACTGGCCATCCTTGATGACCGCCGTGCGAATGGCGATGGCGGTATCCATGTTGCCGTGCCAGGAAAGATAGCCGACTGCCCCGCCGTATACCCCGCGCTTGACGGGCTCTAGCTCGTCGAGAATCTGCAAGGCGCGAAACTTGGGCGCCCCGGAAAGCGTGCCGGCGGGAAAGGTGGCGCGCAGCACGTCGAGTGCCGACATGCCGGGCTTCAGCTTGCCGGTCACGTGGGAGACGATATGCATGACGTGTGAGTAGCGCTCGATGGCCATGTTGTCGGTGACCTCGATCGAGCCGGTTTCACTGATGCGCCCCACATCGTTGCGACCCAGATCGATCAACATCAAGTGCTCGGCGATCTCTTTGGGGTCGGCAAGCAGTTCATCTTCCAGTGCCTTGTCTTCCGCTTCGCTTTGGCCGCGCACCCGCGTGCCGGCGATGGGACGCACCGTGACCTCGCCGTCTTCCAGGCGCGTGAGGATCTCCGGCGACGAGCCGACGACATGATGATCGTCGAGGTTGAAGAAGAACATATAGGGCGACGGGTTGAGGCTGCGTAGCGCGCGATACAAATCCAACGGCGCCGCGCGATACGGGATCGTCATGCGCTGCGAGGGCACGCATTGCATGACATCGCCGGCCAGCACGTATTCCTTGATCTTCTCGACCGCGTCCTTGAAGCCCGCCTCGGTAAACCCGGAGGTAAAGTCCCCTTCTTCCACCGCCGGTCCGCCGGTGCCGGGGCTGACGGTATTGAGCGTGGCGCTGCGCAGCTTCATTTCCAGTGCTTCGAGACGCTCCAGGGCACGCAGGTAGGCATCCGTCACATCGGGATCGGCGTGCGTCCACAGCGTCAGACGCCCGGAAAGATTGTCGAAAACCACCAGCTCATCGCAGACCATCAGCAGGATGTCCGGCACCCCGATAGGATCGGGCTTTTCCACGCCCCGCAGGCGCGGTTCGATATAACGGATGGTGTCATGCCCGAAATAGCCGACCAAGCCGCCGTCAAAACGCGGTTGATCGTCGACCTGAGGCACCTTGAAGCGCGCCTGGAACTGCTCGATCCACGCCAACGGATCATCGACTTCGGTAACACCGAGAACTTCGCCGTCGGCAATATGACGCACCACCTGGCCGCGCACTTCGATGCGCTCGCGACTCGGCAAGCCGATGATCGAATAGCGCCCCCATTTCTCACCACCCTGCACGGACTCGAGCAGGAAGGTCCAGGGCGCATCGGCCAGCTTGAGATAAGTAGAGAGCGGCGTATCGAGATCCGCGAGCACTTCGCGAGTCACGGGGATGCGGTTATAGCCGGCCTGCGCCAGCTCGGTGAAGCGTTCGGGGGTCATCATGCCCTGCATTCCTTTGGTGAGAGTCTACGTCGTGACGAATTCGCACTTCCGCATGGGGCCGACACTCGGACGGGTCGGCAAGCATCACCATCGCCAGCGTTTGACTTCGCGCATCAACGCATGGGCTCTACGCAATGAGGGAGCATTCAGAACCATTAAACGCTATCCGTTATAGCAGATGATTATCAAAGGCTTAGCGTAATAGACGCCAGTCTCGAAAACACTAAACGAGTTCCCCCAGCGATTCAACCATGACATCCGGCTCGCTCGCGGCCACCGGTTTGCCGTGATTGTACCCGTATGGCACCGCCAATGTGCGAAAACCCGCCCGCCGGCCGGCCTCAACGTCGTGGCGTGAGTCCCCCACCATCAGGCATGCACTCGGCGCAACCTCGAGCCGATCCGCTAGATGCAGCAGCGGGGCCGGATCGGGTTTCCGGGTGGACAATGCATCGCCGCCCAGCGTCAGCGCGAAGTACCGTGAAAGCTCTAGACACTCCAGTATCGGGACGATGAACGCCGTCGGCTTGTTGGTGATCAACCCTATTGCCACACCACGCGTAGCAAGCGCTTCGAGCGCTTCGCGAACGCCGGGATAGACCTGCGTCAATCGGCATGGCGCCTGCCGGTAGTGCCGTAAGAAGGCCTCATGCACCTCATCGAGGTCTCTATCTTGCGCGTCGACGGCATAAAGCGCTCGCTCGACGAGTTTGCGAGAACCGTTGCCGACCCAGTCTCTCACCGCTGCCTCGCCGGCTTCCGGCAATCTCAGCTCGCCAAGCGCGCCATCGAGCGCCGCGGCGAGATCCGGCACGGAATCGATCAGGGTCCCGTCGAGATCGAAGACCACCAACCGAATGCCCTTGAGGGCGGGATGCATCGCGCTGGACGGCATATTCGTCTCCTTGAACCAGAAAGCGCCTATCACAATGCATGTAATATTACGCAAAAACTCGGCATCGCGCGCACCCTACGGTGTTCTTGATACGCGAACAGCGTTATTCTATACGCAGACGTCGCCGACACCAGGCGCCATCGCCCTCCCGGCACGACACGCAAGTCATTGCCATCTTGCTTGCGTCTTGGCTGACCCATCGCGATGCCCCGACCCTGGCGACCCTTTTTTCGTCCCCTTTCAACGTTTCTTTTCCAGGAGTCTGTATGTCCACACCCCGCATCGTGGTGGTCGGTGGCGGCGCCGGCGGCCTCGAACTGGTGACTCGCCTGGGGCGCAAGCTCGGCAAGCGCCAACGCGCCGAGATCGTGCTCGTCGACCGCAACGCGACCCACATCTGGAAACCCCTGCTGCACGAAGTGGCCACGGGCGTGCTCGACTCCAGCCTCGATGAAGTCTCCTATCAAGGCCATTCCAAGTCCCATGGTTACCGCTTCCAACGCGGCACGCTGAGCAATCTCGATCGTGACAACCGCACCATCACGTTGGCGCCGATCATCGACGACGACGGCGTCGTGATCCTTCCCGCGCGCACGATCGACTACGACTATCTGGTCATGGCGCTGGGCAGTGTCTCCAACGACTTCGGCACCCCCGGCGTCGCCAAGCACTGCCATTTCATCGACAGCCCTGGGCAAGCCGAACACTTCCGCCAGAACATGCTCAACACCTTCTTGCGTTACAGCGACCCCGAACGCCGGACGCATCCCAAGTTGAGCGTGGGCCTGGTAGGGGCCGGCGCCACCGGCGTCGAGCTCGCCGCGGAATTGATCGGTGCTTCAAAGATGCTGCACAGCTACGGCTTCACCGCCATGGATAGCGGCAAGCTGGAGATCCACCTGATCGAGGCGGCACCACGCATTCTGCCGGCACTCCCCGAACGCATCAGCCAGGCCGTGCATCAGGAGCTGGAAAAGCTCGGCGTGCAGGTCCACGTCGATACCCGCGTCACCTGTGCCGACGAGCACGGCTTCGTCACCGCCAGTGAGGAACGCATCGCCACCGACCTGAACGTCTGGGCGGCGGGTATTCGCGCACCGGCGTTTCTCTCCGAGCTGGGCCTTGCCACCGAGCGCAATCATCAGCTCAAGGTAAACCAGACGCTGCAGGGCCTCGACGACGAGCGTATCTTCGCTTTCGGCGATTGTGCCGCCTGCCCCCAACCCGACGACACGCGCGTGCCGCCGCGTGCGCAAGCGGCCCACCAGCAGGCTACCCTGCTGTATCGCAACCTGCGCGCGGCCATGGACGACAAGCCCCTCAAGCCCTTCGTCTTTCGCGACCGTGGCTCGTTGATCTCGCTAGCCCATTTCGATGCCGTGGGCAGCCTGATGCGAGGCACCTCGGCACGCAGCCTGTTCATCGAAGGGCGCCTGGCCAAGCTGTTCTATGCCTCGCTCTACCGCATGCACCAGTTGGCGATTCATGGCGTGTTCAAAACCGGTATGACCGTCGTCGTCGACGGCCTCAACCGCTATATCCGCCCACGCATGAAGTTGCACTGATACAGCGAGGCCACCATGATCGAGAGACCCTATCGCTCGATCATGGAGCCCGTTCATGCAGCATTTTTTCAATGACGCCTCACACGTCGTCGTCGACGTTCTCTACGCCGCCGGCCACCTCGCCCCCTTGCGTATTGCCGAGCCGCAAAGCGGCGTCCGCATTCTGATTCGCCGCGACTGGGACCGCGACACGCACGGCCAACGGCAGGTCGCGGTACTCTCCGGCGGTGGCGCAGGGCACGAACCCGCGCATGCCGGCTTCATCGGCGAGGGTATGTTGACCGGGGTGATATCCGGCAGCCTGTTCGCCTCGCCCAGCATGAATGCCGTGCTCGCCGCCATTCGCGAAGTCTGCGGGCCGGCCGGCTGCCTGCTGGTAGTCAAGAACTACACCGGGGACCGGCTCAACTTCGGACTGGCCGCCGAACATGCGCGTCGCGAAGGTCTCAAAGTCGCCATGGTCATCGTCGCCGACGATATCTCCCTGCCCGATACACCACAGCCACGCGGCCTTGCCGGTACTTTGCTGATTCACAAGATCGCCGGCTATCACGCACAGCAGCAAGACACACTGGACGACATCCAAGCGCTCGCTCAACACGCATGCGAGCGCATGGCCTCGATGGGCATGGCGCTCACGCCGGCCACCCTGCCGGGCCAAACGCGTCCCGACCGAAGCCCCGAGCTAGGATTGGGCATTCACAACGAGCCGGGCGTCCAGCATATCGCACCGGATAGCGCGCGCGACGCTATGAACCACGTCGTTGCGCCCCTCGCAGACGCTCTCGATGAGCGCGGTCACACCGACGGCTGGCTTGCTCTGCTCAACAATCTCGGCGGTTGTTCGACCCAGGAGATGGGGGTGCTGAGCGGCAGCTTGATCGATAACCTCGGCCCGATACAACTGCCCCAGCTTATCGGCCCCGCGCCCTTGATGACCTCGCTGGACATGCACGGCTTCTCGGTGACGCTGATGGCCGCCGACGACGCCATGCGCAAGGCCTTGCAAGCGCCCACTGATGCGCCCGCCTGGCCCGGCGTCAGAGACGTGCGTCCGCCGGACACGTTCACGCCCCGCCTTGCCACCCAGGGCGAGGCACTGCAAGACGATGCACCCCAGGCGACGCATCTCACGGCGGCGCTCACGCAAGTGTTAAGCGTGTTGCGCGACGCGCGTGACGATCTCGACGGGCTGGACGCTCGCAGCGGCGACGGCGATGCCGGTAGCAGCCTGGTGGAAGGGGCCGATGCCATCGAGCTGGCATTGACAGCGGGCCGCCTGGATACCGCACACCCCGAGCGGTTGTTCGCAGGCCTGGGACAATGTCTGGCTACCGGCATGGGTGGCTCGAGCGGGGTATTGCTGTCGATTCTGTTTACCGCCACGGCGACCGCCCTCGAACAGCGCGGCCTGATCGACAGTCTCTGGCGAGGGGTCGAGCGCATGCAGACCTATGGCGGCGCCCGGCTCGGCGACCGCACCCTGCTGGACGCCTTGATTCCCGCGCTTCAGGCACTCCAGAAAGACGCCTCGCTCACCGACGCGGCCCAGGCGGCACGTCAAGGCGCAGAGCACACGGCGACGCTTTCCCGCGCCCGGGCGGGACGCGCCGCCTATGTGCCCGACAGTGCATTGGAAGGTGTCGTCGATCCTGGCGCTGAAGCCGTTGCGCGGGTCTTCGAAACGCTGGCCCGCTGCCTATAACGACGACCTATGACGACGACGCCTCGTCCCGGCGTGCCGCCAGCCAGGCACGCTTGGCGGCGGGGCTGAGTTTCTTGAGCGCGGCTTCGCGACGCAGCGCCTCGCCATGGCTGCCCACGTATTCCGAGTGGCGCAAGGCCAATGGCCCCTTGCCACGCAAGGCCCGCGCGCCACGCTTGCCGTCGCAATGTTCGCGGAAACGCCGCGTCACATCGGTCGTCACCCCGGTATACAGCGCGCCCGCCGCCGTTTCGATCAGGTAGAGATACCAGGACTGCGCCTGGGCGGCGCGCTCGTCATCGGCCATGAGGCAACTGACTCAACGCTGTGCCAAAGCGTCGCGGAAGGCCTGCATGACGCTGTCGTAACGGTGTGGATCCGCCTCGTCGCGAGCCTTGAATATCGCCGACCCGGCGACGAAGGTATCCGCCCCGGCCCGCGCGATCTCGGCGATATTGTCGACCTTGACGCCACCGTCGACTTCCAGACGAATGTCGCGACCGCTGGCATCGATGCGTTGGCGCACCTCGCGCAGCTTGTCGAGCGTGCCGGGGATGAAGGATTGCCCGCCGAAGCCGGGATTGACGCTCATCAGCAGCACCATGTCGAGCTTGTCCATGACGTAGTCGAGGTAATGCAGCGGCGTAGCGGGATTGAAGACCAGGCCGGCCTTGCAGCCGCCATCACGGATCAACTGCAGGGAACGATCGATGTGTTCACTGGCCTCGGGATGAAAGGTGACATAGCTCGCCCCTGCCTCGATGAAATCCCCGATCAGCCGGTCCACCGGCTTGACCATCAAATGCGCATCGATAGGCGCGGTGATGCCATGGTCACGCAGGGCCTTGCACACCATCGGACCGATGGTGAGGTTGGGGACGTAATGATTGTCCATGACATCGAAGTGCACGATATCCGCGCCGGATGCCAACACATCCTCCGTTTCCTGACCGAGACGAGCGAAATCGGCGGATAGGATCGAAGGTGCAATCTTGAAGTCGGGCATAAGCAATAAAGGTGCTGTCGGCTGGAAATGAAGACTTCATTCTAGCGAATGCCGGACGGAAAAACAGGCACGTGGATCGGCTCGATCACGACGACCTTGCATATTCAGGCGACGCCTTCGATAGTAAAGCAATCCTTTATAAAAACGCGGCGTCGTATTACCGCCCCACTCTCGAGAGGCCCGGCATGATTCGATTTATCTTGCGCCATGGACGACGTCTGGCACTGTGCGCGGTACTCGCCACCCTGCCGCTTGCCGCCAGTGCCGAGCAGGCGATTCTCGAAGGCGAGCGTTTCCATCCCCAGGAAGGCCAACACGGCATGGCGGCCACCAGTCATTATCTGGCTTCGAAGATCGCCCGCGACGTCATGCAAGACGGTGGCAACGCGGTCGATGCAGCGGTCACCGCAGGATTCGCGCTGGCCGTCACACAGCCACGCTCCGGCAATATCGGTGGCGGCGGTTTCATGCTGATTTCGGATGAAAAAAGCGACAAGGTCATCGCCATCGATTATCGCGAGAAGGCGCCTGGGGCGGCCTATGAGACGATGTTCCAGAACGATCAAGGCGAGGCGGTCTCCGAGCTTTCGCGCGATACCCACAACGCCTCCGGCGTCCCGGGAACCGTCGCCGGCCTGGCCTTGGCGCTGGAGCAATACGGCACCCTCAGCCTCGCCGAGGCCCTGGCCCCCGCCATTCGACTCGCCGAAGAAGGCTTCGAGATACCGCCGCGTTTCGCCAATGGCTTGCGCGACGCACGCGAACGCCTGGGCCAATGGGATGCCTCACGCGCCGTGTTCTATAAGGAAGATGGCAGCCTTTATGCTGCCGGCGAAACATTCCGCCAGCCGGACCTCGCGGCAACGCTCAAGCGCATCGCGGCCCAAGGCCCGCGCGAGTTCTATGAGGGCAAGACTGCCGAACTCATCGCCCAGGAAATGGAAAAACACGACGGGCTGATGACGGCCGAGGATCTGGCTGCCTACCAACCGACGATTCGCGAGCCGGTGCATGGGACCTATCGCGGCTACGACGTCTACGCCATGAGCCCGCCGTCCAGCGGTGGCGCACATATCGTGCAGATGCTCAACATCCTCGAGGGCTACGATATCGGCGAGATGGGTTTCAATTCCGCCCGCACGCTGCACGTCATGAGCGAGGTCATGAAGCGCGCCTATGCCGACCGCGCCGAGTATCTGGGCGATACCGACTTTGTCGATGTTCCGCTCGAGGGCATCACCTCCAAGACCTACGCCAACGACCTGCGCGAGCAGATCGACCTGGGGCGCGCCACGCCCAGCGATACCATTGCGGCGGGCGATCCACTGCCTTACGAGTCCAACGAAACCACGCACTTCTCGATCGCCGACGACAACGGCCTCGCCGTGTCCAACACCTACACCCTCAACTTCAGCTATGGCTCGGGCATCGTCGTCGAGGGCGCGGGCTTCCTGCTCAACAATGAAATGGACGACTTCTCCGCCAAACCGGGCACACCCAATGCCTATGGCTTGATCGGCGGCGAGGCCAACAAGGTCGAGCCCAACAAGCGCATGCTGTCGTCGATGACGCCCACCATCGTCAAGAAAGAGGGCAAGAACGTCCTGATCACCGGTAGCCCCGGCGGCTCACGCATCATCACTACGACGCTGCAGGTGGTCATGAACGTCATCGATCACGACATGAACGTGCAAAGCGCCGTGAGCGTGCCACGCATCCATCACCAGTGGCTGCCCGACGAGATCCGCATCGAAGAAGGCATCAGCCCAGACACCATCGGGCTGCTCGAGTCCATGGGTCATACGGTCTCACAACAAGCCGCCATGGGGGCCGCGCAGTCCGTGCTGATCGAAAACGGGCACTATTACGGCGGCGCCGCCGACCCAAGGCGTTCGACATCTTCCGCATTGGGGCTGTAAATAAAGACGCAGGGGGTCGGGGCAAAAAGGGGTTCGTTCACGCTTGCGAGGATCGCTATACTCGCAGCCGGACTTCGGCTACCTGTTTTCACTCTCTTCCAGGACACACAATGCGTATGCGCCGGTTCATTCCCGTCACAAAACGTCCCGCGTTCGCCCTCGTCGCGCTACTCATGACGCCACTGCTCATGATCGGCTGCGCCCAGAGCCCCCAGATGCTTCAGGTCAAACCCGATATCGGGACGGATCTTCCTCAAACGGGGAACGGGCAGGAAATCGCTCTCGACGTCGTGGACGGTCGCCGCAGCGACGTGCTGGGCACACGCTCAGGCTCACCTGCGGCGACATCGACGATCCGCGTCCCCGCGCATGACGTCATTCCCAAGCTACAGACGCAGGCGGAAACAGCATTACGTCGCATGGGCTTTTCACCCGTCGAGGACGGTAGCGCCAACGCGACATTGACGTTGACGCTCGCCGATCTCAGTTACGCTCACGTCGAGGCCGATGCGCCACTACTCGACGCCGCGCAGCTACAGGCGGTATTGCGTGCCCAGGTCGCCAACGACGGCGGTACCTATACCGGCACCTATACGGCCAAGCGCAAGCAGAGCTTCGCCATCAAGCCCGACTGGGATTCCAACAACCGCATGGTCAGCGATCTGCTGAGCAGCGCCTTGCGGCGCGCCTTCAGCGATCCCGAGCTTTCCCGCCAACTCAAGAATTGACGCGCGCCAGCGCCGCGACAGCGATTACGCCGGTCGCGGCCCACGCCGTATCAGCGACCACACGCTTTCCTGCTTGCCCGAATCATCCGGTGGCCGCGTTTCCAGATGCGTGAGTTCAAAATTCGCCGCGAACAAACGCTCGACTTCGTCATCGGCCACCGAATACGGCGGGCCACCCTCCGGTGAGTGCATATCCATCAGGCTGATCAACAAGCCTCGCGTACCGGGCAACAATAATTGCGCCAGGTGAAAGGCATAACGTTGCCGCGTGGCCTCGGGCAACGCGATCAGCGCCGCGCGATCGTAGAACGCCGACAACTCCTCGGCCTGGGCGGTATGGAAATGAAAGAAATCGCCACACCAGAGCTCGATGCAGCCCTGACGACAGCACGAGAAAGCACCCTGCGTATAGCGTGATATCGGCGCCTCGCTTTCGGCCATGAACTGCTCGATGGCCAACGACGAGAGCTCCAGGCCGAGCACGGGATGTCCCTGCTCGGCCAGCCAACGCATATCCAGGCTCTTGCCACACAGAGGCACCAGCACCTTGCCGCCGGGCTCCGCCCCGAGTGACGGCCAGTGGCGCATCAAGGCATCATGCGGCGCCGACCGATGAAACCCGATCCGGCCTTCCTCCCAGCGCGCCAGCCACTCATCCGTCGCCATATGTCGTTAACGCCCCTCTTTCCATCTTCTATCGTTCACACGTCTACGACACGTCATCAAAACCATCCACTCCGGCGCTTACGCCGACGCGGGAGGTGCGGCACGATCAAGCCCACCAGCAAGCCGGCGCCAGCCACGGCAGCACCGTAGGTGAAATAACGCATCAAGAGGTCCTGTTCCTGCGTATCGAGCCGTGCCTCAAGCTCACGCGTGGTTTCCTGGGCGTCACTGTAAGCACTGTCCAATTCGGCATTACGCGATTCCAGTTCCTCGATACGCTCGGCTCTGTTGTCCAGCTTCGTGGTCATACCCTCCACGCGCTGCTCCCATTCTTCATTGATACCGTCGAGCTTCGAGGTCAACTCATCCACACGCGTTTGCAACTCGGGCAAGCGCGAGCTGGCACTCGGCGAGTCCTGCAGGTAACGGCTGGGAATCCAGACGGCATCACCATCATCGCCACGGACGCGGCTATAGTCGCCCTGGCGTTCGAGCAGCGTCACGGGGTCGCCGCTCTCGAGTGTCCCGACGATACGATAGCCCTCGGTGGGGCCGCTACGTACATAGGTCGGCAACTTGTCCGAGACCCAGTGCTGCCCATCGTCTTGTGCATGAGCGTTGAAAGCGCAGGCCCCGAGGACCAAGCTCAGCATCAGAGGTTTGATTCTAGACATAACGTGGCTTCTTCATGAATGACGAACGGCTCACGAGTACGTACTGCTCCACGCGTTGTATCGCCCAGCCGAGAGGACCTCCTGTCGCGACTCGGTAGGCGACCATCCACACATTCTGTGGATAAGTCTTGGGAAAACCGGACCTTGACGGCAGCGAGACCACCGCAATGTCTGTAATAGCAACAAATCGTGCAATTTTTAACCACTCATCGTCGCGCGATAACCAGCGCATCGGACACGAAAATTTCGCAATCCTGAGTCGCTATTGACTGTCTGCAGGGCACCTCCACGAGGCACCTCTCGCGAGAAACGCTAGCGTATCACAGCCTCGGCATCATCGCGGACGATTCGGCACAGGCGCAAGGCTGGCCCACGGTGCCGTCAATCCGTATAATATCCCGTCTCATCCTGAACAAGCAGCAGGCCCGCGCTTCAAGGCCACGCTTTTACTCACCAATCACGGACATATGTCGGGCGCTCGACGCACCGACCGGATCGGTATGGCGAAGAAACTCTTCATCAAGACCCATGGCTGCCAGATGAACGAGTACGACTCCGCACGCATGGCGGATCTACTCGGCGAATCGCATGCACTCGAGCTGACCGACGACGAGCGGGAGGCCGATGTCATCCTGCTCAATACCTGCTCGATCCGTGAGAAGGCCCAGGAAAAGGTCTTCCACCAGCTCGGGCGCTGGAAGAAACTCAAGGCCGCCAATCCCGATCTCGTGATCGGCGTCGGGGGCTGCGTAGCCAGCCAGGAAGGCGACAATATTCAGAAGCGCGCTCCGCATGTGGATATGGTCTTCGGGCCGCAGACCATGCATCGGTTGCCGAGCATGCTCGACTCGGGCAAAGGGGCGGAAACCATCTCGATGGTCGATGTCACTTTTCCCGAGATCGAGAAGTTCGACCACTTGCCCAAGCCCACGGCAGACGGCGCCACCGCGTTCGTCTCGATCATGGAAGGCTGCTCGAAGTACTGTACGTTCTGCGTGGTGCCCTACACCCGTGGCGAAGAAGTCTCGCGGCCCTTCGAGCCGGTGATGGAAGAAGTCATCCACCTCGCCGATCAAGGCGTGCGCGAGATCAACCTGCTGGGCCAGAACGTCAACGCCTATCGCGGCGAGAACCAGTTGGGCGATGAAATCGACCTCGCCGAGCTGATCGGCTGCGTCGCCGCCGTGGAAGGCATCGACCGCATCCGCTTCACCACCTCGCACCCGGTGGAGTTCTCCGATAGCCTGATCGAGGCCTACGGCGAGATTCCGGAGCTGGTCAGCCATCTGCACCTGCCCGTGCAGGCCGGGTCGGATCGTATCCTGGCAGCCATGAAGCGCGGCCATACCGTCGAGGAATACGTCGACAAGCTGGAGCGTATTCGCGCACTGCGTCCGGACATCAGCTTCTCCTCGGATTTCATCATCGGCTTCCCCGGCGAGACCGAAGAAGACTTCATGAATACCATGGATCTGATCCAGCGCATCGGTTACGACGCCTCGTTCAGCTTCGTCTATTCCCCGCGCCCGGGCACCCCGGCCGCAAACCTCGAAGACGAAACGCCGGAAGCGACCAAGAAACAGCGTCTGGCGATCCTGCAGGAACGCCTCAACCAGCAGACCATGCAGATTTCACGGCGCATGGTCGGCCAGACCGAGCGCATCCTGGTCACCGGGTTCTCGCCCAAGGATCCCGGCCAGCTCTCCGGTCGCACCGAGAACAACCGGGTCGTCAACTTCCGCGCGCCCAACCCGACCGAACTCATCGGTTATTTCGTCGATGTCGAGATCACCGAGGCACTGCCCAACTCCCTGCGTGGCGATCTGGCCTCCCCGGCGCGCTATTGAGACGCTGCCAGCGGTCTTTGTCTGCTGGTTTGACGAATCCTTGCGCGGGATCATTGCCCCGGCGTTGTCCGGGGCGCTAAGCTGAAATTACACTTCCAACCCATGGATCTCTCCGAGTTGAGCCAGAACACTTCGCAGGCACATCGCATCCTCACGCTGACGCTCGAACCCAATGACCCCATGCGCCTTGCAAGCCTATGCGGACAGCAGGACGAACACCTCAAGCTCGTCGAGTCGCGTCTGGGCGTGACATTGCGAAATCGCGGCAACACCTTTCAGCTCGCAGGCCCCGGCCCGCACGTCAAGGCAGCCGCCAATGTCGTCGAACATCTCTACCGCGAGACGGAAGCCAATGAACTGACGCCGGATACCGTGCATCTTTTCCTGCAGGAATCCGACCTCGAGTCACTGGAAGAAGACGCCGAGGACACCCTCGACGAAGGCGGCGTGCTCATCCGCACGCCGCGTGCCCTGATCAAGCCACGCGGTCACAACCAGCAGACCTACGTGACCAGCATTCACGATCACGACATCAATTTCGGGGTCGGCCCGGCGGGCACCGGCAAGACTTATCTGGCGGTCGCGGCGGCGGTCGAAGCACTCAACCAGCAACAGGTACGACGGATCCTGTTGGTACGCCCGGCAGTGGAAGCCGGCGAGCGCCTGGGCTTCCTCCCCGGTGACCTGGCACAGAAGATCGATCCCTACCTGCGCCCACTCTACGATGCGCTCTACGAGATGCTGGGCTTCGAACAAGTCGGCAAGCTGATCGAGCGGCAAGTGATCGAGGTCGCTCCACTGGCCTATATGCGCGGGCGCACGCTCAACAATGCCTTCATCATTCTCGATGAAAGTCAGAACACCACGCGCGAACAGATGAAGATGTTCCTGACGCGCATCGGCTTCGGCTCCACCGCCGTGATCACCGGCGACATCACCCAAGTCGACCTGCCGCGCGGCAATCAATCGGGGCTGATCCAGGTTCTCGATGTGCTCAAGGACACCGCCGGGATCGGGGTCACGCATTTCGTGGCCAAGGACGTGGTTCGCCATCCGCTGGTCCAGCGCATCATCGAAGCCTACGATGCTTTCGAAAGCGCCGAGGAAGAGCAGGAACGCACCCGCCGCGAACGGCGTGCACAAGCCAAGCGCGAAGACAACGACACGCGCCGCGATAACGACGAGCCGGCCGACGCATGAGCCTCGATATCGACCGCCAGGTCGCCATTGACACGCCAAGCGCACTTCCCACCCAGGCCGAGCTGGAGGCCTGGGTAGGCGCCGTGTTCGCTCGTCACCCCGATGAAGTGCGCACGGAGATGACCGTGCGTTTCGTCTCTCCTGAGGAGAGCCAGGCGCTCAATCGCGACTATCGCGGCAAGGACAAGCCCACCAACGTGCTTTCCTTTCCTTTCGAAACGCCGCCCGGCGTCTCCTTGCCACTGCTTGGCGACTTGGCGATCTGTCACGACGTCGTCGTCACCGAGGCCGCCGCACAGGATAAGCATCTAGCGCATCACTACACCCATATGGTGATTCACGGCACCTTGCATTTACTCGGCTACGATCATATAGATGAGCGTGAAGCCGAAGAAATGGAAGCGTTGGAGCGCGAGCTACTGGCAGGTTTCATGATCGGTGATCCCTATGCCGAGTGAACCTCCGCCCGGGACGCCTCTCGACGCCCCACGATGCCCGGCCCGTGGCCGTGCACGCACTTTTATCATCCCCGCGTTATCGTCCATGAGGAACGAGAGACCTATCGCATGAGCGAAGACCGATCGAGCAGCCAGGGTGGTAAATCCTGGCTGGATAAACTGCTGAACGCTTTTTCCAACGACTCCGATGAACCGAATTCGCGAGACGAATTGCTTACCTTCCTGCGCGAGGCCGGTACACGACTGCGCCTCGACCAGGACGCGCTGACCATCATCGAAGGCGCCTTCCAGATCAGCGACCAGCAAACGCGCGAGGTCATGATCCCGCGCTCCCAGGTAACCGCCCTGCATGTCGATCAGCGCCCCGAGGACTGCCTGCCGATCATCCTCGAGACCGCGCACTCGCGTTATCCGATCATCGACGAAAACCTCGACGAGGTGCTGGGCATCGTGCTGGTCAAGGATCTCCTGCCGTTGCTCAAGCTCAGCGACGCCGAGCGCCAACGCTTCCAGTTGCGCGATATCCTCCGCCCGGCGATGTTCATTCCCGAGTCGAAACGCCTCAACAGCCTGCTCAAG
Source organism: Chromohalobacter nigrandesensis (assembly GCF_023061285.1). Classification (GTDB taxonomy): domain Bacteria; phylum Pseudomonadota; class Gammaproteobacteria; order Pseudomonadales; family Halomonadaceae; genus Chromohalobacter; species Chromohalobacter nigrandesensis. Next base: position 60,788 of record NZ_JAKGAM010000018.1, read on the forward strand.
GAATTTCGCGACACCCATAACCATATGGCGGTGGTGGTCGATGAATACGGTGGCACCGCAGGCATCGTGACCATCGAAGACATCCTCGAGCAGATCGTCGGCGACATCGAGGATGAACACGACATCGATGAAGAAGACGACATTCGCGACCTGGGCGACGGCACCTATGCGATTCGCGCCCTGACGCCCATCGAGGACTTCAACGAACGCTTCGACACGGCTTTCCCCGACGAAGAATTCGATACCGTCGGCGGCCTGGTCATGCAACGCTTCGGGCATCTGCCGCGACGCAACGAATACGCCGATCTGGGCACCTGGCGTTTTACCGTGCTCAATGCCGACAATCGCCGTATCCGCCTGTTGCAAGTATCGCCCTGCCCCGAGGATGAAACCCAAGCGTCAGAGAGCGACGCAAGGCAGTAAGTAAATCAGGCGCCTACATGGCATGGTCCACAGCGCCGTGCTCTGTTATAAGAGGCTCCTTCGACAAGGAGTGCCTCATGCTGTCTAACCGCACCTATCGCCCCTGGATGGGATATCTCGTCGCGCTGCTCGCCGGCGCACTCACGACGCTCACCTTCGCCCCTTTCGAATGGTGGTGGGCGGGGCCCTTCGCCGTCGCCCTGGTCTTCTACGGCCTCCACGACCTCACGCCCGGCCAGGCAGCGCTGCGCGGCTGGAGCTATGGCGTGGGGCTGTTCGGCGCCGGCACGTCGTGGATCTATGTGTCGATTCATGACTACGGCTACACCGGCGTCCCATTAGCGGTCTTTCTTACCGCGCTATTCGTAGTCACTCTGGCGCTGTTCTATGGCGTGGTGTTCGGGGTCTATCGGCGTTTCACCAGCGCGCGATGGTCCGTGATCACCTTCGCGGGCGTCTGGGTCCTTGGTGAGGCACTGCGTACCTGGGCGTTCTCCGGCTTCCCCTGGCTACTGCTGGGTAGTGCCCATGTCGAATCGCCGTTGGCACCGTGGGCGCCTATCGGCGGCGTCTACCTGCTATCGCTGATCGTCGCTCTCAGCGGCACCTTGCTGGTGGCGCTATTGAAGCGCCGCTTGTGGGCATTGGTGCCACTCGTCGCCATGTGGTGCCTGCCGCTGGTGCTGCCCAGCCAGTGGACATCCCCACAGGGCGATCCCAAAGAAGTCGCCCTGTTGCAAGGCGATCTCCCGCAGCTCTCGAAGTGGAGTCCCGAGGGGCAACGCCAAGCCGCCAACACCTACACCGAGCTGACCCGTGATCAGGACGACGGCACCGATCTAATCGTGTGGCCGGAAACCGCCCTGCCGATGTTCGCGTCCCAGGCACGCCCCATTCTGGAACGCGTTCAGGCGACGCTGCCCGCCGATACCGCCCTGCTGACCGGTATCGTCCAGCGCGACGATCAAGGCGACTACTACAATGCGGTCATCGGGATGGGCGACAGCCAAGGCAGCTATCGCAAGGAGCATCTGGTACCGTTCGGGGAGTATTTACCACTGGAGGGCTTGCTGCGCGGCGTCATCGCCTTCTTCGATCTCCCCATGTCGAGCTTCGCTGCCGGCGCCTCCGACCAGGCACCGATCCAAGCCGCCGATATGCGCCTGGGCGTCGCAATCTGCTACGAGATCATCTATGCCGACCTGGTCGCCCAACGCGCACGCAGCGCCGACGTGCTGCTCACCGTCTCCAACGACACCTGGTTCGGGAACTCCATCGGCCCGCTCCAGCACTTGCAGATGGCCCAGCTACGTGCCCTGGAAAACGGCCGCTATGTAATGCGTGCGACGAGTAACGGCGTCACCGCCATCATCGACGCCCAAGGCCATATCACCCAGCGCGCCCCGCGCTTCGAAACCGCCAGCATCCGCAGCGAGGTTCAGCCCATGCAAGGGCTGACACCGTTCACCCGCACCGGCAGTTGGCCCACCTGGCTGCTCGCCGCTCTGTTGCTCATCCCCGGGCTGCGTTGGCGGCGCCACTCGCTCGAGCAACGATAGCGTCAACGGACGCGCTGGTCTGGATCAGTGCCTGAATTTGCTGGATAAGCGCCCGCGTTTACCTGAATATTAGCCGGATACGGACGTCTCTTCGTCGACAGGCGCCGACGCTTCTGTCTTGCGATGGCCACTGGTGAGGATATGATGCAGGCTGCCACACTCTACCAACGGGTCGTGGCAATTGATGACGATGTCCGAGCGCGCCAGCACATGGGCCTTGCCGGTAATGGTGTTCTCTGCCACCCAGTGCGTGCCTTCCTGACGCGAGCCGGTGAATTCGCCGATAAAGCCGGTGCCACGCAGCGAGATGGTCTCCAGCTTATCCCCCGGCTGGAGAGCGCCTTCGTAGTGCATCAACGCCAGGCGCGCCGAAGTGCCCGTGCCAGTTGTGCTGCGGCAGATCACGCCGGGATGCACGTAGGTCGTCGAGCGCGAACGAAAAAATCCATCCGCAACCTGCTCCACCGGGCCCATGAAGTGCAAAAACGGCAAAGGCCCCACATCACCCAAGGTGTAATGGGAAAAGCCCCGATCGGCCTGGATCGCCTCGACGATGGCATGGGCACACTCCGCCAGTCGCGCCTCTTCGTCCCGATTCAGCGAGAAGCCCAGCTCGGCGGCATCCACCATCGCGTAAAAGCCTCCGCTGTAGGCGACGCTGTAGGTCACGTCCCCGACCGAAGGCACATGGATGCTGGCCCGGTAGGTGTCGATGTAACTGGGCAGCCCTTCGCAGGTAATGCCTTCCACGACGCCATTTTCCACCCGCGCCTCGATATGGACGAGACCGGCCGCAGATTCCAGAATGAAACGCTGATGCCCTTCCTGCTTGGGGACGATCCCGCTTTCCAGCACGGCCGTGGCAGTACAGATGGTGTTGGAGCCGGAGTAAATGGGATAGCCCATCACCTCCATGATGATGTAGCCCACCTCGGCCTCCGGGTCACTGGCGGGAACCAGCAGGTCCACCGACATCTCGGGAATACCGTAGGGCTCGCTGAGCAACAGCCGGCGCAGGCCATCGGCATCCTCGCGCAGATATTCCATCTTCTCGCGCACCGTGTTGCCCGGCAGCGGGTCGATGCCGCCGGTCACGATACGACTGACGTCGCCGCCGGCATGCAGGTCGATTAGTTGCAGTGTCAATTCTTCACTCATGTTTCTTCCTTCAGCGCGTAGGGCGCGCCATGCGCTTGCCACTGCGAATCCGGGACAATCACGATCTTGCCCAGATAGTTGCTGTTGCGATTGACGAAGTAGCGTTCCGCGTCATGCAGCTCGGAAAGCTTGAAAGCCGCGTGCAGCACAGGCTTCAACTTCCCCTCGCGAATCCAGGCTACCAACTGCTCGGCCTCGTCGCGTGTACCATGGGAAACGCCGAATATTTGCACCTGATACAAATAAATCCGCGTCCACATGATCTCGCTGATATTACCGCCGCTGGCGCCGGCAATGCTCAAGCGTGGGTAGGTGGTGCGGCGCGTCATGTCGAAGATCATGGTGTCGATGAAGCGATCGGTCATCTCCCCCCCGACCAGATCCATGACCGCGTCGATGGGTCGATCCTGCGTCAGCGCGCGCACCTTCTCGGTGAAGTCCTGCATGTCCGAGCGATCCAGTACGGCTTCCGCTCCCAGCGCCAGCAGCGCCTCCGCCTTGTCCGGCTGGCTCAGAGCATAAGGCGTCGCCCCCATGATACGGCAGAGCCGAATCAGTGCCGTACCCACGCCACCACTAGCCCCCGTCACCAGCACATGTTCCCCGGCTTTGACGTGGGCCGCATTCAACATGTGCAGAGCGGTCTGGTAGGAACACATGCCCATCGCCGCGAGTTCGGCATCGGCCAGTTCGGGATTATCCACCGTGTGGAACTGCGACGAGGGCACCGCAATGTACTCGGCAAAGCCGCCATCGGCGCCATGCCCGTAATAGTCGGGCGTGAGATTGATGTCGGGACGCGCATCGGCGTAGATATTGAAGTCCAGAAGCCCGCGCTGGCCAATGCGCTCGGCACTCACATCTTCGCCGACAGCTACTACGTGCCCGGCCACATCGGCGCCCTGAATGCGCGGAAAGGTCAGCGTCGGTGAGCCGCCGATCTGAAATGAGGTCGTATCCTCCTTATCCTTGGTCGGATAAAGCCCTTCACGCGCCTTGCGGTCGGTATTGTTCTTCGCCGTCGCGGTCACCTGCACCAGGACCTCGTCTCTGGCGGGCCTGGGAACGGAGATATCTTGCCGGTAGACCAGCTTGTCGATGTCTCCATGCTCGGTCAGCAACATCGCCGCCATCGTATCGGGTAGCGTCTCGCTGCGCATACCTGTGTCCTCCTCATAGTCGCTGCTTGACGATGCGACGATATCAAACTTTTGCTCTGCCAAGGGATTACTGCTCCCTTCACAGGGCGCCTGATCAGGCGACTTGTTAGTTGAATGACACACAAACTCCGGCGATAATTCGCGCCATGCTCAACTCCCCTTCTCAAGCACTTATGCGGAACGTTCGCTGATGGCGACAAATCTTCATCAGCTCCGTCTCCACGCCGTCGTCGATAATCTACTGGCATCCGGCGCACAACACGTTGTCGATCTTGGCTGCGGTCACGGCGTCTTGTTGCGCTGGCTAAGCGAGTACAAGCAGTTCAACCGCCTGATAGGTATCGACAACGACGCTCGGGCCGTGGCTTACGCCCGTGACCGGCTCAACCTGGACATACTCAGGCCCGATAAGCGCTTGCACGTCAGTCTGGGCTCCTTCGAAAATTGCGATTGGGCCGAAACCGGCATCGATGGCGCCGTCATGCTGGAAACCATCGAGCACATCGATCCAGATCGCCTGTCCCGGGTCGAGAAAGCGATTTTCGGCAAGCTGGGGATCAAGTTCGTCGTCATCACGACACCCAACAAGGAATACAATCCCCTCCACGGCATGCCCGACGACGAGCGCCGCCATGCCGATCATCGCTTCGAATGGACACGAGCGCAGTTTCAATCGTGGTGCAACGGCGTCGCAGAACGTCACGGTTACCAGACCCGGTTCGAAGACGTCGGTCCGCGTGATCCCGTTGTCGGCAGCTCAACGCAGATGGTCTGTTTCACGCGCTGCTGATCCAGCACCGTGGTGAATATCTGTGTGATTTTTACAAGCATGTCGCGTTCAGCTACATGACCGTCGCTTACATTACCTTTATATACGAATACTAAGGCTATCGTCGCAGAGGGTTATACGCCTTTCGTCGTACTCCAAGGACATGGGCTCTAACAACAATTTCGCCTTAATATCGTATGGAATTCTATTATGTCGACGTCTCCGTCCGCAGATAAACACAAAACCGACGATGTCAGTATTGCCACACTGAGAAAGGTCATCGCTGCTTCAGCTATCGGCAACTTTGTCGAGTGGTTCGACTTTGCAATATATGGTTTTCTCGCGGTTATTATCTCCCAGCACTTTTTCCCTCCCGGCAACCCTACCCTTGCGCTACTGCAAACCTTCGCAGTATTCGCCGTTTCTTTCGCTCTCAGGCCTCTGGGAGGCATTTTCTTCGGCATGCTGGGCGATAAGATCGGTCGCAAGCGAGTGCTCTCGATAACAGTCCTCATGATGGCCGGCTCCACGACACTGATTGGGCTGCTACCGACATATAACAGCATCGGTCTACTCGCGCCGTTGTTACTGGCTCTGGCACGTTGCCTACAGGGATTTTCAGCGGGGGGCGAATATGCAGGAGCTTGCGCTTTTGTGATGGAGCATGCACCTCAAGAAAAGAAAGCACGCTACGGTAGCTTTGTTCCTGTCTCGACTTTTGTAGCCTTTGCCTCGGCCGCCGGGCTCGCGTATGGCATCGACCTTGTCATGCCAGAAGCAACATTGCAGGACTGGGGATGGCGGCTGCCCTTTCTAATGGCAGCACCATTGGGGCTAATTGGTCTTTATATGCGCTTACGGCTAGATGAATCCCCCATATTCCAGATGTTGAAATCTCAGCCCGTAACCCACCATACCCCCGTGCGGGAAACGGTTCGCCAACACGGTCGTACATTGCTATGTCTGGGCGCTTTTATTTCAGCTACGGCCTTATCGTTCTATATGTTCACGACGTACTTTACGACTTATATGAAAGTGGAAGGCGATGCCACGCGCACCGTTTCTCTATTGGCTAGCCTGGGGGCTTTGATCTTTGCCGCTTTTCTCTGCCCAATCATTGGCCGCTACTCAGACTGGGTAGGCCGCCGGAGAACGATACTCACTGCGGGATTGAGTCTAATGATCGCAGTATTTCCTGCTTACTCGTTGGCCGGAAGCGGAGAACTGTGGAGCGCCATGCTAGGAGCCATCATGATAGCCATAGGTGCTGTCATCTGTAACGTGGTCACCGCCGTGTTGCTATCCGAACAATTCCCCACTCGCGTACGCTATACGGCCTCCGCCCTCTGCTATAACGTGGCGTACACCCTGTTTGGCGGTACGGCACCACTCATTGCGACTTGGTTGATTGATATAACAGGAAATCCCCTTGCGCCGGCCTTCTATCTGCTCGTGATCTCACTTCTAGCGTTGTGGGGCGGCCTGAAGTTGCCTGAATCGTCCAAGCGCTCCCTGAGCGAGTATGAAGGCTGGGAGGATCATTCAGCGCCACTTTCCGTGAGCCTGAAATGACCCAATAGCGACGCCGTCATTGCTAGGCCTCGTCTGAAAAGTCGACGAGCGATAATCAGACAAGGCAAAAATGGGCGAAAAGACGGAGTTTACAGGTCGTAAATGAGTACTTTGAGCCCATTTTTAACGCCGTATTATTGAGCGCAGGCACTTTTCAGACAGTGCCTAAGGCTTGCTGATGCAGCACACCTTTTCAATACGGCGTCTTGTCTATTCCTTGATTGTTTAGGCTACTGATCCAAGTTTACTCCACTATGTAAGGCCCCCTGGTTTCTGCACACCCTACGCCGTTAATGCAGGATGTACTCGGTATACCACGTAGTCCAAAGACTGATGTGGCCGTGTTTCGTTGTAGCACCGAATCCAGCGATTGATCACGATCCTGGGTTGACCCAGTGACACCCGCCACCTGACCGCGCCCGCCGCTGTCGCTGGCGTCGTCGAAGACCAGTTCGTTGTACTTGCTGCCGCGATAGGTCTTGCTCTTGAACCCGGAGAGCAGGTTGTGGCTGTATTTGGTGACATCGGTTCAAGACAGCGGACCGGCGGCTGGCAACATTCTGCAATATTTCTCGCGCCCCCATGCTTATTCGCCATGGCATAATAGAATCAATGCTTTGACTGAGATCTTCATATGAAATGCTGGATCACTCTGATTGCTATCTCCGCCTTGGGTCTGAGCGCCTGCAGCGATGGCAATGCCAACCCGAAAAACCAACAGGCGGTCGATGCGCTGATCAAGAAGACGAAAGACGAGCTCGTTCGCGTCGAGGGCGGTACCTTTCAGATGGGGGATTTCGGGCCGATCGATCCCAATCTGACAGGCAGCGACAAAGGATTGCCCTACAGTGCCGATCAGGACAATAAGCCGCTGCATAAGGTCACGCTGGATACGTTCTACATGTCGCCGACCAAGGTGACCTACGCCGATTACGATATCTATACCCAGGCCACGGGAAAAGACAAGATCAACAGCACCAACGAGTTCGAGATGCAGTTCCGCCAGGATAACGTCCCCGCTGGTGTGGACTGGTATCAGGCCAAGGATTACTGCGACTGGCTCGCCAAGGAAACCTCACTTCCCTTTGCGCTACCCACGGAGGCCCAGTGGGAATACGCAGCGCGCTCGGGAGGGAAATTTATACCCTACGGCACTAGCACGGGCACACTTGAGAAGGGCAAAAGCATTCCTACTGATGAGGATGTCGGTAAGGCTACTCACGCTGGTGATTATAGTGGGCTTGCACCTTATCCTGTAACGTTGTATCCGCCCAATAAGCTTGGGTTGTATCAAATGGGTGATAATGGTTATGAGTGGGTTTCTGATTGGTATCAGGCTGATTATTATGCGCGTTCTCCCGTGGATCATCCGAAGGGGCCGGAGAAGGGCAATGAAAAAGTGGTGCGAGGTATATCTCATGGACAAGGCTGGGGCGGAGTGTTGACAGTTAAACGAGATCACGTACCACCTAAAATAGGTGATAAGTATCTTCATTCGGAATTTTCCTTTCGTTGTGCAGTAAGCTCCGATGATATGAGCAATTAAACTTTGGAGGATGGGCGAAGAAAAGTACGCCCATCCTTTTATACTCAAGCCACGGTGGTTGTGTTTTCGTCAGGTCGACAAATGGCTTGGGTTGGATTGTTGCAAGGCTTGTAAAATTCCGGAGAGATTTGTTGCTGCACTTGGGTAAAATATTCTTCTACCCGATTTCTTACCATGCGGCCTCCCTTGGGGGCTACTGGAGGTAAGTCCTCATATATCCTTCGAAGATCGTTATTGTAATCGCTGGTATAAGCCCTTGATAAATATGGGAGTTTTTCGATTCTTTCTTTTTCTCCCATATCAAGGAATTCGTACACTCTTTTTTCACCTTCCTCTTGACTAGCTTTCTTGTCTTTTTGAGCTATTTCGTTCGCTGTGATAGCGGGCGTCACCCTTTGCATGACGCAGTCAAACTCCGCCTTTGACTGTACCCATTCAAATGCTCGAATAATAGCCCTTTTTCTGTTGGGCAACGCGCCAAAACGGTAGGCGTCTCGATCTAAAGGTGAAACAGCATTACGCAAATCCACTTCGTCGATCACAGAGGTAGTCGTCAGAAGATAAAGCAAAGCACCCTTGGCTTCCGGTGATGCATATTTTAGCATCTCCGGGTCTGCATTGATTCGTGACGTTAAGTTTCCTCTTTCTAGTCCTTGCTCTATGCCGTTTTTGACTTGGAGGTATTTTTCTCTTGCCATTGCGGAAATTCGAACCGCAGTGTAGTTCAAATAATCTTCTATTCTTTCTCCGGTGACTACTGTCATGTAAATGATATTGGAGATTGTTCTGAAGGCTTCAGCTCCAATGAAGTCTAGCCTTCGATAGTTTACATGGCGAAGCTGGTAGGCGACCCACTTGATAAACTCCACCACCAGACTTGCATCAATCTCTCCCGACACCTTTCCCTTGGCACCCACGCCCCAGCAGAAGCCGGCCTTGGCCATGAATTTGAACTTGCCAGCATCGTAGGAGATGTTCAAACCACCCTCGAACCCCGCACCTGCCTGCGCGGTAGCC
>NZ_JAKGAM010000019.1 GCF_023061285.1 Chromohalobacter nigrandesensis
TGCGGCCTGAAGATCAGAAAGCAGCAAGTTACAAGAGCAGGGATGCGGTCTACGGCTAAAATGGCTACCTAGAATAATTTGTTGCGCTTTGGTCGGCTATGCTCCCCCGGCGGAGCGCATTTCGATAGAATGGCGTTTTTTTCCCGACGGGGATGATCTGAATGACGATCGGTGATCTGATCCGTTTGCTGAGCGACGGTGAGTATCACTCCGGCGAACAATTGGGCGAGCAACTGGGCGTTTCACGCACGGCGGTCTGGAAGCAGCTCAAAAAGCTGGAGAAAATGGGGTTGCAGCTGGAGGCGGTAAAAGGTCAAGGGTATCGCTTGGCCGCCCCGCTGGACCTATTGTCCGGGCCGGCTATCATCGAGCGCCTGCCGGCAGAACCGCGTCATCATTTGACCCGCCTTTTCGTCGAAGATGCACTACCTTCGACCAACACTTTTTTGCGTGAACGCTTTCAGCAGGGCGCGGGGCATGCCGAGGTATGCTTGGCGGAGAGCCAGGGCGCCGGGCGTGGGCGGCGTGGTCGTCATTGGGTCTGCCCCTGGGGCAGTGGTCTGCTGTTCTCGCTGGGCTGGCGTTTCGATGAAGGTGCGTCGGCGTTGGAAGGCTTGAGTCTGGCCGTGGGCGTGGTGCTGGCCGAAGTGCTGGAACGTCTCTGCGTACCTGTGGTGCTTAAATGGCCCAATGACGTATTGTTGCAGCGTGGCGATAGCACCGCAAAGTTGGCCGGCATCCTACTGGAGGTGAGTGGTGATGTTGCCGGCCCCTGTGAGGTCGTCATCGGCATTGGGTTCAATGTCGCCTTGCCTACCGCCGCAAGAGATAGCGTGGACCAGCCCGTTGCCGCTCTGCATGACGTAAGGTCCGATATTACGCGCAATGACCTGTCTGCATCGTTGGTCGAGGCCCTGCTGGGAATGTTGCCTCTTTTCGAGCAGCATGGCTTCGAGCCGTGGCGTAATGCGTGGAACAGTCGCAATGCCTATGCAGGGCGCGAGGTGGATGTCACTCAGGGTGGGCATACCTATGCGGCTGTTGCCAAGGGCGTGGACGCCACCGGGAACTTGCAAGTCGATGTGAATGGCGAAGTCCGGCTGTTAGCCGGTGGTGAAATCAGCTTGCGCGTGCGCTCATGATTTTAGATCTCGATATCGGCAATACCTTGTCGAAGTGGCGCCTGAAGGATGTCGCGAGCAGCGAAATTCGTTCTCGAGGGGCCGTCTGGACGCGGGAAGAATGGCGCCCCGGTGCCGACATACCAGATCTCGATGTCGTAGAGGCTGTGCGTATCTCGAGCGTCGCGCGTGAATCCGTATTGCGCGATACCGTGACGTTACTGCGGCGCCAGGTCGGTGTGGTGCATGTGGCGCGCTCTACCCCCGAAGCGCTTGGTGTCAGCTGTGGTTACGATGAGCCCGGGCGTCTTGGCGTCGATCGCTGGATGGGGGTGCTTGCCGGCTATCAGTTGACCGGGGGCTGCTGTAGTGTCGATTGTGGCAGCGCCATCACGATGGATTTTGTGCTGCCCGGTGGGCGCCATCTGGGAGGGTATATCATTCCTGGGCTGCGCTTGATGAAGGAAAGCCTCAAGCTGGGGACGCGTAACGTGACCATTGATCCCGACAGTGAGGCAGATGAGCTCCTGGCGCCGGGGCACAATACGGTCGAGGCAGTCAATCACGGTATCTATATGTCGGCGGTGAGCGCTGTTAATCGTATCTATAGCGAAGTGTGCGATCGAGAAGGCGTGGCGCTACCTCTGCTGCTGACAGGAGGTGATGCCCGGGTGGTGTCACGCGGGCTGCGTATCCCGCATGCAGTCTGGCCGGATATGGTCTATGCCGGGCTTGAAACATGCTATCCGCTGACGGCGGCGGAGCGCGCTGGGCGACTAGCAGGGGCGCCGTTGCCGCCTGCTGTTCCACCCCTGGAAAAAGTCCGGGCCGGACTTGCATACTCAATGCTGCTTTGACACAATATTGCGCGTTTCGAGTCGACGGGCTCATGGCGAGAGAAAAGCATTGTAAATTAAGTGCTTGACACAATTCTCAAAAGCCGTATAATTCGTCGCCACGTTGGAGGGGTTCCCGAGTGGCCAAAGGGAGCAGACTGTAAATCTGCCGCGAAAGCTTCGAAGGTTCGAATCCTTCCCCCTCCACCAGATCATATGCTTGACCGTCAGTCCGTAGGGCACAAGCGACGAGTGGGCAGGCGGGCATAGTTCAATGGTAGAACCTCAGCCTTCCAAGCTGATGATGCGGGTTCGATCCCCGCTGCCCGCTCCAGATTATGCTCATGTAGCTCAGGGGTAGAGCACACCCTTGGTAAGGGTGAGGTCGACGGTTCAAATCCGTCCATGAGCTCCATTGTTGGGCGAGGCTAGTTTCTCGTCTTGATACGATACAATTGGGTTGCCTTCCTGGTTGTAGTTAGCTAACATGACGCGCGCTGTAGCAAAACGCTACCGGTGGAGTGTCAGGTTGCAGGGCAGTATAGGCCAGTAGCTCAATTGGCAGAGCAGCGGTCTCCAAAACCGCAGGTTGGGGGTTCGATTCCCTCCTGGCCTGCCAGCCTTCCTCAGTGCTGGTTCTTCCTTTATTCTTTCTTGTTACGCTTGCCGCGCCTTTAGGAGTTCCTTTTCCATGAAACAAAGCGCCGAGGTGCAAGAGTCGCGTTTCGATGCGGCTAGATGGGCGGTCGCCGTCGTTCTTGTCGTTGTGGCGGTGGCAGGCAATGCGTATTTTGCCGATCAAGCGCTGCTGTATCGCGTCATAGGCGTCGTTGTGCTTGGTGTGGCCGCTGCAGCAGTGGCCTTGACCACGACCAAGGGGCGCGAATTGACAGAGCTGGCGCGTGGGTCGCGTAAGGAAATCCAGCGTGTAGTGTGGCCGACGCGTCCCGAGACTATTCAGACTACTGCGATCGTCTTGGTGGCCGTGGTGTTGGTCGGCATTCTCTTGTGGCTGATCGATACGCTTCTCGGCTGGGCCATGTCCGGCATCATAGGTTAGGAGTTTTCATGTCCAAGCGTTGGTACGTTGTCCACGCCTACTCCGGTTTCGAAAAGCATGTGATGCGTTCTCTCAATGAGCGCGTCAAGATGTATGGCATGGAAGATCAGTTTGGCGAAATTCTGGTGCCGACCGAAGAAGTCGTCGAGATGCGCGACGGTAAGCGCCGCAAGAGCGAGCGCAAGTTCTATCCCGGCTATGTACTGGTCGAGATGGAAATGACCGACGCCACCTGGCACTTGGTGAATGAGACACCGCGTGTCATGGGGTTCATTGGCGGTACCCCGGAAAAGCCGGCGCCGATTACGCAAAAAGAAGCGGATGGCATCTTGCGTCGCGTGCAGGATGGTACGGACAAGCCGCGTCCCAAAACGCTCTTCGATCCGGGCGAAACCGTGCGTGTCGTGGATGGCCCTTTTGCCGATTTCAACGGCGTAGTGGAAGAGGTCAACTACGAGAAAAGCCGCTTGCATGTCAGCGTGCTGATCTTCGGGCGCTCGACGCCGGTCGAACTCGAGTTCGCTCAGGTCGAAAAAGACTGAATTCAAGACGCCGGCTCGGTAGTAGCCGGTGCATGTCGTAAAGACCTTCGGGTCTTGTTGAAACGGGGAGCCGCAAGGCGTTAGCACCCAACTGGAGTCCAATATGGCGAAAAAAGTACAGGCCTATATCAAGCTGCAGGTCGCAGCGGGTAAGGCCAATCCGAGTCCCCCCGTGGGCCCCGCGCTGGGTCAGCACGGCGTTAATATCATGGAGTTCTGCAAGACGTTTAACGCCGAGACTCAGGATATTGAGCCGGGTCTTCCGACGCCGGTCGTGATCACGGTCTATTCTGATCGCAGCTTCACGTTCATCACCAAGACGCCGCCCGCAGCAGTGCTGTTGAAGAAAGCAGCGGGAATCAAGTCAGGCTCTGGCGTGCCGAACAAGACCAAGGTCGGTACCGTGACACGTGAGCAGCTGGAAGAAATTGCCAAGACCAAGGAGCCTGATTTGACGGCTTCGGACCTTGATGCAGCTGTCCGTACCATCGCAGGCAGTGCCCGTAGCATGGGTCTCAACGTGGAGGGTCTCTGATCATGGCCAAGCTTACCAAGCGCGCACAGATGCTCAGCGAAAAGGTAGACAGCTCCAAGGTATATAACCTGGAAGAAGCTGTTGCCCTTTTGTCTGAAGTGTCTACGGTCAAGTTCAAGGAATCCGTCGAGGTATCGATCAATCTCGGCGTTGATCCGCGTAAATCCGACCAAGTTGTACGTGGCGCAACCGTCATGCCTAACGGTACGGGCAAGACCGCTCGTGTTGCTGTCTTTGCGCAAGGCGCTGCTGCCGATGCCGCGAAAGAGGCTGGCGCCGATGTCGTGGGAATGGACGAGCTGGCAGCTGACGTCAAGAAAGGCAATATGGATTTCGATGTGGTGATTGCCGCACCGGACGCCATGCGTGTCGTTGGGCAACTTGGCCAGATTCTCGGTCCACGTGGGCTGATGCCCAACCCCAAGGTCGGTACCGTAACGCCTGATGTCGCCACTGCCGTGAAGAACGCGAAGGCAGGCCAGGTGCGCTTCCGTACCGACAAGAACGGCATCATTCACGCCGCCATCGGTAAGGTGGATTTCGACGCTAGTGCTATCAAGGGCAACCTCGATGCATTGATCGGTGATCTCAAGCGTCTCAAGCCGAGTACTTCCAAGGGCATCTACTTCAAGAAAATCACCCTGTCCACTACCATGGGACCAGGGTTGACTGTGGATCACACACCTTTCGTGTGAGTCACGGAAAAAGGCAGTAACTTTGCGGTCCCCGTACACGACGCTTAGACGTGGCGGCGGGGCACCGTCAAAGACCGCAGGTGCCGTGCTTCTTCGAGAGGCGCGGCTTAATGGAGATCAAGAGCCGCCTGCGCAGATGGTGTAGCCGCCAGTCTTCTGGTGAGCACCATCATCCCGGCCCCCTCTCGCGGCAAGCGAAGATAGGGGAGATGGTAACCACTGGAACGCCCTCTCAGGCGTCCGGTACGAAGGAGTGATCACTGTGCCATTAGCACTCGAAGGCAAGAAAGCGATCGTTGCCGAGGTCAGTGAAGCTGCACAAGATGCGCTCTCCGTCGTCGTTGCCGATTCTCGCGGTGTGGCGGTAAGCGCCATGACCGATCTGCGCAAGCAGGCACGCGAGAATGGTGTGCAGATTCGTGTTGTGCGCAACACGCTGGCACGCCGCGCCCTCGAAGGTACTCCTTGGGAGTGCCTCAACGAGACTTTCTCGGGTCCGACCATGCTGGCCTTTTCCTATGAGCATCCGGGCGCTGCCGCTCGCCTGTTCAAGGAGTTCGCCAAAAATGAGAAAGATTTCGAGATTAAGGCGCTGGCATACGAAGGCGAGTTCATCCCGGCTTCCGATCTTGATCGCCTGGCGACGCTGCCGACACATGATGAAGCCATCGCCAAGCTGATGTCCGTCATGAAGGAAGCATCGGCTGGCAAGCTGGTTCGTACACTCGCTGCGTTGCGTGACCAAAAGCAGGAAGAAGCTGCCTAAAGGCAGACTGAACCGCACTGGCACCAATACTGTATCAATGAGCCCTCATAATATGAGGCTCCCGCAAAGTTAGGAATTTGACAATGGCACTGACTCAAGAAGATATCATCAACGCCGTCGCCGAAATGTCCGTCATGGAAGTGGCTGAGCTAGTTTCCGCGATGGAAGAGAAGTTCGGTGTTTCTGCGGCTGCCGCTGTTGTGGCTGGCCCGGGTGGCGGCGAAGGCGAAGAGGTTGAAGAGCAGACTGAGTTCGACCTGGTGCTGACTGGCGCTGGTGAGAAGAAGGTCAACGTCATCAAGGTGGTTCGTGAAATCACCGGTCTGGGCCTCAAGGAAGCCAAGGCAGCCGTCGACGGTGTCCCGGCAACCCTCAAAGAAGGCATGTCCAAGGAAGATGGCGAAGAAGCCAAGACCAAGTTGGAAGAAGCTGGCGCATCCGTGGAACTCAAGTAATTCCGGTGACCATGGCTTTACGCGCTGCGTGAGCTTCATGGCTGGCGGCGGGCTTTCCCGCTGCCGGCCTTTTTCTGTTGCTGCTAGCCAGAATGCCAGATGTCTGAAGAGACGAATTCCGACGGCGAGCTCTCGTAAGAGCTTGCCGTCAGCGCCTGACGGGAAGTCCCTTCAGGCGGCGCCGACCACGCACCGGTCACCCAAGGTGAACAAGCTGGGGAATACAGATGGCTTACTCATACACTGAGAAAAAACGCATCCGCAAGGATTTCGGCAAACTGCCACAAGTAATGGATGTGCCTTACCTGCTGGCCATTCAGCTTGATTCCTACTACGACTTCCTCCAGCAGGACCGGGCGATTGAAGAACGCCTCGACGTCGGCTTGCATGCTGCTTTCAAGTCCGTGTTCCCTATCGAGAGCTTTTCCGGCAATGCCGCTCTCGAGTATGTCAGCTACCGCTTTGGCACATCGGCATTCGATGTCAAGGAATGCCAGCTGCGTGGCGTGACCTATTCGGCGCCGCTGCGGGTCAAGGTGCGCTTGATCATCTACGATAAGGACTCGTCCAACAAGGCGATCAAGGACATTAAAGAGCAGGAAGTCTACATGGGGGAAATCCCCCTGATGACTGAAAACGGTACCTTCGTCGTCAATGGTACCGAACGTGTCATCGTCTCCCAGCTCCACCGCTCGCCGGGAGTGTTCTTCGACCACGACAAGGGCAAGAGTCACTCGTCCGGTAAGCTGCTGTACTCCGCGCGTATCATCCCGTATCGCGGCTCTTGGCTGGATTTCGAGTTCGATCCCAAGGACAACGTCTACGTCCGTATCGACCGTCGCCGCAAGCTGCCGGCCACGGTATTGCTGCGCGCGTTAGGCATGAGTGCCGAGGAGATCCTCGAGACGTTCTTCGACACCAGTATCTTTCATATCGAGAAGAAGGGTTTCAGCGTCGAGCTGGTGCCGTCACGGCTGCGTGGTGAAACGGCAACCTTCGATATTCAGGATGGTGAAGGCAACCTCATCGTCGAGGAAGGTCGCCGGATTACCCAGAAGCATATTCGCCAGATGGAAAAAGCCGGCCTTGAGCGTCTCGATGTGCCGATGGAATATCTGTTCGGCAAGACGCTGGCCAAGGATCAGGTCGATCCGAATACCGGTGAGCTGGTGTGCGAATGCAATACGGAAATCACCCCTGAGTTGCTTGAAACGCTTGGCCAGGCGGGCATTACCACGCTCGAGACGTTGTATACCAACGATCTCGACGCGGGCTCGTTTATCTCCGATACGCTGAAGATCGATACCACGCGCTCTCAACTCGAGGCACTGGTCGAGATCTATCGCATGATGCGCCCCGGGGAGCCGCCGACCAAGGAAGCAGCCGAGACGCTGTTCCACAATCTGTTCTTCACCGAGGACCGCTACGACCTGTCGGGCGTCGGTCGCATGAAATTCAATCGCCGCCTGCGTCATGAAGGGGACAAGGGCTCCGGGATTCTCGATAAACCGGATATCCTCGACGTCCTGCGGGAAATGATCAATATCCGTAACGGCTTTGGTGACGTCGATGATATCGACCACCTGGGCAACCGCCGTATTCGTTGCGTCGGCGAGATGGCGGAAAACCAGTTCCGCGTAGGGCTGGTGCGCGTCGAGCGCGCGGTCAAGGAGCGTCTCTCCATGGCGGAGAGTGAAGGCCTGATGCCGCAGGATTTGATCAATGCCAAGCCGGTGGCAGCCGCAGTGAAGGAGTTCTTCGGTTCTTCGCAGCTGTCCCAGTTCATGGACCAGAACAACCCGCTCTCCGAGGTCACGCACAAGCGCCGTGTTTCCGCGCTGGGGCCGGGTGGCTTGACCCGCGAGCGTGCCGGCTTCGAAGTGCGCGACGTTCACGCCACGCACTACGGGCGTCTGTGCCCGATCGAAACGCCGGAAGGTCCTAATATCGGCCTGATCAACTCGCTGGCGACTTACAGTCACACCAATAGCTACGGCTTCCTGGAAACACCGTATCGCAAGGTGAGTGACCGTCAGGTTACCGACGAGGTCGTGCATCTGTCGGCCATTGAGGAGGGTGACTTCGTTATCGCCCAGGCGTCGGCGACGGTGGACGAAGATGGCAAGTTGGTCGACGACCTGGTTCAGGTACGCCACCGCGGCGAGACGACCTTCATGGCACCGGATAAGGTCACGTTGATGGACGTGTCGCCGCGTCAGGTAGTTTCCGTGGCTGCAGCGTTGATCCCGTTCCTCGAGCACGATGACGCCAACCGTGCCTTGATGGGCTCGAACATGCAGCGTCAGGCCGTGCCGACCCTGCGTGCCGAGAAGCCGCTGGTCGGTACGGGCATGGAGCGTTTCGTGGCGCGCGACTCCGGTGTCTGTGCGATCGCACGGCGCGGCGGAGTGATCGACTCGGTCGATGCCAAACGCATCGTGGTACGCATCAACGAAGATGAGATCATCGGCGGTGAAGCGGGCGTCGATATCTACAATCTCACCAAGTACCTGCGTTCCAACCAGAACACCTGCATGAACCAGCGCCCGATCGTGCGCCCCGGCGACACCGTGGCAAGCGGCGACATCCTGGCCGATGGGCCTTCCGTCGACATGGGGGATCTGGCACTGGGTCAGAACATGCGCATGGCGTTCATGCCGTGGAACGGCTACAACTTCGAGGATTCCATCCTCATCTCGGAGCGTGTAGTCGAGGAAGACCGCTTCACCAGTATCCATATCCAGGAGCTGACCTGCGTGTCTCGCGACACCAAGCTGGGCGCTGAGGAAATTTCCTCGGACATTCCCAATGTTGGTGAAGCGGCACTCGGCAAGCTCGACGAGGCGGGTATCGTTTATATCGGTGCCGAGGTCGGCCCCGGCGATATCCTGGTCGGTAAGGTCACGCCCAAGGGAGAGACCCAACTGACGCCTGAAGAGAAGCTGCTACGTGCGATCTTCGGCGAGAAGGCGTCCGACGTGAAAGACACGTCGCTGCGTACGGCGACGGGAATGAAAGGCACGGTCATCGACGTGCAGGTCTTTACCCGCGATGGTGTCGAGAAGGATTCGCGCGCCCTGTCCATCGAGCAGAGCCAGCTCGATGAGGTGCGCAAGGATCTTCAGGAAACGTATCGCATTGCCGAAGAAGCTACCTTCGAGCGCCTCAAGCGCACGTTGCTTGGTCAGCCGGTCAACGGCGGTCCCAAGCTCAAGAAGGGCGATATCCTCGATGAGGCCTATCTCGAAGAGCTGCCGCGTAGTCAGTGGTTCAAGTTGCGTATGCAGGACGAGGCGCTCAACGAGCTCTTGGCCCAGGCCGATGAGCAGTTGGAAAAACGCCGCAAAGAGATGGACGAGCGTTTCGAAGACAAGAAGCGCAAGTTGACTCAGGGCGACGACCTGGCGCCGGGCGTGCTCAAGATCGTCAAGGTCTACCTCGCCGTGAAGCGGCGCATCCAGTCGGGTGACAAGATGGCTGGCCGCCACGGTAACAAGGGTGTCATTTCATCGATCATGCCCGTCGAGGATATGCCGTTCGATGACAATGGCGAGCCGGTCGACATAGTGCTCAATCCGTTGGGTGTGCCCTCGCGCATGAACGTCGGTCAGGTCCTCGAGACGCACCTGGGGATGGCGGCCTGGGGGCTCGGGGTGAGGGTCGACGAGATGTTGCGCGAGGCACGCCAGCAGCAGGTGGCGGAGATTCGCGACTTCCTGGGGCAAGTGTACAACACTGCCGAGACGCGCCAGGAAGATATCGACTCGCTCAGCGATGATGAAATCATCACCCTGGCGAAGAATCTGCGTAATGGCGTACCAGTGGCGACGCCGGTTTTCGATGGTGCCAAGGAGCACGAAATCAAGCATCTCCTGAGCCTGGCCAACCTGCCGGATTCCGGCCAGATGACGCTCTACGATGGGCGTACGGGCGAAAACTTCGATCGCCCCGTGACGGTGGGCTACATGTACATGCTCAAGCTCAACCACCTGGTCGACGACAAGATGCACGCGCGTTCCACCGGCTCGTACTCGCTGGTGACCCAGCAACCGCTGGGCGGCAAGGCACAGTTCGGCGGACAACGCTTTGGTGAGATGGAGGTCTGGGCGCTGGAAGCCTATGGCGCGGCCTATACCTTGCAGGAAATGCTGACCGTCAAGTCCGACGACGTCGAAGGCCGCACCAAGATGTACAAGAACATCGTCGACGGCGACCACTCGATGCAGGCAGGCATGCCGGAATCCTTCAACGTATTGGTGAAGGAAATCCGCTCGCTGGGTATTGATATCGAGCTGGAAGGCTGAGCGTTTCACGCTGACGAATGACGGTCCGCGGGGCCCTACAGGCCCCGCTCATGACAACTCCGCTACGGAGCCGACCCCATGAAAGATTTGGTGAAAGTCCTCAAATCGCAGGCACAGTCCGAAGAATTCGACGCGATCAAGATTACGCTCGCGTCGCCGGACTTGATCCGCTCCTGGTCCTACGGCGAGGTCAAAAAGCCTGAGACCATCAACTACCGTACGTTCAAGCCCGAGCGTGATGGCCTGTTCTGTGCCAAGATTTTCGGCCCGGTAAAGGATTACGAGTGCTTGTGCGGTAAGTACAAGCGCATGAAGCATCGTGGCATCATTTGCGAAAAGTGCGGCGTCGAGGTCACAAAGGCTGCCGTGCGCCGCGAGCGTATGGGGCATATCGAACTGGCTGCGCCGGTGGCGCATATCTGGTTCCTCAAGTCGCTGCCGTCACGCATCGGCTTGTTCCTGGACATGACCCTGCGCGATATCGAGCGTGTGCTCTATTTCGAGAGCTTCATGGTCATCGATCCAGGCATGACCACGCTTGAGCGTGGTCAACTGCTCAATGACGAACAGTATTTCGAGGCGCTGGAAGAGTTCGGCGACGACTTCGATGCCCGTATGGGCGCCGAAGCGGTTCAGGTGTTGCTTAAGGACATCGACCTCGGTGAGGAAATTGAGCGCCTGCGCGAGGAAGTGCCGCAGACCAATTCCGAGACGAAGATCAAGAAGCTTTCCAAGCGTTTGAAGTTGCTTGAAGCCTTCTACAAGTCTGGCAACGACCCGGCGTGGATGGTCATGGAAGTGCTGCCGGTATTGCCGCCGGATCTGCGCCCGTTGGTGCCGCTGGATGGTGGCCGTTTCGCGACCTCGGATCTTAACGATCTGTATCGTCGCGTGATCAACCGCAACAACCGCCTGAAGCGGCTGCTCGACCTCAACGCGCCGGATATCATCGTGCGCAACGAGAAGCGCATGCTGCAGGAATCGGTAGATGCGTTGCTGGACAATGGCCGCCGCGGTCGAGCCATCACGGGTTCCAACAAGCGCCCATTGAAGTCGCTGGCTGACATGATCAAGGGTAAGCAGGGGCGTTTCCGCCAGAACCTGCTGGGCAAGCGTGTCGACTATTCAGGCCGCTCGGTGATCACTGTGGGTCCGACGCTGCGTCTGCATCAGTGTGGTCTGCCCAAGAAGATGGCTCTGGAACTGTTCAAGCCGTTCATCTATTCCAAGCTGCAGGCAAATGGCCAGGCGTCGACCATCAAGGCCGCCAAGAAGATGGTCGAGCGCGAGCTACCGGAAGTGTGGGACATTCTCGCCGATGTCATCCGCGAGCATCCGGTCATGCTCAACCGTGCCCCGACGCTGCATCGCTTGGGTATCCAAGCGTTCGAGCCTCTGTTGATCGAAGGCAAGGCGATCCAACTGCATCCGTTGGTGTGCGCGGCGTATAACGCCGACTTCGACGGTGACCAGATGGCCGTGCACGTTCCGCTGACGCTGGAAGCGCAGCTCGAGGCGCGGACGCTGATGATGGCCACCAATAACGTGCTGTCGCCAGCCAACGGTGAGCCCATCATCGTGCCGTCTCAAGATGTGGTGCTGGGTCTTTATTACATGACCCGCGAGAAGATCAATGCCAAGGGCGAAGGCATGGTGTTCGCCAACCTCAAGGAAGTCGAGCGTGCCTTCGGCACCGAAAGCGTGTCGATGCATGCGCGGATCAAGGTCCGCTTGACCGAGCATCTGCCCGAAGTGGAAGGTGGCGAACTGGTCAAGAAACAGTCGATCTTCGATACTACCGTCGGGCGCGCGTTGCTGTTTCGCATTCTGCCCAAGGGCGCCTCGTTCTCGCTGGTCGATCAGCCGATGAAGAAGAAGGCGATCTCGACGCTGATCAACGAGGTGTATCGCAATACAGGCCTCAAGGAAACGGTGATCTTCGCCGACCAGCTGATGTACACCGGGTTTCATCTGGCCACTTGGTCGGGTGCCTCAATCGGCGTCAACGACTTCGTTATCCCCGATTCGAAGAAGGAGATCGTCGACGGAGCCGAGGAAGAGGTGAAGGAAATCGAGGACCAGTTCTCCTCGGGGCTTGTGACCGCCGGCGAGAAGTACAACAAGGTGATCGACATCTGGGCCAAGGCGAATGACAAGGTGGCCAAGGCGATGATGACCGGTATCTCCAAGGAAACCATTACCGATCGCCATGGCGAGCAGGTCGAGCAGGACTCGTTCAACAGTGTCTTCATCATGGCTGACTCCGGGGCCCGTGGTAGTGCCGCCCAGATCCGTCAGTTGGCGGGTATGCGCGGGCTGATGGCGAAGCCGGATGGCTCGATCATCGAGACGCCGATCACCGCCAACTTCCGTGAAGGCCTGAACGT
The DNA here is from genome assembly GCF_023061285.1 of Chromohalobacter nigrandesensis. Lineage (GTDB taxonomy): Bacteria > Pseudomonadota > Gammaproteobacteria > Pseudomonadales > Halomonadaceae > Chromohalobacter > Chromohalobacter nigrandesensis. The sequence goes on from NZ_JAKGAM010000019.1 coordinate 12,702, forward strand.
ACTGCAGTACTTCATCTCGACGCACGGCGCTCGTAAGGGATTGGCGGATACGGCACTCAAGACCGCCAACTCCGGTTACCTGACGCGTCGACTGGTGGACGTGTCTCAGGACCTTGTGGTGACCGAGGAGGACTGCGGCACGTATGAAGGGCTGACGCTACATCCGGTAATCGAAGGCGGCGACGTCATCGTCTCGCTGGCACAGCGTGTGCTAGGCCGCGTCGTGGCGCAGGATGTCGTCGATCCTGCCAACGACGAGGTGTTGATTCCGCGCGGTACCTTGCTGGATGAGGCGTGGTGCGCCGAGCTCGATACCATGGGCGTGGACGAAATTATCGTGCGCAGCGCGATTACCTGTGAAACGCCGCATGGCGTGTGTGCAGCGTGCTACGGCCGTGACTTGGCGCGTGGTCATCATGTGAATATCGGCGAGGCTGTCGGCGTCATCGCGGCGCAGTCGATCGGCGAGCCGGGCACTCAGCTTACCATGCGTACATTCCACATCGGGGGGGCCGCATCGCGTGCCTCAGCCGTCGATAGTGTGCAGGTCAAGCATGGTGGCACGGTGCGTCTGCACAACATCAAGCATGTCGAGCGCAATGACGGCAAGCTCGTCGTTGTCTCCCGTTCGAGTGCCCTGGCCGTCGCCGACGAGCATGGGCGTGAGCGTGAGTACTACAAGCTGCCGTATGGTGCCGAGCTGTCGGTGCGCGACGGCGACATGGTCGAAGGCGGGACGCCGGTCGCCAAGTGGGACCCTCATATGCATCCGGTCGTGGCCGAGGTCGAGGGCAAGGTTCAGTTCAGCGATATGGAAGAGGGTGTCACCATCCATCGCAGCGTGGACGAGATGACCGGCCTGTCGAATGTCGAGGTGATCGAGACGCCTGCACGTCCGACCTCCGGCCGTGAAAAGCGTCCGATGATCATGCTGCTCGATGATAATGGTGAGCATGTCACGCTGCCGGGCTCCAATACCCCTGTGCAGTACATGCTGCCCGGCAAGGCGATTATCGCAGGCGAAAACGGTGATCAGGTGGGTGTCGGTGAGGTCATTGCGCGCATTCCGGTTGAAGCGTCCGGTAACAAGGACATCACCGGGGGGCTGCCGCGTGTCGCCGACTTGTTCGAGGCACGTAAGCCTAAGGAACCATCTATCCTCGCCGAGGTAACCGGTACCATCAGCTTTGGCAAGGAGACCAAGGGCAAGCGTCGCTTGACGGTCACGCCGGAAGAAGGCGATCCGGTCGAGATGCTGATCCCCAAGTGGCGTCAGATCGGTGTGTTCGAGGGCGAAACGGTGGAGAAAGGCGAAGTCATCTCCGATGGTCCCAGCAACCCCCACGACATTCTGCGCTTGCTTGGAATCGCGGAATTGGCCAAGTACATCACGGCCGAGATCCAGGATGTCTATCGCCTGCAAGGGGTGGTCATCGATGACAAGCACATCGAAGTGGTGGTGCGTCAGATGCTGCGCAAGGCGGAGATCACCGATGCCGGAGATTCCACCTTCATTACCGGCGACCAGGTGGAGTACGTCCGCGTCCTCGAGGAAAATGCACGCCTGGCTCAGGAAGGCAAATTCCCGGCCAAATGCGAGCGTTTGCTGCTGGGTATCACCAAGGCAAGCCTGGCAACCGAGTCGTTCATCTCGGCGGCGTCGTTCCAGGAAACCACGCGCGTATTGACCGAGGCGGCGGTGTCCGGCAAGCGCGACTACCTGCGCGGCCTCAAGGAAAACGTAGTGGTGGGTCGCCTGGTGCCCGCCGGGACTGGGTTGGCGCACCATGCCGAGCGGCGTCGCAAGCGCGAGGATGATGGACACACGGTCAATCCGTCGGCTTCCGATGTCGAACAGGAATTGGGCGCGCAGCTCACCGCGCTGGACGCCGACGACGAAGACCTCTAGGCGTATGCCGTCAAGTCCGGCGTCCTCGTGGCGACGGACTTGACGCGGCTTGTCGCCAGACATTAGAATGCGCAGCCTTTAACAGTGGGGTGGGTACGTCCTGTCCCAATGTTCAAAGGTTTGGCAACCATTGGAGTCAGCTACAGATATGGCAACGATCAATCAGCTCGTGCGCAAGCCGCGCAAGCGCCCGGCCGCCAAGAGCGACGTGCCGGCGCTGCAGTCTTGCCCGCAAAAGCGCGGGGTTTGCACCCGTGTATACACCACCACCCCGAAGAAGCCGAACTCGGCACTGCGTAAGGTTTGCCGCGTGCGCCTGACGAATGGCTACGAAGTCGCTTCCTATATCGGTGGTGAAGGTCATAACCTGCAGGAACACTCCGTGGTCCTGATTCGCGGCGGTCGTGTAAAAGACTTGCCGGGTGTGCGTTATCACACCGTTCGCGGCGCGCTGGATACTTCCGGTGTTCAGAATCGCCGTCAGGGCCGTTCCAAGTACGGTACCAAACGTCCCAAGTCTTGATCGCGAGGCGTTCAAGAATTCAATTGTTGGTCAGATAAGAGTAAGGTCGAGCGCGCGCGGCGTCGTCTCGAGTTTACCTGAAGGACCCTTCGAAACGAGGGCTTATCATGCCTAGAAGAAAAGTTATCGCCAAACGCGAAATCCTTCCGGATCCGAAATTCGGAAGTGAGCGTCTGGCCAAGTTCATGAACCACCTGATGATCAGCGGCAAGAAGTCTGTAGCTGAGCGTATCGTTTACGGTGCGCTGGACAGGGTTGCCGAACGTAGCAAGGATGAGCCGCTGGAAATGTTCGACAAGGCGCTGGAAACGATCCAGCCGATGGTCGAGGTCAAGTCTCGCCGCGTTGGCGGTGCGACCTATCAGGTGCCCGTGGAAGTCCGTCCCTCCCGCCGTCAGGCCCTGGCCATGCGTTGGCTGGTGGATGCGGCGCGCAGTCGTGGTGAGAAGACCATGGTGCAGCGCCTCGCTGGCGAAATGCTGGACGCCGCCGAAGGCAAGGGTGCTGCTGTGAAGAAGCGTGAAGACGTGCATCGCATGGCAGATGCCAACAAGGCCTTCTCTCACTACCGCTTCTAACCAACGGGGTATTCCATCGTGGCACGCAAGACTCCGCTTAATCGCTACCGTAATATCGGTATCGTGGCTCACGTTGACGCCGGTAAGACGACCACTACCGAGCGTGTCCTGTTCTATACCGGCATGTCGCACAAGGTCGGCGAGGTTCATGATGGTGCTGCCACCATGGACTGGATGCAGCAGGAGCAGGAGCGTGGTATTACCATCAGCTCCGCTGCGACTACCTGTTTCTGGCAGGGCATGAGCAAGCAGTTCGATGAGCATCGAATCAATATCATCGATACACCGGGACACGTTGACTTCACGATCGAGGTCGAACGTTCCTTGCGTGTCCTCGACGGTGCCGTCGTTGTACTGTGTGGTTCCTCCGGCGTGCAGCCGCAGACCGAAACGGTCTGGCGTCAGGCAAACAAGTATGAAGTTCCGCGCATGGTGTTCGTCAATAAGATGGACCGCGCCGGGGCCGATTACTTTATGGTGCTCGACCAGCTCAAGCAGAAACTGGGCGCCAATACCGTTCCCATCCAGATCAACTGGGGATCGGAAGATAACTTCAAAGGGGTCATCGACCTGATCCAGATGAAGGGTGTTCTCTGGGACGAGGCCAACCACGGCATGAACTATGAGCTGGTCGACATTCCCGACGAGCTCAAGGAAACCGCCGAGAAGTATCGTGAGGCAATGGTCGAGGCCGCCGCCGAGGCGTCCGAAGAGTTGATGGACAAATACCTCGAGGAGGGTGCCCTCTCCGAGGCGGACATCAAGGCTGGCTTGCGTCGCCGTACCCTGGATAACGAAATCGTTCTGGTAACGTGCGGCAGTGCGTTCAAGAACAAGGGCGTCCAGGCGGTTCTCGATGGCGTGATCGAATACATGCCGTCGCCGACCGAAGTCAAGGCCATCGAAGGTGAGCTTGACGACAAGGATGGCACTGTCGCCACGCGTGAAGCTGACGATAAGGCCCCTTTCGCCGCACTGGCCTTCAAGATCGCCACTGATCCGTTCGTGGGGACGCTGACCTTTATTCGTGTCTACTCGGGTGTGCTCAAGTCCGGTGATAGCATCTTCAATTCCGTGAAGAGCAAGAAGGAGCGCGTGGGCCGTATCGTCCAGATGCACTCCAATTCACGCGAGGAGATCAAGGAAGTCTATGCGGGCGACATCGCTGCCTGCATCGGGCTCAAGGATGTTACTACTGGTGACACACTCTGTGATCTGCATGACAAGATCATTCTCGAGCGCATGGAATTTCCGGATCCGGTGATTTCGGTCGCCGTGGAGCCGAAGTCTAAGCCCGACCAGGAGAAGATGGCGACCGCGCTGGGCAAGCTGGCTCAGGAAGATCCTTCTTTCCGCGTCAAGACCGACGAGGAAACCGGTCAGACGATCATTTCTGGTATGGGTGAGCTTCACCTCGACATCATCGTCGATCGTCTGCGGCGTGAATTCAAAGTCGAAGCCAATATTGGTAAGCCGCAGGTCGCCTACCGCGAGACGATTCGTGCCAGTGTCGAGCAGGAAGGCAAGTTCGTGCGTCAGTCGGGTGGTCGTGGTCAGTACGGTCATGTGCTGCTGCGTATCGAGCCGCTGACGGCCGAAGATAAAGGCGAAGACGAAGACATGAACTTCAAGTTCGCCTCCGAAATCGTCGGTGGTGTGGTTCCCAAGGAATACGTGCCGGCCGTCGAGAAAGGGGCCTATGAGCAGCTGCAGAACGGTGTCATCGCGGGTTATCCGATGATTGACGTCAAGGTCACGCTGTTCGATGGTTCCTACCATGACGTGGACTCGAACGAGACTGCGTTCAAGGTCGCCTCTTCCATGGCGATCAAGGAAGGCGCACCCAAGGCCAAGGCCGTGCTGCTGGAGCCGGTGATGAAGGTCGAAGTCGTGACCCCCGAAGAGTTCATGGGTGATGTCATGGGTGACCTGAATCGTCGCCGTGGTCTCGTACAGGGCATGGATGACTCCCCTATGGGTAAAGTCATTCGCGCCACGGTGCCGCTGGCTGAGATGTTCGGTTATGCGACCGATCTGCGCTCTCAGACCCAGGGCCGCGCAAGCTACACCATGGAGTTTGCGGATTACGAAGAGGCGCCCTCCAGCGTCGTTGAAGCCGTCATCAACCAGAATGGTTAACCGTTAGCTAACGTAAAGAGGTTATAGCAGTGGCTAAGGAAAAATTTGAACGCACCAAGTCGCATATCAACGTCGGTACCATCGGTCACGTCGACCATGGTAAGACTACGCTGACTGCAGCACTGACGCGTGTTTCCGCAGAGGTTTTCGGCGGCGATTGGCGTGAATTCGAGACCATCGACAATGCGCCGGAAGAGCGTGAGCGCGGTATCACCATCGCGACTGCTCACGTCGAATACCAGTCCGAAGAGCGCCACTATGCGCACGTCGACTGCCCGGGGCACGCTGACTACGTCAAGAACATGATCACTGGTGCCGCGCAGATGGATGGCGCGATCCTGGTTTGCTCCGCTGCCGACGGCCCCATGCCGCAGACGCGCGAGCACATCTTGCTGTCGCGTCAGGTCGGCGTACCATACATCGTCGTGTTTCTGAACAAGGCCGACATGGTCGACGACGAGGAGCTCCTCGAGCTGGTCGAAATGGAAGTGCGTGAACTCCTTAACGAGTATGACTTCCCGGGTGACGATACACCGATCGTCATCGGTTCCGCGCTGATGGCGCTGGAAGGCAAGGATGACAACGGCATGGGTACCACTGCCGTAGCCAACCTGATCAAAGCCCTGGACGCCTACATTCCAGAGCCGGAGCGTGCCGTCGATCAGCCGTTCCTGATGCCGATCGAAGACGTGTTCTCCATCTCCGGTCGCGGTACCGTGGTGACCGGTCGTGTTGAGCGCGGTGTCGTCAAGTCCGGTGAAGAAGTCGAGATCGTGGGTCTCAAGGACACCGCCAAGACAACCGTTACCGGTGTCGAGATGTTCCGCAAGTTGCTCGACGAAGGTCGTGCTGGCGAGAACATCGGCGCGCTGCTGCGTGGCACCAAGCGTGACGATGTCGAGCGCGGTCAGGTTCTGGCCAAGCCGAAGAGCATCACGCCGCATACCGTCTTCGAAGCCGAAGTTTACATCCTGTCCAAGGAAGAAGGCGGTCGTCATACCCCGTTCTTCAAGGGCTATCGTCCGCAGTTCTACTTCCGGACCACTGACGTGACCGGTACTTGTGAACTGCCGGAGGGCGTCGAAATGGTCATGCCGGGTGATAACGTCCAGATGACTGTGACGTTGATCGCGCCGATCGCTATGGAAGACGGCCTGCGCTTCGCGGTTCGCGAAGGTGGGCGTACCGTGGGCGCCGGCGTTGTCGCCAAGATCGTCAAGTAAGGGTTTCGCCCTTCGATGATCGAAGGGGGCTCCTTTGGGAGCCCCCTTTCTGTGCATGTTTGACTCTTACTGTCAGCCTGCCTATAATGCGCATCCTTTGAATGCGTGGGTAGACGGCTCGCGCCGTCGACATCCATTGGAGTTTAAGGCTAATGCAGAACCAAAAGATTCGCATTCGGTTGAAGGCCTTTGACCATCGCCTGATTGACCAGTCTGCGCAAGAAATCGTGGATACCGCGAAGCGTACGGGTGCTCAGGTCCGTGGTCCGATCCCACTACCGACTAATCGCGAGCGCTATACCGTATTGATCTCTCCGCACGTCAACAAGGACGCGCGCGATCAGTACGAGATCCGCACTCACAAGCGTGTGCTCGACATTGTCGAACCCACGGAAAAAACCGTAGACGCGCTGATGAAGCTCGACCTCGCCGCTGGCGTGGATGTGCAAATCAAGCTCGACTGATCACACTAGTCACTAGCGGCTTTTTTATAAAGGTCGCCACGCCGGGACGGCGTTACACAATGTGCTAGTGGAATGCTCTGGAAAGGGCAGCCATAGCGGGTGATAGCCCCGTACACTAAAGGAGACTGAACATGACTATCGGTTTGGTCGGTAAGAAGAGCGGTATGACCCGTATCTTTACCGAAAATGGCGCCTCTGTGCCCGTAACCGTTATCGAGGTCGAGCCGAATCGCGTGACTCGCGTCAAGACCGTCGAAAGTGACGGCTATAGTGCGATTCAGGTGACTTCGGGTTCCCGCAAGGCCAAGCATTTGACCAAGGCTGCCGCAGGGCAGTATGCCAAGTCAGGTGTCGAGGCCGGTCGTGCATTGATGGAGTTTCGTCTGGCAGAAGGCGAAGAGACTCCCGAGGTGGGCGGCAATATCACCGTATCCCTCTTTGAAGCCGGTCAGAAAGTCGATGTGACTGGCACCTCTAAAGGCAAGGGCTTCCAGGGCGCCGTCAAGCGCTGGAATTTCCACACCCAAGACAATGGCCACGGTAACTCGCTTGCGCACCGCGCACCGGGCTCCATCGGTATGTGCCAGACGCCAGGTCGCGTCTTCAAGGGCAAAAAGATGGCCGGTCAGATGGGCAATGAGCGTGTGACCGTCCAGAGCCTGGAAATCGTGCGCGTCGATGCCGAGCGTAATTTGCTGCTGGTCAAAGGTGCCGTGCCGGGTGCGACCGACTGCGAAGTCATCGTACGCAGTGCCGTTAAAGCTCGCTGAGGGGTATGAGACCGATGAATTTGAATCTCGCAGGTGCCGAAGCCGGCACTGTCGAAGTGTCCGACGCTACCTTCGGTAAAGAGTTTAACGAGTCACTGGTCCATCAGGTCGTGACTGCGTATTTCGCAGCCGGTCGCCAGGGGACTCGTGCACAGAAGACTCGCGCTGAAGTACGTGGCGGCGGCAAGAAGCCGTGGCGTCAAAAAGGAACCGGCCGTGCACGTGCCGGCACTATCCGCTCGCCGCTGTGGCGTAGTGGTGGTGTGACCTTTGCGGCACGCCCGCAAGACCACACCCAGAAAGTCAATCGCAAGATGTACCGCGCGGCCATGCGCTCGATTCTCTCCGAGCTGGTGCGTCAGGAACGTCTGGTTGTCGTTGACAGCATTGCGGTGGATGCCCCCAAGACCAAGCAGCTGATTGCCAAGCTGAAGGACCTGGATCTCGAGAAAGCGCTGATCGTCACCGAAGATATCGACGAAAAGCTGTTTCTCGCCGCGCGTAACATTCCCTACGTCGATGTGGTGGATGTCGCGGCTGCCGATCCGGTGAGCTTGATTGCCTTTGACAAGGTGCTGGTCACCGTTTCCGCTCTGCGTAAATTCGAGGAGAAGCTGGGATGAACCAGGAACGCGTATTCAAGGTTCTGCTCGGGCCTCACATGACCGAGAAGGCCGCATTCGCCGCCGAAAACAACCAGTACGTGTTCAAGGTGGCCCAGGACGCGACCAAGCCCGAGATCAAGAAAGCCGTCGAAGCGCTCTTCGAAAAGAAGGTCGCCGGTGTGCAGGTCTTGAACGTCAAAGGTAAGACCAAGCGCACGCAACACGGTGTTGGTCTGCGCAAGGGATATCGCAAGGCATACGTCACACTGGCGGCCGGCGAGACTCTCGAAGACTTCTCTGGCGCCGAGTAAGGCAGGAGCACGGATCATGGCAATTGTTAAGACCAAACCCACGTCCGCCGGTCGTCGTCACGTCGTCAAAGTCGTCAACGACGAGCTCTACAAGGGCCGCCCTTATGCCGGTCTATTGGAGAAGCAATCCAAGAGCGGCGGTCGTAATAATAACGGTCGTATCACTACCCGTCATGTCGGGGGTGGTCACCGTCAGCACTATCGTGTGATCGATTTCAAACGTGCCAAGGATGGCGTTGCCGCCGTCGTTGAGCGCCTCGAATACGATCCCAATCGTAGCGCCAACATTGCGCTGCTCAAGTACCTGGATGGCGAACGCCGCTACATCATCGCGCCGCGTGGTGTGAAAGCGGGCGATCGCTTGGAGTCCGGCGTCAATGCAGCGATCAAGCGCGGTAATGCGCTGCCGCTGCGTAACATTCCGGTAGGGTCTACCGTGCACTGCATCGAGATGAAGCCCGGCAAGGGTGCACAGATCGCGCGGAGTGCCGGGGCCAGCGCCCAATTGGTAGCACGTGAAGGCAACTATGCCACTGTGCGTCTACGTTCCGGCGAGATGCGCAAGATTCTGGCAGAATGCCGTGCCACCTTGGGAGAAGTGGGCAATTCAGAGCACAGCCTCCGTCAACTTGGCAAGGCCGGTGCGAAGCGCTGGAGAGGCGTGCGCCCGACGGTTCGCGGTGTTGCGATGAACCCGGTGGACCATCCGCATGGTGGTGGTGAAGGCCGCTCCAGCGGGGGGCGTCATCCGGTCAGCCCATGGGGTATTCCCACCAAGGGCCACAAGACCCGCAAGAACAAGCGCACCGAAAAGCTGATCGTCCGTCGCCGCAAGGCCCGGAAGTAAGATCCAACGCCAAGACATCAAGAGGTAACGGCTGTGCCACGTTCACTGAAGAAAGGTCCCTTTATTGACCTTCATCTGTTGAAGAAGGTTGAGACTGCAGTGGAGAAGAGCGATCGCAAACCGATCAAGACTTGGTCGCGTCGCTCCATGATCCTGCCCAATATGGTCGGGCTCACCATTGCAGTCCATAACGGTCGCCAACACGTCCCGGTGCATGTCTCCGAGGAAATGGTTGGCCACAAGCTGGGCGAATTCGCTGCGACCCGCACTTATCGCGGTCATGCGGCGGACAAGAAAGCCAAACGGTAAGCCAGAGAGGTTAGAGATGGAAGTCACTGCAAAGCTGCGTGGCGCTCGTTTATCCGCCCAGAAGGCCCGTTTGGTGGCTGACCTGGTGCGCGGTAAGCCGGTCGCCGAAGCACTGGATTCATTGACATATTCGCCGAAAAAAGCGGCGAAAATCGTCAAGAAAGTGCTTCAGTCCGCCATCGCGAATGCGGAAGAAAACAATGGCATGGACATCGACGAGCTGCGTGTCTCGACCATCTGCGTCGATGAGGGCATGACGCTTAAGCGCATCCAGCCTCGCGCCAAGGGCCGTGCGGATCGCATCTTGAAGCGCACCTGCCACATCACCGTCAAGGTAGCCGAGAAGTAGGAGTCGACCAGATGGGTCAGAAAGTAAATCCGACAGGTATTCGGCTAGGCATCGTCAAGGATCACCGCTCCGTCTGGTACGCAGAGCGTGGTGCTTATGCCGATAAGCTGAATAATGACCTCGAAGTGCGTAGCTTCCTGGAGCAGCGTTTGAAGAACGCCTCCGTGAGCGATATCACCATCGAGCGTCCAGCAAATAACGCACGTATCACCATTCACACTGCTCGTCCGGGTATCGTGATTGGTAAGAAGGGCGAGGATGTCGATCGCCTGCGTCGCGACGTCTCCGAGATGATGGGCGTGCCTGTGCACGTCAATATCGAAGAGGTGCGCAAGCCGGAACTCGACGCTCAGCTTGTCGCACAGAACGTGTGCGGACAGCTTGAGCGCCGTGTGATGTTCCGCCGCGCCATGAAGCGCGCCGTACAGAACGCTATGCGTCTCGGCGCCGGCGGCATCAAGATTCAGCTTTCAGGGCGTCTTGGTGGTGCGGAAATCGCGCGTACCGAATGGTACCGCGAAGGTCGCGTGCCGCTGCACACGCTGCGCGCTGACATCGATTACGCCACTTACGAAGCGCACACCACTTACGGCGTTATCGGCGTCAAAGTGTGGGTCTTCAAGGGTGAGATCCTCGGCGGTATCGAGGAAGTGCGTGCCAAGCAGAAGCAAGCTCAGGCACCGGGGCCCAAGAAGAAAGGTTCCAAGTAAGGGGAGAGTGATCGATGTTACAACCCAAGCGTACGAAATTTCGCAAGGTGCAAAAAGGCCGTAACCGCGGTCTCGCGCATCGCGGAAGCAAGGTGAGCTTCGGCGAGTACGGCCTGAAAGCCACCGGTCGCGGACGTATCACCGCTCGCCAGATCGAAGCCGGCCGCCGTGCCATTACACGTCACGTCAAGCGTGGCGGTAAGATCTGGATCCGCGTCTTCCCGGATAAGCCGATTACCGAGAAGCCGTTGGAAGTCCGTATGGGTAAGGGTAAGGGCTCTGTTGAATACTGGGTCGCCCAAATCCAGCCCGGAAAGGTGCTCTACGAGATCGAAGGCGTTTCCGAGGAACTGGCGCGTGAGGCGTTTGACCTGGCCGCCCAGAAGTTTCCGGTCTCCACCACCTTTGTGAAACGGACGGTGATGTGATGAAAGCCCAAGAAATTCGTGAAAAATCAGTCGAAGCGCTTCAGCAGCAGCTGCTCGAGCTCCTCCGGGAGCAGTTCAACCTGCGCATGCAGAAGGCCACCGGTCAGCTGAGCCAGACCCATCTGCTCAAGCAGGTGCGTCGCGATATCGCTCGCGTTAAGACTGTGCTCAATGAGAAGGCAGGTGACTGAGATGGCTGAAGAAAATAATGCCCGTACACTGAATGGCAAGGTCGTGAGCGACAAGATGGACAAGTCCGTCGTCGTTCAGGTCGAGCGCCGTGTCCGGCATCCGATTTACGACAAGTACGTGAAACGCTCCACCAAACTGCACGCCCATGACGAGGCGAACCAGGCAAAGGTCGGCGACACGGTCTCTATTGAAGAGTGCCGCCCGATCTCCAAGTTGAAAGCCTGGACGCTGGTCGAGGTGGTCGAGCAGGCCAAGGGCTGAGCAGGCCAGAGCCTTTCACCAGTGCAGTCAGTTTAGGTTTGGAGAAAACCGATGATTCAGACGCAGACAATGCTGAATGTCGCCGACAACAGTGGCGCGCGCCGGGTGCAATGCATCAAGGTGCTGGGCGGGTCGCACCGCCGTTACGCCCGTGTTGGTGATGTCATCAAAGTGACGGTCAAGGAAGCGATTCCGCGAGGCAGGGTCAAAAAAGGCCAGGTCCTCAAGGCTGTCGTTGTACGTACCAAGAGTGGTGTCCGTCGTACAGACGGTTCACTGATCCGCTTCGATGGAAATGCGGCCGTTCTGTTGCAAAATGCCAACGAGCAGCCGATCGGTACCCGTATCTTCGGGCCGGTTACGCGTGAGCTTCGCAACGAGAAGTTCATGAAGATCATTTCCCTGGCGCCTGAAGTGCTGTGAGGAGCGAGGCGGATATGCGTAAGATTAAACGTGACGACGAAGTGATCGTCATTGCCGGCAAGGACAAGGGCAAGCGCGGCACGATTAAACGGGTCCTGGACGGAACCTATGTCGTGTCCGGTGTGAACATGATTAAACGTCACACCAAGCCTAACCCCATGCAAGGCAAGCAGGGGGGTATCGTCGAGCGTGAGGCCCCGATTCACGCATCTAACGTGGCCATCTTCAATCAGGAGACCGGCAAGGCGGATCGCGTCGGCTTCCAGATTCAGGAAGACGGTACCAAGGTACGTATCTACAAGTCGACGCAAAAGCAGATCGACGCCTAACGCGAGCCGGGTAGCAAAATGGCGAACTTGAAAGAACGTTATCAGAACGAGGTGGCAGCTCAGCTCCAAGAGCAGTTCAGCTACGCCAACGTGATGCAGATACCACGGATCACCAAGGTGACCCTTAATATGGGCATCGGCGATGCGACCAGCGATAAAAAGCTGATCGACAACGCCATCGGCGACCTGGAGAAACTTTCCGGTCAGAAGCCGATAGTGACCAAGGCGCGCAAGTCTATCGCAGGCTTCAAGGTCCGCGAAGGCTGGCCGATCGGCATCAAGGTGACTTTACGTCGCGAACGGATGTGGGATTTCCTCGATCGTCTCGTGAACGTCGCGATTCCGCGCGTTCGTGACTTTCGTGGTCTGAACCCCAAGTCCTTCGATGGTCGTGGCAATTACTCTATGGGCGTGCGTGAACAGATCATCTTTCCCGAGCTCGAATATGATAAGATTGATCGTATTCGCGGGTTGGATGTCACAATCACCACCACTGCCAACACCGATGAAGAAGGCCGTGCGCTGCTGAGCGCGCTGAACTTCCCGTTCAAGAAATAAGGGTGGGATCATGGCAAAGAAAAGCATGATTGAGCGTGAGCTCAAGCGCGCGAAGCTGGTAGACAAGTACGCGGCCAAGCGTGCCGAGCTCAAGGCCGTCATCTATGACGTCAACGCTTCTGATGAAGAGCGCTTCGACGCCCAACTGAAACTTCAGGAGTTGCCGCGCGATTCCAGCCCGGTGCGTCAGCGTAATCGCTGCCGTGTGACCGGTCGTCCTCACGGCTTCTACAACAAGTTCGGTTTGGGCCGCAACAAACTGCGTGAAGCCGCCATGCGTGGCGACGTACCTGGGCTCAAGAAGTCCAGCTGGTAAGCTACGCGAGAATCAGGAGCGCAACGTAATGAGCATGCAAGATACTCTGGCGGATATGTTTACCCGTATCCGCAATGCGCAGATGGCCACCAAGGAGACGGTTTCCATGCCGTCTTCCAACCTCAAGGTCGAGGTGGCTCGCGTATTGAAGGAAGAGGGCTATATCCACGACTTCACCGTCACGGAAGGCGCAAAGCCCCAATTGACCGTTACGCTCAAGTACTTCGAGGGTAAGCCGGTCATCGATCACATCCAGCGCTTTTCAAAGCCGTCCCTACGCTCTTACAAGGGCAAGGATGCGCTACCGAAAGTCGCGGATGGTCTGGGCATCGCGATCGTCACCACTTCTCAGGGTGTGATGACGGATCGTGCGGCGCGTCAGGCCGGTGTCGGTGGTGAAGTCATCTGCACCGTATTCTAGGAGTTTGGAATGTCCCGCGTAGCCAAATATCCGGTGAAATTGCCGAGTGGCGTCGAGGTGAAACTCGAGGCCGACAAGCTGACCGTCAAGGGCGGTCAGGGCACGCTCTCCATGAACGTGCATTCCGATGTCACCGTGGGCCAGGAAGAAGGCCAACTGACATTTAATCCGAGCGAGTCCGCCAAAAGCTGGGCGATGGTCGGAACCACCCGTGCGCTGGTACAGAATCTCGTTACCGGCGTCTCGGAAGGCTTTAGCAGGTCTCTCGAGATCAACGGTGTCGGTTACCGCGCACAAGCAAGCGGCAACACACTCAACCTGACACTAGGCTTCTCGCACCCCGTCGAGTATACGCTGCCTGAAGGTGTGACGGCTGAAACGCCGAAGAACACCACGGTCGTGCTGAAAAGCGCGGACAAGCAGAAGCTCGGCCAAGTTGCAGCGGAAATTCGTGCCTTCCGTCCGCCCGAACCCTACAAGGGCAAGGGAATTCGGTATGGCGACGAAGAAGTCCGCCGCAAAGAAGCCAAGAAGAAGTAAGGCAGGGTTATGAACGCGAAGAAAGAATCTCGTCTCCGTCGTGCCCGCCGTGCTCGCGCCAAAATCCGCGAGCTTGGCGTGTCTCGCTTGTGCGTCAATCGCACGCCGCGCCACATCTACGCGCAGATCATTTCGCCGGATGGTGGCCAAGTGCTGGCCAGCGCATCCACGCTCGATAAGAGCCTGCGTGAAGGATCCACGGGCAATTCTGACGCCGCCTCCAAGGTGGGCGCCCTGATTGCCGAACGCGCAAAGGAAGCGGGCATCACCGAGGTGGCCTTTGATCGTGCCGGGTTTAAATACCACGGTCGCATCAAGGCCCTGGCAGATGCCGCTCGTGAAGGCGGCCTGGAATTCTAAAGGGTTTTACGATGGCGAATAACGAACAGAAGGGCGGCGATCTGCAAGAGAAACTCGTGCAGGTAAACCGCGTCGCCAAGGTGGTGAAAGGTGGTCGTATTTTCGGCTTCACCGCACTGACCGTCGTTGGCGATGGCAATGGTCGTGTCGGCTTCGGTCGTGGCAAAGCACGTGAAGTGCCTGTCGCGATTCAGAAGGCGATGGATCAGGCTCGCCGCAACATGGTGAAGGTAAGTCTCAGTGGCTCTACGCTGCAGTACCCCACGAAGGCCCGTCATGGTGCCTCCAAGGTGTACATGCAGCCGGCGTCTGAAGGTACTGGCATCATTGCTGGCGGTGCCATGCGCTCCGTACTCGAACTGGCAGGCGTCCATGACGTTCTCGCCAAGTGTTACGGTTCCACTAACCCGGTGAACGTGGTGCGCGCGACGGTCAAAGGTCTCGCCGCCATGCAGTCTCCGGAGGATATTGCCGCTAAACGTGGTATGTCCGTCGAAGAGCTCGCGGGGTAAGGCATCATGGCAGCAGCAACGATCAAGGTTACCCAGACTCGTAGTACCATCGGCATTCTGGAAAAGCACAAGGCCACTATTCGTGGCTTGGGCCTACGCCGCATCGGTCACACGGTTGAGCTGGAAGACACCCCCGCCGTACGCGGTATGGTCAACAAGGTTAATTACCTTGTGCGTGTTGAGGGAGAGTAACCCATGAAACTCAATAGTCTGAGCCCGGCACTGGGTTCGAAGCACGCCGAGAAGCGCGTCGGCCGTGGCATTGGTTCCGGTCTGGGCAAGACCGGTGGCCGAGGCCACAAAGGCCAGAAGTCACGCTCCGGTGGGTCCGTGAAGCCGGGTTTCGAAGGCGGTCAGATGCCTTTGCAGCGTCGTCTGCCGAAATACGGTTTCACGTCCATCAAGTCGCTGGCATCTGAAGAGGTGCGCGTGGCGGAGTTGGCCAAGATCGACGGTGATATCGTCGATCTGGATAGCCTTAAGAAAGCCAACGTACTTAAAGATAATACCAAGTACGCGAAGGTGATTCTCTCCGGTGAACTGAACAAAGCAGTCACGGTTCGTGGTCTCAAGGTCACCAAGGGTGCCCGTGGCGCGATCGAAGCTGCCGGTGGCAAGGTAGAGGACTAAATGGCTAAGTCAGGAAACATGCCGGCCAGTGGAAGTGGTCTGAGTGAACTTTGGGCGCGTTTGCGTTTCGTGTTCATCGCCATCGTGGTGTACCGCATCGGTGCCCATATCCCGGTGCCTGGCATCAATCCTGACCAGCTCGCTGCCTTGTTCAGGGAAAATCAAGGCACCATCCTGGGCATGTTCAACATGTTTTCGGGTGGTGCGTTGTCGCGCATGAGTATTTTTGCGCTGGGGATCATGCCGTATATCTCCGCGTCGATTATCATGCAGCTCCTGACGGCGGTCTCGCCTCAGCTGGAACAGCTGAAGAAGGAAGGTGAGGCTGGCCGGCGCAAGATCAACCAGTACACGCGCTACGGTACGGTGCTGCTGGCATTGATCCAAGCGACCGGCATGGCAGTCGGTCTGGTCGGACAGGGCGTCGCCTATAGCGGCGATCTCAGCTTCTACTTCACAGCAATCGTGACGTTTGTCGCGGGTGCCGTGTTCCTGATGTGGCTGGGCGAGCAGATCACCGAGAAAGGAATTGGTAACGGCATTTCCCTTATCATCTTCGCGGGTATCGTGGCGGGCCTCCCGAGTGCTATCGGTCAGTCTTTCGAGCTGGCACGAAACGATGGGGCCTGGAATATCTTGCCGTTGTTGTCGTTGGCAGTCCTGGGGATCGCGACCGTGGCATTCGTGGTCTTCATCGAACGTGGCCAGCGGCGGATCAAGGTGAATTATCCGCGTCGTCAGGTAGGCAACAAGATGTATGCCGGGCAGAGTAGCTATCTGCCGCTGAAGGTCAATATGGCCGGTGTCATTCCGCCGATCTTTGCCTCCAGTATCTTGTTGTTCCCGGCCTCGATTGGCCAGTGGATAGGTGACGGGCAGAACATGGCCTGGTTGCAGACGGTGTCGCAAGCGCTTGGGCCAGGACAGCCGTTGTACATCTTGCTTTTCGCGGCGGCGGTGCTATTCTTCTGCTTCTTTTACACGGCGTTGGTCTTCAATCCCAAGGATGTTGCCGACAACCTCAAGAAGTCGGGTGCGTTTCTACCTGGGATTCGCCCGGGCGAACAAACGTCCCGCTATGTCGATAAGGTCATGACGCGTCTGACGCTTTTCGGCGCCTTGTACATCACCGCAGTTTCCCTGATGCCTCAGTTCCTCGTGGTGGCGTGGGATGTGCCTTTCTACTTTGGCGGCACTTCCTTGCTCATCGTGGTGGTGGTGGTCATGGACTTCATGGCCCAGGTGCAGTCGCATCTGATGTCGAATCAATATGAATCGGTGATGAAGAAGTCCAACCTGAAAGGCTATGGCAGCGGCGGTATCCTGCGTTAAACGAGCCCCGCTAGGTTTTTTGGAGAGAACGATGAAAGTTCGAGCTTCCGTCAAGAAAATGTGCCGTAACTGCAAGATCATTCGGCGCAATGGCGCGATTCGTGTCATCTGTAGCGAACCGCGGCATAAGCAGCGCCAGGGTTGATCCTGCGCTGACTTAAAAGCGGGTGCAGGCATACCCCTTGTCTCCTAAGAGACAAAGGGGTATGCTATTGCGCCCTTATAGACGACTAAACGAGCAAGCCGCTCAACATTCGGAGTAAGCTGATGGCCCGTATTGCAGGCGTCAATATCCCGGACAATAAGCATGCGGCGATCTCGCTGACCTACATCTTCGGGATTGGCCGTACACGTGCGCAGGAAATCTGCGTCGCGACCGGCATCGCGCCGACGACGAAAGTTCAGGATCTGTCCGCCGACGAGGTGGATGTCCTGCGTAACGAAGTCGGCAAGTATACCGTTGAAGGCGACCTTCGCCGTGATACGACGCTTAACATCAAGCGTCTCATGGATCTGGGTTGCTATCGTGGTCTGCGTCATCGTCGTGGTCTTCCGCTGCGTGGGCAGCGTACCAAGACCAATGCGCGTACCCGTAAGGGCCCGCGTAAGCCGATTCGCAAATAAAACGCATGTTCGTGCGTTAAGACAGGAATAGACATCAACATGGCTAACCCGCGTAGTAACCGTAAAAAGGTGAAAAAGCAGGTAGTGGATGCGGTTGCCCACATCCATGCCTCTTTTAACAACACGATCGTGACGATCACAGACCGCCAGGGCAACGCTCTTTCTTGGGCGACTGCCGGTGGTTCGGGTTTTCGTGGTTCTCGCAAGAGCACCCCGTTCGCTGCTCAAGTAGCAAGCGAACGTGCAGCGACCGCTGCAGCCGAGTATGGTGTGAAAAACGTCGACGTGCTGGTCAAGGGACCCGGTCCCGGCCGTGAATCCGCCGTGCGTGCGCTCAATGGCGCGGGTTTCCGCGTGCAGAGCATTACCGACGCGACGCCCGTTCCCCATAACGGCTGCCGTCCGCCGAAGAAACGCCGCGTTTAAGGAGACAGATTCATGGCACGTTATATTGGACCGAAGTGCAAACTGTCTCGTCGTGAAGGCACCGACCTCTTCTTGAAGAGCGGTGTGACTCCCTTCGAGAAAAAGTGCAAATCCGAGCAGATCCCGGGTGTCCACGGCCAGCGCCGTCAGCGTCTTTCCGACTACGGCTTGCAGCTTCGTGAGAAGCAGAAAGTACGTCGCATGTATGGCGTACTCGAGAAGCAGTTCCGCAACTATTACAAGGAAGCGGCCCGCCTCAAGGGCGCGACCGGCGAATTGTTGCTGCAGCTTCTCGAATCCCGACTGGACAATGTCGTCTACCGTATGGGCTTTGGCTCCACGCGCTCCGAAGCGCGTCAGTTGGTCAGCCACAAGGCAATTGCCGTGAATGGCCGTAGCGTCAACGTGGCTTCCTATCAGGTCAAGCCGGGTGACGTGGTGTCCGTTCGTGAAAAGTCCAAGAACCAGGCGCGTATTCAAAACGCCTTGGGAATCGCCGCCAACCGTGGCGATATGACTTGGATCGACGTCGACTCCAAGAAGATGGAAGGCACTTTCAAGGCTGTCCCGGAACGCGGCGACCTGTCTGCCGACATCAACGAAAACCTGATCGTCGAGCTGTACTCGAAGTAATCATGCAGCCTCTGCGTGATGCCGCCAGGCCCCATGCCAGGGCCTGGTTTCGAGTACCGAGTATCCGTTTGGCAGCCTGAAAGGTGTTCTTATGCAGCGTTCAGTGACAGAGTTTCTCCGTCCTCGCGACATCAAGGTCGAAGAGATCAACGCGAATCATGCGAAGATCGTGCTCGAGCCGTTCGAGCGTGGTTTCGGCCATACCCTGGGGAATGCTCTGCGTCGCATCCTGCTGTCTTCCATGCCCGGTTGCGCCATTGTGGAAGCGGAGATTGAAGGCGTTCTACACGAGTACAGCGCCATCGAAGGCGTCCAAGAAGACGTCATCGAAATTCTCCTGAACCTCAAGGACGTCGCCATCAAGATGCATGGCCGTGACGAAGTGGTTCTGACGCTGAGCAAGCAGGGCCCGAGTGTGGTGACCGCGGGCGATATCGCCGTCGATCATAGTGTCGACGTCATCAACCCGGATCACGTTATCGCGCACCTCAACGACAGCGGCGAGCTGAAAATGGAGCTCAAGGTGGTTCGCGGTCGTGGCTATGAGCCAGCGGATACCCGTGCTTCCGAGGAAGACGAATCGCGTGCGATCGGCCGTCTCCAACTGGATGCGACCTTCAGCCCGGTGCGTCGTGTGTCTTACTCCGTGGAAGCCGCGCGTGTCGAACAGCGTACCGATCTCGATAAGCTGATTATCGACTTGGAAACCGACGGCACCTTGGATCCGGAAGAGGCGATTCGTCGCAGCGCGACCATCCTGCAAGAGCAGTTGGGCGCGTTCGTCGACCTCGAAGCCGACAAGGAACAGGAAGTCGAAGAAGAAGAGGATCAGATCGATCCGATTCTACTGCGCCCCGTAGACGATCTCGAGTTGACCGTTCGCAGCGCCAACTGCTTGAAAGCCGAGAATATCTATTATATCGGTGATCTGATTCAGCGTACCGAAGTGGAGCTGTTGAAGACCCCGAACCTCGGCAAGAAGTCCTTGAATGAAATCAAGGACGTTCTGGCAGCGCGCGGTCTTTCCCTCGGCATGCGGCTGGAAAATTGGCCGCCGGCGAGCCTGAAGGACGACAAGGCCTCTGCGTGAGTGCCGACTCGAGTCCCAGTTTGGTAAGGAATTTCAACCATGCGTCATCGTAAGAGTGGTCGTCACCTCAATCGTACGAGCTCGCATCGCCATGCCATGTTCAAGAACATGTGTGTGTCGCTAGTCGAGCACGAAGTCATCAAGACTACCCTGCCCAAGGCCAAGGAACTGCGTCGTCACGTCGAGCCGCTGATCACCTTGTCCAAGCAGGACAGTGTCGCCAACCGCCGTTTGGCCTTCAACCGCACCCGTTCCAAAGAAACGGTCGGCAAGCTCTTCAACGAGCTGGGCCCGCGGTATGTCGAGCGTCCGGGTGGCTATGTGCGTATTCTCAAGTGCGGTTTCCGTGCTGGAGACAATGCACCGATGGCTTATGTCGAGTTGGTCGACCGTCCGGTCGTGGAGGAAGCTGCCGAAGAGTAATCTTCGCCAGGCTTCGCCATTTCGGCACAATAAAGCCGGTCCCTCGGGGGCCGGCTTTTTTTGTCAGGTCGAAGAGCCCGGACTGAGTCCGGGAGATTGAAGAACGCCTGCTGCGCGGGCTTTAAGTCAAAAGGCTTGACCTCAAGGTCGCCGGATTTAGGCTGCGTTCGAGCTTCGAGCTTCGAGCTTCGAGCTTCGAGCTTCGAGCTTCGAGCTTCGAGCTTCGAGCTTCGAGCTTCGAGCTTCGAGCTTCGAGCTTCGAGCTTCGAGCTTCGAGCTTCGAGCTTCGAGCCTTAGGTCTCTGCCATGCTCGTGGCTTTTGGCTTGTGGCTCGCTGTCTGCCGCTCGAGCAGGGGGTTGAGAAAACGCCCGGTGTGCGAGACCTCCATCTTGGCGACCTGCTCCGGAGTGCCCTCGGCGATGATGCGTCCCCCGCCGGAGCCGCCCTCGGGACCGAGGTCGATGAGCCAGTCGGCGGTCTTGATCACGTCGAGGTTGTGCTCGATGACCACGATAGTGTTGCCATGGTCGCGCAGGCGGTGCAACACACCGAGCAATTGGCGGATGTCCTCGAAGTGCAGTCCGGTGGTGGGCTCGTCGAGTATGTAGAGGGTCTTGCCGGTATCGCGTTTGGCAAGCTCGCGGGCAAGCTTGACGCGCTGCGCTTCCCCGCCGGAGAGGGTCGTGGCGCTTTGCCCCAGGCGCACGTAGGACAGGCCGACGTCCATCAGTGTCTGCAAGCGCCGCGCGAGGGCAGGGACCGGCGAGAAGAATTCCAATGCCTCCTCGATGGTCATCTCCAGCACTTCATGGATGTTCTTGCCCTTGTACTGGATCTCCAGGGTCTCGCGGTTATAACGCTTGCCCTGGCAGACGTCGCAAGGCACGTAGATATCGGGCAGGAAGTGCATCTCGACCTTGATCAGCCCCTCGCCCTGGCAGGCTTCGCAGCGCCCGCCCTTGACGTTGAAACTGAATCGCCCGGGCTTGTAGCCACGCGAGCGCGCCTCCTGAGTGCCCGCAAAGAGCTCTCGAATCGGTGTGAAAATGCCGGTATAGGTGGCCGGATTGGAACGCGGCGTCCGCCCGATCGGGCTCTGATCGATGTCGATGACCTTGTCGAGCAACTCCAGCCCTTCGATGCGCTGGTAAGGCGCGGGCGTGAGGCTCGTGGCGCGGTTGAGCTCGCGCGTGGCGACGGGCATCAGCGTCGAATTGATCAGCGTCGACTTGCCCGAGCCGGACACCCCCGTCACGCAGACGAAAAGGCCGAGAGGCAAGTCGAGCGTGACGTTCTGCAGGTTGTTGCCATTGGCCTCGGTGAGGTGCAGCATTTTCTCTGGATTGCCGGGGATGCGGTACGGAGGAATCTCGATGCGGCGTTTATCCGATAGGTACTGACCGGTCAGCGAGGCATCGCATTGGGTGACCTGCTCGGGTGTCCCCTGGGCGACGATACGGCCGCCATGCACACCGGCGCCGGGGCCGATGTCGAGGACATGGTCCGCCGCGCGTATCGCTTCCTCGTCGTGCTCGACGACGATGACCGTATTGCCGAGATCGCGCAGGCGCTCGAGCGTCTGAAGTAGCCGGTCGTTGTCGCGTTGGTGCAGGCCGATCGAGGGTTCATCGAGAATGTACATGACGCCGACCAGGCCCGCGCCGATCTGGCTGGCCAGGCGAATGCGCTGAGCCTCGCCGCCGGAGAGCGTGTCGGCGCTGCGTTCCAGAGTCAGATAGTCGAGCCCCACATTGACCAGGAACTCCAGGCGCGAGTGGATCTCATGGACGATCTTGACGGCGATTTCGCCCTTGCGCCCCGGCAGTTCCAGTGCCGCGAAATAATGCCAGGCCTCGCCGATGGGCAGTTGTGAAACCTCGGGGAGCGGACGCCCGTCAACGTAGACATGGCGGGCTTCCTTGCGCAGTCGTGTCCCTTGGCAGGACGGGCAGGGCCGCACCGCCAGGTGCTTGGCGAGGTCTTCGCGCACCATGCTCGACTCGGTTTCGCGGTAACGTCGCTCCATGTTGGGGAGGACGCCCTCGAAGGCATGTTCGCGGGTGACCTTGCGGCCCCGATCGTTGACGTAGCTGAAGGCGATCTGATCCTGTCCGCTGCCGTGCAATACAACGTCACGCTCGTGCCGAGCGAGATCCTGCCAGGGCGTTTCCAGCGCGAAACGATAGTGCGCGGCGACCGACTGGAGCTGGTTGAAGTAATACACACTGCGCCGGTCCCAGCCCTTGATGGCGCCTTCGGCCAGCGACAGCTCGGGATGGCTGATCAGCTTGTGCGGATCGAAATACTGGCGTACTCCGAGGCCGTCGCAGGTGGGGCAGGCACCGGCGGGATTGTTGAACGAGAACATGCGCGGCTCGAGTTCCGCGATGGAGTAGCCGCACACCGGACAGGCGAAGCGTGCCGAAAAGACGATGTCGTCCCGCGTGCCATCCATGTCGTGGATGATGGCGATGCCATCGGACAGGCCGAGCGCGGTTTCGAACGACTCGGCCAGGCGCAGGGCGAGCCCATCGCGTACCTTGATGCGATCTACCACCACGCTGATGTCGTGTTTTTTGTTCTTGTCGAGCGGACCCAGCTCGTCGAGTTCCACGGCTTGACCGTCGACCATGGCGCGGACGTAACCCTGGGCGCGTAGCTCGGCCAGCAGTTGCTGGTGCTCGCCCTTGCGGCCGCTGATGACCGGCGCCAGCAGCATCAACTTGCTGCCTTCTGACAGTGCCAGAACCTGATCGACCATCTGCGAGACGGTCTGCGCCTCGAGGTCGATATCGTGCTCGGGACAGCGTGGCGTCCCCGCGCGAGCATAGAGCAGGCGCAGATAGTCGTGGATCTCGGTGATCGTGCCGACCGTCGAGCGCGGGTTGTGGGACGTCGATTTCTGCTCGATGGAAATCGCCGGCGATAGCCCTTCGATGTGGTCGACATCGGGCTTTTCCATCATCGACAGGAATTGGCGGGCGTAGGTAGAAAGGGACTCCACATAGCGCCGCTGCCCTTCGGCGTAAAGGGTGTCGAAGGCCAGCGATGACTTGCCGGAACCGGACAAGCCGGTAATGACGATCAACTTGTTACGCGGTAGTTCGACGTCGATGTTCTGCAAATTGTGGGTGCGCGCACCCCTGACCAGAATTCTGTCCATGCCCACCTCGTGCCGGTTGCGCCGTGGCGGTGGCGCGGTCAAAGGATCGATTATAGAGGGTGGAGTGGAGTCCGGGCAAAGCGCGTCCTTTCCTTGGCAGGCAGGCAGTCGGTAAAATGCGCTTGGTCGGCGTCTGCGCGCGTGCGAGACGCCGAGGTGTTGGTTCGTCACGGCCCCTGCCGCAAGGCCTCGCGGGCCGGTTTCGGTATCGAACGTTTCTTCTCTTCAACGACGCGACTCAATCATGTCTTCATCATTGCTTCACACCGAGCGGCGCGCCATTTTCGGCCTCGCCAGCTTGTATGCGACGCGCATGCTCGGGCTTTTCATGGTATTGCCGGTCTTGGCGATCTACGCCGATGGCCTGGAGGGCGCCACCCCCTTGCTGGTAGGGATGGCGCTGGGCGGCTACGGCCTGACACAGGCGATTCTACAAATTCCCTTCGGGCTGCTATCGGATCGCTTCGGCCGCAAGCTCATCATCAGCATTGGGCTCTTGTTGTTTCTGCTGGGCAGTGTGGTCGCCGCCCAGGCGACGTCGATCGGCTGGGTGATCGTCGGACGCTGTCTGCAAGGCAGTGGCGCAGTTGCCGGGGCGATCATGGCGCTGTTGGCCGATCAGACCCGCGAAGAAGTTCGCACCGCAGCGATGGCGACCATCGGGCTGTCGATCGGCATCGCATTCGGCGTGGCCATGGTCGTGGGGCCCTTGGTCGCCGATCCTTTCGGTCTGGCCGGTGTGTTCTGGTTCACTGCCGTGCTCGCGGCGGTGGGGCTGTTGGTACTATGGCGGTTGGTGCCGCGGGCGCCACGCCTGGTGTCGCATCGCGACGTAGGGCTCGACCGCAACCAGCTGCGCGGAATGCTGGCGCGGCGTGATCTGTTGCGCCTGGATTTCTCGATCTTCGCCCTGCACGCCATCCTGACCGCCTGCTTCGTGGTCGTGCCCTTTCGCCTGGAAGCCTTGGGTATTGCGCCGGCGCATCACGGTTGGGTATACCTGCCGATCATGGCGCTGGCCTTCGTGGCCATGGTGCCGCTGGTGATCGTGGCCGAGAAGTACCGCAAGATGAAACCGATCTTCATCGGTGCCGTGGCGTGGTTGACGCTGTGCCTGGCCGGGCTGGTGGAGTTTTCCGATGGGCGCTGGGCGTTGTTCTCGCTGCTCTGGGGATTCTTCGTGGCCTTCAACTTGTTGGAAGCCACGCTGCCGTCGATGATCAGCAAGCTGGCCCCGGCGGGTGCCAAGGGCACGGCGATGGGCGTGTATTCCACCAGCCAGTTTCTGGGCGCTTTCCTGGGCGGAACGGCCGGGGGCTTTCTCTCCCAGCATTTCGGCCTGGATGCGGTCTTTCTGGGCGCAACCTTGCTGGGTGCGGTATGGTTGGCGATTGTCTGGAAGATGCCGGCCCCCCGCCATCTCTCGAGCGAGATCGTCGCTCTGGACGAGCGCTCGATGGGCGCGATGGATACACTGATGGAGCGATTCGCCGCCGTGGCCGGCGTCGAGGATGTCATGGTGGTGCCCGACGAGCGTGTCGCCTACCTCAAGGTCGACCGTCAGCGGCTGGATACCGAGGCGCTGGAACGCATCCTCGGATCCGAGCGAGATCACAAGAGCGCCTGATAACGGGCGCGGGACTATTTCAAGGAGACTCACATGGCGCGCGGCGTGAACAAGGTCATCCTGATCGGCAACCTCGGTCAGGATCCGGAAGTCCGCTTTTTACCTTCCGGCAATCCGGTGTGCAATCTACGCATCGCGACTACCGACACCTGGACCGACCGCCAGAGCGGTCAGCGCCAGGAACGTACCGAATGGCACACGGTGGTGATGTTCAACAAGCTGGCGGAAATCGCTCAGCAGTACGTGAAGAAAGGCTCGCGTATCTATATCGAGGGCCGTCTGCAGACGCGCAAGTGGCAGGGTCAGGACGGACAGGATCGGTATTCCACCGAGATCGTCGCCAACGACATGCAGATGCTCGACTCGCGTAGCGGCCAGGGTGGCGGCGACTACGCCCAGCCCTCGCAAAATGCGCCTCAGCAAGGCATGGGGCAAGGTGCTGCAGCGCAGCAGGGCGGTGGCTATGGCCAGCCACAAGGCGGCCCGCCCCCGCAGCAGCAAGCGCCTCAGCAACAGCCGCCCCAGCAGGGTGGCCAGCAAGGTAATTACGGTGCTCCCAATCCCGGCAACTTCGATGACTTCGACGACGAGATCCCGTTTTAGCGTCGGCGACGTGACGAATCGAGAGAAGCTTGAAGGCCCCGTATAACGGGGCTTTTTTATGGATACGCATCGATACATAACGTCACATTCGTTTGCATATAGGAGTGCTTCCTACTAGCCTCCATATCGCTACAGCACCTGCTCAACGGATTTGAGCCTTCATCTCGTTAACGGAACTAACGGTGGTGTCATCGCATAATGCAATCCCCCCGCTTCGGCGGCCGGTGGAAGGATGGCCATGCAGGCCATTGCGCGTGTACGCGCGTACGTACCGGCTGTCATCGTTTTCTACGCTCGCGTGTGCCTTTTACTGGGCTTGTCGCGCTGAGTCTGCTTTTGGCGTCGACAAGTGTCGTTCCGGCGGACACGCGTTTTCCCGATGGTCGACTGCCGGCCGTTGATGCGTCGGCGTCGGCCTATGGTGACGATGTGCGTACGGGGCCTGACGGGCATCCCAACGCCGACGACTTGGCGGGAATCGCCGAGCGCCAGCGCCAGCAAGGCCATCCTGGGGTTGCCCTGCAGCTCGCTGAGCGTGTCTTGACGTATGCCCCGGACAATGCCCAGGCGCTCAAGACCCAGATATCGAGCCTCTCCAACCTGGGGGCTCATCGTCGTGCCGAGCAACTGCGAGAGCAGTACCAACCGAATTGGCCACAGGCTACACAGCGTCGCTTCGATGCCGATGTGGCGACGGTGGCGATCCGCGATGGTATACAAGAGCAAGCCCGTCTCGAGCGTCGGCATTACTATGTGACGAGCAATACCGAGTTGGAAAAATCGCTCGACTCACTGAATGCCAATCTCGAGCGCTTCCCGCCGGGTAGCGAAGCCAGCCTGCGGACGCGCTTCGATCGGCTGGTGGTGTGGCGTCGACTCAATCGCTTCGAGCCGGTGATCGATGACTACCAGGCCTTGCAGCGTGAATCGGCCAATATACCGACCTATGCCAAAGGGCCGGTCGCCGAGGCCTATTTGGCGCGTCGCCAGCCCCAAACTGCGGCGCGGCTCTATCGTGAAGTGATCGACGCCAACCCTCAGGCACCGCTATCGGTGCGTACCGGTTACTACTACGCATTGATAGAAAGCGAAGACTACGCGGGCGCCGCGCAACAACTGGCGCGCCTGGATGACCGTACCCCGACGTGGCGCTATCGCGAGAATGAGACGGCGGCGCCGGTTCCCAACTGGGAGCGCAGTGAAATCGATCGCCTCCGGGTCCGCGACGCAGCGTACCGAAACCATGAAGATGTTGCGCTTGATAGGGCCACTACGCTGTATCGAGCGGCTCCCCGCAACACCGATGTCATCAATGCCTTGGCCACCGCCGAGCGTGCCCGTGGTTGGTACCAACAAGCGCAGGCAACGATCGCCCTGGCCAAGGGGTACGCCCCGAACGACAAGGCCACGCGTCTGAACATCGCCGAGAACGCCCAGGATCTCGAAGCGTTTACGCGTTGGCGGGCGACCAGCGAGGCCTTGGCTGAGCAGTTTCCGAGCGATTCGGCGGTACGCCGTAATCGGCTCGAATGGCTGGATCGTCAGCACTTCTCAGTCGAGGGGCAGGGCAGTGTTGGCAGCTCTCACGGTGGCGATGCCGTCAATGGGAGCCAGGACGGCGATTATCAACTGCGCCTGAACTCACCCTGGAGCGAGGGAGGCTATCGGGCCTATGTCGAGCAGTCCTATCAATGGGGCGAATACGATGAGGGCGCGCAGCGCCATGGTCGCCAGGGTCTGGGGGTAGAACGCCAGTGGCTGCGTCGACACTGGTGGGCGGCGTTGAGCGGTGAGCGTCTCAATGATGACCTTGGCCTCGATCTCGGCTGGTCGCAATGGCTTGGCGATCATTGGCAATACCAGTTACGCACCCAGACGCAATCGCCCGAAACGCCGCTGCGTGCCGAGCGTGACGATCTGGACGGGCGTCTCTATCAGACGCAGCTGACCTGGCGTCAGAATGAATCCCGCGAAGCCACGCTCACGTTGGGCGCACTGGATATCAGCGATGGCAACCTGCGCAGCGATATCTCGGCCGACCTGACCCAGCGCATTCAGGCCAGTGCCCATCATCAGACCCGGCTGATTGGTTCGCTGTCGGCTGAACACAACCGCGATGTCGACGCCGATTATTACAATCCCGAAAACCAGCGCACGGCAGGTATTACGCTCGAACACGACTGGCTGACCTGGCGTCGCTACGACCGCTCCTTGACCCAGAATCTCGCGCTGGGCGCGGCGTCGGAATGGGAAAGCGGCTATGGCGGTGCGCCGGGTTACGAGGCCTCCTATGGCCATACCTGGCAACTGACGCGGACCTGGTCGATCAATTACGGCATCGGCTGGGAAAGCCATGCCTATGAAGGCGAGCGCGAGAAGCGCTGGTATGGACAGTTCGGTTTCGAGGGGGGGCTGTAATGCCGTCGCTGGTATCAATATTGCTGCTCGCCGTGGGGTTGCTGATAGCCGGCCCCGGCTTGGCCGAGACGCCGACTGCGCCGCCCCCGAGCGATCCCGCTGCCTCGGCCAATGTGCAGATACCCGAGGGGCATTTCGTGACGCTCGGGTTTCATGATGTGCGTGACGACGCCCAGCCGGCGGTGGGGCGCGATCCCTATGCGATCAGTCATCAGCGGCTGGCGGCGTGGTTCGATTGGATGCTGGCGCATGACTGGCATCCCGTGTCGTTGGACGACATTCAGGCGGCACGTCAAGGCAAGCGGCCACTGCCCTCGAATGCCGTCCTGCTGAGTTTCGACGATGGCCTGGAAAGCTTCTATCGTCGCGTGTATCCGCTACTGCAAGCCTACGACTATCCGGCGCTCTTCGCGATCGAGACCGGATGGCTCGAACGGGTCCGCAAGGGCGAAAGCGTGGCCTCTCGCGATACCGCTCAACTGGCGGAGAATCTGGGTAACGCGGCGAGCGACGCGCGTGACGATGCCGCCGGGAATGAAATCCAGTACAACGGCGCTGCGCGTGGCCCGTCAGGCTTCGTCACTTGGAATCAGGTGCGGGAAATGCAGGCCTCGAGCCTGGTCGAGATTGCCACTCACACCCATGATCTGCACCGCGGCATTCGTGCCAACCCCCAGGGGAACGTCGAGCCGGCTGCGCTGGCGCGGCGTTACGACCCGGCGAGCGGTGAGTATGAAGACGCGGCCGCGTATCGCCAGCGCATTCACGATGACCTCGTGCAGAGCGCCGATGTGATCGAGTCGAAGACGGGCGTGCGTCCGAGGACCGTGGTCTGGCCATATGGCGCCACCAATGCCGAGACAGAGGCGATCGCACGTGATGCCGGCTTTGATTTCACCTTCAATCTAGGCGACCGGCGCCTGCCGACCCCCGCCTCGGGGCCTGACTTCGGGCGCATGCTGGTCATGGACAATCCCACGCCGGTGGATATCGAAGCACAGGTCGCGCAGATGCTCGACCCACCGACACGTAGTCAGCGTGCCGTGCAGGTGGATCTCGACATGCTCTACGATGACGACCCCGAGCAGGTCCATGCCAACCTGAGCGCGCTGCTCGATCGCATCAAGGCGATGCAGGTGCGTACGGTCTATCTGCAGGCGTTCGCTGACCCGGACGGCGATGGCACCGCCTCATCGCTGTATTTCCCCAATGATCATCTACCGGTGCGGGCCGACCTGTTCAATCGCGTTGCCTGGCAACTCAAGACGCGTGCCGGGGTGGATGTGTATGCCTGGCTACCGTTGCTGGCCTTCGACCTGCCGGATGCCTCTCGGCAGCGTCGCTTGCAGGTCCGGGTACACGAGGCTGATGGCGAAAGTCGCGTTGCCGAGCGTGCCTATCGACGCCTGAGTCCGTTTCGTCCCGAAGCACAGGCGCTCGTTAAAGACATCTATGCGGACCTGGCCCGCAGCACGCCGGGCATCGACGGCATCTTGATCCACGATGATGCTTACCTGGCCGCCGATGAAGACGCTCAGGCCTGCCGGCGCAAGGCTCGTTGGCCGGATAGTGGTCGCCGGATTACCGATTGCAAGCTGAGCGCGCGGGACAAGACCCAGGCGCTGATCGACTTCGGTGAGCAGGCGCTCGACGGGGCGCGGCACTACGCCAACCTGAGCAATCGCTTTCGCGTGGCGCGTAATCTCTATGCGCGTGTCGTGCTCGACCCAAACGCGGAAGCGCGTTTCTCCCAGGCGTTGGGGCCCTTTCTTGAGCATTACGACGACGTCGCTCTGATGGCGATGCCCTATCTGGATGGAACCGAAAAGCCGGCGAAAGAGTGGCTGGATACGCTAGTGGACCGGGTACAGCGCTACCCACGCGGTCTCGATAAAACGGTGTTCGAGCTGCAGACCTATGATTGGGAGCGCGATGAATGGATCGCGCCAACGCGCCTGCGTGACTGGATGCATCAGCTCGTGCGTCGTGGTGCGCTCAATCTGGCGTATTATCCGGATGACTTCATCACCGGCAAGCCGGCGTTTCAGCCCACGTTCGAAGGCATGAGCCTCAACGAGTTTCCCCATCGCCGGAGCCAGCCATGATCGATGCGCTCGTTGCCTGGATACTGACCATCGATTGGCGCGACACGATGTTCGGTTTTGCGTTCTATTACCCGATCTTCATGGCCTGGATGTGGATCATCGGCGGACTCTGGTTCTACCTGCGGCGTGAACGTGGCAAGGATATGACGCCGCGCCTCGAGGAGTTGGGAGCGAATGCACCACCGGTCAGCATCGTCATTCCCTGTCACGACGAAGCGGCCCAGGTCGAACAGACGATTGCCTATGCGTTGGCGACGCGTTATCCGCACTTCGATGTCATCGCCGTCAATGACGGTAGTCACGACGATACGGGCGCCATTCTCGATCGACTGGCGGCAGACAACGAACGCCTGCGGGTCATCCATTTCGCGGCCAACCAAGGCAAGGCCGTGGCATTGCGCGCCGGCACGCTTGCGGCCCGCAGCGATTATCTGGTGACCATCGACGGCGATGCCTTGCTGCACCCCTATGCCGTCTACTGGATGATGCGCCATCTGATCGGTGGGCCTCGCGTGGGCGCGGTGACCGGCAATCCGCGCATCCTCAACCGCTCGACGCTGCTGGGCAAGATCCAGGTCGGCGAATTTTCCTCGATCATCGGCCTGATAAAGCGCGCCCAGCGCACCTACGGTCGCATTTTTACCGTTTCCGGGGTGGTGACGGGATTCAACCGCGCCGCGCTGGATAGTGTGGACTATTGGCACGCTGACATGGTGACGGAGGATATCGATATCTCGTGGCGCTTGCAGATGGATCATTGGGATATACGCTTCGAACCCGAGGCACTCTGTTACATCTATATGCCGGAAACACTCAAAGGGCTCTGGCAGCAACGCCTGCGCTGGGCCCAGGGCGGTGTCGAAGTGATGATGCGCTATGGTCGAGGCCTGTTCGCCTGGCGGCAACGGCGTTTCTGGGGCGTGGCGATCGAGTACTTCACCAGCTTGATCTGGGCCTATGTGATGCTGGCGATCGCCGTGTTGTTTTGCTTGGGCCCGTTCGTGCCTCTGCCTCAGGAGTGGCAAGTGCATACGCTGCTGCCGCAGTGGAATGGTCTGCTGCTCGGCGCGACGTGTCTGCTCCAGTTCCTGGTCAGCCTGGTGATCGATCAACGCTATGAGCGGACGGGATTCCTGCGCCATTATTTCTGGGTGATCTGGTATCCCTTGCTGTATTGGACGCTATCGACGCTCACTGCGGTGGTCGCCGTGCCCAAGGGGCTGTGTGGCGCGCGATGCCAGCGTGCCCGGTGGCGCAGTCCGGATCGCGGCATCCAAGCCGGTAGGGAGGAATGATCGATGGACGATAACGCCGATACGCATAGCGCGTTAAAACTGCCCAACATCATTTATCGTCCCGACCTGCAGTCGCGTCGTCAGCGTGGCCTGTTTGCATTGTTGGCAGGCGTGGGCTGGCTGATATGGCTCTACTTGTTCCTCCCCCTGTCGACCCTGTTGGGATGGGCCTTCGGTAGCGAGCGTTTTCAGGCCTATGTGATCGACGGCCACGAGCACAGTTGGTCATCGCTGATGATCTATGCTGTGACCGTCGTGCTGGCGGGAGCGGCGTTGCTGATATGGGCTTTCTATAATTATCGCCGCTTTCGGCATGCCGATCGTCGCCGCCCGCCATCCCCGCTGACGACTGAACGCCTGGCGACTTCCTTTGGAGTAGATGAGGCGCAGGTCGCACGGCTTCAGCAGGGCCGTGTGGCGACGCTATATCATGATGCCGAAGGCAATATCACTGACATCGAGGTGATGTCGACCCCGTCACCGTGAGTATGGCGAGCGATAGGCAGAGGCCGAGCATACCGCTCAAGGCTTGAGTCCCAGGCGTTTGCCCAGGCGATGCAGGTTACCGCTGTCCGTCTGCAGCGTGCGTGCGGTGGCGGCCCAGTTGCCGTCATGCGCCTCCAGTGCGTGGGCGATATGCCGGCGCTGGAAGGCCTCGACGGCTTCGCGTAGCGGGGCCGGGGGCGCAGGATACGCCTTGGGCGCTGGCGGCTCGGGAGGCATGGTGTCGTCGACAGGTGTCGTCGGCAGTTCCAGATGATGCTCGGCGATGCGCACCACGGCGTCGCGGCGCGCGCCCTGCCCTGAGGGTGACTGTTCGCCGAAGGCGCGAAGTGCGGCGCGTCCCAGAGTATGTTCCAGTTCGCGAATGTTGCCTGGCCATGACCAGGTAAGCAGGGCGTGTTCGGCTGCGGCGTCGAGGCGCAGGTTGGCAAGCCCCAGACGAATGCGATTGTCCTCCAGAAAGCCGCCGACCAGCAGCGGCACGTCTTCACGACGTTCCCGCAGGGGCGGGGCCTGCAACGGGAAGACGCTCAAACGGTGGTAGAGGTCTTCACGAAAGCGCCCGGCGGCAACTTCCTGACGCAGATCACGGTTGGTGACCGCGACCAGGCGTACGTTGACGTGCTGCGGCGTCTCGCTGCCCAGTGGCTGAATCTCGCCTTCCTGCAGCACGCGCAATAGCTTGGGCTGCATGGCCAGCGGCAGCTCGCCGATTTCATCGAGCATCAGCGTGCCCTCGTGGGCCATGGCGAAATGGCCGCGATGATCGCGGACGGCGCCGGAAAACGCGCCGCGCCGATGGCCGAACAGTTCGCTTTCGATCAGCGACTCGGGCAAGGCCGCGCAGTTGACGCGGACCAGCGGCCCTGTGCAGCGTGAGGAAAGCATATGCACGCGCCGGGCGATACGCTCCTTGCCGACCCCGGTCTCGCCATGCAGCAGCACGCTCATGTCGGTGGGCGCCACCAGGGCAAGACTTTCTTCCAGCCGCCGCATGGCGGGGCTTTGCCAATCGGGCGTATTGTTGCGCGGCGCATTGGGATCGGGGGAGTGCTGGTCGAGTGCCTGATTGAGGCGCGAACGGGTATCGCTGAGCTGTTGCGCGAGACGCAGGCAGGTGGCCAGCAGGCCTGCCGCAGCCAACAGCTCGTCATCGTCGATGGCGGCCAGGCAGCCCGGCGTCAGCGCATCCAGCGTCAGCATGCCGAGCAGCCGGTCGCCGTCGCGCAGGGCCACGCCCATGCAGTCATGCACATGGCTCAAACTGTCGTCGAGCAGGCCATCGAAAGGATCGGGCAGCGTCGAGTCATGCGGGAAGCGGCATACGCCGGGATGCGCGGCGATCGCGGCCAGACGCGGGTGCGCCGCCAGGTTGAAGTGGCGCCCGCGGACTTCATCGTCGAGGCCCAGCACGGCCACGGGTTGCAGCCCATCATCGTGGGCGACCATCAACGTGCTGGCATCGGCGGGATAACCGCCGACCAAGGCGGCGAGCAGCCGTGCCCAGCGCTCGGGCAGGGCGTCGCTGCCACGTCCGACGCTGAGGTCGGCGAGCAGGTCGCGCAAGGTATGCAAGAAGACTGTCATTTATACACTCTTTTTCGAGCAAGTTGTCATATCGACATATAATGTGGATGTTATTTTGACAGTTATGGCGCCGAGGGCAAGGGCTCGTTCGTTGCCTGGCTGCACTCTGAAGTATCTGTAACGTGGCAACCACGCGGCCTCGCAGGTACTGGCGTGGCACAATGTCGCGGGGACGGCGAAACGCTCCGAGTTGGCACTCCGATTGCGATAACAGGAATACATACTGCAAGTATCGCGAGGAAACATCATGCTGACATCCGCTCAGGAATCCGTCATCGCCGCCACGACGCCGGTGGTCGCCGAACACATTGAGGCTATCGCCAAGCGCTTCTATCCGTTGATGTTCGCACGCTACCCCGAGGTCAAGACGCTGTTCAATGCTGCGCATC
This sequence comes from Chromohalobacter nigrandesensis, assembly GCF_023061285.1. GTDB lineage: Bacteria > Pseudomonadota > Gammaproteobacteria > Pseudomonadales > Halomonadaceae > Chromohalobacter > Chromohalobacter nigrandesensis. Next base: position 46,629 of record NZ_JAKGAM010000019.1, read on the forward strand.
AGCAAAGCGGCGGCCAGCCGCGCGCGTTGGCGGGTGCCGTCGTCGCCTATGTGCAACTACGCCATGAGCCGGCGCGCCTCGACGAGGTGCTGGGCATCATTGTCGACAAGCATGTGTCGCTGGGAATCCGCCCCGAACATTATCCGATCGTCGGCGAATGCCTGATGGCGGCGATCGGTGAGGTACTGGGCGAGGCGGTGACGGAAGAGGTCGCCGATGCCTGGGGCGCGCTTTACGACGAACTGGCGGGGCTTCTGATCGAGAAGGAGGCGCGACGTTATCGCGAGTTCGCCGCTCAGCCCGGTGGCTGGGATGGCACCCGCGAGTTTCGCATCGTCGCCAAGCGTCCCGAGAGTGCCGTCATCACTTCGTTCGAGCTGGCGCCGGTGGATGGCGGTGCGGTCGCCGCGCATCGTCCGGGACAGTATATCGGTCTCAAGTTGGCCATTGATGGCGAAACGGTGCATCGCCACTACAGCCTTTCGGCGGCGCCCAATGGCCGGACTTATCGGATTTCCATCAAGCGCGAGGAGGGTGGCCAGGTAAGCCGGCATTTCCATGATCGTCTGGCGGTGGGCGATACCCTGGAGCTGCTGCCGCCAGCGGGGCATTTGACCCTGGCCGAAGGCGATGCGCCGGTGATGCTGATCAGTGGCGGCGTGGGGCAGACGCCGATGTTGCCGCTGGCCCGGCAGGCGCTCGCCGAGGGGCGTCGCGTCGTCTACCTGCATGCGGCGCGCGACGGCGCGGTGCGTGCGTTTGCCGACGAGCTGGCTGATCTGCACAAGGCGTATCCGGCGCTATTGCGGGTGATTAGCGTCTATTCTCAACCGCGCGCGGAGGATGCGCCCGATCACGTCGGCCGCGTGGATGCCGACCTGCTGTCGATGTATGTGCCGCGTGATGCCGACTGCTATACGGTGGGGCCGGCGGATTTCATGCGCTGCGTCGATGCGGCGCTGGGGGCGCTCGGGGTCGAGGCTGCACGGCGTCATCATGAGTTCTTCGGGCCGGCCGAGCCGTTGGCGGATGTCGCCTGAGATATTGCGTCACTGACCCGAACGCCACGCCAGCCAGCGTGGCGTTTTTGCGTGATGCATCAGGCTGGGCTGAGTCCGTCGCCTGCTTGGCGTAGAATACTTGCCTTGAGTACGACCACGGTGACAGGTCGTTTCCGTGCGGAACCTGTGCGGATGACAGACAATACGGCGATGGGTGAGGATGTGTCCCTGCCGATGAGGTGGATGATGAATCGAGGAGACGAGCATGCGAAAGGAGAGGCCGTGAAGCTGCTGCTGGCAGATGCGGGACATTGCTTGAGCCTGGCGTTGGCGCGCGAGGCCAGTCGACGTCGCGATACCCAACTAATCATCGTCGAGGAGACGCAGGTCACGGCGGAGGCTCTGGTCGAGGCCCGGCCCGATGCGCTGGTGATGCCACCGTTATCGGCGCCATCTCGCTTGGCGCCTGCCGAGGTCATGGCGCATGTCGAGGCGGTCGATGCCAATCTCGAGCTGTGCCGTGAATACGATGTGCCGTTGATCTGGTGTGTGTCCGACGAGCTCTATGAGGACGGTGGCGACGAGCTGCTCGACGAGCATGTCATCCCGTCGCCACGCGATGACAGCCTGAAGCGCTTGATCGCCACCGGTGATCGGGTGCGTGAGTGTCTGCCTAAGCATCTCATCGTGCGGTTGGGGCCGCTGTTTGCCCTCGATGGGGCGCATGCCTGGTTACCCGAGTTGCTCGCTACGCTGCTGGCGGGCGACGAAGTGCGCGCTGCGCAAGACGTCATCTTGTGTCCGACCTCGGTGGATGCGGTGGCCATGGCGTTGATCGGCATGGTGCAGCAACAAGGTTGTGGCGCCGATGCTTGGGGCGCCTACCATTTGGCGGGTACCGAGCCGATCAGCCCGTATACGTTCGCTTCCGTCGTGCGCACCTATCTCGCCACGCATCTCGAGCGACAGAAGCGTGACGCGACCCTGGGGACGTTGCACGCCTTGCATCATCATCACGACCATCCTTTGCGGCGTGTCCTGAAATGTCGCCGCGTGTTGGATGTTTTCGGTGTTCACCAGAAACCCTGGCGGCTCGAACTGAGCCGCATGCTGGATGACTGGTGCTTGTTGCACGATAAGGAGTCGGCGACGTGAAGGTGTTACGCAGTCTCGTTTTTTACGCCGGCTACTTCCTGGCGCTGCTGATCAGCGGCTTGATATTGCTACCGGTCGCACCATTCTTGCCATTGTTTTCGCGTTTTCGGCTGCTGAATCTGTATAACCGATTCATCTTGGGCTGGTTCGCCGTGTCCTGCGGCGTGCGTTACCACGTCCGCGGGCGCGATAACGTGCCCGAGGGGCCATGCGTGGTGCTCGCCAATCATCAGAGCGAGTGGGAAACCCTGTTCCTGCAACTGCTCAAGGTACCGGTGTGTACGGTACTCAAGCGAGAACTGCTCAATCTGCCGGTCTTCGGCTGGGGGCTGCGCTTGATCAAGCCCATTGCGCTGGATCGCTCGCGTCCGTCGCGGGCCATTCGCATGGTGCTCGATCAGGGCATACAGCGCTTGTCCGAGGGGCTATCGGTGCTGATCTTTCCCGAGGGTACACGGGTGGCGCCGGGGCAGCGGCGTCGCTACAACAAGAGCGGGGTAGTGATTGCCTGTCGTTCTGGCGTCCCGGTATTGCCCGTGGCCCACAATGCGGGGGAACACTGGCCAGGGAGGCATTGGGTCAAGAAGCCAGGAGATTTGCACGTGGTGGTCGGTAGGCCGATCGCTACGCAGGGACGTTCCACCAACGAGGTCTTGGCCGAGGTCGAGGAGTGGATCGAGGCGCAGCTTCGCGAGATCTCCGCCGTGCCGCGTCCTGAGGTCGAGGACGAACCTGCCAAGGTGCCGGCCTGAGTCTTTGTCGACGGTGGGTGTGTCAGCATGCAAAAAGGGCGTCTCGCGAGAGACGCCCTTTTCGTGTTACTGGCCCCTTATTACCGAGTATCGCATGACGCTAGATCGTGCGATCAGTCCCGGTAGCGCTGTAGCACCAGGCAGGCGTTGGTGCCGCCGAACCCGAAGCTATTGGACAGCACGCGCTCGATGGCCGCATCGTCGCGCCGTTGGTTGACGATATCGAAGCCCTGGGCGGCGTCATCTAGCTCGTCGATGTTGGCCGAGGCGGCGATGAAGGAGTGCTCCATCATCAACAGCGAGTAGATGGTTTCCTGCACGCCGGTGGCGCCCAGCGAATGCCCGGTCAGCGACTTGGTGGAGCTCATCGCGGGTGTGGTATCGCCGAACACCTCGCGAACCGCCTTCAGCTCGGCGATGTCGCCCACCGGAGTGGAGGTGCCGTGGGTATTGATATAGTCGATCGGGCCGTCCACGGTCGCCATGGCTTGCCGCATGCAGCGTGCAGCGCCCTCGCCGGAGGGTGCGACCATGTCGTAGCCATCGGAGGTGGCGCCATAGCCGACGATTTCGGCATAGATCTTGGCGCCACGCGCTTGGGCGTGTTCCAGCTCTTCGAGCACCAGCATGCCGCCACCACCGGCGATGATGAAACCATCGCGCGAGGCGTCATAGGGACGCGAGGCGGTTTCAGGCGCGTCGTTATAGCTAGTCGAGAGCGCACCCATGGCATCGAACAGGCAGGACAGCGTCCAATGCTCCTCTTCGCCGCCACCGGCAAAGACTACGTCCTGCTTGCCGAGCTGGATCTGCTCGACGGCGCTGCCGATGCAGTGGGCCGAGGTCGCGCAGGCCGAGGAGATGGAGTAGTTGACGCCCTTGATCTTGAACGGTGTGGCGAGGCAGGCGGAGACCGTGCTGCCCATGGTCCGCGTGACCCGGTAGGGGCCGACGCGACGCAGGCCTTTTTCGCGCAGCACATCGGCGGCTTCGACCTGGTTGGCGCTGGACGCGCCGCCGGAGCCGGCGATCAAGCCGGTACGCTCGTTGGAGATGTCGCTGTCGTCGAGGCCGGCATCGCGGATCGCCTGTTCCATCGAGACATAGGCGAATGCCGCAGCATCACCCATGAAACGACGCAACTTGCGGTCGACCAAGGCGTCGAGGTCGATATCGACCACGCCGGCGACGTGGCTGCGGAAACCGCGCTCGGCGTATTCGTCCTTGTAGCGAATACCCGAACGTCCGCTGCGTAGCGCATCCAGTACCTGTTGCTGGTCATTGCCGAGGCAGGACACGATGCCCAGGCCGGTGACTACCACTCGTCGCATGGAAGCCTCCTGATCAGAAATTCGCGGTGGAGGTAAACAAACCAACGCGTAGATCGTTGGCCTGATAGATATCGCGACCGTCGACCGAAACGGTGCCGTCGGCCATTCCGAGTATCAACCGCCGGGTAATGATCCGCTTGATGTTGATCCGGTAGGTGACCTTTTCGGCGTCCGGCATTATCTGGCCCGAGAACTTGACCTCGCCGCAGCCCAGAGCACGTCCGCGGCCCGGATAGCCCAGCCAGCCGAGGTAGAAGCCGACCAGTTGCCACATGGCATCCAGACCTAGACAGCCAGGCATTACCGGGTCGCCGGGGAAGTGGCAGTCGAAGAACCACAGGTCCGGATGGATATCCAGTTCAGCGATCAGTTCGCCCTTGTCGTGCTCACCTCCGCCCTCCTGGATCTGCGTGATGCGGTCGAGCATCAGCATGTTGGGGGCCGGCAGTTGAGCGTTGCCCGGGCCGAATAGCTCGCCTTGGCTGCATGCCAGCAGTTCTTCGTAGCTGAAAGAATGTTGCTTGGTCACTGAGTCTTTCCGAGAGTCGAAATTGTGGTGCGTCGCAGAGCACGGACGCCCTAGTTTACTGGCAGTGCCGAGTGAATGCACGCGGGGGGCTAGCCTACCGGGCGCGCGTTATGGGTGCAATCGACGGATGGGCGCGGGTTGCGCCTGTTGCAAGAGAAGGGGCATGATACCTCCACTTTCACGAACCTCTATTGATTGAGCCGTTAATTCTCTATGTGGTCCGTCTTTACGCTCAACCGTCCCTTGGTATGGATGGGCATCGCTGCCATGGCTTCCATAAGCCTTCTGCCGACGCTGATGTTGCGACTGGCGGCCTTGGTGATGGTGATCATTGGCGGTGTGGATGCTTGCCGTCAGATCCGCCAGGAAGCGACGCGACGTCAGCTCACCGAAGCCGCTCTCATGCTCTCTCCCGATGGTGTACTGATTTCCAACGCCCGCAACCGCATCGAGGCGGTCAATCCGGCCTTTACGCAGATCACCGGCTACAGCGACGAGGAGATACGCGGCCTCGATCCGTCGGTACTTTCTTCGGGACGTCACGACAAGGCCTTCTACGAGCATTATTGGCAAACCCTCAATGCCACCGGCCAGTGGGAAGGGGAGGTCTGGAATCAGCGCAAGCACGGCGATGAGTTTCCCGAGTGGCTGCGCGTGCGGAAGATTACCGATGACAAGGGGCGTGTCACGCACTACGTGGGGTTGTTTACCGATATCACGCGTCACAAGGCGCGTGAGCAGGATCTGCAGCGTATTGGTTTCGAGGATCCGCTGACCGGCTTGCCCAACCGTCGGCGTCTGCATGACCTGCTGGCCTCGCGCTTGCAGCGTCTGCGGACCGGCGAAGAGCTGGATATTGCGCTGATCGACATCGATGGCTTCAAGGCGGTCAACGATGCCATGGGCGTCGACAAGGGGGATCGTCTGCTCTCGCGCTTCGGTCAGCGGCTCGCAGCATTCGTTGCCGGTGGTGTGGTAGGCCGTTTGGGCGGTGACGAATTCATGGTCATTCGCACCACGACCTATGACGATCACGAACAATGGGTAGAAGGACTGCGTGGGCATCTTAGCGAGCCCTTCGAGATCGGCGACAAACCCTTGCGCCTGGGGCTGACCATCGGCAGTTGTCGCGCCCCCGACGATGGACGTGATTCCGGCGTATTGTTGCAGCGCCTGGAGTCGGCGCTCTACGCCGCCAAGCGTCACGGGCGTAACCACAGCCAACGCTTCCGTCCTTCGCTCGAAGTCGAGGGGGATCCTCAGCTCGAGCTGCTCAACGAACTCCGTCAAGCCCTGGCGCATGGCACGCAACTCGAACTCTTCTATCAAGCACAATACTATCTCGACGACAGGCGATTGGCCGGTATGGAAGCTCTGCTGCGCTGGTACCACCCCACGCATGGCATGATTTCGCCGGGAACGTTCATTCCCCTGGCCGAACGCCACGGCTTGATGGCATCCCTAGGCGACTTGGTGATCGATCGCGCCTGCGCGCAGTTATCGACTTGGCGCCAGCAAGCCTTATCGTTCGTGCCAGTGTGGATCAATATTTCTGCAGTGCAGTTGATCCAGGGCGATCTCGAGTCGCGGCTGTCCGCCAGCCTGTCCAAGCACAACGTGCCTGCTGCCATGCTGGGGCTGGAGCTGACCGAGTCGGTGTTGCTCGACGAGCGCGCCGGGAATATCTCGACGCGTCTCGTCGCGCTGCGCGACAAGGGGCACCCGATCGCCATCGACGACTTCGGCACCGGCTATTCGTCGATGGCCTATCTCAAGGAACTGCCGGTGGATAAACTCAAGCTCGACCGCGCCTTCGTGCGTGCCCTGCCCGACGATAGAGCAGATGCCGCAATCACCTCGGCAGTGCTCGCCATGGCGCGCGGCCTGGGGTTGGACGTGATCGCCGAGGGCGTGGAAACGGAGGCGCAGCGGGACTACTTGCGTGATCAGGGCTGCGCCATGGTGCAAGGCTTTCTCTATGCCCGTCCCGAACGGGTCACCGATGTCGAGAAGCGGCTCAAGGGCGACGTCGAGATGTCGCTGCCCTGAGCGCCAGCCATCCGCATAGACCACCCCATACCAGGGCCTGTACCACTACGGCCCAGGGGGCCAGTTCGACATCGGCCAGGCGCGCGCCGCCCAGATAGGAACTCGGCCCACCGAGTGCCCCGCCCAATATCGCCAATCGAGGATGCGACCATAGCCAGGCGAGTGAATGGTGAAGGGTGGTCGCGAACAGCGGCCAGAGCAGCCACAGCCACAGCGGCAATCCCCAGGCCTCGGTAAAGCGTAAACCGCCGAGTAGCGTCAGCGTGCCATCGACACACGCGCCCAGCAGGGCGAACCCCGCCAGCCAGCGCCATTCTCCCGGTATACCCAGCCAGAGTAGATGACAGGTCACGATGAGTGCCACTATGGGCAGTGCCCAGGGCGTGCCACCCAGCACGCAGGCCAGCCAGCCGGCCTGAAAGGCAAGCGCGTTGACGACCTTGCCAAACATGGGGTTCAAGGTGCGCCGGTGAGCGGCGCGCGCCGGCTGCCGGGTTTGGCCATCAGCCATTGCGAGGCGCCAATGGTGCGCTCGCGGAACCCGCCCTCGCAGTAGCACATATAGTAACGCCACATGCGGATGAAGCGCTCGTCATAGCCGAGTGCCCGAACGTGCTCGAGGCTGGCCTCGAAGCGCTGGCGCCACTCGTGAAGCGTGCGTGCGTAATGCGCCCCGATCTCGTCTAGAGCGAGCACATTGAGCTGCGTGCGCCGCGCGATGCTTTCCAGCATCGCCTGATGAGAAGGTAAGAAGCCGCCGGGAAAGATATAGCGCTTGATGAAGTCGACCTCGCGCTTGGCCGCCTCATAACGCTGATCGCGGATGGTGATGGCTTGAATCAGCGCCAGCCCGTCGTCGCTGAGCAGGCGGTCGACGGTGGCCAGATAAGTGGCCAGGTACTGATGCCCCACCGCTTCGATCATTTCCACCGACACCAGGCGATCGTAACGCCCCTCGAGATCGCGATAATCGCGCTTGAGCAGGGTGATGCGCTCCTCGAGACCGGCTTCGCGAATGCGACGCGCGGTGTGTGAATACTGCTCCTCGGAAATGGTCGTGGTGGTGACGTGGCAGCCCCGGGTGCGCGCCGCGTAAAGTGCCAGCCCGCCCCAACCGGTACCGATCTCCAGCAGGTGATGCCCGGGGCCGATATCCAGCTTGTCGAGAATGAGCTCCAGCTTGTAGGTCGAGGCGTCTTCCAGGCTGGCGTCCGGGCGTGGAAAGATGGCGCTGGAGTACAGCCAGTGCTCGCGATCGAGGAATGTCTCGAAGAGGGCATTGCCGAGATCGTAATGCGCGGCGACATGGCGTCGGGCACGCCCGGTGGTATTGCGTTGCAGGGCATGAAGCGTACTGAGCACGCCGTGCGCCAGTCGTGCGGGGCCTTTCTCCAGCCGCTCGTTGACGTGCTCCAGGTTGCGCGCGAGCAAGCGAATCAGCGCCACCAGGTCGTCGCAGTGCCAGTCACCGTCCATGTAGGTTTCCCCGGCCGCGACACTGCCCCCCAATGCGATGCGTCGCCATAAGCGCTCGTTATGCACGTGCAGGTGTACCTTCAGCGGACCGCCCCGGCCGAGTCGATGCGTGCGTCCGGCTTCTTCGATGATCAGCATGCCTCCCTCGAGGGTCGCCAATTGGCGCAGCAAGCGTGGCTTGAGCCAGCGTGCCATGCGCGTATCGAGGGTGTTGGCGGGCATCTTGGTGGCGGAACGAGTAGTCGTCACGGGCGTTTCTCCTCGCCACGGGAATGTGAAAAGAGCGGCACGCGCTTCAACCATAGGCGCAATGCCTCGAAGTGAATGCCGGCCAGCGTCTTGAGACTCATCCAGGGGGCGCGTGCCAGGGCGACAAGCCACGCGCGCTGCCCCGCGGGTGCGAAGCGCAGGCTCAGCGTGGCGTCGAAATGGCGTGTGGCCTCGCGCCATACTTCCATGTGCATCAGCAAGTGGTCGCCCGGTGTGTTGAAGCGCCAGCGATAGCGCATGTCCATGGGGTTGAACGGTGAGACGTGCAGCGCCTTGTCGAAATGAGCAGCGTGGACATGGCGCGTCGGCGTTACCGGGTAGGCATAGACGTGACGCTCTTGCCACGGCGTGTTGGTGACCTCGCCAAGGATGGCGCACAGGCGTTCGTCGTGGTCGTAGGCGTAATACAGCGTGATGGGATTGAAGAGCACGCCACATAGGCGCAACTGGGTCAGCATGCGAACGGGCCCTGTGGGTGCCGACTCGCCCAGCTCATGGCGTAAACGCTGATGGACCGCCGTCTTGAGCGGTAGATGCGTGGGCCCTAGATAATCCTCGCGGCGAAAACGCGCCAGCGCAGCACGTCGTGCACTGAAGCCCGGCAGCGCATCGAAGAGCTCGGGCAGCTCGTCCAGGTCGATCCAGGCCATCCACACGCGGTAGGTGAAGTGATGCGCGCGCGGCGTGAATCGCCGATGGCGCAGCTCGCCCCGGGCTACTCGGCTATGCAAGAGCACGCTGCTCATGCCGGAGCTCCTTCCGGCACGGCGGAGGATGACGAGAGACACCCTTGCAGGGCACTGGATTCGTCGCAGCCAAGTGCGCGGGCCACGCGTAGCGCGCTCCAGACACCGTCTTCGTGGAAACCGTGGCGCCAGTAAGCGCCGCAGAAATGCGTGCGATGCTGCGTGCCGGAGATTTCCGCATGGCGCTGCTGAGCGGCGGCGCCCGCCAGCGTGAAGCTGGGGTGACGATAGACGAAGCGCCGCAGCATGCACTCGGGGGAAATGGCCTCGCTGTCGTTGAGCGTCACGCAGAAACGCGTCTCGCCTGGCAGGTGCTGGAGGCGGTTCATATCGTAGGTCACCGAGACGCGCGCGTCGTCCTCGCGCCCGTCGATGCGATAGTTCCAGCTCGCCCAGGCGCGGCGCCGACGTGGCAGCAGGCGAGTATCGGTATGCAGCACCACGTCGTTGTCCTGGTACGGCAGGGCGTCGAGGATCTCGTGCTCCGCCGGGCGGGGATCGGTTAGCATTGCCAATGCCTGGTCGCTGTGACAGGCGAGCACTACTTGATCGAAACGTTCCCTTCCTTGGGGCGTGGTCAATGTCACGCCCGTGGCGTCGCGTTCGATACCCTTCACCGGGCAGGCCAGGCGAATACGCTGGGCGTAGGCGGCCGTCAACGGGGCGATGTAGCGCCGTGCACCGCCCACTAGCGTGTACCACTGGGGGCGGTTGTGCACCGACAGCAGCCCATGATGATGAAAGAAACGCACGAAAGACGTCAGCGGGAAATTCGCCATGTCGCGCTCGCTGGCGGACCAGATGGCAGCCCCCATGGGCAGCAGGTAACGGCGCCGGAAAGTCTCGCCGTAGCCGCCCTGTGTCAGGTACTCGCCCAGTGTCATATCCTCCGGCAAGGTGCCGTGTGATAGATCGCGTACCGCGTGGCGATTGAAGCGCAGGATATCGCGCAGCATGCCGTGAAAGCGGGGACGCAGCAAGTTGCGGCGCTGGGCGAACAGGGTGTCGAGGGTATGGCCGTTATATTCGAAGTCCTCGTGCGTGGCATGCACCGAGAAGCTCATCTCGGTGGCTTGCGCGGAAACGCCCAATTGCGCCAGCAAACGCTGAAAATGCGGGTAGGTGCGGTCGTTGAAGACGATGAAGCCGGTATCGATAGCATGCCGGCGCCCGTCAAGCTCGACATCCACGGTCGCAGTGTGGCCGCCGAGGTGCTCGTTGGCCTCGAACAGTGTCACTTCATGACGTTGCGATAGGTAATGGGCACAGGCCATGCCGGCAATGCCGCCACCGACCACCGCGATACGTGAGGCGGGCGCGTTCATGCGCGGCTCTCCTCGTCGGCGTTGCGGGTCAGACGGCGCCCCAGGCGGTGGCGCAGCGTGGGCGGCAGGATGCCCGCCAGCTTGACCAGCAAGGTGAAGCGACGCGGGAAATGAATGTCGAGTGCGCGCTTCTCCAAGCCGCGCAGGATGGCCTCGACGGCGGTATCGACCTCGACGCGCATGGGCATGGGAAAGTCATTACGCTCGGTTAACGGCGTACGCACGAAACCGGGGTGTATGACGCTGACATCGATGCCTTCCGCCGCCAGGTCGAGCCGCAGGGAGGCGAGGAAGTAGCTGATCGCGGCCTTGGATGCGCCGTAAGCCTCGGCGCGCGGCAACGGGAAGTACGCCGAGGCACTTGAGACGGCCGCCAACTGCGGGCGCTGTGTGCCATGGCGAGCGCGTCGCAGTAGCGGTAGTGCCGCATCGATGGCGTACAGCGTGCCATGGAGGTTAGTGGCCAGGACGCGTTCGATGAGATCGACATCGAAGTCGCTCGCGTCCACGTATTCGCAGGTACCGGCATTGAGCAGGACCAGTTCGAGTCCCCCGAAGACGGCTTCGATACGTTCCCCGGCGGCGCTGACCGAGTCGCGGTCGGTCAAATCGGCGGGGACCACCAGAGCATTCTCGAAGGGGGCCGCCAACGCCTCCAGAGCGTCGCGTCGCCGTGCGGTCAGCGCCACCCGGTGGCCTTCCCGCAGCAGGCGTACGGCAAGTGCCTCACCGATGCCTGACGTGGCGCCGGTCAGCCAGATGCGCCGTGGGGCCGTTGATGTGGTCATGGGCTCTCCTTCAGGTGGCGCGCGCCTAGGCCTGAGTGCTGACTAATGCGATCTAGACGTCGGACGCGTGTGTCGCTTTAGCCAGCGGATCAGGGCACCTAATACGGGTAGTTGTTCGTAAAGCATCGCACCGGCATCGAAGTAATCGCGTTGCCGGCAGACCCGCTCGTCGCGCAACGTCAGTCGCGAGCACCCCGCCACCTCGATTCTGCGGCCACCGGCAAGTCGGGGATGACTGAGCGACATTACCCAATCGACGCAGGCCTCATCGTCGTCACGCTGGTAGTGGTGGGTGTCGAAGCGGCACTCGGTGACGTTGTCGAGCATCTCGACGTAATAGCCCATCAAGGCGTTGCGTCCCTCGATGTGGTGTAACGGGTCCGTGAACGACACATCTTCAGTGTAGAGGTTTTCTAGGTCTCCTGTACATGTCTTGTCTAGATTTTTAAAGGCATGGCAAAAGGCCTCCAAGGTGGGGTCCTGGTGCATGCTGTCCTCCGGGGCGTATGCCTAGGTGGTGCGTTGGTTACGTCGTCAGTGACTTGAAGGCGTCCAGCGCGCGTTGGCGTGCCGCCTTGTGGTCGACGATGGGGGTGGCGTAGCCGGTTTGTCGGCGTTGCGTAGCGTCAGGGAAGAAGCGCGACTTGAGCGGCAACTCGGCCAGTTCCGGCAGGTATTCCGCGATGAAGCGGCCTTCCGGGTCGAAGCGTTCCGCCTGGGTGGTGGGGTTGAAGATGCGGAAATAGGGCGCGGCATCGGTGCCGGTGGAAGCGGCCCACTGCCAGCCACCATTGTTGGAGGCGAAGTCGCCGTCGACGAGGTGGCGCATGAAGAAGGCCTCGCCACGGCGCCAGTCGATCAGCAAGTGTTTGGACAGGAACATCGCCACGACCATGCGCAGGCGGTTGTGCATCCAGCCGCGCTGGACCAACTGGCGCATCGCGGCATCGACCAGCGGGTAGCCGGTACGCCCTTCGCACCACGCCTGAAACCCAGCGTCATCGTCGCGCCAGACCAGGGCCTTGGTGTGCGACTGGAAAGGGCGGTGACGGTTGATGTCGGGAAAACTGGCGGCGATATGCAGATAGAACTCGCGCCAGATCAATTCGTTGGCCCAGGCGGTGAGGCCGGCATCGCCGTCGGCCAGCTGCCCCTCGTTGTTGCTCATCACCGCGTGCAGGCACTGGCGATGCGAGATCATGCCCAGCGCCAGGTAGGGAGACAGCTCGCTGGTGCCGGGCAGCTTGGGAAAATCGCGCTGACGCTTGTAGTGATGGCCGCGAAAGCGCAGGAAACGCTCGAGCCGGTCGCCGGCCTCGTCCTGCCCCGCGGGCCAAAAACTCGGGTCAAGTGGCGCGTCGTCCAGCGTCTCGAGATCGCGTGAGGGCGGCGGGTCGGCGTCGATGCCCAACGGAGTTTGGGGAGCGGGTTCTTCCACCAGGGCGATGCGGCGTGATGCCAACTGACGATGCCAGGCCTTGGCGAATGGTGTGAAGACGCTATACGGCTCGCCCTTGCCGGTGAGCAGCTCGCCGGGGGCATAGGCCACCGCGTCGGTATGCCCCCATGTTGCGATACCTGTGGCTTGAAAGGCGGACTCCACGGCTGCATCGCGGCGGTGCTCGTTGAGAGGGTATTCGCGATTGAAGTGCAGCGCGCTGGCGCCATGCTCGCGCGCTATTTCGAGCAGCGCCGCAGGCGCCTCGTCGTAGGTCGCGATGCGCCGTTGCAGCAGGGGAATATTGAGGCCAGAAAGATGCTCGCGAAGCGCGGCCACGCCGCGTAACCAGAAGTCGACCTTGTTGGCGCCGTGGTCGTGACGTTGCCACTGTGGAAGGCTGGTCAGGAACACGGCGATCACTGGTCCGCGTTCGGCGGCGGCTTGCAGGGCACGATTATCGAGGGTTCGCAGGTCGCTGCGGAACCACATCAATTGCACATCGGACATGGCCACTCTCAGGCGTGGTTATGAGGATTGGGCTTTATACGAAAACTAGCGCCCCAGCAGCCCATGCAGGCGGCTGAGCGCGGCGGGTAGTTCGTCACCGAGCGAAGCGACCTGGGTGTTTTCCAGCTCTGTCCCGCGGATGCGTGCCACAGGGCCGACCAGGCACAGCGGTATCTCGAGCTGCTCCGCCACACGCGGCAACTGACGTCGAATGAGATCGCTGCGCTCGGCATATCCGCTGGTCATGAGTACGGCATCTGCCTTGAAGCGCTCTGCAGCCAGCGGCAACTCGTTGAGCGGCAGGTCGGTATCCAGCCAGTCGACCCGAAATCCCGAGGCGGACGCCACCAGCGCTAAAAGCATTAGGCGCAACAGGTCGCGTTCTTCGGGCAGACGCAACAGCAGCAGGCGTGCACCTCGCGTGGCTTGGTTGGCGTGGTACAGGCGAATGCCGACCCGTGTGCGCAGGAAGCTTTCCAGCAAGCGGCGCTGCAACTCGGCACCGAATTGATCGCTCCAGCGTTCCTCGAGCTGATCGATCACCGGCTGCCATAACTCGGCCACGCACAAGCCGGCGGGATAAAGCGCCATGCTGCGGTTGAACAGCACCTCAAGCGTATCGCTATCCAGCGCGTCGACGGCCTGCAGTAGTCGCTGGCGCTGGCCTTCCCAGTCGCTGATATCCGGTGACGGGACGTCATTGACCTCAGGTTCTGCCTGCTCGAGCAGATCGCGCACCTGACTGACGGGAACGCCTCGGTTGAGCCATTGCAGAATGCGTTCGACGCGCCGTATGTCCTCGCGTGCATAGAGACGGTGTCCCTTGGGGGTGCGCTGCGGACGGATCAGGCCGTAGCGGCGCTCCCAAGCGCGCAAGGTCACGGAGTTGACGCCGGTCAGCCGTGAAACCTCGCGGATCGGGTACAGCGGCGAGCTGGCCGGATCCATCGCCTGTTCACTCATGCGCTTAGGTTCCTCCTGTGAATCTTGCCGCTTAGCATGGGGGATGAAGTTGTACGTCGCAATGATTTTGTACAATATTCATCACGTCTCATTGTTCCGCTGGCGCTTCTGCGCGGGCCGTCACGATGCCCGCCAATGCTTCGACGAAGGCTGGGTGTTGGCCGACGGGGTCGAGCAGTGTCAATGTCGTCTGGGGGTATTGAGCGCGCAAGGCTTCGAGCTGGTCCGGAACGTCCTGGCGTAGATGACGCCCGGCGGCGAAAAACAGCGGCAAGATATCGAGGCGTCGATGGCCCTGGTCATACAGTTCGGCGACCCGGGTTTCCAGTGAGGGCTCGCTTAGCTCCATGTAGGCGAGGACGGCAGGGGTTTCGAGGCGTGCGCGAAGGTCGTGCTCGAGCGTCTCGAAGGGGGCGCGCCAGCGGGCATCGCTGGAGCCATGGGCGAGTAGGATCAAGGCGTGGCTCATCGAGCGATCTCCTGGAAGATGAATGACGTGACGTCTCGTGTGGCGACGATAGTCACGTGGCAGGTTGCCATGGGCTATGATTTCCAGCCAGGCCAATGCATGTTTACCTGGACAACTCTAGCAAATTGTACAACGGTCGTATAATACGTATTCGGAGAGCCATCATGCGCATCCTGATCACCGGCGGTAGCGGTTTCGTTGGACGACTGCTCTGTCATCGCCTGCACGAAGCTGGCCATCGGTTGCTGGTGGTATCGCGCTCCCCAGCCCGGGCGCAGACGCATCTGCCCGAGGGCATCGAGATCCGCGAGTCGGTCATGGCCTTTACGGACGACGCACCCGAGGCAATCGTCAATCTCGCCGGCGAGCCCATCGCCGACAAGCGCTGGAGCGAGGCGCAGAAGCAGCGCTTGAGTGCCTCGCGACTCACCATCACGCGCGAGCTGGTGACGCTGTGCGAGCGCCTGGAGACGCCGCCGCGAGTCATGGTCTCCGGATCGGCCATGGGATTTTACGGCGATCAGGGAGAGCGCGACGTCACCGAGCAAACCCCGCCCACCGACGAGTTCGCCCATCGCCTGTGCGCGCAGTGGGAGTCGGCGGCACGCGCGGCCGAGCCGCTGGGCGTGCGAGTCGCGCTGTTGCGCACCGGGCTGGTACTCGACGCCGGTGGCGGCACATTGAGCAAATTGCTCCTGCCTTTCCGCTTGGGGTTGGGAGGCCGCTTGGGAAGCGGACGTCAGTATATGCCGTGGATTCATCGCGAGGATCTAGTGCGCATCGTGCTGTTGTTGCTCGAGCGGGATGACCTTGAAGGGCCTTTCAATGCCTCTGCGCCGCATCCCGTCACCAATGCCGACTTCACGCGTACCTTGGCGCATCATTTGCATCGCCCCGCGCTGATGACGGTGCCCGCTGGCTTGCTGCGGCTGGCCCTGGGTGAGATGTCACGCTTGTTGCTGACCGGCGCTCGCATGCGCCCCGCGCGCCTGGAAGCGGCGGGGTTCACGTTTCACTATCCGACGCTGGATAGCGCCTTGAAGGCGATTCTCGGCCGCTGATATCAGGTCTCACGGTCCGGGCTCATTCGGGCGGGTCGACGGTGACGATCACCCGTACCGCGTCAAGGCGTAGCCGCGTGGCGTCGATGGCCGTATCCAGCGCCTGACGCTCATGGGCCAGGGCGTCGATTTCCGCGTCGCGTACTGCCGGGTTGTGGCGCGCCAGGGCCTTGAGACGCGCCAGCTCGGTGTCCAGCGTCTCGCGCATGCGCGTCTGTGCGGCTTCGACGATGCTTGGTAACTCGTTCTCGGCCTCGCCCTCGGCGTTGGTCAACAGCTCGCGCAATTGCGCATGGCGCGACTTGATCAGATCGCGCGCGACGGCCTTCTTGACCTTCTTGAGGTTCTTCGCCAAGCCCCCGAACGAGACTTTCTGCGTCAGGTTGGCGCCTGACTCGTCGAGCAGCAAACGAACCGCCGTGGGTGGCAGGAAACGTCCGACATTCAAGTGCTTGGGCGCTGGACAATGGGTCCGGAACACCAACTCGGCCATCAGTCGGCCGCCGGGAATCGCCGGATGCTGAAGTAGCGCCAGCGCGGTATTGCCGAGGGTGCCGTCGAGGATGCGCTCCATCATTTCGCGCACCAGCGGATGTTCCCAGGAGAGGCGCTGCACGTCGTCGCGGGCCAGGGCGCGCTGTCGGTCGAACGTCGCCGAGAAGCCTTCCTCGCCTTTGACCAGGCCCGGCAGACCGTCGAGCATGTGCGGCCCCGCCAGCAGGTGCTGGATATCGCCCCCGAGGTCGCGACTCTCGACGCCGAACACGTCCAGGGCCTTGTCGACGTAACGTGGCAGTGTGGTGTCTTCGTCCAGCTCGCGAATGGCCTCGGTGACGCTCTGGGCGCGTTCCGGGCGGCAGGCGTTCCATTCCAGCAGCCGGTCGCGACCGGCCTCATGCGCAGCGAGGCGGCTTTCGAAATAGGCGCGCGTTTCCGCGATGACCTCTTCGAGGGAATCATTGTCGAGCAGGGAGTCGGCCACGCTGTCGCCGAAGGCATCGTAGAGTTCGCTGCCGATGCCATGCGGGGCGTTGAAGGCGCGCATGCCCTCGTCGTACCAGCGCAGCAGGCGCTCGCCGGGGCTGTCTTCGAACACCGGCACGTAGAGCTCGATGGCGTGTTGCTGGCCGATGCGGTCGAGGCGGCCGATGCGTTGCTCGAGCTGATCGGGGTGCGCGGGTAGATCGAACATCACCAGGTGGCGGCAGAACTGGAAGTTACGCCCCTCGGAGCCGATTTCCGAGCATACCAGTACCTGACAGCCGTCTTCGTCGTCGGCGAAGGCGGCCGCCGCCCGGTCGCGCTCGATGAGCGTCATACCCTCGTGGAACACCGGCGCCTGGAACCCGCCCAGCACGCGCAGTGCCTCGCTGAGGTCGCTGGCGGTTGTGCGGTCGTGGGCGATGACCAGCACCTTGTCGCGGCCGACCTCGGTGAGGCGCTCCAGCAGCCAGGTCACGCGCGGGTCGATCTGCCACCAGGGTTCGGCGTTGAGTGCAACGTCGCCCGGCGAAGCGACGCTCGACACGTCATCGCTCAGTGCACGATACATGGCATCGGGATAGAGCAGCACCTCGGGATGATCGAGCCCGGTAGCGATCAGCAGGTCATCGAGGTAGTCCATGTCGCGATCCAGTTTGCGCAGTTCGCGGCGGTAGTTGGATGGCGGGGTCAGGCGCGTGATGTGCAAATGGCGCTCAGGGAAGCCGGCGACATGGCGGCGGCTGTTGCGGAACATCACCCGGCCGGTGCCGTGGCGGTCGAGCAACTGCTCGCGGAGCTGGCGGCGGGCGCTTTGATGCTGTGCCGCGTCGCTTTCGGGGTCGAACAGCGTCTCGAGCAGCGCCTGGCTGTCCGCGTCGTCGATGACCGCGCCCACGGCGTCGCGATCCGCAGCATCACCGGGCAGGCGTTCGAGGGCGTCCACTGCCTCGGCGACCTTGGCATAGCCCGCTTCTTCGGCGGCGAAGGCTTCCAGGCTGGTGTAGCGCTCTGGATCGAGCAGGCGCAGCCGCGCGAAATGGCCGGCCTGGCCCATCTGCTCGGGCGTGGCGGTGAGCAGCAACACGCCGTCGATGACGCGCGCCAACTGCTCGACACAGGCATAACCGGGGCCGCTGGCTTCGGGCGTCCAGTCGAGATGATGGGCCTCGTCGACAATCAGCAGGTCCCAGTCGCAGGCCAGGGCTTGGGTTTGACGATGCGGATTGGCGAACAGCCATTGCTGACTGGCCAGTACCAGCTGGGCACTCTCGAAGGGGTTGCCCGTGCTGTGCTGGCTTTGCTGCTCGTCGAGCAGCGTGAAATGCAGCGAGAAGCGGCGCAGCATCTCGACCAGCCATTGATGGCTCAGACTGTCGGGCACCAGGATCAGCGCGCGTTCGGCACGTCCGGTGAGCAGCAGACGGTGGAGGATCAAACCGGCTTCGATGGTCTTGCCCAGGCCCACTTCGTCGGCAAGCAGTACGCGCGGCGCATGACGGCGCGAGACCTCGTCGGCGATGTACATCTGGTGAGGGATAAGGTCCACACGGGGTCCGGCCAGGCCGTTCGCCGGGTTCTGGGCGATGCGGTGATAGTGGTGCAGGGTGCGATAGCGCAGCTCGAACCAGTCGTTGCGGTCGACCTGACCGGTGAGCAGTCGGTCGCGCGCCTGTTGAAAGCGCATGCTGTCGGCGAGGCGGCTTTCGGGAAGCTCGTCGTATTCGCCGTCTGCCGTCTCGACGATATACACCAGCAGCCCGTTGGCTTCCTTGGTGTCGTCAACGGTCAGCGTGCGGCCGTCGGCGGCTTCGATCCGGTCGCCGGTGCCGAAGACCACGCGGGTCAGCGGTGCCTGGCGAACGCTATAGGTGCGCGTTTCTTGGCTGGCGGCAAAGAGAACGGTCACGCTTCGGACGTCACAGCTCAGGATCGTGCCCAGCCCCAGCTCGGCTTCGCCGTCGCTGACCCAGCGCTGGCCCGGAATGAATTCGCTCATGATGCCTCGGGATGATGATGATATAACGGTACGTGGCGCGCCGTCTTGCCGGGGGAGCATGCAGGACGGCGGGGCGCGGTATTCTACCGGAAAGCGGCGAAGGGCTTAACAGGCGATTGCGTTTTCAGGTCGTAGGCGAAAGCCAGCGCATGAGATGCGCCGTGGAAATCTCGCCTATCTGGTAATCGCGCAGCTTGCCGTGGGCGTCGAGGCGCAGTACCAGCGGCAGGGCGGGCATGCCGAAATAGGCCTGCAGGCGTTGTTGCGGGTCACGCAGGTCATGGGGGAAGGAGGCATGCCGGGCGTCGAGATAGCGTGCAGCTTGTAGCAATGTCTGGCCTTCGTTGACTGTCACCACGGTGGCGGCGTCGCGATTCAGGTCGGCAAGCCTTGCCAGCGTGTGACGGCATTCCCGGCAGTCGCTGCGCCACAGCACCAGGATGAGCGGAGACGCCGACGTCAGCGTTTCGAGGGGCGTCGGGGTGCCGTCGAGGGTCTTCAAGGTCAGGTTCGGCAACTGCGCGGGCGGAGGCTCGCCCACCAGCGGCTGCCAGGCATTCAATCCCCACCATAAGGCGCTACATGTCACGAGCGTGCCGGTGGCCAGGCGTACCTGGCGCGCGGACAGGTCGCGCAAGCGCCACAGTGTCCATGTCAAGGCACCGAGCAAGGCGCCCAGCGGATGATATCCGGACTGCCACAGCGTGACGGCCTCGAACGGCGCCTGGCGATAAGCCTCGAAATGCAGCACGACGTACATCAGACGCGCCCCGATCAGCGCCGCCACCAATGTACCGCTCAACCACTGGCGTCGCCGTGTGCGGGGCAGGCGCAACAACGCGCCGAGCCCCAGCAGTGTGAGCGCCGCGATGGCGGCGTAGAGAGGTGCAGGTGGTAGCGGCACGGAGCCGAGCATGATGGGCGGCATGGGGAGCCTCACGGTGGCGATGAGAATCGCGATGCCTGACACGTTACACTAACGCTTTTGGAGTCGCCTCTTTAGCAAGGGGGCTGAGTTGAAGTCCTCGCGCGGCGTCAGAGCGAGGTGGAAGGGGGAGAATACATGGTGATTTCGCGCTATGGGATCGATGGGTTGCGCGCGGCAGCCATCGCCAGTCAGGCCCTGGGATTCATCCTGATCATGACGTTGGAAACGTGTCTGGGCGACGCGGCACGCCCCTGGCAGGGCGCGACCTTGGCGCTGATGCTCCTCGCCGCGTGCTGGGTGGCGCTGATACGTCGTTACCGTCGCAACAAACAGCGCCGGGCCATGGCCGAGCGTGTTCAGCGCGCGCACGAAGACGATGAATGATGGGGCGCATCAAGGTGCCAGTCCGTGCGGTCCCAAGGGTTGGCAGCGGCGTGGATCGAGAGCCAGCAGCATCAGCTGCCAATCACCGGGTAGTGGCATGGTCAGTACCCGCCAGGCACAGCCACGCGAGGCACTAGGATGTTCGCGTGACGCTTCCAGACAGCGCGCTCCCTGGCGCGTCAGCAGCGGCGCAAGACGCTCGAATTCCGGGTTGTCGGCTTCCAGGCGTAGCGTACCGGCGAGTGCCTCGGGATGCTCCTCGAGCAGTAACACATGACTGTTATGGCCTTTGCGGTGCAGCTCGAGACAAGCGCTGTACGGGGTACGCAGCAGAATCGGCAGCGCCAGATGCGTTTGCAGCCACTCCAGCAAGGGTGTGAGTCGCGCGACGTGAAGCACGGCGGGTTCCAGCGATAAGCGTTGCATGAGGAGCTCCCAGAACGCCGATGAGCGTATCCATCAGTATGGATGCTGGCGCGACGCTGGAAAGCACGGCATGACTATGGTGCGGATGCACACTGTCCGGGTTTCCGTGGCTGTCTAGATCAACGGGTTTCCATCTGCACCTTGTTAGGCCTTCTCCCCCAGGGCGGCAATATGGTCCGGCAAGCGATCGTGAGAGCCATACATGAAGTGATTCTCCATGCGCTCTGCAAATTGGGCAGCTTCCGGCTCACGCTCCACCGCCATGGCCACCTCACGCACGTGCATCGGCGATGCGCCGCAACATACGCCGAGATAGTTGACTCCCTGAGCATGAGCTTTGCGAGCAAAGGCACCGAGTTCGTAGCGATTGCAGAACAGTGGGTCCAGGGCGGTCGGGAAAGGGCGTCCGTGGGGAGCCGGGCAGCTGCACCCCTGATTGTCGGAGAGGTTGAAGAAGGTCGGCTCCTGCTCGGTGGTGCGATAGGTCACCGGCAGCGCCGCCACATGGCAGGCAACGGCATCGCGGATCTGCTGGATCCAGGGCAACATGGTGTCCGGCCCTCTGAAGCAATTCAGGCCGACCACGCTGGCTCCCTTCTTCTCAAGGGCAACACAGGTTTCCACGATGCCGGGGCCATCGATCATGCGATTCTCGGCCATCGGCGCTAGGGTGACGACGGCAGGCAGTCCCTTAGCCTTGATCGCGTCCAGGGCTGCTTCGGCTTCTCCGGCATAGTAGAACGTTTCTGCGATGATGAAGTCAGCGCCTTCCTCTACGGCCCATTGCACCATCTCGTCGAACATGGCACGCACACTCTGCTGTGAGGCCGGGTCTTCAGGGTCCCAGACGTTGCTGTTGGAAATGTTGCCGGCCATCAGATTACCGACCTTTTCATCGGCGACCTTGCGAGCAATCCTCAGGGCAGCCCGGTTCAGCGGTTCCAGCAGGTCTTCCTTGCCGATTACCCTCATTTTTTCGCGGTGGCCGTTGTAGGTGAACGCCTGCACAATGTCTGATCCCGCATGCTGGAAATCACGGTGCAACGCTTCCAGCGCGTCCGGGCGCAGCAGCGCTACCTCGGGTACGAACTCACCGGCAGAGAGATAACCGCGCCGTTCAAGCTCGAACAGGAAGCCTTCGGCACAAATGAGGGGACCCTGGTCGAGTCGTTGGGTGAGCAAATCGTGTGCCATGAATACTCCGAGGTGGTATGTGTCTTAAGTTGGCTGCATTTTGGCAGCCCTTTAACTTCCACCACCAGTGAAGGATTTTTATCCTCAATATGAATGAAATTCATCCAGGAGAAAATTTCCAGTAGAAGCGTGAATACTAACTCGGCTCTTGGGTGCGTGAGGTGATGGCGTCAGCTAGCCTTCTGACGCTTGGCACCTGTATGGAGCCTAAAAGAGAAGCAAACGAAAAACGGCCACCGCTCCGAAGAGCC
Source organism: Chromohalobacter nigrandesensis (assembly GCF_023061285.1). Lineage (GTDB taxonomy): Bacteria > Pseudomonadota > Gammaproteobacteria > Pseudomonadales > Halomonadaceae > Chromohalobacter > Chromohalobacter nigrandesensis. The sequence continues at coordinate 68,655 of NZ_JAKGAM010000019.1, forward strand.
AGTGGCCGTTTTTACAGATGTTCTTTGGTCGGAGTAGCAGGATTCGAACCTACGACCTCTGCCTCCCGAAGGCAGCGCTCTACCAAGCTGAGCTATACTCCGTTCGCGTCGGGGGTGCCGACTCGACGGGGCT
>NZ_JAKGAM010000002.1 GCF_023061285.1 Chromohalobacter nigrandesensis
AGCCACCGCCTTTGGGCGGTGGCTTGCATGTAGAGAACAGAGCATCACGATTACCCCATCGCGCTCGCTCAGGTGCCTACTTTATCGGTTACCGCGTCATCCTCGCTCAACGGCTTGGCAAGTACCTGGATGGCAACGTAGTAGATGACCGCCCCCAGAGCCGAACCAGTGAACCAGCCGTAATCGTAGAACCAGGTCCAGGCACCCGTCGCCAACGAGAACACGGTCAGCGCCACCGGCACGAAGAAGGCGATGAACCCCGCCGGGTTGTAGGCCGGGTAGGCAGCGCCATCCTTGTACAGGCTGGCAACGTCGAGTTGCTGGCGCTTGATCAGGAAGTAGTCGACGATCATGATCCCGGCGATCGGACCCAACAGGCTCGAATAGCCCAACAACCAGTTGGAGTACAGGCTCTCGAGGGTCACGTCGGAGACGATCACGCCAGCTTTCTGCAACAGGTCATAACCCATCAGCAGTACCCCGACCAGGCCGGTCATCAGCGTACCGCGCGTCTGGTTGATCAGCTTGGGGGCGATGTTCTGAAAATCGTTAGTCGGGGATACGATATTACCGGCGGTATTGGTCGAGATCGTCGCGATGATGATCAGCACCATGGCAATGACCACCCAGAAGGGATTATCGATACGCCCGATCAAGTTCACCGGATCGGCAATCGTTTCCCCCACCAGCGACGCCGACGCCGCCGTCATGACGACGCCCAGCGAGGCAAAGAAGAACATGGTCAACGGCAGGCCGATGATCTGGCCGACGATCTGATCCTTCTGACTCTTGGCAAAACGGCTGAAGTCGGGAATGTTAAGCGACAACGTGGCCCAGAAACCCACCATGGCCGTCAGCCCGGCGAAGAAATAACCGTAGACTGGCGCACCTTCTGGACGCGACGGCGGCTGACTCAACAGTTCGGTCATCGACACGTGCGGCATGGCCCACACCATCAGCCCCACGGCAACGGCCAACAGCAGTGGCGCCGAAAGGGTCTCCAGCCACTTGATCGACTCGGCACCGCGGATCACCACATACAGATTCATGGCACCGAACAGGAAAAAGCCGATCACCTCGCCAAGCCCTTCCAACGCACGCCAGGGTGGAAAGACCGCCGACAGCAATAGGTGAATCGCCAGCCCGCCGAACATCGTCTGAATGCCGAACCAGCCGCACCCAACCAGCGCCCTTATCAGGCAGGGAACGTTGGAGCCACGAATACCGAACGACGAGCGCAATACCACCGGAAACGGAATGCCGAACTTGGTGCCCGGGAAGGCATTCAGCGTCAGGGGCACCAGGATCACGATATTGGCGATCAGGATCGTGACCAATGCCTCGCTCACCGAGAGCCCGAAATAGGCCGTCAGGATGCCGCCCAGCGTGTAGGTCGGCACGCAAATCGACAGACCGACCCACAAGGCCGCGACGTTCCAGCGCGACCAAGTACGCTCCTCGAACCGTGTCGGGGCGATATCCTCATTGAAACGTGAACTTTCCCGAACGTCGTCACCGACCTCGAGCTCGACAAGGTCGCCACGCTGCACCGAGCGTGAAGTGTTTGCCGTCATTGTTGTTGTCTCCTCTTGCGGCTGCCAACTCCCCGCATCGGGAAGCTATGCATTGTGTTGAATACTGACCGTCGCTTGCCATCTTCCCGCAAAAAGCATGCCCAATCTCGCGTTTTGAGGGAGAAGCCTTCTTGAAAGCAGCTTCCATCAACCTGGCCCATTCGTAACAAGTCATTGATTTTAATAAATCAATCAATCCTGCCCGCACCGTCAACTTTTCTCACATACCGTCACTGTGCATATCCAACATGCCTTGTCAGGCTCATCCTGACACTCTAGACAAGTTCCACAATGGTGCATAACAATGCCTTCCGACCTACTCTAGCGCCTTTATAAAAATCATAAATATATGTTTTTAAACATATAAATAAACCTATATTTTTTAAACCAAAAATTGGTGCACGCCTTGCAGCCTTATAGGGAATTGTTTTTAAATTAATAGGTTACGCAAATTTAAATTCATCCCAAAAAATTCAAAAACAACTTGAAATAACGCCTTATGAGCGACTAAGTTTTTATTATCCTGACTTAACAGACAGGTTTTAGAAAAGCCGAATCAATGCATAACGGTGTACGACAACCGTTAACAACAAGCACAACATGAGGATTCATTGATGCAAAAAGTGAAGATCGGCTTGATCCAGATGGCCTTGAAAGTCGAGACCGACATCGAGCCGGCCGCCATCCGCGATGCCATGAACGAAGCGCACTTGCCCTACATCGAGAAAGCCGCCGATGCCGGCGTTCAAGTACTGTGTTTTCAGGAAGTCTTCAACCAGCCCTACTTCTGCCCCAGCCAAGACAAGAAGTGGTACGCCGCCGCCGAGAAAGTTCCCGAAGGGCCGACCTGTCAGATGATGCAGAAACTTGCGGCCAAGCATCACATGGTGATCATCGTACCCATCTTCGAGGAGACTGTCCCTGGCATCTACTACAACACTGCGGCGGTGTTCGATGCCGACGGCAGCTATCTCGGCAAGTACCACAAGACACACATCCCGCAGCTCGCCGGCTTCTGGGAGAAGTATTTCTTCAAGCCGGGCAAATCGAACTGGCCGGTCTTCGATACCGCCTACGGCAAGGTCGGCGTCTACATCTGCTATGACCGTCACTTCCCCGAAGGCTGGCGCGCCCTGGCCCTCAACGGTGCCGAGATCATCTTCAACCCCTCGGCCACTGTCGCTGGTCTGTCGCAGTACCTGTGGGAGCTCGAACAACCCGCTTCGGCCGCCGCCAACGGCTGCTTCATCGCCGCTATCAATCGCGTCGGCACCGAAGCGCCATGGAACATCGGCGAATTCTACGGCAATTCCTACATCGCCAATCCGCGCGGGGAGATCGAAGTCAAGGCCAGCGCCAGCGAAGACGAGCTGCTGATCCACGAGGTCGACTTGGCAATGGTCCGCGAAATTCGCAATACCTGGCAGTTCTTCCGCGACCGCCGACCTGAAACCTACACGCGGCTCACGGATGGCGAGTAGACCGGCCGCATGACTGAGCAAGCCGATTAATCCAGCGCAACCAAGCACTGGATCGAACAGCTAACAAGTCCAAGAGGTTTGAAATCATGACCATCCTGATCCGTGGCGGCACCGTCGTCACCCATGACGACATCTACCGCGCTGATGTGCTCTGCGTAGATGGCAGGATTGCCGCTGTCGGCGTCGACCTCGAAGCGCCGGCCGACGCCGAGGTGATCGACGCCAGCGGCCAGTACGTGATGCCCGGTGGCATCGACCCGCACACCCACATGCAGCTGCCGTTCATGGGCACGGTGGCCAGCGAGGACTTCTACACCGGCACCGCCGCTGGGCTCGCCGGCGGCACTACCACAATCATCGACTTCGTGATTCCCAACCCCGGCCAGCCGCTGATGGAGGCCTTCGAGACCTGGCGCGGCTGGGCCGAGAAAGCCGCCAGCGATTATGCCTTCCATGTCGCGGTAACCTGGTGGGACGACAGCGTGCATGAAGATATGGGCACCCTTGTGCGCGAGCATGGCGTCAACAGCTTCAAGCATTTCATGGCTTATAAGAACGCCATCATGGCTACCGATGACATCCTGGTGGCCAGCTTCACCCGCTGCCTGGAGCTTGGCGCAGTGCCCACCGTGCATGCCGAGAACGGCGAACTGGTCTACCACATGCAGCAGAAGCTGCTCGCTCAGGGACTCACCGGCCCTGAAGCGCATCCGCTGTCGCGCCCGCCGCAGGTCGAGGGCGAAGCCGCCAGCCGGGCGATTCGCATCGCCGGTACGCTGGGCACACCGATCTATGTGGTGCACGTCTCGTGCCGCGACGCGCTCGACGAAATCACCTATGCCCGCCGCCAGGGCCAGCCGGTCTATGGCGAGGCGCTTGCCGGTCACCTGATGATCGACGACAGCGTCTACCGCAACGCCGACTGGGCCAAGGCCGCCGCCCACGTCATGAGCCCCCCGTTTCGCAGCAAGGCGCATCAGGACGCGCTGTGGACCGGGCTACAGTCCGGCAACCTGCAGACCACTGCCACCGACCACTGCTGCTTCTGCGACGATCAGAAGGCGATGGGTAAGGACGACTTTACCAAGATCCCCAACGGCACCGCTGGGATCGAGGATCGCATGGCCGTGATCTGGGACGAGGGCGTCAACGGCGGGCGCATCTCGATGCAGGACTTCGTCGCCGTCACCTCCACCAACACCGCCAAGATCTTCAACATGTACCCGCGCAAGGGCGCGATCCAGGAAGGCGCCGACGCCGACCTGGTGGTCTGGGACCCCAGCGCCACACGCACCATCTCCGCCGAGACCCATCACCAGAACGTCGACTTCAACATCTTCGAGGGCAAGACCGTGCGCGGCATCCCACGCCACACCATCAGCCAAGGCAAGTGGGTATGGCGAGATGGCCAAGAACTACACGCCGAGAAAGGCGCCGGTCGCTACATCGAGCGGCCCGCCTACCCCGGCGTCTATGACGTACTCAAGAAGCGCGCCGAGCGCAACGCGGCCACCGCCGTCGAGCGCTGAAGCTCCTTCTCCCTGCCGAATGCCAACTCATTTCCAAACCCCAGCGATGATGGGCGCCGGGGGCAAGACGAAGAGAGGGTCCTTTGCCATGGATGGCAAAGGTAGCGCCCAAGGAAGGGTTTACAGCGCCCTCGCGAAGTCTTGCCCCCGGAAAAGCCCACTGAATCTGTCGAGTTGAATGAAACTTTAAGCCCATAACAACAGCCGGCCCGCCGCTTCGTCCTGGCGAACGGCGGTGCCGAAGGAGAGCTACCGTGACCCACCCTCTCAACCACCTGCCGCGAGCCGGCGATGGCACCCGTGATAGTACTACTGCGCTGGAAGCCGAATTCAGCGACCTGCATCCGCCGTTGACCCAGCGCCAGGCATTCATCGAGAGCCAGCGTTGCCTGTACTGCTACGATGCCCCCTGCGTGGAAGCCTGCCCGTCGGATATCGATATCCCAAGCTTCATCCGCGAGATCGCCGAGGACAATATCAACGGCGCCGCCCAGACCATTCTCGAGGAGAACATCCTCGGCGGCAGTTGCGCCCGGGTCTGCCCCACCGAGATCCTCTGCGAACAGAGCTGCGTGCGCAATCACGACGCCGAATGCCAGCCGGTGCTGATCGGTCTGTTGCAACGCCACGCCGTCGATCACATGCACTTCGACGGCCATCCGTTCGTGCGTGCCGCCGATACCGGCAAGCATATCGCCATCGTCGGCGCTGGACCTGCCGGACTCTCTTGTGCCCACCGGCTGGCCACCTTCGGCCACCGGGTGACGATCTTCGAGGCCGAGGCCAAGCCCGGCGGGCTCAACGAATACGGCATCGCCAAGTACAAACTGGTCGACGACTACGCCCAAAAGGAGATCGACTTCCTGCTCAAGATCGGCGGCATCGAGATCCGTCACGGCCAGCGCCTGGGTGACAATCTCGATCTCGACACCCTGCAGCGTGATTACGACTCGGTGTTTCTGGGCCTGGGCCTGGGCACCAGTCGCCAGCTGGGCTTAACCGGGGAACACGCTACCGGCTTGATGCCCGCCACCGACTACATCAAGGAGCTACGTCAGAGCGAGGACATTGGCGATCTGGCGCTGGCCAAACGCTGCGTGGTGATCGGTGCCGGCAACACTGCCATCGACATGGCGGTGCAAATGGCCCGCCTGGGCGCCGAAGCGGTCACCCTGGTCTATCGCCGCGGAGTCGAGTCGATGGCCGCCACCGGCCACGAGCAGGAAATCGCCAAGGCCAACGGCGTGCGCATCGTCACCTGGGCCAAGCCTGAGCAAGTGCTGCTCGACGATGCCGGACGCGTGGCCGGTATGCGATTCGCGCGCACCGAATCCCGCGGCGGTGCCCTCGCCGCCACCGGCGAGAGCCTGGACGTCCCCGCCGATGCCGTCTTCACGGCGATTGGCCAAACCTTCGATGACACCAGCCTGAGCGACGTGCGTGCCGGCCAGCTCGGCCAAGAAGCCGGCAAGATCGAAGTCGACGGCAATTTCCGCACTCGGCTTGCCGGCGTGTATGCCGGCGGCGACTGCATCGCGGCCGGTCAGGATTTGACTGTCCAGGCCGTGCAGCACGGCAAGCTGGCCGCTCAGGCCATCCACAACGAGATCATGGCCCAGCAGGAGGTGGCGTAATGAAGGCATCCGCGAAAAAACCCGACGTCGATCTAAGCATCGAATTCGCCGGCATCCGCTCGCCCAACCCCTTTTGGCTAGCCTCCGCCCCGCCCACCGACAAGGCCTACAATGTCGAGCGCGCTTTCGAGGCCGGTTGGGGTGGCGTGGTCTGGAAGACCCTCGGTGAGGACCCGGCGGCAGTCAACGTGTCGTCGCGCTATTCGGCGCACTTCGGCAAGAACCGCGAGGTGCTGGGCTTCAACAACATCGAGCTGATCACCGACCGCAGCCTGGAGATCAACCTGCGCGAGATCACGGAGGTCAAGAAGCGCTGGCCCGAACGCGCGCTGATCGTCTCGATCATGGTGCCCTGCGTCGAGGAGAGCTGGAAGGCGATCCTGCCGCGGGTCGAAGCCACCGGCGCCGACGGCATCGAACTCAACCTGGGTTGCCCGCACGGCATGCCCGAACGCGGCATGGGCGCCGCAGTGGGCCAGAACCCCGATCTTATCGAGCAAGTCACGCGCTGGTGCAAGCAGTATTACTCCAAGCCTGTGATCGTGAAGCTCACGCCCAATATCACCGACATTCGCGTTGCTGCTCAGGCCGCACTGCACGGCGGTGCCGACGCCGTCTCGCTGATCAACACCATCAACTCGATCACTTCGATCGATCTTGACAACATGGTCGCCAAGCCCACCGTGGGCAGCCAGAGCACTCACGGCGGCTACTGTGGAGCGGCGGTCAAGCCCATTGCCATGAATATGGTCGCCGAGATCGCCCGTGACCCAGCAACCCAAGGCTTGCCGATCTGCGGTATCGGCGGTATCTCCAACTGGCGCGACGCCGCGGAATTCGCCGCACTCGGTGCCGGCGCGGTACAGGTATGCACCGCCGCCATGCTCCACGGCTTTCGCATCGTCGAGGAGATGCAGGACGGCCTGGCGCGCTGGATGGCCGAAAAGGGCTATCGCAGTCTCGCCGAGTTTTCCGGCAAGGCAGTGGCCAACACCACCGACTGGAAGTATCTGGACATGAACTTCCAGACCATCGCCCACATCGACCAGGACACGTGCATCCAGTGCGGACGCTGCTACATCGCCTGCGAAGATACCTCGCACCAGTCGATCGCCAAGCTGATCGACGCCGCCGGCGCCAGGCGTTACGAGGTGATCGAAGAAGAGTGCGTGGGCTGCAACCTGTGCCAGATCACCTGCCCGGTCGAGGACTGCATCAGCATGGTGCCGCAGCCAAGCGAAAAACCCTACATGAGCTGGAACGAAGACCCGCGCAACCCGTTTCGTGAATCCGCCTGAACGTGTTCCTATCCATTCGAGCGGCGCCCCTGGCAGCAATGCTGGGGCGCGCCCCGCTCGCGGACGCTCACCTCACGGCGATAGCCCTATCCCACGCAAGATGACGCTAGTCACCGACTGCACCGCATGCTCGAACTGAGTGTCGTCGAGGGGCGCATCATCGTTGAGGAGATAGATCTGGTAATCGAAGTCGGCATAATGCTGGGTCGACGCCCAGATCATATACAGCAAATAGGACGGCTCGACAGGCCAGATCTTCCCCGCCTCGACCCATTCACGTATCTTCGCTTCCTTGAGCTTGGCCCACTCATAGAGGTTATCGCGAAGCGAATCGCCGATCACCGTTCCACCTTGCATGACTTCGGCTGCCCAGACCTTGGACCCTGCCGCGCGGCCACGCGAGTGATTCATCTTGGCGCGAATGTAGGTGGACAGCACGATGCGCGGATCGTCGTAAAGCTCGAAGCACAACGCGTCCTGCTTCCACACCTCGAGCAGTTCGAGCAGGACATCGCGGTAAAGCTCTTCCTTGGTGGAAAAGTAGTAATGCACATTGGACTTGGGAATCCCCGCCAATTGTGCGATATCCCCCATCGAGGCACCCGCGTAGCCTTTCTCGGCAAACACCTGCTCCGCCGCCAGCAGGATCTTCTCCACGTTCTGCTGACGAATCCATCCCTTACGTCTGGCCATTGTTCTCTCAATCCGCTCGAATCCTCACGCTATTGTGCGAGTCTACCACCGCTCTCACCACACTTGCGCCGCGCGCTTCAACCGGCAAGACCATCCGATGCTTGAGGGTTGCGGTATACCGACCTAATAGCGCACTGTGAATGATCAGGCTCGATCACCTTAAGGAGTTCACTATGACCATCGCACAAGGCGACAAGCTGCCCAGCGTCACCCTCAAGACCAACGGCGCCAACGGCCCCGAAGACCTCGACACCGGTGAGCTGTTCACCGGCAAGCGTGTGGTGCTGTTCGCGGTGCCCGGCGCGTTCACGCCGGGGTGCTCCAACACCCATATGCCGGGCTTCGTGATTAATGCCGACGACATCCTCGCCAAGGGGGTGGATACCATCGCCTGCCTGGCCGTCAACGATGCTTTCGTCCTGGGTGCCTGGCAGCAGGATCAAAACGCCCAGGCGATCACCATGCTCGCCGATGGCCATGCAGACTTCACCCGCGCCATCGGCATGGAGAAAGACGCCAGCGGCGCCGGCATGGGCACGCGCAGTCAGCGCTATGCCATGATCGTCGACGATGGCGTAGTCAGCTACCTGGGCGTCGATGAAAAGGGCGTCGAGAAAAGCAGCGCCGAAACCATTCTCGCCAATCTGTAAGTTCCCTCAGCGTCGCCCTCCCCATGGCCCGCCTCTCGGCGGGCCATTTCGTAAGCGCCTGACTGGCTTTCGTGGCGACGTCAGCGGCCAGATTATCTATGTCCATGGTGGCTTGCTTGTCGTGATCTAAGCCGCTACTGCCCACTCATGGTGCGCCAACACTATACAGTTCTCCTTCTTGGCGCATCATTCCCCCGGACCATCGCCATCGTGGCATTCAGTGTCGACGCCTTAAAAATATAAGTATTTGATATATATAATTTTTATAAAAAATGGCACGCACTTCGCTATCTATAAAATACGAAGAACGCCAACCATCGAATCTGGTGCCTTCTTCTCCCTTTTTAGCGTCGCTGCCCAGCAGCGATGAACCGAGTGAGCTGGCGTGCTCCCCTAGTCCCCTTCTTGGGGACTTTTTTTGCTCGCCTTTTGGAGTCTCTTCCACCCATCGGCCACACTAAGCCTTTCCCTGCAATGGAATGCATGCCGAATGTCGTCTTTACTACGTCGCTCCTGGCACTTATCGATACTGACCATCACGCTCGCCGGCATGGCACTGCCCGCCATGGCGGCCATCGATCGCCCGGCACTCGAGGAAGCCGCACAACGTATCGGGGATTTGCCGCGTACGCATACGCTACTGATGGCCATCGACGGCGACACAGTCATCGAACGTGGCTGGCGCGGGCACGACGTCGACGAGACAGCCAACATCAAATCGCTCTCCAAAGTGCTGATCTCCACATTGGTAGGCGCGGCCATCGCGCGTGACGTCATCCAGGGCGTCGATCAGCCGATCACTGACCTGCTCGGTGATCGCGTCCCCGCCGAGGCCGACCCGCGCGTCGCTGACATCCAGGTCGGCCATCTGCTTTCCATGCAGGCCGGGCTGGAACGCACCTCCGGCGCCAACTACGGAGGTTGGGTGGCCAGCGACGATTGGGTCGGCAACGCCCTGTCACGTCCCTTCGTCGCCGACCCCGGTGGGCGCATGCTGTACTCGACCGGCAATAGCCATCTGCTCTCTGCCGCGCTCACCGATGCCAGTGGCCGCGATACGCTCACGCTGATGCGCGAGTGGTTGGGCACGCCTCTGGAGATCGCAATACCGCCCTGGACGCGTGACCCACAAGGCATCTATTTCGGGGGCAATGAAATGGGGCTTTCGCCGCGCGCCTTGTTGAAAATCGGCGAGCTATATCGTCAAAAAGGCATGTACGACGGTGAACGCGTGCTCCCCGCCGAATGGGTAGAGCGCTCCTGGCAAACGCGTACCCGCTCGCATTTCAATCAGGACGACTACGGCTACGGGTGGTTCATTACCCAGCTTGCCGATACGGCAGTCTATTATGGTTGGGGATATGGGGGACAGTTACTGTTCGTGGTGCCGGCACATGACGCTACCATCGTCATGACTGCCGATCCCACGCCACCTTCCAATGGCAGCAATTATCTGGATCGCGTCAAGGCAGCCGCGACCGACCTGATCGAAGCCATCGATTGATATCGGCATCATGTCTTGCCGACAACACAGCCATCACCCAACAAGGAGTCGCTCATGTCAGCCTCTCATGAAAGCCAAGGCACCTGCCTGTGCGGCGCTGTCAGCCTTCGCGTGTCGCTCACCGGTTACGGCGTGAGTGTCTGCCACTGCCGCATGTGCCAAACCTGGAGCGGCGGCCCGATGCTTGCCATCGAAAGCGACGAGCCCATGACCCTGGAAGGCGAGGAAAACGTCAGCGTATATGCGTCTTCGGACTGGGCCGAACGCGGCTTCTGTCGGCAGTGCGGCACGCACCTCTTCTACCGTCTCGCCAATGGCCAGCACTACGCCTTTCCCCTCGGTCTGCTGGATGCCGGCGAACCCTGGACAATCGCTCAGCAGATCTTCATCGATGAAAAGCCCAGCTTCTACGATTTCGCCAACGACACTCCCCGCCTGACCGGCGACGAGGTCTTTGCGCAATTTGCGGGCAGCGCTGGCAGCTAGGTGCCGCTGACAGCCAAGGAAAGCAATGGCCCCGCATGTGCGGGGCCATCGAGTGTCAGGAGGGGAAGGAGAACTGCGCCCCTTCGCGAACGCCGGCCGATGGCCAGCGCTGAGTAACGGTCTTGCGCTTGGTATAGAAGCGCACCGCATCGGGACCGTAGGCGGCCAGATCGCCGAACAACGAGCGCTTCCAGCCCCCGAAACTGTGGTAAGAAACCGGTACCGGCAAGGGAACGTTGATGCCGACCATCCCCACCTGAATATGATCGCTGAAGTAGCGCGCCGCTTCGCCGTCACGGGTATAGATGCAGGTGCCGTTGCCATACTCGTGAGCGTCGATCAGTTTCATGGCCTCTTCCATGGAACCGACACGCACCACCAGCAGCACCGGTCCGAAGATCTCCTCGAGATAGCAGGTCATGTCGGGCGTGACACGGTCGATCAGGGTGCCGCCGACGTAGAAGCCGTTCTCATGCCCCGGCACCTTCATGCCACGCCCATCGACCACGATCTCGGCCCCCTGTTGCTCGGCACCGTCGATGTAGCCGCAGACTTTCTCCTGGTGGGCTTTGGTGATCACCGGACCGAAATCGTTCTCGGCGTCATGGAAGGGGCCGACCTTGAGGGTCTTCATCTGGGTCTGCATCTTGGCGATCAACGCATCGGCTGCCTCGTCGCCCACCGCCACGGCGACGGACAACGCCATGCAGCGCTCGCCCGAGGAACCGAAGGCTGCCCCGTTCAGCGAATTGACCACGTTATCCATGTCGGCATCGGGCATCACGATGGCGTGGTTCTTGGCGCCGCCGAGCGCCTGGCAACGCTTGCCGTTGGCACTGGCGCGGCTATAGATATACTCGGCGATCGGCGTGGAACCGACGAAGCTCACGGCCTGCACGCGGTCGTCATCGAGCAGTGTATCGACGGCTTCCTTGTCACCGTTGACCACATTGAGCACGCCGGCGGGCAGGCCCGCTTCCAGTGCCAGCTCGGCGATGTAGAGCGCCGAAGTCGGGTCACGCTCTGAGGGCTTGAGCACGAAGGTATTGCCGCAAGCGATAGCCATGGGATACATCCACAGCGGCACCATGGCCGGGAAGTTGAACGGCGTGATGCCAGCGACCACGCCCAGCGAGTGGAACTCGCTCCAGGAGTCGATGCCCGGCCCGGTATTCTTGCTGTACTCGCCCTTGAGCAATTCCGGTACACCGCAGGCGTATTCGACATTTTCGATGCCGCGCGCGAGTTCACCCTTGGCATCGTGGACAATCTTGCCGTGCTCCTGGCCGATCAGCCGGGCGATCTCGTCGGCGTTCTGCTCCAGCAACTGCTTGAAGTTGAACATCACCCGCGCCCGCTTGGCGGGCGGCGTATCGCGCCAGGCCGGGAAGGCGGCCTGGGCGGCGGCGATGGCCTCTTCGACGGTGGCCTTGGAGGCCAGGCTGACCTGGCTGCCGACCTCGCCGGTAGAGGGGTTGAAGATATCCTGGGTGCGCCCTTCTCCGGCGACGCGTGAGCCGTTGATTAGATGGCCGAGTGTGGTCATGTATTACCTCGTTGTAAGAAGTGGAAAGCCAGATGAGCGCCGGGGACAAGACGAAGCGAGGGTCTTTTGCCATGGATGGCAAAAGTAGCGCCCATGGACGGGTTCACAGCGCCCTCGCGGAGGCTTGTCGCCGGAACAGCTCATCCCATACCGGGTTGCAAACGAAGTGTTCAATCCAGTTCGCCGATGGCATCGCCCAGCACATTGACGAGGCGATCGATCTCTTCGCGCTCGACGATGAAGGGCAGGCCAAGCTGAATGGTGTCGCCGCCGTAGCGCACGTAGAAGCCCTTCTCCCAGCACTTCATGGCGATCTCGAAGGGACGCCGTCCCGGCTCGCCGGGATATGGCTCAATCTGAAGGGCGCCGGCAAGACCGTAATTGCGGATGTCGCTGACGTAGCGCGTGCCCTTGAAACCGTGGAGCGCCTCCTCGAAGACCGGGCTCATCTCCCGCACCCGCTCGATCAGGCGGTCGTTCTCGAGCACATCCAGCGCGGCCAGCGCGGCGGCACAGGCCACCGGATGGCCCGAATAGGTATACCCATGGGGCAACTCGAGCATATAGTCAGGGCCGCCTTGTTCCATGAACGTCCGGTAGATCTCGCCCTGCACGATCACCGCGCCCATGGGCACCGCGCCGTTGGTCAACTGCTTGGCGACATTGAGAAGGTCCGGCACCACGCCGAATTCTTCGGCGCCGGTCATCGATCCCATGCGGCCGAAGCCGGTGATGACCTCATCGAATATGAGCAGGATTTCATGTGCATCGCAGATCTCGCGCAAACGCTTGAGATACCCTTTGGGCGGCGGAATCACCCCGGCGGAACCGGCCAGCGGCTCGACGATCACCGCCGCGATGTTGGAAGCATCGTGCAGCGCGATCAGCTCCAGCAGCTCATCGGCGCGCTCGGCACCCTGCTCGGGCATGCCTTTGGTGAAGGTGTTCTCCTTGAGCAACGTATGCGGCAGGTGATCGGCATCCACGCCTTGACCGAACAAGGTGCGATTGGCGCCGATGCCGCCCAGGCTGAAACCACCGAAGTTGACCCCGTGATAGCCCTTGGAACGCCCGATCAGCTTGGTCTTGCTCGGCTTGCCCTTCTTGCGCCAGTAGGCCCGCGCGATCTTCAGCGCAGTATCCGCACTCTCCGAACCGGAGCCGGTGAAAAACACGTGATCGAGCCCTTGAGGGGTCAATTCCCGGAGGCGATGGGCCAGCTCGAAGGCCTTGGGATGGCCGTACTGGAAAGCCGGTGAGTAATCCAGCTCGCCGAGCTGGCGGCTGACCGCCTCGGTGATCTCGGGACGGCAATGCCCCGCGCCGCAGGTCCATAGTCCCGAGAGCGCATCGAAGATTTGGCGTCCCTGGGCATCGGTCAAGTAACTGCCCTTGGCGCCCACGATGAGACGCGGATCGCGCTTGAATTGACGATTGCCGGTATACGGCATCCAGTAGGCATCCAACTGTTCCGGGCTCAAGCCCGCCATAGGTGGAAACGCGCGATCCGACATCTCTCCTCCTGCCGCTAGGCGGTGATAAGTTGTTCTATCGGAAAAGCTAGGCGGAGTCGTCGATAAGTTAAATCCAGAAATACTGAATCTCATGCAAGCCACTGGTTAACTTTATGGGCCGGCGAGGCTATCCTCTAAGGCACCCATCATCGAGAAGAGGAATCCCGCCATGCCTTCCCGCAGCGAGACCCTGATGGGCCAGCCCAGCGATGCCGACCTCCGCCTTCTGAGGATTTATCGCAAGGTGGTAGAGTGCGGTGGGTTTTCCGCCGCCGAGGTAGAACTCAACATTAGTCGTGCGGCGATCAGCATGGCGATGAATGACCTGGAGACACGCCTCGGCCTGCGACTCTGCCAGCGAGGGCGCGGCGGCTTCTCCCTCACCGACGAGGGCACCGAAGTCTACGCTGCCACCCTCCAGCTACAGAGCGCCGTGGAAGGGTTCCGCACACGTGTCAATGGCCTGCATGCGCGCCTCAAGGGCGAGCTCAGTATCGGCATCACCGATAACCTGGTGACCATGCCCGAGATGTATATCACCGATGCGCTCAGCGCGCTCAAGGCGCGTGGCCCCGAGGTACGCATCAATATCCGCATGATGCCGCCCAGCGACATCGAGCTGGGCGTGCTGGACGGTCGCCTGCACACCGGCGTGATCCCGGCGCTCAAGACGTTGCCGGGGCTTGCGTATCTGCCCCTCTACGAGGAAGCCTCGAGGCTCTACTGCGCCGTCGATCATCCGCTCTTCGACGCCGAGGACATAGACGAGGAACGACTCACTGCGCATGACGCCGTGGTGCCCGCCTACGCACAGACGCCGGAGATCAAGGCGTGCCACGCTCCGCTCAAGGCCGCCGCCTCGGCGACCGACCGCGAAGGTATCGCCTTCTTGATCCTCTCCGGCCGCTATATCGGCTACTTGCCGACCCACTACGCCGAGCGCTGGGTGCGCGACGCTCGCATGCGGGCCTTGAATCCCGAACGCTGGCATTACCTGACCCACTACAGCGCCATCACCCGCAAGGGCGCGCCCCCCAACCTGGTACTGGAAAGCTATCTTGAAGAGCTGGAACGTCTGATACAGGTAACGACCCTCAAGCCTTGCGACTGACCAGCACGATGCCCACCAGAATCGCCACGCCGCCAAGTACGAAATTCCAGGACAAGGGTTCGTCGAGCAGCACGGCCCCGAACAGCACCCCGAAGATCGGTGACAAGAACGAGAACACGCCGAGTTGCGAGGCCCAGTAACGGCGCAACAAGGCAAACCACAGCAGCAACGCCCCCACCGAGATGACCAGCGTCTGGAAGCTCAAGCTGGCCACCGCCATGCCGCTGAGCGTGACCGCTTGCCAATCGCCCAACCACAACGTGATGGGCAACAACAGCACGCCTGCGGTCAATAGCTGATACGTCAGCGTCTGAAGCGGCGGCGCCTCGGAGAGTGAAGAGCGGCGCACCACCAGCGTGGTCGCGGCCCAGGAAAGCCCCGCCAGCAAGCCCAGGAAGTCCCCCAGAAGTATCGCGCCGACGCCACCATCAGCAGACGCCGAGGGCACCATGGCGATGAGCATGCCCAGAAACGCCATGCCGATCCCCCACCATTGCGAGCGCACCAACTGTTCGCCCGGCACCCAAAGATGCAGCCCCAATGCCGCGAACACCGGCGCCGTATAGAGGAAGACCGACATATGCGACGCCAGAGTGTAATTGAGCCCCCAGGCGACGAAGGCGAACTCGCCCGCAAAGCCCAGGCCGACCAGCACGCCCGCACCCAGGCGCGTACGGAAATCCGCCAACCGAATTCCCCGCCAGCGCGCAATGCAAAGCACCAATATCCCCGCCAGTAACGACCGCACGACGATCTGAGCCAGCGGCGGGATATCCCCGGCCACGGCCTTGATGGCGACTTGCTGCAATCCCAGCGCCATACAAAAACCGGTCATCGCCACACCAGCGGGCATGTCGAGACCGCGCCGCGCGTGAGT
Source organism: Chromohalobacter nigrandesensis (assembly GCF_023061285.1). GTDB lineage: Bacteria > Pseudomonadota > Gammaproteobacteria > Pseudomonadales > Halomonadaceae > Chromohalobacter > Chromohalobacter nigrandesensis. Next base: position 15,898 of record NZ_JAKGAM010000002.1, read on the forward strand.
CGATGTCATGCTGGCACGAGACGTCACAGTGCCTGAGGAAGATTTCGTCATGATCGCATCCCTTCTTGAATCACGACTCAGTGGAGCATTTGCCGCACTGCGATCCAAACGATTAATCTGCTCCCTCAGGCTCAGGAAAACTCAACTCATGAAGATCGAACGACTGCCCCTCAACGCGTTACGCGCCTTCTCGGAAGCCGCGCGCGCCGGTAGTTTCAAGACGGCGGCCAAGCGCCTCGGCGTCACGCCCGGCGCGGTCAGCCGCCAGGTCAAGCAGCTCGAAGACCGATTGGGCGTAGCGTTGTTCGAGCGTCATGCCAACGGCGTACGCGTCAGCGAGGCCGGCTATCTGCTGGCCGAAGATGTCGATGCCGGCCTGGCGCGCATCGCCAACGGCGTACAAGCCGTGCATGAACACGCCCATGCGGCCACCACACTGACCCTCAGCGCGCCGCCATCGTTCGCTCAATTCTGGCTACTCCCACGCTTGGCGGCATTCGAGGCGCTGGAAAGCCATGTCGAGATCTCCCTGGACGCGGACCAGAACCTGAGCGACCCGGTATGGCACGGCGACAGCGCACGGCTCGCCCTGCGCTACGGGCGCGGCCCCTGGCCCGGCGTCAGGAGCACGCGCCTCCTCGAGGACTCGCTGTTTCCCGTCTGCTCTCCCGACCGGCTGGAACGCTCCCCCATCGACACGCCCGCCGACCTGCTCGCCCATCCATTGCTCGAGGTGGTCTGGCAATCGCGACAGAACGTCGACTTTCCCGGCTGGCGAGACTGGTTCGACGCCGCCGGGCTACCGGGCAAGACACTGCCGATTCAGCAGCGGTACTCCCTCTACGGCCTGGCCCTCGACCAAGCGATCGCCGGACGCGGCGTGATACTCGCCAGCCCGGCCGTCGTCGCCGACCGTCTCGCCAGCGGCGTGCTGGTACGCCCTTTCGGCGAACGCCACGTGATCGACTCGCCGTTCACCTACGACCTGATCCTCCCCGCCACCGGCCAAGCCCCACCCGCCATCCAGCGCTTCATCGACTGGCTCATTGGCGAGGCCGAACGGTTTCGGGACAAAAACGGTTAGACGCTTAAACTAATGGCATGGCACTTGTCACGCCTCCGTGCCAAAATTCCGGAATACGCAACAGACAGGGGGGTGTCCCATGGATCTCCAGAAAATCGAGGACGAAGCGCTCCATTTGCCCAAACAGGAACGAGCACGGCTGATTCAACGTCTGGTCCTGAGTTTGGAATCCCCTTCGGAGGAGGAGCTTCGATCAGACTGGCTGCGCGAAGCCCAGCATAGAGCTGATGAGCTGGATAGTGGCTCGGTTCAGGCAGTATCCAGTGATGACGTCATGAGGAAAGCCCGCGCCCTGACCCGATGAATTATTCATTCCATCCAGCAGCAGAAGCTGAACTGTTAGAGTCCGTAGCTTATTACGAGTCGAAGATTCCCGGCTTAGGGTCCTCTTTGATAGAGGAGTTCGAGGCTCTCGCCAATCTGATTGATGCATCACCGGCCGGCTGGCAAATCGCTCACGAGCCAAATATTCGTCGAGCGCCTCTGCACCGGTTTCCACTGTCCATCGTTTATCGCGACACCACGACAGGGTTTCAGGTCCTGGCGTTTGCTCATGATCGACGGCGCCCGCAGTACTGGCTGTACAGGCTTTAAAAGCGACACAACACTATGCCCCTCACACCTCCTTTCCGACACGCGCTTCTTTCGACACCTCTCTGGCCATCTGCACCACGCTGCCCACGACGATCAAGCATGGCGAGGGTAGCGGCGTGGCGGCGAGCTTATCGGGCATATCACCGAGCGTGCCGATCAGGGTTTGCTGTTCGGGCAACGAGGCATTGGCGGCGAGCATGATCGGCCAGTCGTCGGGCATGCCGGCGCCGCGTAGCCCTTGGCAGATTTCGGTGACCTTCGAAAGCCCCATGTAGAACACCAGCGTCTCGTCGCGCCGCGCCAGCGCGGACCAGTCCGGCTCGCCACCGGCGCGGCAGTGCTGGGCGGTGACCAGCCGTAGCTGCTGGGCATGGGCGCGGTCGGTGAGCGGCATGCCCAGGCTGGCGGCCGTGGCGGAGGCGGCGGTAATGCCGGGGACGATCTCGGTGGGCAATCCCGCCTCGGCGAGTACCGCAAGCTCTTCGCCCATGCGTCCGAAAATGCCCGGATCGCCGCCCTTGAGACGCACCACCGACTTGCCTTCGCGTGCCAGCCGCGTCAGCAAGCTACCGATCTCGGCCTGCGGCACGCTGTGATGTCCGCGCGCCTTGCCGACGTAATAACGCTCGCGCCGGGGTGGAATCATGCCCAGGATGTCGTCGCCGATCAGACGGTCGTAGACGATGGCATCGGCGTGCGTGAGCAGACGCCAGGCACGCAGGGTGAGTAGATCCGCGCTGCCCGCCCCGGCCCCCACCAGATAGACATGGCCGGGGCGCGTGGCGCGTCCCGCCGCCGGTGTCTGAGCGAGCGGTACCCTGAGATTTTCCCGCGTGCCGGGCCACCAGCGCGCCAGCAAGGCGCTCACGCTTGCGATGGATGCTTCAGGCCGTTTCCAGCGCTTCATCAACCCCAGCATGCGCCACCTCCTCTTCGAGCAATGACTTGAGTTCGGGAATACAGGAACCGCACTGGGTCCCGCAGGCCAGGCGCGCGCCCAGCGCATCGACATCGCTATCGCCACCGCGAATCGCCTCGCGGATCGCCGTGGCGCCGACCTGATGGCAACTGCATACCACCGGCCCCGTATCAGCCTCGCCGGAGGCACATCCCGCCAGCACGCGACGCCGCTGCTCGGTTTCCAGCGCGATATCGCCGAAGCGGGCATCGAGCCAGGCCAAGCCCGGCAATTCGCTGGGTGGGCCGACCATCAGCCACCACACCAAGCGCCCGTCGCGAATTCCTGCCGCGCGCAGCCGCCCGCTCGCGACGTCCTCGCTCCAGAGTGTCGCCGCCACCCCGAACTGCGCGGCGCACCAGGCCGGCCAGTCACGCAGTGACACGTCCGCCTCGCAGGCCAGTTGCCAGCGCTCGGCATGCTTAAGCGGCATGCGCGCCCAATAAGCGAGCGATCCGCATTCGAAGCTCGTACCGCTATCGTTCGCCACCAGTAGCGTCGCTTCCTCGGCGATGGCCAGCGGCGCCACCGCGACGGCGCCATGCTTGGTTTCGGGCTGTCCGGAGACGGGATCGGTATGCGCGGCAAAGAGCGTGCCCACACGCCCGGCATTGCTGAACTGCGCGTTCCAGTGGATCGGCATGAAGACCTCTCCCCGGCGCTGCGCCGTCGCCACGCGCGCCCGTACCCGGGCTTCACCGTGGGCGTTGTAAAGCCATGCCAGGTCGCCATCCGCGACGCCGGCGGCCTCGGCATCGTCGGGATGCAGGTCGACGTAGGGTTCGGCGCGATGATTGAGCAAGCGCGGGGCACGGCCGGTGCGCGTCATGGTGTGCCACTGATCGCGCACGCGTCCGCTGTTGAGGCGCAGCGGATGCGCGGCACTCACGGCCTGGCGCGGCGCGTGCGGCGTCACCGCGACCAGCCGCGCGCGCCCATCCGGCGTGGCGAAGCAGCCGTCCTCGAACAGCCGCGCGGTACCGTCTGGCGCGGCCTCGGTCACCGGCCACTGGATCGGCACCAGGGCATCGTAGGCGGCGCGATCCAGCCCCGCCAGCGCGGAAATATCGAACACACGCGGCACGCCATCGGCGCGGTTGGCATGGCCGGAAAGCCGCGCGTGCTCGACGAAGATATCGCGAGGATGACAGTAAGCGAACGCGTCCTCATACCCTAGATATCTGGCGACCTGGGTGATGATCCACCAGTCGTGGCGCGACTCACCGGGCGGCGGCAACATGCCACGCTGACGCGAGATCCGCCGCTCGGAGTTGGTCACAGTGCCATCCTTCTCCGCCCAGGAACTGGCCGGCAGCACGATGTCGGCATACGCCAGGGTATCGGTATCCGCCATGCATTCGGAGACGATCACCAGCGGGCATTTCGCCAGGGCGCGCTTGGCACGGTCGGCATCCGGCAGACTGACCACGGGATTGGTGGCCATGATCCACAGCGCCTGGATTTCGCCACGCTCGATGGCCTCGAAGAGCTCGACGGCCTTGAGCCCCGGACCGTCCGGCAGATGAGGCGCATGCCAGAATTCCGTCACCAGCGCCTGGGCACCCGGGGTGTGGTAATCCATATGCGCGGCGAGCTGATTCGCCAAGCCCCCCACCTCGCGCCCGCCCATGGCATTGGGCTGGCCGGTGATCGAAAACGGCCCCGCGCCGGGCAGGCCGAGCTTGCCCCCCGCCAGGTGGCAATTGATGATGGCGTTGCACTTGTCGGTGCCGCTCGAGGACTGATTGATGCCTTGGGAATACAGCGTCACCACGTGCAATTGCGAGGCGAACCAATAGTAGAAGGTTTCCAGCGCCTCAACGTCCAAATCGCAATCGTCGGCGATGGCGGCCAGCGTCGTCGCTTCGTCACGAGCCGCCGCCAGTGCCGCGTCGAATCCTTGGGTATGACGCTCGAGATAGACCCGATCCAGCTTTTCCTTGTCGGCCTGGAAGGCCAGCAAGCCATTGAAGAGCCGCGCATCGCTGCCCGGCTTGAGCGGCAGATAGAGATCGGCGACCTCGCAGGTGTCGGTCACGCGCGGGTCGATGACCACTACGCGCAGCAACGGGTTGCGCTGCTTGGCGGTGCGCAAACGCTGAAACAGCACCGGATGATTCCACGCCAAATTGGCGCCCACCAGCACTACCAGTTCGGCCTCTTCCAGATCCTCGTAATTGCACGGTACGGCATCCGCCCCGAAGGCACGCTTGTACCCCGCCACCGCCGAGGCCATGCACAGCCGTGAATTGGTATCCAGATGCGGCGAGCCCAGAAAGCCCTTGAACAGCTTGTTGGCGGCGTAATAGTCCTCGGTCAGCAATTGCCCGGAGAGATACCCGGCAATCGCCTCACCGCCGTGACGTTCGCGCACCGCCGCCAGGCGATTCGCCACGCTGGCCAGCGCGTCGTCCCAGCTCACCTCGCGTCCATCCACGCGTGGCGCGAGCAGGCGCCCGTGATCGCCCAGCGTTTCATGCAACGCCGAGCCTTTCACGCACAGCCGCCCATAGTTGGCGGGATGCTCCCGGTCGCCTTCGACGCCGGTCATGACGCCGTCCTCGATGGTTGCCGTGACGCCGCAACCGACGCCGCAATAGGGGCAGGTCGTGTGCTGCTGCATGCTATCTCGCCCTCCGCCTGCAAACGCAAGAGGCCCGACCCCGCCGCAGCAGGATCAGGCCTCTTTGCCTGGTAGGGCGACCGCGTGGGCCGCCCGCCAATGATGAATTGCGTCTCGCCGCCGTTGGCGTTTTTCAGCGCGCCGTGGCCGAAAAAATGACGTACACCACGCCTGCAAACCTGGCGCCACCTTGCCCCTAATGCCGTTTAAACAACCACTTGCAGTGGTACTTGGTTGTCTTGCATTCCTCTCCCGGCATCGAAAGGCACCAGCCTGGTGCAATTTGCTCGCCATGCGCACAGCCAGTGCGCACGTCTCACCATGCACGGCCACCGGCGCATCCTGTCGAAATCACCCAAGCGACTGAAAAGAAAGCCTTGGCAGGCGATTGGCATATCTCTGGCATATCTCGAAACAAGGCGGGTCAACGTCGACCCCTTGGGCCCGAGACGCACACACGTCTTGCGCCGCCCGGAGCCGACACACGGCTCATGACAACACGATGACCTTCAGGCAAAGGCGCCTGGCATCCGATTTTCCCATCGGGTGTCAGGCGCCTTTGCGTTTCTGCTGCATATTTTCAGGGAGGCAGACAGCATGAGTGCAAGCGACGAACATCTGGTGATCGTCGGCAACGGCATGGCCGGGCATCGCTTGCTCGAGCGTGTGCTGGCGCATCCCCATCGGCCGCGTCACATCACCATCCTCGGCGACGAACCGGAGACGGCCTATAACCGCATCCTGCTCTCGCCGTGGCTGGCCGGCGAGATGGAGCGTGAGGCGCTGACGCTGCGCGAACGCGACTGGTACACGGCACACGGCGTGAGCCTGATCGCCGGCGAACGCGTCACCGCCATCGACCGCCAGGCGCGTATCCTGACCACCGACCGGCAACGCCGCCTCGGCTATGACCGACTGGTGCTGGCCACCGGTTCGCAAGCCGCGCGCCCCGGCGTGCCGGGCGACGACCTCGACGGCATCCACACCTTTCGCGACCTGCGCGACGGCGAGCGGCTGGCGCGTCTGGCCGATACCGGCGGCCGCGCCGTGGTACTCGGTGGCGGCCTGCTGGGCCTGGAGGCCGCCGAAGGGCTGCGCAAGCGCGGCATGACGGTGAGTGTCATACATCGCAGCCCGCACCTGATGAACCGCCAGCTCGATGCCACCGCCGCCGGTATGCTCGCCGACGAACTTCGCTCGCGCGGGCTCGATGTCATCACCGGCGCAAGGCTCGCCCATTACGAAGCAGATGCCGAGGGCTGCCATGTGGCCGGCGTGACACTTGAAGACGGCACCACGCTGGCGGCCGATGGCGTGGTCGAGGCCATCGGCATCGTCCCGCATATCGCCCTCGCCGAGACCCTGGGCCTCGCCACCGGGCGCGGCATCCAGGTCGACGCCTATCTGAGCACCCATGATCCGCGCATCTCGGCGCTGGGTGAATGCTGCGAATTCGAGGGCACCACCTACGGCCTGATCGAGCCCATCTGGCGCCAGGCCGAGGTACTTGCCGCACGGCTATGCGGTGACACGCCCGAGCCCTACCGCGAACAGCCCTGCGCCACCAAGCTCAAGGTCAGCGGGATCTCGCTGTACGCCTTCGGCCCCATCACGCCCGCGCCCGAGCACGACGTACTCACCTACCACGACCCGCAGCACGGCGACTACCGCCGACTGCTGCTGCGCGATAGCCGTCTGGAAGGCGCCGTGCTCTACGGCGATACCGCCGCCGGCCCCTGGTACTTCCAGCAATCTCTCGCCCAGCGCGACCTGAGCGCCTGCCGCCAGGCACTGCTGTTCGGCGAGCACGACGCACAACCGCTACTCGATACATCCGACACTCTAGATACGCCCGACACTCTCTCGGAGGAAGCCGCATGAACGTGCCTACATCCCCCAACGCAACGCGCTTGATCGTGATCGGCAACGGCATGGTCGGCCACCACCTGATCGAGCAACTCGTCGCGCTCGGCGCACATCGTCAATACGCCATCACCGTGTTCGGCGAGGAACGCCATCTGGCCTACGACCGCGTTCACCTTTCCGAATACTTCAGCGGCCGCGACGCCGACTCGCTGGCGCTCTCAAATGCCGACTACTACGCCGAGCACGGCATCGAACTGCGCCTTCACGAGGCCGTGACCGTCATCGACCGCAACGCCGCCGAGGTGGTGACCGATCACGCCCGTTACCCCTATGACCGTCTGGTACTGGCGACCGGCTCCTATCCCTTCGTGCCGCCGATTCCCGGCAACGAGCGTGAGAAGTGTCTGGTCTACCGCACCCTGGACGATCTCGACGCGATCCGCGACGCCGCCGCCGATGCCAATACCGGCGTAGTGGTGGGCGGCGGCTTGCTGGGGCTGGAAGCCGCCAACGCACTGCGTGGCCTGGACCTGGATACGGCCGTGGTCGAATTCGCACCGCGCCTGATGCCCATGCAGGTGGATGCCGAGGGCGGTGCGCTGCTGCGCGAGAAGATCGAAGCACTGGGTGTGCAGGTGCTCACCGGCCGCGCCACCCAGCGCATCGAAGACGGCGAGACGAGCTTTCACCGCATGGTCTTCCAGGACGACAAGGTGCTGGAAACCGATCTCATCGTGTTCTCCGCCGGCATCCGTCCCCGCGATCAACTGGCGCGTGACTGCGCCCTGGAGATCGGCGAGCGCGGCGGCATCGTCATCGACGATCACTGCCTGACCAGCGACCCGGCGATCCTCGCCGTCGGCGAAGTCGCCCTGTGGCAGGAAAGCATCTTCGGGCTGGTCGCGCCAGGCTATCAGATGGCCAAGGCCGCTGCTGCCACGCTAACCGAGGGCGACACGACCTTTAGCGGTGCGGACATGAGCACCAAGCTCAAGTTGCTGGGCGTGGATGTCGGCGCCATCGGCGATGCCCATGGCGAACGCACGCCCGGCGCACGCACCTTCCGCTACCTCGACGAGATCAAGCAGGAATACCGCAAGCTGGTGGTGTCCAGCGACGCCAAGAAACTCCTCGGCGCCATGCTGGTCGGCGACAACGCCAGCTACGACACCCTGATGCAGTACTATGCCAACGGCCTCGAACTCCCCGAGGACCCGGCCTCGCTGATCCTGCCTTCCAGTGACGGCGCCCCCACCCTGGGGCCGGACGCGCTGCCCGAGACGGCCACGATCTGCTCGTGCCACAACGTCACCAAGGGCGATATCTGCACCACGCTCGACGCCGGCGCTCTGGATCTAGCCAGCGTCAAGGGCGAGACCAAGGCCAGCACCGGCTGCGGCGGCTGCGCGGCGCTGCTCAAGAGCGTCGTCGATCATGAGCTGGAAGCGCGCGGCGTGGAAGTCGACCAATCACTGTGCGAGCACTTCGCGCACACCCGCCAGGAGCTTTACTCCATCGTCCGCGTGGAAGGCATCAAGACCTTCAGCGAGCTGATCGACAAGCACGGCACGTCATCCGGTCATGACCTGGGCGCTTCATCAGCCCCGAAGCTTGGCTCTTCATCATCCCCGAAGCTTGGCTGCGATATCTGCAAACCCGCCGTGGCCTCGATACTCGCCGCCTGCTTCAACGAGCCGATTACCGATGCCGCCCACGTGCCGTTGCAGGACACCAACGACACTTTTATGGCCAACATGCAGAAGAACGGCACCTACTCGGTCGTGCCGCGCATCCCCGGCGGCGAGGTTACCCCCGAGAAGCTGATCGTACTCGGCGAAGTCGGCAAGAAGTACGGGCTCTACACCAAGATCACCGGCGGCCAGCGCGTCGACCTGTTCGGCGCTCAACTGCATCAGCTCCCGGATATCTGGGGCGAGCTGATCGAGGCCGGCTTCGAGACCGGCCACGCCTACGGCAAGGCCACGCGCACGGTGAAATCCTGCGTGGGCAGCACCTGGTGCCGCTACGGCGTGCAAGACAGCGTGGGCATGGCGATCTATCTCGAGGAGCGCTACAAGGGGCTACGCTCGCCGCATAAGCTCAAGTTCGCCGTCTCCGGTTGCACCCGCGAATGTGCCGAGGCGCAGAGCAAGGATGTCGGTGTGATCGCCACCGAAAACGGCTGGAACCTGTATGTCTGCGGCAACGGCGGCATGCGCCCGCGCCACGGCGAACTCTTCGCCACCGACCTCGACGACGCCCAGTTGATTCGCACCATCGACCGCTTCTTGATGTTCTACATCCGCACCGCCGACCGCCTACAGCGCACCTCGGTGTGGCGCGAGAACCTGGAAGGTGGACTCGACTATCTCAAGAACGTGGTGCTCGACGATAGCCTCGGCCTCGGTGACGAACTCGAAGCCCAGATGCAGCACATCATCGACACCTACGAATGCGAATGGGCCAATACCCTGTCCGACCCGGAAAAACTCAAGCGCTTCCGCACCTTCGTCAATGACGACAGCCCCGATCCGGACATTATCGTGACCGAGGAGCGCGGCCAGCTCAGGCCTGCCTGAACGGCCGAGTCACTCCCGTTGCTGCGCCGCCCTACCCACAAGGGGCGCCGGGGCCAGGTCGAAGAGGAGGTCCTACGCCATGGATGGCGTCGGTAGCGCCCAGGGAAGGGTTTACAGCGCCTCCTCGGAGACTTGTCCCCGAGCGTCTATCACGCTCTCCGAACGCACAAGGAAATTACTATGTCGACTGCAACCGTAGCTACCCCAACCATGACCCAGACCTGGCAGACACTGTGCTCAAGGGCCGATCTGGTGACCCGCTCCGGCGTCGCCGCCTGGCTGGCCAGCGCCGACACGCAAGTCGCGCTCCTGTATCTCCCCGGCCAGACGCCCGAAGTCTACGCCGTGGACAACCACGACCCGTTTTCCAATGCCAACGTCATCGCGCGCGGTATCGTCGGCGATATACAAGGCGAACCGGTGATCGCCTCGCCGATCTACAAACAGCACTTTCGCCTCGCCGATGGCGTCTGCGTCGAGGATGAAAACGTTCGCCTGCGTACCTGGGAGGTCAAGATCGAAGGCGATGACGTCATGATCAGGGCATGATGAAGGGCAATGACCTAGGCACTTTTCGGGCGATGCCTACTCAGCAATGTCACCGTATACGCAGCGCCCCGCGACGAAGGTACGCTGAGGGCGCAGGGCACGATCGAGCAGGGTGATATCGGCGTCGAAGCCTAGCGCCAGGCGTCCCTTGTGGGCATCCAGGCCCAGCACGCGAGCGACGTTGGCGGTCAGCAGCCCCAGCGCCGATTCGAGGGGCAATACCTCGTCACGCACGAGACGTTGCCAATCCGCGATCAGCGCCGTATTGCGCGCCACCTGCATGCCCACATAGGCGCCATCGGCATCGAATTCCGGCAGGCTGCCATTGCAGTCCGAACTCAGCATGATCCGCGCTGCGGGCACGCCGTGCTCGAGTAGTCGGGACACCGCCTCGAACGCGGACAGCCCGTCACCGGCGTCCTCGAAGGCGGTGACATCCACGCTCGCGCCGAACGTCAATGCGTAATCCGCCGCCTCCTTGAGCAGCTCAGGGCGGCGATTCACATGGGTCGGAATGATCTGATCGGGCGGAATCTCGGTGTCTTCAAGCAAGCGACGCAGGGGCGCCAAGCCGCGCTTGCCATCGCCGAGATGGAAATGACAGATGCCCCGCTTGCCGGCCAGCATGGCGCCGACTCGCGCCTCGCTCACCAGCCGCTCGAGTTCGTCCTGACGCGGCTGGCTCGAACGGTGATCCGAGATGGCGATTTCTCCCACCCCGATGACCTCGGGGATCCATGCCAGATCGCGCTGAATGTCGCCGGTGAGCGTTGGTGGCGGCACGCGATACGCACCCGTGTACATGTAGGCCGCTAACCCCCCGGCCGCGAGGCCACGCACCGCAGCCAGCAAATCGGCCGGCGAGCGGCTGATGCCGTCGGTGCCCAACACCCCGACGACCGTGCCGATGCCCATCGAGGCGATATCATGGGCGCTGATCGGCGGGCAGCGCGTACCGCAACCGCCCTCGCCTCCGCCGCCGGTGACATGCACATGCTGGTCGATGAAGGCGGGCACCGCGATCAGATCACGCGCGTCCACTTCCCGGATGGGCCAGCCACGGGGAACATCGAGATCCTGGCCCAGCGCCACGATCTTCCCGCCGGCCATGAGGATATCCGTCGCCTCGCAGCGTTCGGGGGCAAACGCTTCACCAACACGCAGCAGGGTCATCGTCTCAAGAGGGCGTTTCTTATCAGAGTTCATGGACGGGCTCCTTCGACGCCATTCGGCGCAGACGGCTCGAAACGCCGTCCGCGCAAACGCTCGGTGACGGCGTCGACATCATCCACCAACAACACCAGCAGATCGCCCTCGGTGGCCTCGTCGAGCGCCCGATCCACCGCGTCGAGTTCTTGCATGACGGTCTCGACCCGGCAGGCGCCGGGCACCGACGCCGCGCCCGCACGCAGCAAGTCGACGGTTTCGCCCTCAGGGCGCCCACGCGGGATGGTATCGCAGAGAAAGACGATGTCATGCATGTTGGCGAGCAGCGCCCCCAGCGCGAACAGATCCTCGTCACGCCGATTGCCCGGGGCACTCGCCACACCGATGCGCCGTTGCGCCGGGATGCGGCTCACCAGTTCGCTCAAGGCCTCGAGTGCCGGCACGTTGTGGCCATAGTCGATCAGCACCTTCACGCCCCCGGCATCGATCAGGTTGGTGCGCCCGGGGTTCTGCCCCGGCGTCGGGTGGAAGGTCTCCAACCCCCGCTGGATATCGGCGATACCCAGGCCCAGGGCATGGGCCGCCGCACTCGCCGCCAGGGCATTGGCGATATTGAAGCGCGCGAACCCATCGAAGGTGATCGGCGCGTTCGCCACGGGAAGCACCTCGGCCACTACCTGGCCTTGCAGCATCACGATATGGCCGTGATGCACCGTGAAGGCGACGCCGTGATCGCGTACATGTTCGCGCACAATCGGCGAGTCGGGGTCCAGCGTGAAGAAGACGACCTCGCCACGCGCCCACTCACTACTGGCCAGCACACGCGGGTCGTCGGCGTTGAGTACCGCCGTCCCCGACTCGCCGACCGCATCGATCACCACGCTCTTGCAGCGCGCCAGTTCGTCCAGGGTATGAATGTCGCTCTCGCCCAGATGATCGCTGGCAATATTCAGCAGCACACCGACCTGACATTCATCGAACCCCAAGCCTCGGCGCATGATGCCGCCACGCGCGACCTCAAGCACGGCGTACTCGACGGTAGGCTCACGCAGAACGGTTGCGGCGGCCTGTGGGCCGCTGTAGTCGCCACGCATGATGACGTGATTGTCGATCTCGATGGCCCCCGTGCACGCCGTGCCGACACTGCGTCCTGCCTGACGCAATAGATGCGAGATCAAACGCACCGTAGTCGTCTTGCCGTTGGTGCCGGTGACCGCCACGATGGGAATGCGGCCGTTATCCTCGCTATCCGGAAACAGCATATCGACCACATGACCGCCGACGTCCCGGCCGGTGCCGTGGGTCGGGGAAAGATGCATGCGAAAGCCCGGCCCGGCGTTGACTTCGACCACCGCCGCCGACTGCTCTTCCAGCGGGCGCGTCAGCGTCTCGGCAAGCAGGTCGATGCCGATGATATCGAGTCCCACCAGGCGGGCGATGCGCTCCGCCGTGTAGATCACGTCGGGGTGCACGTCCTCGGTAACATCCGTCGCCGTGCCGCCGGTACTCAGATTCGCCGTGGGCTTGAGATAGACGATCTCGTCACTTGTGATGACGCTGTCCAGCGTCAAATTCTGCTGCGCCAGCAAGCGCAGCGTCTGTGCGTCGACATCGATCTGCGTCAGCAGGTTTTCATGGCCGATGCCACGCCGCGGATCGCGATTCTCGTTGTCGATCAACGCCCGCAGCGTGTTTTTGCCATCGCCGACCACATGGGCCGGACGCCGCCTGGCCGCCGCCACGAGCTTGCCATCGATCACCAGCAGCCGGTGATCTTCTCCGCGGATATACTGCTCGATGATGACCGCATCGTTGTGACCGGACGCGACCGCAAAGGCGTTTTCCAAGGCCTGGTCATCCTCGATGTCCGTGCTGACACCGCGACCGTGGTTGCCGATCAACGGCTTGACGACGACTGGGTAGCCGATTTCATGCGCCGTTTCCAGCGCCTCATCGCGTGAATGACATACGTGCCCGCGCGGCACGGGAATACCCGCCTCGCCGAGAATCCGCTTGGTCCAATGCTTGTCATGGGCGATGCCATGACCAATCAGGTTCGTGCGGCAGGTCACCGTCGCCTGAAAGCGTTGCTGACGATGTCCATGCCCTAATTGTACGTAACTGGTGTCTTCATCCAGGCGCACATAGGGGATTCCCCGACGCTGCGCGGCCGCCACGATCGAGGCGGTCGATGGCCCCAGCATGTGCGCGTCGCGTATGCCCTTGAGGCGGGCGATGATCGGCGCGATATCGACCTCATCGCCCGCGAACAGTCGGGTGACGATCTCCACCGCCTCGACCCCGGCCGCCAGTCCGCAGACTTCGTCGCGGTAGCGATAGACGACGTTGTAGATCCCCGTCTCGTAGGAGTCGACCGTCTTGCCATACCCCACCGAGAAACCGATCAGGTTCTGCAACTCGATGGCCACATGCTCGACGACGTGGCCGGCCCAGGTGCCACGCTCGAGACGCTCCAGAAAGCCACCAGGACGGCCCACCGAGCAGCGATGCTCATCCAGGGTCGGCAGCATTCGGGTAAGGCGCTCGACGATACCGGGCACGGTGTCGCTGGGTCGTGTCTCGAGTTCCTCGATATCCAGGCGCATGAAGATCGCCGGGTAACGGCTGTAATAGTTCGGTCCGCGCAGCGCGCGGTGTTCGAGAATATTCATGTATTGCGCCTCCCTGCCAATACTGTTTGCAGCTCCTCGGCCACCAGATAACGCCGCGCATCGATATCATAGCCATGGCCACTGACCAGGGCGTGCAGAATCATGTTCTCGATGGCGACCGGCTCGCCCATCTCGAGTTCCGCTATATTCGAACTTGCCAGATCGCGGCTATCGATGATGATGACGTGCCCAGGCCCGATGGTTTCGAGCACCCGGTTGGGGTAGATGATGACGCCAGCGTCCTCGCCGAGGCCGATGCCCAGTTGCTCGGGATTGCTGGCGCCGACTTCCATGAGGCGGGTGAAGCGCCCGCGTTCGAGGAAATGGCTGTCGATGATCATCCCGCGCACGAAGCCGAGCCCGAAGGTCATGTTCACCGCGCCTTTGCGCAAGGCATCCGCCGCCGCGCCGTTGTAGATCATGGTGCTGGGCATCGCCGCCGCACCCGCGCTGGTGCCTGCCACCACGGCGCCCGCCCGCAAACGTTCGCGGATGGCACGCAATGTGGCGGAGCCTCCCAGCACATTGGTCAGACGCAACTGGTCGCCCCCGGTGAAGAAGATCACCCCGCTGCGCTGGATCAAACGGACATTGTCGGCATCGGCGGCTTGCTGGCGATCCTGAATATCCAGCGCGTGGACCTGACTCGCACCCAGCCGGCGGAAAGCCGCTTCGTAGCTGGGCAGAAGCTGCTCGGGGATACTGCTCGCGGTGGCGATGACAGCCACTTCGTTGCTGTCATCAGGTGCCAGCTCGAAGACACGCTTGAGAATGGCGAGCTCGGAGGTTTTATCCTCGGCACCACCAATGGCCACGATGTGACCGCATACGGCTGGGGGTCGTGATGTCATGCTCCTCCCGCCGCCTAGCGGCGCTTTTAAGGAAATGCTGAATCATTACCTCTTCCATGAGCAATGTCGTATCGCGTGACAATCGAACCCGATTCTTCACTTATAACAGCCCTTCAGCCTCCCCGCTAGATTAATGACAACCTACCGAAGCGGACTGCTCTTTTCCCGTCGCACGGTGAGATTTCTGCTTTCCCGACTATTGTGACTACACGGCAGCGATAATCCGCTATTCTTCAACCATCGGCATTTCCCTCGCCTGCCCCTTGCGGTCAGGCCCACCAGCGGTATGAACCATCGAGCCTCGGCGGCAAGGAAGACAACAGCCGAGTCTGCGCCAGGAGGCGATCATGAGCGATCGGAACGTGTTCGTTGTCGGGTTGGATGCACTCAACAGGAAACGCCTGGAACATCTGCGTGGTGCCGAGCACTATCGGTTCCATGGCGTTATCGAGCCTTCGGAAGTCTATGACACGGAAATTTTCCCCATCGAAGACATGCTGTCCCGGGCCGAGACGCAGCTGAATGAATTTCAGGACCCGATCGACGCCATCGTCGGCTACATGGACTTTCCCGTGTCGACCATGCTGCCCCTGCTCTGCGAGCGTTTCGGTACGCGTTCCACCAGCCTGGAGAGCCTGCTCAAATGCGAGCACAAGTATTGGAGCCGGAGCGTCCAACGCGAGGTAATCGCCGATTACATCCCTCGCTTTACCGCCTTCGACCCCTTCGATCCTGAGGCGCTACATAAAATAGGTGAGGAGGGTCTTTACTTTCCTTTCTTCGTCAAACCGATCAAGTCATCGGGCTCACGCCTAGGGTTTCGTATCGAAAGCCCCGAAGATTTCGAACATGCGACGTCACGCCTACGCGAAGATATCGGGACGATTTCCGAACCTTTCAACTTCATCCTGGATCAGGCCAAACTACCCGATGACGTGCGCGCCATCGATGGCGGCCATTGCATGGCGGAAGAGATCATCGGTGGCTGGCAATGCACGGTGGAAGGGTATGTCTTCCAGGGCGATGTCGTTCCCTACGGCATCGTCGACTCGATCCGTTACCCTCAGGTCTTGAGCTTCTTCTACTATCGGTATCCGTCGCACCTTCCCGATCATATTCAGGAAAAAATGCGAGAACTCACTCGCCAGATAATGACGCATATCGGCTACGACAATGCCGCTTTCAATATCGAGTATTTCTGGGACGAGGTACAAGATCGTATCTGGCTTTTAGAGATCAATACACGTGTCGCCCAGTCGCACTGCGATCTTTTCGAAAAGGTCGATGGTGTCAGCCATCAGCAGATAACGGTGGATCTGGCGCTGGGCCAATTGCCCGACATGCCCTATCGCCAAGGGACGTTCAAGGTCGCGGCAAAATTCTTCTACCGGGTGTTTTTCGTCGATGCCACCGTTACCCGCGTCCCCACGGAAGATGAAATAGAGACCTTGGAGAAAGCGTTCCCCGGCACCGTGATCGCACTGCAGGCCGAGATCGGCACGCGACTGTCTTCCCTACCCGAGCAGGATAGCTACAGTTTCGCGCTGGCCTATATATGGATGGGCGCGGACGACGATACTGCGCTGGAAGAAAATTATGCACGGCTCGCCGAACAGCTACATTTCGAGTTCGAGGACATCATCGGCTGATGCCACGTCATCGTCATCCCCATCGAGCGCACCATGACCTCTCGTTCAAAGGAGTAGCGTATGCATATCGTCCACCACTTTCCCCGCCAGATTCACGAGGAAGAAGACTGGATCACGCTGGCCGATGGCTGTCGGCTGGCCGTGCGTATCTGGCGGCCGGTGGATGCCGAACGCGAGCCCGTGCCGGCGATACTCGAGTACCTGCCTTACCGCAAGCGCGATCTGACGGCGATGCGCGATGCCCAGTCCCACGCTTACTGGGCGGGCCACGGTTACGCCGGCATCCGCGTCGACATTCGCGGCAGTGGTGAATCGGATGGTGTGCTGCGTGATGAATACCTGCAGCAGGAGCTCGACGATGGCGTCGAAATTCTGAAGTGGCTGGGGCAACAAACGTGGTGCACCGGGGATGTCGGCATGATCGGCATTTCCTGGGGCGGCTTCAACGGCCTGCAGATCGCGGCATTGCAGCCCCCCGAACTCAAGGCGGTTATCACCTTGTGCTCGACCGATGACCGCTACGCCGACGATGTCCACCATATGGGGGGCTGTCTGCTCGGCGATAACCTGTCGTGGGCCTCGACCATGTTCGATGCCAATGCCTGTCCGCCCGATCCAATGCTCGTCGGCGAGCGTTGGCGCGAGATGTGGCAGGAACGCCTCGAAGGAAGCGGCCTATGGCTTGCCAAATGGCTCCAGCATCAACGCCGCGACGCCTATTGGAAGCATGGCTCGGTGTGCGAGGACTTCTCGCGCATCCGCTGTCCCGTCTACGCCGTCAGCGGCTGGGCCGATGGCTACTGCAACGCCGTGTTTCGCTTGCTGGCAGGACTCGACGTGCCGCGCAAGGGGTTGGTGGGCCCCTGGGCGCACAAGTATCCCCATCTCGGCGTACCGGGTCCCGCCATCGGCTTTCTGCAGGAATCGCTGCGCTGGTGGGATCAGTGGCTGAAGGGCAAGGATACCGGCATCATGGACGAGCCGATGCTGCGCGTATGGATGCAGGAGTCGGTACCGCCTTCGGCGCGCTATGAGACGCGCCCCGGGCGCTGGGTATCGGAACCCAGTTGGCCATCGTCGCGCATCGACATGCAGCCCTTCCGCCTGACCAGCGGCCACGACCTGCTGCCGCTGACGGCATCTTCCGCACTCCCCGAGGGCCACGACGACACCCCGCTGACGATCCGCTCACCGCTATCGGTGGGGCTGTTCGCCGGCAAGTGGTGCTCCTACAACGCACCGCCAGATCTCCCCCATGACCAGCGCGATGAAGACGGCGGCGCGCTGGTTTTCCAGACGGCGCGACTCGAGCAAGACATCGAAATCTGCGGTCAGCCCGTGGTCGAACTCGAGATCGAAGCCGACCAACCGGTGGCAATGGTCGCCATACGCCTCAGCGACATCGCCGAGGACGACAAGGCCACGCGAATTTCCTATGGCCTGCTCAACCTGACCCACCGTGACAGCGACGAACACCCTCAGCCACTGGAACCGGGTACGCGCTATCACGTGCGCGTGCCGCTCAAGCATATCGCCCAGCAGTTCCCCGCAGGCAACGCCATTCGGCTGTCGGTCTCGAGCAGTTACTGGCCGCTGGCCTGGCCCGCGCCGGCCCCGGTCAAGCTGACGATTCATCCCGCTGGCAGCCAGTTGCTATTGCCGTGTCGCGCTCCCCAACCCCAAGAAGAAGCCGCGCTGCCCGAATTTGCACCGCCCGAGGCCGCACCACCACTCCCCAGAACCCTGATCCAGCCCAGTCAGGAAACATGGCGCGTAATACGCGATCTCGCCAATGACCAAACCACGCTCGAAGTCATCAACGACGAGGGCACCTTCCGCCTCGATGACATCGACCTTGAGCTCTCGGTGCGCATCACCGAACGCTACACCTACGCCTACGGCAACTACGACAGCATCAGCGGGTGGACACAGTGGGAGCGTAGCTTCCGGCGTGGCGACTGGATGGTCCACAGCGTGACCCGTACCTTGATGACTTCCACCGCCGAGAGCTTTCGCTTGCGTGCCACGCTTGATGCCTACGAAGATGACAGCCGCGTCTTCTCCAAGAGTTGGGATGAGGAGATTCCGCGCGACCTCGTTTAGTACGATAGGCCGAGTCTCACCCTGTTCCTCCGCCATCTTAAGCGGTGCGATACCTTACGCGCCGCTCCACCAACTAATTCCCACCTGCCATGCAGTACAGTGCATATTGACCCAATCTTGAATTGCAATTTTTGGTCGCTCGGCCATGCTTGAGTCATGCAACACACAAAGGAGAATGCCCGACACCCCACCTCGACCGGACTGTTTAGCAGGCGACGCTGCCAGGATGAGTCGGGCGCCACAGGGGCGCAACATCATCCTGTCAGGGTCGGAGAAGCCGTTAACCAAGGAGTGCTTCCCCCGATGGTGAGACTCGACAAGAAAGCGACCCGGCTCTACGTACTGGATACCAATGTCCTGATCCATGACCCCGCAGCCCTGTACCACTTCGAGGAACATGATGTCGTCATCCCCATGACGGTGCTGGAGGAGCTCGACAAGCACAAGAATGGGATTCGTGAAATCGCCCAGACCGCGCGCCAGATCAGCCGCACCCTGTCCGACCTGACCTCTCGCTTCACTCCCGAGCAAATTCAAGAAGGCATTCCGCTACCCGTGAGTCATGGCCCCAGCGGCCGCCTGCGTTTTCTGTGCTACACCGACCTCAAGACGCTCGACCCGCTGGTCGATTCCCCCGATAACCGCCTGCTCGCCGAGACCTGCCGCCTGCGTGACGAGCGCCCCGATGCCTCGGTGATCCTGGTCACCAAGGACATCAACCTGCGCGTCAAGGCGGCGGCGCTGAACGTGCCGGTGGAGGATTACCTCAACGACCGCGCCTTCGACGACCTCGACGCCATGATCGAGGGCGCCAAGGTCTACGCCGAGGCCGGCGAGGAAGGCCGAGGGCTGTGGGATCGGCTCAACGTCGAGGTCGATGTCGAGCGCACCGAAAACGGCACCTTCTACCACCTCGCGGGCGAGCTACCCAAGGACTGGCACGTCGGTATGCTGGTCTCGGACAGCGACAACGGCGCCGGTTTCGAGGCCATCGTACGCTCGCTCGCGCCGCACCGCGCCACGCTGCAACTGCTGACCAACTACCGTCATCATGACGGCGTATGGGGCGTACACGCCCACGACAGCCGCCAGAATTTCACCCTCAACCTGCTGATGGACCCCGAGATCGACCTGGTCACCATCGCCGGCAACGCCGGGACCGGCAAGACCTACATGACCCTGGCGGCGGCCTTCCAACAAACCCTGGATAGCAAGCACTTCGAGCGTATCGTCTTCACCCGCGCGCCGATCCCCATGGGCGAGGATATCGGCTTCCTCCCCGGCACCGAGGAAGAAAAGATGTCGCCCTGGATGGGCGCCTTCCACGACAACATGGACAACCTGTTACGCGACGAACAACACGGCAGCTCGAGCTGGAACGACGGCGCCACCCGCCAGTTGATCGGCTCCCGCGTGCAGATCCGCTCGCCGAGTTTCATGCGCGGGCGCACCTTGAGCGATACTTTCCTGATCATCGACGAGGCACAGAACTTCACACCCAAGCAACTCAAGGCACTGATCACGCGGGCGGGGCGCAATACCAAGCTGGTGCTGCTGGGCAATGTCGGGCAGATCGACACACCCTACCTCACCGCCAACACCTGCGGCATGGCCTACGCCGTGGAACGCTTCCGCGACTGGCCGCATGCCGGCCACGTGACGCTGAAAAGCGTCGAACGCTCACGCCTCGCCCTCGCCGCCGAGGAACTGCTCTGATAACGCTTCGCTAAAGCAGCGTCCCTTTTATCCTTCGCCAAGCAAAGCGCCCCGTCCAAAAGGCCGGGGCGCGCTCTTTGCCACTGACGTTACAACCAACGTTACAACCGTCTTGACGACTCACTTGACGGGCGTGGGAATACGCCACATCAGCGTGGGACTACTCTTCGGTAGAGGACGGCTTGCGGTTGTTGACCACATCCTCGATGAGCTGTTCATTCTCGCTGCGCGGCATCTCGTCGAGCATTTGCTTGGCGGTCTGATAATCGCAGATCTCAGTGTTGCACGAGCTGCAGAACACGATATCGTCAGGTTGTTGCGCCTGGGAAACCGTCACCTTGTGGCTGCCGCAATTCGGGCATCCCTTGGGCAAACGCAAATCGACGGAAAAATTTTCGTTCATCGCCTTTCCTCCATGATCCTGCAGTGGCGGAACGAGCGCCGCTTTGTGCCGCGACCCTCGCAATCCATATGTCTATCTATCCATGTGTCTATCCACAGTGTTTGGGGCCAGGGCCGAGAAATCAAGCGTTCGCCGCACGCCGAAAGACCACGCCCAGGTTGTTCGCCGGCAGTTCCTCGACGCGTTGCAACGCAAGACCGTTTAGCCGAGCCTCGGCCTCGACGTCTTCCAGCGCACGAATGCCCCAGGCGGGGTCGCGCTGGCGCAGGTCGGCATCGAAGGCCGCGTTACTCGCGGCGGTGTGTTCGCCATCGCGCATGAAGGGACCATAGACGACCAGCACGCCCTCTTCAGGCAAGCGCTGCCCTGCCTCGCGCAATAACGCCTGGGTCGCCGCCCATGGCGAGATGTGCAGCATGTTGATGCACAGTATGGCGGACGGATCGCCGGCTTCATCGGGCCAGGGCTGCGTTACATCCAGCGCCAGGGGAGAACGCAGGTTGCTGAGCGCCGCGTGACGCTGCCAGGCAGCGATGGAGCGCCGCGCACGTTCGTTCGGGTCGCTGGGCTGCCAAGTGAGCGCGGGAAGATGCTCGGCGAAATACACGCCATGCTCGCCGCTGCCACTGGCGATCTCCAGTACGTGACCCGAGGCGGGCAGCACCTCGCGCAGCAACGCCAGAATAGGCGCGCGATTGCGCTTCGCGGCGGGCGTGGAAAGGCGCACGCCGTCGCCGGGCTCGGGCGTTTCCATCGTCTGCATCACGCCTCCTGTGACTCGAAACGTGCGTTTAGCCAGTGGCCGATATCCCCAATCTGATCGGGACACAGCGCATGCTGCATGGAGTAAGTACGGTAATTCACTGCATAGCCCAGCGCTTCCGCCCGTTCGGCACCCTCGTGACCCAGGGTTTCAGGCACCACCGGGTCGAAGCTACCGTGATGCACCTCGATGGGCAGCGCGCGATTGGCCTCGCTGAGCTGGATCGACTCGGCCGTGGCGAAATAGGTCGACAGCGCCAGCAGGCCCGCCAGCGGCTGGGGATAGGTCAGCGCCGCGTGATAGGCCACCGCGCCGCCCTGCGAAAACCCGGCCACAACGATGCGGCGGCTGTCGATGCCCTTGGCGATCTCGGCATCGATCAGCGCATGCACCCTGTCCGCCGACGCCTTGAGCTGTGACTCGTCGATGCGCCGGCCAAGGTTCATGTCGAGGATGTCGTACCACGCCGGCATCTGCATGCCGTCATTCACCGTCACCGCCAGGCGCGGCGCATGCGGCAGGATAAAGCGCACCGCCAGGTCATCCGCCAGCGGCAATGTCGGCACCAGCGGCTCGAAATCGTGGCCATCGGCGCCCAGCCCATGCAGCAGGATTACCGTGGCATCGGCGGCACGCTGGCGGGGTTCGATGATCAGTGGCGAAGAATCGGCCATCGGCTCGGCTCCTTGAAAGGCACTCGAAGATATAAAAGCTCAGGATGTGCAAAACGGCCCTGGCTGTCCATGTCAGTGGCAATGTTGACGGGATCTAGAACGGCCAGACCAGCGGAACCAACGCCAACGTCATTACGCCGACCAGCACGCTCAGCCCGCCGCCTACACGCAGATAATCGCCGAAGCGATATCCGCCGGGCCCATAGACCATCAAGTTGGTCTGATAGCCGATGGGGGTCAAAAAGCTCGCCGAGGCGGCGAACATCACCACGATCACGAAGGGCATGATATCCACGCCGAGTTGCTGCGCGGCGCCGGTCACGATGGGAAAGCTGATCACCGCCGCCGCATTGTTGGTGACGATCTCGGTCAACAACGCCACCACCAGATAGGTACCGATCAGCAACAGATACGGATTGCCATCGGCCAGCGCCAGGGCAACCTGGGCAAGCGCCGCAGCGGCACCGGAGCTTTCCATCGCCGCCCCCAGACCGAATGCAGCGGCGATGGTCAGCAACACCTGCGTATCTAGCCCCCGGCGTGCCGAGCTGATCGAGCAACAGCCCGTTATCAGCGCCAGAGCGGCACCCAGCATCGCCGCCTTGAGCAGACTCAATACGCCGAATGCCGCCAGGGCGACCACGCCCAGCATGATCGACCACGCCACCCAGGCACGCTCGTGGTGCGGGCGCGCCTGACCGTTGAGCTCGCTGATCAGCAGGAAATCCCGCGACTGGCGATGGCGCTCGATGAACGCCGGGCGTACTTCCATGAGCAGCACGTCCGCCGGCTGTAGCTGGATCTGCCCCAGATTGCCGGATACCCGCTCGCCATGGCGGCACACCGCCAGCACCGAGGCGCCATAGAAGGTACGAAAATGCCCCTCGCGCAGCCGTCGCCCCAAAAACTGGCATTGCTCGGAAACTACCGCCTCGACCAGACGCCGCTCGGCAAAGGATTTCTTGAGACTCGACGGGCCTTGCCCGGTAGGCCGCAGACCACGTATCTGTTGCAGTTCAACCGCCGCGTCCGTGGTCCCGGCGAAGATCAGCCGGTCGTTGGGCTTGAGCCGCTCGCCGCGCCCCACCACCGAGACGACGTTACCTTCGCGCTCGATCTCGACCAGGAACAAGCCCTCGAGATGGCGCAGCCCCGCCTCCTCGACGCTCTTGTCGACGATGGGGCCTTGCGGGTCGACCTGCATCTCGATGGTGTACTCGCGCGGATTCTCGAATACATCCGCCGCCGTGCGCCGCTTGGGCAACAACCAGCGCCCTACCAGCATCAAGTACGCCAGCCCCGTCAGAGCCACCGGGACGCCTATCCAGGCAATATCGAACAGATGCAGAGCCTGGTCGGGATAACGCTCGCGCAGCAGTCCATCGACCACCAGATTGGTACTGGTACCGAGCAGCGAGCAGGTACCGCCCAGGATCGAGGCAAAGCTCAGCGGCATCAACAAGCGATGCGCCGGCAAACGCAGCCGCCGGCTCCAGCTCAGCACCGCAGGCAGAAACGTCGCCACCACCGGGGTGTTGTTGAGAAAGGCACTTGTCGTCGCTACCGGGAGCAGCAGACGTGCTTGAGCCCCTAGCTCACGGCGCGGTCGCCCCAGCACATAGCGGATGAGCAGGTCGATGCCCCCCGTCTCGCGTATGCTGGCCACGAGAATGTACATGAAGGCCACGGTGAAAAGGCCAGTGTTTGAAAAACCGGCCAGGGCCTCGTCGGCGTCGATGACACCAGCGCCGAACAGCGCGATTACCGCGCCCATGAGGATCACGTCCGGGCCTAGGCGACTCGTCGCCATCAACAGAAAAGACGCGGCCACAATGGCCAGCGTCAACCAAGCATCGAACGGCATACCACCAGTGTCCTGACAAGAGATACGATGCCCGCATTGTGACGAACCACGAATATTCCCGGAAGTTATTTGTGGGAATGGTCTTAGACACTTTTTGATCTATACAGACAAGGAACGCCCATGGTTCGCTGGTGGCTGACACTACTACTCGTCAATGCCGCGCTCATCGCTACGGCAATCCCCCGCTTAGGCGTCGCCGCCATGCCCTGGCTGGCGCTGGAGGGCCTGATTCTGGTCGGCGTGCTGAGCCTGTGGCCACCACGACGCTTGGCGCGCCGGCTGTTGGCGTACGCCAGTGCTACGCTGATCGTGCTGGCGCTGGCCTGTGCGCTGGGCGACACGATCACCCAGGAGATCCAGGGCCGGCCGCTCAATCTCTATCTCGATCCCTCGCAGGTACCGATCCTGCTTGAGCTATTGCGCGACAGTCTGGGCCTGCCAGTGAGTATCGCAGTGGTGCTCCTGGCGCTCCTGGCGCTGCTGGCCATCGGCCTCGGCTTGGGCCATCTGCTGGCGACGCTGCTTCGCCATGACACGCCACGCCGCTGCGCCTGGGGCACGCTGGTGCTCGGCGTGGGACTGGCACTTCTCGGTTTGTGGCGCGACATGGCACCCGTCGGCACGCCTGGCATTACACTGCTCACCGAGCAGGCCACCCGCGCCTACGAGACCCGTGCCTCGTTACGTGATTTCGACGAACGCCTGTCCGAGCGTGAATCCCCGCTCGATGCGCCGGACGGTCAGCCCTTGCCCGGCCTCGCCAAGACCGATGTCATTCTGGCGTTCGTGGAATCCTACGGCATGGCTGCGCTCGAACGTGAGCCCTTCGCCGAGCCGGTGAACGCTCGACTCGACGCCATGGCCGAGGCCTTCGCGCAAGCCGGGCTCAGCGTGGCCAGCGGCCGGGTTACCTCGCCCACGCTTGGCGGGCAGTCACGCCTGGCGCATGCCAGTGTGCTCAGCGGGCTGTGGGTCGACTCCACACTGCGCTACGACCTCTTTCTCGAAAGCCCTCGCGCCACCTTGATCGACGACTTCGAACAAACCGGCCACACCAGCGTCGCCATGATGCCGGCGATCTACCGGGACTGGCCCGCAGGACGGCGACTCGGTTATGACGAGATTCATGACGACGAGCGGCTCGACTATCGCGGCCCGCGCCTGGGCTGGGTGACGATACCCGACCAGTTCGTCTGGCATCGCCTACGCCAGGCACGCCGCGAACATCGCGAACCGTTGTTCGCTGAACTAGCCCTGATCAGCAGCCATGCGCCCTGGGTGCCGGTGATCGAACCGCTGGCCTGGGACGAACTCGACGACGGCGAAGCCTTCGCGCGCTGGGAAGGCGAAGGCAGCGACTTTCTCGAGCTTTGGGGAGATAACGCCGGCATGCGGCAACGCTACGGCCCGGCACTGGCGTATTCGCTGGCGGTCGCCGGCGAATACGCCGAGCGTTACGTGGACGACGACACCCTGCTGATCCTGCTGGGCGATCATCAGGCCGCCCCCGGCATGCTGGGTGATACCCCCAACCGCGAAGTGCCCATCCACATCATCAGTGGCGACCCCGCATTGATCGCGCCGCTACTCGAGCACGGATTCCAGCGCGGAATGCAGCCTGGGCGCGACACGCCCGCGCGCTCGATGGACGAGCTACGCGAGCTGCTGCACCAGTTTTACGGCGCCACCGACTAGAGAAGCTTACAGCGGGCCGCCTATGCGATCAGGCACGCGCCCGGTCGTGGCGGTCCTTGAGCAAGCTCGCCACCCCCGTAACCACCAGCGCGCCGACAATGATGGTCATCGACAACCAGATGGGGATCTCGGGAATCGACTCGATGGGATGGCCGCCGTTGATGAATGGCAGCGTATTCTCGTGCAAGGCCTCGAGGACCAGCTTGACGCCGATGAAGCCCAGAATCACCGACAGCCCCAGTCCCAGGTAGACCAGACGTGACAACAAGCCACCGAGGAGAAAATAGAGCTGCAGCAGTCCCAGCAAGGCGAAGGCGTTGGTCGTGAAGACGATATACGGCTCACGCGTCAGCCCATAGATGGCCGGGATGGAATCCAGAGCGAACAAAAGATCGGTGAAGCCCAGCGCCACGATCACCATGAATAGCGGCGTCACCACGCGCTTGCCGTCGACTTTCGCCAGCAAATTCTTGCCGTGATATTCATTGGTAACGGGCAACCAGCGCTGCACCAGCCGCACCGCCAGATTGGGGCGGTATTCCTCTTCTTCGTCGCTGTCTTCGAAGCTTTCCTTGCCCAGCTTGTAGGCCGTCCACAGCAGGAAGGCACCAAAGATATAGAACACCCAACTGAACTGGTGGATCGCCGCCGCGCCCACGGCGATAAAGATACCCCGCATGACCAGGGCGATGACGATGCCGATCAGCAACGCTTTCTGCTGGTGAATACGCGGCACCGCAAATTTGCTCATGATGATCACGAACACGAACAGATTATCCACCGACAGGCTCTTCTCGGTGATGAAGCCGGCAAAATACTCGGCGCCGTGCTGTGCGCCCCACCCCCACCAGAGCCCGGCACCGAATGCCATGGCCAGGGCGATGTACACACCGCTCCATGCCGCCGCTTCCTTGAAGCTCGGCGCGTGCGGCTTACGGACATGAGAAAAGAAATCGAAAACGAACAACGCGGTTATGCCAGCCACAGTGGCCAGCCATACCCACAGGGGGACGTGCATAGGTCTACCTCCGGTCAACGGTCAACGTTGCCGAAGGTCTCTCCCGCTTGGCATGAGTGCCGAGCCGCTGTCACCGGGGCGTTGCGCCCGTGCTGACGATGACAGCGCGAAGGTACGGGCCTGGCGACCCGCTTCGGGAATACTCCCCTTCCGCTGCGGCGCATTGTGGGACGAGGCTTACCGCAACGCAACGTTTATCGCTGCGGCGTGCTTTGAAGCCTCATTCACCCCCGATACGGCAGCATAGTCGATATCCCATGAATACGACTTCACTCCGCCGGAAGACGCTCGGTGCGCGCCGACTCGGCCACCTTGAAGCGACCCACCATGTGGGTCATCTCCTCGGCTTCTTCATCCAGCGACTTGCTCGCGGCGGCGGCCTGCTCGACCAGTGCAGCGTTGCGCTGGGTAACTTCCTCGAGTTGCGAAATGGCCTGATTGACCTGCTCGATACCCGATGACTGCTCATGGGAGACACTGGCAATTTCGGTGACGAACTGCGCCATTTGCTGCACGCCCTCGGCAATGGTGGTCATTCGGTCGCTCGACTCGCCGACCAGGCGTTCGCCTTGATCGATATTGGCCACATTGGTCGCCACGAGTTCACGGATCTGACTGGCTTCATCGGCACAGCGTTGCGCCAGCTTGCGCACCTCCTCGGCGACGACCGCGAAGCCGCGTCCGTGCTCACCGGCGCGCGCCGCTTCCACCGAAGCATTGAGCGCAAGCAAGTTGGTCTGAAAGGCGATCTGGTCGATGGCCTCGACGATGGTGGTAACTTGCTGGTTGGATGTCTTGATCGAGGTCATCGCCTCGCGCGTATTACCGGCCACATCACCAGCTTCGCGCGCCTCGCCCTCGAGCCGTTGCGTCAGCTCACGTGCCTGCTCAGCAGAATCTGCGGTCTGCTTCACGGTGGAAGTGATCTGCTCCATGCTCGAGGCCGTCTCGACGATGGACGACGACTGCTCCTCGGTACGCTGGGCGAGGTCTTCATTGCCTTGCGCGATCTCGCCGCTCGATGAGTTGATGGTTTCAGCGCTGCGCTTGATATTGACCACCACGCGTTCGATATCGTCGGTGGAAGCATTATAAGCCCGATTGAGCTGCGCCAACTCGTCGCTACCCCGCACATCCAGACGTCGGGTAAGATCGCCCTGGCTCTCGTCGATGGTACGCAGCGTTCGCTTGAGCGGCACCACAATGCTCCGCGTGACGATTACCGCCAAGGCAATGGCGATACCCAAGGCCAGCAGCGCGCCAACTACATAGCCCCAGAAGGCCTGTCGCGCGTCTTCCCGAAGACGGTCGGCAACTGCTATCAAATCGTCGGATCCCATGCGCACGACCTCGTTGAGCAGATTGATGCGCTCGCTCTGCTTGTCGAACCAGGTCGTCGGTGAGGTATCGAAACCACCCTCGACACCGCGTTGTACGGCGATCTCGCGCATCGCCATCGCCTCTTTTACCACGGGGCGTTCCCGACGCGTTTCCAGGGCATCGATCAGCGTCGGGGTCGCCAGCGAGTGGAAGGTCTCATCGAAGGCGCTTTCCTCGCCCAGCAGGTTCAGATAGCGACGATACAGCGGCGGACTGAACGTGTCGGCGGCGAAGGCATTTGATAGCAAAGCACGCTCGATGCCGGTCCGTTCCTTGACTTCCTGAAGGGCGTAGTAGGCTCCCAAGCGCTGTACCAGCTCGCCCTGCGTAGTGGTATCCGCCAGTGCTGCGACGCCGCCCAGGAGCAGGTCATTGATGGTGGTATAGTAGCCAATGGCTGAGGCAGTTTCAGCGCTGAGGTCATCGACACCACGGCGCTGCTCCGCCAACGCCTGCAACTGCTGGTGCGCCTCGCCGAAGAGCGCTTCGAGCCTTTGCCCAAGCGTTTCAGCATCCACCTTCGCGAAGGCCTCGTCGAATGCCGCCAGGCGCTCATCGGTGGCACGACGCTGTTCCTGAATCGCCTCGCCGAAGGATTCCCCTTTGCTTCCCAGATACCCCGCACTCATGCCACGTTCGCGTTGCAACTGATGCACCAGCGCTCCCGCGCGGCTGGCCAATTCGGTCAAGGTTTCCAACCGCTCCATGCTACTCATGGTCCGCTCCCGCTCGAGAACGCCCATCATGGCGAACCAAACGAGCACCAAGAGTGGCACGACGAGTGTCAACGTAAACTTCTGTCCCAAGGACAGGCGATGCAACAGTTTCATGGCAACCTCTTATTTTATAATATCGGAGATACTATGGCCCTCTATTTTCGTCTATCGCCTTGGCCTCGCTTTTCTTTATATCTATAAGAGAAGAAACGACGCCACAGCGAGCCTCCGTACAAACATTAAAAAACCGCCGGCTAATACCGGCGGATCTTCTTCATGGCACATTGCCGTGATGCGTCAGCTCATGCGGGAGGCGTTCGGCGTATTCGCCTAGTCTCAGCCGAGGATAAAGATCACACAGGCGGCGGTAAGCGCCCCCATGGTCACGTTGAACACTCTCCAGGCGCGCGGTCCCTTGAGCCAGTGACCAATGGCCGTGCCAAATCCTGCCCATAGCGCGATGCAAGGAAAAGCCACGAGCTCGGCCATGCCCGCCAGCACGAACGCATTGATCAAGGCATTGCCATCCTCGGGCAAAAAGCTCGCCATTAGCGTCAAGCCCATGACCCAGGCCTTGGGATTGGCGAATTGGAAGGCGGCGGCTTGCCAGAAGCTAAGCGGTCGCCCTTCGCTCGCATCGAAGGAGGGCGGCGGTGCCGTGGCAATCCCCCAGGCGAGGTACAACAAATAGAGGCTGCCGATCACCCGCAGCGACGTCTGTACCAATGGAAAGCGCTCGAAGATCATTCCCAAGCCTAGCGCCACACCCGAGAACAACAAGAAGCACCCGCCCAGGATGCCTAACAGATGCGGCAAGGTACGTCGGAAGCCGTAATTGGCCCCGGATGCGGTGAGCATGACGTTGTTGGGGCCTGGCGTGATGGTCATGGAAATCATGAACAGTGCGGCGGGCCCTAGAGCGGCCAAGGTCTCCATCTTGATTGTACCTCTACAATTTTAAATTCCTGGTTTCAATTTACCGACTATATTGAGCATAATGAGTACAATAAAGGCGTCAAAGGTTTTATTGTCACCATGACAATTTGGACACCCGAGCTGCCTGAAGGCGGCCCACGCTACCGGCGTATCGCCGAGGCCATCGCCCAAGGAATTGAGCGTGGCGAACTCGCCCCTGGCGATAAGCTACCGCCCCAGCGCCGATTGGCCGATAGACTAGGCGTCACCATCGGCACCATTACCCGCGCCTACGCCACGGCGCATCATCAAGGGTGGGTAGAGTCCCGAGTTGGCAGCGGTACCTATGTGCGTCGCTCGATCGAGGAAATCCCTACCAGCTTTCGCGCCGGCCAGCCCCTCGACCGGGGCATGATCGACATGGGCATGAGTCTACCGCCACCCCATCCGTCAAGAGCCCAAGGCCTGCAACGTGCGCTCGAGCACATCACCGCCTCGCCCGGCGCCCTCCAGGCCGCCACGGAGTATCAGCCCGAGGCCGGCGACAAGACTCAGCGGGCGCGAATCGCCGCCTGGCAAGGTAGCCTCGGCTTCCCCGACGATCCAAGTCGGCTGGTGATTACGCAGGGTGGCCAGCACGGCATCCAGCTCGCACTGCAAGTGCTCTCTCAGCCAGGCGACCTGGTCGCGAGCGACACCCTCACCTACCCCGGGTTCATCTGCGCCGCTCAACAGGCCCATCTACGCCTGACGGCAGTGCCAATGGACGCCAACGGCCTGGACGTCGATGCCCTGGCCAGGCTGTGCGCTCGACAGCCACCGCGAGTGCTCTACACCACGCCGGACCTCAACAATCCGACAGGCGCCCAGCTCGATGAGACACGCCGCAAGCAATTGGTGGCCTTAGCCCGCGAGCACGACATCTGGCTGATCGAAGACGCCGTGCAGTATCTGCCCGTGGCCAATCGTGGCACACCACTCGTCACGCTGGCACCGGAGCGCACCTTGCACATCTTCAGCACCTCCAAGGTACTGACCGGCGGGCTACGCGTCGGCAGTCTTACAGCGCCAGAACGCCTCGTGGAACGCCTGGGAACGGCGATCCGCGCCCAGAGCTGGATGGCGCCACCTCTGATGGTAGAGACGGCCTGCCGATGGATGGAGGACCCTGGCAGTCGAGAACTACTGCACTGGCAGATCGGTGAGCTTGCCGCCCGCCGCAAATTGGCTCTGGAACGCCTGGCTGCCTATCAACCGCTAAGCCACGAGGGCTCGTCGATCCTCTGGTTGCCACTCCCTGCAGGGCGGCGTAGCAGCGAGTTGCAGATCCTGCTGGCACGACGCGGCGTCAAGGTCTCTACCCCTGAGCCATTCTGCATGGGCAGCGAGCCAGCGCCCCAAGCCCTACGGCTGTGTCTAGGGCCGCCCGTCGACCGAGAATCACTAACGCAGGCATTGACGATCATCGACGAAGCCCTCGCAGAGGTCCCGGCCTCGCCCTGGCAGACCCTTTGAGCTCATGTTTCAAGTGCCGGACAACGGTGCGGTACTCATGCATGATATTCGTGATACTCACCCCCCCAGCAAGTCGCTCCTCCCTGCAAAATGAAAAAGCCGCCGGTTGCTACCGGCGGCTTTTCATCAGGGCACATTGCCGTAATGCGTCAGCTCGTGCGGGAGCCATCAGGCAAAGCGGCGGGCTCGCTCGCGCCTTGGCCACGCTCGCGCAGGGTGAAGGCCCCCACCGTCTCGGCGAGACGTTCCGACTGACCCTTGAGCTCGGCGGCGGCGGTGGCGCTTTCCTCGACCATGGCGGCATTTTGCTGCGTCATGTTATCAAGATCGGTCACCGCCACGTTGACCTGGCTGATGCCATCGCGCTGCTCGCTGGTCGCGGCGCTGATTTCGTTGAGCACGTCCGTGACGCGTGCCACGCCCTCGACGATCTCGTTCATCGCGGTGCCCGCGCCGCGTGCCAGTTCGGCGCCGCTGTGGGTCTTGCTCGAGGCGTTGTCGATCAGCGACTTGATCTCGCGGGCCGCCTCGGCACTGCGCGTGGCGAGCTGGCGCACCTCGCTGGCAACGACCGCGAAGCCACGCCCTTCCTCGCCGGCACGTGCCGCCTCCACGGAGGCATTCAAGGCCAGCAGGTTCGTCTGGAAGGCGATGCCATCCATGGTGGTGACGATCTCGGCGACTTGCTGCGTGGCGGTCTCGATCTCGTCCATGGTCTTGACCACGTCCCCGACGACCTCGCCACCGCGTGTCGCCGACTGACTGGCCGAGTCGGCCAGACCGCTAGCCTGACTCGCCGAGTCCGCAGTATGCGAGACAGTACCGGTCAGCTCCTCCATCGAGGCCGAGGTTTCCTGCAGGCTGGAAGCGGTGGTATCCGTGCGACTGGCGAGATCCTGGCTCGCCGAGGCAATCTCCGAGGACGCCACGCGGACCGAGTCACTGCTGTCGCGCACCTCCAGCAGCACATCGTTCATCTTGTCGGCGAAGGCATTGAACTGCGTCGCCAGCTCGGCGATCTCGTTACGCCCACGTACCGGCAGGCGCTGGGTCAGATCACCGCCGCCGGAGGCGATATCGCGCATGCTCCCGGCCAGTTGGCGCAAAGGCCGCGCCAGGCTGCCGCCCAGCAACCAGCTCACCACCAGGCCCAGCGCCGTGATCACTGCTCCCACCGCCATCATGCCCATCATATCGGCCTGGCGCTGATCCTCGAGATCGCCGTGAAGATTATTGGCTCCGGCCATGACCACATCGGCCGGTAAACGAATCGTCAGCACCCAGGACGCTGGTGAGTCGCCGATGGTGAAGGGATAATAGATCTCGAAGCGCTCGGCCGCCTCGTCGAAACGGTAGGTCGTTTCGCCGTTCGCGGCTGCGGACAGCGGCTGGTGCATCGACTCGTCGAGAGCGTCAGAGGCTCCCTGACCCAACGCATCAGACGCCTGGGTAGCTGCAGCCAGCACACCGCGAGAGGCCACCAGCGCCATGTCCCCTGCGCCGTCGTAGAGTCCCTGGTTGGCCTCGGTAAGCAGGCCTTGCAGAAAATCCACGTCGAAGTCCACACCGGCCACGCCGCGGAATTCACCGTCGATCTGGATCGGTACGTTGAAGGAAGTGACCAGCTTGCGTTCGCCGCCGTAGTCGTAATAGTGAGGATCGATGACGCAAGTCCGGCCGGTTTCCTTCGGACACAGGTAGTACTCACCCTTGCGAATGTCCTGCTCATCGGGCGTCTGCATCTCCTGGCGGTCGTTCAGTGCCAGTGTCAGCACCTCGATGCCATCCTCGGCGCGATACCACCACGGCATGAAACGGCCATTGGGGCCATAGCCTGCGTCTTCACGGCCCGTGTAATCGCTGTCATCGCCGAATGCGTTGGGCTCCCAACCGATGAAGGCATCCAACAAGTCGGGATTTTCCGCCACCGTGTTTCGGACGACATTCGACAGCTCCTCGCGGGGCAGCGAGACGCCATCATCCTCGCCCATCAGTTCATTGAGCGAGGCCAGGTTACGCGCCTGGCCCAGTGCCTGGGTCAGGCGGGTCCTGATCCGCTCGGCCTGGGTCGAGGCCACGGTATCCAGACGCTGTTCGATATTCTGCTCGAGCAACTCACGGGTCTCTTGGTCGACGAACTCCGCCGACCGGGAGTTGGCGAAGGCCACATAGCCGACCAAGGCCACCACCAGCACCACGATGCAGGCCCCGACGAGCGTCGCGACCAGGGTGCGAATCGACTTGAAATGCATGCTCACACCTCCCGCCATGACGGCTCGATGGAAGAACATGCAGGCGGCGGCGACGTCGATACGGCACCGCCCGCTACGTGGTAGCTGGGCAAACAAGACAACATGGAAGCGACCTCATGGGGGGACAGGATTCGAACGGCAATGGGCATGGAAGCAATGCCCATTGCCATGCGTATCGGCATGTCAGGTGCAACCTTTAGGGTTGGTATGGAGAGTGGTCGCTCTCGGATATGCAGCCAAAAAGAGAGGGCTTACGGCACAGCAGAAAAGATTGTAGAAGCGGAGAGCCTTTAAGCGGTCAGCAGCATCTTGATGGCCTTTTCCGAAGCGGCACGCGAGAACACCTCATACGCCTTTTCGATCTCGTCCAGCGCGAAACGATGGGTGATCAGACTTTCGGCATCGATGCCGCCGGCTTCATCACCCGATGCTCTCATGACCCAAGATACGTCCCGGCATCACCGCCGGCACATCGCCCTTTAGAATGTGCAGACCGGTCCCGCAAATAGTGGTATGCGTCACCCGCACGACGGCATCCGTGGGCTGCTCGATCCCCGGTCGCTCCTTCTTCTTTCAGGCCCGCTGACCCACTCCCTCATAGACAAGTGCTTTCATGTCCCCTTCCCCGGGTAACGCCCACCGCGACTCGGCAGGCACTTTGACTGAGTATAGAAAGGGCCGGGGAAAAGAGGTTGATTGGGGTCATGTTTTCCTTTTTTGCCTTTTCTGGCTATTGATCATCGTTTTACAGAAAAATCAAATATAGAGTTTCGGAACATCGACAACCTTGAATGCCGTCGATGGCGGCACATCCATAATGTCTTTGTTTTTCATGATTACCACCTCATGGTTAGCTTCTCTTCAAGAGCCGCTGACAGCGAGACCTTAGGCAATGGATAGCTGCAAAACAGCCAAACAATACTCAAGTCATCTCACCCTCTTCGGCTCGACCTCTCGGCGATGAATAGCGCTAGTTTCACCTTTACCGGCGCCAACATCGCCGTAATTTTGAAGATCAGCTTGTCAGTTCACCGACTTTGCCAATTTTATCTAATGGCGTTTCTTGCCAAGCACCCGTTTCAATCCGCGGGAGTCAAGCCCATGGCCTTGCCGAGATTGATGCCAAACTGCAAGGCCACCACGAGCCCGTCATCGTTGAGATGGCGTGCTGAAGGGTTATAGAAGTTACTAGGGTTGATGACATACTGCACCGAAGGCTCAAGGAATATATAACCGGGCAACCCAAGGTGGTAATTCGTCTCGATACGATACACGTTGCTGGATCCGGTATCGGCCGACCCTCCATTTGCCATGCGTGCGTCGCGCTGCGCCTCGAGCTGACGCCCCCCCAAGCGGGCGTAGCTCACCTTGATATTGGCCATGTCGGCAGGCCTATCAAAGGGATTCAAGTAGGTTAGCCCCGTTTCGACAAAACCCTGGTAGGGCTGGTTGTCACCAGGCGCCGCCTCGACCGATCCAAACCAAAGAAGAGATTCTGGATCCTTGATGCCTCGTATTCCTCCATCCGGGCGCCATAGCGCCTGACGAAACTTGAACATGACGCCGGCGGTGCCACTCTCGTCACGTTCGCCGGTACGTGGATCGTACTGGTCACTGGTGTTGTAGAACCCGATGAGCTCATATCGGCCCGGGTAGGCTTTTTCCGAGAACGTCGTCTCGTGCCCGATCGCGGCCAGGATACTTTCCCCCGCGGAATCCGATGGATTCCAGTCGAAGCCATGTCCCTCATCCAGATACTGCCCAGGGTCGGATTCAAAGACACCCAGCTTCAGACTCTTATGGTTACCTATCTGGAGCTGCCCGAAGGCGCCCCACGACGCGTACGGTGGCGGAAGCGATCCCGTTGCGTTGTCCCAGATGGGATCGTTGCAGGCCACGACACTTGAGCAATTGTTCTCGAAGAAATAGCGCCTGGCGTTGGTACGCCCCACCACGGCCTTCAGCCGGCCATCGAAATAGTCTTGCTCATAAGAAAATTGAGACAGGTAACCGCTGGAAATATCGTTGCGTGCCGGCGATCCTCCAAAATAACTGCCCGCCGCACCGGCATACGCAGGGCCCGTAGGCTGCCCTACATTCTGGTTACCAGGAAAGAACGTATACTCTAGATGAAAGGCGGCATCGGGAATGCTGAGAATCCTTTCCAAATCCAGGTCGGCGCCGGCAAATATATTGTTGGTAACAGCATGACTCCCCTCCCTCGGTCCCGTCGAAGGATTACCGACCCACAGCGACCAGAGCGATAAATGAGGGGTGATGCCGGCAGCCTCCAGCTCTCTTCCCAGCTCGCTGAAAAGGGGCTCCCCTTGGGTTAGGTGTGAAGCGTTTCGATTATCATCGAGTCGCTCCGATAGTTCTGACTTCTCTGCCCAGGCGTTGAACGAGATAGCCATGATGACTGCTGGCAACAAGCCTAACTTGGCAAGCTTCAACATTCTGAGCCCAGGATGCTTTTGACTAGAAAGGCCACCTTGCCTTTCGACATATCGGCGTGACAAGATTGAATTATTCATTATTATCCTTGGATTTATCGGCATGCATTTATAAATTTTATGTTGCTTTCGACACTCGGCTTTTTAACTCAATTTAGAGATGTCGAGGCTAACGCCGCTTGCGACCGCTTGGCCAAAACCGCGGGTGCGGTCTCCTGAAGCCCCAGTGCCAGAATGCCTGCAAGGACACAGATCCCGCTCATCAACCACAGCGGTGCGGCCTCGCCAGCAATATCAGCTGCAGCACCGGCCAAAGTGGGGAAAATGCCGCCGCCCAGAACCTCGCCAATACCACACACGAAGCCGAGCGCGGTGGCGATGTAGCGTGAATCGACTGTCTCGGACGGGACAATGGCCATGAACAGCGGGAATATGCCGTTCAAGGACCAACCGAAGAAAAACAGGATGGCCAGGATGAAGGCATGACCTTGGAAGTACATTGCGCCCAGGGTCAGAATCAGCCCCATGAAGGGCGTAATGATCATGACCGGCTTGCGGCCCACCTTGTCGGAGATACCGCTGACCACGAAGCTTCCGACGGCAGCCGAGATGCCCAGAGTCCCCATCAGCCAGCCCATGGCCTGTGGAGAGTAGCCCCGCACACTGGTCAGGTAGATCGGCATGAAGGACCAGCAGACCACCAGATAGCCGACCAGCAGGATCGCCATCAGTGAACAGATGACCATGTTTCGGTGCGCAAGCATCTCGCGAATGCTCGGTCGCCGTGAGGCGGGCTTGTCACCCACGGCGGACGGCACCGGAGAGACGCCAGGTTCACGCATCAGCCACCAGAGGAGTCCTGCGGCAAGCAGCCCCGGCATACCGGCAAGGAAGAAGGCTTCTCGCCAACCAAAGGCCGAGGCGACGGCGACCAGTACCACCGGGGCCGCGAAAGAGCCCAGCAGATTCGACCCGAAGTTCTGCATCACACCCATGGCCACGCCCCGGCGTTCGGGCGTCACTTCCATGGCCGTCACTGTCTGCGATATCGGCAGGATGGGACCCTCGGCGACCCCCATGAGCAGTCGCGCGCCGAGCAGCAGCAGAAAGGAGGTGGCGAGCCCCGTCAGAAAAGAGCAGAGAGAGAAAGTGATGGTAGCCAGAATGAGAAAAATCTTTCTTCGCCCGCTGCGATCGGACATGGCACCAAATATCAGGCCCGATATGGCCCAGGTAATCGACAGCGCAGAGGCCGTGAGGCCTATCTGGGTATTCGTCAACCCGAGTTCGGGTTGGACGAAAGGCATCAGGAAGTTCAGCGCATTCCTGTCGAAAAAGACGATACCGAAGTTCAAGCTCAGCAGTGCTACCAGGATGACCTGATAGCGTGAGCTGGCGCGCGTGTTAGGCATGACATTAGCATTGTTTTTGTTCATGGCTGATGAGTACCTTGCATTGGCGAGTGCGGTTTTTGAGGGACTCGAATACCGTCGGCACGTTTTTCAGCGGCACCGTCTCGGTAATCAAGTGGCGAGGTTCAATAGCACCGGCATCGAGCACATCCAGAGCACTTTCGTACTCGCGCCGAGAAAAGAAGGCAGCCGTTTGAAGGCGTACCTCTTTCGATAAGGCGGCAAAGGGGACGAAGCTATCGGGCTTGGTACACAGGCCGAGGAGCAGAATCGTGCCATGAGGCCTGACCTGATCGATGGCCTGTGCGATGAGACCTGGAACACCGGCACACTCGAAAACGATGTCCGCTTTCCCACCGAGCTCACGCTCCGCGCTTCCCACGGGATCGTCTGGCATGCAGACGAAACCGGTTGCCCCCATGTCGTGGGCCCGCTGCTCCTGATACCGGGCGATGTCCTGGACGACGACCTGTTTCGCCCCGAAGCGACGCGCCCAGAAGGCGGCCGCCAGGCCAATGGGGCCGGCGCCTAGAACCAGCACGCGATCGCCAGGTTGCAGGCCGGAAAGCCGAACCCCGTGAAGCGCCACGGCCAGGGGCTCGACGATGGCGCCGTCATCCGTATTCACGCCATCGGGCAGCGCAATGCACTGGCGTGCCGCGGTTGCCGCATACTCCCCATAGCCCCCGCCTTCGAGCACCATCTGCCGACACCAGGCCGGGTCTCCCGAAAGACAGGCGAGGCAGCGCCCGCAGCTTCGAAACGGCATGACGGAGACCTGCTGCCCCGTTCGCAAATTGTCGACCGCTGTACCGCAGGCGACGATCTCTCCGGCATACTCGTGACCCAGCACAGCACCGGGGCAGAGACCGAACACGGCGTCTTCGGTCATGTGGAGGTCCGAGCCGCAGATTCCGCAGCGCTTCACCTGGATGACGACCTCGTCGTCGCCCGGCGTGGGGTCCGGGAGCTCACGGATTTCCAAAGGCCGATGTAACTCATGAAAGACGGCAGCACGCATCAGGCGATCCTCCCGAGAGAAGTTCCACCATCGATAACTAGCTGTGCCCCCGTCATATACGAGGACGCCTCCGAGGCCAGATAAAGCGCGAGCGCCTTGATCTGCTCGGGGTCCGCTATTCGCCCGAGGGGCACCTTGGCGTCCCAGCTTCGCCGTACGGCTTCATCTTTGAGCCAGCCCCCACCGATATTGGTGGCAAACCCGCCCGGCGCGATGGTATTGACACGTATCCCGAACTCAGCGAGCTCCAGGGCCAACTGGCGGACCATGTGGGAGACACCGGCCTTGGCCGGCATGTAGGGGAGCCCCACCACGGGCTCGGTAATGTTGGCGGCATTCGACGAGGTGACGACGATGGAGCCGCGACGACGAGGTTTCATGTACTTCGCCGCCACGCGTACGGTGTTGAAGGTACCGGTCAGGTTGATGGCGATCGTCCGGTCCCAGCGTGCGGGGTCCAGCGTGTCGACCTGTCCCTCTTCGTTGCGCCACCCGGCCGGATTCCAGAAACCCGCGCCAGGGTCGATCCCCGCATTGGCGAAGACGATATCCAGATCGTCGAAGCGGCGAACATGTTCCTCGAATGCCAGGTGCGTTTGGTCTCTGTCGGCCACATCGAGCGCCTGGGCGTATACCTCGAACCCCCGCTCTCTCAACCGACCTGCTTCACGCTCCGCAGTTTCGGTATCGATATCCGCGAGCGTGACCCTGGCGCCGTTTTCCGCCAACACTTCGACATACGCGAGACCCAGACCCGACGCACCACCTGTCACCAATGCCGAGCGCCCCTCGACACTGAACTGTTCAAAAAAGCGCATGGCATCCCTCACAGAAACAGTTGGTCGTTGATGGGAATGCCGTTTTCTTCGCAGTAGGTCACGTAATGGTTGATGAACCAGAAGACATCCAGCGTCTCTGCCCACTCTCCATTTTCGTCGTAGAATTCATTGGCCCCCTGCATCCAGAAAAGCGCTTTCATGCCATTGGGTTCATCGGTCACCAGGGTGTGGGCCTGGCCGGGCATTTCAGTGATAAATTCACCGGGCCCGCAGGTCCAGTCGTACTCCAGATAGCGAAAACTCCCCTCCATGCCGACGGCCCACACCATGCCACGGTGCTTGTGCGTGCCGATGACGCCCGGTCCCTTTATCCACAAAATATTGCAGTAAACATTGTTCCTGACATCGAAAGCGAGATGGCGTATAGCTGCGTTTTCGCCAAAAGGAACCCACGGACTTTCCGCTTCCGAGAGCCCGACGTAACTCCCCTCTCGCCCGAATCGATCCTGCATTGCCTTCATCGGCTCCGGTACTTCGACGACTTTATAAGCCGAGCTTGCGGGTGCATTCGACATGGTCTTTCTCCTCTAAATACTGAGTCATACTGCTTTGCCATCAACTACCAGCAAGCGGTATGCCATCGACAAAGAGGAATAGACCTTTGTATAAGAAATGGGCATAACTCCCCATTGAGCCAGCAAAATATCACCCGCCCTAAAGACCAATGGATAACGGCAAAGTAAAGAGCGACCTTCTAAGTTTTATAAAATTCATTATTTTCACAAAAAATTTTGAAAACCGAGGCCGGACCGAATTAATTTATGCGACTTAGGTAGGGTAAATATATGCCCAGAAAACTGCGCCTTTCGGAGATAGCGGCGCAAGCTCAGCGAGCTGATTCCATCGAAGATGCGCTGCATGCCGGAGATCCGCCGACGCTACACGACTTGACGGAGAGCCTGCGTTTTACGCCCAACGACGGGCGGATCTGGTTCGATACCCGCCGCATGCTGCTGTTCGGCGCCAACTCTTTTAGCGCCTTGCGTCGAGAGCTGATCGAGGCCCTGGGACCCACCGGCGCACGCGACCTGCTGATGCGCGTCGGCTTCTCGGCCGGCGCCTCGGATGCCGCCTTCGTGCGAAAACATTGGCCGGGTAGCGACGATGCCGGGGTCTTGACCGCGGGTGAGCGCCTACATGCCGTGATGGGAATGGTGAAGGTCGAGACGATACGCCGCGATCACGACATCCCGAACGGCACCTTCGACGCGGAGTTTCTCTGGCATGACTCCATCGAAGCCGCCGAGCACATCAAGGCGTACGGTCTTTCCCCGGAGCCTATCTGCTGGATGCAGCTCGGCTACGCCAGTGGCTATGCCAGCGCCTTCTATGGCAAGCGCGTGATCTACCGTGAACTCGAGTGCGCCGGCTGTGGCTCTTCGCATTGCCGTATCGTGGGTGAAACGACCGATGAGCGCATGGAAGACATCGAGGATCTCAGTTGGCTGCAGCTCGATCGGCATACGTTGCCAAAAAACGAAACACCAGTTCGCACCGCTCGCAGAAAGACCGAGGCGTCGTCTACCTCCGGGGACACTTCCCTCGGAGTCGATTTCCAGAGAATCGTGGGTGTGTCTGCCGCTGTCAGCATCGCCTTGCAGAAGATCGAACGCGTCGCCCCCACGCCAGCCAC
This sequence comes from Chromohalobacter nigrandesensis, assembly GCF_023061285.1. Lineage (GTDB taxonomy): Bacteria > Pseudomonadota > Gammaproteobacteria > Pseudomonadales > Halomonadaceae > Chromohalobacter > Chromohalobacter nigrandesensis. The sequence goes on from NZ_JAKGAM010000002.1 coordinate 56,862, forward strand.
CGTGCTGCTCAATGGCGAGTCAGGCGTGGGCAAGGACCTCTTCGCCAACGCCCTCCACCGCAACAGCCTGCTGGCCGAAGGCCCCTTCGTCGCCCTCAACTGCGCGGCAATCCCCGAGACACTGATAGAGGCCGAGCTGTTCGGCGTGGAAAAAGGCGCCTTTACCGGCGCAGAGCGCAGCCGCCCGGGGCGCTTCGAACGCGCCGACGGCGGCACCCTCTTTCTCGATGAAATTCCGTCACTGAGCCTGGAGGCCCAGGGCAAGCTGCTGCGCACGCTGCAGGATGGTGAGATCGAGCGGGTCGGCGGGGGCCAGTCGATCCGGGTCGACGTGCGCATCGTCGCTGCCTCGAACAAGGATCTCTTCCAGGAGGTTCAGGCCGGCCGGTTCAGAGAGGACCTCTACTACCGCCTGAACGTCTTCCCCATCCGGCTTCCACCACTCAGGGAGCGGCGCGATGATATCCCGCTGCTGGTCGAGCATTTTTCACGCCAATACGCCGAGCGCTACCGAAAATCCATTACCGGGCTTACCCGGAAGGCCTCCGACGCCTTGTTGGAATATGACTATCCCGGCAACATCCGCGAACTCCAGAACCTGATGGAACGGGGTGTCATCAATGCCGTCGATGGCGGGCCGATCGATATCCTCCATCTCTTCGAGGACACCGGATTCTCCTCAAATCCTGGGCCCAAGCTACGAATCAACGACGCAGGAGACCTCGAGACGGCCGCCGGCCCCACCGACTCCGCTGAAGTCAGCAGACCTGACACGACGATCAATCCCGCTACCGAGCGAGAAGCGGAAATGCTCAAAAGAATACTCAGCGACACCGAAGGCAACGTCTCCCTCGCCGCCCGCGAACTGGGCATCACGCGGGCCAAGATGGCCTATCGGCTGCAAAAGCTGGAGCTGGATCCCAGTCGGTATCGCTATCCCAACAAGTAGTGAGTGGCATCGAATATGCACTACTGGAGAGCGCTGAATCGAATCCGGCCTCGCGTTGCCCAAGAGAGTAGTCGTCGGCGCCACGCACATGCCGTTAGACAGGAAGCATCACGCCAAAATCGAATGTGGTCAAAGTTTGGACATTGGCCGTAACCGATGTTTCAGTTAGCCCAGCACCAGCGGTGTTAAAATGAATCATTATCACACCCTCTTCAAGAAGTTAGCTTTTTCGGATAGATAGAGCATAACCATGCTAATGAACACCAGAGCACCAGCAGACACCCAGGCGAATGATGGATCACCAGTCTGCACCGTCAGGAGGGATACAATGGCTGGAGTAAAAATAATCCCAATATTAACCCCGGCCGAATGAAGCCCTAGATTTCGGGACTTCTTTCCTTTACCAGATGACTTGCTAATGTAGTCTAGCAAGCTAGGGAAAACAATAAGTTCTCCGAGCGTCCAAATTACAGTGGCAAGAATCAACATGGGACCTATCTGGGCAATGCCCATGATTATGAACCCCATTGCTCCCAGAAGATAACCAATAAGAATAGAGACATAGCTGGTCATGTGTTTCATATAGTTATTGATTGGCAACTCGAACAATGTGACTAGCAGGGCATTGGTTATGTACACACCACTAACCCAGTACGCTTCTAATCCTAGGCCATTGACCATGTATACGCTCAGCACCGTTGGGGGGAGTGCATAGGCCAGGTGAATGGGCAGTGATAGAATGAAAGAACTCCAAAAATAGACCGACCGGTTGGTACTTTCCTGATGACCCTGCTCGGGCTTTAAGTCCCTTCTAGTTGAGCGACCCGATGAAACGAGCTGACGCTGCATAATCGAGAAGTAGATCAGAGTCATAAGAACCACTACACTATTAACGTAGAACACGAGATCACTCTGAAAAGCGAAAATCAGTCCTCCTAATGCCGGACCTATGGCCATTCCGATATTAATGGCCAAGCGGTTGCAGGAAAAAGCAACCTTCCGATTTTCTTCTGCAGAATACTCAATCGTCATAGAAAAAGCCGAGGGGGTAAACATCTCGTAAGCCATCCCCCAAGCGAACGTCATCAGCACCAGTGAGTATTTACTTTCTAAATGGGGAATAAAAAGCAAAACTATGGCATAAATACACAAGCCGATCTTGATCGCTTGACTTGCACTCATTATTCTGAGAATTGGCGAAATAAGGAGATCGCTTACTAGCGCACCTATTCCGAAGGCCCCGACAACGACTCCCACTTGATAGGCAGGCAACTCTTCTTGCGCATATAGCCACGCTGATAGAAAAGGAAAAGCCATGGTGGACACCCTATAAATCAGGGTGGTCACGAAAAGCACTCGCAATTGTGGGTTCAGTGAGCGAACCAATTGGAAAGATTGTTTAAGCATGGAGAGTATAAATTTCGTCTTTTTTTGTCTCAATTGTTTCACAATCTTGGAATATTTGCTCATAGGTACTACCAGTCAGGAATACTCGCAACGGGCTGCTGAGGAGGTCCTCGGTAGGCTTGAGCGACTTCCCAATAGAATACTTGACGCTTAACGAGTAAACGCTATCGAGTTTTCTTATTTTATCAATCGCATGTTGATTAAATCCTTTAACCGTACCTTCGTGCAAGGTCGCGGTATTCAGTACCACTGCGGGCATTCTGAGCCGATATGACTGGCCACCATATTCCTCGACAAACCGGATAGGCGAAGCATAGGCCAGCGCGGTTAGATACGCTTGGTTGTGTCCTAAGCACTGATCATGATACTGGGGATGCATATTCCCGTTGAGCCGAGCACCGATTTCCACCAATGTAGGACCTGTATCTGTCATGATTATTTCAGCATGCGATGGCCCATGGGAAATGTTCAGACAATCAAGTACGGATCGGACATAGTCCGCAAGCTCTCCTGCGATTGGTTCTTCGTGGGAAACCAATATATCTTTGTCATAGATTCTCTTACCATTGGGAAGATCAATTTTCTGGTAACGCCAGATTCCACAGATGTAGTGATGGCCACAGCTAGAAACCGTATCCACAATATACTCTGTACCCGCTAGGTAACTCTGCACTAGCACTTCAGTGTTCGAGTGTTCAAAAATATCCCTTGAGGAAAGGATATATTCGAATGCGTGATTGAGCTCGCTCACTTGGCTGCAGATAAAAACGCCGTCCGTTGAAGCTGAACTCAGAGGTTTGACCACATAGGCCTTATCACCAAGCTCACCCACCCATTTCCTGGCTTCTGCCACACTAGTCGTCTTCAGTTGCTGAGCGGTGCGAACGCCAAACATTCGCAATCGCTCAATCATGAGATATTTGTTACGCCGGGCCGGACTGAGATGGACCCCATTAGTCATCAGCCCCATCGCCTCCGAAAGTGCGTCAGCTAGATTAACTCCAGATTCCTGTCCGGCCAGAACTGCCAAAGGTTTGAAATGACGAAGTTCCTCGCAGGTGCTAGCGATACTCCTGTGCACAATATTGGCTTCGAAGTTTTCGAGGTCAGGGGCCAACATTGTCGGTAGCAATTCAGGGGTCGACTGCACATGCACGACCGTTGCATTGATGTCATGGAATGCATGTGGAAGATAGTTGCCGGTGGAGTAGGCATCAACGAGAACGAAGACAGGCTTGTCCATAGTTTTGTCCTTAATACTTGTAACGGATTTTTTCCGGATTATGAAAATCAGCAAGCGCCAGTATTACATTTCATGAGCTATCGTAGGCCCTAATCCCAAGACTCAACCATGGCATACGGGGCGGGCGATAGCACCTGTCCCTTAGGACAGGTAACGGCTTGAGGAATGTGTGTTAACTATATTCCTCCAATGCTAGGAGAGGAAGCCGTGACTAATGACATAGAAACCTATAAGGGCTATAAGGCTTCGTTACCGCTCCCTCTCATAAAAGACATGTTTGCACTTCGCAAAGCCTCATTTATTGATAGACGGAACTGGGATATAGATAGCTATTCAGGCGGGGAGTATGAACTCGACAGCTACGATGATGAAGATTCTTTTTATATTTTGCTAGCTCAGGATAGAAAATGTACCGCTACAGTCCGATTAAGACCAAGCCACTGTCGAAATTTCACGCGTGAACAATTCGGCTTTCATTTGCCCCTGAACGGTATCGCTGATATGAATATTTGGGAGGCGAGCCGTTTTTGCATCAATTTCAATATGCAAACCCACCGTGACAGGAAAGGATTAGATATACGAACAGTCTCTGTTTTCCATGCGATGGTCGAGCATGGCCTCACATATGGAATCGACAGTTATGAAATTGTAATTGATAAAGCAATGTATAGAATACTGTGTAGGTCCGACTGGCATCCGATATTACTTAACGAGGGAACTGGAAGTCAAAGCGAAGCCACCTTCTATTGTTTTTTGCCCTGTAACGTCGAGCAGTTGAAGAAACTGAGACATATTATAAAAACAATTTAAAAAATTAACTAATGCCCCCTAACTCACTTGTGGGATGAATCTACGTTCACCCCAGTATTCCAAGCCTTACGGCACGGGCCACAACCTGTTTAATATTGACACAGTCAAGCTTTTCCATGCTATTTTTGACATGAAACTTTACGGTTCTTTCTTTAATTAACATTATCATACCAGTTTCTTCATAAGTTTTTCCACTTGCAATCCAAGCAAGACACTTCTTCTCTTGAGATGAGAGAACGTTTAGCAGATGGCAGCTCTTCTCTGCCTGTAGATATTGATGCGCATAGGCTGTCACAAGTTTGAGCACTGGAAGATTGCGGCTTATTTTACCCGGAAATTCAGCATCATCGCCATTAGCTGCAAGATTTATCGTGCTAAATGCAAGACCTGCATCGTGCATGGGTATAGTGAAACCTTGCTCGATACCATACTTGGCACTTTCTTCATATACAACCCTGTTGTGAGTGACTTTTTCAACCGGGATTTCATCCCAAAAAAACTCTTCTGAAGTTCTACTGGAATACCTCATAACAGGATCAATGTGATGATAACCTTCTTTCTTGTACTTCCTTATCCATTGCTGATCATAATTACCAACAACCGTAATATTTTTAGCCTCTGTAATTTCAAATGGCACATATACATATGCATATTTCTCAATCCCAACACGCTCCATTACTTCACCCAGAAAACAGATATACTGATCTTTTGTTCTTTTATTTATGAGTTCCTCTAATAGAGCTTGCGTAATATCGGTTGTCATTGTAGAGCCTCGATATTGAAATATCGCTAAGCTTTGAGTTCAACGCTTATGAAATTTGACGCGCAATCTACCATGACATTAGCACACCCAACATTTAAAGTCCATTATATATAACTCTATACTTTGCTCCGTTTCCCACCAGGCATGCCCAGCGTGGGCCATGGCCTGCAACAGGTGTGTGACGGCTTGATCCTGGCGACCAGCCGTCTTGATGATCAGTAGCCCTCGCGCTTGCGCGATCAGGGTGTGCCGCACTCGCTGGTGTTGCGAACCAACGGGATCAGCCCCCTTGGCCGCAAATTCTGAGTGCAACACCTGACCAAACCGGCAAGGTGTTGACCCCATGTCATATTCTGAACTTGGCATTGAAGAACGTGCCACTATCCAGGTCAGCCTCGCACAAGGCTTGAGCATCAGGAAGGTCGCGGCTCTGCTCGAACGATCCCCAGCGACGATCAGTCGAGAGATACGGCGCAACCAGATTCCGGATATGGTGAGCATTCACCCCGTCCTCCAGAGGTGGAGAAACATGAGTTTCCTGGCCACTGGTAGGGCAACCTGATCAAGGGCAAGAACAATGCATCGGCTGTCGGCACCCTCATCGAACTCAAAAGCGGTTACCTGATTCTGGCGAAGATGAACGATGCGACGGCCACCTCTGCTGTAGAAGGCTTCAGCGCCGCGCTGAATCGTATGCCGCTGGCTGTACGGAAGAGTCTGACGTATGACCAGGGACGTGAGATGACGCAGCATGCCAAGGTCACCCAGAATACGGGGGTCGCCATCTACTTCTGTGACCCGCACAGCCCATGGCAGAGGGGCGCCAAGCGGCTGGCCGCCCCCTCAATATCAATGGCCTCATACGTCAATACTTGCCCAAAGGGACGGATCTATCGGTCTATAGCCAGCAAGAATTGGATGAGATCGCGCTTGAGCTGAACATTCGCCCGCGAAAGCGCTTCGACTTCAAGTGCCCCGAGGTGATGGGCGAGGAGATGGCGAAGTACCATGAGGCTCCATCATCGACACATTAACGGTGTTGCACTCAGAACCTGCATCCGCCCCACCTTCAACTTCAAGAAGAATCGGTGACTGCCCCCCATTAAACCACGCATCTGCGAATCGGAAAGTCGGCAACTCATTTGTTTGGCTACTCATTGCGCCCTGCCCTCCCCGCTGGCGGCTTCAGAATCAACAATGTAAACTCTCGCCCCATTTCCTTATCCTCCGGCAGCGGCATGCTGAGCGTCTTAAGGTCGCGAGGGCACCGAGCAAACCGTCAGGGGCCTTCTTAGGGAGCAGGCCGTGCATGGCCCAGTCGCGTTCATTGATCCGAATCTGGGCCATGACTGGTTCGCCGCTCTTGGATCAGCTACTAGTAGCTGTGACTTGACTCAATTGCAGTCGCCCGCGGCGCTCCTGCACCTTATCCTTATCCATCAAACTACCGATGAGAGCCTCGAGACGCTGGCGAATCAGTCCAGTCAACCGCTTGAAGCCCAACTGATTGATGGCAGCACTCATGGCGTCCTCTGGTCCAACCGAGACACCATCGTGAAGCGTCTGCAGAATCGCATTTTCTAGCTCTACCTCTGGTACCAACTCGAACTTGCGCTGACTTGAAGGCAACACGCTCCAGTCACGCAGCGCCAGCACCTCTCGGTTCATGACATCGAGAATGTCCTCATCCTGATTCAGTGTCCCCTTCTTCACCAAGGACCGACACTCAGCATCCACGCGACGCTGGATCCTGGCGCCGGCACGCTGAACCCCGGTCGCTTCGGTCAGCCTGACCAGCAGCATCTTTCTGTGGATCGGCCCCTCGCCCTCGACCACGGCCAGGATGGCCTTTTGCAAGCGGCTCGCGGGGATCTCGTCGAACTGGCTATCTGCACTGGATAAGCCAATCCGCGTCGTGTCGACGGGAGCGTATGCCGGTATGCCTGGATTTAGGTCAGTTTCGGCTTCCCGCGCTATGCCGCTAGAGACTTCCGCCTCGGTCGCTTCTTCAATTTGAGGCTCGTCATCCCGCATCGTCGTGATGTCCTCGGCTGCCGCCTTGGCACGCGCTTCCAGGTCCTTCTGGTGACGACTGGCGGCCTCCAAAGCCTCCTTCAAGCGTTCCGTCTCGGCAGCCGCATTACGGAACCACTCAGTGCTCCAGATACGATGGAAGCGCCACCCCAGCCCTTCAAGAACGGATTGACGCAGGCGATCTCGGTCACGCGCGATGGTACTGCTGTGATAGCTGGCACCGTCGCACTCCACAGCCAGCAGGAACCGACTGGGAGCCTCGGGATCGCGTACCGCCAGATCGATAAAGAAGCCCTGACTACCGACCTGCGGTTGGACCTCGTAGCCCAGGTCCTGAATGGCACGCATCACTGCCCACTCGAAAGGTGAGTCGGGCTCCCTCTCGTTGATTTCGTAAGTAGGCAGCTCTCCCGTCTCGGCATACTTGAGGAAAGCCTGCAGGGCACGAACCCCGAACGGGGATGACTCAGTGGCCTTCAACTCATCAGCCTGGAAGTTGGCGAAGACGTCCATGGCCAGCCGAGCGCGAGAAATCAGCACGTTCAGGCGTCGCTCGCCCCCGGTCTTGTTGATCGGGCCGAAATTCTGTCCGAGACGACCTGCCGACGTGCGTCCATATCCGACACTGATGAAGATCACATCGCGCTCATCGCCCTGAACGTTTTCCAGGTTCTTGATGAAGAACTCATCCCCTCCGTCATGATGGCGGAAGAAGTTTTCGAGCTCATCATGCTCTCGGCGTAGACGCTCCACCTCCAGCAAAATGGCTTCTCGCTGGGCGGTACTGAAGGCCACCACCCCGAGCGACAGCTGGGGAGTTGCTTGCGCATGCTGGATGACCGCCTCGGCAACAGCACGAGCCTCGCCCGCATTAGTACGCGAGCCACCGCGGTCGTAGTGGGTCTCAGGCAGGTGACGGAAACGCAGCCCTCTGGCCTCTGGATGGACACCGGGGCTGGGGAAGATCAGCAGCTGATTATCGTAGAACTGATCGTTCGAGACGGCGATCAGGGAGTGATGGCGACTACGGTAGTGCCAGCGCAACATGCGCTCGGGCATGCCGCGGGCCTTCATCATGCCGAGGATGCTTTCCACGTCAGCCGTGGCGCTTTCATCGGCCTCCTCGTCACTGAGCTCGACGGACTGGCCGAAGAAGTTGGTGGGCGGCATCTGCTTGCTGTCGCCCACCACCACGACCTGGCGCCCCCGAAGAATGGCCCCCAAGGCCTCGGGGGCCGGAATCTGACTCGCCTCGTCGAAGATCACGAGGTCAAAATCCAAGTTCCCCTGAGCGAGATAGCCTGCCACCGACATCGGGCTCATCATGAACACCGGCTTGGCCTGCTGGATAACGGTCCCCGCCTCACGCAGCAGCTTTCGAATGGGCAAGTGGCGTTGTTTCTTTGTGAACTCCTTGCGCAGGACCTCCATCTCTCCCGGAGCATGCTTAGACGGAAGGTTGGCATACAGGCGCTCGACCAGTGACTCCTGGGCATATCGGAAACTGGCCTCATCCAACTGATTGAATTCTTGAATGAGGCGCTCGTGAGTCAATCGATCAAAGCGAGCCAGACGCGGGCGCTTCACATAGGCATGATCCACCAGACCGCCGAAATAGCTCAGTTCGAGCCATCTGCTAAGAGCGCGCGGAGCATGAGACCAGTTGGCCAATGTCTCTGTCAGATGTCCAAGGCCCGATGTCTCAAGATCTTCACTTAGCTGGTTAAAGCGAACCACTGCATACAACTGAGCACTGTCTTGCCAGCCGGAGAGCCGCTGATGCCAGGTGACCAGATCAACTTGTGACACTTCACCCTGCCACTGGACCTGGTGGCAAAGCTCCTGCAGCAACCCTTGGATGCGCTCTGACTGTGCTTGCAGTGCTTCTACTTGGTCAGCATGTTCCCGCAGATCGGGGTTACCATCCAAGAAGTCGGCCAGCCCCGGCGGCAACTCTCCCTTACCGATCGCATCATATAAATCAACGATCCACTCGGCGAGCTGCGCCAGCACCAACCAATCGCTCTCTTCGCCCTGCCACTGAGCTCCGAAAAGGGTTTGGCAAGTGGGCGACACACGCTCCAGTGTCTTACGATGCTGCTGGGCTTCCAACAACTCATCAACCCACCCTAACCAGTCTACCGGCCTGCCTGACAGTTGGCCGCGAGCATAGCCTCTCAAGGTGGCCGTGGCCCGACGATACTCACCGGAGAAAAAACGCCACCACTTGTCTGCCCGCCCAGCGAGACCGGTGCGAACCGGCAGCAAATCGACGTCATACACTGCCTCGATGAAGCGTGGTTGCATGGCGTCGCGAGTACGGGACAGCGCCTGACCGGCGGTAATGGCTTGATGCACCTCGTCACGCCGGGCTTGCCACTGCTCGGTGTTCACTTTCACTCCGGCCAAATGCGGCGCATTGAGCGCACGCTGGCCGGCTCGCTGCAAGATGGCAATGTCGTCGAAGTCTTGAGGAACCGGCAACTGCATCGCCTTGGCCAAGATAACGGCATTGTCAGTCAATTCCGTCAGTTGGTCGGAGGCCCGTTGAACCAGCTTGCGAAGCTCCAGCTCCTCATTGGGCGACAAGGCCTGGCGCTGCGAGTAACGGTAGGGGTTCTCGGAGGGTGGCCCGTACTCAGCCAAATAATCACCCATGGCATCCATGGTACGCTGGCCTCGCGATAGCTCTTGTGGCCCCCATTCGCTCAGATACTGGAAGTCGATCCGGGATAGGGCTTGCAAGCGGTTATCACTTTGCAGCTCCAGCATACGTCCCAGAGCCGTCACATAATCGGTCTTGGAATTAAGAATGGGTACCCGAATCTCTTCCACATAGCTGTCCAGCGACTCGCGAACCTCGGTGAGGCGCTGATACTCGTGGGTGCGATCCGGCACCTTGGGGCGCCCGTTATCGAACACCCGACGAAGCGAATCAAGGACCGCCTTCTTGTTACTCTTGTGGCTGTGCAGTTCCAGCGCGGCATCACCGAGATGGCACTCGTCCAAACGTGATTTGACAACGTCCAGAGCCGCCATTTTCTGGGCAACGAACAAGACCTTCTTGCCACGAGCCAATGCCTCTCCGATGAGGTTGCTGATGGTCTGTGATTTGCCAGTTCCAGGGGGGCCCTGCACTACCAGACTAGCGCCTTCCATCACCGCGAGAATGGCCTCGAGCTGGCTAGAGTCGGCATCCTTGACCAGGTGAAGCGCCTCAGGCGTCTTGAGCAGGTCATGGCCTGAAGAGGCCTCAAGGCGCTCGGCATCCTCGCGATACCCTGATTCAAACAGTTTTTCGAGTTGAGGATGCTCCAAGAGCGCATGAGATTCCGGCCAGTTGGCTGGGTCGAGATCCGTGTACATCTGAAACTTGCCGAACGAGAAGAGCCCCAGACGAATTTGGTCAACATGGACCTTCCAACGGGGACGGTCGGCGACCATCTGCTGGACGTGCCCGAAATAGTCTACCAACGACGTCTCTTCGTCGAATTCGGGAAGCGTCAAGCGAAAGTCCTGTTTCAGCCTGGCGGCTAATGCCAGGTTGCCCCCCATCTCGGCATTGGTGAACGACAAAGTGAAGCCGGCGCGAGCGGACTCGCGTTGAAGTTCTACGGGCACCAAGATCAGCGGTGCATAACGCGCTGTATGAGCGTTCTCATCCTCGTACCATTCCAGGAACCCCATTGCTAGATACAGCACCTCAATACCCTGCTCCTGAAGTAGGGTATGAGCTTCGTTTTCCAGCTTCACTAGCCGTGTGTCCAGCTCTCGAGCCGGGAGGCGCGTCTGTAGATAGAGATCACTGAATCGGTCTTCGCCCTGTTCCTGCTCAAGATAAGCCTCGAGAGGCGGTAGCGGCTCCTGCTCCTCGTCTTGCTCTACATTCTGCTCGTCATCTGAGTCAGGTTCTTCCTTCTCGTAGGCCTCCGGCAGCGGCAGGAATCGCATGGCCTTTTTTTCCTCGACCAGAATATTAGCGACCTCAGTTGACCGCTCATCCACGATGTCGAGAAAGCGTTTGTTGCTGGGCACATGCAGCAGCGGGTTGCCCCGCAAGCCCATGTCGAGGAGCTCATGGCGAGCCAGCTCTAGTTTTTGCTGAAGTGATGACTTGTCCATGTGGCGCGCTCCCTGCGTGAGTCACGTATTGGAAAATTCATAGATTATTGTCGTGGGAGTTCGACTTCATCGGCGATTATCGCCCCTTACTGCTGTACTTCTCGTCCGCCCTTCCCGCCAATAGCTTGAGAATCAACAGCGCAAACTGCCTGCCCGCCTCCTCATTCTCCAGCAGCGGCATGCTGAGCTTTTCTTGATCGCTCATGCTACCGAGTACGGCGTCGGTGACTTTCTTCCCCAGCGAGGCGTTGCTTCTCAAGATCATGGGCTTGCCGGCGCCCACCTTGCTGACACCGATGATATTGTCTTCTTCAAGCAGCTAGCTCATACAGGCACTAGACGACTGCCTCTTGAGCGTGATGCCCAGGCCCAATGCGTTTCGGTGCCTTTTCACGTAATCTAACGTAAAAAGTGTTACCCAATCTATAAGACGCAGCAGGGAAGCCGCTATGGCCAAGCAAGCTTTCAGCGAACGGGATATCTGTACCAAGTTCATCACTCCAGCCGTCCAGCAGGCGGGGTGGAATCTTCATACCCAAGTTCGCGAAGAGTACCCGGTCAGTGACGGCCGCATCATCGTGCGGGGCCGCATGCACCACCGCGCTCATCCGCGCCGGGCGGACTACGTGCTGTGTTTTCAGAAGAACCAGCCCATCGCCGTTATCGAGGCCAAGGATGCCAGCCACAGCCTGGCCCATGGCATGCAACAGGCGCAGGCCTACTCGGAAAAGCTCGATGTGCCTTTTGCCATCAGCTCCAATGGCAGCGGCTTTCTGTTCAGCGATCCGCATCGGCTGGTGTTCGATCAGGCCGAGACTGAGCTGGCGCTTGATCAACTACCGGGACCGGATACCCTCTGGCACGGGTATCGCCGCTGGAAAGGCTTGAATGAAGAGACTCGACCGGTCATCGAGCAGCCCTTCTTCAATGACGGCAGCGGCCGTGCGCCCCGTTACTACCAGGCAGTGGCCATCAATCGCACGGTCGAGGCCATCGCCAAAGGGCAGAATCGCCTGCTGCTGGTAATGGCCACTGGCACCGGTAAGACCTACACCGCTTTCCAACTGATCTGGCGGCTATGGAAGGCCGGTCGCAAGCAGCGCATCCTGTTCCTGGCTGACCGCAACGTGCTGGTGGACCAAACCAAGAGAGGCGACTTCAAGCCCTTTGGCCAGGCGATGACCAAGATCACCAAGCGCCAGATCGAGAAATCACACGAGATCTACCTCTCGCTGTACCAAGCCGTTACCGGCAGCGAAGAAGAACAGAACATCTACAAGCAGTTCTCGCCGGACTTCTTCGATCTGGTCGTGATTGACGAGTGCCACCGTGGCAGTGCCGCCGAAGACTCCGCCTGGCGCGCCATTCTGGACTATTTCAGCGGCGCTACCCATATCGGGCTGACCGCGACGCCCAAGGAAACCACCGAGGTTTCCAACATCCACTACTTCGGCGAGCCCATCTACACCTACTCGCTCAAGCAGGGCATCGACGATGGCTATCTGGCGCCCTACAAGGTGATTCGGGTCGACCTGGACCGCGACCTGCAAGGCTGGCGCCCCAGCGATGGTCAAACCGATATCCACGGCGAGCTTATCGAGGATCGCATCTACAACCTGCGCGACTTCGACCGCAACCTGGTACTGACCCAGCGCACCGAGCTGGTCGCGCGTACCCTCACCGATTATCTGGCCCAGACCGACCCGATGCAGAAGACCATTGTGTTCTGCGAGAACATCGATCATGCCGAGCGGATGCGCCAGGCGCTGGTCAACCTCAACCCGAAGCAGGTCGCGAAGAACCGCAAGTACGTAATGCGCATTACTGGGGACGAGCTCGAGGGTAAGGCCGAGCTGGACCATTTCACCGATCCCGAGGAGCCCTACCCTGTCATCGCGGTAACCAGCAAGCTGATGACCACCGGTGTTGATGCCAAGACCTGCAAGCTGATAGTGCTCGACCAGCGCATCCAGTCGATGACCGAGTTTAAACAGATCATCGGGCGCGGCACCCGTATCGACGCCGAACACGACAAGTTCTGGTTCACCATTCTCGACTTCCGCAAGGCAACGGAACTGTTCGCCGACCCCGCCTTCGATGGCGACCCCGAGCAGGTCTACGTGCCCAGCGACGGCGACCCGCTGCTGCCCGATGATAATGCTCCAGAAGACGATGGCGAAGATGACGAAGCCCCAGATGAAGGCGGCGATTCACCAGACGGCGATTCAACGTCAGATCCTTATGATCCGCCACTGGGTGATGGCGACGACGGCACGGACGGCCTTGGCGAGCCTCCAAGTAAATATGTGGTCAATGATGTCAGCGTGGCCGTCATTGGGCGTCGTGTGCAGTACCTGGGACCGGACGGCAAGCTGATCACCGAAGAGCTGACCGACTACACCCGCAAGACGGTACGCGCTCACTACGCCACCCTGAACGACTTCCTGCGCCGCTGGGAAACCAGCGAACGCAAGCAGGCCGTGCTGGATGAGCTGGCAGAGCAAGGCGTGTTCTGGGAAGAGCTGACCAGTGAGGTCGAGAAGACGCTTGGTGATACGCCGGATCCCTTCGATGCCATCGTGCATATCGTCTACGGCCAGCCCGCGTTGACTCGCCGCCAGCGCGCGGCCAAAGCTCGCCAGTCGGATTACTTCGCGCGCTATGAGGGCCAGGCGCGCGCCGTGCTGGATGCCCTGCTCGACAAATACGCCGATAGCGGCGTAGCCACCATCGAAGATACCAAGGTGCTACAGGTGACGCCGCTGGACCGGCTTGGCACCACAGTGGAGTTGACCCAGGCCTTCGGCGGCAAAGCAGGCTATCACGAGGCCGTGCGGGAGCTCGAAGAAACACTCTACGCCGATGCCGCTACAGCCGTCTGACCGGGCTAGGTACAATACGTCGCATTCTGCGCGCCAGCGGCTCCGCTGGCGCGCTTCTGGTTATTGAAACGGGATTCCCATGAGCATCAGCAGTACCATCAAGAGCATTCAAGACATCATGCGCAAGGACGTCGGTGTCGACGGCGATGCCCAGCGCATCGGCCAGCTGGTCTGGATGCTGTTTCTGAAGATCTACGATGACCGCGAACAGGAGTGGGAGGTGCTCTACGACGACTACGTGAGCCCCATTCCCGAGCATTTACGCTGGAGTAATTGGGCCGCCAATCCGGAGGGCATCACCGGCGAGGCGCTGAAGGACTTTATCGACAACACCCTCTTCCCCGGTTTGCAGCAATTGGATGCCGGCAGCGATGCCCGCGCAGCTGTGATACGCAGCGTGTTCGAGGATGCCTACAACTACATGAAGTCCGGCCACCTGCTGCGCCAGGTGATCAACCGCATCCAGGACGGCATCGACTTCAATGCCTCCCAGCAGCGCCATGCCTTCGGCGACATGTACGAGCAGATCCTCAAGGACCTGCAGAGCGCCGGCAACGCCGGGGAGTTCTATACCCCGCGCGCGGTGACGGAGTTCATGGTCAATCGCGTCGACCCCAAGCTTGCCGAGAGCGTCATGGATCCCGCCTGTGGCACCGGCGGCTTTCTCACCTGTGCCATCGAGCACAAGCGCAAGCACTACGTGCAGACACCCGCCGACGAGCAGGCGCTGCAATACAGCCTCTACGGTTGGGAGAAGAAGCCGCTGCCTCACTTGTTGGCTACCACCAACATGATCCTGCACGGCATCGAGGTACCCAGCCAGATTCGTCACGACAATACCCTGAACCGCTCCTACCAGGCCTGGGGACCGAGCGAACGGGTCAATGTCATCGTTGCCAATCCACCGTTCGGCGGCACCGAGGAAGACGGCATCGAGAGCAACTTCCCGGCGGAATTCCGCACCCGCGAGACCGCCGACCTGTTCATGACGCTATTCATCCGCCTGCTGAAACCCGGCGGCCGTGCCGCCGTGGTGCTGCCGGACGGCTTTCTGTTCGGCGAAGGCATGAAAACCCGGCTCAAGGAAAAGCTGCTGAACGAGTGCAACCTGCACACCATCGTTCGCCTGCCCAACGGCGTGTTCAACCCCTATACCGGCATCAAGACCAATCTGCTGTTCTTCACCAAGGGCCAGCCGACCAAACAAGTGTGGTACTACGAGCACCCCTACCCCGAGGGCTACAAGAACTACAGCAAGACCAAGCCCATGCGCGTCGAGGAGTTCGCGACTGAGATCGACTGGTGGGGCGACGAAGCCGACGGCTTCACCAGCCGCCAGGAAACCGAGCAGGCCTGGAAGGTCGGCATCGACGAGATCAAGGCGCGTAACTACAACCTGGATATCAAGAACCCTTGGCAAGACGAAGAAGTCAGCCATGACCCGGATGAGTTGCTTGAGCAGTACGCCCAACAGCAGGCGGAAATCCAGGAACTACGCGACCAGCTCAAGACCATCCTCGGCACCGCCCTCACCCGCGACACGGAAGGTCAGGCATGAGTGCACATAAGCTGATCACCGACCACCTCGACCTCTGGACCGGCGCCGTTACCCACAAGAGCGGCACCGGGCGTGGCGCATCGGGTAAGAACGGAAAAATCGAACTGACCGGCATCAAGAAACTGCGCGAGCTGATTCTGGAGCTCGCCGTACGCGGCAAGCTTGTCGAGCAGGACCCGAACGATGAACCTGCTAGCGTGCTGTTGGAGCGCATCGCCGAGGAAAAGGCGCGGCTGGTCAAGGAAGGCAAGATCAAGAAGCCGAAAGAGTTGCCGGAGATTGCCGAGGATGAGAAGCCGTTTGGGCTGCCTTATGGCTGGCAATGGACCTGTCTTGGCAATATAAGCCAAATTAACCCAAGAAACGATGCTGAAGATAACTTACAAGCAACCTTTGTTCCCATGCCCCTGATATCGACTTCATATTATGGAGAGCATGGTCAGGAGCCTCGTCCATGGAGTGAGATAAAGAAAGGCTATACCCACTTTGCTGATGGCGACATTGCCATTGCGAAAATCACTCCCTGCTTTGAGAACAGCAAGGCTGCTGTTTTTCGCAACTTGGAAAATGGTATCGGTGCTGGCACTACAGAACTCCATATTGCTCGTCCCTATGGGGCCACACTAAACCCCCTCTATGTGCTTCTCTGCCTGAAATCGCCTCGCTTCCTAAGCAACGGCGAAAAGAAAATGACTGGTTCCGCCGGGCAGAAGCGTGTCCCCAAAGACTACTTTGCGGGAGAACCACTTCCTTTTCCACCTTTGGCAGAACAACACCGCATCGTCGCTAAAGTCGATGAGCTGATGGCCCTCTGCGACCGGCTGGAGCAGCAAGTCGGCGACCAGTTGGAAGCCCATGAAGTCCTGGTCGACACCCTCCTCAACGCCCTGACTCGCTCCACGGATGCTCCCGAGCTAGGCGAGAACTGGGCCCGCGTGGCCGAGCATTTCGATGCCCTCTTCACCACCGAAGCCAGCATCGACAAGCTCAAGCAGACTGTCTTGCAGCTGGCGGTGATGGGACGGCTGGTGCCGCAAAATCCTAATGACGAGCCGGCCAGTGTGCTACTAGAAAGAATCGTCGAAGAGAGGGAGCGGCTGGTCAAGCAAGGAGAGATCAAGAAGCCGAAAAAACTTCCACCGATTTATGAGTCAGAAAAACCTCACGAACTTCCTAACAGTTGGCAGTGGACTTACTTTCAATCCACGGGATATACCCGGCTTGGCAAGATGCTTGATAAAGCAAAAAACCAAGGAGAACACAAGAAATACCTAAGAAACACCAATGTAAAGTGGTGGAAATTTGACTTATCTGATATAAAAACCCTCCTCCTAGAAGAACATGAGCTTAGCGAATACTCGGTAAAAAATGGAGACCTTTTAATCTGCGAAGGTGGGGAGCCAGGACGCTGCGCAGTCTGGGAAAACGCTGAACAAGAGATTTACATTCAAAAGGCCATTCATCGACACAGAACTTTTGGAGGAGTAAGCCCACACTTCCTAAAAATATGCCTCACTGTTTCTGCAACAAATGGCCAGCTCAGTAAGCTCTTCACTGGAGCGACTATCAAGCACTTACCTGGCGACAAGCTAGCAAGGTATATTTGCCCTTTCCCCCCACCTTATGAACAACACCGCATCGTCGAAAAAGTCGACAAGCTGATGACCCTCTGCGACCAGCTAAAATCGCGCCTGAGCGAGTCCGGCAAGACCCGGTCCCAGCTGGCCGAGACAATCATGGAACAGGCAGTGTCCTGATGGCTTACGACAAACCTTGGCTCAGTTACCTTGAACAGCTACAGCAGCTGAAAGATCGAGGCCTGACAATAACCGATGAGCAGAGGGCTCTGGCTCACTTGCAGCGGATCGGCTACTACCGCCTGAGCGGTTATTGGTATGCTTTTCGCCAGCGCTCGGGGGCATGTTCCCCGTTGAGCAAGAGTGGCATCCCCATGCTAAAGAAAGGTAAGACAGATCACCTGATGCTCGATACCTTCAAGCCAGGTGCCGCCTTTCAACAAGCTGTGGATCTATATGTGTTCGATAAGCGGCTTCGCCTCCTGGCATTGGACGCACTAGAGCGCATCGAGGTCGGGCTGCGAGTGGATATTGCGCATACGCTGGGGCGGCTGGACCCTTACGCCTATTTGAACCCTTCCCTGCTACACGATGAATTCGCCCAAAAAATCGATCAGAAAACCGGACTGACGCAGCTGCATAAATGGCAGGAAAACCAGGCGAGGCTGATCAACCGCTCGAAGGAGACCTTCATCGAGCATCACAAGAAGAAATATGGCTTGCCCGTACCGATCTGGATTGCTAGCGAGATTTGGGATTTCGGAACGCTATCGCATCTGTTTGGTGGCATGCGCGAGCGCGAGCAGGACGCCATCGCCGCTCGATACGGAATCAGCAACGGTCGTGTCTTCGCTTCCTGGCTGCGCAGCCTTAATTATCTGCGCAACGTTTGTGCACATCACAGCCGTCTCTGGAACCGGAACATGGCCGACCAGCCTCGAAAACCCGCGCTGGGAGAAGTACCGCTTTTCGAGCACGCCTGGCAGGACTCGCATGTCCAGGCGCGCCCGTTTCTACTGTTCTGCATCGTTCAGCATTTGCTGATGACGACAAACCCTACCTCTACTTGGTGGCAGCGTCTAAGCGAGCTATTGGTTAGCTTTCCAGACCTGACGCCGACCGGGCTTAACTTGAAGGGAATGGGCATCATTGATGGCTGGCATGATTGGAAATGGAAAGAACGGCAATAAAAAACCCCTAAGCAGCGCTACTGCCGAGCAGTCGCACCGATAGGGGCCGTGTTGAAGCGTATCTTAGTTGCTACCTTCTACGCGTGCAAAGGGTTTTATATAGCCAATTAGAATAAGTGAGCTAACATGGCGATCGAGCAAGGAATCTGGAAGCTGGCAGGCAGTACAGGTGAGCAGCCGCAGAAGCTGCGGCCCATGGGACTCGCCGACGAGGGGCAGCTGGAAGAGCAGATCATGCAGGATGTCTCGATCCTAAACCGGGATTGGCTGCTGATCGGGCGGCAGGTACGCACCGGCTTCGACAAGCTGATCGACCTGCTGGCCATCGACGCCAATGGCACGATGATCATCATCGAGCTCAAGCGCGACAAGACGCCCCGCGATGTGGTGGCCCAGGCCATCGACTATGCCTCTTGGGTGGTCACCCTGGCCGACTATCAGTTGATCGAAATCTATCAGACCTTCGCCGAGCGCTATCAGCGCCCTCACACGACGCTCGAGGACGCCTTCGAAGCCAAGTTCGGCATTCCCCTGGATGGCGTCACGCTCAACGAGAACCATCAGTTAGTGGTCGTAGCGACTCAGCTCGACGCCAGCAGCGAACGGATCATTAACTACCTCAACGAGTACGCCCAGCTCTCTATAAACGCCATGTTCTTCGCCTCTTTTGAAGATCAGGGCAACCGCTATCTGAGTCGAGCCTGGATGATCGACCCGGACGAACCACCCCAGCCGGCCGCCCACAAGACACGCAAGGAGCCCTGGAACGGCGAGTTTTACGCCTCTTTTGGTGATAATCGCCCTTGGGAGCTGGCACGCCACTATGGCTTTATCGCCGGCCGCGGCGCAGCATGGTATTCGAAGACACTTGCCATGCTATCCCAAGGTGATCGCGTCTGGGTCAATATTCCCAAGACGGGCTACGTCGGCGTTGGTGTCGTGATCGGCGAACGTTGCCGCGCCGATCAGTTCATGGTGCAGACAGATCAAGGCAGTGCACGACTTCAGGACATCACGACGGCCAACGATTATCCGCATCTTTACCGAGCTATCGATGCCGATGACGAGGAAGCTGCGGAATACCTCGTACCGGTTCGCTGGATCGCTTCTTTCCCGGCGTCCCAGGCGTTCAGCGAAGTCGGCCTGTTCGGCAATCAAAACACGGTCTGCAAGCCCACGGCTCCCAAATGGGATCATACCGTGGCGCGATTGAAGCAGGCCTGGAAAATCGACGAGTCGTGGTGAGTCTCAACGCGTGCATCCAAGTTTCTTGGTACGTATGAATATTTATTCTACTGAGATATGATTGCACGCTCTAAGAAGCATATCCTATATAGTGCACCTATGCTGACCAAGACAGGCAAAAGTATCAAACATATTAATTATCCGGCCACCTCGTTCTTATCGGGCATGCAAACACCAAAAAACCTAGGCACTGTGTTAACCCGACACCATCAATCTTGCCAAAAACCTGACAAAAGATAAAGCTCACCAACATTAAAATCTTTACTTTTTAACCTGACCTCAAGAAAACGGACACCACCATGACCCCTCTAATTTACATAGACACATCAATCTATATACTCAAGCTTTCCTCAATCCCCTTACTCCTTCTCGGAATATATTACATAAGGGATAGGCTATTTCTTGGAAGGCGTCTATCATTAAAAAAACAAAGCCACCAAACCCTTATTAAGCGTCTTTGCGACATAATATCTAAGAAATATATAGATCAACACGACAGCTTATCCATACAAAATGAAACACAACTTCTATTCCGAAAATATATTTGCCCATTCTGCCTTACTACAGTTGCCAACAGCCCCGCCTTTTTCTTAAACTCCAAACGACTTGCAAAAACAATGGGGGAAGTTAAGTACGATCACTACACAGGTAAAATAGAACCTAGAAACCCTAACTACATCTCCAAAAACAAAGTGGCCTTCTTTATCATAACAGCTGCTATAACTTACTTACTTCCAACCATTGAAAATATTTTATCTGATCTTGGATATAGTCTCATAAGAAAAGACCAAAAACCACTAAGAGTCGCTTTTTATATTGCATGCATCATGTCTTCAAGTGCCTTAATGATACTGGTCTTTAGGCGCATGCGTGTCATTGACCTACTGAGAAACCAAAAACCAATACACATTTACCGCGCCATCTCAAAAGTTCAAAATAGCAAGCAATAAAAGCTTGGCACGCATATAACCGTTAATAAATTTCGATCAATTTCTCATAAAAAACAAGCACACCATGGTTACAACTTTTATCAACACGACCATACTCCTGCATCAAGCCAAGCCTAAGACTCCTAGCGGCTTACTTTATTTGGCTAGTACTACATTGTTTTTGAAAAAACTTATGGGAAAAGCTCTCACCCTAGAACAGCAGGCGCGACTGAACATCTGAGATGGCAACCGAACTTGGGGGCGCGCCCTTTCCGAGGTACCTTTATGCGCCGTGACACATGGCGCCCCTTCCCTTTACTGCCAGGACTGCATCGATGGACGACTCCCTGCTGGTCAGCCTCCGCCGCTATCGCCCCCGAGAAGGGCGCGATAGTCTCGAGGATTACCTCACCGAGATTTTCGCCTGGCTGCTGCGAAATTCCCGCGAGGTGGCCTACGCCTTTCTCGACACCGTCATGAGCCATGTGCCGGAAGCGGATCGCCTCGAGCTGCCCGATGCCGATCAGGACATCACCTGGGAGACACAAGCGCCCTATCCGGGAGCGCGGCTCGACATGCTCGCCCAGTGGCCGAGCAGGTGAACAAGTATCGCGAACTGGCGGCGTCGGAGTTTCCCGGCAAGTCCGCGCGGGTGATCGTGGTCTCCGCCAATACCGGTCAGCATCGGCCGGAAGCGCACGGCTGCCTGTGCTGGGAGGACGTGTACAAACTGCTCGAGGCACGCCACGAAACGCTGAGCGACCCGGCGGAGCACTTTCATATCGCCAGCTTCCTGGCCCTGTTACGGCACGAGGGGCTGCATCCGGCGGCGCCGATCAGCCATCAGGCGGTGGCGTTCTACCCGGTGGCGTGGCGTTTTCCAGAGCAACTGGCGGATGCTCTGACACCGCTGGCGTACGAGGAATGGCCGCTCGCGGAGCGCTATGAAGGACGCAGCCCCAAGACGCGCTGGGGCCGGCTGGGGTTCGAGCTGATCCCCGCCGGTGGGCCCCTTCACTGGATGCCGGGGCTGTTCGTGGGGGTGATTCTCGACGGGCGCGACCACCTGGTGCAGAACCGGCATACCGACCGGGTGATGCTGAACGTCATTCTCGACTTCTCGGTCAAGCTGCACGACATCTACCCGCAACTACCGAGCTATCGGCGACTCGTGCAACAGCTTCGCGAGCGGACGCCTCACCGGGGCTGGCACTTCTACGATCACCTCGAGGAACGCCCGGCCAATCGCCATCATCCTCTGTACCTGGAGACACCCCTGCTCGACGTGCTGCGCGGGACGACCACCATGGAAGAACAGCGCGACGCGATTCGCGGCGCCGTCTGTGATGCGATCGAGCTGCTGCAGCACGATCACGCCCTGAAGGCGCTGACCGATGAAGTCCGGCACGAAGCAACCTTGTTGACCGAAGCCTGACGTCAATGACGAGGGAGCACCCCGGCGTTTAAGGTCTTGGCGCTGAGCGATGCTCCCACGGGTTGAGTATGTCGATGCCAAGCGACTCGAAATCCTTCACGTTGCGTGTAGCCAGCGTCGCGTGATGCTGTCGACAGATCGCGGCGATTTGAGCGTCAGCGGTATGCACCACCCTGCCTGCACGCTCACTGATTGCTACTTGTTCTGCGTAGTGCACCGCCGCGACCTCATCGAACGGCAGAACGCGGCCTGCAAAATCTTCCTCGAACATTGCTGCTGCCATGGCGGCGAAACGGCGTTGGCGCTTGCCACTGGGCAAGCGCTCGATGCCATAGAGAATTTCCGCCACGGTAATAGCGGTAATAGTCACGGCACTTGCCTCCTGGCTATCCAACCAGTCGACGACGCACGCGTCCGGTTCGGGCCGCATAAGCTCGGATAGCACGTTGGTATCCAGGACGATCATGTGTCGAGGTCCGGAGCGCGAGGCTTATCAGACCTGGCTGGCATCTCCAGCTCGACACCTCCCGCTGTTGCAAAGCGCTCTCGTATACGACTGCCTAGTCCCCCTTTTTGAGGTTGACTCAAGGCGCCGCGGAGAATAATACGCACCTCCTCTTCCATGGAATGGCCATGCTTGGCCGCTTCCATACGAAGCTGAGCCTTTATCTGCTCGTCCAAATTGCGAATCGTGATCGATGCCATACGAGCCTCTCTATTCGATCTCAATGCAATCAATGATAGCACTAAACCATCAAAAGTACCTATAACGGTCTATGCACGAAGAGAGGCACGACCACTCACCCTATCAGGACTTCGCCATTCAGGCGTTATCGGCATCCGCACTGCGTGCTCTTACCAGCCAGAAGCCCACCGCGCCGGCGATTACCAGCATGACGCCGCATCCCGTCGCCAGTAGGTAGGCGCCGGTCACCACGCTATCGGCCACGCCGAAACGTCCAGCCAGCGCCGCCAGTGAGCCGGCGTACTGCCACCATAGAAAGGCCCCTACCGCGACGCCGGTCAGCATGGTCGCCACGGCCACCCGTCGGCTGACCGCCGCCCAACTGCGCTCGTTCTCCACCGGACTGCGATGCAGGAAGGCATGGTACTCACTCTCTGCCTGGCTGACGCGGGTCAGCTTGGAGGCGACCACGATCGCCACCAGCGCCACTAGAGTGCTCAGTAACACCGGGTGGAGATATACCGGCAGCGAGACCCACTCGGCTTGCTCCATCAGCGACAGGATCAAGTTGCCGACGAAGCCAACCCCCAGGCCCCAGCCGGCACCGGCGGCGGTAATCCGACGGCTCCAGATGCTCATCAGCGCCACCGGCCCCCAGGAGGAAGCGAACAGCGTGGCGGCGAACCACACCACCGCCATCACCGCCGGCGGCTGGAAGAGCGCCAGCAGCAGCGCCACCAGCCCGGCCACCAGCACGCCGATACGGCTCGCTCGCATGGCGCCGCGCTCACCGCGCGAGGCGGGCAGGATGTCATGAGCGAGGCTGAAGCCGATGATCGACAGAAAGGTCGAGCATGAGGAGAGCCCGGCAGCAAACACCCCGGTGAGGATAATCACACCGAGCCAGCTCGGCAGCACGTTGAGCGCTGCCCACACCATGGCACGCTCGCCGTCGAGCGTCGGGTCATAGAGGTTGATCGCCGCGCCGGTCATCATCATCAGCGCGTAGAAGATCGCCAGTACCACGGCGGTAAGCATCGCTGAGCGCATCACGACATGTTCGTTGCGCGCCATCAGATAGCGGCTCGCCTGCCAGGGGCTGGCTGCCAGCACCGTGGCCCATACCAGCCCCAGCGTCAGCCCCCAGATGAGCGCCTCGCCAGGCAAGGAGAAGGTCGCTCCCTCGCCTTCGATCACGCCATGCCACAGCGCGATATCGGGCTTGTCGGACTGCGCCAGCAAGCCCTCGATCACCCCCGACCAGCCGCCGAGATCGCTGATTATATAGAGCGAGCCACCCACCGCGGCGACAGCGAAAATCACAAACATCACGGTATCGGTCAGCACCACGCCCTGGGAGCCGGAATACAGAATGAAGCCCGTGTAGGTGAGCCACACCAGCACCAACCCGACCCAGTAGGGCAACCCGGTCAATTCCTCGAACATGATGCCGGCACCCTGCATCACGCCCAGCAGGTAGGCACCCAGGCCAAATACGGTGGTTAGCCCGGCGATCATCTGCACGCGCTTCGAAGCGAAGCGCTTGCCGAAGAACTCCGGCACTGTCAGCGCCTCGCTACGACGCAGGTAGCGACCGAACACCAGCGCGCCGAGTAGACAGCCCGAGGTGCTGATAGCGGCAAAGATCAGCATGACAAAGGGATAGCCATCGTAGGCGAAACCGGTCTCGCCCAGAAAGGCACTGGTACTCAGGTAGCTGGCGACCAAGGTGCCGAGGATCATCAGCGTGGGAGCGTTACGCCCAGCGACCAAGTAGTCGTCGAGATCCTTGACCCGGCGGCCGGCCAGGTTGCCGATAATGAAGTAGCCGATGAGGCTCAGCACGATGGCAGCGGTATAGACCATGGCGAATCACACTTGTTGTTGAAATTCGCAGCCATGGTAAGTACCTACATACGGATCATTGTCTTCTCTGCGACATCCAACTCAATCAACGCGACTCGCCCTTCTTTCCGCGTCATCACCGGCCATGGAAAGGCTCTTTCATACCTATCCCATCACAGCTATCAATGGCGATTTCCGCAGCGTCGGGATCACTGACACGCTTGGGGCCTCATCATTTCCGAAATACCTTTACGCGCCCCACGAGCCGTTACCCGTGGCCACCTTCACGTTACTCTCAGATTATATTGACGGTCAGCATGCGCTGCGGTTTGAGATGAAACGCCGGCGGCGGCACCGATCCGAAGCTGGCGGCCCATGATCAGACCGCTCAGCGGATGCCTGTTAGCCAGGGCGCTAAGGCCAAGCGAACACAGAAAACCGACGATGCCGAGTAGCAGGGTGTAGCCGATCAATCCGAAGTCCAATTTTTGACTGATGACCTCGAAGATACCGAAAAATATCGGATGAGACAGGTAGATGCCGAATGAGTGCCGGTTGATCATCCTCACGAATGCGGGCGCCCCTCGTCCCTTGAACAGTCGCATCGTTACGCCGATGAACAGCAGGAAAAGAGGCATGACCCAAGCTTCTTTCGAGGAAAGTTCGATATCGGTCATGAGGACCACGCCGATCATCACCATGAAAGAGACGGCCAGCAACGCTGCTTGTCCTCGCAGACCCAACCCACTATTTAATCTATCGTAATAGTATTGGTGAGCAACACGAATGGCGAAAAAGAAGATATATAACCAACCAATGGGAATCACCCAGAGCAGATACCCCGGCAATGTAATATCCAGAGCCGTTGCACTCCCCCAATAAAGCATACTTATCAGCGTGCCGACCATCACACCGGCGGTCACGTTGAGATAACGCCCCAGATCATAGCGGATATAACACCAGTAGAAAGCATAGAATTGGATGGCGATCAGCAGAAAGTAGCCGTGCCAGTCACAGTAGATCAAATAATTGACGAATAGTTGACCATAGCCCGAATCCAGAGGATGCCCCTCTGCGAGAAAGTACTCGGACCCAGAATAGATAATCGCATACGTAATATACGGTATCAGTAGGTACTTGATCCGTTGGCTGAGAAAGCCTGCGGGGATGGTCTTACCGTAGCGTATCGTGAACAGGAAAATGGAAATGAAGATGAACGTCGGCGTTCCCAGTACAGTGGATAAACGCGTCAGGTCGAGATAGACATTATCGGCATACTGGTTGACCCGATCAAGCAGGTGGTAGAGGAAAACGGCAAGGCAGCCATAGAACCGCAGCCAATAGATTTCGAAGATTTGTTTCATACCACCTAGGCGCCTTTACATCGCTTCATCTCATCGGGATTGCTCGAGTGCGTCGGGTTTCGCATCACGGCATGCCACCGCCGCCATTGAGACAAGGATATCGGCAAAAGATTCCAGGACTTACCGGTTGCAGCGATGTTCTGACTCCAGGGAGGGCATACGCACCATCAATGGTTAGCAAGCAGCACGAGGCGGCCTTGTTGGCCAAGGCATGAACCCCATAACATGGGAGAGTCGACCGGCACCTACGATCTTGGCGCCGGGCGACACTCCCACGGGTTGAGCATATCGATGCCACGCGACTCGAAGTCCTTCACAAAGCACCTGCTCGAAAGAGGGTATGATTAAGGTATTGCGTGAAATGACCACCATGGGAGGAGCAGCGCGAGGCGATTCGCCGCGCCATTTTGAGGCGATCGGGTTGCTACAACACGACAACGCCCTGAAGACGCTCACTCAAGGGGTCAGGCACCAAGCAGCCTTATTGACCGAGACTCGAAGCCGATAGCGAGGAAGCGTATGTCGATGATCGTGAATCTACACACTTGGAGGAAATCAGTCCAGTGCCGGGGCGCCGGGCGACTGGCGATCAACCTGATCAGGGGCATCGTCACCAACCAGCACAGGCTTATCGCCCTGCCAAATAACAGCATAGTGGCCCAAGCGCTGCTTGCGCTCCAAGGTCTCCGAAACAGCAGCACGGAGGCTATCCAACATTTCCTGAGTATCAGGTGTGAGCTGAGTCATGATTGTGCCCCCTGATGGAAATCATGATTGAGATTCTATGGCGGGAGATAGTGGCTAGTGGCAGCCTTTGAGTGTCGCGCTAGATGTGAGGGAGGGGTATTGGAAATGGTGGGCCCAGGCGGACTCGAACCGCCGACCAAAGGATTATGAGTCCTCTGCTCTAACCAACTGAGCTATAGGCCCCGACGCAACGGGGCAGTATCATAGCGGATGCCGATAAACGAGACTAGGGGTGATTGGCTCCTGGAGTGTGATTCCATCCCATGGAGGGTGTGGCGATGTATCAAATGAAGCAAATGGCGCGTCGTGCTGCCTGGGTGGCGGCGTTGGGCATGGTCGCGCTGCCTTGCGTGGCGCAGGCGGATTGGCAGCTCGATCCGGAGAAATCACGCGTCGAGGCGACGATCACCGAGATCACCTCGTCTGGTGGGGAGGTGGCGCATCAGCACGCGCTGAAGCGCATGAACGGGCATATCGCCGCGGATGGAACGCTACGCTTGCCGGTGCGGCTCAACCAGACCGACATCCTCGATCAGTTGGGCGAGCTGCCACCGTGGATGGCGAGCCTGTCGGATACCGAGCTGACCACGGTGGTCACACAGCTCGATCCCCAAGTGCTCGATGACCTGCCCGTAGGTGAGTCCCGTACCGAGACGCTGATGCTCAGCGTGAAGGATGGCGATGCGTCGCAGCAGGAGCCGCTAAAGGTGCGCTTCACGCGTGACAGCGAACGCGAGATTCGTGTACGCAATGCCGAATCGGTGTCGCTGGATGGCCGTGCGATCATGCAGAACCAGACCGCGCGCACCGTGCTCGGGCTGCTCGGCTATCAGCAGATCGACGACGAGGTGCCGGTCGAGCTGGATGCCGTATTGGTGGACCGCTAAGCGATGCCCGCGGTATGCGATCTCCCCGCCGGTTGTCAGGGCTGGCAAACCCAGTGGCCTTGGCCGCGCCCGCTCGCTGGCGTCGCCTGGCGCGGGGTGGATTTCACGGCGCCCTCGGTGTGCGAAGCGGACTTTGCCACCCGAGGCATCGCATTACCGCCACAACTGGCCACGGCAATCGCCAAGCGCCGGGGCGAATTTCTGGCAGGGCGTCTATGCGCCCGCGAGGCCCTGCACGCCGCCACAGGATGTGGCGAAGTGCCGGGCATCGCGGCCGACCGTGCACCTTGCTGGCCCCAAGATACACTCGGAAGCATCACCCATAGCGACGGTTTCGCCGCCGCCCTGGCGGCGCCGCGTGGTGCCTGGCAAGGGCTGGGGCTTGATGCAGAAACGCTATTGAGCCCCGTGCGCACCGGACGCCTGGCGTCGGAGATTCTCACCCCGGAAGAACGTGCCTGGTGCGATGGCCTCGACAGTGACGCCCAGGCGCTGTTCACCACCCTGGCATTCTCCAGCAAGGAGAGCCTCTTCAAGGCGTTATATCCCTTGATCGGCGTGCGCTTCTACTTTCAGGATGCCGCGCTCGTCGAGTGGCGTCCTGCCACGGGGCATATCACGCTGCAATTGCGTCGCACCCTCTGCGACGGCTGGGCGGCGGGCGCGACGCTCGAGGGTCAGTACACCGAAACAGCCTCACGCCTGCTGAGTCTCGTGGCCATTCCTTCGAACTCAATCCGTTAATCACTGGGCAGCTCGTCGCATCTGGTTTCACTGCCACCTACCTCCCTTTCGTCCTCCCTACTGCTTCTCTTCCTTCTTGTTCCTGCTTCCAACCTTTTGGCTTTTCATATCATCAATAAATCTAAATAACAATCATTGTTATTGAGTTTTAATTCCTCCTCTGTACCCTAGAGCACGCTCGAAAATAATGCTCAATATCAAGGGGATACTAATGAAAAAGACACTTACCTTCGGCCTCATCGCAGCGGCCGGCGGCTCAGTGTTGCCTGCTCAGGCACAGGACACGCAAGACACCATGGTGGTGATCGGCGCGCGTACACCCACGGAGATCAGCCAGATCCCCGGCGCGGCATGGGTGGTGGATGAAGCGCAGCTCCAGCAACAACTAAACGCGGGGCAGTCCTTGAAATCGGCCTTGGGGCGGCTGATTCCTGGCTTCGACTTCGGTTCGAGCACCAATCGCACCAACTATGCACAGAACTTCCGCGGACGCGATGCGCTGGTGATGATCAATGGCGTATCGCTGAACAGCTCACGCAGCCTATCGCGGCAGTTCGATTCCATCGACCCGTTCAATATCGCGCGCGTCGAGGTGCTTTCCGGCGCCAGCAGTCTGTATGGCGGCGGCGCCACCGGTGGTATCATCAATATCGTTACCAAGAAAGGCGAGGAAGGTCTCAACTTCGAGAGCGAGCTGGGCGTGACCAGCGGCTTCAACGATTCGGACGATCTCACCAAACGGGCGGCGCAATCCATCTCGGGCGGCAACGAACGCGTGAAGGGGCGCCTGGCCATCGCGGTGCAAGAGAATGGCTCCTTCTACGATGCCGATGGCGAGATCATCAAGCCCGACATCGCTCAATCGGGCTTGCAGGAAAACCGCTCCGTCGATCTCATGGGCAATCTCGCCGTCAAGATCAGTGAGAATGAACGGCTCGATGTTACGGCCCAGTATTACGATTCGGCCTATGCGGGTGACAAGGGTCTTTATTACCCGAATTACGATAGCGGCGCGACGTATTCGGAGAAAATCCAGGGTAGCGAGGTCCGCGATGGCTACGACTCGGATGTCGACCCCGAAACCGAGCGCCTGTACCTCAACGCCAACTATCATCACCGCGCGCTATTGGGTCAGGAATTCTACTTTCAGGCCTATCATCGCGAAGAATCCTCGGTCTTCAATCCGTTTCCCGGGGCAAGCACCTTTACCGTCTCGGAGCAGAATACCGACTTGACCGGCGCCAAGGCGGCGTTCACCGCGCAGCTCAGCAAGCCGTTGAGCGTGACCTACGGGCTCGATCTATCCCGGGAGGAGTTCGACTCCAAACGTTACACGCTGGCGCCTTCCGACGGCGGGCTGGAGCTCGACCAGACCGACGTGCTCGATCCGTATTACCCGTCGTTCCAGGCCGATACCCTGGCCGCGTTCGCCCAGGCGGATTATCAGCTCACCCGGAACCTGCAACTCTCCGGTGGTGCGCGTTTCGAGCAAACCGATGTCGAGGTCGACCCGCAGAGCGGCAACGACGGCGGTTCCAACAGCTACGATGTCTCGCTGTTCAATCTCAAGGCGCTTTACGACTTCCACAACGGCCACCAGACCTGGTTGTCGTACACTCAGGGCTTCGAGATTCCCGATATCGCCAAGGCCTATCGCGGAGTCAGTTTCGACATCTCGGACAATCCCGTGGACGGCATCAAGACCCAGCAGCTCGAGACCGGCTGGCGCTTCAACGGTGGCAACTGGCAGACACAAGTCGCCGCCTACTATAGCTGGTCGGACAAGGCGATCGATTACCTCTACAGCAACGACGGCAATCTCGAGATCGGCGTCACCACCATCGACAAGGACGTCAGAACCTACGGTGTGGAAGGCAAGGTCGAGCGCTTCTTCGGTCAAAACTGGACGCTGGGTTCGACGTTCAACGCCGTGAAGTCCGAGGAGAAGATCGGCGGCGAATGGGAGGACAGCAGCGTCACTGATGCCAGCATGCCCAAGGCGACCCTCTACGGCGAATGGTCGGACATCGACACCCGCGCCCGCTTGCAGGTCAATCGTACCTTCGATCTCGACGATGCCTCCGGCAATGAGCTCGACGGTTTCACCACAGTCGACGCCACGGCCAGTCAGGATACGGCCTTCGGCACCGTCAGCCTGGGCATCGAAAACCTGCTCGATGAAGACTACGTGACGATCTGGGGCCAGCGTGCCGCCGTGTTCTATGAAGCCTATGGCGCCCAGTCGCTGTGGGATCTCAAGGGTCGTGGGCGCACCTATACATTGAGCTGGTCACACAGTTACTGATAACTACACCCACCTTTGCATAGCCAGCGCCATGTAACGCCCGTTATTGAGACGGGCGTTGCCTCCCCCCTCGCCTTTCTCTTCGCCTCCCCCTGAGACGATACCGCCTCGAGATTTTTGATAACCGTTCTTATTTGAATTACGATTGCGCTCTAAGATTCTCCCGCTTGGGGTTCACCTGTGATGTTCAACGTCGACGCTGCCAGCTTCGAGGTCAACGGCCAGTGCCTATTGCACCCCACCGACCTCACCTTCGAGGAGGGTAAGGTCTATGGGCTGATCGGCCATAACGGTTCGGGCAAGTCGACCCTGCTCAAGATGCTTGCCCAGCAGCAAGCGCCGAGTCGTGGCCATATTCGTCTCGACCGGCGCCCACTCGCCGATTGGGGAACGCGTGAATTCGCTCGCCATGTGGCATACCTGCCGCAGCATCTTCCCAGCGCCGACAACCTCACCGGCCGTGAGCTGGTGGGCTTTGGGCGCTACCCCTGGCACGGCCTGCTGGGGCGCCTCAACGGCAAGGACCAGACCCAGATCGAGCGTGCCATCGCGCTGACCCATACCGAAGCCTTCGCCGACCGCCTGGTGGATACGCTTTCCGGAGGCGAGCGCCAGCGCGTGTGGCTGGCGATGCTGCTCGCCCAGGAAAGTCGCTTCCTGCTGCTGGACGAGCCGCTAGCGGCGCTGGATATCGCGCACCAGGTAGAGGTGCTGGCCCTGGTACGGTCACTGTGTCGTGAGCTGGGGCTGGGCGTCGTCATCGTTCTTCATGACGTCAACATGGCGGCGCGTTACTGCGATCACCTGATCGCGCTGCACAGCGGGCAAGTGCTTGCCCAGGGCGCGCCCCGCGACTTGATGTGCGATGCCACTCTGGAAGCCATCTACGGCATCCCCATGCGGGTCATGTCTCATCCCGGCGGCGAGCACCCCATCGCCGTGCTGCATTGATGGAGTCGCTGTGACGCCATTGTCGATGCGCGGAGACAATCTCCGCTTTCAACTCCTTTCCCTGGCGTTGCTGGTGCTGCTCGCCGGGTCGTATAACGCCAGCGCCGCCGACACGCCACGTATCGCCACCGTCGACTGGACCATCGCTGAAACGCTGCTGGCGCTCGGCGTGACACCCGTAGGCGTGGCGCAAACGGATGCCTATCGTGAATGGGTCGGCGCGCCGCCGCTGCCTGATGAGGTGGTCGATATCGGCCTACGTGCGCAGCCCAATCGTGAACTGCTGGCCCAGCTCGCGCCCGACCGCATTCTGCTCTCGCCGATGTTCAGTACCCTGGCCCCCAGCCTCGGACGCATCGCCCCGACCGACACCGTCGCGCTCTATACTCCCGGCAGCGATCTGTGGACACGACTGAAAAGCGCCACCCGCGAGATCGCCGCCATTGCCGACCACGAGGCGGAAGCGGACACGCTGCTCGCCTGGCTGGACGCTCACCTCGCCCTCTTGCGGCAAACCCTCGATACTCAGGACGTCAGTGACCGTCCCTTGCTCGTCGTGCAGTTCATCGACGACCGTCACGTGCGCGTATTCGGCGAACATAGTCTCTATAACGCTGTCATGCAGCGCTTAGGGCTAGAAAACGCCTGGCGCGGCACCACCAATTACTGGGGCTTCGCTACCGTGGGGCTGAAAGCGCTCGCCCAGTACGAGAACGCTCGCCTGGTGATCGTCAAACCCATGCCGGTAGGCGTTGAGCAAGATCTCGAGACGAGCGTGCTATGGCAGCATGTGCCGGCCGTACGCAGTGATGACGTGCTCACGCTACCGCCGGTATGGAGCTTCGGCGGAGCGCCCTCAGCTATGCGTTTCGCCGAGCATCTGAGCCAGGCGCTCATCGATGCGTCCGCAACGCCGCCGACCCACGAGACGCCCGATGCGTGACTGGATTTCTCATTCGCTGCCGTTTCCGCATATCATCATGACACCGGCGCGCCTTTGCACGCTGCTTGCCCTGCTCTGCCTCGTTCTAAGCGGTTTCTCCCTGGCGACACAATTGCCCGTCACGCAATGGGCTCAGGCCCTTTTTGCGCCCAATAACACCAATATCGATCAAATATTGGTCCACTACAGCTGGCTGCCGCGCTGGACCATCGCCTTGCTGGCCGGTGGTGCGCTGGGCATCGCCGGGGTCCTGATGCAGCAAGTGCTGCGCAATCCCCTGGCCGCGCCCACGACCCTTGGCGTCGCGACGGGGGCTCAGCTCGCCTTGCTGCTCGCCACGCTGTTTGCCCCCAGCCTGCTCCTCCTCGGCCGTGAATGGGTCGCCGTGGCGGGGGGCGGTCTGGCCATGGGGCTGGTATTCGCGCTGGCGTGGCGTAGCAGGCTCGCACCCATGGTGGTGGTACTCGCCGGGTTGGTGGTCAATCTCTACCTGGGCGCGGTCAGTACCACGCTGATCCTCTTTCATCAGGAAGAGCTGCGAGGCTTGATGGTGTGGGGCGCGGGTTCGCTCTCGCAGAATAGCTGGGACGGCGTGCTCTACCTGCTCCCGCGTCTGGCCATCGCGCTGGTGCTGGCCGGGCTCATGCTGCGCCCACTGGCGATCCTCGAACTCGACGACGTCAACGCCCGCAGCCTGGGGGTCTCGCTCAAGCACCTGCGCCTGGTGAGCCTGGGACTGGCGGTCTTCATCACCGCCTGCGTGGTCAGCGTGATCGGCATCATTGGCTTCATCGGCCTGGCGGCACCGGCCATCGTCCGCTTGCTGGGCGCACGCACGCTGCCCCAGCGCTTGCTGTGGGCACCGCTATTGGGCGCCTTGCTGCTGACCACGACCGACCAGCTTCTGCAGCGCTTTTCCGGCGCGCTACCGACGATGATTCCTACCGGGGCAACCACCGCCGCTCTGGGCGCGCCACTGCTGTTATGGCTGATCCCGCGTCTCAAGCTAGGCGGGGAGCGTCCCAATACAGCACCCATGCTGACGGCGCCGCGTCGCCGGACACCGGGCCGCCTGCTGATGGTATTGGGGCTGGCGCTTCTGGGGGCGCTCGCGGCCTCCCTGCTGCTCGGCCAGAACAGTAACGGCTGGGCTTGGCCCTCGTGGGCGGTGTGGCACGCCACGTACGAATGGCGCTTGCCACGCACCCTGGCGGCAGCGGGAGCCGGCACGCTATTAGCTTTGGCCGGGACCTTGATTCAACGAGTGACCAGCAACCCCATGGCCAGTCCGGAAGTCGTGGGGATCAGTGGCGGCACCGCCATCGGCTTGATCGGCGTGGTGCTGTTCGTGCCGGGTGTAGGCCTGCCGATGCTACTGCTCGCCGGCACCCTGAGCGCGTTGGCGACGCTGGGCATCTTGCTGCTGATCAACCGCCGCAGCGGTTTCCAGCCGGAGCGCGTGCTATTGACGGGCATCGCCATCACCGCGCTGTTCGACCCGCTGCGCAGCATCGTGCTCGCCAACGGCGATCCCCGCACGCAGCAACTTCTGGCCTGGATGTCGGGCTCGACCTATTACGTCGACACCTCGCTGGCCATCGTCGTCGCGGCCAGCGCCGTAGTGCTGACGCTGGCATTGCAATGCCTGTCACGCTGGCTGGATCTCTTGCCGATGGGCAACTCCAGCGCCCGCGCGCTAGGGGTCAACGTCGACCGGGCGCGCCTGGCGTTGCTCGGCGTCGTCGCCCTGCTCACCGCCGCCGCCACGCTGGTGGTCGGGCCGCTGTCCTTCGTCGGGCTGCTCGCGCCGCACATGGCACGCCTGCTGGGGGCATCGCGGGCACGCGCTCACCTACTCGCCGCCGCCTTGCTGGGCGCACTTTTGATGGTCCTCGCCGACTGGCTGGGGCGTCAGTGGCTCTTCCCGCAGGAAATCCCCGCCGGCCTGATGTCCTCGCTGCTCGGCGGCGCCTACTTCATGTGGTCGCTGAGGAAGCTATAGGGGGAAGATGGAAGATGGAAGATGGAAGATGGAAGATGGAAGATGGAAGGCAATAGTATTGGCACGTGAGGTATAAGGCTCAATAAAAATGGCCCGGGAGCATGAACTGCCCCCGGGTCATTCTTATTGCACCTTCCTTTTCTCGTATCTCTAATTCGCATACAACCTCAGTTGCTGTACCCGGGCACGATAGGCCTCCATCCGCTCTCGTAATTCGCCCTTATGTGCTGCAGCCACGCAGTGCAACAGAACATTCAAGGCACTCGTCAAACCACCGGTAGATTCGAGGATTAAACCGGTCTCGGTGGTCATGCTAATGATATAAGGCGTATCGATATAACGTGCTATGCCATATTCGTCGCTGAACACCACGAGATCAGCCTCATTGGCCAAGCAGTCATTGGCGAAAGTGATCCCGGCCTCGGCATAGGGGGTGATGTCGATCAGAATCACGCAGCAACGAGCGCCCTGGCTATCCATCCACTGCCCCAATACGCCACTGTACAAATCAATAAACTCGACGCCGGGTCGTACGAGCGCCAGGCGATTCGCGAAATCCTCGGCCAGGCCGCGCACAGTCTGGAACCCACACACGAACACCTTTTCGGCGGCACTCACGCGCTGCACGATGTCTTGCCAATGTTGGCCGGTAAGCTGTTCGGCGAAGGCCTTCAGTGCTTCGATCTCGGCGTTGAGATGAGTCATCAGGTCGGCCGACGGCTGCTCCACACGCTCGATCAGCGTGGCGTTCAGGAGCGAACTCGAGCGTAGCTCGTTGCGCAATGCCGATTTCAGGCCATTCAGCCCCTTGTAACCCAGGCGCCGCATGAACCGACTCACGGTATTCGGGCTAACGCCACTTTTCTGAGCAAGGCTTGCACCGGTTTCGAATGCCAGATTCTCGAGATTCGCCTGCAGTGTCGAGTAGAGCGCGCGTTCCGCAGGCGAAAGTCCGCCCTTCAGCGCATCGACTTCTTGTGCCAGATGGGCGCCAGCTTTCGATATTGACATTACAATGTCACCTATATTGCATTTGGTATTTAAATGTCATAAAAGAAAAGAGTGTCCCAGTGGAACGGGGCGAGGCCGATACCCTGCTATCGCACAGGTAGCGTTCCACTTTCATGCCGATGCAAGGCGTCGACGAAGCAATTCTAGCACTGATCGTGAGGAGATCATTTCAATGCAACGAATGCGAGCACGCGCGATGGGGTTACCCCTGCCAGGCGAACCGGGCTTGAACAATGCGATGACGGACGTGCCGGGCGTGTTGGTCGGCTATGAAACGATTGATGGAACAACTAGAAGCGGACGGCCGATCAAGACCGGCGTGACCGCCATTCTGCCGCGAGGCCGAAGCAACACACCTACTCCTGTCTGGGCCGGCTTTCATGCGCTCAATGGCAACGGGGAAATGACAGGAACCCACTGGATTGAACAGGGCGGCTATTTCGTCGGCCCGATATGCCTGACCAATTCGCATAGCGTGGGCATCGTCCATCACGCCGCGACACGCTGGATGCTCGATAACTACGCTCAGACTTTCGATTCGCACCATTTGTGGGCAATGCCCGTGGTCGCGGAGACCTATGACGGTGTACTCAATGATATCAACGGCCAGCACGTGGAAGCCGCCCATGTTCACGCCGCCCTCACCAAGGCAAGTGGTGGCGCCATAGAAGAAGGAAACGTCGGCGGCGGCAACGGCATGATCTGTTACGGCTTCAAAGGCGGAACGGGTACCGCTTCGCGCCGAGTCACCATCGATGGGCAGGCCTATACAGTGGGCGTTCTGGTCCAGGCCAACCACGGCAAGCGGGACTGGTTGAAAGTGCTCGGCGTGCCTGTTGGAGAGGCGTTGAATGACGCCGACTGGCCCGAAGAACTCAACCGCGAACGCGGCTCTATCATCGCCATCATCGCTACGGACGCTCCAATGCTACCCCATCAGCTCAAGCGTCTTGCCCAACGTGCCGGATTGGGTATCGCACGCTCCGGCAGCCCCGGCGGCAACGATTCAGGCGATATGTTTCTAGCCTTCAGCACGGCTAACGAGGGGCCCTTGCCGCAGCTCGGGCCGGCCCAGCAACAGATGCGCCACATAAACGACGCGTATTTCGATGACTTCTACATGGCTGTCGTGCAAGCGACCGACGAAGCCGTGCTCAACGCTCTGTTCATGGCCAGAGGCGCGCCCATGAGGAAGCCAGAGGGCTGGTGCCCCGCCCTCGATCTGGAACGACTCGAGCCGTTATTAAGCCGAGCCGGTATCACCATCGGAGAAAGGAACGATTGATTTTTTCTTGCGCCGCTCGAGTGGCGCTTCCTAAAAACAACACAAGACGGAGTTGAATCAACAATGAATAACAGCAATCCATATACAACATCCTCGAACAACAGGAACCGACTATCTGGCCGATTGAGCACTGCTGGTGTCGTGTTCATGGTCGTCGCTGCTGCCGCTCCATTGACAGTGGTCAACGGCAATACACCGTTGGCCATCGGCCTCGGCAACGGTGCAATGGCCCCGCTGGGCTTCGCGTTCGCCTCGCTCGTACTGTTCGCGTTCTCGGTCGGCTTCGTGGCAATGACGCCCTATGTGAAGGAGGCTGGGGCTTTTTTTACCTACGTTGGGACCGGGCTTGGACCGCGTGCCGGTCAGGCTACTGCATTCGTGGCGCTGATCACTTACTCCGCTATCCAGCTTGGCATCTATGGATTTTTCGGGTGGGCAGCAGCCGACACGGTGAGCAATATCGGCGGACCGGCAATTCCCTGGTGGTTGTACGCCGGGGCGGCACTCATGCTTGTCGCCGCACTCGGATACCGAAACATCGAGCTCAGCTCGAAAGTGCTTGCCGTGGCGCTCATCCTTGAAATTGGTGTCGTACTGGTCATGAACGCCGCAATTGCATTCGAACCATCCGGCAGTGCCTTGACCAGTCTTGCCGATATACCTGCGGCGTCCAGCAGTACAGGGCCGTTTGGCATCGCTGTGCTATTCAGCGTGACCGGTTTCATCGGCTTCGAAGCCACTGCAGTCTTTCGCGACGAAGCTCGTGACCCGAGCCGTACCATCCCACGGGCCACTTATTGGGCGGTCTTCATCATCGGGGGATTCTATACGGTGTCTTGCTGGTACTTGGTCTATGCATGGGGCCCAGACACCGTGCATGCGGTGGCCAATAACTATCTCAACAACGGCGGCAACATGGTGCTCGACACTGCCCGCTTCTATACCGGCCGCGTCCTCACCGATATCATGGAGGTATTACTGCTCACCAGCCTCGTCGCCTGCATCCTGTCGTTCCATAACATTGTGACACGCTACCAGTTTGTGCTTGCGAACTTCGACATCCTGCCCCGTTTCTTCGCAAGGAGTCACGCGTTGCACGGTTCACCTCACATATCATCGTTGTTCCAAACAGCAACCGCTATCGTGCTTGTGGCCCTGTGCGCACTCAGCGGCGCGAGCCCACTGGTCGGCGTGTTCGGCTCAATGGCCGGCATTGCCACCGTCGGCATGGTAATTCTCATGCTGCTAACCTCTATCGCGGCTGCGGTATTCTTCTACCGCTCGCCCCACCTCGCGCCGGGCCACGGCGTGACCACACGCGTAGTTCCCTTGATTGCCTGCCTGTTATTGGCTTTCATCCTTTACTTGGTGCTGAGTAACTTCACACAGGTCACTGGGCTAGGCGCAGGTATCAGTACCGTACTCGCGCTGATTCCGATTGCAGCATTCATCATCGGTCTCGTAGCCATTCGTGATCGTTCAATGACGCAACTGGCCGAGCTTTCAAGCGTCGAGCCTTTGCCTGGCCACGAGGCGCGCTAGGGAGAAGCGCCTCAATCATATTTTGAAACCGAAGAAAAGCAGCTATAAAAAAGGCCCGAGGTGCTTTCCAGCGCTTCGGGCCATTTTCTTACCTCTTCTTTCTGACGTCTTATAACTTTACGCTTACCAACGGTACTTGAGACTACCGATCACGCTGCGCGATTCACCGTAGTAGCAGTAATAGTCAGCCTCACAACTTGCCACATACTCTTCGTCGGTGACGTTATTAACGTTAACTTGAGCAGTCCAATGAGTATTGAAATCGTAACTCGCCATGGCGTCTGCCACAGTATAGTCAGGCACCGTAATGGTGCTGCCTCCAGAGGACTCGCCTACATAACGGATACCCGCACCAGCCTTTAGCCCATTAAGTGCAGTCCCCTCAAAATCATAATCTAGCCAGGCCGATGCTTGATGACGTGGAATCAAGTCTTTGCGCTCACCATTCTCGCCTTCAGCATCAGTGTAAGTATAGGCAGCAGTGAGCTGCAGTTGACCGGTCAAATAACCGACACCCTCTAACTCGAAGCCCTGAGATGTCTGCTTACCACTCTGCTCCTGACGACCACCGCTTGATGAGGCCACAAGGCTATTACGTTGTTCCAGATCGAAAACTGCAGCTGTAAAATAGCCATCCCAGCCAGACGGAGCGACCTTAACACCGAACTCCCACTGCTCACCCTCAAGAGGCTCGTAGAGATTACCACCATCATCAACGCTGGTCTGTGGCTCAAAAGACTCGGTATAACTGAGATACGGGTTGATGCCTTGATTCCCTAGATACATCACTCCACCAGACCAAGACACCTGGTTATCATCGGCTCGTTCCGTTGTATCAGCAGTACGATCAGCATTATCAGTCTCGGCCTGATCGTAGCGAACAGCTCCCAGAAGCACCCACCGGTCGTCGATACGCAACTGATCCTGCACATAAAGACCTAGTTGCTCTTTATCGATTCGGCGGCGTTTTAGCTGATCGTCGGGAACAGAAGCGATATCTCCTTGTGGATCGAAGATATCGACGGTGTCATAACCACTAAAATCACTATCGTATTCCTTGCCATCGAGACTGAGATCTTGGTAATCCACTCCAAGCAATAGCGTATTTTCCGTGCGCTCGGTGTACCACTTACCTACCATTCGGTTGTCGATGGTAAAGCTATCTATATCGCCATCACGCTGAAGGTGGCCACGAGTAGCTGTTCGCTCATCAATAGGTGACAAGATATAGGTGCTACGCAAATTCAAATCAAGATGGCTATAGCGGAAATCCTGTTCGAATTCCCAGGTGTCATCGAGCTGATGCTTGAATTCATAACCGATGGCCGTCTGGGTATGCTCGTCTTTGTCGTAGTCCGGAGCACCATAATTCGTCTCCGGGTCCACCTTACCGAACGGCGTGTCCTGCACGGTGCCATAAGGCGTCTTGAACGGATTGACAGGAACACCATCGTCCTTCTGGTAGCTGGCCAGCACGGTCAACTGAGTGTCATCGGAGATATCCCACTCGAGACTCGGCGCGAAGTAGACCCGCTCATTATCCGTGTCATTCAAATCACCATCGCGTTCTTTATATAGCCCCACCATCCGATAGCGTACATCACCGCTTTCGGTGACGGGCCCTGATGTATCGATCCCGAATTGGCGGTGATTGCGGTTACCGGCCTGGATCTCGATCTCACCACGCTTCTCGGCGGTGGGACGTTTACTGACGGCATTGACTATCCCACCCGAGGGTGCTTCGCCATAGAGGATGGAAGCGGGCCCTTTGAATACTTCTACTCGATCTAGGCCATAGGGCTCGGGTAACCACTGATAGTATCCCGTACGGTAGATGCGCAAGCCATCTTGATAAGTTGCCTGATCAAACCCCCTGATCTTAAGCCAATCAGTATTGTTATCAGCACCGTATTGGCCGGACAGCACGCCCGAGCGATAGCGTAGCGTCTCGTCGAGGCTCTGGACATTACGCTCTTCCAGTTCCTCTCGCTGGACAGTCGACACGGCACGTGGCGTCTCAACCAGTGGAGTAGCAACCTTCATCGCCGTGGCCGTAACCACCACGGTATCGGATTCTTGGGCGTTGGCATCTTGTGCCTGCGCCGCCAGCGGGCAGCTCAGCAGCAACGTTGCCATGGCCAGGCGACGTGCCGAGGGCGACAGCACGTTGATCGGCAGCGACGGGGAAAGGGAGCGGGACATGAGGTTTCCTTGTGACATTTTATTGGCAGACGGGCGGGAGCACGCGCGTCAAGCAAAGCCTATCGCATATGATAAGAATTGTGATTTACTTTCACAATTACGAGCTTTCAACGCACGGTTTGTCCCCTCGTACACTGCCTACGAGCCCTCGGTCGCACCATGGCACCCAACCAAGGCTGTTCCGCCCCCCCTCCAAGAGAAAACGTGGCATGACGCCCCTGCCGCACTACGCAGATCGTGCAACGCACCCCTATTGCAAACAAAAAGAATTATCATTAGCATAAAGATTCAATATCTATAACAGCAAAAATCAATACATCAAATCCAGCAAGGGGATATCGGTTTACCATGCAAGCCTTTCAACGACCACGTCATAAGCAGCTCTCACTGCTCCCATTGGTACTTGTCTCTGCTCTGCCCGCCACGGCACTGGCCCAAGCCTCCACGAGCACGGAATCGCAAGATGCCAACGACCAGGGGCTGGATCCACTGGTCATCACCGCCACCCGCAACCGCAGCAGCGAAGGCGAGACCCCGCAGAAGGTCACCGTCATCAACCGCGAGCAGATCGAGCAGCAGCTGGCGATCACCCAGGATCCCAGTCAAGTGCTCAGTAACTTGATCCCTTCCTACTCGCCCAGCCGCCAGAAGCTCAACAATACCGGCGAGACCTTCCGCGGTCGTTCAGTCCTATTCATGGTGGATGGCGTGCCCCAGTCCAATCCGATGCGTGATGGTGGAAGAGACAGCTACACTATCGACCTTTCCATGGTCGAGCGCATCGAAGTTATTCATGGCGCCAGCGCCGAACAAGGCCTGGGCGCGACCGGCGGCATCATCAACTACGTGACCAAGCGACCCGAAGGCGCCGGGATAAGCCAGCATGTCGGCGTCAGCTTGACCAGTGGCGACGATTTCGAGTCGGAAGGCTTCGGTCACAAGTTGGACTACCGCCTCAGCGGCCAGACACGCGATTGGGACTATATGTTCGCCGCTAGTCGCCAAAAACGCGGTGTCTACTACGATGGCGACGACGAGATCGTCGGCATGGCCTACCATGGCGAGATTCAGAACTCCGAGAGCTACGACCTGATGGCCAAGGC
This sequence comes from Chromohalobacter nigrandesensis, assembly GCF_023061285.1. Taxonomy (GTDB): domain Bacteria; phylum Pseudomonadota; class Gammaproteobacteria; order Pseudomonadales; family Halomonadaceae; genus Chromohalobacter; species Chromohalobacter nigrandesensis. The sequence goes on from NZ_JAKGAM010000002.1 coordinate 98,622, forward strand.
GGCCTACTGGATCGATGACGACCAGAACGTCGAGTTCTCCCTCAATCATTACGACCTCGACGTCGGCGACGATTACGTGCCGGTATCCGGTAATCGCGATAAGGGCGTACCGACCAGGGCCAAGAAAGGCAATCCCGTTAACGACCCAGGTTATAATAGGGCCACCACCGCCCGGTTGTCCTACGAGAACCGTGACTGGCTTGGCAATGAGTTGAATGCCCAGCTCTATACTCAGCGTTTCCGCGCCCAGTTTGGCACCACCGGTCTCGGCTCCTTTCCTTACCAGGACGACGCGGGCAATACCCGCTACGACCACACGCGCAACGAGTCCGACAAGGTCGGCGCCAAGTTCACTCTAAGCCGCGACGGCCTGCTCGACGACCGCCTCAAGCTGACCACTGGCCTCGACCTGCTGCAGAACGAGACCCAACAGGTGCTGGTCCAGACCGACCGCAACTATGTGCCCGAAACCCGCTTCCGCAACGTGGCGGCCTTCCTGCAGGGCGACTACGACCTGACCGAGGCGCTGAGCCTGCACGCCGGGGTGCGCCAGGAGCATGCCACGCTAAACGTCGACGACTACTCGCCCGTGGATCAGAGCACCAGCGTCGAGAACGACCTGGCCGCGGTGGACGGCGGTAACCCCAGTTTCGACGAAACCTTGTTCAATGCCGGTATCGTCTATCAGGCCACTGACTGGGCCCAGCTCTACGCCAACTACTCGGAGGGCTTCGGCATGCCCGACGTGGGCCGGGTGCTGCGCGACGACGATTCAGCCGGCCGGGACGTCGATACCCTGATCGACCTCTCCCCCATCGTCACCGACAACCGCGAGATCGGCGCTCGCTTCGACTGGGATCGCTACGGCCTCGAACTGAGTTATTACGAGTCGAATTCCGACCTCGGCCAACGCATCGAACCCGATGCCCAGAACAACTACCGGGTCAAGCGAGAGAAGACCGAGATCCAAGGCTATGAGATCACCGGCGATGCCCAGGTGAATGACGCTCACAACTTGCGGCTTACCTATACCCACGCCGAGGGCAAGTCGGACCAAGACGGCGACGGCAGCGTGGATACCAAGCTGACGGGCCGGGACCTTGCCCCGGACACCTTCAAGCTCGCCTGGAGCGCAGCCTGGAACGACAAGCTCTCCTCGCACCTGCAATACAGCTACTACCGTGACCGCAGCTTCGACGATCCCGAGCTCGAATTCGACGGCTACGGCCTGATCGACGCCTCACTGGCTTATCGCCTGCCTATAGGCCGTGCCAGCCTGGGCGTGGAGAACCTCGCCGACAAGGACTACTTTACCTACTACTCACAATCGTTCCCCCAAGGGGACGCTCTTAAAGACGACCTGTACTTCAAGGGCCGGGGACGTACTTTCACCCTGAGCTATCAGCTCGACTTCTAAGCAACAACATCCGACAGATCTGGCTTGTTGAGCGGCGCCTCCATGGCGTCGCTTTTTTGTAGCCCATCATCTTTTACGCAAAGTGTGCCGCAGACGCGCCATCACTTGACTCGAGCGTCGCCTTCTCGAAACCAATCGCAATTGATAATGTTTTGCATTAAAATGCGCACCGTGTCATTATCCTACTCCATGACGCATTCCTCATTAGCGTTATGCTCGAGCGATGCCCTCTGTACTCCCATCAAGTGAGTATCCATGCCGCATGCTACCCAGCATGGCGGAAAGGTGCTGGTCAGTGTGCTGCTGGGTACCTTTACCGTCAGCCTCAATAACAGCGCCCTGAATCTTGCCGTGGCCGAATTGATGGCTACCTTCGATGCCAGCGCCACACGAGTCAGTTGGGTGGTAACGCTGTTCATGATCACCATGGGCATGACCATGCCGCTTACCGGCTATCTCGCCGATCGCTTCGGTCGTAAGCACGTCTACCTATTGGGTCTGTGGGGGTTTCTGGCCGGCTCGGCGCTCGGCGCCATGGCCCAGAGCTTGGCTGGCATCATCCTCGCACGCGGACTGCAGGGCGTGGCAGCGGGGCTGATGATCCCCCTGTCCCTGTCATTGATCTTCTCCGCCTACCCCAGCGACCAGCGAGGCCGCGCCAGCGGAATATGGGGTTTCGCGGTGATGCTCGCCCCGGCCATCGGTCCCAGCGTCGGCGGGCTGCTGCTCGAGGTCAGCCACTGGCGGGCGCTATTCCTGATGAACATGCCGTTCGCACTGCTGGGGCTCATGTGCGGCTATCGTTATCTCCCGGCCGAAGCCGCCAATCGCCGGCGTCGGTTCGACCTGCCTGGCTTCGCGCTGATCACCCTGGGAATGGGCACAGTGCTATTTTCCCTCAGCCGAGTGGAGACGCTGACGGATCTCTTGCGCGTCGAGGCCCTGCTGACGCTCGCGGTCGGCCTGCTGGCACTCGTGCTCTTCGTGCGCGTCGAGCGGCACACCGACACGCCCTTGCTCGACCTCTCACTGTTTTCCCATCGCAGGTATCGGCTCAGCGTCATCCTGGCCTGCTTGCAGTCCATCATCCTCTTCGGTTGCATCCTGCTGGTGCCGCTGTGGATGCAAAATGCGCTGGGCTTCGGACCACTGACCACTGGGCTGGTATTTCTGGCCACTGCGCTGGCCGCCGCCGCCTGCTCGCCCATTGCAGGACGTCTGATCGACCGCTATCCCCCACAGTGGTGCATCGGCGTCGGACTACTGATCACCATGATAAGTCTGGCGGGGCTCGCCACTCTGACAAAAGCCACACCCGTGTGGATGATCGGTGCCTGGATGGGCCTGCGCGGCCTCGGCCTCGGCTGCGCCTATCTGCCCTCCACCACGGTGGGGATGAAGAACCTGCCCGAGCCACACGTCGCCCAGGCCTCCGCCATGAATAACATGTCCCGCCGCCTGATCTCGTCGCTCGGCATCGTCGCGCTTTCTATCTACTACGATACCGCCGTGCAGACTTCACTGAGCCAGGGCATTTCCTATACCGAGGCGAGTGCCTCCGCCCTGCACCATGCCTTCCTGGCACTGGCGACGATCGCCGCTTGCTGCCTACCGCTGGCCTGGCGACTCGGCCGCGCCGTGACACGAAACGACGCTGCATCGCTAGACGCTGTGTCATCATCTGCTGGCGACTCCAATAATCCCTTGAAGACCGCATCCACCAGGAGGCCGGAATGAAAACGCGCACCCGAACCTGGTGCCTATGCCTAGCGGCGTTGCTGGCGTCACTCCTCCCGCTAGGAGCCAGCGCCGACGATGAACGCACCGTCACCAATGCGTTCGGCGACACCCATATTCCCGCCCGCCCGCAGCGTGTCGTCACCCTCTACCAGGGCGCGACGGACAGCGCCGTGGCACTGGGCATCACGCCGGTCGGCGTCGTAGATTCCTGGCTGGAAAAGCCCATGTATCGCTACCTGCGTGATGATCTCGCCGGCGTGGAGCATGTCGGCCTGGAGACCCAACCCAACCTGGAGAAGGTTGCCTGGCTGGAGCCCGACCTGATCGTGGCCACGCGCTTTCGCCACGAGCGGGTGCGGCCGCTGCTGGAGAAGATCGCGCCAACGGTCGCTACAGACACCGTCTTCGACTTCAAGGCCACCCTGAAACTGATCGCCGAGGCCACCGGACGAGAAGCCCGCGCCCGCGAGCTACTACGCAACTGGGATACGCGCGTGGCGGACTTCCGCCAAAGAATCGCCGATACACTGGGCGACGCCTGGCCGCAGAAAGCCGCCGTGGTGCGCTTCAAGAGCGACCATGTGCGCATCTACTCGACGGGCTTCGCCGGTTCCATCCTCAATGAGCTGGGTTTCGAGCAACCTAACTCCCTGCACGACCAGGGTTGGGGCATGAAGCTGACCAGCGAAGAAAACATTCCGGTCATGAATGCCGATGTGATCTTCGTGCTACTGGAACCGAACGATCCCGCCATCATGCGGAACTATCGGCACTGGACCTCCCATCCTCTCTGGAAACGACTGGATGCCGTGCAAGACGAGCGTGTCTTCGAGGTGAACGCGGTGGACTGGATCATGGGCGGTGGCATTCTGGCTGCCAATGCCATGCTGGATGACCTCTACACCCATTACGGGCTGGATGATCCTCATGCGCCTACGACGTCCGCCGCAGCCTGCGCCGATGAAACGTCCTCGACGTCTCGCGCCCACGACAAGGAGTCGAGTGCATGCTGAATCATTGCGCTTCCCGAATGACGGGACTGTTGTTGGGGCTGGCACTGGTCTCAGCGGCCTTCGCCGCAAGCGTCATGCTGGGCACCACGGATATCGCCCCGTCGACCTTCATCCAGGCGCTTTTACATTACGACCCCGCACGGGTCGCACATATCATCATTGTCACGGAGCGCCTGCCACGCGCGGTCATCGCTGCTCTGGTCGGCGCCAGCCTGGCCATCGCCGGCGCGCTGATGCAGACCATGACCCGCAACCCCCTCGCCTCGCCGGGCATACTGGGAATCAACGCGGGGGCCATGTTCTTCGTGGTGATCGCGGTTTCGCTGCTGCCCCTCCACACCCCGGCCGGGTACGTCTGGGCGGCGCTACTGGGCGCCCTGGTCGCGGCCTGTCTGGTGGTCATGCTGAGTCGCGGTCGTCATGGGGAGCTGTCGCCGTTGCGGGTCGTGCTGGCGGGCGTGGCCGTCACCGCCATGTTCGTCTCGTTCAGCCAGGGCCTTTTGATCGTCGACCAACAGAGCTTCGAAAGCGTGCTCTACTGGCTGGCCGGCTCCGTGTCAGGGCGCGAGCTGTCGGTCGTTGTCCCTCTGCTCCCGCTCTTCGGCATCGCCCTGCTGCTGTGCATGCTGCTGGTCCGTCATGCCAATGCCTTGATGCTGGGCGATGACATGGTCAAGGGCCTGGGCATGCGCGCCGGCACTATCAAGCTGTTACTGGGTCTGGTGGTGATCCTGCTCGCCGGCAGTTCGGTCGCGCTCGCCGGCATGATCGGTTTCGTCGGCCTGATCGTGCCGCACATGGCGCGGGGGCTCTTCGGCGTCGACCATCGCTGGCTGCTGCCGGCCTGTGCCCTGCTGGGCGCGAGCCTGTTGCTGCTGGCCGATGTGGCCTCGCGCTTCCTGATGCCACCTCAGGATGTGCCAGTAGGCGTGATGACGGCGTTGATCGGCACACCCTTCTTCATCTACTTGGCACGCAGGAAGCAGGTCTGACCATGACGCATTCCGCCTCCCTGACACGGCCAGGCAACGACACCGCCGCCACGAACCGCGCTGTCATCCTCAGCGCCCTGCTCGCGCTAGTACTTCTGGCCAGTATGGGGCTCTCGCTGAGCCTGGGCAGTTTCCCCACCTCGTTCAACCAGGTGGTGCACGCGCTGACCGCGCCGCAGGACAGCGACATCGCCTTCATCGTCTGGGAACTGCGCCTGCCGCGCATCCTGCTGGCAGTGTTGGTAGGGGCGGCCCTGGCCGTGGCCGGCGCTATCCTCCAGGGCATCGTACGCAACCCGTTGGCCTCGCCGGACGTGATCGGCATCACCAGTGGCGCCGCCATGGCCGCCGTGACCTTCCTGGCACTATTCGGTACCGGCCTGAGTATCCATTGGCTGCCGGCCTCCGCGCTGCTCGGGGCGGTGTTCTCCGCCTTGCTGGTGTTCTTGCTCGCCTGGAAGGGGGGTATTTCACCTTCGCGCATGGTGCTAGTCGGTATCGGGCTCTCCGCCGCGATGGGCGCCGTCACCACCCTGTTGATCGTGATCAGCGACGATGCCGCCGCCATGGTCGCCTACGTGTGGCTGACCGGCAGCCTCTATGCCGCCCAATGGCAGGACGTGCTCGGCATGCTCCCTTGGCTACTGGTCGCCGTTCCCCTGTGCCTGACCTATGCACGCCACATGGATGCCATGGCGCTGGGGGATCACGTGGCTCTGGGGCTGGGCGTGAATGTGTTGCGCAGCCGGCTGGTGCTGATGGCCTGCAGCGTAGCGCTGGCGGGTGCGGCCGTGGCCTTTGCCGGGGGGCTCAGCTTCGTGGGCTTGATCGCCCCCCATATCGCCGCCCGCCTGGTAGGGCGGGGATTCGGCCGATTGGTCCCTGCCAGCGCCCTGGTGGGGGCGCTGATCGTCCTCTATGCCGACCTGCTGGGCAGAGTGGCGTTCCTGCCCAAGGACCTACCCGCCGGCATCTTCGTATCAGGCGTGGGCGCGCCCTTCTTCGTCTATCTGCTGCACCGCACCCGCTACCAGAATCATTGAAGCGATTCGCCCATCATCACTCACTCTTCATCGCTGATACCCATTCATCGCTGATACCCATGGCAGATAAGGGAACCCCCATGTTTCATATCGCTCCCCGTCAGGACACCATTACGGCGACGCAACGGCAACGCTATCGAACCATTGCCACTTCCACCCTGGGACATTTTACCGACTTCGGTGCCATCGCCACCCTCTCGCCGCTCCAGCGTCCCGTGCGACTGCTTGGCACGGCCCTAACGATCAGAATTCCCCACGTCGACGGTAGCATCATCCGTGAAGCGCTGAAGTTGGCCTGCCCAGGCGATGTGCTGGTGATCGACGTGTCCGGCGATCAGCATCGCGCCTGCTGGGGCGAATTTCGCGCCTATGCGGCACTACGCAAGCAACTCGCAGGCGTTGTCACCAACGGTGCCATCACCGACCGGGATGCCCTTTCCCGGCTTAGCCTGCCCACCTATGCCCAGACGAGTAGCCCACTGACAACCCGCGCGCTGGAGCTGGAAGGCGAGATCAACACGCCAGTCGCCATCGACGGGGTGACGATCAACCCGGGAGACCTTGTAGTAGGTGACGACGACGGGCTTTTCGTCATTCCTCCGCATCGTGCCGACGCACTCGCCGATGCCGCAGAACGTAAGCAGGCTCAGGAGGAAGAGAAACGAAACGCCCTCGCGGCCGAGTTTCCCGAATGGTTTCGCTGAAGTAACCGCTACGCAGAAAACGCCACCTGTATGAAAAAACCGCCCGATGCTATGTCGGGCGGTATAGGTATCAAACCTCAGGCCTCGGTCAGTGCCTCTTTGATGCTTTCACCGGCCTGTCGCCTCACCCGCATGAAAGGATTACAGGTCGCGCTGGTGCCAAAGGGCATGCTGCCGGGCCCGCCGGCACGCTCGATGATCGGCGCGATGAGCCGTTTGTAAGGCCATTGCTCCCCCTCGAAGAGCTGCTCCTTGAGCATTTCTCGATCATGATCGTCGAAGAGCAGAGCGTCGATTCGAGTTTCGAGACGCATCGCCATTTCCCTCCACAGGTCATCCCGCGACAGCGTGTAGTGATCCGCCAGGGTATCGATGATCGCGCGCAGATTGACCTGGATCGCCAGTGTCTGCAGCCAGAACAGCAGAGCCTCTAAGCTATCGTGATAGAGAGTGTTGGCATGGCCGGGCTTGATGCAGTAGCAAGGGTCCTGCATGCCGTGCCGCTCGAGGCGTTCGACGCTGATCCTCAGCGAATCGTGATCGCGCAGCAGCAGTCCCTGGCACTGGCCGTCTCTGAAGACCAGCACGGCGTTCTGGCCATGCACTTCCGCCAGCATGCCGAGCCGCAACATGCGCAGGTTGATGTCGAAAAACACCTCGCAGAGCTCGCCGAATAGCCCCTGCACCGAGACAGCAGTGGCCGCCATGCCGCGCTGCGCCAGCCAGTCGTCGACCACATGGTGCTCGCCGCCCGGTAGCGGAGTGCCCAGGGTCGCCATGGGCACTAAACGCACGCCCGGGTCATCCAGCAGTTCGGGGGGATAGCTACGCACCATGGCGGACAGATGCCTGGGAGCTTCGTCGAACAGCGTCGCCCCCTCCGGCATATACGCCCACCACTTGCCCTCGTCGCACAGATAGAGCGTCTCGGCGAGCCGGACGTCTTTCTCCCTGGCTTGGTGCAACAGGCGAGCGCTGAGATCGCCGTTGAGCATCTTGACCGCCGGCAAATAACGCGAAGCACCCAGCGAGTGAATGGCCATCGGCAGTTTCAGGAAATGCGGGCTCGCTGTGGTCGGCGCCAACGAGCGCAGCGAGGACGTCGCGAGCCAGGGCGCCGTGACCGACTCCAGCGAGACACAGTCCCCCATCGCGAAGGCCGCTTCCAACCAGTGAGGTAACGCATGCTCGTGCTGCCAGGGATGCACGGGGATAGCGACGTGAGTCCGGACCAGACCGCGCGCTGTCATCTCACGCTCGAGCGCCTTACGGTCTTCGTCATCGGTGAGCCACTGCACCGGCTCGGCACCAGCCTCGTCGACGCCGGCACCGGTCATGACCTGATCGCGGGCCAGCGCGACCCAGCGCAACGTGATAGGCGCATTGAATTCGGCCATGTAGGCACGATATTCATTCTCGCTGAGCCCCTGCTTGGCCTTCGCTGTGGGATGGTAGGGTCGGTCGAGCAACGATGCCCACTGCTCCATGATCGCGAAGTGCGCGGCCGTGTCACGGGAGGGCAGATCATGCGTTTCTACCCGGTGCGCCACGGAACTTTCCGCCTGCCAGAGGCTATCGGACAACGCCTCGAGGAACACCCGCTGTCCCTGCCCCAGTATCTGATCGTCATCCTGCGTCACGGCACCGAAGACACGGCGCATGAAGGTGACCGGATCAAGCGCATCCCACTCCCCGCTCTCGCGATCCAACAAGATCACCGGGGTTCGTGGCACCTTTTCCCACGCCTGGGCGATACCGGGCTGCAACAACATGCCAATCCCGTCACCTCGACCCTGCGGCCAGTGCCAGAATCGCGTCGAAGGATCATCGACATGGCCTTCGAACACCGGCAGTTGGGTGATCCAGTGATCAATCTCGGTGGTGGCCAACCAGGCGGCCCCTAAGTCATCCAGTAGTCCTTCGACCAGCAGACCGTCCACCAGCGACTGCATGATCTGCGCCTGGGCATGGCGCTGGGCATCGAGAGATTGCATGGTCGTGCGCTCCATGGGGGATTCGGAAATGGGAGTATCGGAAATGGAACCCTGCACCGTCGGTGACCTCATAAGCGGATCGCCTCGCTATCCAACGGCGCCCGAGCATCGTCGAGCGCTCGCTGCAGGGCGCGAAAGGCAATCCCACGCTCATCGCCCAGCATGAAGGCGCCGACGCCGCGCGCCTGCCACCGAGCCTTGGCTTCGGGATTACGCAGGAAGGCGCAATAAGGGATGCGATGCTCATTTGCAGTGTGCTGGACCGCTTCCAATGCCTGGACGACATCGGGATGGCCGGTCTGCCAAGTCACACCCAGTGACTGGGACAGATCTGCCGCCCCTTCCAGCACCATGTCGAGCCCCGGAACCGCACAGATCGACTCGATCTCTGCCACGCCGCGATGGCTTTCGATCATGGCGACCACCATGATCTCCCGATTGGCCTCGGCGACGTACTCGGCTAGCGACGCCTTGCCGAAGCTTCCTGGCCGCCCGGCATTGAGGCTGCGCTCGCCCTCTGGCGCGTACTTGCACGCAACCACGGCGCGCTCGAGGGTCGCGGCGTCTTCCACCTGAGGCAACACGATTCCCTGGGCACCACCGTCGAGAAGACGCAGCAGTGTCTTGGGGTCGGCATCCGCCACCCGCACCAGCGGTGTCAATTGGTAGCTCTCGGCGGTACGAATCATGTGCTCGACGGTTTCCGGGTTGATCAGCACGTGCTCGGTGTCGATCACCACGAAGTCGAAGCCCGCCTCGGCGATCAACTCGATGGAAGCGGCCGCTGGCAGGGAGGCCAGAATCCCATGGACCTCCCTGCCCTCGGCTAACGACTGCTTGAGTCGATTGGTCCTCAGCATGCCGCCTCCTCACCGGGCGCGAAAACTGCCAGCGGGTTGGGAACGTGCTTGACCTGGGGGGTGTCATCACCGAACAGGCGACGTCGGGTAAGGGCTTCCACCTCCCACCACGGTGCGAAGACATCGAAGCACCGGTAGCGCTCGGCATGCTGAGGATGGGCACGTTGATAGGACTTGATCGCGTCCGCCGCCATGGCCCAGAACCGCGACTCTTGCAGCCCGAAATGCCGCTGCAGAAAGATCGCCATCTCCGCCAGGGCAATGAAAAAGAAAGCATCGCAGGAATAGTCCCGAACCGCGTGCGGGTCATCAGTGACGATGAAGGAGTTGCGGTTGAGGGCAGCGTGGCGCTCGGGGACGGGCTCCAGGTCCGGCGCCAGCTCGGGGCGCGCCAGGTGCGAGGGGCTGAAGCGCACGCCATCGTGGAAATCCTTCAGCGCCACCCGGAGCGGCCAGCCGTCGCGATGAATGACCACGATATTCTGGCCATGGGACTCCATGCCCACGCCCTCGGCGAACAGCAGGTGGATGATCGGCCAGGTGGCGACATGCACCAGTTGCCGGGTCCAGGCGTCCAGTCCATGGTGTTCCACCCAGGGCGCGATGAAGGGGCTGACGGGCATTCCCTCGGCATCGCGAGTGAACTGGCTCAACCCATTGAAGGGCACGGCCTGCTCGCCGTCTTGCAGAAACTCGTCGATATTCTGGCGCCAGATAGCACCAACCTTGCCGTACACGTCGTGGTAACGAGCGTCCGGGAAGGCCCGCTCATCCAGCGCCACGCCCGCCACTTCGCCGAGAATCACGAAGCCTGCGGCGCTGGCCGTCTCGTCGGTCGCGATGAGCCGCTGGAGCCATTCGGTGATGACGGGGGCGTTGGTGACGGTATGGCGCGCCAGGATACGCGTGCTGGACGTATTGGTCATGCTCATCGCCAGCTTGAGATACGGCTGCTGCGTGTCCTGCGGCGCCAGAGTACGAATCGACTGCTGCGCGGTGTAGGTCGTCCCGCCCTCGCCGAGCAGGGCGACCTCACCGCGGGCGAGCTCCGGATAGAGTGCTGCCACCAGAGCGTTTTCCCACTGCCAGGGATGCACCGGCATCAGCACGACGTCGTCCCGCACCATCTGGCGCCTGGCAAGGTAATCGTCCAGGCTAGCCATCACCTGCGGGCCCGCCTCCTGTGCGATCCGCTCGGCGAGCGCCAGCCCGTCGATAGCTCCCCGATGCGCCAGGCGCGTCGGCACGACCAGCCACAAGACCTTCAACGGCTGGGCGAACTCCGGCCCGTAACGCTGATTGTCACGCAGTGAGAAACCCAGCCGTGACTTGTAGCAGGGGTGGTAGCTGTGCGCATCAGTGAAATACTGCTCGAGGGCGTCGGCATCCAGGGTCTGCGGAGACGCGTGACAGGGCACCGGCCACGCGGATGACTGCATGTCTTTGATCAGGGTCTGCGTCAGTTCATCGACGAAGCCGGGCTGGATCGCCACATCGCCCAGCGTCGCCTCGAGATCCTCGAGGAACTGCGGCAAGCTCACCGTCACGGAGTCATCCTCCGCCTCCTCGACCACCAGCGACGAGTGTTCGAGGCGAATCAGACGGAAGCTATGGCATCGCCAGCCACTGACCCGGTAGCGGCGCTTACCCAGGGTCAGGAAAAATATTGTGGCCCCGCAGCCCCCTGCCTCTGACTCGGCGACGGCCCCATGGGGCAGTACGTCCTCGTAGAGCAAGGTCTGCAAAAGCTGGCCGGCAACGCGCTGCTCGATGCGAGCGTGATGACGCCAGTCCGATGCATGGGCAAAGGGCAAGGCAGCGCACGGCCGAGCTTCGGCATTACCGTCGCTGGCCGAAGCCAGCGGCATGACACGTTCATGAGATGACATGATGCACCTTCAAAACCTGGAAAATTGACACGTGAAATCCCTCGCTCAGTTCACCGACTCGGCGTACTGACGCCTTCGACTCGAGGATTCGCTGTCCTCACGGGCGTTACGGATGAATATCTGATCGGGACGGGGATGGCAGAGGAAGTCCGCATGGGAGATGTTGTAGCCATAGGCACCGGCCAGCGGCAGTACCAATAGATCGCCCACCGCCACCCCGGACAGCGCCTGACGACGACTCAGCACGTCCTTGGGAGTACACAGCTGCCCCACCACCGTCCATGGCCGACGCTCTCCCTGGTTCACGCGGTGAGTGTCGCGTGGCAGGTGAACGACCGGATGATCGTGCCCTTGGGCGGCGGGCAGGCGGAACTGGTGCGTACCGCCTCGACAGACGACGAAGCCCTCTCCATGGCTGATCTTGGTATCGAGCACTTCGATCGCGTAGTAGCCGCAGAAGGCGGTGAGGAAACGGCCGATTTCGAAACGCACTCGCGGTGGCTCATGCATGGCCGCCAGATGCTGACCCAAAGCCTCACACAGGCCGGGCCAGTCGAACTGTTCGGACGGCTGGAGATAGTTCACGCCGATACCGCCTCCCACGTTGAGTTGGGTGACACGCTCGGGGTGGCGTGCCAACGCTCGCCACTGTGGCCAGCGCTCCAGGTAGGAGGCCAGCAGCCGCTGGTGACGCCGTTCGCATGTCTGGTGCGACATGGCGTGAACATGAAAGCCGACCAGCGTCAGGTTCGCAGCGTCATCGACAGCCCGGACGGCTTCGATCAACTGCGCCTCGTCGATGCCGAAGGGCGTGGCCGTGCCGGCCATCCTTAGACGACTGGAGAGGTCCTCGGGCAGAGCGGGGTTGATGCGTAGCAGCACCGGTTGCACGCACTCCAGCGAGGCCGCGACTGCCTGCAGGCGGGCTACTTCCCCGAGACTTTCGACATGCAAGGCCTCGACGCCTCGCGTCATGGCCTCATGCATGTCGGTATTCAGTTTGCCCGGGCCGGAGAGCACCCAGGGGCGCGGCGTCGAGCAGGCGCAGGCCCGCGCGATCTCGCCGCCGGACGACAGTTCCAGCCCGTCCACTACGGGTGCCAGCGTATCGAGGATGGCCGCCTCGCTATTGGCTTTGATGGCATAGTAGAGCTCGACGCCCGGGGGCAACGCCGCCTTCATGGCACGACCATGCGCGGCGAGCGCCGGAAGGTCATAGAAGAATGCCGCCATGGGCTCGCGGCACGCTTGTCGATGCGAGGCGATGGCATCGAGCACATACTCGGGAACGGTAACGGGCTCACCCATAGGCCACCTCCTGGCCCACGGCCCGAGTGACACACCAGGGATTGGGCAATGCCACATACTCGGCCTGGCGATCTGCCTGGGCCAGCAGCCGTAGTTTGAAGTTGGTCTTGCAGGGCAGGTCACCGCCTTCCAGCAGTGCATCCAGCTCGGGGGCGGACGTACCCAGGGTCTGGCGAACGCGATGCAGTTCGTCCAAGGTGTCCTGCCACAGCGCATCGCCGAGGGCCGGGCGCTGCCAACTCAGCGCCAGGATCGCTTCGGCGACATGATTGACGAGCAGGCAATAAGCGATACGGTTCCAGCCCTGCTCGCGAGAATAGGTCATCGACTCCCTGACGTGGGGATGCAGCGACTCTCCAGTGAGCCAGTCCACTCCCTTGTCATGGGTCAGCTTGACCCCTTCGAAGTCGCGCAGCAGCATCTGCCGGGGCATGCCCTGGTCATGGATCAGCACGCAATTCTGCAGATGGGGTTCCATGACGATGCCATGCCGAAAGAACAAGCCCATGACCGGTGCCACCAGCGTACGCAGGTAGGCCTGGAACCACGCACGGGACTGTGCTTCCGAGGGCAGTGCGTCGTGTCCCTCGGCTGACGTCGACCCTGCGATGAAAGACAACACCAGGGGCACCAACTGCGCATCGCGGGCAAAAAGCGTCGCGCTGAGCAGGCAGCGTTCCGGTCGGAATCGCTGACAGAAGTTTTCCCGCAGAATCACGCCAGTCTGCTCCCGAAACCAACGCTGATCGGCCTCGTCGCCCTGGGGCGGCGCCCAGTGAACCGTGGCCGGTTCCTGTGCCACGCATAGCGCCTCCAGTGCCGCGTCTTTCGACTCGGCGAGCCGATGCATGATGCGATCGATGACCAGCGTGCTTTCCAGCTCGTACCAAGCATTCTTGCGCACACAGTTGGTGATGCGCACATTGAGCGACCCCTTGATGAACCAGGGATGCCCCTCGAGATACCAGGTACGCATGGAAGCGGTAGGGGCAGCATGCCAACGACCCGGCCCGAGATCGCCGATCACCTTTTTCTGGATCATCTCTGCCACCCGGGCATCCTGGCGAAAGAGATCGGCCTGGACCGGGTGCATGCTAATCACCACACGATCGAGATCCTCGGCGCGGCGCTGATCTGCCGCATGCGACAACACATCCAGAGCGTTCAACCGATTGGCCTGGACGCTCAGCCCGGCCACGGGAAAAGAAAACTCGTGCAGGGCCGTGGTGGCACCGAACTCGGGGGAGTAAGCAGGTTTCTCGTCCTGCAGCAGTTGGGGCGGCCATTGCCGGGCTTTGGGCGTGGGATGATTGGGATGCCCAAACCAAAGCCCCTGCTCACTGCAACGGTAATCCGCCAACGGATGAAGCCTGGGCTGCCCGACGGCATGCGCGACGATCGCCGTCATGATGTCCTGGCTTTGCACGACTTGGTCGCACAATTCCTGATTGAGCGTGCCTTCATTCCACCGGCAGTGCTCCAACAGCGCAGCGATCAATTCCACCATTTCAGGGGCATGCCAGCCAGTACCCTCTGCCTCTCGCAGATAGACCTCGGAAAGATAGAAGTGACTACCGATGACCGAACGTCGGTCCACCATCACGAACAGCGACAACGATGCCGACCACTCGATCAGCAGGGGCATGCCGTGCACCTGCTCCGGAAGTCCATCGCGCCGAGTCGGCCATCGATGGAACACCGTGTCATGGGGGATTGCCACTTCCTTGATAATGCAATTCAGCAACGCATGCATGGATGCGTGTCGGCTTATCTCGCCAGGTAAGCGAGAGAAACGGGCGTAGCTCATGTAGCCTCCGCAACAATACCTTCCTTTTGAACCTCACCTGCCTCATGGCCAACCGTGCCGTCAGTGCAAGGTTTCTGCTGGCAAGTAAGTCCGCGCGTCCCTCGCTAGCCACGTTGCAACGTCATACTGAGTGGGCAACGTCCTACTGGATGGTCGTGCTTGTTATGTCGATCGAGTGGTGAGAACAGCGATACGCTTAGATCATCGGTGCCGATGCTTGGGTAGTCGCCGGCTCACTTGCTAATGAGAATGATTATAATAAAGATTAAAGTCAACGCTTGCACATGTCCGCCGCACGAATCATTAGCTCCCCCATCATGGTGGAAGAGCGAGTGGACCTACCCCGCAATATTGAAAATGAGAATTTTTTGTCTTACGGTTGCCAGCCTAAGGATCATCCCAACGAGCCACCTTCATGCCCTCAATACCTGCCAAGCCGCCGCGTCTGACAGGCGAAGCCCTGTGCGTCGGGTACGAATCGCAACGCGTACTGGATGGTGTCGATCTGGCAGTGGCCGAGGGCAAGCTGACGGTGTTGCTCGGCCCCAACGGTAGCGGTAAATCAACACTGCTGAAGACGCTGGCGCGCACGCTGATACCCAGTGCCGGGCAAGTCTGTCTCGATGGCAAGGATATTCACCGCCGCAATACGCGAGAGGTCGCCCAGCGCCTGGGCATCCTGCCGCAGGGCCCTTCCGCGCCGGAGGGATTGACGGTCCGGCAACTGGTCGGCATGGGGCGCTTTCCTCACCAGCGATTGTGGCGACAGGATGCCGAGCAGGATGCCCTGGCCATTCGCGAGGCGATGGCCTATGCCGACGTCACGGCGTTCGCCGAGCGCAGCGTCGATGCGCTCTCCGGCGGTCAGCGGCAGCGTTGTTGGATCGCCATGGTGCTGGCTCAGCAGACCGACCTGATCCTGCTCGATGAGCCCACAACCTTCCTCGACCTCAAGGTGCAGGTAGACTTGCTGGAGCTGCTATCCCGCCTGGCTCACGAGCACGGCCGCACCCTGCTGCTGGTGCTGCACGACTTGAACCTGGCGGCGGCCTACGCCGATCAACTGGTGATGATGCGTGAAGGGCGTATTGTCACCAGTGGCGCGCCTGGGGAGGTGTTCACGGCCACCAACCTCAAGCATGTCTTCGATCTCGATGCCCATGTGCTCGAGGATCCCGAGACTGGCAGTCCGATCTGCGTGCCACACAAGAAACGGGGATCCCACCGGCGTGCCCAACCCACCGCCCACCAACGTTGTGCTTCATGAGCCATCGATTCTGCGCCGATCTCAGCCGTGAGCGGCATGATCCGCTGGCCGGCAGTGCCGCGCACGTTGAGCGCAACCTCCTGATCAGTTGGCCTCGCGCCAAATGGACACGCAATCTGCGCCATGCCCACGACATGCCGGACAGCCTGGTACAAACCCTCGACGCCATCGCCGCCGACGGGCGGCGGGTCAATCTGATTCATCGGCGTGAACAGGCCAGCGACAGCCACCAGGTATTTCTGATGCCTGAACGCCGACGGTTTGTCGTGCCTCGCGAGGCACTGGAGGCGTTTCTGACCGCGTGGCAGTCAGGGGCGCCACTGACAGCATGGGAGGGAGAAGCGGTCGACCGCGACCTGCTGCTTTGCTGCACTCACGGCAAGAAGGACAAATGCTGCGCCAAGTATGGTCACCGGACCTACAAGCAATTGGCCCAGGTCGTCGCGGCATATGAGCTGCCCTTCGATGTCTGGGAAAGCAGCCATCTGGGCGGCTGCCGCCTCGCCGCCAGCATTATCCTGCTCTCACCGGTGCGCAAGTACGGCCGCATCACACCGCAGCAGGCATTACCTTTTCTCCATGCCGAGGCGCAAGGCCGTCGCTTTCTGCCCGGCTATCGCGGCGACTCCCGGCTGACACCCGCGCAGCAGTGTGCCCAGCTCGCAGTCCTGAGCTTTCTTGAACAACGATACCCGACGGCCAACCTGACGTTACAGGACGACACCGGCAACGAACACCGGCGACACATCCTGTGGCGATGGGAGCAAGATGGTGAGCATGGTCGCCTGCAGGTCATATGCGAAACGACGACGGTTCTACGTGTCGACACGTGCTCCGACCTGGACGACGGCCCCACCGAAAGCCTCGTCTGGAATACCACCGATATCTCAGCCGCATGACGCTGGATGCCGCTGCAAGCAGTCGCCGCCCGTCACACGTTGCCTGATGTGTCTTCGAGCCGAGCCACGGCGTCGCGGCTGACGCGATCGCGCATCTCGCCGGTCAATTCGCTCAACTGCCCTGCGCGCATCTCCAGTAGCCGGTCGGCGTGCTGGAAGTAGTGATCGTCGTGGCTGATGGCGAAGACGGTCTTGCCGTGTTCGCGCAGCAAGGGCAGCAGTTCTCGATAGAAGATGCGCCGGAACTGCGGGTCCTGATCCGCCGCCCATTCGTCGAGCAACAGGATATCGCGCTGCTCGGCCACCGCCAGCAGCAGCGCAAGGCGCTTGCGCTGCCCCTGGGAAAGCTGCGTGTCGGTCACTCGCCAGCCATCGAAATGCAGCTTCTCGCCCATCCCCAGGCGCGCGATCCAGGCGTCGACCAAGGCCGTGTCCGGCGCCTCGCCATCAGGGCCGATCACCTGATCGAAGAGGTAGAAGTCGGTGAATACGGCGGCGAAGCGACTACGAAACGCCTGCCAGCCGGCGTCATCGACGGGAACGCCATCGATGAGGATCTCACCGGCATACGGCTGATAAAGGCCGGTCAGCAGGCGCGCTAGCGTCGATTTGCCACTGCCGTTGCCACCGATCAGAAACACCAGTTCACCGCGCGACAAGGTGAGATCGACCGGCCCCACTTCAAAGCCACGGCCATGCTCGCCCGCAGCATAGGCAAAGGTCACGCCGCGCAGCTCCAGCGTCTGCCAGTCGCCGTGCGCGGCGCTCTCGCCGAACTCCGCGCGATACTCGGTCAATGCCAGTGTCCTGAGCTTGTCGAAGGCGACCTGGGCACTCAACAGCGTGGGCAATGCCCCCACCGCCTGGATCAAGGGCGTGCGCAGGAATAAAAGCGTCAGCGAATAGGTTGCCGCCACGTTGGTATTGGCCCAACCGAGGCCATTGGCGAGGAAGAACACCATGCCGATGGCGCCCAGCATCATGATGTTCGACCAGTTCACCGCGCTCAGGTGGAAGGTGTCGGAGCGGATGATGTGATGCCGATAGGCCTTGGCGTCGCGCTCGTAGACATCCTCATACAGTGACCGGGCACGGTCGCGATTGAGCGCCAGTTCCTTGCGGCCGTCGATCACCGCCTCGTAATCCTTGTAGAGCCGGTCCTCGGTGTCGCGCACCTTTCCCAGATGGCGATACACATGCGACACCAGATACCAGCCCCCCACCACGGTCACCGCCACCCATAGCGCAGTGATGAACAGCATCCCCGGCGAGAGCCAGGCCAGATACGCGGCCGACCCCAGCGTCAGGATGACCCCCTGCACCAGCTCGGGAAGGCGCACGAAGGCGATGGTGATATTACGAATGTCGCTGGATAAGCTGGCCAGCAGGTGCGCGCTGCCCAGCCGCTCGAGTCGTTCGATGTCGGTATCCAGAATCCGCTTGATGAGACGTCCGCGCAGACGATAGACGAAATGGTGGCCGAGCACGGTCAGCGCCAGTTGCGAACCCAGCGTGACCGCCAGCAGCAAGGCGATCAGCCCCAGGAACTGAGGCAGCACTAGAAGCGGGTCGCCCTGAGCCTCGATCAAGTACTGGTTGATGAAGGCGATGACCCCGATACCCAGCCCCGCGCTGGCCAGGCTCAACACCATGACGCCGATGAACGGCCAACGATAATCGCGATAGACGACGCGCAAAAGTTCCATGCAGTTCTCTAGACGTTATTTTGAAAGTGGCGACGCGCCGCGTTATACGCGACGTCGATGAATGTCAGCGTGGCCCACGATTCTTGCCAATTCTCGCGCCACGTCAAGGTAAAGGATTCTCGTTTTCGTATGCACGTTGCAACGCTTCACTGCGATTGGCGACAATAGCCTTCTAATATGGCACATCCCGCGACCGTCACGGCCGCATTCACAACGGCCCGTCCGCCCGCTGCACAACGGGCGCAGGCCTGAACCCTGACTCAGGCACACACATGCTCGCCCAACTCTTCGCTGTCATGGCCCCCGTGTTCGTGGGCGCCAGTATCGGATTTTTCTGGATACGCCTGGGATACGCGTATCCCACCGACTTCGTCACCAAACTGGTCTTCAATGTCGGCACGCCGTCATTGATTCTCGCCTCGCTCTCCGGCGCCAACATCGACGCCCACACCTTCGGGCGCACCATGCTGAGCACGCTGGGCGTGCTGCTGGTCATGGCGCTGGCCACCTGGCTGATGGCGATACTGCTGCGCAAGAACTGGCGCGTGCTATTGGCACCCATGATGTACCCCAACACCGGCAACATGGGCTTGCCGGTGGCACTCTATGCATTCGGCAGCGAGGGCTTCGCCTATGCCATCACCGTGATGGTGACGGTCGCCCTGGTGCAGTTCACCTTCGGGATCATGATGATCAGCCGCAGCAATCCGCTGAAGAGCCTGCTGCGCACGCCTACCGTGTATAGCATTCTGCTGTCGGTGGCCATCCTGCTCACGGATACCGACCTGCCATTGTGGATCGACAACACCGTGGAGCTGATCTCTGGCTTCACCGTCCCCTTGATGCTGATCACCCTCGGCGTCTCGCTGGCCAACATCCAGGTGCGCAGTCTGTCCTCGGGGCTCGCATTCAGCCTCATACGCACGGCGCTCGCCGTTTGCGTGGCCTTCGGCGTGGGCTGGCTCCTGGACCTTCCGCCCCTGGCGCAGAGCGTGCTCGTGATGCAGATGAGCATGCCCGTAGCGGTCTATAATTACCTTTTTGCACAACGTTCACAGCGCGAACCGGAATACGTCGCCAGCCTGGTGTTCTGCTCCACGTTGCTGGCCTTCATCTACGTGCCGCTGCTGCTGGCGCTGTTCATGTAGCCTGCATTCGCTGGCGCGGGGTGTGTAATTGCCAACGCACACATCTCTGTTATTCTTCCTAATGCACGCGACGCGCAGGAAGCGCTCGTGTTGTTGGCAACCGTTCAGGAGGAACCGCCATGAATTGGGATCAGATAGAAGGTCGTTGGACCGAGGTCAAAGGCAAAGCCAAAGCATCCTGGGGCGAAATGACCGACGACGAACTCGACCAGGTCGCCGGCAAGCGCGATCAATTGATCGGCAAGCTGCAGACCAAATACGGGATCACCAAGGAAGAAGCCGAAAAGCGCGCCGATGACTGGGCTCATTCGGTCTGATCGCGCATCTCGCCAGTCATTCGACACCCGCCGAATAGATAGAATCGACGAAGAAGGAGCTTCTCAATGCGCCACTCACTGCATCGCATGACGCAAACCGCCATTCTCATCGGCAGCCTGAGCCTGACAGGCGCCGCCCTCGCACAATCAGATACTCAGCCCCAAGGACTATATTCGGCTGACGAATTGATGGACGCCGATATTTTCCTCTCGGACAACCCCAACGAAGACGTGGGTGACGTCGAGGACGTGCTGCTGGGCGAGGACATGAGCGTTCAAGCCTTGGTCATCGACACCGGGGGCGTTCTCGATCTTGGCGATACGCATCGTGTCGTCGATCGCGACAACTTTACCCTCGAGACGCAGAACGCCGATGATCTCGATGACTTGGAGTATCGTGTCACGCTCGACATGACGCGCGATGAGGTCGCCAAGCTGCCTGAGTACGACAACGACTGGTGGCAGGATGCCAAAGGGCAAGCTCGCCAGGCATGGGACGATACCAAGCAGGGCGCCGAAAGCGCTTGGCAAAGCACCAAGTCGGCCACCGCCGATCTACTGGACGATGCCAGCGATGCCCTTAACGACAACTGATCGTCGGACTCTTCGCCTGTAAAGAGTGAAGTATCGAGAAGGCCCGCCATCAATGGTGGGCCTTTTTCATGTTGAACTGACGGCACACATATAATTGCCCTCCTACCTCGTGTGGGCTGAGGTATGGCGACCGAGCATGAAAAAGGCCACCCTAAGGTGGCCTTTTCCGCGAAGGTTACGTCGACAGTGATATCGAGCCTTTCGCTTACTGCTGCTGGCCTTGGACCATGCCCTGAACGCGCTGCATGAGCTCAGGATCCTGCTGGATCGCCTGACCAACGGCATTGAAGTCTTCGACGCTCATGCCGCTATCTTCAACAACACTGACCATCTCTTCATTGGCTTTTTCACGAAGCTCCTGCTGCTCGTCTTCGCCATCCGCGTTCTGAAGCTGCTCGGTGTACTTCTGGGAAACTTGAGAAATTTCCTCAGACGCATCGGCGAACTGTTGAAGCTGTTGATCAGAAAAATCCTGAGAAGACGCACCCTGAGTCTGGGTTGTCCCGCTTGCTGCCGGGTCTTCCTGCTGTGCCATGGCGCCCTGTGCCGCTACCATTCCGGTCGTCAGCATAGCCGCTGAAACAAGAGCAGTGATCCGTTGCATGAATACCTCCAGGTTATTGCGTGTGCGTGGCTATTGTGACGCCACTCTAGTGGGTGAGTTCACATTTTTCGTGTAACAGATTGTAAATTATCAAACAGTAGACAGCCAAACCAACATCGCCTCGATGCCATGACGCACTGTGGCCAGCTCGGGCGCAGCCATCGCCGCCTCGGGATCGTCGGGACAAGGGCGTGCCAACAGCGCCGCGCCATCGAAGTCTACATAAGCCAAGCGCGCTGTCAGTTGCGTCGGTTCACAGCCAAATGCACTGCCCGGCAAGAGCGCAATACCCGCTTCCTCAAGCAGCGCCGCAGTCAATTCGGCGCTGGTGGTAATCCCACGCGCTCGTAGTGCCTCACGGTATGCACCGAAATCGGGGAACAGATAAAAGCCGCCATCCGGCGCATGGGTGCGAATCCCGGTCGCCTCGAGGCGTTGCGCGCACCATTGGCCGATCATGCTCAACCACTGCCGCTGGGCGTCGAGATACATCTCCAGCGCCAGCGTGACACTATACGCGGTGATCGCCGCCGCCTGGACCGGACTCGCCACGCTCGACCAGGTTTCCGAGGCGATGCCCAGCAAACGTATCAGCAACTCATCACCCAGCGCCTCGGGCACATTCATGACGCCCAGGCGCCAACCGCCTGCGCCGCACCATTTGGAAAGACCGCTGGTGGTCAGGGTGCCCTCAGGGTAATCGCGTGCAAAGGAGCGATGCGCCCCGCGATGATCGAGCGGTCCGTAGATCTCATCAGAGAGCACCAGCACGCCATGACGCTTGGCGACCGCCGCCAGTTCACGCTGCATCTCGGGATCGTACGACAGGCCGGTAGGGTTGCCCGGCACGTTGAGGATCAAAAGCCGCAGGCCGGGGCCATGCTCGCGGCAATGCCGGTCAAGCTGTGCCGGCGTGATCAGCCAGCGATTATCGAAACTCGTTTCCAGGCGCACCGCCGGCTGTCCCGCCAGTCGCGCCTGCGGCGCATAGGACACCCAGGCCGGCGCCGGAATGAGCACCTCAGAACGCGGTAGGGCCTTCATCAGTGCAAACAGCAGCAGCTTGCTTCCCGGCGCCACCAACACGCGTTCGGCTCGCCAGTCGGTACCATCCATGTGGCGGTGGAAAGCTGCCACCTCATCGCGCAGCGCGGCCATGCCCTGCACCGGCAGATAGGCCTTGTCGGCGGCATGTTCGGCCAGCGTCTCCACCGCCGGGGCGAAGACCGGAAACGGCGATTGGCCGAAACCGAACTTGATGATGCGCCGCCCCTGCGTTTCGAGTAGACGCGACTGCTCGTTGATCAACAGCGTATCCGAAGCGGCGGTGGCGTTGTGATCATCGGCATAACCCCGGCCCAGCCAATCGGCGGCGCTGGGTGCGGGCCCCGAGACATCAGGGGATGTCGTGGAAGCAAGCATGGCAAACTCCTGAGAATATGGCATAAGGAAAGCAGCGAGAACGCTTCGAGGATGCCTTGCTCAGTCCATCAGCGCCAGCACGCCAACTGGCGAAGATGCGCATCACGCGCCTGCCTCGCCGCCACCGGCGTCAGCCATACCTCAGTGTCCGGCTGGCATTGCGCCAAGCGCGCGCAGGCCAGCGGCGTCAATGCGCCGAGACGCGGATAACCACCGATGGTCTGGCGGTCATTGAGCAGCACAATGGGCTGGCCATCGGCGGGTACCTGAACGGCGCCCAGCGGAATTCCCTCGGAGACCATTCCTTCGCCCAGGTAACGCAGTTCGGGACCGGTGAGACGCACGCCCATGCGATCCGCTCGCTGATCGACCTGCCATGGTGTGTTGAAGGCCTCGAATACGCTGGTACCGCTGAAATCGGCGATCTGCGCACCGCTCACCAGTGCCAACATCACGCGTTCTCCATCTCCAGGTAACGTGCCCATGCTCGAGGGCAGCGTGCGCTCGGCTCCGGTCGTGCCTGCCCATGTCAGGCAATCGCCTTCGTCCAGCACCCGCCCCTGGCCATCGAGCCCGCCCAGACTTTCGCGCACCGTACTCGCCACGCTACCCAGCACCGGCATGGCATCGAGCCCACCCGGGAAGGCAAGATAGGCGCGCAAGCCCGTCCGAGGACTCTCGAAGGCCAGGCGCTGGCCGGCAGAAATGGTGAAGCGCGTCCCCGGCGGCAATGGCGCATCGTCGAGGGTCGCGCCCAGATCCGCCCCCGTCAGGGCCAGCGTCGCCGAGGTCTCGGCATACAGAACCAAGCCGCCGACGGTAATTTCCACGCCGGGGGTTTGCGGCGCGTTACCCAGCAGCCAATTGGCCCATCCCAACGATACCCAATCGGCGGCACCGCCCTGGGTCACGCCGAGATGGCGCACACCGAAGCGTCCGCCATCCTGAACCAGCGCCAGCGGCCCCGCGCGTTCGACGATCAATCCCTTCATGTCTGGGCCTCCGTGGGGGTATCGCCGCGTTCGGCCAACGGCGTCGAATCGCCGCCTTGCTCGATGAACGCCTCGCGGGAAATTGCCTCGAAACGCACTTTATCGCCGGGCCGAAACAGGCTGTAGCCCTCGCGGTCGCGGCCGAACAGCGCCACAGGCGTACGCCCGATGATGTTCCAGCCACCCGGCGAGAGCGTGGGATAGACCGCCGTCTGGCGCTCGGCGATGGCCACGCTGCCGGCGGCAACTTGCTGGCGTGGCGTCTTCAGGCGCGGCGTGGCCAGCTCATCGTCGAGACGTCCCATGAAGGCGTAACCCGGCGCAAAGCCCAACGCGAAGACGCTGTAATCCCGCGCGCAGTGCCGAGCGATCACGTCCTCGTGGCTGACGCCCAGACGCTCGGCGATACGCTCGAGCTCCGGGCCGACACTGACGTCGTACCACACCGGGATCACATGCCGCTGACCTTCGCCACTCGTCGCCGGCGTCAAGCCCTTCAGCGCCTCGCTTACCCGGGCACGAGCAGCCTGCAGGTCCAGGCGTTGGATATCGTAGTGCACCAGCAGCGTGGTGTAGGATGGCACCAGGTCGATCAGCGCCTCGCCGAAGGCCTCGCGCAGGGCATGGTCGGCGGCCAGCATCCACGGCATGTGTTCCTCGTCGATGCTGTCGAAGAGGCGCACGATGAGACTGTCCATGCCTACCGTTTCGATACTCGGATCGTTCACCGGCTCACTCCCGTGCCAGGCCATCGAAGGCATCGCGAATGGCGCGCACAGCGGCCACCGACTCGGCATTATCGCCATGAACGCAGAGCGTATCGGCGGCCAGACGCAGCGCGCTGCCATCATTGGCGGTCAGTGTTTCGCCCTTGGCGAGCGTCACCGCCTGGGCCACGATGGTCTCGCGATCTTGATGCACGGCGCCCGGCTCGCGTCGCGACACCAGCCGCCCCTGAGGGTCGTAGGCACGGTCGGCGAAGGTCTCGAACCATAGCGTGACGCCCATTTCCTCGGCCAGCGCCCGCATCGGCGCCGGATCCGCCGTGGCCATGGCCAGCAGTGGCAAGCGGCGATCATAAGCCAGCACCGCGCGCATGGCGCCGCGCATCAGTTCCGGGTCGCGAGCCATGTCGTTGTACAACGCACCGTGCGGCTTGACGTAGCTCACGGTCGTGCCCTCGGCGCGACACATGCCCTCCAGCGCGCCGATCTGATACAGCATCATGTCCTCGACCTCGCGCGGCGTACAGGCCAGCGAACGCCGCCCGAAACCTTGCAGGTCGGGATAGGCAGGATGCGCCCCGACGCGGACGCCGTGTTGCACGGCCAGCGCCACGGTACGCCGCATAATGTCGGGGTCGGAGGCATGAAAGCCACAGGCGATATTGGCGCAGTCGACATAGGGCATGACCTCATCGTCGAGGCCCATTTTCCAGTTGCCGAAGCTCTCTCCCATGTCGCAGTTGAGAAGCGGTAGGGGCATGAACATGACCTCTTTTATTGTCGTCGGCTTTCATGATTTCGTTATTTCACTCTATGAAAGCCCGCGCGGCCCGGTCCAATCGTTTTTCGTGATGCGCGATATCGGTGGAACCTTTCATCGCAGCGCATGGGAAAACGAGTTGACGGCGCACAGCGCCGGGTTAAAGAATCACAGTTCACGAATGCCAATCACAACAGATCCCGAGGAGGCCTCCATGGCTGTCAGCGATCCCTTCCATCTTGCCGTGCAGGTCCGCGATATCGACGAAGCCCGGCGTTTCTACGGCGACTTCCTGGGCTGTCCCGAAGGTCGCTCATCGGAGAGCTGGGTGGATTTCGACCTTTTTGGTCATCAGTTCGTCTGCCACCTCAATCCTGCACTGAAGGACACCGCCGTCGCTAGCCACAAGAACCCGGTGGATGGCCATGGCGTACCGGTACCGCATTTCGGCGTGGTCCTCGAGATGAGTGCCTGGCAAGCCCTGGCCGACAAGCTGCGCGCACACGACGTGGCCTTCGAGATCGAACCCTACGTGCGCTTCAAAGGCGAACCCGGCGAGCAGGCCACCATGTTCTTCTACGACCCCTCAGGCAACGCCCTGGAGTTCAAGGCCTTCAAGGACCGCGAGACGCAGTTGTTCAAGAAAACATAGTATCCGCCGCCGCTTCCCTTCCGCCGCGCGGGGATCGCGCGGCGACCTGTGCAGGATCACCGATGTTCGACTTCAAGGAACTCGAGGCCTTCGTCTGGGTGGTGCGCTTGGGCTCGTTTCGCAAGGGCGCGACCAAGCTGCACGTCACCCAGCCGTCGATCTCGGACCGCATCACCCGGCTGGAAGACAGCGTCGGCGAGTCGCTACTCGACCGCTCGGCGCGTCCCGTGCAACCCACGCTTCGCGGCCGCGAGTTCTTCACGCATGCCGAGCGCCTGCTCGAGGGCCGCGACGAGGCCATGCGCCTGTTTCAGGACGAAGAATCGTTCTCCGGCACACTGCGTCTGGGAGTCATCGAGACCATCGCCAGCAGTTGGTGCCCGACCTTCATGCGTCGTCTGGCCGAGCGCTACCCACAACTGACCATCGAGTTGATGGTGGATATTTCCCCCTTCCTGCATCAACGCCTGGCCGAGAACGACCTCGACATGCTGTTCGCCATGGACGGCCTGGCGCCGGGGCTCTGCGCCATCCAGACGCCGCTTTGCACCTTCGAGATGGGCATGTTCGCGGCCCCCGAGCTGGCCGCCACACTGCGCCATGGCGACATGGAAACCTTCGCCGACACGGCGTTCATTTCCTTCAGCAAACAGGCACGGCCGTACAGCGAGCTGGTCGCCTACCTCACCGCACTGGGCATCGACACGCCACGCATTCACTCCACCAGCACGCTGATGACGATCATGCGTATGAGCATCGAGGGACTGGGCATCGGTGTATTGCCGGTTGCCACGGTTCGCGATGCCGTGGACGCAGGCAGCCTGGAACGCCTGACGCTGGAAGAACCGTTGCCACCGATGATCTATGACGCCATCTGGCGCCGCTCCAACTACCCGAGCTTCTGCGCAAGCGTGGCTCGCCTGGCCAAGCAGTGCGCCGCCGATTACGCCCAAGATCACGGAAAGCTTTCATCGCCTACCACTGTGAAAGGCTACGTCGATACTTGACATCAGAATTAACGATTTGACGCCAGTGCATCGCCACTTGAAGAATGAATCCGTCTTCCGAGTTCAATAACAATGAGGAATTGAACATGCGTACGATGCATTCTTTCGTCTGGCTGGCGGCAATCGGCTCGCTCGGCATTGCCGGCAGCGCCATGGCCGCGCAATGGAACCTCGCCTCTCCCTACGGCGATGCCAGCTTTCATACCCAGAATACCAAGCAATTCGCCGAGAACGTCGCCGACGCTACCGATGGCGAACTGGATATCAGCGTGCACAGCGGCGGCTCGTTGATCGCGCACTCCGAAATCAAACCTTCCGTTCGGCGTGGCACCGTGCAGGCGGGCGAAGTGTTTCTTTCCTCGCTCTCCAACGAATCGCCGATCTACGAAGTGGATACGTTGCCGGGGCTGGCCGGTAGCTACGAAGACGCCTACGACCTCTGGCAAGCCTCCAAGCCGATCATCACCCAGATGTTCGCCAAGGAAGGGCTGATGCCGCTGTATGCCGTGCCATGGCCGGCGCAGGGTATCTATACCGACTTCGAGCTGACCGATGTCTCGCAGTTCGAGGGGCTGCGTGTGCGCGCTCCCAACATCAACACGCAGCGCTTCGTCGAAAATCTCGGCGGCACGCCCACGGAAACCGAAGAGGCCGATATTCCCACCGCGTTCAGCACTGGGCGCGTCGACGCCATGATCACCTCGGTCTCCACCGGCAAGTCGATGTCCGCCTGGGACTATGTCTCGAATTACAGTGACGCCAACCTGTGGCTGCCCAAGAACATCGTGTTCATCAACAAGCGCGCCTTCGATCGCCTCGATGACGAGACGCAGCAGGCCGTGCTGGATGCCGCCGCCGAGGCCGAACGGCGTGGCTGGCAGGCCAGCCGCGAGGACAGCGCCGAGAGCGCCAAGGCCTTGAAGGAACATGACATCACGATTTCCAAGCCCAGCGGCCAGCTGGCTGATGATCTCGAGGCCGCCGGCGACTCGCTGTTCGAAGACTGGCAGGAACGCGCCGGCGATCAGGCCAAGACGCTGATCGAGCGCTACCGCAAACGCCAGGCCGCCGAATAACGCATCCACGCCTTGAAGCAAGACCTGCAAGCCCCGCTCACGCGTCGTTATCGACGGTGAGCAGGGCCCCGTCCTCACCCTCGCATTCGTGAGTGACCGACATGACCTATCGACTCGACAGACTCTATCGCCTCGGTGCCTGGGGCGCCGCGGCCTGCATGTTGGCGATCTGCGCCATCGTCACTTTTCAAGTGCTGCTGCGCTGCCTGGATGCGCTGCTGGCTGCGGTGGGCAGCGCACCCCTGGGGCTCGAAATTCCCGGTGTCTCGGAAATGGCCGCCTACCTGCTGGTGGGCGCCACCTTCCTGAGCATGGCCTATACCTTCACGCATCACGCGCATATCCGCGTGACGCTGGTCATTTCACGCCTGCCGCCGCGTGCTCGCGTATGGGTCGA
This sequence comes from Chromohalobacter nigrandesensis, assembly GCF_023061285.1. Lineage (GTDB taxonomy): Bacteria > Pseudomonadota > Gammaproteobacteria > Pseudomonadales > Halomonadaceae > Chromohalobacter > Chromohalobacter nigrandesensis. The sequence continues at coordinate 126,955 of NZ_JAKGAM010000002.1, forward strand.
GACGCTCTGTCTACTATTGACGATGGCGCTGAGCATGTTGCTCACCTGGGAGCTGGTGGGCCTGGTACGCGAAAGCATCAATTACGAGGATGTTTCTTCGGGTTTGCTTTCCATCCCCCTGTGGATACCGCAAAGCGTTCTCGTCGTCGGCATCGCGCTGATGTGCCTGGCATTGATCGAGACACTGATCGGCACGCTGCGCATCGCCTTTACCGCGCCCGCTTCCTATGTGGCACCCGAAACGGACGGTGACTCATGACCCACCATACGCGAGAGGATGCCTTGTCATGCTGACCCTTACCCTCGTCACGATCCTCGCCCTGGCGCTGCTACTCGGCGGCGGCGTGTGGATCGCCTTTGCCCTGCTGGGTACCGGCTGGATCGCGCTGACGTTCTTCGGCAGCTTCGAGCCCGGACCCATCCTGGCGTCCGACTTCTGGGGCGCCAGCTACGGCTGGGATTTGACCGCTCTGCCAATGTTCGTGTGGATGGGCGAAATCCTGTTTCGCTCGGGTCTTGCCGACAACATGTTTCGTGCCCTGGCGCCCTGGCTCAACCGCCTGCCGGGACGCTTGCTGCACTCCAATATCATCGGCAGCGGCCTGTTCGCCGCCGTATGCGGCTCCTCGGCGGCAACCTGCGCCACGGTCGGCAAGATGACGCTGCCCGAGCTGGAACGCCGCGGCTACGACGGCAACCTTGCCATCGGCACGCTGGCCAGCGCCTCAACGCTGGGCCTGCTGATTCCACCCTCGATCATGATGATCGTCTACGGCGTAGTGACCGAGCAGTCCATCTCGCGGCTGTTCATGGCGGGTATCGGGCCCGGCCTGCTGTTGCTGGGCCTATTCATGACCTACCTGATCGGCTGGTCGTTACTAATCGGCAACCGCCAGCAGCGTGCCGGGCAGGCAGAGGCCCGCATGCCACTGATATCGAAAATCCGCAACAGCGCTCAGTTGATACCGCTGCTAGTACTCATCGGTGGCATCCTGGGCAGCATCTACGGCGGGCTCGCATCGCCGACCGAAGCCGCCGCCGTGGGCGTGGTGCTCTCGATGCTGATCGCGCGAGGCAACGGTCATTTCAACAAGGCCATCTTCCTCGATTCACTCTTCGCGGCGCTACGCACGGCCTGCATGATCGCCTTCATCATTGCCGGCGCCTCGTTTCTGTCCTCGGCGCTAAGTTTCACGCAACTGCCCATGCAACTGGCCAACGCTATCACCGAGATGGGGCTTTCACCGACCATGCTGCTGGTGGTGCTGACGCTCTTTCTGTTGGTGCTGGGCTGTTTCCTCGACGGCATCTCGCTGATCCTGCTGGTCACGTCGATCATCATGCCGCTGATCGAAGGCGCGGGCATCGACCTGATCTGGTTCGGCATCTACTTGGTCATCGTAGTGGAGATGTCACAGATCACACCACCGGTCGGCTTCAACCTGTTCGTCATTCAGGGCCTCATCGGCAAGGACATCATCACCATCACCCGCGCTACCCTGCCGTTCTTCCTGCTGATGATCCTCGCCGTGGTGTTTTTGCACCTGTTCCCCGAGATCGTGCTCTACCTGCCACAAGCGATGAACTGACCGACGTCTTTCCCCGCCTCAACGCCAACGGCCGCTGGAATGCTCCAGCGGCCGTTGTTATATCGAGCCGAAAGGGCTCGAGAGGTTGGCTCGCGGGGCTTACCCACCAGACTTACAAAGGTTTGACGCGCGGCACCGGCGCGGTGGCGTCCTTGGCCAGCGGATTGCGCAGCGGCAAGGCGAACGGCTTGGCGTCGATCTCGAAGACATCCCCCGGCTGGGCGCTGATGCCGTCGCTGAAGCTCAGCGTCGCGGTGCCGAAGAAATGTACATGTACGTCCCCCGGGCGGCAGAACTGCGCGTACTTGAAATGATGCGCCTCGAGATTGGCGAGGCTGTGGCACATGTTGTCCTCGCCGGAGATGAACGGCTTCTCCCATAGAACACCGCCATCGCGCCGGATGCGCGAGGTGCCTTGCACGTCGCTGGGGAGTTCGTCGACGAGCAGCGTCGGCCCGAAGGAACAGACACGCAGCTTGGAATGCGCCAGGTACAGGTAATTCTCGCGCTCGGTGACGTGATCAGAGAACTCGTTGCCCAGCGCATAGCCGATGCGACGCGGCACACCGTTGTTGTCGATAAGGTACAGGCCGGCGACTTCCGGTTCCTCGCCGCCATCCAGCGCGAAATGCGGCATGTTCAGAGCCTCGCCCGGCGCCATGACGATGCCGCCGTCGCCCTTGTAGAACCACTCCGGCTGTACGCCGAAATCATCGCCGGCCGGCTTGCCGCCCTCGAGTCCCTTGCGGAACATCTTCATCGAGTCGGTGAGCGGCGCTTCGCTCTGGTCCGCCTCGTTCATCTGACGGTGCATCTTGTCGCGACCCTCGGCGCTGCCGAGATGCGTCAGCCCGGTGCCGGTGACCAACAAGTGTGCCGGATCGGGATGATCGAGCGGCGCCAACAGTTGCCCTTTATCGGACAACGCCACAGCATCAACGCGTGCGTCTCCCGGCCACTCATCGATCAGCGCGGACAGCCCGACGCCACGCTCAAGCGCCGTGAGCGCCAGGGCATGCACGCTTTCCACGCCTTCCAGGCGGCGAGCCTGAGTCGGGTCATCGTCGATCGCCAGGACCACACGGTCTCCACTGTCGATTCTGGCTTGTGCGAGTTGCATGTAATGGGCTCTCCTGAAGTACTTTGCAGTCTACGGTAACGTTTTTACATATAACCTACTAATGGCTCTTGACAGAAATACCGATATCCATTTTGTTATTGTTTTGTCCTGAGGCCAGACATAATGAGCTCCTTGCCCACTGACTGGTTCATGAAGGTGCGACTAAAGTTGCGCCATTTACAGCTATTCATCGCACTGGACGAGTTGCGCAACCTGCACCGCGCCGCCGAGCGCCTGGGAATGAGTCAGCCGGCGGCGTCCAAGCTGCTGGGGGAACTGGAAGGCCAGCTCGGCCTCGTGCTGTTCGACCGACACCCGCGCGGCATCGCCCCCAACTGGTACGGCGAGACGGTGATTCGACACGCGCGCGGCATCATCTCGTCGCTCCACCAGGCGGGCGACGAATTGAACGCATTGCATGCGGGCAGCGCGGGGAGTGTCTCGGTGGGCACGGTGATGGCACCCGCCGTCACGCTGCTGACCAGCGCGGTGGAGCACGTGCATCGCGACCGCCCTAACCTCAAGGTCAGCATCGACGTGGATGTCAGCCACGAGCTGATTCCGCGTCTCATGGAGGGCGAGTTCGATTTCGCTATCGCGCGGATTCCCTCGACGCTTCCGGCGGGCGATTTCGTCTTCGAAGAGATCGGCGAGGAGGCGCTATGCTTCGTGTGCCGCGCCGACCATCCATTGGCCCAACGCGAGTCGCTGAGCCTGGAGGCGATGGTCGACTACCCCTGGGTATTGCAACCACCCGGTGCCTTGATGCGCCAGCGGGTCGACCATCTGTTCCTGCATCACGGCGTAGCGTTGCCGCGTCAGATCATCGACACGCCGGACATCCTCGTGGCGCTGGCCATGGTCGATAAATCGGATACCGTGACGGTCACCACGCGGCAGGTCGCGGAGCTGCTCTGCGACCAACCGCGCTTTCGCATCCTGCCATTTCCGGAGGCGTTGAGCGTGCAACCCTACGGCCTGGTCAGTCTACGCGAACAGCGCCTCTCACCCGGCGCGGCGGCGTTGATGTCGACCCTGCGCGAGATCATCCGCGGGCACTGAATCGTACCCAAAAAAGATGCGACCACTCGTGGAAGGCCCCCACCTCGACGCGCTGACCGAGCAGGAAGGCATCGGCGACATGGCGTAGCGGTGCCACATCGACATCGCTCTCGCCATTGGCGATGAGCTCGGCAAAGCGTGCGTAGAGTCCGGGATACTCGGCATCATGCACATCGCGGAACGCCGGGGTCGAACACACCCAAGCCGCCAGCCTCCCAGATCCATTCCTGACCGGGATGCCAGCGCTCACAGGCGCTCAAGGTAGGCGCTGCCGCCCAACTGACGCATTTGCCGCTGAATCCACCGGCTACGCTGCTGAATATACGCCGACGGCCGCGATGCACTCCACTCGCGCGGATTGGGCAGAATCGCCGCCAAGCGGCTCGCCTGCGCTGCAGTAAGCTGGTCCGCGCTCACCCCAAAATAATGCTGCGCAGCGGCTTCGAGACCGAACACGCCACTATCCCACTCCACCACATTGAGATACACCTCGAGGATGCGCTCCTTGGGCCACAGAAGTTCGATCAATACCGTAAACCAGGCTTCGAAGCCCTTGCGCACCCAGGTCCGCCCGGTCCACAGGAACAGATTCTTGGCGGTCTGCTGGCTGATGGTGCTGGCACCGCGCAGGCTATCGCCACTGAACCAAGCGTCGAGCGCCTTCTGCATCTGATCGAAATCGAAGCCGTGATGCATGGGAAAGCGCTGGTCCTCGGAAGCGATCACCGCCAGCTTGGCATTGTCGGAAAGCGACGCCCACGGCCGCCACTGCTGCTGAATCGTGATCGGTTCACCGCTCACCCACGACTCGATCTTGCGTTCCAGCATCACCGTTGAACCGAATACCGGCACCACGCGAAACACCAGCACCAGGAGCACCGACAGCCCCACGAAGCCGAGTATTACGAACAACAAAAAGCGCAGTCCCCTGCGCAGCCAATCCCGCGTCATGCGTTAGCCTTATTGGGTCGCAGCATCATGACGAAGGAGTATATCAGGCCTGTTCGCTGGCATGCCGCCGCCGCACGTTCGGCGGCGGCTTTGACGGTGCTTACGTCAGCACGGCGAAGAGTATCCAGGCGAGACCGAAGGCCATCAGCGAAATCGCTGTGGAAACCACGCTCCAGGTCTTGAGCATGGTCTTGGTTTCCATGCCCAGGAAACGCCCGACCAGCCAGAAGCCGGAATCGTTGACGTGCGAATAGCCAATGGCGCCCGCCACCACGGCGACCACGACACATGCCAGCGGCATGCCACTCAGCGAGGAGTCGAGCACCGCCGGGGCGAGAATACCAGCCGCTGTGGTCCCGGCAACCGTCGCCGAGCCTTGCGCGATGCGGATCACCGCCGCGATCACATACCCCGCCACGAGGATGGGCAGCCCCAGTGTCTGCAGGCTATCGGCCAATGCCTCGCCGATACCACTGGCGGTGAGCACGCCACCGAACATGCCGCCCGCGCCGGTGATCAGGATGATGCTGCACACCGGAGCCAGCGCTTTCTCGATGGTCTCGTTGACGGCGCCCATGGCGCCTTTCTCATGGCCGCGCAACAGCAACAGCCACATTGCCAGGCACAAGCTGATCAGCAACGCCACCGGCGTCTCGCCGATCAGCGTCAGCGCGCCAAGCACGGGATTGTCTTCCGGCAAGGTACCCGCGCTGATCAGAGTGGTGATGCCGGTATTCATGAAGATCAGCACCAGCGGCAACAGCAACACCAGCAGAATCGTCGAGAAACGCGGCAGCGTGGTGCGCTCGACTTCGTCGCTGTCGGCGCCGCCCATCAAGTCCGGTACCGGATGAAACGGCGTACGCTTGGCCAGCCACAGCGATAGCTGATAGCCCGCCAGATACCAGGTCGGCAGCCCCACGATAAGCGCCACCAGCAGCACCATGCCGATGTCGCCCTCAAGGAAGACCGCTGCCGCCACCGGGCCGGGGTGCGGCGGTACCAAAGCGTGCATCACCAGAAACGCACCCGCCGCCGGCAACGCATAGATCAGTAACGAGCCGCGCAGCTCGCGCGCGATGGAATAGATCACCGGCAGCATCACCACGAAGGCGGCATCCAGAAAGATCGGAAAGCCGAACAATAAACTGGCGATGGACAGCCCCAGTGGCGCTTTGTCCTTACCGCAGATTCGAATCAGGGTATCCGCCAATACCTTGGCGCCACCCGAGATCGCCACGATACGACCGAGAATCGCACCGAAACCGATCAACAATGCCACGTTGCCCAGGGTCTCGCCGAAACCGGAAAGCAGTGTCGAGAGCAAATCGTCTACGGTCACGCCGGTCGCCAGCGCCGTGGCAATACTCACGATTACCAGGGCAAGGAAGGGATGCAGCTTCACCTTGATAATCAGAAATAGCAGGATGGCGATCGCCCCGGCGGCCACTGCAAGCAGACCCGGCGTCGATAGAGAGAAAGCGAATGCGGTGTCCATACGGTCCTCGCATTGGTGGCTGAACGCCGCTCAGCGACGGCGAGACGACAACCTAATGCGTTTACCGATAGCCATCTAATGTGTTTTGTGGCTAAAAGTGATATCTATTCGATCATCATATTCATACGCCCCCTAAGTATTGGGGATCACACCCATCACAGTCGACCAAAGACGTAAGACCAAAGTCTGCAGCGCAGCGTGGGGCTACCTCAGGAAACCCGCATCGGCCCGGGGATGATGGTCGAGGTGGATATCGACGTCAGCGACGCCGAACCGCGCGATCACGACTGATCGCACGGGCCGAGCGCAAGCGATCGCTCATTTCAAGCCTTCGGCCTGCATGGCGCGCTGAACCGAGCCTCGCTCGGCGATGCGCGCCACGAAGCGCTGCAGATGGGGCCACGCGTCCAGTGAAATATCCACCACCCGCGCCCAGCCGAGGACCGTAAACAGGTAGGCGTCCGCGACGCTGAAGTGCTCGCCCACCACGTAGTCGCGCGACGCCAGGCGCTCGTTCATCAGCGACAGGCGCGTCTCGAGGTTCTTCTGCGCGATGTTGCGCCAGGTGTCGCCACTATTGGGCTTGAAGAAGGGGCTGAAGTTCTTGTGCAATTCGGTGGAGATAAATACCAGCTGGCTCAATAGTTCAAAATACGCCTTGCTCCCCGGCGTGGGCGCCAACTTCGCCTCCGGCACGACATTGGCGACGTAGAGAAGAATCGCCGCCGCCTCGGTCATCACCTCGCCGTCGTCCAGCACCAGGGCGGGTACGTAACCGTTGGGACTGATCGCCAGGTAATCCTCGCCGCTCTCCGTCTTCTTGGCGACCAGATCCACTTTCTCGATCTCGTAGGTCAACTCGGCCTCTTCCAGCGCGATGTGCACGGCCATCGCACAGCTACCCGGCTTGAGATACAGCTTCATATCATGCGCTCCAAGATTGTCATATCGTGTTGCAAAGGTGTGCGTTCACTTCTCCCGAGACACCCTCAATGCCTGGCAATGACGTGCCACCGACAGAGCCACCACGGTGCTGGCATCGCCGATGATCTCACTGCCCCAGAATGCCGCGTAGGCGGCCTCGAATTCCAGAGTGCGCAAGCGTTCGCCGATGCGTGACACCTCATCGGCAGGCAGCGGAATGTTATTGGGATACGACCACATGAACGACGCCATGCGGTCCGGCGTCACCAGCAGCGTGTCTCCCGTCAACAATAGCCCCCGTGCTTCCCAATGCAGCACGCTGGCGCCGGGGAAATGCCCGCCCAGGCGGTGCGCCGTTATCCCCGGTAGCACCTCCAGTGTCTCGCCCTCCCACGGATGCAGCGCCTCGTCCGGCACCATGATCCACTCGCGGTCCGCCGCGTGCACGTACACCGGGCACTCGAACGCGCGGCCCCAGCTCGCCATGGTGGCGTAGTAATGCGGATGCGAAATGACGATAGCCTTTAGCCCGCCCAGCGCCTCGATCAACGTGACCGTCGCCGCGTCCAGCAGGCTCAGGCAATCCCACAGCACATTGCCCTGCGGCGTGCGCAACAAGAACGCCCGCTGGCCGATGGCGAATTTCGGTACCGTGCCCAACGCTAGTAGATCCGGCGCCATCTCGCGAAAGGTATTGGTATGCCCCGCCATTAACGCCGCCGGCGTCGTCCACTGCTGGCCCGATGCCGGCACGTACTGCCGCTCGTCCTCACACACCGGACACCGCGACGGCGGTGTCTCGCTCGCGGGGTACTGCACCCCGCATGTCGCACATAGAAATCCTGGTAACATTATCCTGTCCCTCCCTCGCGTTAGCGCTTGGAACGAGTGTGGGTGAAGGGCGGGGCTGGAGCTAGATTAGTAATGACTCACCTCCAACGCATGTCACCGATCATCAATACAAAAACCGGCGTTTCTCGGCACCCGGTTGAGAGTGAGCATTGACTTGTTTCTTGGCCAGGGCGGCTTATGCCGCCAGAGCGGTCATGCGCCGCGCCTGTCTCACTCTATGCCCGACGAAGGTCGATCTCCAAGCCCGGTGATGTTGCCGGTCGGTTTCAGCGTGTCGACACGACGGGCGCGCTCCAAGCTATGTCGCATACGACTGGAGTAGACGCTTGGCCATGCCCTTGGCAACGAGAGCCGCTTGAGGGTCCGCCATGACATGCGCCTGGACAATCGCGCCTTCCTTTAGAAAGACGAGTTCTTGAGATAATTCGTCGGCTCTCTCGGCATTAACCTGGTATGCATGACGAAATAGCATCTCACGCACAAGGCGCTTATGCGTTTGGCACTGCTGATGATGAACGTTCTGCGGGTCGGTGTATTCCGCGCAGGTATTGATGAAGAAGCACCCATGGAACGGCATGATGGCCTCGTCACGCTCGTTGAACCAGTCATCTAGCGCATCGAATACCGCTAAAAGCGCACCTTCTCCTGGCGGCGCCTGCTCTATGCGTGCTTCAAGCCATGTGCGGAATTGCTGATCTCGATACACCAGCGTCGCCGCGATCAATGCTTCTTTGCTATCGAAGTGGTGATACAGCGTTCTTTTTGCGACTCCCGCCACGTCGATAACCTGATTGATACCGACGGCATGTATGCCATAGCGATAAAAAAGTGAAAACGCCGTGGAGATCAGTTGGTCACGTTTTTCCAATCTGTTGCTTGCTTGAGACAAAGCCCTGCTCCCCGTGGATCAACATAGCTTGATATTTGTATACCGATCTGTCTACCATACACAAGTAGACAGATCGGTATACATCCACCTTCAGGAGTCGGCTCCATGAAATCTCTCCTCCCTCCTATCTTTTCAGCCGCCATTGCGGGATTCGGCGCCATGGCGTGCATCACGCTGCTTGCCTATCTTGAACATCTCGACACATCGATAATGTGGTTGATGGCGCCATTTGGAGCGACGATGGTGATCTTGTTCGGCTTGCCCTCAAGCCCTCTCGCCCAGCCCCGTAATATACTGTTTGGGCATCTCATCACTTCCATGGTAGGTGTCATCATTCTGCATGCCTTAGGCGTGACGCCGCTGTCACTAGGGCTCGCGGTAGGATTGGGCGTCTTTTTCATGCTGATGACCAAAACCACTCACCCACCCGCTGGCGCCAACCCGCTCGTAATCATGTTAACCGGCCAGTCTTGGCAGTTTTTAGTTTTTCCCGTAGGAGTGGGTGCTTTGGCTATATTAGGATTCGGTTTGCTATATCATCGCTTGATCAGCCGTCACGAATATCCGGCGGCCATTCGCGCTCATTCATAAAAAGCTGCTCACTCATGAACGGAGATTAGTTCCATGGAACTGACGACGTGGTTGACCTATGTCGGCGTTATCGCCGCATTGATCGCCTTTCCCGGCCCGGTGGCCTTGTTATGCATGCATCATGGGCTGCGCCATGGTCGCCAACGTGCACTGGCGACGGTGATCGGTGGGGCGACGGCATCGCTGGTGCTCATGGGGCTGTCGTCGTTAGGGCTGGGGGCGATTCTGGCCACGTCGGAGCTCGCCTTCACGTTGCTCAAGGGTGTAGGCGCGGCGTACTTGATCTATCTGGGCGTGCTGGCCTGGCGCGCACCGGTGACGGCGTCGATGACGGACGATACCGCGCAGAGCCCACAGCACGTCGAGCGCACCAGCACGAGAGCCCTCTTCCGGCGCGGTTTTACAGTGGGTATCAGCAACCCCAAGGACCTGCTCTTCTTCGGCGCATTGTTTCCCGGCTTCATCGACCTCGGCGCCCCGCAACTGCCGCAATTCGCGATCCTGTCGCTGACCTGGTTGGCCATCGACCTCGCCACCATGTCGAGCTACGCCACGATGGGGTCGGGGATCGGTCGCTGGTTCCATAGTCCGCGCCGCGTGAAGCTCTTCAATCGCACCACGGGCAGCTTGTTCATCGCCGCCGGTGGGACCTTGGCAGCCTCGCATCGCTGAAGATCCGGGCATTAACCGGCCTGCTGTGCCTGGTTTTCAAGTTCGACGGTCATCTCTTGAGGCAAATCAAGGGCACTGGCCAATTGATCGAGCCAGGCGCGTTCCATCGGGTTTTGTTCATCGATCACGGCGACGCTGATTAGATACATTTCCCGCGCCGCTTGGGGCGAGTCCGCTTCACGGGCCAGCGCTTTGGCATCCAGCGGCGCATTTAGCTGTTGTTCGACCCAGCGGTGCATTTCGTCATCGGCCCCTAATGCATCGATCTGCTCGGTGATCATCGCCTGTTCTTGCTCGTCGATGTGGCCATCGGCTCGGGCCGCCATGATCATTGCCTGCAATAATTCCAGACTCCGCCGCTCCTGGTACTCGCCATTGAGCGTCTCGACACGCTCGCCCTCGCCAGCGGCTTGTGGCTCGCTGCCCGAATTTTTGTTTTGAGAACTTTGCCACGCTTTCCAGGCCAATACGCCGACACCGGCAATAGCACCGTATTTGAGTGCTTTACCGCCCAGCTTGCGGCCCCGCTTGGAGCCGACCAGCATGCCCATGGCACCGCCGCCGAGCAGGCTTTTCATATCGAAGCCGCCCGAAGACCCACCGCTGGATTTATCACCTGAGGCATTGCCGCCCAGTTGTTTCGAGAGGCCACCCAACATGCCTTTTACATCGACACCGCTGCCCTTCTGACTGCCACCGGCTTGTTGCATCAATTGCTGCAGTATTTTGCTTGCGTTCATCCCTCGACTCCTTCGGTAGTCACTGACAACGCTGTTTAACGGATCGATCTTTATGCAGACGGTGCTTTTTAATTCAACAGGCTTCCCTGACGACGGGCCCACACATCAATACGGACCGATGTAGACACCTTGAGTTCGTAGAGCATAGCAAGAACGTGATCAACGCTGCCTCAACGAAGCGGGACATCCTGACACTAGTGCCGACACCGTTGCTTTTAGCGAGATCGCCACGCCGTTTCCCTTCCACAAAAAAGCCACACCCGAAGGCGTGGCATTCCCTTGAAGCCCCTTTGAACAGGGGTCTTGACGGCGCATTATCGTAGTTGTGGTGACGCGGGCCGGATCGCGCGATCAGGCATCTTCCTCGTCGTCGCCGTCTTTGTCACCGAGATAGTCGGCCTTGCTGGAGCGCTCGATCCATAGCGGATTCGTCCAGGCGATGTCGCCATCGGCATCGTCGACTTCCAGCGCGACCCAGCCCTCAGCGTCGCCGGGAATCTCGAAGGTCAACGTCGCGTCAGTGCCGTCGAGGGATTGCGTGGCAATCACCTCGCCGCCCTCGCCGATCAGGCGCGCTTCCTCGAGGCCATTGACGGCGGTGGCGTTCACCGTCCATTCGCCCTTGGCGTCTTCCACCAGGCGCAGGCTGTCACCGAACATGTGGTTCTCCGGGAACAGCAGCGGCCCCTGGGTCGCATAGCCATGGCCGTCCTTGAGGGCTCGGGCGAAGGCGCGCGGGCTCAGTTCGCCAGGCACGTAGCCCATCATGCGGATGCGGCCGGTAAGGTCGTTCCAGGCGTCATGAGTATCGGTACCCGCCGTGAAGTACACACGCGTGCCTTGGTCCCACAAACGGTGTGCAGCCTTCAAGGTCGGCGCATTATCTACCTCGGCGTTCAGCTCGAGCAGATCGAAGCCCGTAGTGAAGCCGCCGGGCACCTTGCCATCACCCAAATTCTGCAGATAACCGTAGGCGTTGTACGGGTGATTCATGGGAATCACCTCGGCACCCAGGCGGTGCGCATCGGCGACGATGTCCTGCACGTCATCGGTGCCGGGGTCGACGTCGAGCTCACCGTTCATTTCGATGGGGAACGGATTCATGTGGCCCCACGAGGGCGAAATCTCGATGGAGGGAATGAACGGCACGCCGCGCTCGGCGGAGAGCTCGCGGAAGGTGTCGTGGTTGGTAGTGGAGTCGTGATCGCTGATGAAGGTCAGGTCGAGATCCGTGGCCAACTGCGCACGCACTACCATGTCCGGCGGCGTGGTGCCTTCCAGCACATTGGCGTGGTGGTGGAGATCGGCGCCGTACCAGTGTTCGTCGTTGGGTTCGACGAGACGCTCGATCTCGACGGTCTTGTCTATCTCTTCGCCGGTTTCGAGGCTGACTTCCAGCGTCTGCTCACGCGCCGTAAAGCCGGCGCCGGCGTTGACGCCCAGGCGGTAATCGCCAGGCGCCAGCTTGAGCTCGGCATGCCCGGCCGGGTCGAGTTCGGTAAAGAAGGTCTGCTTGCCGAGGAATTCCACCGGCGGCTGCTGGCCTTCGAGCACGGTCAGCCGTGCATCGCGCGGGGTGTCGTTGTCGGCGCCGCGAATATCCAGCGACAAGGTGCCGGGGCCGCGCATGTCGTCAAAGGTCAGCTCGCGCTCGCTGCCGGTGGTGACATTCAGTTCGACCGGCTCGGCGTTGGCGAAGCCTTCCGCAGTGGCGTAGGCCTGATACTCGCCTGCCGGCAGCGGCATCGAGAACTTGCCGTCGTCGGCCAGCGTCCAGGCGTAGGGCGCGCCTTCCTTCTCGATCATTACCAGGCCATTGGCGGGTGCTTCGCCGTCGCCATCGCGTAGTTGGCCGTGAATCTCGCCGCTATCGAGATTCTTGCGCTCTATCTCGCTGGCCACCACCGGCGACAGATCGCCTTCCGGCACCACCTGCAACCAGCCCTCGAAACTGCGCGACTCGCCGGCCTTCAGGCTGTGCTCGAGGTACATGTCCTGGCCTTCGTAATTGATGCGGTCGAAATACGGCGCATGCAGGGCGAAGGCCCAGCCCTGGTCATAGGCGACCATGCGGTCGGTGAGCGCGTCGCTGGCCTCGGTTTCCTTGGCGTCGCCCAGGCCGGGTACGCCAAACAGATAGCCGGTATCCGGCCATAGCGTGAAGCCGGAGCGAATGGCTTCCAGCGGCTCGTCGCCCTGGTTGTCGAGCACCGTTTCCAGATGCACGCGGTCGCTGTCGGCGTCCAGCGTGTAGGTCGTCTTGACCATCGTCTCGCCGAAATTGCGGCTGACGCGGATCACCGCGCGCTCGGGCGACTTCTCAACGACCTCGACCTTCTTGCCGTCGTTGGGCCAGGCGGACCAGTTGTTGGGGATGAAGTCGGCGAAGGCGACGCGATCGAGATCGATCTCGCCGGCCTTCACCGCCGCCAGGTCGACCAGGGTGCCACGCGGCACGCCCCAAGGTGGCCGCGACTCGACGGCCAGCGCGAAGGCCAGCTTGTCGTTGGCAACGGTAATGTCTTCGGCGTTAGTCGCCTCGCCATCGGGAATGTCGGTCGCGCCGCGCGTAACACTGACATCGGCCTGCGCCAGCGAGGCGGCGCCCAGCGTCAGTGCCGCCAGCGGCGCGAGGTGCCATCGAAAATGTGTCATGAGACTCCTCTGATATTGAATTATTATCCAAAACTGTCCTTTCCATTATTCATAATTTTGATTGTGCGTTCAAATTACGCTCGCTTGCGAACGAGCGCTTGCCCTGAAGCGCACTCCAGGGTTGTAGAATCGAAATATATTGGCCGACGAACGATACGAGGTTTTCTCATGGCATGCTGCTGCGGTTCTTCCCCTTCTCCACAATCAACGCCGCGTTACCGGCGCGTGCTGTGGATTGCGCTGCTCGTCAACGCGGTAATGTTCGGCGTCGAGATGCTGGCAGGCATGAAGGCGGATTCGACTTCGCTGATGGCCGACTCGCTCGATTTCCTCGGCGATGCGGCGAATTACGCCATCAGCCTCGGCGTACTGGGCATGGGCCTGATCTGGCGTGCTCGCGCGTCGCTGGTCAAGGCCGCGACCCTGGCCGGGTTCGGTGTCGTGGTGCTGGGCGTGACGTTGCATAACCTGCTGGCGGGTAGTTACCCGGATGCACCCACCATGGGTGCGGTAGGGTTGTTGGCGCTGTTCGCCAACCTCGCGGTACTGCTGCTGTTGATGCGCTATCGCGAGGGCGACAGCAATATGCTAAGCGTGTGGATCTGCACGCGTAACGACGTTATCGGCAACGGAGCGGTGCTGCTCGCCGCACTGGGCGTGTTCGGCAGCGGCACCGCCCTGCCCGACCTGATCGTCGGCGGGGTGTTTGCGTTTCTTTCGCTGTCCGGCGGGTGGAAGATCGCCCGTCAGGCACGCGGCGAGCTGCGCCAAGCGCGCGAGGCAGAGAGACTCGGCATGCCGTCCACCGAGCCTCGTTGAACGGCGCCTCGCGCGGGGCATTCTGCCTCTTCTCAGAACTCGATAGCGACGTTGCTCTTGGGCGTGCTGCAGCAACTCAGGATATAGCCATCCGCTTCGTCGTCCTCGGTGATGCCGCCGTTGTGCTCCATGTTGACGTCGCCCGAGAGTTTCTTGACCTTGCAGGTCCCGCAGATGCCCATCCCGCAAGCCTTGGGAATATGCAGGCCAAGCTTGGCGGCGGCGGAATGCACGGTTTCCTCGGGTAGAATACGAATGCTCTTGCCAGTATTGCTGAATTCGACCTGCAGCATATCGGCAGTATCGACGGCCTCCATTTCTGCCTCGGCCTGCTCGGCGAGTTCCTCCACATCCGCCCGGACATCGGCGGGCGTGGCGCCGAACACCTCCTCGTGATAATGGCTCATGTCGAAGCCATGGCTCTTCAGTACCTGCTTGATGGCATTCATGTACGGCGTGGGGCCGCAGCAGAATATCTCGCGCTCCAGATAATCCGGCGCCATCAATTCGAGCATCGCCTGCACCAGATAGCCGCGAAATCCTGCCCAGGCCACGCCGTTTTCATCATCGCGCTCGCAGACGATATGCATCCGAAAATCGGGAATTCGCGAGAAGATATGTTCCAGCTCACGGTGGAAGATGATGTCGCGCGGCGAGCGCGCACTGTGCACGAACTGCAGGTCGACGTTGGCGTTGGTATCGAAGAACCAGCGCGTCATCGACATCAGAGGTGTGATCCCGACGCCACCGGAGAGCATGAGCACCTTGTCGGCGGGATAGTCGATGACGTTGAAATCCCCCACCGGGCCATGCACCACCAGCTCATCGCCGATTTGTAGATTGTCATGCAGCCAGTTGGAAACACGCCCACCGGGCAAGCGCTTGACCGTGATCGAGAAGCTGTAGGGCACCGAGGGTGAACTGGAAATCGTGTAGGAGCGCATGATCGGCTCGCCGTCGATCTCCAGTTCCAGGGTCACGAACTGCCCGGGCTTGAAGAAGAACAGCACCGGCTGATCGGCCATGAAGCAGAAGGTGCGGACATCCCAGGTTTCCTGGATGACCTTCACGCAGCGCACGTTATGGCGCCCATTGGTCCAGGTCTGAGTAGTGACGGGATTGAAGTAGTTCAAGCTCATGAGATGGCTACCTGGTCGCGCGGCGGTATCTGACTGTCAAACGCATTGTGGCCGCCCTCCGCATCGGCCACTTACCTGCCAACGACACGCGCATGTCTGCTCCAGCCGCCGCCACGCGGACAGTCGCCAACTGACGTCGTCACGGCATCGGCGGATGTCGCGGGCAGACAATTCACACTAGTGGCGATACGCCACACTCCTCGACATACACGCCTCTCACGCCCACTCACCCAACGTCATGGCGCCCCCGTTATCCGACACGGCGCACTAAGAGGAAGAGGATGCCTTCATGGATCTGATCGCTACATCCACACTCGACGATCCCTTGGCCGCCGCGCGTGACGCGACCGCCGACATGCTTCGCCAGCGTCGGCGCACGTATTCGCTGCCGCAACCCTTCTATAACGACCCACGCGTGTTCGCGCTGGATATGCAGGAAATCTTCACCCATGAGTGGCTGTTCGTCGGCATGACCTGCGAGCTGCCCGCCAAGGGCAATTACCTGACCGCGCAGATCGGCGACAATCCCATCATCGTGGTGCGTGGCGATCAGGGCACACTACATGCCTTCCACAACGTGTGCCGGCATCGCGGATCGCGGCTGTGTACGCAGGAGAAAGGCAAGGTCGCCAAGCTGGTCTGCCCCTATCATCAATGGACCTACGAGCTCGACGGCCGTCTGCTGTTCGCCGGGCAGGACATGGGCGAGAATTTCGATCTTTCCGAACATGGCCTCAAGCCGGTGGCAGTGAAGAGTGCCGGCGGCTTCATCTTCGTCAGCCTCGCCGAGCAGCCGCCGGCCATCGACGACTTCCTGGCCACGCTGGAGGAGTACCTGGCGCCTTACGAGATGGACAACGTCAAGGTCGCGGCGGAATCGAATATCGTCGAGCAGGCCAACTGGAAACTGGTCATCGAGAACAACCGCGAGTGCTATCACTGCAACGGCGCCCACCCGGAGCTGCTCAACTCGCTGATCGAGTACGACGACACCGACGACCCACGTGCCACGCCTGCCTATCGCGAACTGGTCGCCCGCCAGCAAGCGCATTGGGATTGCCAGCAAGTGCCCTGGGCGCTTCAACGGTTCGGCAAGCAAAACCGTCTGACCCGTACACCGATGATCGACGGCGTCGTGTCGATGACGATGGACGGCAAACCCGGCTGTGGAAAGCTGATGGGGCGTCTGCAAAGCCCGGACATGGGCTCGCTGCGCATTTTGCACCTGCCCAATTCCTGGAACCATTTCATGGGCGATCATGCCGTAGTCTTCCGCGTACTGCCGCTGGGCCCGCAACAAACCCTGGTGACCACCAAGTGGCTGGTCCGCAAGGACGCCCAGGAAGGCGTCGACTACGACCCAGAGTGGCTACGCAAGGTATGGGACGCCACCAACGATCAGGACCGGCAATTGGCCGAGGAGAACCAGCGCGGCATCAACTCCATCGCCTACCAGCCCGGCCCCTACTCCGAGACTTACGAATTCGGCGTGATCGACTTCGTCGACTGGTACAGCGAAACCCTGCTCTCCTACCTGGAATCGGAAACGCCTTCGTTGCAGGTCGTGCAGGGCTGACCCCCGGCGTCATGTAATAGTATGGCATGCTAACGCCGCGCTGAAATCAGCGCGGCGTTGGGCATATTGGGCGTTAAAGGCTGTGCTTATTCGCTCGCCCGCAGGCGAGGCAGTAAATGGGTGTCGATTGCCTGACGAACCGAGGGCAGCATTTCATCGCTGTGCTGCAACATGTCGTGAATGGCTTCGGGCAAGCCTTCCACACCGGCTTCGTTGTATTTGCATGCCGCCATACGGGCACAGGTTTCAGGACACGCGCCGTCGGGAATGCGCACGCCCAGTGCCTGCAAGCGCTGGCGAAAGTCGTCGCCGTCGATCAGATCCGCGAGCATCATGTCTTTCCCTCCTCGAGTGACCGCGCGCTAGCCAGTATCGTCTGTCGCGGCCGCAATGGTCGTTGTTGTGGCTTACCACTGGCGCGAACGCTTGTCGCCAGAGACGTTATCCAAAGTTTAGGAGAGCGGGGACAAAATGCCCGCTCCCGCCATCAGTGTGCAAACATAGTCAGTGCGTGAACACCACGGTACGCCTGGCATGCAGAAACACCCGGCGCTCCAGATGTAGCGAGACGGCGCGCGCCAGGGTCAGACATTCGACATCGCGCCCCTTGGCCACCAGATCCTCGGGGTCATCGGCATGGCTGACCGGCTCCACGCCCTGGGTGATGATCGGCCCTTCGTCGAGATCGTCGTTAATGTAGTGCGCGGTGGCGCCGACCAGCTTGACGCCTTTTTCGAACGCCTGATGATACGGCTTGGCACCCTTGAAGCCCGGCAACAGCGAGTGGTGGATATTGATCGCGCGGCCGCTCAGCAATTCGCACATCTCGGGTGAGAGCACTTGCATGTAACGCGCCAGGATCACCAGCTCGGCGCCGGTGGCCTCGATCACTTCGCGAACCCGGGCTTCCTGCTCTGCCTTGGTCTCGGGCGTGATCGGGAAGTGGTGATACACCAGGCCATGCCAGGCCACCAGCGGTTCGAGATCGGGGTGATTGGAAACCACCGCGCGAATGTCCAGTGGCAGTTGCCCGGTACGATAGCGATACAGCAGGTCATTGAGGCAATGATCGGCCTTGGAAACCATGATCACCACCGGCGTGCGGCGCTCGGGCGGCGTCAGCTCGAAATCCATCTCGAATTCCAAGGCGCGAGGCGCGAAGCCGGCCTTGAAGGCCTCGGCATCGAAGTCGGACGCCTGGGGCCGAAACTCGGTACGGATGAAGAAACGCTCGCCCAGGCGATCGTCGAAGGACTGCTGTTCGGTGATGTAGCAACCGCGCTCCTTGAGGAAGCGGGTCACGACATCCACGGTGCCCAGGCGACTGGGACACTGCGCGGCGAGGATCCAGGTATCGTCACTGCGACTCATGGCGGCTTTCTCGGGCGACACCGATGCCATATTCCTCGCCGGCATCCAGCAGCCAGCGATACACGTAGTCGGCGAAACTGCGCCGTACGATGAGTTCCCAGCGCGACTCGTCAGGGCGACGCAGGATCACGCTGGTCTTGGCGAAGAGCGTGGTCACGCCCTTGCCCACCGTGAAGGCATGCGGATCGACATCATAGACCGTCGACTTCATCAGCACTTCGTGCGCCGCTTCCCCAGTGAGTTCGATCAGCGTCTGCCCCGCGCTGACGTCGACGATAGCGACATGCGCCCCGCCGAGCTGCGCGCGCAGCCGCGTCTCGAGGCCGAAGGTCTCATCGCCGGGCACGATCAGCAGCCACTCGTCGGGCGACAGCCATTGCACGGAGCGCTGGCCCTCGGCGTCTACGTTGAGCGAATTGGGACGCCCGGGCAGGCCGATGCCGAGCACCTCGCGCAATGCCTCGTCGAGAACGATGGCACCGCCGCGCAGGATGAGATGCCCCAGGAATGCTCGCTCGCCAATCACCGCACAGCTTTCCTCGCCAGACGCCTCTCCGGGCGCGGGCATACCGCTGCGCTGGTAGGAATACGCCAGCGGTGATTCGGCGGTGACGGTGGCGTGATCGGCACGGGCGTCGTAGACATGGACCGAGTTAGACATGCTGGCGTTCTCCCTTGGGGTCGACGAATTGGGTGCCGACGATCTCGGCTTCATGCACGCGACCATCGGCCATGGGCAGGTAGACGCTCTCGCCCATGCGCTGGTGCCCGCCCTTGACCACCGCCAGCGCGAAGCCGCTTTCCAGCGTCGGGCTGTAATAGCTGGAAGTGACATGGCCCACCATGGGCATGGGGATGGCGTGATTCGGCTCGAAGACGATCTGAGCGCCCTCTTCCAGCACCACGCCCGGGTCCTTGGGTTTGAGGCCGACGAGCTGCTTGCGCCCGTCGCGGCGCGTATCGGAACGCGTCAGCGCCCGCTTGCCGACCCACGGGAACGGCTTGTCATAGCCGATGGCCCAGTGCATGCCGAGATCCTCCGGTGTCACCGAGCCATCGGTGTCCTGGCCGACGATGATGAAGCCTTTTTCGGCACGCAGGACGTGCATGGTTTCCGTGCCATAGGGCGTCAGATCGAAAGCCTCGCCACGGGCGAAAAGCGCGTCCCAGACGTGCATGGCGTAATGCGCCTGAACGTTGATCTCGAAGGCCAGCTCGCCGGTGAAGGAGATGCGGAACACCCGCGCCGGCACGCCGGCCACATGCCCCTCGCGCCAGTCCATGAACTTGAACGCCTCGCGGTCGAGGTCGATATCGGTCAAGTCGGTGAGCAGCTTGCGCGCCTCGGGGCCGGTCACGGTCATCGTCGCCCAGTGATCGGTGACCGAGTTGAAGTACACTTCGAGTTCCGGCCATTCGGTCTGGTGCCAGAGTTCGAGCCATTCCAGCACCGGCGCGGCGTTGCCCGTGGTGGTGGTCATCAGGAAGTGATTCTCGGCCAGGCAACTGGTGGTACCGTCATCCATCACCATGCCGTCGTCGCCGCACATCAGTCCGTAGCGCACGCGACCGGGGGCCAGCTTCTGCCACTTGTTGGTATAGATGCGCCCCAGGAACTCGCGGGCATCCGGCCCCTGGATATCGATCTTGCCCAGCGTCGAGGCATCGAGGATGCCCACACCTTCGCGGACCGCGCGGCATTCGCGGGCCACCGCTTCTGCCATGCTCTCGAGCCCGCCATCGGTGCGCTTGCGTGGATAGTACCAGGGGCGTTTCCACTGGCCGACGTCCTCGAACTCGGCGCCTCGAGCGACATGCCAGGCCTGCATCGGCGTGTAGCGTTCGGGATCGAAGAGCTCGCGGCAGTGGCGACCGACGATGGCACCGAAGGTCACCGGCGTGTAGTTGGGCCTGAACACCGTTGTGCCGGTTTCGGGAATGCTTTGTCCCAGGCAGCGCGCGGCCACCGCCATGCCGTTGATGTTGCCCAGCTTGCCCTGGTCGGTGCCGAAGCCCATGGCGGTGTAGCGCTTGACGTGTTCGATGGATTCGAACCCTTCGCGCGTGGCGACATCGATGGCGGCGGCGGTGACGTCATTCTGCAGATCGACGAACTGCTTGGGCGCGCGCAGCGTGGCTTTCTCATGCGGTATCTCGAACAGTGCGCAGGCCGAGCCTTCATGGCGCGACGCGACCCGTGGCAGGTCCGCATCGTCCACGCTGGCGGCGAATCCCAGTGCCGTCGCCGCGTTGGTACCGGCTTCGACGCCGTCCGCCAATACCTCGCCCAGCGGATAGACACCACGCGCAGCGCCCGTCGCGGCGACGCCCGCCACGGTCGAAGGCACGAAGCCGATGATGGCATCGTTCCATACCGGACGCGCGCCGGTATGCGAAGCCAGATGGATCACCGGGCTGTAGCCGCCGGAGCTGGCGATGGTATCGCACGCGAGCGTTTCGACCTTTCCGGTGACCTTGAAGGCGTCCACGTCGATGGCCGCCACGCGTGCCGCCGAGACGCGCTGTTCGCCCTTGGCCTCGAGCACGGCGCTGCCGGTGATGACACGAATGCCCGCCGCCTTGGCCTGCGCAACGAGATCGCCTTCCGGCGCGGTGCGGGCATCGACGATGGCGACCACCTCGCGGCCCGCCTCCTTCCAGTCGAGAGCCGCGCGATAAGCATGGTCGTTGCTGGTGGAGAGTACCAGCTTGTGGCCGGGCGCCACGCCGTAGCGGCGAATGTAGGTCGACACCGCCCCCGCCAGCAGGTTGCCAGGGACGTCGTTGTTGGCATACACCAGCGGACGTTCATGAGCGCCGGTCGCCAGGATCACCTGGCCGGCACGCACCCGGTGCAGACGTGAGCGCGGCTGGCGATGACCGGCCTGAGACGGCGCACTATCGCCCAGATGCTCGGTGCGGCGTTCGTGGAGCGTCACGAAGTGATGATCGTGATAACCATGCGCGGTGGTACGCGGCAGCAAGGTGACGTTGTCATGTTCCGCCAGCGCCGCCAGCGTCGTCTTCAGCCATTGAGCGGCGGGTTGATCGTCCAGCGTTTCGCGCGTGTCGAGCAGCGAGCCGCCCATCGTCTCCTGTTCATCGCACAGGAGCACCCGTGCCCCGGCACGCGCCGCCGTCAACGCCGCGCTCAAGCCCGCGGGGCCGGCACCGACGACGAGCAGGTCACAATGCCGATGCATGTGATCGTAGATATCAGGATCGGGCTGTGTCGGGCTGCGCCCCAAACCGGCGGTCTTGCGGATGTATTTTTCGTAGGTCATCCACATCGAGGCCGGCGCCATGAAGGTCTTGTAATAAAACCCCGGCGGCATGAACGGGCCGCCCAACTTGCCGATCCAGCGCATCATGTCGCGCTGCGCGTCGGGCCAACCGTTGGTGCTACGCGCGACCAGACCGTCGTACAGCGCCTGCTGGGTCGCACGCACATTGGGCACCTGGGTCGCCTCCGTCGCGCCCAGTTGAACCACCGCGTTGGGTTCTTCCGCACCGGCGGCGACGATGCCACGCGGGCGCGAGTACTTGAAGCTGCGATTGACCAGGTCCACGCCATTGGCCAGCAAGGCCGAGGCCAGGGTGTCGCCGGGATGGCCGGTATAGGAGCGGCCATTGAAGGTAAACGTCAACGCCTGCGTGCGGTCGACCTGGCCGCCTTGCGTCAGGCGATTGGGCTGTGATGCTGACTGGCTCATGCCTGCGCTCCCTTGATCGACGCCACGGCGGCGTCGCTGGCACCCACGGTTTGCTGGCCGCCCTCGGCGACCTGCGCGCTATCAGTTTTTTCCTCACGCGCGGTTTTTTCCTCACGCGCCAGATGCTCGGCAGTGATCGTCGGCTGTTCGCCCATCTTGTAGGTCTCGAGAATCTCGTAACTCACGGTATTGCGTGTGATATTGAAGAACTTGCGGCAGCCCACCGCGTGCAGCCACATCTCGTGATGGATGCCGCGCGGGTTGTCGCGGAAGAACAGATAATCGCCCCACTCTTCGTCATTGCAGGCATCCGGCTCCTCGGGTCTGGCGATATGCGCCTGGCCCTTGGGGTGGAATTCCTCTTCCTCGCGCAATTCTTCGCAGTAGGGGCAGTAGATATGGAACATGGTGGCTCTCCCTTGGAGCGTCTTTCACGATACGGCGACGATAAGCTTTTTCGCTGGCAGGGCTACGCGAGGGCGCTGTAACCCCTTCCATGGGCGCTACTTTTGCCTTCCATGGCAAAAGACCCTCGCACCGCCCTGCCACCGGCGCTCATCTCGAGGAATAAACAATCGCGCATTCAATGGGCCACCCCGGCCGCGCCGTGTTCGTCGATCAGTGCTCCGCTGTGGAAGCGGTCGATGGAAAACGGCGCGGCGATGGGATGCATCTCGCCCTTGGCCAGGCTTGCGGCGAACACATGCCCCGACCCCGGCGTCGCCTTGAAACCGCCCGTTCCCCAGCCGCAGTTGAAGTAGAGCCCCTTGACCTTGGTCTTGGAGATGATCGGACAGGCATCCGGGCAGGTATCGACGATGCCGCCCCACTGACGGTTCATGCGTACGCGCGAGAAGATCGGAAACATCTCGACGATGGCCTGCAAGGTGTGCTCGACGGTGGGATAGCTGCCCCGCTGACCGTAGCCGTTGTAGCCGTCGATTCCCGCGCCGATGACCAGATCGCCCTTATCCGACTGGCTGATATAACCGTGTACGTGATTGGACATCACCACGGTATCCAGCACCGGCTTGAGGGGCTCGGAGACCAACGCCTGCAGTGGGTGCGATTCCAGCGGTAGATTGAAACCGGCCATGCGCGCCAGCACGCTGGAATTGCCCGCCGTCACGCAGCCCACGGTCTTGGCCTCGATATCGCCGCGATTGGTATGCACGCCCTGGATCTGCCCGTCGCGAATCTTGAAGCCGGTGACCTCGGTGTTCTGCAGCAGATCGACGCCCAGCGCGTCGGCGGCGCGAGCGTAGCCCCAGGCCACGGCGTCGTGGCGGGCCACACCGGCGCGCGGTTGCCAGGAAGCGCCCATGACCGGATACCGAGCACGTTTAGAGCAATCCATGATCGGCACCAACGACTGCACGCCTTCGGCGTCGAGCACTTCACCGTCGATGCCGTTGAGGCGATTGGCGTTGACCCGGCGCTGAATGTCACGCATGTCCTGCAGCGTATGACCCAGGTTGAGCACCCCACGCTGGGAGAACATGACGTTGTAGTTGATGTCCTGGGAGAGACCCTCCCACAGCTTCATGGCATGCTCGTAGAGCGCCGCCGATTCATCCCAAAGATAGTTGGAGCGCACGATGGTGGTGTTGCGCGCGGTATTGCCGCCCCCCAACCAGCCCTTTTCCACCACCGCCACATTGGTGATGCCGTGCTCCTTGGCCAGATAGTAAGCGGTCGCCAAGCCATGCCCGCCGCCACCGACGATAATCACGTCGTAGCGCGGCTTGGGCGTGGGATTGCGCCACTGACGTTGCCAATCCTCGTGGTGACGCAGCGCGTGCTTGACGAGCCCGAAGCCTGAATAACGTTGCATAACCTCTCTCCTGCGCGGCCCCCGTGCTCTGGACTGGCACGACGACGTGTCTTCACATACCGCGATGGTAGCCCTGTCGCCCCTCCGGCGGAGTGCTTGCAAACGTCATGGCCGGATGCGTTTGCGACACGCCGATGAAGTCCAGCGGTCAGCGTTTCAGCACGACTTCTTCTTGATTGTCGAGGGTGGGTACCCAAAATGCCGGCGAAAGGCGCGAGAGAAAGAAGAGTTATCGGAGAAACCAAGATCCATGGCAATGCGCCCTAGCGACAAGCGGGTGGTTTGCAACCATGTCATGGCCCACTGCAAACGTCGCTGCAGCACATATTGTTGCGGAGTTTTTCCGAAGTGGCGCAGAAACAGCATATGCAGTTGGCTTTGCCCCAAGTGCATAAAATCGGCAAGGGCGGCGTTGGACGGCGGTGTTTCCAAAGAAGCATCGATAAAGGCATTGATTTCGTCAAGCGAGAAGCGTCGCTCCCTCGGCAGGGCATTATCACTGCCGAATTCCATCAATTCGTAAACCTGAGTGACGAACATCATGGCGAGCTGTCGACGCAGCAAATGATGCGGATCATGTGAGCCGAAAAAGCGCAGCTGCTCAACTGCCACGTTGATCGTCGACACCATGACGGGCGGCATCTCGAAAAACCCCGAGTTCGAAAAAAGCCTTCCCACAAAGTCGACGCGGCTTGCTTCTTCTAGTGCTGTGAGGCAGCTATCGACGCTACTCAAGTCGACCACGAGTAGCTCGCTTCTATCATCGCAGCCGGCAAAATGATGGCGGGTATTGGCAGGCACTACTGCCGCCGTTGAGCTACATAGGCGCCGCGACTCGCGATCGAATGCACACTCCATCTCACCACGCCAACCGAGCAACAACTGCGGAAAGTCGTGGCAATGTTCGCCTTGTGTGCGAGCGATATGATTGCGTCGGGCCTGGGTCTGTTGCATAACGGTCACCGAAGAGGCATCAGAGCGGGCATCACACCGGAACTCAAGGCAAAGATTGCGGAGTTCGAGTCAAGCCACTCTGGTTGCAAGCATCATAGTCTACAGCGATAAACATCACTCACTGGAGACTGTCATGTATTGCAACGCTGAACAAGTCGCTGACGCCCTCCCCTGGCCGGCACTCATCGACGCCCTCGATGATATTTTCACCCACGAGGTAAACTCCCCCATTCGCCACCACCATCACCTGTCCGTGAGTGGCGATCCGGATGCCACGCTACTTTTAATGCCCGCCTGGATTGAAGACCGTTACTTGGGCGTCAAACAGGTCAACGTATTCCCCGGCAATACGGCGCGGGGCGAACCTGGTCTGACCGGCCACTATCTGCTTAGTTGCGCCCGTACGGGACGTCATCTGGCGCAGTTCGAGGCCAATGAGCTGACCTCGCGTCGCACCGCAGCCGCTTCGGCACTGGCCTCTCGCTACCTTTCCCGCGACGATGCTCAAGAACTGCTCATGGTAGGCGCCGGACGCATGGCACGCCGCCTGGTACCGGCGCATGCCGCCGTACGACCGATTAATCGTGTACGCGTGTGGGATATTTATCCCGAGTCGGCCGCTACCTTGGTCGCGGAGCTGAAGGAACAGGGGTATCAGGCCGAGCAGGTCGCCGCAGACGATCTGCAACGGACAGCCGGTGAAGCAGACATCATCAGTTGTGCCACGCTCAGCCAGACTCCTTTGATTCACGGTGATTGGCTCTCGCCAGGCACCCACGTCGACCTAGTGGGCAGCTTCACGCCATCGATGCGCGAGGCAGACGACGAGGTCATGCGCCGAGGACAAGTGTTTGTCGATACCCGTGCCGGAGCACTGGCCGAAAGTGGCGATCTAATCGACCCTATCGCCTCAGGTGCCATCAGTGAAGCCGATGTACTGGCCGACTTCTTCGACCTGTGCGCAACACGTCATCAAGGGCGTAGCGAATTGAGCAGCCCTGATGAAGCGATCACAGTATTCAAGGCGGTGGGCGCATCATGCGAAGACCTGGCAGCCGCCATTACCGCTTACGAAAGGCGCAGCCGCTAAGCACTTGCGTCAACATCCATCTTACTGCTGAACAAAAGGAACAATACAGCATGAAAAATGAAACTCAGCCCATCGCGCTCCCCTCGCTAGGCATGGCACTGCTGCCAATACTATTGACGATTGGCTTGCTTGCCATCCAACTCTTCTATTATGGCGACTTCACGCCCCACATACCGTTAGCACTCGGTGCCGCCATAGCCGCGATCTTCGGCTGGGCCCGTGGTTATCGCTGGCAAGAGATGCAAGCGGGTGGCTTCAAACTGCTCCACGTCGCCATGCCTGCAGTGGCTACTCTGATTGTGGTGGGCATGCTGATCGGGGTGCTGATTTCCAGCGGCACCGTCCCAACGCTGATCTACTACGGCCTCGAGTTACTCAGCCCACAATGGTTTCTAGCCGCCACCATGCTGATGTGTGCGGTAGTTTCATTGGTAGTCGGTTCTTCCTGGACCACCGTTGGTACGGTGGGGCTCGCACTGATGGGGATCGGTATAGCCCTTGAAGTGCCCGTCTACTGGACCGCGGGGGCCATCGTCTCCGGTGCCTTCTTCGGCGATAAGATGTCGCCGCTATCGGATACCACCAACCTGTCGCCAGCGGTGACCGAAACCAATATTTTCGATCACATCAAGAACATGCTGCCAACCACGGTGCCCGCCATGCTGATCGCACTAGTGATCTATGCCTGGGCGGGAGGCGGCGATCCGGAAGGCGCGTCATCACTGGCACGTATCGCCGATATCCGCGAAGGCCTGACCGATGCCTTTCAATTGGGCTTCTGGCAATTGATCCCATTGCTCGTCATTTTGACGCTGGCCTTCCTGAAAATTGCCCCCATTCCGGCCCTATTCACAGCAACCTGTCTGGGCGGCGTCATCGCCATGCTGACCCAAGGCGTTTCCTTCCATGATGTGCTGACCTACGCCCATAGCGGCTACACGGTCGACACGGGCATTGGCCCGCTGGATACCTTGCTTAACCGTGGCGGCGTCACTTCCATGACCTGGGTAGTCACGCTGATCATATTCGCGCTAATTTTCGGCGGCATTCTGGAGAAGACTCGGTGTCTCGAAAAGGTCGTGACCACTATCACCGAAAAGGCACGCAGCTTCAGGGCACTTCAGACCAGCGCAGTCCTTACCCCGATTTTCGTCAACACCATCGCTGGCGATGTCTATCTCTCCATCGCTCTGCCAGGTCGCATGTATGTCAGCGCCTATGATCGCCTTGGCTATTCACGACTCAACCTGTCACGCGCCATTGAAGAGGGAGGCACATTGGTCTCACCACTGATCCCCTGGAACGTCGGCGGGGCCTTCGTGATGACGACTCTGGGACTCACGGTAAGTGATGGTGACCTAAGCGCATTGCTCTACATTCCGTTTGCCTTTGCCTGCTGGCTATCCCCCCTTATAAGCATCATCTACGCACAGCTCGGGCTTTTTTCCCATAAAGCGGATCCTGAGAAGCGCCCTAACAGCGACCAGCCCGCACGGCTGTCCTCGCAGGACGAGGGAGAGGGGCCGATTCCGCCGGGCGATGAGAATATTGCACTACAGAACTCGGGTACATCATGAGTGCTAGTACATCCTCACTCCGCCCCGACGTCGTGGTCGTCGGGGCTGGGTTGATCGGCATGACCAGCGCCTTGAAGTTACAGCAGGAGGGGCTTCGCGTGCTGGTGGTTGACCGCGATGACCCGGGCAAAGGGGCCTCCTTCGGCAATGCCGGGTACCTGGCTACAGAACTCATCGAACCGCTCTCGACGCCCGAGACCCTGCGCAAGGCACCAACACTACTGCTCGACCCACATGGCCCACTGGCGCTACCACCGCGCTATCTGCCACGCCTGCTGCCCTGGCTTACACGCTTTGCGATGGCGGCGCGCAAACCCAGCGTGAATACTGGACGCCAGGCATTGGCCGCGCTCAACAGTCAGGCGCTGATCGCCTGGCAGCGTTGTCTGAACGGTATCGGCGCCGAAGACGAGCTGATCGCCTCGGGGTACCTGATGGTGTGGGAAAATGAACGCACGTTAGAGAAGGCGCGCTACCACCAAGATAAACTCGGCAAGTATGGCATTCGGACCGATCTGCTGGATGCCGATGCGGTGCAGGCGCAAGATAGTGGGCTGAGCAGACATATTCACCACGCCCTGCTATTTCCCAATGCCCACCAGGTCAGCGATCCATATCGCGTAGTACAACGGTTGGTCGAGGCATTTCAAAGCGCCGGTGGCGAGATCGTGCGCGAGAGCGTCGAAAAGATCAGTGCGACCCATGAAGGTGTCGAGGTTCGTGCAAGCCAGCGTCGTATCGAGGCGAACCGAGTACTAATCGCCACTGGCGCATGGAGCAGTCGGCTTGCCGAGCAATTAGGCCTGAAGATGCCGTTGGAGAGCGAAAGCGGACACCATCTCACCATAGCCGATCGTGTTGATGCACTACGCCAACCGGTCGGATCAGCCGAGCGCAACGTGGTGATGGCACCTCTCAAGAGTGGGCTCAGGATAGTTGGCTTCTCCGAGCTGGGTGGGCTGGCACTCAAGCCCAACTCCAAACGTTCGCGTACTCTCAAGCATCATGCTTCAGCACTGTTGAGCGATACCACCGGCATCGAACAAGCCAGCGACTGGATGGGCTTTCGCCCAACGTTGCCCGATTCCCTTCCGGTGATTGGTCAGCACCCACGACATTCACAAGTTCAGTTCGCCTTCGGGCACCAGCACCTAGGACTGACACAGGCCGCGATTACCGCCGAGTTGGTCGCCGATCAGCTAATGAATCGCACCCCGACAATTAATCTGACACCGTTCCGGCCGGAGCGCTTCACGAGTGCTTGATTGACGCACGCCTCCCACCGGCGCCGTGACACTATTCGCCAGTACCGTACAGGCATAACGTTGTGCGCTCCGGCGCTATATCGAGTCATCACGCAGAGGAACAGAACATGTCACGACGTGTGATTACAGGTTACGCCGATGCCACTCTCCTCGCCTCCCATGAAGGCTTGAGCTTCTGGGGCGGCGTGGACGCCGCTACCGGCGAAGTAATCGATTCGCAGCACCCACTTAAAGGGCAAAACTTGGGTGGAAAAATACTGGCTATGCCTACCAGCCGTGGCTCTTGCACCGGGAGCGGCATACTTCTCGAGTTGATCGCCAACGGTAACGCCCCGGCGGCGCTGGTGTTCAGTGAAGCAGAGAGTATTCTGACCCTCGGGGCGCTCGTCGCTCGGCATCTTTTCGACCAAACGATTCCAGTGGTCCAGCTCGATTCCGAATCGTTCGAGCGGCTCTGGCGCTGTGAGCGGGTGTATATCGATGATCAGCGTCTGGTGGCCAATGGAATGGATGTTCCCCTCACGCCTCTTTCAAGCGAGGCGCTCATGTTGACAGACTATGATCGCGCACTACTCGAAGGCCACGAAGGCGACGCGGCACAGAGCGCAATGCGTATTCTCCACGACATGGCCGTGATCGAGGGTGCCACACGCCTGATTAATGTTTCACGGGTACATATCGACGGCTGTATCTATGCCAGTCCCGCTCTGCTGAGTTTTGCTGAAGTCTTTGCCGATATGGGCGGCCGCGTGCAAGTGCCCACCACCATGAACTCGATCTCGGTCGAACACACCCAATGGCAGGTGCAAGGAGTCCCGGAGGCCTTCGGCATACCCGCCAGCCGCTTGGCAGATATTTATGTGGCAATGGGCGCACGGCCCACCTACACATGTGCGCCTTACCTGCTTCAGGATACGCCCGTCGCCAACGAGGTAATCGCCTGGGCCGAATCCAACGCTGTTATCTACGCCAACAGCGTGCTCGGCGCGCGTACCGCCAAGCACCCCGATCTCCTCGATCTATGCATCGCGCTGACCGGACGCGCACCTTGCCACGGCGTCTACCTTGATGAGGAGCGCCGTGCGCGGCGAACCATCGCCGTCAACGTACCCACCGAACACGACGATTCGCTCTGGTCGCTCTTGGGCTATCGGCTGGGACAACTCGCCCCCGATTGCATACCATTGGTCACCGGTATCGACACTCTAGCGCCCAGCGACGACGACTTGAAAGCACTTTGTGCCACCTTCGGCACAACGTCTGCCGCGCCCATGCTGCAGATTGAGGGCGTCACTCCTGGGGCCTCTGGTATCGCCCCGGACGCCGACCGGGCGACCATCACGGTTGCCGATCTGGCAAACGTCTGGCAGCAGTTCAACGCTGGCGCCGTCGACATCGAACTTGTCGCCTTCGGTAGCCCGCACTTCTCGCTTGCCGAGTGTCGAAAGCTTGCCAAACTGATGGACGATCAGCGCTGCCACCCAACGGTTACCGGCATCGTCACCCTAGGGCGCGACACGCTCGAGGCGGCGCGGCAGGAAGGTAGCGCACAGTCACTTGAAGCCGCCGGACTGCGCCTGCACACCGATCTTTGCTGGTGTTCGATCTCCGAGCCTGTTTTTCCGCCGAAAGCACGCACATTGATGACTAACTCCGGCAAATACGCCCACTACGCGCCAGGCCTTAGCGGACGCGAAGTCCGCTTTGGAAGCCTCGCCGAGTGCGTGTCAGCACTTGTTACCGGGCATACGACAGACACTCTTCCCAACTGGTTACAGGCAACTTGCTAGCCTTCAGGACTCTCGCCTAGAAAGTGACGGCAGCACCAAAGGCAAGTGGCAGCTCCAAATGGAAATCGAACACATAGGGGTGCTCTCCCTGGCGCGGCCAGCAGCACGCCACGACTTTCAAACAGCCATGCTGCTGTGCGGGTCAACGTCCCCCCACCCACCAAAGAGCAGGTGGTACGAGCACCAGGTTGCCACGCCGACGTACACGGCTACCCAATGCTCAACCGGCTGGCGGCATACTTGAACTCGGGAATCTTGCCGAACGGGTCAAGCGCCGGGTTGGTCAGCATATTGGCCGCCGCTTCCAGATAGCAGAACGGTACGAACACCATGCCTTGCTGCATCATCGGGTCGGCGCGCGTCTTCAAGGTGATACTGCCACGCCGGGTAGTGATGGTGATCGGCTCGCCCGGTGCCAGCCGCAGGCGCCCCAACTCCGATGGGGAGAGGCTTGCCACCGCCTCGGGCTCGAGATCGTCGAGTACACGGGTGCGCCGGGTCATGGAACCGGTGTGCCAGTGTTCCAGTTGGCGTCCGGTAATCAGCACCGTGGGGTAGTCGTCGTCGATGGATTCATCCGGCGGCAATGGCCGCGTCGGTGTGAACGTCGCCCGTCCGCTCGCGGTGGGGAAGGCGTCAGAGAACACCACATCGGCACCCGGGGCGTCCTCGGCCGGGCAGGGATAGGTCACCGAGCTCTCGCGCTCGAGACGCTCCCAGGAGATATGCTCGAACGACGCCATACCTTGCTTCATTTCGGCGAACACCTCACCCGGATGCGTGTACTCCCAGCCCAGCCCCAGGCGATTGGCGAGCGCTTGGATGATCCACCAGTCGGGCTTGGCGTCGCCAGGCAGCGGCACGGCGGCGCGGCCGAGCTGCACCTGGCGGTTGGTGTTGGTGACGCTGCCATCTTTCTCCGGCCAGCTCGAGGCCGGCAGGATCACATCGGCGAACTGCGCAGTTTCGGTGACGAACAGATCCTGCACCACCAGATGCTCGAGCTTGCCAAGCGCCTTGCGTGCATGCTCGAGGTCGGGGTCGGACATCGCGGGATTCTCGCCGAGAATGTACATCCCCTTGATGGTGCCGGCCGCGATGGCATCCATGATCTCCACCACGGTGAGTCCCGGCGTCTCGTCCAGCGGCGTGTTCCATAGCTCCTCGAAGGCACTGCGCATCTGGGCATCGCCCACCGGCTGGTAATCGGGCAGCACCATGGGGATAAGCCCGGCATCGGAGGCGCCCTGAACGTTATTCTGACCGCGCAGCGGATGCAGGCCGGTGCCGGGGCGGCCGGTCTGGCCGCAGGCCAGTGCCAGCGAGATCAGGCAACGGGCGTTGTCGGTGCCATGCACGTGCTGGGAGATACCCATGCCCCAGAAGATCATCGCCCGCTCGGCCTGCGCATAAAGCCGCGCGAGCTCGCGAATCAACTCAGGCTCGACGCCACAGGCGGGTGACATCGCCTCGGGCGTCATGTCACGCACATGGGCCTCGAGGGCCTCGAAGCCCTCGGTGTGGGCATCGATATAGGCCTGGTCGAAAAGCTTCTCGCCGATGATGACATTGAGCATGGCGTTATACAGCGAGACGTCGCCGCCAGGGGTAAAGCGCACGCTGCGGTGGGCGTAGGCGTCCAGCGACTGGCCACGAGGGTCGAGGATGATCAGCTTGGTGCCATTCCTGGCTGCCTGCTTGAAGAAGGTGGCCGCCACCGGGTGGTTGATCGCCGGGTTGCAACCGGTGAGGATCACCACATCGGCCTCGAGCGCCTGCATGAACGACGCCGTCACCGCCCCCGAGCCGATACATTCCATGAGCGCGGCCACCGAGCTTGCGTGGCACAGCCGGGTGCAGTGATCGACATTATTGCTGCCGAAGCCGGTGCGCACCAGCTTCTGGAACAACCAGGCTTCTTCGTTGGAGCATTTGGCGCTGCCGAAGCCGGCCAGGGCCTCGGGGCCATTAGCCGTCTTGAGGTCAGAAAGTCCTCCGGCGGCCAGGTCCAGCGCCTCCTCCCAACTCGCCTCGCGGAAGTGGGTCAGCGGCTGTGCCGGATCGAAGTCGGGATCGAGGCCCTTGGCCACGCCGGAGCGACGGATCAGCGGCGTAGTGAGCCGCGACGGATGGCGCGGATAGTCGAAGCCGAAGCGCCCCTTGACGCACAGCCGGTTCTGATTGGAAGGCCCCTCGCGTCCCTCGACGAAGAGGATTGCATCATCCTTGACATGGTAGGTGAGCTGGCAGCCCACGCCGCAATAGGGGCACACCGAGTCGACGGTACGGTCGGCGACGGCTGAATCGCCACGGCCCGTCTCGTCGATCAGGGTCGCCGGCATCAGCGCCCCGGTGGGGCAGGCCTGGACGCACTCGCCGCAGGCCACGCAGGTGCTCTCGCCCATGGGGTCGTCGAAGTCGAAGACGATCTTGGAGGCGGCCCCGCGATGGGCCAGACCGATGACGTCATTCCCCTGCACCTCGCGACAGGCACGCACGCAGAGGTTGCACTCGATGCAGGCGTCGAGGTTGACGTTCATCGCCGAATGACTGGCGTCATGGGTCGCCGAGGCCCTTAGGGAATGCTCGGGAAGACGCACATGATTCACCGTAGGCGCATCTCGATAGGCCCGCGCCGGCAGTCGCTGGCGCACTGCGGTGGCGTCGATGGCCAGTTGGTCGGCCATGTTCCAGAAATGACTCGAGCGGTCGGGACTGTCGCCGCGCTCGGGCTGATCGGCGATCAGCAACTCCAGCACTCCCTCGCGGGACACCCGGGCCCGCTCGGAGGTGGCGCTCTTGACCACCATTCCCGACGTCGCCTCGCGCAGACAACTGGCGGCCAGGGCGCGTTCGCCCTCGATCTCCACCATGCAGGCGCGACAATTGCCGTCGGCGCGATAGCCGGGCGCGTCTCGAAAGCACAGATGCGGAATGGTCTCGCCGGCGCGCTTAGCCACCTGCCACAGGGTCTCGCCGGGACAGGCGCTGACCTCGACGCCATCCAGGGTCAGGGTAAAACCTTCGTTCCAGCTCTGCTCGCTCATGTTCATCTCCCTTAGCCCTTGACGATCAGGTTCTGGGCGGCGAGTTCGCCACGAAAATCCTTGAGTAGCCCCAACACGGGATTGGGGGCCGCCTGGCCGAGGCCACAGATGGAGGCGTCCATCATCACCTGCGACAGGCGTTCGAGCTCATCGGACTGCCACTCGTCGCGTTCGAGCAGGCTCAGCATCTTCTCGGTACCCACCCGACAGGGTGTGCACTGACCGCAGGATTCGTCGGCAAAGAAGGCCAGCAGGTTGGTGGCCACGTCGCGCAGGTCGTCCTGATCGGAGAGCACGATCACTGCAGCAGAGCCGATAAAGCCGCCGTGCTCCTGAAGCGTGTCGAAGTCCAGCGGGATATCCGCCTTGCTCGCCGGAAGAAGTCCCCCAGAGGCACCACCGGGCAGGTAGCCGGCCAGACGGTGCCCCTCGGGCATGCCGCCGCCATACTCCTCGATCAGCTCATTGAGGGTGATGCCGGCGGGCGCCAGGTGCACGCCTGGGCGCTTGACCCGACCCGAGAGCGAGAAGCTACGCAGGCCCTTGCGGCCATGGCGCCCCTGACCGGCGAACCAGTTGGCGCCCTTCTCCCAGATCAACGGGATCCAGGCAACGGTCTCGACGTTATTGACCAGGGTCGGGCAATCGAAAAGGCCCCTCTGGGCGACATAGGGTGGGCGATGGCGCGGCTTGCCGGGCTTGCCTTCCAGCGACTCGATCATCGCCGACTCCTCGCCGCAGATGTAGGCCCCGGCACCACGCCGCAGGATAATATAGTCGGGCGCTACCAGACCGGCGGTCTCGAGCTCGCCGATCGCCTCGCGCAGTACCCGATGCAGGCCGGGGTATTCGTCGCGCAGATAGATATACAACGCCTCGGCCTCCACCGCCCAGGCGCTGACCAACGCGCCCTCGAGGAAGCGATGCGGCGAGCGCTCTAGAGTGACGCGGTCCTTGAAGGTGCCAGGTTCACCCTCGTCGGCGTTGATGGCGCAATAGCGCGGCCCCGCTGCCTGACGCACGAAGAACCACTTCTTGAAGGTCGGGAAGCCGGCGCCACCCAAACCACGCAGGTTGGCGGCTTCCAGCGTCTGCATCAGCGCCTCGACCGTGACACGTCCCTCGCGGCAATCGGCCAGCAACCCATAACCGCCTTCGGCGCGATAGTCCGCCAGGCGTTGCCAGAGAATCGCCTCGGGATGGAAGTGGCCAGTATCGACCACCGCCTCGACACCCTCGGCGGTGGCGTAGAGCACATGGTGATGCCCCACCTCGACCACCGGCGCCGTCTCGCAGCGGCCCATGCAGGGGCCACGCACCACCCTGACCGCCTCTGGATCGACCCCGGCCATTAGTTCCGCCTTGAGCGCTTCGGCGCCGGCCAACTGGCAGGAAAGCGAATCGCAGACCCGCACCGTCACCTCAGGCGGTAACGCCTGATCGTCGTGAACCACGTCGAAATGGGCATAGAAGGTTGCCGTCTCGTAGACCGCCGCCATGGGCAGGTTCATATAGTCGGCCAGCGCGCGCAGCTCGGCGAGGGCGAGATGCCCTCGCGCGTCCTGGATGGCATGCAGATGCTCGATCAACAGATCGCGACGTCGCAGCTCCGGGTGGCTGCGCTCGTCGCCGAGAAGCGCCCGAAGCGCCGCCAGCGCGACAGGAGCCAAATCACGGCCACGGGCCTTGCCGCGGAAACGACGCTTGGGAGTGAGGGTCTCGACGGTCATGGCGTGCTCATTATTATCGGTAGGCTCTTACTCGACTTGCCCGGGAGTGTGTTATCCGGCGGGACAGACCACCATGGAAAACGCCACCCGGCTATCGGCATCCTGTCCGCAGACAGGCGCCTCGTTGCATGTTAGCCCCGGTCTCGCACCGGGGCCATTGATTGCCGCTCAGGCGGCCACACTGCCGTGCGGGTCGATGACGAATTTCTTGGCCACGCCACCGTCGAAGTCCGCATAGCCGCGCGGTGCTTCGTCCAGAGAGATGACCTCGACATTGACGGCGTCGGCGATGTTCACCTTGTCGAACAGGATCGCCTGCATCAGTTGCCGGTGATACTTCATCACCGGGCACTGGCCAGTATGGAAGGAGTGGGATTTGGCCCAGCCCTGGCCGAGACGCATCGACAGGTTACCCTGCTGGGCTTCCTGGCTCTCGGCGCCGGGGTCTTCGGTAACATAAAGCCCGGGGATGCCGATCTGACCGCCGGCACGAGTGACATCCATGCAGGCGTTGAGCACCGTGGCGGGCTGCTCGTGCGAGTGGTTGTGGCCATGACAACGCGCCTCGAAGCCCACTGCATCCACCGCACTGTCCACTTCACGTGCGCCGAGGATGGGTTCCAGCATATCGGCCATCGGCGTGTCCTGGCGCAGATCCAGGGTCTCGCAGCCGAAGCTTTCGGCCTGACCGAGACGCTGCGGGTTCATATCGCCGACGATGACGCAGGCGGCACCCAACAGTTGGGCAGACACCGCTGCGGCCAGACCGACCGGGCCAGCCCCGGCGATGTAGACGGTACTGCCGGGGCCGACACCGGCGGTGGCACAACCGTGGAAGCCGGTGGGGAAGATATCGGAGAGCAACGTCAGGTCGCGAATCTTGTCCATGGCGATGTCGCGGTCGGGGAACTTCAACAGATTGAAGTCCGCGTAGGGCACCATGACGTACTCGGTCTGACCACCGACCCAGCCGCCCATGTCGACATAACCATAGGCAGCGCCCGGACGCGCGGGATTGACATTGAGGCAGATGCCGGTCTGGCCTTCCTTGCAGTTGCGGCAACGCCCGCAGGCGATGTTGAAGGGCACCGAGACGACGTCGCCGACGCCGATGAACTCGACGTCACGTCCACACTCGACGACTTCGCCGGTGATTTCGTGCCCGAGCACCATGCCGCTCGGCGCGGTAGTGCGCCCGCGCACCATGTGCTGATCGCTACCACAGATGTTGGTGGTGATGACCTTGAGAATCACGCCGTGCTCGCATTTGCGATTGCCCAGCGCCAGTTCGGGAAAGGGGATCGGTTGGACCTCGACATGGCCGGCACCCATGTAGATCACGCCGCGGTTGGCTGCACTCATGGTGATTGTCCTTTATTTCGTGGTGAGAGGCGTCGTGGCGTCAAACGCCACTCTTCGACCATAGCCCTCTTGCTGGCGCGTAATGTTCCCAGCGAGTCATCGCCATGCCCAAAAGAGACATCGAAGAACGCAATCCGGCGTTCTTGCCGCCCGACGCATAACGCCACACAAACGTCGACCTACCACGATTTGCTTAGTCGTCTTATCGTAAGCAGGGCTTGTTCCCGCTGTAGAGCCATGTTATTCAAGCCAATACTCAAAGATGCCCCATGAGGCATCGCCCGCCACCGGAGTTCGCCATGGAGGCCTCGACCGCCACCGCCTCGCCTCGTTCCCACTCACATCCCGCTCGCCTGACCGGCATGAGCTGGACGCATTTTCTCAACGACGGCGCCGCCAATTATCTGCCGGGCGTGCTGCCGGCGATTCTGATCTCGCTCAACCTGTCGGTGGCGCTGGCCGGAACGATCATGGCGGCCTTGTTGATGGGCCAGGCACTGCAACCGCTGGTGGGGATTTTCGCCGACCGGGTCGGTGGCCGCGTCATGGTCGCTCTGGGGCTCGCCGGTTCGTCACTGGGCGGCGCCCTGGTAGGCTTTGCTTCGGGTTTCTGGCCTCTGCTCGGCATTCTGATGCTGATCGGGATCTCCAACGCCTTCTTCCATCCCCAGGCACTGGCCGGGATTCGTCGCCTGGGTGGCGAACGCCCGGGGACCGCGATGTCGATCTTCATGGTCGGCGGCGAGGTAGGACGTGGTGTGTGGCCGGCTCTGGCAAGCTGGGTGGTGGTGCAGTGGGGCCTGGGGTATCTGTGGCTGCTCGCCCTGCCCGCGCTCGTCACGCTGCCGTTCGTGCTGCACTGGGCGCCGCGCCTGCCGCCGCGCGACGCGAATGCCACCCCCATCGCCTGGCGTCTGCATGCCGGCCCGCTCTCGCGGTTGGTGGCCTTTTCCGCCCTGCGTTCCCTGATGATTCTCTCGGTGGTGACCTATGTACCGTTGATGTGGGCTCAGGGCGGGGGCGATCTAACCACCGGCGCCAGCTTCATCACCGTCATGCTGGTCGTCGGCGTGATCGGCAACCTCGGCGGCGGACGGCTCTCGGATCGCTTCGGCCGACGCCCGGTGTTGATCGTCGCCATGAGTATTTCGGTCATCATGCTGGCGGCCTTCCTGATGGCCGAAGGCATCTGGCTGTGGATCGTGCTCGGCGTGCTGGGCATCAGCCTGTTCGCGACCTTGCCGCTGGGCATCCTCATCGCCCAGGACATCCTGCCCGAGAACCGCTCGCTGGGATCGGGCATGGCGCTGGGCCTGGCCAACGCACTGGCGGCCCTCGGCGTGATGCTACTGGGGCCGGTCGCCGCGCTCTGGGCGCCCGCCGCACCACTGTGGATCGCCTTGGGCGGCGGCGTGGTCAGCATCTTCCTCGCCAGCGGGCTGCCCGAGCACGCCTCGGCTCGCTGAGCGGGACCTCACCGCAGTACGTCTTCTTCACGCAGTAGCGTCAGGATCGCCTCGGCGCCCTGTTCCGGGGTCACGTCTGTCAATACCTGGCCACCACCGCCTTCGGCTTTGGCGGCGGCGGCCTTGAAGCGGTCTCGTGCCGAGGCGGCCTTGACGATCTTGAGGCGTTTGGGACGCTGACGGGCGGGTTGCACTTGCCATGCGGCCCATTCTTCATCATCGCTCACCGGCCCTGCCGTCGTCTCGAATGTACCGCGTCGCGCCGGCCCGTAGGCGCTCTGGCGCGGCGTAGGGGCCGCGTTATCGACAGTGACGATAGCCGGCAGTCGAACCTTGAGGCGCCGCCGCTGCCCACGCGGCAGGGCCTGCAGCAAGGTCGCCACACCGTCCTCCACGCTTTCCACCGCTGCCAGACCGCTCACCAGGGGCCAACCGAGGCGCTCCGCAAGCAGGTAGGGTAGCAGACCCGAGCCTTCGCCCCGTTCGGCACGCTCGCCGGTGATTACCAGTTGCGGCGAGGTCTCGTCCAGGATCTCAGCGAGCGCGGGCAGCACATCGGCGCCTTCGGGCTGCTCGAGTAGCGACAATTCGGTGAAGCCCATGCCCAGATAGCCGCGCAATGCCGCGTCGCTGCTCACATCCCGCTCACCGGCATGCAGCAGACGTACCTCGGCATCCGTCAGCGAGCGCGCCAGCTCAACGCCTCGCGCGTCCTGGTCGGCACGCCGCGCCCTTCCTGTCAACGGGTGACGACCGACGGAAACCAGCACCGTCACCTCGAGCGCTGGCATCGTGGTAACTTCAGGCTGCATCGCGTTTCTCCTCTCGCGCTTGTGCCACCAGGGTGACCAGCGCCTCGAGTATCTGGGTCGCGTCCCCGATCACCGCGAGATCGGCGCGCTTGATCATGTCGCACCCTGGGTCCATGTTGATCGCCACTACCTTGTCGCAGGTCTGGATCCCCTGCAGGTGCTGGATGGCGCCGCTGATGCCCACGGCGACATAGACTCTCGCCGTCACCCAGGTGCCGGTGGCGCCCACCTGACGGTCGCGGGCCATGAAGCCATCATCCACCGCCACACGTGAGGCGCCTTCGGTAGCCCCCAACACCTCGGCGGCATGGTGGAAACCTGGCCAATCCTTGACGCCATTGCCGGCGGAAAGAATGAATTCGGCCTCTGACAATGCCACGCCGGACGGATCGACGCTGACTTGCCCAAGATCCTGGATACGCGACAAGGTCGACGGCAACGGCTGAGGCAAGGCCAGTTCGGCGGCAGCATGACGCGTCTCGCTGACCGGTTCGGCACATTCGGCCAGCGCCAGGGCGACTCGCGACAAGGGGCGCCGAATGTCCAGCGACCCCGCCGCGCCCCGCGCGGTGCACTGCCAACCCATGACCGCCTCGGTATCCGCTGCGACCTGCCAGACGCTCGTCGCCGGCCGTTCGCCGAGACGCACCGCCAGGCGCCGGCCCAGCTCGCCGCCGCCCAGCTTGGAATCCGGCAGCAACCAATGGCGCGGTGCCCAGGCCTCCTCGACCAGGGTCAGCGCGCCCAGACGCGCCTCGGGGGCGTAGCCTGCGACATCCGGTGAATCGAGATGCAGCAGGCGATCGACTCCCGCCTCGGCGAAGCTCGTCTCCTTATGGGGACCGAAGATCACCGCGACCACCGCGCCCCGGGCTACCGGATCGGCATCGGCGAGCTGGCGCGCCAGGCCGAGCAGATCGCGATCATGCCCGCTCAGGCGGCCGCCGGCCATATCCGGCACCACCGCGACCAGGAAGGCGGGCGCTTCGATCTCGACCAGCGGCTTACGCTCGGCAGCCGGTGTCGTCGCACCGCCGCCACCCGCACCTTGCTGCGTGCCGCTACGGTCGATGCGCTTTACGCCATTGGGACCGACGAACCCAATCGCGTGCGGATTCCTGCGTACGAGACCGTTGGGACCCTGCCATTCACTGGCCGCGCCCTGGCCCGCCGCCAGGAGCACTTCAGCATGGCGCGGATGCAGACGATTGCGGGCGATCCATTCCTGGCGGGGATCGCGACGTGGAAGATCGCTCATGACATGACCTCCTCGGTGGCCTGCGGGGTCGAGGCATCACGCGGCGCCAGCGTCGCCGCAGGCGTGGTATCCAGCGCGACGGCAACCATCTCGGCGATATCCTTGACCGCGACCTCTTCGTCGCCCGTTGGCGGGACGACACCTTCGAACATGGCCGTGCATTGCGGGCAGCCCACCACGACCTGCTCGGCCTGGGTTTCGCGCACATCACCCATGCGCATGTCGGGGATGCGCTGCTTGCCGGGAACATCGGTAATCGGCGCCCCGCCACCGCCACCGCAGCAACGCGAGCGATAGCCCGAGCGCTGCATCTCGACCAGCTCGACGCCCAGCGCTTTCAGCACCGCGCGGGGGGCTTCGTATTCGCCGTTGTAGCGGCCCAGGTAGCAGGGGTCGTGATAGGTCACCCGCGACGCCTGGCCCGGCGCCAGTCGCAACCGACCGGACTCGATCAACTGATTGATGAAGGTGCTGTGATGCCAGACCGGGTAGCTGCTTTCCTGCCCTGGCGGATAGAAGGCGCCGTATTCATTCTTGAGCACATGGAAGCTGTGCGGATCGCAGGTAACGATACACTCGAAGCGATACTGGGAAAGCGTGGCGATATTGCGCCGCGCCAGCGACTGAAAGGTTGCCTCGTCGCCGAGACGGCGCGCCACGTCGCCGCTGTCGCGCTCTTCGTTGCCGAGCACGGCGAAGTCGACACCGGCGGCGCGCAGCACCTTGACCAGGGCGCGCAGCGTGCGTTGATTGCGCATATCGAAGACGCCGTCACCCAGCCACAGCAACACCTCGGCGCGCTCGACGTCGGCCATCAACGGCAGCTCGAGATCCGCCGCCCAGTTGAGTCGTCCGCCGGGGTCGAAACCGCCGGGATTGTCGGTGGCAATCAGGTTGTCGATCACCTCGGCGCCCTTGCCGGGGGTCGCACCGTCTTCGAGGGTCAGATGACGACGCATGTCGACGATGGCATCGACGTGCTCGATCATCATCGGACACTCCTCGACGCAGGCCCGGCAGGTGGTGCAGGACCACAGCGTCTCGGCATCGACCAGCGCCTTGCCGTCTTTTGTGGAAGCTGGCGCGACAATGGGACCATGCGGTGAGCCCTGGTGCTCACCCACCGGCCGGTCCTCAAGCCCTTGTGAAGGGTAAGGGCTACCGGCATAGCCAGCATCGCTGCCTCCGGCCATACCCACCACCATGTCCTGGATCAGCTTTTTGGGGTTGAGCGGCTGGCCGGCGGCGAAGGCCGGGCAGACCGCTTCGCAGCGCCCGCATTGCACGCAGGCATCGAAGCCCAGCAACTGGTTCCAGGTGAAATCGGTGGGCTGGCCGACACCCAATGGCGCCTCGGTATCGTCGAGATCGAGCGCCTTGAGGCCGGTGGATGGATAGCCACCGTGTTGCGTATCGGCAAAGCGCTCGGGACGGCGATGAAAGGCCAGATGCAAGGCACCGGCGAAGGCATGCTTCATCGGCCCACCCCAGGTCATGCCTACTACCAATTCCGCCAGCCCCCAGGCCACCACACCGGCCAGCAACAAGGCGACCAGCCAGCCGCCCACGCCTTGTGAAAAGCCGGATGGCAGTACGCCCACCGCCGGCAGGGTGACGACGAAGATACCCAGCGAGAACGCCATCAGGCTCTTGGGAAGGCGCATCCACGGCCCCTTCGACAAGCGTGCCGGCGGGTTGCGCCGCCGCCGGACGACGAACAGGCTACCCGCAAACATGGTCGCGCTGGCCGCCAACAACAACCAGCCGAGCATACCCTCGGCCAGTCCCAGGCCGTGCACGATGACTGCCAGCCCCAGCGCCGCGACGAAGCCGCCGGCGGTGGCCACATGAGTATTGGCCATCACCTTGTCGCGCGCCACCACATGGTGCAGATCGACCAGATAACGTCGCGGCATCGCAGCCAGGCCACGTAAGAAAGCCACCTTCGACGCCCGCCCCCGGCGCCACAACCGCACACGCCGCCAGGCACCCAGCGCCGCCAGGGCCAAGGCAGCAAAGATTAGGGTCGGCAAGAGGATATCGAGCATATTAACCACCTCACTTTGGGGCTACGAGCTACGAGCTTCGGGCTTCGGGCTTCGGGCTTCGGGCTTCGGACTACAACAGTGTTGCTCGCGGCTCGTTGCCCGAAGCTCGTGGCTGACGCGAAGCGCCTTCAGAAATCCTTGCAAATCCGCAGAGCGTCGTAGATCGCCGCATGCGTATTGCGCGGCGCGGTGCAGTCGCCCACGCGAAACAGCAGGAAGCCGGATTGTGCATCGTCGTCCAGCGTCGCCAGGCTGGGTTGCGGCGCGGCGGCGTAGTGCGCCTCGAGGTCGAGCTGACCGTGATTGCGCGCGCGTTCCTTGAGCGCGTAATACAGTGATTCATTCGGACGCACGCCGTTCTCGACGACCACCTGATCGACCACGCGCTCTTCCTGGGCCCCGGTGTATTCGTTCTCCAATACCGCCACCAGCGATGTGCCCTCGCGATAGACCTTATGCAGCGCCAGGTCCGAGGTCATGATGACCTCCTTCTCGTAAAGGCTGCGGTAATAGGTGGGAAAGGTCGTACCGCCGACCGCACTGCCGGGCTTGGTATCGTCGGTGACGATTTCCACCTGGGCGCCTTTGTCGGCCAGGTAGTCGGCCACCGAGACCCCGGTGAATTCGCAGAGGGTATCGAACACCAGCACATTCTTGCCCGGCGCCACCTCACCGCCGAGGACATCCCAGGCGCTGACGACCAGGCTTT
This sequence comes from Chromohalobacter nigrandesensis, assembly GCF_023061285.1. Lineage (GTDB taxonomy): Bacteria > Pseudomonadota > Gammaproteobacteria > Pseudomonadales > Halomonadaceae > Chromohalobacter > Chromohalobacter nigrandesensis. Next base: position 170,058 of record NZ_JAKGAM010000002.1, read on the forward strand.
CGTCGCGGTCTTGTGCATAGCCCCATTCGGGTACCTGGGTCAGAAACGGCTGGCCGCCAGTGGCGAGGACGACGATGTCGGGACGCAGGTCCTCGATGGTCGCCTCGTCGGCGCGCGCACCCAGTCGGACATCGACTTTGAGCCGCGTCAGTTCGAGCTGAAACCAGCGCGTGATGCCGGCGATCTGATCGCGCTGCGGCGCCTTGGCGGCCAGCGTGATCTGTCCGCCCAACGCCTCGGCAGCCTCGAACAGCGTGACCGAGTGGCCACGTTCGGCGGCGACCCGCGCCGCTTCCATGCCGCCCGGCCCGCCACCCACGACCACTACTTGGCGTTGGGGGCCGGCGCTTTTCTCGATCTCGTGCGGCAGGCCCATGTATTCGCGGGACGACGCCGCGTTCTGGATACACAACACGTCGAGGCCCTGGTACTGGCGGTCGATGCAGTAGTTGGCGCCCACGCACTGCTTGATCCGATCGGTCTGGCCCATCTGGACCTTGGCGATCAGGTGCGGATCGGCGATGTGTGCGCGGGTCATGCCCACCATGTCGACATAGCCGCCTTCGAGAATGCGGTTGGCCTGGGTGGGATCCTTGATGTTCTGGGCATGGATCACCGGGGCGTTGACCACTTCCTTGATGCCCGCCGCCAGATGCAGGAACGGCTCCGGCGGGTAGGCCATATTGGGGATCACGTTGGCCAGGGTATCGTGGGTATCGCAGCCCGAGCCCACCACGCCGAAGAAGTCGACCTGGCCGGTAGCATCGTAGTAGGCGGCGATGTCCTTCATATCGTCGTGGGTCAAACCATCCGGATGAAACTCGTCGCCACAGATGCGCATGCCGACCACGAAATCGTCGCCGACCTCGGCGCGTACCGCCTTGAGCACTTCCATGCCGAACCGCATGCGGCCCTCGAAGCTGCCGCCCCACTCATCGGTGCGCTTGTTGACGCGCGGGCTCCAGAACTGGTCGATCAGATGCTGGTGCACGGCGGACAGCTCGACGCCGTCCAACCCACCTTCCTTGGCGCGCCGCGCGCCCTGGGCGAAATCGTCGATGATCCGCCAGATGTCTTCTTCTTCGATGGTCTTGCAGGTCGAGCGATGCACCGGCTCGCGAATCCCCGAAGGCGACAGCAGCACCGGCCAGTCGTGACCGTCCCACCGTGAGCGACGCCCCATGTGGGTGATCTGAATCATGATCTTGCCGCCATGCTTGTGGACGGCATCGGCGAGGTTCTGAAAGTGCGGAATGATGCGGTCGGTGGTCAGGTTCACCGAGCTCCACCAGGCTTGGGGGCTATCGATCGATACCGGCGACGAGCCGCCGCAGATAGAAAGCCCCACACCGCCCTTGGCTTTCTCTTCGTAGTATTTGACGTAACGCTCGGTGGTCATGCCGCCATCGGTGGCATGGACCTCGGCATGGGCGGTGCTGACCACGCGGTTGCGAATCGTCAGCTTGCCGATCTCGATGGGTTGAAAAAGTGCGTCGAATGCCATCGTGGAAACCTCAGCCGGCGGATTGAGAGCGGGGAGTGACCTGGAAGCGCCCGACATCGCAGGCGGGCTCGGCGGCGCTCTGGGTCTGCTCGGCGACGGTGCGCAGCTCGCTGCCGCGCGCGGCGAGGATCTGATCCATCGCCCCGGCGAACCAACCGGTGAACATGTAATCCACCTTGTGGCCGACCTTGCCCTGTTGATAAACGAAAGCGCTGTCTTCCAGACGCACGCAGGCAGTGCCCGCGTCGAGGTCGATCGCCTCGGTGAAGAAGCGACCCCAGCCTCGTTGCGAGAGACGCTTCATGTAATGTTCGAAGACGTCCACACCTGTGATGCCGTGGCATTCGGCTTCTTTCTCGCACCAGTGCCAGGCACTCTTGTAGCCCGCTTGATAGAGAATCTCGGCGTAGGTCTCGATGCCCAGCGCCTGCTCCACGGCGACGTGGTTGTTGACGAAAAAATGGCGCGGCACATAGAGCATGGGCAGCGCATCGGTGGTCCACACGCCGGTCTCGCTATCCACCTCGATGGGCAATTCGGGAGGCATCTTGGTCACGGTCGTATTCCTCAAATCTTGCTGATTGTTATGGCCCTACCGCGGCTTCGGGCTTCGGCAGCATTTTAGCTCGCAGCCCGTAGCTCGCCGCTTATATCTCACGGCCCATGGCTCGCCGCTCGTGGCTTATTCTCCCCAAACATCCTTGAGCACTCGCATCCAGTTCTCCCCCATGATCTTGCGCACCTGTCGCTCGCTCATGCCGCGTCGCAAGAGCGCCTCGGTGAGGTTGCCGAACTCACCGATGGTGCGTATGCCCTCGGGATTGATGATGGTGCCGAAGTTAGTCAGGCGACGAGCGTAGCCCTTGTCGTGGGTCAGCCATTCGAAGAAGGCTTGATCCTGCCCTTGAGTGAAGTCGGTGCCGATACCGATGGCGTCCTCGCCGACGATATTCATCACGTATTCAATGGCTTCGACGTAGTCGTCGACGGTGGCATCGACACCCGCACGCAGGAAGGGGGTAAACATGGTTACGCCGACGAAACCGCCATGTTCGGCGATGAAGCGCAACTCGGCGTCGGACTTGTTGCGAGGATGTTCCTTGAGGCCGGACGGCAGGCAATGGGAGTAGCAGACCGGCTTTTCGGACGTCTCGATGACTTCGCGAGAAGTCGTCTCGCCGACGTGGGACAGGTCGCACATCACGCCCACGCGATTCATCTCGGCGACGATCTCGCGACCGAAGCCGGAAAGACCGCCGTCGCGCTCGTAACAGCCGGTACCGACCAGATTCTGGGTGTTGTAGCACATCTGAACGATGCCCACGCCGAGGCGCTTGAAGACCTCGACGTAGCCGATCTGATCCTCGAAGGCATGGGCGTTCTGAAAACCGTATATGATCCCGGTCTTGCCCTCTTCCTTGGCGCGAGTGATATCGGCGGTGGTATGCACGGGCCGCACCAGATCGTCACATGCCGCGAGCAGCGCGTTGGTCTGGACAATGTTGTCGACGGTGGCCTGAAACCCCTCCCAAACCGAGACGGTGCAGTTGGCGGCGGTCAAGCCGCCCCGGCGCATGTCTTCGAGAAGCTCGCGGTTCCATTTGGCGATGATCAGGCCATCGATGACGATGGCGTCGTCGTGCAGTGCTTGGGCGGTCATGTCGTCGCTCCGGGGGATGGCTTCATGCGGCCAGCTTAGCCCCGTCGCCGCGGCCGCCGACGCTTGGAAGCGACGAGGAGAATTCCAAATGCGTCACGCCTTGTCGTCGACCTGAACGCAACGGGGCCGCCCGATGATCGGACGGCCCCGTGGGTGGCACACGCCAGGTATCGCGTGGTGCGCGCTATCCCAGGCGCACACTCGCGTAGGTGGGTTCGCCTTGTGCCTGGGCCAGGGCCTGCATCGCACTGGAGGCGCGCGGCGCGACATAGGCGTCGTCTTCATTGCCCGCAGCCAGATTGGCGGGCGTCAATGTCACGCGAGCGCTTGCTAAACGCGTCAGACGCTCGTCACGCGGCGGCGTGCCGAAGTATTCCCGATAGCACTTGGAGAAATGCGGTGTGGAAACGAACCCACAGACCGAGGCGATTTCGATGATCGACATCGAGGTCTGACGCAGCAGTTGTCGGGCACGGGTCAGGCGCAGCTTGAGGTAATAGCGCGACGGCGAGTAACTCAGGTATTTTTGGAACAACCGCTCGAGCTGACGCCGCGAAACGTTCACGTAGTGCGCCAGCTCGTCGAGGGCGATGGGCTCTTCCAGGTTGGCTTCCATCAGCGACACGATCTCGAGCAGCTTGGGCTGACTGGTGCCCAACACATGCCGCAACGGCACGCGCTGCTGGTCTTGCTCGCCACGCATGCGGTCGCAGATGAACATATCGGAGATCGCCGCCGACAACTCACGGCCGTGATCGCGGCCAATCAACGTCAGCATCATGTCCAGCGGCGCGGTCCCGCCAGACGCCGTAGCACGGTCGCGATCAATCGAGAAAAGCTGCGTGGTCAGCGTGGCACGCGGATAGGCTTCCTGCGCGGCGGCCTGAAACTCCCAGTGAATACTGCATTCGTAGCCATCGAGCAACCCCGCCTTGGCCAGCGCCCAACTGCCTGTGCACAACGCGCCGATGCGTCGCGACTGACGCGCCTGGGCCTGCAGCCACAGCACATGCTCACGCGTGACATGGCGCTGGATCCCAACCCCACCGCACACGAACACCATGTCGAGCGCGAGTGGCTCGTGCATGCCGTTATCAGGCGTGATCAGTAAACCATCGCTGGCACGCACCGCCTCACCGTCCGTACTCAACGTGGTCCACTGGTAGAGTTCACGCCCGGCCAGTTGGTTGGCCATACGCAACGGCTCTACCGCTGAGGCCAACGAGATCAGCGTGAAATTATCCATCAACAAGAAGCCCAACCGCAGCGGCGCATCGGGGGCGGTAGGCGGCGCGGGACGGTCACTCGTCATGGCCATCAGCGGTTCTCCTCGGGTCACGTTCGGAGCCACTGGTAGTGCTTCACCAGGGATGTATTGTCATTGTAGAAAGTCAGGTTCAACGCCTTGAGTGTGACGAGAAGGCGCCCCCTCAACGTATCTAAAAGCGTCGCCTTACGCTATCAAAAACGACATCCGTATGACGTTTTCAAGAAAATGCCCCGCGCCAGTTCATCGCCTGAGCGGGGCATCGATCCGGCGAGTCGTCTAACGCTTTCGCTGCAGATGCTCGGCATGATAGCGCAGGTGCTCTTCGATGAAGGTAGCGATGAAGAAATAGCTATGATCGTAGCCCGGCTGACGGCGCAGAGTCAGCGGATGGTCATGCTTCTCGCAGGTGGCTTCGATGCGCTCGGGCATCAGCTGCTCGTCGAGGAAGTTATCCGCCTCGCCCTGATCGATAAACAGCGGCTGGCGCGATGCTCCCTTGGCGATCAGTTCACAGGCGTCGTATTGCGTCCATTTGCCATGATCCTCGCCGAGATAGGCTGTGAATGCCTTCTGCCCCCAGGGCGAGACAATGGGATTGACGACCGGCGCGAACGCCGAGACCGAGGAATAACGCCCGGGTTGGCGCAGAGCCAAGACCAGCGCACCATGACCGCCCATGGAATGCCCACTGATGGCTTCCCGCCCATTGAGCGGGAAATGCTGACGCACCACCGAGGGCAGTTCCTCGGTGACGTAGTCGTACATGCGGTAGTGCTTGGACCACGGCGCCTGGTTGGCATTGACGTAGAAGCTCGCACCGGAGCCGAAATCGTAGCTTTCGTGCTCACCGGGGAGATCGGTGCCTCGCGGGCTGGTGTCAGGACAGATGATGGCCATACCCAGCTCGGCGGCCACGCGTTGGGCGCCAGCCTTCTGCATGAAGTTCTCGTCGTTGCAGGTCAGCCCCGAGAGCCACCACAACAGCGGCACCTTCTCGGTTTCCGCCTGGGGAGGCAGGTAAATGGCGAAGATCATCTCGCAGTCGAGCGCGCGCGAGTGATGCTTGTAGCGTTTCAGCCAGCCGCCGAACGACTTGGTCGCGGAGACCAGTTCCAGCGATTCGGATATGGTCATGTATCCTCCTTGTATCATGCCGGGCGGGCGTCGGTTACCGACGCCCGCGTATCAGTCATACAGCGTCGGGCACGTCTCGAACGCCCTTTCACGCAGCATCGGGCGCGATGAATCAATAAGCGCCCTTCGCGCAGCATTGGGCGCGATAAATCAATAAGCACCCTTCGCGCAGCATTGGGCGCGATAAATCAATAGTGCAGCACGGTACGGATGCTCTTGCCGGCGTGCAGCAACTCGAACGCTTCGTTGATCTCCTCGAACGCCATATCCTGGGTGACGAACTCGTCGATCTTGAGCTTGCCGTTCATGTAATCGTCGACATAACCCGGCAGTTCGCTGCGCCCCTTGACGCCACCGAAGGCGGAGCCCTTCCAGACGCGCCCGGTGACCAGTTGGAACGGACGTGTGGAGATCTCCTCTCCGGCGCCGGCAACACCGATGATGATCGACTCGCCCCAACCCTTGTGGCAGCACTCCAGCGCCGAGCGCATGACATTGACATTGCCGATGCACTCGAAGGAGTAATCGACGCCGCCGTCGGTCAAATCGACGATCACCTGCTGGATCGGATCCGAATAATCCTTGGGATTGACGAACTCGGTGGCACCGAACTGACGCGCCAGGTCGAACTTGTCGGGATTGATGTCGATGGCGATGATACGGCTCGCCTTGGCCATCTGAGCCCCTTGGATGACCGCCAGACCGATGGCGCCCAGGCCGAACACGGCCACGGTGGCGCCCGGCTCGACCTTGGCGGTATTCATTACCGCACCAATGCCGGTGGTGACGCCGCAGCCCAGCAGGCAGATCTTGTCCAGCGGTGCTTCAGAAGACACCTTGGCCAGCGAGACTTCCGGCAGCACGGTATATTCGCTGAATGTCGAGCAGCCCATGTAGTGATGCAGCGATTGGCCATCCTTGGAAAAGCGCGAAGTGCCGTCGGGCATCACGCCCTTGCCCTGGGTCGCACGAACCGAGCTGCACAGGTTGGTCTTGCCGGAGAGGCAGAACTTGCACTGGCCGCACTCGGCGGTATACAGCGGAATGACGTGATCGCCGGGCTTGAGACTGGTGACACCCTCGCCGACTTCCTGCACGATGCCGGCGCCCTCGTGGCCCAGCACCGCCGGAAAGTTACCTTCCGGATCGGCGCCGGAGAGGGTGAAAGCGTCGGTATGGCATACGCTGGTCGCCTTGATCTGTACCAGTACCTCGCCGGCCTTGGGTCCTTGGACGTCGATCTCGGCGATCTCCAGCGGTTTGCCGGCTTCCCAAGCGATGGCGGCGCGTGATTTCATCAGGCATTCTCCTTCGTCGATCGTGGCGGCGCCCAGGACGCCAGCATAGGCTGTCTAAGCGCGCGTGTTTAACCTCACCAGTCTAGGCAGTTGGCGCGCTTGGATAAATACTTACAACGCCACAAGATTATTGCCGTGGAGCAACAATGCAGCGTTGGGATCGTATCGAGGCTTTCATTGAAGTCGCCCGCTTGGGCACGTTTTCCGCCGCCGCGCGGCATCTGAAAGTTTCCACCTCGCACGTGAGTCGCTTGATTGGGCAGCTCGAGAGCCAGCTCGGCACGACGCTGTTGTATCGCACCACGCGCCAGACGCGTCTTACCGACGCCGGCGCTCTCTACTACCGGCATTGCCGCCACTTGTTCGATGGCTTTCGAGAGGCCGAGGAAGCCATCGTCGACTTTCAGTCGCGGCCCAAGGGCACCTTGCGACTGACCTGTGCCACCACGTTCGGCGAGCGCTATATCGCTCCGCTGGTCAACGATTTCCAGCGCTTGCACCCGCAGCTCGAAGTCGACATGCATTTCACCAACCGCCAGGTCGAGTTGATCGAGGAAGGCTTCGACGTCGCTATCCGCATGGGCGTGCTGCGTGACTCGAGCCTTATCGCGCGGCGGCTGTGCGAGCGGCGCGAATATGTGGTCGGCACGCGGGCGTATTTCGAGCGCGCCGCGCCGCCACATTCGCTGGCCGAGTTGAGCCATCACAACTGCCTGCGCGGCTCCCGCGATAGCTGGCTGTTCGAGGTCAATGGCCAGCGTCGGGAGGTGCACATCGAGGGTTGCTGGCGCGCCAACTCGGGGCCGGCGTTGCTCGATGCGGTATTGAAAGGTCTGGGGCTGGCGCAGCTACCCGACTACTACGTGGCGCCGTATCTGGCGCAGGGACAGCTAGTGTCGGTGCTGGATAGCTATCAATTCACCGACACCGCAGTGTGGGCGATCTATCCGCGCCACCGGCACCTCTCGCCCAAGGTGCGTCAGTTCGTCGACTTCCTGGTCGCGCATTTGCCGGATACGCTACAGATCTGATTCATGCTCCCGTGACAGCTTCGAGGTTCACTCCCCCGAGGTCGGCCATAGACTATCCCGCAGATAGCGTCCGGCGAATTCGGCTTCATGCGCCAGGGCGTCGGGATCGAGCAACTCGACCCACTGGCGTTCGCGGATCAGCAGGCCATCCTCGCGGAACCCGCTCAGCGTGCGGCTGACATGCACCGAGGTGAGCCCCAGAGCGTCGCCCAGTTGCTGTTGCGACAGCGGCAGACGGAAACGCCGCGTGGCGTACGGCATGGTGCGCTGCAGGCGTATGTACATCTCGTAGATCAGGTGGGCCAACTTCTGGCGCGCGCTACGCCGTGCCAGATTGATCAGGCGCTCTGTCAACAAGGCCTGCTGTTGTGAGGATACGGCGAAAAAGATCATCGAAAGCGTAGAGGATTCGCGAAACACCTCGACCAAGCGACGATGCGGGAAATCGCAGACGACGCCATCATCGATCATCATGACCCCGGAGAGGCGCTCATGGAAGGCGAATTCGCGCAGACCGATGACATCCCCTGGAAGCAATATCTCGAGAATCTGGCGCGAGCCATCCTCCATGTCACGGAAGGAATACGCCCAGCCCTTGGAGAGCGTGCAGAAACGCCCCGCCGGGTCGTCGGTTTGCCACAAGGCTTCCCCTCGCTCGACCTCGCGCGGCTCGCGTTCTAGCGAGTCCAACAGCGCTTCGTCACTCTCGGTAAGGTTCGCGTAATGCCGAAAATGGCGGATGATGCAGCTATCTGTCTCGCTCATGAGCGACCTTCTTTATCTTATCTCGTCGGACGTCGGGAGCAGTGCGCCGAGCCTACCCCGGCAACACCAAGCGCGCTATTTTCCGACGCAATAAAACCATAGAAGGCCGCGTGGTGCGATCCCGAATTAAAAAAAGGACGCCACGCGGGCGTCCCAAAGGGTTGATCAAACGATTCAGTATCAACATTCGATGGCATTCACCGCCAGGCCGCCCCGTGAGGTTTCCTTATATTTGTCCTGCATGTCGGCACCGGTATCGCGCATGGTACGTATGACGCGGTCGAGGGTTACGAAATGCTCGCCGTCGCCGCCCAGCGCCATCTGCGCGGCGTTGATCGCCTTCACCGAGGCGATGGCGTTGCGCTCGATACACGGCACCTGCACCAGGCCGCCAATGGGGTCGCAGGTCAATCCAAGGTTGTGCTCGAGGCCGATCTCGGCGGCGTTCTCGACCTGTGCAGGTGTGCCGCCCATGACCTCGGCGAGACCGGCTGCAGCCATCGCGCAGGCCGACCCGACCTCGCCCTGGCACCCCACCTCGGCGCCGGAAATCGAGGCATTCTTCTTGCACAGAATACCGATGGCGCCGGCCGCAAGCAGGAAGTCGACCACATCGCGCTCACAGGCGCCGGGCTGAAACTGCATGTAGTAGTGCAACACCGCCGGGACGATACCCGCCGCGCCGTTGGTCGGCGCGGTCACCATCCGACCGCCGGCGGCATTTTCCTCATTGACGGCCAGGGCGAAGACGTTGACCCAGTCCATCGCCGAAAAAGTCGAGGCGATCACGCTGGTATCGGCAGTCGCCGACTGCAGACGCCGATGCAACGTGCTGGCGCGGCGTTTGACGTTGAGCCCGCCGGGCAGCACGCCATCATGGCGCAAACCGTTGTCGACGCAGGCCTTCATCGCCTCCCAGATACGCCACAGCGCGTCGCGCACGCTTGTCTCATCGCGCCAGGCCTTCTCGTTTTCGAGCATCAACTCGCTGATGCGCAGCCCATGCGTGCGGCACAGCACGAGCAGCTCTTCCGCCGTGGCGAAATCGTAGGGCAAGCCGGGGGAATCGGCATCCAGCGCACCGCTGGCGGCCTGGGCCTCGTCGACGACGAAGCCGCCGCCCACGGAGTAATAGGTATTGCGATACAACTCTTCGCCGTGGGCATGGGCGATGAGGCGCAGCGCGTTAGGATGATAGGCAAGCGGTTCATCATGCCACTGCATGTCACGTGCCCAGGGAAAAGAGATCGGCCGCTGAGCGGCGAGCAGCAAGGTCTGCGATTCGCGCAGCTCCTCCATGCAGGCGGGCATGATCTCGGGGTCGATACGCTCGGGGCGCTCACCCATGAGCCCCATGATCACGGCCTGGTCGGTGCCATGCCCCTTGCCAGTGGCGCACAGTGAGCCATGCAGATGCACTTCGACGCGCGTGACACGTGTCAACCAATCATGCGAGCGCAGCGCATCGATGAAGTCGCAGGCCGCACGCATGGGGCCGACCGTATGCGAACTGGACGGCCCAATGCCCACTTTGAACAGATCGAACACACTGATTGCCATGCGTGCCACCTCGAGCAGTCTTGATGAATCAAAATTACTAAACGAGCTTGTTAGGCGCTCGATTTCACTTTAGCTTGAAGCCAGCCTGCATGCCGGGCAACGGAGAATAATTCGACCAAGATTTAGAATGGCTAAACCATGAGCCGTACCCTGCACGCCCAAACCCACGCCTGGCTCAAGGTCTTCGCGATCAGCGCGCGGCACCTTTCCTTTACCCGCGCCGCCGAAGAACTGCACGTGACCACCGGCGCGGTCAGCCAGCAGATCAAGCAACTCGAGGCACGACTGGGCTTCAAGCTCTTCCGCCGCCTGCCGCGGCGTCTGGAACTCACCGACGAGGGCCAGCGCCTGGCATCGGTGGTCGATCAGGCCTACGATGCAGTAGGCATGGAGGTGCGTCGCCTGCGTACGGGGGTCATGAGTGGCGTACTACGCTTGCGTTGTGTACCCTCATTTCTCGCCAAGTGGCTGATGCCGCGATTGACGCGATTACAAGCGCGCTTTCCCGACATCGAGTTGCATGTCGCTTCCGAAGACAGCAACCTGTCACTGCGCGAGGGTGAGTTCGAGCTGGCCATCGACCTCAACGATGGACGCTACCCCGGCTTCCAGATCACGCCACTCATGGATGAAGAGATCTTCGCGGTATGTTCGCCGCAACTGTTGCGCCGACGCCCACCGCTGGTGCGTCCCGAGGATCTGGGCTACTACCCGCTGCTGCATGACGTGACCGCGTGGCGCGGTAGCCACGACTACGCCGAGTGGGAGCACTACCTGCATGCACTGGGCGACGAATCGGTCAACGTGCGGCGTGGCTACACCTTCAATCGCAATCACTTGACCGTGGAGGCAGCCATCGCCGGCATGGGTGTGGCAATTGCACGGCGCACGCTGATCACCGATGAACTCGACACTGGCGCACTGATCGCGCCGTTCGTCGGCGCCGTCGCCACCGGCAAGCGCTATGGCCTGGTCTATCATCCCGGGGCACTGGACGATCGACGGGTGCGCGCCGTGCACGACTGGATCGTCGAGGAGGCGACACGCAGCGGTGAACGTTGAATTCGTCGACGCCAGCGAGACATCTTTGCGAAACGCGCCACGAAACGTTTAAGGTCTTAATGGCAAAAACGACTCAACTATGCAGACTTATTGAGTACGAGACGTTTTAACGACAATACGCTAGCCGCCAAGCGGCATATCTCGCGTCAACGACGCAATCGATGCTTACCTGAGACGGAGAATTCTCATGGACAAACGTTCGCAGGACGATACGCAAGAGCCAAATGAAGGCTCAGAGGGTATTCCGGCTCCGGATGGGCCGGCGAACCTGATCGATACCGACTATGTAATAGGCCAAGACAACATCACCTCCACGAAGTTCGGTATCGACTTCGATCTACACGGCAAGGTGTTCACGATCTCCTCCCTGGTGATCCTGTTTTTCGTCATCGTGACGCTGGCGTTCCAGAACCAGGTGGCACCGGTCTTCAATGCAATGTTCTCGTTCCTGACGGGCAACTTGGACTGGTTCTTCATTCTTGCCGCGAATATTTTCGTGGTACTCGCCGTCGTACTGATTTTCACCCCACTGAGCAAGGTCCGTTTGGGCGGCGCCAACGCCACGCCGGATTTCAGCTATGCTGGCTGGTTTGCCATGCTGTTCGCAGCGGGGATGGGCATCGGTTTGATGTTCTATGGCGTTTCCGAGCCGCTGACCCACTTCGGCACCTCGCTTGCGGGTGGCAGTAGCGCTCCCCTGGGCGGCGCCGAAGGTAACGAGCAAGCGGCAGCACAGTTGGGCATGGCGGCAACGATCTTCCACTGGGGACTGCACCCTTGGGGCATCTATGCCATCGTCGCCCTGTCGCTGGCACTGTTCTCCTATAACAAGGGCCTGCCGCTGACCATGCGCTCGATCTTCTACCCGATTCTGGGTGAGCGCGTATGGGGATGGCCCGGCCATGTCATCGATATCCTGGCGGTCTTCGCCACGCTCTTCGGTCTGGCAACTTCGCTGGGGCTAGGGGCATCGCAGGCCTCCGCAGGGCTGCATTATCTATTCGATACGCCCAACACCGACGTCACCATGGTGATACTGATCTTTGCTATCACGCTGGTGGCGCTGGGCTCGGTCCTTGCCGGGGTCGACAAGGGCGTGCAACGCCTCTCGCAGCTCAACATGGCACTCGCCTTCCTGCTGCTGATCTTCGTGATCTTCGTCGGGCCGACGCTGCTGATCGCGACCGGGTTCTTCGAGAATCTGTGGGGCTACGCCAAGAACCTGCCCGCCTTGTCCAATCCCTTCGGCCGTGAAGATACCGGCTTTACACAAGGATGGACGGCGTACTACTGGGCCTGGTGGATTTCCTGGTCACCGTTCGTCGGGATGTTCATCGCCCGCGTCAGCCGCGGCCGCACCGTGCGTGAATTCCTGATCGCAGTACTCCTGGTGCCGACACTCGTATCGATTCTGTGGATGACCGCCTTCGGGGGTACCGCCATCGAACAGGTCAACAGCGGTTTCGAAGGCGTCAAGGACGCGGCACTGGAGCTGCAGCTATTCACCATGCTCGGCCAGCTACCGCTGACGGCGATCACCTCGTTCGTGGGCATCGTACTGGTGATGGTGTTCTTCATCACCTCCTCGGACTCCGGCTCGCTGGTCATCGACTCGATCACTGCCGGCGGCAAGGTCGACGCACCCAAGCCGCAGCGCGTCTTCTGGGCGTTGATCGAAGGTGCCATCGCCATCGCCTTGCTGCTGGGTGGCGGTCTCACAGCGCTGCAAACGGCGGTCATCACCACAGGACTACCTTTCACGCTGGTCTTGCTGGCGGCCTGCTACGCCATCGTCAAAGGCCTGAAGAGCGAACCGCGCACCAACTAAGCGAATTCCTGAATTCGCGACACACAGAAGGCGGCCCACGGGCCGCCTTCTTCGTTTCCAAGCCTATCTCGCGACAGCGCCCTCTGTGCAAGACGCAACGTCCGCCTGACTAGCTCCAGATCTCGCTCAGCGGCGTTTCGGGGCTGTAGCGATGCGCGATCTGAGCTTGCAGCAATTCGGCAGTCGCCAGTGCATCGATCAATGCATGATGTGCCTGATAAGGCGGCAGGCCATAACGCGTGCGACTATCGGGTAGGCGAATCGACGCCGGCGGACGCCCCAGCCAGCGCCTAAGACGTGCCCACCACGACTGACGATGCAGACGCGCCTCAAGCGACATGGTGTCAATCACCGGAAAATGAATCCCCTCGACACGCCGTGCCTTGACGGCGGCATTCAAGAAGGTGCGCTCGATATGGCGATAATGCACCACGACGATGCGTCCGGCCATCGCGGCCAATAACTCATCGAGCACCTCGTCGAGATCGGGCGCCTGCTCGATCTCGCTATGGGTAATATGGTGAAAGGTGATCGAGCGCTCATCGAGGGGACGCGGCGGCCTCACGATCCAGTAACGCCGCTCGGCGAGCCGGATACGCTGCAGGTCGAAAGGCACTACGCCGATACTGACGATGGCGTGACGCTGCTCGTCGAGGCCGGTGGTTTCCATGTCCATGGCCAACATCGGCACATCACTGATGGGCGTCTCAGGTGAAGGTACGCCGACATCGAAGTAGCGTTCCAGTGCCGTATCACGCGTTTTCTCGCGACGCGCCGTGAAATAGTCCGCCCATGTCGGCGGCGCCGGGTATCGGCGTGGTAACAGTGGCTTCATTCGAATATCAGCGTTTCTGAGAAGGCATGGGATAACGGAACTTCAGGAACTTCTGTGCGTTGCTCAGAACCTGGAAGGCATCCTTGAGATTGTGGCGCTCGTTATCAGAGACGTTTTCGGGCTCGATGTTATTGTCCGGTTTGCGCTCTTCCTGGATATCGATGACCTGGTGACGAATACGCACCATGGCGATAAATTCCAGGGCGTAGCGAATCCGCTCGCCGGAATGACCCGCGAGCAAGCGAGTCTTGTTGATATCCTCAAGACGGTCGAAGGAATTCTGTGCCCGCGAGCCGCAGGCCAGCGCATGTACACGGATCAGATCAACCAAGGGCGCCGTACCGCGTCGCTTGAGATTGATCGTGTTGTTCTGCTCACCATCCTTTTCCATCACGAAGGTGCGGAAGAACCCGAGCGGGGGCGTACGATTCAGCGCATTGCGCGCCATCGCGGCCAAAAAGTGCGGACGCTGGGAGGCGCGTTCGGCGACAAGATCTTGCAGGCGCTCGACGAAGGCCTCGTCGCCATAAACGCTATCGAGATCGAAAAAAATGGAGCTATGCAGCAAACGCTCGGCACTGGGATCGTCGATCCAGTCACGGAAATATTGCTGCCACACGCGCAACGGCTGGCGCCAACGCGAATTGGTCGCCATGACATCACCCTTGCAATAGCTGTAACCGCAAGCCGCCAGCCCATCACTGACACGTTGCGCCAATGCCAGAAAGTAGGCGTCATGCTGCTCAGGGTCGAAACTGTCATCGAGCACCAAGGCATTGTCCTGGTCGGTGACGATGGACTGCTCATTGCGCGCCATCGACCCCAGCACCATGAAACAATATGGCACCGGGGGCGGCCCCAGTTCTTCCTCGGCAAGCTCCAGCAAGCGGCGTGTAAACGCGCGTCCGATGCTCGACAACGAACTGCCCACCATCTGCGAATTGTCGTCTTCGTTGACCATGCGCACGAACGCTGCGCGCACATCGCGTCTCAACGCGGCCAGCCCCTCGACATTGGATTGGCGGAAGATATTGTCCACCAGATACAAGCTACTGTTGGTCTCGTGGCGCACGATATCGGATAGATGTAATACGCCGACCGGGCGCCGCCGATGAAGGACCGGCAGGTGATGAATATTATTGCGCAGCATGCGCAGCATCGCTTCATACACCGACTCGTCGGACTGAATGGTGATCGGGCGTCCTTCGATCAGCTCTCCTACAGTGGTGCTCGCCGGCCGTCCTTCGGCCAGAACACGGTTACGCAGGTCATGGTCGGTGAGGATACCGACCATACGGCGCAGTTGCCCGTCCACATGCGTGAAGGCGTGCGAGTCATCCGGCACTTGCGGCATCGCCAGCACCAGCACCGAAGATGCGCTGTGCTCGCCCATACGCTGCGCTGCCTCCTGCACAGTGGCATCGTTTTCCACCATCACCGGGGCCCGGGAAACCAGCTTGCGCACCCGCGTCACCAGCATTTCGTGACCCTTGCGCTGCTGGTCGACGGTGGACTCCAGGCGCGGGCGCTCGACCTCGACGAAATCGGCGAAGTTATCGTCCGCTTCGCACAAGTGTTGAAACGTCGCGAAGGGAATGAAGTAGATCAGCGTGTCTTCGATCGCCCGGGCCGGGAAACGCACGAGGCGGTCCCTGAGCAGGTCGAACTGGCCGAAAACATCGCCTTCGCTGAGACGGTTGTAAAGATCACCGTTGCGGCGATAAAGATCGATAGCGCCACTACGGATGTAGTGAAGATACTCGACGGCATCCCCATGGCGGTAAATATCGGTCTCGGCCTGGAAGTACCCGACCTCGACCTGACCGGCCAGCTCATCGAGCAAGTCGTCAGACAACTGCTCGAAGGGCGGAAACTGCGCCATGTGCTGACGAATCTCCAGCAATTCTACTTGCATGCGACCGCTCTCCGGCAATAGTAGGACAATACCGTTAGTCTGAGATTCCACTCGAGTTCTGTAAAGGACTATCCTGAAGATTGGAAACGGTGTTTCTTAAGAGTCGTTTTCTTGCTAATATTCAACATCAATCGATACCCTAATCACCGTCGCTTCGACCCACGCTAGAGACTCCGTATGACGCATTCGCCCCTGCCTCCCGAAGTCACGATCAGCTTCAAGGCGACCTGCCTTCGCGCACTGTGCTATATCTTGATCGTCGCCGGCATCATGCAGTTAGTCATGTTGGACGCTCAATCCGGCGTCGACCGATTTTCCGAGACGTCATTGACCGAACTCACGCAGTCGACATTGCTGCTGCTGGGCGCGTTGTTGATGCTCTACATATACCGCCGTCCCGATGCCATTCCCAATGTCAGCCTGTTGCTCGGTGCCTTCATGTTCGCATCCTTCGTTCGAGAAAACGACGCCTGGCTGGACAGCTACGTCTTCGACGGTGCCTGGCAGGTCATCGTGACCTTAATCGTGCTGCCGACACTGTTCGTGGTGATTCGCCATCGGCATGCCTTCACCGAGGAGTTCAAATCGATCTCCAACAGCCTTGGCTTCGGGATGTTCACCGCTGGCTTCCTTACAACTTATGTCTTCTCGCGCCTTTATGGCCGTTCCACGTTCTGGGAGGCCATGCTCGGCGATCACTTTCAGCGCGTCATCAAGGATGCCGCCGAGGAGGTCACCGAACTTGCCGGCTATATGCTGCTCTTCTTCGCCTGCATCGAGCTGGTGCTACTAGTGCGTCGGCGCTTCCGCCATCATAGCTGACATGGTCGCTTTCATACGTGGCGCATAAAAAAACCCGCGAGTGATCTCGCGGGTTTTTGGCTCGCGCCTGGTTCACTCGTCGAGGAACGTGCGCAGCGGCTCGGAACGCGACGGATGACGCAGCTTACGCAGCGCCTTGGCTTCGATCTGGCGGATGCGCTCACGCGTTACATCGAACTGCTTACCGACCTCTTCCAACGTGTGGTCGGTGTTCATGTCGATCCCGAAGCGCATGCGTAGCACCTTGGCTTCGCGCGCCGTCAAACCGCCCAGCACGTTGCGAGTCGCCTCGATCAACCCCTCACCGGTGGCCAAGTCGATCGGCAGCAGCATGGTGCCATCCTCGATGAAATCACCGAGATGCGAGTCGTCATCGTCGCCGATCGGCGTTTCCATGGAGATCGGTTCCTTGGCGATCTTGAGTACCTTGCGGACCTTGTCTTCCGGCATCTCGAGGCGTTCGCCCAGCTCTTCCGGCGTCGGCTCGCGGCCCATTTCCTGCAGCATCTGGCGCGAGACACGGTTGAGCTTGTTGATGGTCTCGATCATGTGCACCGGAATACGAATGGTGCGTGCCTGGTCGGCGATGGAGCGCGTAATCGCCTGGCGAATCCACCAGGTGGCATACGTCGAGAACTTGTAGCCACGGCGATATTCGAACTTATCTACCGCCTTCATCAACCCGATATTGCCTTCCTGAATGAGATCCAGGAACTGCAGGCCGCGGTTGGTGTACTTCTTGGCGATCGAGATTACCAAGCGCAGGTTGGCCTCAACCATTTCCTTCTTGGCACGACGCGCCTTGGCCTCGCCGATCGACAAGCGGCGATTGACCTCTTTGATGTTCGTGACCGGCAAACGCACCATCTCTTCCTCGAAGCCGATCTTGCGCTGGGCACGCAGAATATCGGCACGGAACGGCTCGAGACGCTCGGCGTACTTGGCATGCTTGGCCTTGAAACGGTCCAGCCATTCGAGGTCGGACTCGGCGCCGGGAAAAGAGCCGATGAAGGTCTTGCGCGGCACCTTGGCCTGCTTCACAAAGACCTGCATGATAGCCTTTTCCTGGCTGCGGACCTGCTCGATGCTGATGCGGACCTGCCCCACCAGACGCTCGAAATGCTTGGGCACCAGTTTGATCGGCGAGAACAGCTCGGCAAGACGCTCCTGCTCTTTATTCGCCTCCGACGACCCCAGGCCATGCTTGTCGATCGCGGCCTTGGCACGTTCGTTCTGTTCGCGAATCTGCTCGAAACGCGCCTTCGCTTCCTCGGGATCCGGACCGCCGCCGGTTTCTTCTTCTTCGGCCTCGTCGTCATCCTCGGAGACGTCGCCATCTGCGGCGCTTGGCTCGGGTTCCGGCCCAGGCACCTCTGCCTCGGCCACACCGGGAATCCCTTCGTCGGGATCGATGAAGCCTGAGAACAAATCGGAAAGCCGTCCCGGCGCTTCCTCGTCCTGGGTGGCATCGTAGGCATCGAGGACGGAATCCACGGCCCCCGGCAGATAAGCCAGCGAGGACATCACCTCGCGGGTGCCCTCCTCGATGCGCTTGGCGATCTCGATCTCGCCTTCGCGCGTCAACAACCCTACCGTGCCCATCTCGCGCATATACATGCGCACAGGGTCGGTGGTGCGCCCGACATCGCTCTCGACCGCCGCCAAGGCAGCAACGGCTTCTTCCGCCGCCGACTCATCGGCAGATTGGTCGGACATCATCAGGGTATCTTCGTCAGGTGCTTCCTCGACGACGCTGATACCCATGTCGTTGATCATCGCGATGATGTCTTCCACCTGATCGGGATCGGCGATATCCTCGGGAAGGTGGTCATTGACCTCCGCATAGGTCAGGAAGCCTTGCTCCTTACCCTGGGCGATCAACTCCTTCAGACGTGACTGCTGCGTATTTCCAGCCATAGAAACCCTATCTCGACAATGGAGCACCTGGAAGCGAACGGATCGAAACGCTGCTAAGCCTGCCAGTATAGCCGCTAAGGACATTTTACTGCCAGTGTCGTATTTGTCTTGTCATCCAGGTGTGCTAGTGTGTTCGGCTACCCTTTTCGATATTGCCTAGTAAATGGCGACGTTTTGCGCCAATTCAACCCGTCGCGGCAGGCATCTTCATCACGACCATCATGTTGGACGAGCACCGCCCTTCAACTCCATCAGCAGCTCATTCAACTGCTGGCGCTCTTCTCTGGACAGACACTCCCCTGCCTGCACACGGGCCAACAGGGCTTCGTACTCTTCCTGCGGCGAACGCTGCGAGTGACGTTGACGCAACCCGTCGACCAGACTTTCCACCTCGGCACCGCGTGCGTCACGTGGCATCAATAGCTCCCGACGCGCCAGCCAGGCTAGTCGCTCCCCTTCGGGCGTGCCATGAAAATGCGCCAGCAAGACCTGCGCGTTGCGATAGCCACCCGCACGGATCAAGCGCACCACTTCATGACACAAGGCACCGTCACCCTCGTCGTCGGGACACCAATCGAGCGACTCGGGCAGGCGGTTCACTAAACCAGGCTCATGGACCAACAAATGCAACAATCGACCGACAAGGCTCAAGGCGCCGCGCCGCCCACCAGAGGCATTTCCCCTGGAGGACGCAGCCTCGGAAGACGCATCCTCCGACGCGTCGGTGAGGCCGGCATCATCGGCCTCATGTGTCTTATCGGCACGCGCCAGCAATGCCTGAAAGTTTGCTTGTTCGACGCCCGTGCGCTGCGAGAGTTCGCGTAGCAACAGCGATTTCAACACACCTTCCGGCAGACGCTCCAAGGCGCGCAACACCGTGGTGACGAAACGCTCGCGCTCCTCGATGTGCTTGAGGTCACGCCCCTCCGCCGCCTGGTCGAAGAGAAACTCCGAAAGAGGCGCGGCGCACAATACCCGATTCTCGAAGGCCTCGGTGCCTTCACGCCGTATCAGGGTGTCCGGATCCTCGCCTTCGGGAAGGAACAGAAAGCGCACCTGGCGCCCGTCGATCATCGACGGCAGCACCGTCTCCAGCGCACGGCGTGCCGCCTGGCGTCCGGCCTGATCGCCATCGAAACAGAACACCACCTCCCCGACGAGGCGAAACAGACGCTGCAAATGATCTTCGCTAAGCGAGGTGCCCAGGGTTGCGCAGGCGTTGCGAATCCCGAACTGGGCCAACGCCACGACATCCATGTACCCCTCGACGACCAGCATGCGTTCCAGCCGCGAGTTGGCCTGACGCGCCTCATAGAGGCCATATAGCTCGCGTCCCTTGTGGAATACCGGCGTCTCGGGCGAATTCAGGTACTTGGGCTTGGCGTCGCCGAGCACACGCCCGCCGAAGGCGATGGTGCGCCCCTTCCAATCGCGAATCGGGAACATGACGCGGTCGCGAAAGCGGTCGTAGCTGCGCCCAGAATCTTCGCGATGCACCAACAATCCGTATTCGATCTGTACCGCATCGCTGATGCCGCGCTCACCCAAGTGTCGCTTGAGCGCTTCCCACTTGTCCGGGGCAAAGCCGATCCCGAACTCGCGTACGATATCTTCGGACAACCCGCGACGCTCGAGATAATCGCGCGCGTCACGGCCCTCAGGCATCGCCAGGCGCTCTCGAAAGAAGCTCGCCGACAACTCGAGCAGATTGACCGCCTCTTCGCGACGCTGCTCGCGCTGCTGGGCGCGCGGATCGTCATCACCCTCACGAGGCACGTCCAGCCCCAATCGCGACGCCAACTGCTCGACCGCCTCAGGAAAGCGCAAATGGTCGAACTCCATCAAGAAGCGCAGCGCATTGCCATGCACACCGCAGCCGAAACAGTGATAGAACTGCTTTTCGGCACTCACGGTGAACGACGGCGATTTTTCCTGATGGAAGGGACACAAGCCTGAGTAGTTGCGACCAGCCTTCTTGAGCTGAACGCGTTCACCGACGACCTCGACTACATCGGTGCGGGCCAGCAAATCATCGATGAAGCGTTGGGGTATCTGTCCAGCCATGGCGGGGTAGCGCTCGACGAAACGTTGTCTGTATCGCGGAAATCACGGAGCCAGGCATCGCGGAAACAGCGGGGTGGGAAAAACAAGCGGCCACCCGATGGCAGCCGCTTGGCGTCCCTCTAAGAAGCGACCGAAGTCACTTCTAGTACGGATCAATACAGCCGTTCGAAACGCTTGCGCTCGCGCTGCAGCTTCTTGGCATGACGCTTGACCGCCGCAGCTGCCTTGCGCTTGCGCACTGCGGTCGGCTTTTCATAGGTCTCACGACGACGAACTTCGGAGAGAACGCCGCCTTTTTCGCAAGAACGTTTGAAACGCCGCAGGGCGACGTCGAACGGCTCGTTGTCACGTACTTTTACAGAAGGCATTAACCAATCACCTACCTTGAAGAAAGATGAGTTCGGATTGAACGCACACCTAGTCAGACCATGTTCGGCTTATGCCGAACGGCATGACGAGTGCACGACCCAGTCTTGCAGAACACAGTATTCTAGTCACCATAAGATCGCTTTGCAAAGCCTTTACCTCCGCCCCTGCCACGCATGCCGCGAAAAGCGTAGAATGATGGGCTTCACGGGATAGCGGGGAATGACGACACATGCGGGTATTGGGCATCGAGACCTCCTGCGACGAAACCGGCGTCGCCATCTATGATACCGAGCGCGGCCTGCTCGCCGATGCGCTGCATAGCCAAATGGCGATGCATGCCGAATTCGGCGGCGTGGTACCGGAACTCGCCTCGCGCGATCATACTCGCAAATTGCTGCCGCTGATTCGCCAGGTGCTCGACGATGCCGCGCTTGACGGCGCGGAGCTCGACGCCATCGCCTACACGGCCGGGCCCGGACTGGTCGGCGCCCTGATGGTGGGCGCCTCGACCGCACACGGTCTGGCTCGCGCCTGGGGCATCCCGGTACTCGGCGTGCATCACATGGAGGGGCATTTGCTGGCGCCGATGCTCGAGGACACGCCGCCTGACTTTCCATTCGTGGCGTTGCTGGTCTCGGGCGGGCACACCCAGCTCGTCGAAGTCCATGGTCTCGGACGCTATCGTCTGCTCGGCGAGTCGGTCGACGATGCCGCCGGCGAAGCCTTCGACAAGGCCGCCAAGATGCTCGACCTAGCCTACCCCGGCGGCCCACAAGTGGCCAAGCTCGCCGAAGGTGGCGATCCCACGCGGTTTCGTTTCCCGCGCCCCATGACCGACCGGCCGGGGCTCGACTTCAGCTTCTCCGGACTCAAGACGCACACGCTGACCACCGCCAGAAAGCTCCAGGAAGCCGGCTCCCTGAGCGCTCAGGACCGCGCCGACATCGCCCGCGCCTTCGAGGAAGCCGTCGTCGATACGCTAGTCATCAAGTGTCGCCGCGCCCTCGATGCCACAGGACTCAAGCGACTCGTGGTAGCCGGTGGCGTCAGCGCCAATCATCGCCTGCGCGAACGTCTCGACCGTGAAACCTCCAAGCGCCAGGCACAGGCCTTCTATCCGCGTGGACGCTTCTGCACGGACAACGGGGCGATGATCGCCTACGTCGGCGCGCAACGCCTGCTCGCCGGTGAACGCGACGACGCGACCATGCAGGCAACGCCACGCTGGCCGCTGGCGACGCTCATTCCTCCGGCGGCTTGATCTCATCCTCGTGTTTCAAGTCGGAGGTACCACCACGTCCCAGGCAACGAATGTTCCAGGCATGGCGTACCAGTACCAACGCCGAAAAGGCGCTCACCACCAGCGTCGCCTCGCGCGCCAGCCAGTAACTGGCCAAGGGGGCAAGCAGCGCCGCAGCCAGAGATGCCACCGCCGCAGTGCGTGAAAACCAGGCCAGGAGCACCCAGCACAGCGCGCAGGCCCAGGCCACTGGCGTGGCGATCATCAGCAGCACGCCGAAAGCACTCGCCACGGCCTTGCCACCGCGCCCACGATGCCACGCTGGATAGCTGTGCCCCACCAGTACCGACAGTCCTATTGCGCCCTGTATCCACAGCGGCAATGCCTCGCGCTGTGCTATCCACAACACCGGCATGGCCTTGACCGCATCGACCATCAGGGTCAAGGCCGCCGGCGCCGCCCCATGCACACGCAGAACATTCGAAAACCCCGGGTTGCACGACCCTGCGTAACGCGGATCGCGACGCCCCAGCGCACGACACACCCAGACGGCGCCGAGCAGCGAACCGCTCAAATAACCGGCAACCACTAAGGTAGCGATAGGCAAGACTGGAGACATGGGCTGGACTCCTTCATGGCGCGGGCGACACCGATGCATAGGCCTCGCCCATGATTCTGCCACCTCCATGACGTACAATCTAAGGTATGCAACGCCGCGAAGTACTGACGAAGCTTCGCCGCATGAATGCCCGACCTAATGAGGATACGCCGTGGATCACGTGCTGATCGAGGCACTGGAAGTGGATACTGTCATCGGTGTCTACGACTGGGAACGCACCTTACGCCAGCGGCTGCGGCTGGATCTCGAACTGGCGACCGACATCTGTCCCGCTGCGGAGCGGGACGATATCCAACTGACACTCGACTACGCCGCCATCAGCGAGCGTATTGGGACCTTCGCCGAGGCCCATCAATTCGCGCTGGTCGAAACCTTTGCCGAACGCTTGGCCGAGGCCCTGCGCCAGGAATTCGCCATCGCCTGGCTCAGCCTGACCGTCCGCAAGCCTGATGCAGTCGCCAATGCCGCCAGCGTAGGCGTGCGTATCACACGGGGGCAGGCATGACACAGGTGACCGTCAGCATCGGCAGCAATATCGACCGCGAACGCCACGTTCTCGCCTGCCTTGACGCCCTCGCCGACACCTTCGGAGACGTGCAAGTATCGCGCGTCTTCGAAAGCGAACCGGTCGGCTTCGAGGACGGGCGCAATTTTTACAACCTCGTCGCGGCGTTCCACTCCACTCTTTCGGTCGGCAAGCTACAAGCCTGGTGCAAGCAGATCGAAGCCGACAACGGGCGCCTGCCAGGCAGCCCCAAGTTCAGCCCACGCACCCTGGATATCGACTTGCTCACAGTGGGCGACCGATGCGGCCATATAGAAGGCGTCGATCTCCCGCGTGACGAGATCCTCCACCACGCGTTCGTGTTGCAGCCACTCGCCGAACTGCTGCCGGAGACCCCGCATCCCGAAGTCGGACACTCTTATGCTGCGCTGTGGGCCGCGTTCACGAACGGCGACCAACACCTATGGCCTGTGGCTTTAACTTGGCGTGGCCATACGATCTCTTGCCCGGATTGACGCCCCGAAGTCAGGCCGGTTGATGCACATTGCGTGACGCTTGAATCTCCCTGCCACCGGCACAATAAAAGCCACCCGCCTCGAAAGGCGGGTGGCTTTTACATACCTGCACAGACGGCGCCTAGACAACGCCGTCAAACACCTCTTACCAGTCAGCGCGATGACCGATCTTCGATTGATCCTGCGTATCGCTGGGCAGATTGGTCTGCTGGGTGTTGTGCTCTGAAATGTAGTGCTGCGCCTTGGCGAGGGCCGCGCTGTCGGCGCCAGAGGTATCGAGCTCCTGGAAGCTCACGGATGCCTGATCGGCACTCTGGTCGGTCTGCAGTGCTTCATGGTTGACCTGTAGCGCTTCGCTGGAAGCGATGCTGGCTTGAGCGGCAACCGGCAGAGCGGCGAGTGCGATGGCGGCAATAAGGGTACGTACTTGCATGATAGATCTCCTTGCGTGTTCATGTTCGCTTGCGAACGTTGAGTAAACTATATAGCAAGCTAACAATAAACGCAATAATGAATCTAACAATTGCCCCTATAGCCGAAAGCTATGCGGCTCTAACAAGTATATTCCAGTGATTTTTCTTGCTTGACGTGCTGTATACGAGATTTAAAAGACATCCCTACCAAAGCCTCTAAAGCCAAAAAAGGGAATGCTCATCCTCTAAGTCCTAATATTTTTCGTAATCGAAACCTGCTGACAATCCCTGACTCGACGCGGCCGCAGGATCTTCAGGCTAACCGTCATCGGCGCTGCAACAGCACTACATCGTTACGCGGAAACGTCACCGTCAGCCCATGCTGTTCGGCGAGGTAGTCAAAGCTGCGCTTGGCAAAGAAGCAGACATGCGTCGAATCACGCATGTAACGCCAGCGGGTAAGGTCGGTGACGCCATCGCTGCGCTGGGTCATGATGCCCAACCAGCCGCCGCGCCGCAGTCGCGCGATCAAGTCGGACAATACCTGCCCCGGCGCATGCAGATGCTCGACCACCTCACTGGCGGTGATGACGTCGTAATTGCGTGCCAAACGTTCGGGGTACGGCGCATAGAAAGGATCGAAGACCGTCATGTGATGACCGGCCTCCTCCAGCATGACCGATAATGTCGGCCCCGGCCCGCAACCGAAATCGAGCCCTTGCGAAGCGGGCGGCAGACGGGCCAGCAAGGGGTCGCACAAGCGCGCCAGGAAGCGTCGATAGCCCAGATCGTCCGGCGAATTCTCGTGGAGATCGTAAACCGCGCGCTCTTCCTCGGCCGAGGGGCGCTCCCCGGGAGCGACAAAGATCAAGGCACAAACCGGGCAGCGATAATAGGTGCGTGGCGGCGCACCCGACGAGGGCACGCTGTGGGTCGCGGCACACAAGGGGCATGCTGGCGTAATCGCCGGCGATGTTGCTCGTTCTGTCATTGAGCCTCGCATGACTCAGCATATGGATTTACCCGGCGGCGAGCATTTCACCGGCCGGCACTCTCGAGACACGTACTTGCGCATCTTTAGACTGGATACAGATCACCTCAAGCGTGCATGATGTCTTTCCCCCTTGGGGGCCAACCGTCACTTTTTTGGACAATCTGCCATGCTCAATGCCATCGACCATTTGGTGGTAAACGTCACCGACCTCGAGCGCAGCATCGATTTCTACACACGCGTGCTGGGGCTCGAGGCACGCTACCACGATGCGACACGCACCGATCTCTACCTGGACGATTTCGCCTTGCACTTGCACGCTACCCAGGCCACGGGTGACAAAATGCACTCTGCCATGCCAGGCAATCAGACCATGGGCTTTCGCAGTGCCCTACCCCTGGCAGAGGTGAAGACGCATCTGGAAGCGCTAGGGGTACCGTTGGCTGGAGTACCGATGGATAAAGGGCCGGCTGAACATAGCGCTGCCGACACGCTTCACGTACGCGACCCAGATGGCAACCTGATCGAGATTTCACGCCCCGGGCGCCGCTAAACTGACAAGAGGGTCGCCGACATTGTACGCACGTGCGGGCAGGCATACGCTGCGCAATCTGTATAATACGGGCCCTATCGTCCGCCGTAACCGATGATGCCATGAGTTCGATGTCCGAAGACGCTCCTTCTCCTTTACGCGCACGTGCCATCGCTCTGCTGTGGCGCACCCTGGCACGCTTGACACCGCGCCGGCTGTGGCAACTGGCCCGTTTGATCGGTCCGCTGATTCTCGCCTTCAGCCGCCGCGAACGAAACGTGACGCGCACCAATCTCAGACACGTCTATCCGGATATGCCAGCACGTCAGCAACGTCGCCTGACACGGGACAGCCTGACGCACTCCTCGGCGACCATGCTCGAGCTGGGGTTTGCCTGGATGGCTGCACCGAAGCGCGTCGAAGATTCGATCCGCGCCGTGTACGGCCGCGAACTACTCGATGACGCCCGCACCCAGGGACGTGGCGTCATCGTGCTGGCACCGCATTACGGTAATTGGGAAGTGCTCAATTTCTGGCTTTCCAGCCACTTCCCGTTCACCGCCATGTACGAACCTCCCAAGATCGACGCGCTCGATCCGGTGATCCGCCATGGCCGCGAACGCATGGGAGCCCAGTTGGTCCCTACCAATCCACGCGGTGTCGCCTCGCTACTCAAGGCACTCAAGCGCTGCGAGGCAGTCGGCATCCTCCCCGACCAGGAGCCGAGCTGGGGAAGCGGCGTCTTTGCCGATTTCTTCCAGCGTCCGGCCTATACCGCCACCTTACTGCCCAAGCTCGTGGCGCGCACCGAGGCGCGCGTCGTCACCGGCGTGGCACGACGCCTCTCCGACGGCAAGGGCTTTGCGCTGCACTTTCTCGCCGCCGACGAACGCGTCTACTCGAGCGATGAGACGCTCTCCGCCACCGGCGTCAACGCCAGCGTGGAAGATGCCATCGCCTTGGAGCCCGCTCAGTATCAATGGGAATACAAGCGCTTCCGCAAGACCCCGCAACAAGCCGCCAAGCATCCCGATTTCAAGCGCTTTCGCATCTACTGACCCCCGGGCACGTCGCTGATTGTTGTCTACACTGCTCCAGAGAGTTTCTCGAGGAGTCGTGCATGATGTTTCATCCCACTACCCAGGCCCTGAGACGACGCGCACCGGCGCTTGCCAGCCTCTGGCTGGGGGCCATGATGATCGCCTCCGGTCAGGCCCAGGCACTGACGCCCGTAGAGGTTGCCGGCAACGCGGAACGAGCCAATGTGCCCGGCGGTGCCACGCTCGATAAGCGGGTCTCGCTGCGTGCACCCCGCTTGATCAGCTTTGGTCCCGAAGACGAGATGTTCATCGGCTCCCAGTCGGGGCGCCTGTATCGCCTGGAACCGCCTTATGACCGTGTCGATGCAGAGATCTCACTACCCGGTTACCCGCACAGCGCTGTGGTGCACGAAGGCTACTTGTACGTAGCGACCACCGAGCGTCTCTATCGCACGGCGTATTCGCCAGGACAGGACGTCACAGAGACGGATTTCGAGGGCGTCGCCGATCTGCCCGGCGGTAGCGGCCACGCTTCGCGCTCATTATCCGTGGGGCCCGACGGCAGGCTCTATGTCGCGCTCGGCCTTCAAGGCAACTGCTCGGCGCAGCACGTCAGCAAGGACACAACCTTCGAGGATCGGCGAGGCGGGGTAATGGTACTCGACCCCACACGCGAGACGCCTGAATGGACGCCCTACGTTAGCGGACTACGCAACCCCATCGGCATGGCCTGGAGCCCACAAGGGGCTCTCTACCTCAACAACAACGGCCCCGACCATTGGGGCTACGAAGCACCGCCCGAACTACTGGTACGCGCCGAGGCCGAGAGCTTCCATGGCATGCCGTGGTATCAATGGAATGAGGGCGAGTGGCAGCGTGATGAGTGCATCAATTCGACGCCGCCCGCCGGGCGTGACACGCTCGCGCCGCCAGTAGCGACGTTTGCCGCGCGTAGCGCTCCCATCGGCCTGACCTTCCTGCCTGATGACAATCCCTGGCAGGTGGATATGGTCACCGCCATCCATGGCAGTTGGGCCACGCAAGCATCCGGGGGCCGCGCTACCCGCCGACCGCCGAAGATCGTCGGCATTCGACTCGAAGACGACGGCCGCCAGGGCCAGGTGATCGATCTGGTCGGCGGCTTCCAGGCGGAAAGCGGCGAACGCTGGGCACGCCCCGCCGGTATCGCCTACCGCGACGGCGCGCTTTATTTCACCACCGACAGTGGAGATACCGGGTTGTACCGCCTGACGCCCTGATCCGAGAAATCCTAGCGCTTGTCCAGATGCGCCTGGCGCGCCGCGACCTCGGCGAGTCCCGACCAATCCTTGTCGCCATCGCCATTGGCCAGAGCATCGAGCAAACGGTCGCGGACCGCGCTACCCAATGGCAAGGCGACGTTTTGCTCATCACCCGCGCTCAAGGCCAGCCCGACATCCTTGTGGCCAAGGCGCATCGTGAATCCGGCGGGCTCGAAGCGAGCTTCGGCGATCATCTTGCCGTAGCCCTGATAAGCCGGCGAGGCGAACAACGTATTGGTGACGATATCCAGAAAATCGCTGGCCTCGATGCCGTATGCACGGGTCAGTGTCGAGGCCTCGGCCATCGATTCGATGGCACTGGCGAGCATGAAATTGGCGGCGATTTTCGCCACATTGGCGCGCTCGGGCGACTCTCCCAAGGGCCAGACGGCCTGACCCATGGCGTCGAGCACGGGCCTTACCCGTTCGATGTGCGTCGTGTCGCCGGCGGCGATGATATTGAGCTTGCCCGCCGCTGCGACGTCCGGCCGTCCCAGCACCGGCGCGGCGACATAGCCGACGCCCAGACGTTCGTGAAGCGCCGCCATGCCACGGGCGAAAGCCGCCGACACCGTGGCCATGTTGACGTGAACACTGCCCTTCTTCATCGCCTCGATGGCTTTGCTCTCCACCAGCACCTGATGCGCTGCCTGGTCGTCCGCCAACATGCTTACCAGCACCTCATGCCGTGCCGCGTCAGCCGGTGTCTTGGCGATCTTGGCACCCTGCTCGGCGAGCGCCTCGGCAGCCTCAGAAGAGCGGTTCCACACCGTGACCTCATGCCCTGCTTCGAGCAACTGCTGCGCCATGCCACGCCCCATGGCCCCCAGACCAATGAATCCTACTTTCATGTTCAACCCTCCTTTGCTGTGTTCTTCCCTGAATATTAGCATGCAAACGAGGGTTTGACGTCCCTCTCGTCATACGCATCGCACAGGGGATTTCATTCGGCCAATACCTTGATAGACTCTAGACGACAGCTTGACGGGGTGCCGGTGGAACCGGCTGAGATCGTCCTGCGCTCGCCATCAAGGCGGACGCCACGACGGATCCCGACGAACCTGACCCGGCTAGTACCGGCGTAGGGATCAAGCGGAGTCCGCAGCATCGGAACATCATCCGTCGTTGCTTACTTCTCCCGCCTACGCTGTGCGCCGGCCTGACTTGCGTCATGACCTGGAGCACATATGACATCACCGCAATTTCTTTCCGACACCGCCCACGTCGACGAGGCCGCCATTCAGGCGCTCCCCGGCTCGCGCAAGATATACGTGGAAGGCTCATGCGCGGATATCCGTGTACCTTTCCGCGAGATATCGCTATCACCGACCCGTACCTCCGGCCAGGACGAAGAGAATCCGCCCCTGCTGGTCTACGATACCTCCGGCCCCTATACCGATCCCGGCGCGAAGGTAGACCTACGCAAGGGTCTGACGGAACTGAGACGTCGCTGGATCGACGCACGCAGCGATACCGAATTCCTCGACGGCCCCACGTCCGAATACGGCCGACGCCGCGCCAACGACCCCATGCTCGCCCCGTTACGCTTCGAACTGACTCGCACACCGCGACGCGCCAAATCGGGTAAGAACGTGACCCAGCTCCATTACGCGCGTCAGGGCATCGTCACCCCCGAGATGGAATTCATCGCCATCCGCGAGAATCAGCGTCGCCAGGCGCTCTCTACAGCGTACTCAGGCAGCGAGGAAGTCGAGCGCATCCTCGGCCAGCAGCATCCGGGCGAAGGGTTCGGTGCGCGCCTCCCGGACGAGATCACCCCGGAGTTCGTGCGCCGCGAAGTGGCCGAAGGCCGCGCGATCATCCCCTGCAACATCAACCATCCGGAAACCGAGCCGATGATCATCGGTCGTAATTTCCTGGTGAAGATCAACGGCAATCTGGGGAACTCGGCGGTAAGCTCGGCCATCGAGGACGAGGTCGACAAAATGACTTGGGGCATCCGCTGGGGCGCGGATACGATCATGGACCTCTCCACCGGGGCCAACATCCACGAAACGCGTGAGTGGATCGTCCGCAACGCCCCGGTGCCCATTGGCACCGTACCGATCTATCAGGCCCTGGAAAAGGTCGGCGGCGTCGCCGAGAATCTGACCTGGGAAATCTTCCGCGACACCCTGATCGAGCAAGCCGAGCAGGGTGTGGATTACTTCACCATTCATGCCGGCGTCTTGCTGCGCTACGTGCCGCTCACCGCCGAGCGCGTCACCGGCATCGTTTCCCGAGGCGGCTCCATCATGGCCAAGTGGTGTCTCTACCACCATGAAGAGAGTTTCCTCTACACCCACTTCGAGGATATCTGCGAAATCTGCAAGCGCTACGACGTGGCGTTCTCGCTGGGCGATGGCCTACGCCCCGGTTCGGTGGCCGATGCCAACGACGCGGCCCAGTTCGCTGAACTCGAAACCCTCGGCGAGCTGACCAAGATCGCCTGGAAGCACGACGTTCAGGTGATGATCGAAGGCCCCGGCCACGTGCCCATGCACCTGATCAAGGAGAACATGGACAAGCAGCTCGCGGAGTGCGACGAGGCGCCCTTCTATACCCTCGGCCCGCTGACCACCGACATTGCGCCGGGCTATGACCACATCACCTCGGGTATCGGCGCGGCGATGATCGGCTGGTACGGCTGCGCGATGCTCTGCTACGTCACCCCCAAGGAGCATCTCGGCCTGCCCAACAAGGATGACGTCAAGACCGGCATCATCACCTACAAGATCGCGGCACATGCCGCCGATCTGGCCAAGGGACACCCGGCCGCCCAGCGCCGCGACAACGCGCTCTCGAAAGCGCGTTTCGAATTCCGCTGGGAAGATCAGTTCAATCTAGGGCTCGACCCGGATACCGCCCGCGCGTATCACGACGAAACCCTGCCCAAGGATTCAGCCAAGGTGGCGCACTTCTGCTCGATGTGTGGGCCCAAGTTCTGCTCGATGAAGATCAGCCATGAAGTACGCGATGCTTACAAGGACCGCACCCCCGAACGCGGACTTGAAAGCGACGCAGAGGCAGTGAGGCGTGGCATGAAAGAGCAAGCGGAGAAGTTCCGCGAGCAAGGCGGCCACTTATATCGCGAGGTCTAACACGCCCGCGAGACGAAAAAAGCCACGCCGTTATATGGCGTGGCTTTTCATTTCGAGCACGTCAGGCGTGATCAGCGCAGCGAGGTCATCAGCACTTCGGTATCGGTCACCTGAAAGTCGATCGACATCATGATGCTGAGCGCCGTGATGGTGAAGATCGAAAAGATGAACACCTTCTTGGCCCACACACGATCATCGCCGGTGCGGTAACCACGAAGCGCCATGACGAGCCAATAAAGCCCCATCGCTGCCGCTACCGCAAAGTAACCATAACCGGCGTAACCAGCTAGCGTGAGCATCAGGGTCGCGCCCAAGAACGCCAGGATATACCAGAAGATATAATGCTTAGCCGCCCTCACACCATGCGTGACCGGCAGCACCGGGATCGATGCCGCGCGATAGTCCTGATAGCGAAAGATGGCGATGGCATATGAGTGAGGCATCTGCCACAGACAGAAGATCAACAGCAGTGTCAGCGCACCGAGATCAAACTGACCGCTAACCGCACAATAGCCAACTACCGGAGGCGCCGCGCCCGACAAGCTGCCCACCAGGGTGCCATACACCGAGTGTCGCTTGAGATACAGGCTATAAAGCCCGACATAGACGACGAACCCGAGCAAGGCGAACAGCGTCGCCAAGGCATTGGTGCCCAGCACCAGAGTCAAGAAGCCGACGATGCCCAACACACTGCCGTACGCCAGCGTGATACCGGGTGAAATCAGTCCCTGGACCGTGACACGTCCTTGGGTGCGCTCCATCAAACGATCGATATCGCGATCGATGTAGTTGTTGAACACGCACCCGGACGCAATCACCAACGCAATCCCGATGACCGTGGCCAGGAAGAGCATGCCATCCACGCTTCCCTGGGAAGCGAGGAAAAAGCCCCCGGCCACGGAGATCAGATTGCCGAAGATGATACCCGGCTTGGTAATGGAGACGTAGGGGTTTTTGAGCATCACGCCGAGCGACTCACCCACCAAGCATCATGTTGGCGTGCAGGTTCTGCATGATCCACAGCGACCCGCCCACCAGAATGACCAGGATCAACGCCGTGAAGATAAAGGACCCTGCGTTCCACCCTTCTTCGGTCTTGAAGTCCAGATGCATGAACATGACTAGCTGTATCAATACCTGAGCAATCGCCATGATCGAGATCGTCACGACGACAGTCATGTTGCTGAAGCCACCGCTCATGACCATCCAGAATGGGATGACCGTCAACACGAGAGAGAGAATCAAGCCAATTACATAGGACTTGACGCTGCCGTGGTTGCCACCATCGTGGGAAGCATGTGCATCGCTCATTACAGAACTCCCATCAGATAGACGAAGGTAAAGACACAGATCCACACGATATCCAGGAAGTGCCAGAACAGACTCAGGCACATGATCCGCGGACGCGTCTTGTCGTTAAGGCCCTTCGTGTAAAGCTGGATGATCATCACCAGCATCCAGATCAGGCCGAAGGCCACGTGAAGGCCGTGCGTACCGACCAGGGTGAAGAAGGAGGATAGGAAAGCACTACGATCCGGTCCGAAGCCTTCAGCAATCAGATGATGAAATTCATAGATTTCCAATCCGATGAAGCCGGCACCCAACAAGAACGTGATGCCCAGCCATCCTTTCACCTGCGCCACACGATCGGCATGCATGGCCAGTACGGCCATGCCATAAGTGAAACTACTGAATAGCAGCAGGAAAGTACTGATCAGAATCAGCGGGAGCTCGAAGATATCGGCCCCAGAGGGGCCGCCCGCCGTGCCATTCATGAGCACGGCATAGGTGGCGAAAAGGCTCCCGAAGATGACCAGGTCACTCATCAGGTAGACCCAGAAGCCGAATACCTTCATGGCACCAGCATCGTGGTGCTCATGCTCGTCATGAGCATGAGATTCATGTTGATTAACAGTTTGCGTCGTCATGATTACGCCTGCATCTCCAGCCGTTTATGGTGCTCGCGCTCAATACGCTCGACTTCCGCCGCCGGGACGTAATAGTCGATATCGTCGTTGAAGACACGGAACATGAAGGCTACGAACATACCGATGGCAGTTACACCGGCCAGCCACCAGATATGCCAGACCAACGCGAACCCGAACGCGATGCTGATCAGGCCAATGATCGGCCCTGCCACGGTGTTCTTCGGCATATGAATGTCTTCGTACTGGGCCGGCTTGTCCGCTGCCATGCCCTTCTCTTTCTTCGCTTCCCAGAAGGTATCGACGGAGCCCACGACGGGTAGATGCGCGAAGTTATAGAACGGTGCAGGAGAAGACGTCGACCACTCCAGTGTACGCGCATCCCACGGGTCGCCCGTGATGTCGGCATTCTTCTCGCGATCGCGAATACTCACGATGAACTGGATCACGGTGCAGGCGATACCGCACAGAATGAGCACGGCACCGACCCACGCCACGATCATCAGCGGCTGCCACTCGGGGTTCGCATAAGATTGCATACGACGCACCGCACCCATGAAGCTCAGGATATAGAGCGGCATGAAGGCGAGGTAGAAACCCGTGATCCAGAACCAGAAGGAACGCTTGCCCCATTTTTCATCGAGCTTGAAGCCGAAGGCCTTCGGGAACCAGTAAGTCAAGCCCGCCAGCATGCCGAATACCACACCGCCAATGATGACGTTGTGGAAGTGAGCGATGACGAACAGGCTGTTGTGCAGCACGAAGTTCGCACCCGGCACTGCCAGCATCACACCCGTCATGCCACCGATGGTGAAGGTGATGATGAAGCCCAGTGTCCACAACACCGGCGAAGTGAACTCCAGGCGACCGCGATACATGGTGAACAACCAGTTGAAGATCTTCACCCCGGTGGGAATGGCGATGATCATCGTCGCGATGCCGAAGAAGGCATTGACGTTGGCGCCCGCCCCCATGGTGAAGAAGTGATGCAACCACACGATGAACGACAGGATAGTGATACAGGCCGTCGCCCAGACCATGGTGTTATAACCGAACAAGCGCTTCTTGGCGAAGGTCGCGATGACCTCGGAGAACACCCCGAACGCCGGCAGAATGAGAATGTATACCTCAGGATGGCCCCAGGCCCAGATGAGGTTGACGTACATCATCATGTTGCCGCCCATATCGTTGGTGAAGAAGTGCATCCCCAGGTAACGATCGAGTGTCAGCAGCGCGATGGTCGCAGTCAGAATCGGGAAAGAAGCAATGATCAGAACGTTCGCGCACAGCGACGTCCAGGTGAAG
This sequence comes from Chromohalobacter nigrandesensis, assembly GCF_023061285.1. Taxonomy (GTDB): domain Bacteria; phylum Pseudomonadota; class Gammaproteobacteria; order Pseudomonadales; family Halomonadaceae; genus Chromohalobacter; species Chromohalobacter nigrandesensis. The sequence goes on from NZ_JAKGAM010000002.1 coordinate 204,579, forward strand.
ATCGGCATGCGGAACAACTTCATGCCCTTGGTGCGCATCTTCAAGATGGTGACGAAGAAGTTGATACCGGTCAGGGTGGTGCCGATCCCCGATATCTGTAGCCCCCATATCCAGTAATCGACCCCTACGCCAGGACTGTACTTTATTCCCGATAATGGCGAGTAGGCCAACCACCCCGTCTTGCCGTACTCACCGATGAGCAGCGATATCATGGTCAGTGCGACGCCTGCGACGAACAGCCAGAAGCTCAGGTTGTTCATGAACGGGAAAGCGACGTCGCGCGCGCCGATCTGCAGCGGCACGACCAGGTTCATCAAGCCGATGACCATGGGCATGGCCACGAAGAAGATCATGATCACACCGTGCGCGGTGAAGATCTGATCGTAATGGTGAGGCGGTAGATAGCCCTCGGAGCCCCCGGCGGCCAGGGCCTGCTGGGTGCGCATCATGATGGCATCGGCAAAGCCGCGCAGCAGCATGACCAACGCTACGAGGAAGTACATGATACCCAGTTTCTTGTGGTCGACGGAGGTCAGCCACTCCGTCCACAACCACTTCCACTTCTTGAAATACGTGAGAGCACCGACCACGACCAACGCGCCCAGCGCCATGACAAGCGCGGTCACGACGATGATCGGCTCGTGATAGGGAATATCGTCGAGTCCAAGTTTTCCGAACATAATCTTACTCCGCTGCCTCTGCGCTCATGGACGTCTCGCCATGATCGCCATCGTGTCCACCTTCACCGTTGCCGCCATGGAAACTCTCGACGATGTCGCGGTACAGGTCTGACGTTACGTCGGAGAAATACTCCACAGGATGGTCCGTGGACGGTTCCGCCAACTCTTGGTAGCTCCCGTCGTACGAGAGCGTTTCGGACGACTGCCCCACCTTGTCGACCCAGGCGTCGAAGTCATCCTGCGACATGGCATGCGCATCGAAGGTCATCTCCGAGAAACCCTCGCCACTGTAGTTGGAGGACTTGCCGTCGTAGACGCCTTCTTCGTTAGCGACTAGGTAAACGTCGTTGTCCATGCCGGCCATGGCATAGATCTGACTTCCCAGCGTGGGAATGAAGAACGAGTTCATCACCGACGCCGAGGTCACGCGGAAATGGACCGGGACATCGACGGGCATGGCCACTTCGTTGACCGTTGCGATGCCTTGCTCGGGATAGATGAACAGCCACTTCCAATCCAAGGCGACGACCTGTACTTCCATGGTTTCGGCATCGGATTCGATCGGCTTGTGCGGATCCAGTGAATGGGACGTTTTCCAGGTAATGATCCCCAGAAACAGGATGATTACGCAGGGTACGAGCCACACGACCGCTTCGATCTTGTTGGAGTGCGCCCAGTCCGGCATGTATTTGGCGGCATGGTTGCTATGCCGATATTTCCTAGCAAAAACCACCGTCATGACGATAACGGGGATCACTACGATCATCATCAGCCAGAAGGCGGTAATGATCAGCGATTTCAGCTCTACCCCGATCTGGCCCTTGGGATCCACGAGCGCCCCGTCACAGCCACTAAGCAGCACTGCGATCAAGGGCAGGATACCGAGCCATCCCAGGTTCTTCTTCATTCTCATTGCATGGCCTCACTCAAGCATGGGAAGACGTTGCAGCGCTTGCTCATTGAATGCTTTCCTCCGCTGGCGACCCGTTAGGCCCGGCGGTCAAAATGCAGTGGCACATTCGCCGACGGAACCTCAGCGACCTGGAGCGTGTCCAAATGGTCGGCTCTTGGCTTGCTGACCACTTGGAAACGCCCCATGACATGCATCCCGACCAGCCACCGGTTTCCCGGCTGCCAATGACACGAGTGTAATGTGCTCTGAAGGTTGGGCGTACCGCGCATGCTAGGCAATGACGGATATCTCCGCCATTAACGAGCACACATCGCTTACGCCATCTCGTCCCTAGCCTGCCTGCTAAAAGATCGCCATCCGAGCGAACACGAACAGCAAGCAGGGAGAACCGACGGGACGGCATTCTGAAGCAAAATCAGGTGAAATAGAAGCGACCAATTGCCGCAGTCATGTCGCACCCTAAGCCTCTTGACTGAGCAGACGCTCATACGATTGTAGGGTAGTGCAGGATCCCTCAACGACGCTATGGCCTGGAATCAGAAAAGATCCGGCACGAACACCAGCAACGCCACGCCGGTGCCCGTAGCCAGCGAAATCCCACCGCTCCATAGCATCATCCTGCGCACTCGCTGCCAGGTGTCGTGGACGCGTACGGCACGTGCCACCTTGGCCTTTAACTCCGCATAGCGGGCGTACTCGCCATCGGCGCTGATCGAGAAGTCGTTGGCCACGTTGCCGTTCCAATACGGCGCATGACTCAACCCCATGCGCGCACGCAGCAGCCCGATACCCGTCAAGGTACCATAGAGCTGGTCGTATTCACGCTTGCGCGATTCGACGCACAAGACCTCTTCAGCATCCGTCTTGACGGCCTGATTCTCGCAACGCGCAATGGCGCGTGCGATATCCGCGTCGCTCGCCGACACATGTATGTCCAATCGCCGATAAAGATCACGCATGTTGGCGCATCAAATAATCGTAGGCATTCTTGATTCGCTGAAAGCGCAGCGACGCCGTGACCATCGCCTCCTGACTCTGCGCATGATAGCGATCGGGATGGTATTTTTGAGCCAGACGTCGATAAGCACGTTTAATATCACTCTTCTGTGCGTTTTCCATCAAACCCAGCACGGCCAATGCCCGCTGGGCCTTTTCATCCCCCGTGGCATGCCCCGTGGCGTGCGCACCTTCGTGGGAAAAACCCTCATGGGAAAAACCCTCATGGGAAAAACCCTCGCGGTGCCGCTTGCCCTCGTCCGAATGCTGGCCTGCATGCGCTTGCTCATGCTGCCCGGTTTGCTCGCGCCGCCAACGCCAGCGACGCCGTCGAGTTTCGTCACTCTCGTCTTTGGAATGCTCGCGCTGACGATAGCGCCGCTCCTGACGATGACGCTCTCGCGAGCCTTTTGCGTTGCCCTTCTCTCCAGCCGTATGTTCTCGAGAATCTTCGCCATGCGTGCTGTGACCGCCTTGCCGGGAGGAATGGCGATAATCGGCACTCTCGCGTGACCGCCAGTAATGCGCGGCACTCGGATCCTCGGGCATCGCCAGTGGGTAACCGGCAACATCCCGAAACAATATCTCGAACGTCTCAGGCGCTACGCTCAGAAGGTCGGCTAGAAAACGCAGCACATGGTGCTGGCCGACCGCCAACGCCCCTTCCTGGGTAGCCACATGAATCGCCTGGCGGAGAAAGGTTTCCCGGCGCGGCCCACGATAATAGCGCTGCAATACTTCCGCCGCGAGCTGCAAAGCCACGAAATCCGGCGCACTCGCCAGATCGACGATCAACTGATAGCCATGGTCGTGGCGAAAGTCGCCGGTGAGCTCGTCGAGCAAGGCGCGTTTGCGGTCGCTCAAGACGCCCTGGCCATCGCTCATCGCCAACCACGCCAATAACAACAACGCGGCCGTATCGGCCTCGTTACGACTGCTGAGCAATAAGCGCTCGAAAGGCGTAAAGCGCGATGATGCCATGCCAGCTCCTGGCTTTCGGGTTGTTCGTTATAGGTAATCGCCACTTAGTGTGCGAGCATCCTATGAGCATCGGCCGCTTTTTGCATACCTTTAACGACGACGCCATGACATGAGTCATCCACTTTTTCCTGGATAACCATCTTCGCAATCACCATCAGCTCGTATCGGATGGCGCATCGCTGACCTCACCACTAGCTTTTGCGGCATGTTCGGTCGAAGTCGGCAAATTCGAGACCTTCCCCGATGACTGCTCGAGGTTCACGCTCATACGCGGCATGGCAAGCTCCATTCCGAGTTCATCAAAGCGCCGCTTGAGCCGCAGGTTAAAAGCTCGGGCCACGTCCCACTGCATGACCGGGGCTGTGCGCATACGCATGCGCAGAATCGCCGCGCCAGCATCGAAACTTTCCACCCCCTGAAGTTCCAGCGGCGACCAGATGTAATGCCGCATCATCGGGTCGCTACGCAGTTCCTCGGCCACTTCACGGACGATAGCGATCGCTTCGTCGACTTTCATATGATGCGCCACACGGATACGCATCAAGGCGACGCCGAACTCCCGGGAAAAATTCTGAATGCCCTTGATCTGGCTAAAAGGGATAATATGCACAATGCCATCCAGATCCCGCAGCCGTACCGTACGCAGACTCAATCCCTCGACCGTCCCCATGTGTCCGCCCAGGTCGACGAAGTCGTCGACCGCCAACGAATCCTCGATAAGGATAAACAGCCCCGTGATCAGGTCCTGAACCAGCGTCTGAGCGCCGAAGCCCACCGCCAGACCGATCACCCCGGCACCAGCCAGTAGCGGCGTGACATTGACCCCCAGATTGGCCAACGCGACGATGACCGCGATGATCACGATGGTGGCGAAGACCACCTTGCGAATCAGCGGAGTAATGGTCTGCGCACGAGTGCTCTGTGCCCGCGTGCTCTGTGCCCGCGCACTACGCCCCCGTTTAGAAGACAGCAATGCGCGCTCGATCGCGGTATCGGCAAGGATCCATATCAACCATGCCAACAACAACGTCATGCCGATGCTGATAAGCGATTGCCCGATACGCTGGCTGATACCCTCGTCCCCGCCAAAGGCCAGCAACGACAGCCCCCAGACACGCATCGCCAACTCGGCGAAGGTCAGCCAACTGAGTAGATGCGCCAAGGTATAGCCAAAGCGCATCAAACGCCGCCGATACTGTGACTGACGGCGCAGCCTGGAAGGCTGTTCGGCATGGCGATGAATCAGACCATTGACGATCAGCGTCACCACCAGTAATCCTGCGGTCACGATGGCCTTGGCAAAGGCGCTGCGCGAATCGCCTTCGGAAGTCAAGATGGCGATCAGCGAGACCACCACCATGAGCAGAATCGGCACATGCCACAATGATCCAATCACCTGAATCAACTCACTGCTGGCACGCTTGTCACGCCGGTAACGATAGGGACGATTGCGGATCAGGTGCTTGACCGGACGCTTGAACCGGATCGCGAACGCCCCCGTCAACAAGGCCGCCGTGACATTGGCCAGCATCGAGACCATCTCCGCCAATGATGCCCCCAGGGTAGAGCGCAATTCCGAAGAATTCGCGGCATCGCCCAACGCGACCAGCGCGCCGATAATGAACAGCCAGCGGGCGGCACGGCGATGCAGAATGCGCAGGGCGACACGCCGATGACCATTGGCGAACAGCGAAAAGACGACTTCGCAGACGGCGGTGAACAAAATACCGCACAGGGTGATATAGGCGATCACCATCGCCAGCGTCATCCCCAACGTAGACGTCATGCCGTGCACGACCCCCAGGGTAAGACCGAAAGCGAGCCCCCAAGGCAGCAAGCGCCGCAGCATATGGCGCATCAGCATCCAGGTGCTCGGTTCAGCGCCGAGCGTAAGCTGCATGTTCATGCGCTTGGCCAAGCTGCGCCCGCCGAACACCATCAGCGCTGCGCTGCCACCCCATAACCCCAGCACCCAGACGAAATCACCGACGAGATCCAGCAGCGCATCCAGCGACGCGACGCGCCGGGTCAGCGTGTCCCCCGCCCGTTCGCCCAACCGCTGCCAATACTCTAGTGGCGTCACGATCTCCCCGGAATCGCTCAGCGAGGTCAGCGAATCCGCAATAGCGCCCAGCAACCCACGCGGCGACTCAGCCTCGGCGTTGGCATTGACGCCTTCCAGCGAGGCTCGCAATTCACGCAACTGCGTGAGCAGATCATCGCGGCGCTGTTGATCCTCGAGCATCGAGATGACGCTATCCAACGATTCACGCGCCTGCTCGTTCGAGGGCACCTCATCTTGCGATGCCTGACTGTTACCGCCCCCGGAGAGTGCCGCCAGCGGGGACGCGCCCTGGCCCCACGCACTGCCGGCAAACACCAGTAGCGCACACAAGAGGACGACCCCTCGATACCAGTGCATCGCTCCCTTGATCATGCTCACCTCACCTCGTCTTCTCATCATTACAGAGTGCCTTAGCCGCGTGCCGCAACCAACCACTAGCGCGCATGAGCTGGCGCGCATAAAAAAAGCCAGGGCGCAAGGCCCTGGCCGTAGTCGGTTCAATCGAAGTTCAGTGACTGTTTGTCGGTGGCGTGGATGTTGCCGACGTCTCGTCGTCCTCGTCATGAGAGGATACGCCACGTTTCTTCTGCAGCCATACCTGCACGTTGGCGATCATGGCATAGAAGGCTGGCACGAAGAGGCTCGCCAGCACGGCCACCGAGACCATCCCCATTGCCACCGTAGTGCCGATATGATGGCTATTGGTGTCGTTGGCACCACTCGCGATGGCCAATGGCAAGGTCCCGAAGATAAATGCCAGCGAGGTCATCACGATGGGCCTAAAACGTAACTCGGAAGCGGTCAATGCGGCATCACGGATAGACTTTCCAAGTTCGCGCCGCTGCAACTCGGCGAACTCGACGATCAGGATGGCGTTTTTGGCCGCCAGCCCGACCACCACCAGCATGCCCACCTGGACGTAGACACTAGTGTCCAACCCACGCAGCACGATACCGCCGATAGACCCGATAAAGGCGAACGGCACCGCCGTGATGACCGCCAGCGGCAATGCCCAACTCTCGTACTGGGCCGCCAGGATCAGGAAGACCATCAAGATCCCGAAAGTAATCGCAATAATCGCGGCATTGCCAGCAGTCGCCTCCTGGAAGGACGTGCCTGTCCAGCCCATGCCCCAGTCGTTGCCGAGTTCTTGCTGGACTACCTCTTGCATTGCGGCGATCGCCTGCCCCGAGCTGTAGCCCGGCGCTGGCCCCCCCTGGAACTGTGCCGACGGATAGACCCCGAAGCGCGAGACCACGGCGGGTGCAGACTGACGTTCGAGCGTCACGAACTCGGAAATCGGAATACGCTCGCCATCGCCGCCACGCACGAAGATCTTGTCGAGATCGTCGGGCGTTTGCCGGAACGTATCCTCGTTTTGCATGTAGACCTGGAAGTTGCGGTTCTGATACGTGAAATAGTTCACGAAACCGCTGCCTAGGGTATTCGAAAGCGTCGCATTGAGATCATCGATCGATACGCCGTAACTCAGGGCTTTTTCCTGGTCGATATGCGCCCGATACGATGGCACCGAGGCATCGAAAGTGGTGAATACCTGGGCCAGCTCCGGACGCTTGTTGGCGGCTTGCATTATTTTACCGGAGGCCTGCATCAACTCCTGAGAGTCGGCCCCGCCATAGGACTGCAGATAACCGGTGAATCCCCCTGTGGTGGAAAGCCCGATGATCGGCGGCATGTTGAAAGCCATGGTCGTGCCCCCCTCCATACCAGCCCCAATTCGATTGATCTTGGCAATCATATCCTCGACGGATTTATCACGATCTCCCCACGGTTTCATGGTGATGAACATCACGCCCTTCGCCGTGTTGACCGCACTGGAAAGCATGTCATAGCCAGCTATGGCCGTGGAATATGCCACCGCCGGATCCTGCTCGATCTTGTCGCTCAGCTTGTCCATATACTCGGTGGTACGCGCCACGGACGAGCCCTGCGGCAAGGTGATACTCGCGATGGCGATCCCCTGATCGGTTTCGGGAATCAATGTCGAGGGATTGTTCTGGTACAGCCAATAAGAGAAGCCGATGATGAGTGCCGCCAAAACCAGCGTCAGCACCCAGGCCTTGACCAGCAAGCGTACGACTGCCATGTAACCCCGCGTCACCCACGCGAAGAAGCGATCGAACAGACGGAATGGCGTCGAGGCGGCACGCGCAATCTTGGAGCCGCCAATCTCTGACTTGTGCTTGACGAAAAGCGCACTCATCGCCGGTGTGAAGGTCAAGGCCACGACCGCCGAGATGGCCACTGAGATCGCGATCGTCAACGCGAACTGCTGGTAGATCTGACCGGTAAACCCACCCAAGAAGGCCACCGGCACAAACACAGCCGCCATGATGAACGAAGTCGCGATAACGGGGCCGCTAACTTCTTTCATGGCGGTGATGGCCGCCTTGCGTATGGGTATTTCGGGATCTTCCTCCAGTAATCGCTCGACGTTTTCCACCACCAGTATCGCGTCATCGACCACGATGCCGATCGCCAGCACCATGGCGAAAAGCGACAATAGGTTGATGGAGAAACCAAACATATACAGTCCGGCGAAGGTCCCCACTACCGAGACCGGCACCACCGACATGGCAATGATCGTGGTCCGCCAATTCTGCAGAAAGATGAACACGATCACTGCAACGATCAGCAACGCCTCTATGAACGTATGGAAGACAGACTCCACCGAGGCATCGATGAACAACGTGGTGTCGTAAGGCACTTCATACTCGAGTCCCGGCGGGAACCGCTCGGAGAGCTCGTCCATCTTGCTCTTGACGGCCTCGGCGGTTTCCAGGGCGTTGGCCCCCGGCTGCTGATTGATCATGATCGGCGTCATCGTGGCGCCGTTCATGTTGGCGTTGACCGAGTAGGAGGACGCCCCCAGCTCGACACGCGCCACATCGCTCAAGCGCAGTGTCGAGCCATCGTTGTTGGTACGCAGGATGATATCGCGGAATTGGTCCGCATCGGCCAGACGCCCCGGCGCCGTGATGGTATACGTATACGCCCGCGGATCGTCTTGCGGCGCCTGAGCCAGGGCCCCCGCCGGAATTTCGGTATTCTGCGAGCGGATGGCGCTAGCCACCTCGGCGGAGGTCATGTCGTACTGCGCCAACTTATCCGGATTGAGCCAGATACGCATGGCGAACTCGCCGCCCCCCAACACCTCGGCCGTCCCCACGCCAGGCACCTGGCGGAGTTCATTGAGGATATTGAGCGTGGCGTAGTTCTGCATGTAAATGTTGTTGTATTCATCCGTCGGCGACGTCAATGCCACCAACATCAAGATACTACTCGAGCTCAGTTCGACCGTGACCCCTTGCGACTGCACCGATTCAGGCAACTGGGACAGCGCCTGCTGGACACGGTTATTGACGTTGATGGTGTTGATATCACCGTCAGTACCGATGCCGAACGAGACATTCATCCGCATCGAACCGTTGTCCGCGCTGGTCGAGGTCATGTAGATCATGTCCTCGACCCCGTTGATCGCCTCGGCGATCGGAGCCGCCACGGTCTTCGAAACCGTCTCGGCATTGGCACCGGGGTAGGTCGCTTGTACGGAGACCGTTGGCGGTACCACGCTAGGATATTGCTCGATAGGCAAGACACGCATCGCCATTATCCCGATCACCGCCACGATGATCGAAATAACGGTGGCGAAGACCGGCCGTTTTATGAAGAAGTTGGAAATATTCATCCGTTAAGCTCCACCTTCCTCGTTAGCTTGGCCTTGGGCATCGGATGAAGCATCCTTCTCGGCCTTGTCGCCAGCTGTAGCCTCACCTTCTTCGGCGCCCGAAAGCGCTTCGGCATCACCGTCGAACGGCTGAGGATCGATGGCCGCACCAGCGCTGATGTTGCCGGGATCGCTGACCACGACGCGGTCCCCCTCCTTGACCCCATCCTTGATGATCATCCACGGCCCAGCCGTATCACCAAGCTGCACGGTCTGCGTGCGCACCTTGCCTTCTTCATTCAACACATAGACTTGCGGCCCCATCAGGCCTTGTGTCACGGCGATTTCCGGCACGGCGAACACATCGAAGCGCTTCAGGCCTTCCAACTCGACACGCACGAATTGTCCTGGCATGAACATGCCATCGGGATTGTCGAAGAAGGCATTGGCCTGCACGGTGCTGGTGCTTTCGCTGACACGCGAGCCCAGGAACTCCACCCGCCCTTTGAGGGTCTGTCCCGGCAACGCCGGAATCTGCAGCTCGGCGGTAATCGCCTCCTTACCCTGTTGCTGGCGCTGACGCCGCAGTTCGAAGGCTTCCTCCTGGGGAAGCTGGAAACGAACCTCGAGGGGGTCGAGCGGCGTAATCGTCGCCAACTCGGTGCCATCGTTGACGAGATTGCCGAGATTCACCTCGCTCAGGCTGATCATGCCCGACACGGGCGCCTCGACATCGGTGTAATCGAGATCGATACGCGCGCTATCGAGCGCTGCCTGCGCCTGGGCGACACTGGCACGCGCCACCTTGAGATCGGCCTGGGCCTGGTCACGCTGCTGAACGCTGACGGAATTCTGCTTGAGCAGGCGCTGATAGCGATCAGCATTGGTTTGCGCCAGTTCCGCATCGGCTTGGGCACTTTGCAGATCCGCCTCGCGCTGACGCACAGTGGCTTCATACACCTCAGGCTCGATGGTGTAGAGGCTATCGCCCTTCTCGACCTGTTGTCCGGGCTCGAAATGCCGCTCCTCGAGCGTACCGTTGACACGGGCCACGACAGTCGCTTCATTATCGCTACGCAGCATGGCGGGATAGGATTTATCGAGCGAGATGTCGCGCTTGGCCATTTCCATGACCTGCGCCTTCTTGGGCGGCGGAGAAGAAGCGTCGCTCGCCTGCTGCTGGGCATCGTCATCGCTGCCACAGCCCATCAGCAGAACGCCCGCCAACACCACGGCTAAAAAGCCCCGGTGCTCATTCCCTGTCGTGGATACCATCGGTGTTTTACCTTGTTTGATCGAGATCAATGATGGGCTAAGATTACACGCATACATACATGAATGTAAATGCCATTCACTTGGGGTATGATGGCGAAAAAGTCTCGCCAGAGGGTACTCACTCCCGCCGTCTGGCTGGATTCATCAACGAGATCACGCCATGCCCCGCAGAACCAAAGCCGAAGCCGAGGCCACGCGAGAAGCCTTGCTCGATGCCGCCGAAGACGTCTTCCTCGAAAAGGGCGTTTCGCGCACCTCGCTCGAACATATCGCGCGTCATGCCGGCATGACGCGCGGCGCTGTGTATTGGCACTTCAAGAACAAGGCGGACCTGTTCCATGCCATGCTCGACCGGGTCAAGATGCCGCTCCAGCAGATCATCGATGACATCACCGCCGAGCGACAGGCCTCGGGGCCGCTGAATACACTGCGTCTAGCCACGCTACACGCCTTCGAGATGCTCGAGCGCCCGCGCTCGTGTCGTGTCCACACTATCCTGATGCATCGCTGCGAATTCATCAGCGACATCAATCCCGTGGAGCTTCAGAACCGCCTGGCCTCGGATTGCCGCGAAGTCGTGCGGCGCTGTTTTCAGCAGGCCCACGACGAGGGCCTGCTCATCGACGAGATCGCACCGGACGTTGCCACCCTGATGCTGCACTCGATGATCGGCGGTCTGGTACACGACTGGCTGCGAGCGCCCGATAGCTTCTCGCTACGCGAAAGCGGCGGCGAAGCGATCGACAGTCTATTCCAGCTCATCACACGAAGCGCCCGGTCTTAACCTGTCTGCAAGCGCGCGATGGCCCGCTCGACACCCGTTCGGTAGGTACCGCCGAAAAGCAGCAGGTGATTGAGCAGCGGATACAACTGGAACAACGTCTGGCGGCGCTCCCAGTCATCGGGGCAAGCGCCGTCCCAGTAAGCCTCGAAGAACGCCTCGCCTGGCGCGCCGAACAGCGTCAGCATCGCCAGGTCCACCTCGGGGTAATGATAATAGACGGCAGGATCGATGATGGCCGGGCCCTCAGGCGTGGTGAGCACATTGCCGGACCACAGGTCGCCATGCACGAGGCTTGGCGACACGTCCGGCAACCACGTCTCGAGCCGGCCGGCGACATCACCCAGGGCGTCCAGCGTCGTGGCGGACAGCAAACCGCGTTCGACGCAGGCCGTACCCAGCGGCATCAGCCGCTGCTCGCGTTGAAACACGCGACCATCATCACAGGGCGAGTTGCGCTGCGCCGTGGGTCCGCAGCGGTTGTCACTCGGCCATCCATGACGCTCGCCATGGACGCTGTGCAATCCACGCAGGCCCGCGCCCAACCTCGCTGCGTCGCGCTTGCCGCCCGCTGCCAGTGCCTCCATGATCAACCATTCTCCTTCCTGAGCGATCACCGTCGGCACTTTCAACTCCGTGTTCGCCCGGCGCAGAACGCGCAACCCCTCGGCTTCGGCGACCAGGGCCTGAGGAGTGTCGCGCTTGATCACCACCGCGCCCTGGTCGGTTTCCAGCCAGGCGACCTCGGCGATATCGCCCCCCGCCAAGGCTCGAGGCTCGCCCCGAGCGACAAGATGTTGCGATGCCAACACGGCACGCAGCGACTCCTGCATACTGACCTCCCGTTAATCGGTGTCCCTTTCCTGAACCGCAGACGCCTTGCCCCGTAACTTTATGGAGGGCGACGCGTACTCAGCGTTCGTCCGAGGTCGACGTGCTCGCCGTCTCCGATGCCGTATCGGCACTCGCTTCCTTGCCTCGACGTTGCTTCAATTCTTGCTGAAATAGCGTCTGGAATTCGGCCATGGCTTCGCGCTCGGACTTCATCAAGGCTTCCGAGTCATGGCGATGGGTATAGGACGACGCCAGCAATTGGTTGTCGAAGTCACGAAAGGTGCGCACGGCGTCCAGCGCATTGGAACCGGGGTAGCCCAGTCCCTTGAGCACTTCCACGCTCATTTCCATGCTCGAGGCGAACGTCTCGCGTACCACGGTATCGACGCCGATCTCCATCAATTGCCAAGCATGATGGCGGTTACGCGCGCGGGCGAAGACCTTGAGCTGCGGATAATGGTTGCGCGCCAGCCGCGCGATGGTCAGCGCCGCCTCTTCATCGTCGACCGCGATCACCAGCATCTTGGCCTGGGCGAGCCCCGCCGAGCGCAGGACATCGAGGCGCGCAGCGTCGGCATAATAAATACGCGACCCGAAGCGACGAATAAATTCCACCTGGGTGATATTAGGATCGAGCGCGGTAAAGCTGATGCCCTGCAACTTGAGTACGCGCGCCACCATCTGCCCGAAGCGCCCCAGCCCCGCGATCAGGACCGGCGGCGTCTCATCGCCGAAGTCCTTGTCGTAGGGGCGACTCTCCCCCATGCGGGCGGCAAGTCGATTACCGCCACGATAAAGAAACGGCGTGAGCGCCATGCTCAAGGTCACTGCTGCGATGCACAAGCTGGCGATACGCTGATCGAACACCCCCACACTGACCGCCGCGCTGAGCAACACGAAGTCGAACTCGCCGCCCTGGGCAATCACCGTCGCCAAGCGCGGGATCTCCTGGCGCGGCAAGCGTGCCACTATGCCCACCAGGGTGATGACAACCAGTTTGGCCACCAATAACGCCAACGTGATGCCCAGCACCCACCCTACGTTATCGAAGACCAGCGCCAGGTCGACCGACATGCCCACGGCGATGAAAAACAGCCCCAGCAGGATACCCTTGAAGGGCTCGACATTGGCCTCTAGCTCGTGCCGATAGACCGTATCCGCCAGCATGACGCCCCCCAGAAAGGCTCCCAACGCCATGGACAGGCCTGCCCATTCCATGACCAGAGCCAAGGCCAGCACCAGGAACAACGCTGCAGCGGTGAACACCTCATGTACACCGCTGCGCGCGATGAGCGCCAGGATGCGCGGAAAGACCAGACGCCCGAAGACGACCGCCGCCATCACCATGCCCACGGCCTTGCCGATACCCAGCCACACCGCGCTACCGTGACCACCAAGATCACCCGCGAATAACGGCAACAAGGCGAGTAACGGGATGACCGCCAGGTCCTGGAATAGCAGGATGGAGAATGCCGTCTGGCCATGAGGTGTCGCCAGACGATGCTGTTCATTGAGAAGCTGCAGGGCGAATGCCGTGGAAGACAACGCCAGGATCAGCCCCAGCAGCACCGCAAGCTCCCATGTCAGCCCCAGTGCCAGCCCGATGGGCGTCAATAAAACGCCACACCCCAGCAGTTGCAAGAACCCCAGCCCGAACAGCTTCTTGCGCATGCCCCACAAACGCGAGGGCTCCATCTCGAGGCCGATGAGGAATAACAACATCACCACACCGAACTCGGAGAAATGCAGCACCTCTTCAGGCTCAGCGATGAAACCGAGCACGGACGGCCCTAGCAGCAACCCCACCGCGAGATAGCCGAGTATCGAGCCCAATCCCAGGCGCTGAAACAGCGGCACGGCGATGATGGCTGCGCCTAGCAGTACCGCTGCCTCATAGAAAAAGTTCATGCGCTAGCCTTCCTCATATAAGCCTTCCATGACCGCGCCACGAAACGTTTCCCAGCGATGATTCCTGCTCATTGTGCGTGGCGAAACGGTAAACGTTCGCGGCATGTCAGGCGATAGTGCTCCATAGCCTGGCGCTCTTCGACGCAGAACTGCGCGACCGCTTCCCGAAATCCCGGATGCGGCAAGTAATGCAGCGAATTGCTCAGTTCGGGCGAAAAGCCGCGAATCAACTTGTGCTCCCCCTGGGTACCGGGATCGAAGCGTTTCACCCCCTGCTCCAGGCAGTATTCGATGCCTTGGTAATAACATGCTTCGAAGTGCAGGCAGTCGGCAACGACTTCACTACCCCAGTAGCGTCCATACAATGTATCGCCACCGCGTAGATAGAGCGCCGCGGCGACCGGCGTATCGCCCTGTCGTGCCTGTACCAGCATCAGCGCCTCGCCCATCGTCGCGTGCAGCCGCGTGAAGAACGCTTCGCTGAGATAGGGCATCTGCCCGCGTTCGAGATAGGTGATGCGGTAGCAGCGATAGAAGTGGGCCAATGCGGCGGCATCGATATCATCCCCGCTCAGGCGATGCAGACTCAATCCCTGTTCGGCGACCTTACGGCGTTCACGGCGAATCTCCTTGCGCCGTTTCCCCACCATCGACGCCAGGAAGCCCTCGAAATCGCCGTAATCGGCATCGCGCCACTCGAAACGTACCGCCTCACGCCGCAACAGGGCCGGCCACTGCGCTTGCCACTGCGTGACTTCGCGTTCATCGGCGAACAACAAATGCCAGCTCGACAAGTCGTCGCCCCGCTCCTCGAGAAAGGCTGCCACTGCCTGCATGGCCTCGGCGGACGAGATGTCGGATGCCACCGCCAGTCGCGGCCCGACAGCAGGGGTGAAGGGAATCGCGCTCAAGCGCTTGGGGTAATACCGTCCACCGGCACGCTCCCAAGCGTCGGCCCAACTCCAGTCGAAAACGTACTCGCCAAAAGAGTGCGTCTTGAGATAATGCGGCAGCACGCCCACTAGTCGTTCACCCTGCCACAGTGAGAGATGACGCGGCACCCAGCCGCTCTCGGTGGCCACACAGCCGGTACTTTCCAGAGCATCCAGAAACTCGTGCCGCAGAAAAGGGTAGTGCCTTTCCACCAACGCATTCCATGTCTCGAGCGGGACGTCGGCAACGCGCGTCAGCTCCCGTATCGTCAAGCTCATCGCCACGCCTCCCGAAGCGGATTCCCGAATATCACGGCTCATGCTAGGGTGAGGCCAACTCATTTCTGGAGCAAGCGATGCCCCGCGTCACGCCCGAGCCATCCACGCCGCCCCCAACGCCCCAGCTCAACACCATGGCGCTGGCCGCTTTTGCACTCAGCGTTCTAGGCATCTTCGTGCTGCCTAGCGTGCTGGGAGGTATTGTCTGCGGCCACCTAGCACGCCACCAGATCCGCCGCACGGGCGAGCAGGGCGATGCCTGGGCCCTGGCGGCACTCATCCTCGGTTATTTGCTGCTGCTACTATCGATTGCAGGTCTGTTGTTGTTCGGCGGCTTCATGATCACCATGTTCGGCGTGATGGCCCTCATGTAGGCGCTTCTCCAACCGACATCCAGCCTGGCACAGTGGTGCCTGCCGCGTAGCTGCGCTAAGCTGGCGCCCCCGTTCCGGAACCTCGCCGTATAGGATGCACGATGCTGGATTCGCTCCTCGACAACGACTTTTACAAGTTCACCATGCAAAACGCGGTCATCAAGCGCTTTCCCTATGCGCGCGCCCGTTATGCGTTCATCAACCGGGGCAATCACGCCTTCCCCGCCGGTTTTGCCGAACGACTGCGCGAGGCGGTGGACGCCATGGCGGAGCTGACACTGACCCTCGAGGAGAAGCGTTTCCTGGAGCGCACCTGCCCCTACCTCGACCCGACCTATCTCGACTTTCTTTCGGGATTTCATTACGACCCGAGCGAGGTCGAAATCGTCCAGAAGGGCGGACACTTCACGTTGCGCATCGAGGGGCTCTGGTACCGTACCATCCTCTGGGAAGTGCCTTTGATGGCGCTGATCAGCGAGATCTGGTATCGCATGAGCAACACTCAGCGCGATTCTGATGCGCTCATCGACCTCCGCACTCGCGACAAGATCGAGCATTACAAGCGACTGGGACTCAAGATTTCCGAGTTCGGCACTCGTCGGCGCTATTCCTACGATGTCCATGACCGCGTCGTGACATCGCTATGCCATCACGGTGGCGACACCTTCTCCGGATCGAGCAACGTGCATCTCGCCATGCGCCATGGCGTCAAGCCGATCGGCACGCATGCTCACGAGTGGTTCATGTTTCACGGCGCGCGCTTCGGTTTCAAGATGGCCAACAGCCTGGCGCTGGAGCATTGGGTGGATGTCTATCGCGGCGACCTGGGTATTGCACTCACCGACACCTTCACTTCCGCCACCTTCTTCGACAGCTTCGACAAGAAGTTCGCCAAGCTCTTCGACGGCGTACGTCACGACAGCGGCGACCCGCTCGACTTCGCGGCTGCCACCATTGATCATTACGATCACTTGGGCATCGACCCGCGCACCAAGACCATCATCTTCTCCGATGCCTTGACCCCCGAGCGCGTGGAACGCATCTACAATTTCTGCCGTGGACGCATCAACACCGCGTTCGGTATCGGCACCAACTTCACCAACGATGTCGGTGTCACGCCAATGAACATGGTCATCAAGATGACCGAGGCACGCCCAGAGGGACAACACTGGATCCCGGTGATCAAGCTCTCCGATGTCCTCGAAAAGAACACCGGCGACCCCAACATGATCGAACTCGCCAAGCGCGTTCTGGCCCTCTCCCGGCGTGCCTGATTCATCTCCGGGACAAGACAAGGGCGGCGCAACACGCGCCGCCAATTGCCTATTAGTCCTTATTGAGGGCGCGATCCAGCGCCACCAGGGCCGATTGCCACGAAGCCGCGTCGGCAGCGGCATCATAGCCCAAGGGTAAATCGAACTCGTCGGCCTGGGCATCGGACGCCGGATTGCTGAACCCATGCTTGGCGCCCGGATACTGCACTACGCGCACCTCGGCGCCCTGATCGCTTAGCGTCTGTGCCATCGACTCCAGCGCATCCGACTCGACAAGGCCGTCGTCCTCGCCATTATGAATCTGCACGATGCCATCGAAGGGCTGCGGGTCGGAGACCGCCTGAGTGGGGCTGCCGTGGAAACTGATCGCCGCCTCGATGGGCATGCCGGCCAGTGCCATGTTCATCACCACGCCGCCGCCGAAGCAATATCCCAATGCCGCCATGCGATCGTCACGTACGTAGGGCTCTTCCCGGAGCTTGGCCATGGCGGCTTCAAGACTCGCACGCGCCGTGGGCCAATCGCTCATCACTCGCTGGGAAAAAGCCTGCGCATCGTCAGGGTGCTGAGTGGTTTTACCTTTACCGTACATGTCGACCGCCAAGGCGACGAAGCCCAGGGCCGCCAACTGATCGGCGCGTGACTTGGCGTAATCGTTGAGCCCCCACCATTCGTGCACCAGCAATACCGCCGGGCGCGGCTCCTCGTCGTTGACGTTACGTGCCAGATACCCCTGATACGTCTCCCCGCCAGTGGCGTATTCGAACGTCTCGCCGACGACCTTCGGGCCTTCCACGGTCTCCGCCCAGGCACCGAGGCTCAGCATGCTCAGTAAACAGGCCAGCAGAATTCGCATCATGTTCTTCTCCTTGGTTCTTACGCCGTATCCAGCTAACACTCCGCGATGTGGCATACGCGGGTCGAGTAATTGTATAACGTGCTCATACGGATTGCGGTGGTGCCTGATGCACGCGATTACGGCCGTTGTGCTTGGCGGCATAGAGCCCCATGTCGGCACGATGTAGCAGCGACTCCACGCCCTCGCGGGATTGGCGTTCCGCCACGCCGAAACTTACCGAGAAGCTCAGCCATTCGCCGTGAAATTCGACCCGGACGCTTTCGAATTTCTTGCGCAGTCGTTCGCTCAGCAATACCGCATCGTTCAGCGACTGGCCGCTCAGCATCAACGAGAACTCTTCCCCGCCGATGCGTCCGAACACATCGTGATCGCGCAATGCAGTACGGCATATCTCACCCACACAAGCCAATACCAGATCGCCAGCCGCATGCCCCCAAGTGTCGTTGATCGCCTTGAAATGGTCGATATCGAAAATCACCAGGGACTCGCGCTGAAACACATGATCGGCGGCTTCCAGACCGCTACGCAAGCTACTCAAGTAGGCGCCACGATTGAGCGCCCCGGTGAGACTATCAGTTGTCGAAAGCTCATGCAGACGATGCTCGCGATGCTTACGATCGGTAATATCGCGGGCCACCGCAAGGATCCATTCGTAACACTCGCTGGCAGGATTCAAATAGGGTGAGCAGCAGGTCTCCAACCACACATAATGACCGAGCCGATGACGCATGCGAAGCTCCATGCGCAGGGGCTCGCCATGCCGCAAGGCATCGTGGATCAGACGCTGCACGCGCGGTGCATCGTCCGGCGGCAACAACGCCAGCAGCCCGCGATCATGCAAGGTTTCAGGACGATGCCCAAGCAGATCACGAATCGACGGCGACGCGAAGCGACATTCCCCTTCGGCATCCATCAACAAGATGGCATCGTTGACGTTTTCGACGATAAAGCGATAACGGCGTTCACTGTCGGCTTGCGCCTCCAGATGAGCCAGCGCGACCTGGGTCTCGCTGATATCGGATAGAGAGCCGATCAACTCGATCGCCTCGCCCGTGGCGTCACGCTGCACCGCGATATCATCCTGCATATGGCGAACATGCCCCTTTGCACACGCGATGCGGTAATACAGGCGAATACGCGACTCACCTGCCGCCAGCGCCGCTAGCAGACGCGTTTCGACTTCCTGAGCATCGTACACATGCTCCAGCCACAAAGCAGGAGTGGATTGGAGTTGCGCCCGCGTGACGCCGATCAGCGTCGCGAGATTATAGCTAACGTAGTGCAGATCGTTGCGCCACCAGCCGGGGCCGGTCGCATACAGAATGGCGGGAGAGCGCTCCAGCAACGCATCGCAATCGCTGGAAAGCGTGGAGAAACCCTTCGCGGCCGGTATGTCCATAATGAGTCATCGCCCCACTTCACAGGCTTAGTGACGAATTCACACGACCACTGACTCGACGAAGGCACAAGCGGACTATCGCACCCCAGTGCGCCGCTGCGACGGCGAGACCGGTGAGGCCTCCGGCTCCACTTGCTCAACGGGTCGGCGATCATGCGTCTCGAGATAGGCCGACACCAGAGTGCGCAGCTCTTCAATGCTCAGCGCCACACGCTCGCAACGGGACTCTCCCGACCAAGCGACGTAGACGGCAGGCGTGTCGCGCGATTGATCGACACCGGTGATCTTTCCTTGGCGGTTGCGGTGTCCGTCGCGCAGCATGACACCGACCAGCCGATGAGCCTGTTGCACAAAATCGCGCATGATGCCCGTTCCGTTGATGAGAAATGATGCATGCCTTTCGCAGTTTATCACAGGAACGGGATAAACCCGATCATGACGTGATAATGGACCTATTATGGCATCTCGTCATTCTCTACAGGACAGGAACTGAGGCATCGTCACGCAAGTTGCAATATGCCGATGGCGATGCGGTGCTGCCTTGCCTTGAACATCGGCCGAAGAATATCGAATCTTGAGTGTCACGGCAGAAAAAAGGCGCCCTGAGGCGCCTGATTTCCCGGGCACCTGATGTACCCGATGAAATGCGAGAGCGAACGGACAACGATCGAGCGGAGCCGTGAGTGCGCGAGACGTGTGTCCGGACGCTCCCACTCGGGGTGGTTACGTCACCGACGCCGGCCTTACTTGGCCGCGTGCATTGCCAGTGCCGTATCCAGCATACGATTGGAGAAACCCCATTCGTTGTCGTACCACGCCATCACCTTGACCAGGCGACCGTTGACGCGCGTGTGATTGGCGTCGAAGGTGGACGAGTTCGCATCATGATTGAAGTCGATCGACACCAGTGGATCGTCGTTATAGGCCATGATCGGCGACTTGGCGGCGGCCTTCTCGACGATGGCGTTGATCTCATCCTTGGTCGTTTCGCGGCCAGCGGTGAAGCTCAGGTCCACCAGCGAGACGTTGATCACTGGCACACGCACCGCCAGACCGTCGAACTTGCCCTCGAGTTCGGGCAGCACCCGACCCACGGCCGCTGCGGCACCCGTCTTGGTAGGGATCATCGACTGGGTCGCGCTACGCGCACGGAACGGATCCTTGTGGTAGACGTCGGACAGGTTCTGATCGTTGGTATAAGCATGTACCGTGGTCATCAGACCGTTTTCGATGCCCACCGCGTCGTTGAGCGCCTTGGCGACCGGCGCCAGGCAATTGGTGGTGCAAGAAGCGTTGGAAACCACGCGATGCTCGCTGGTCAACACCGCCTCGTTGACACCGAACACCACCATGGCGTCGGCGTCACCGCTGGGCGCGGAGATCAACACGCGCTCGGCGCCGGCTTCAATGTGCTTGGCAGCCGCATCGCGAGCGACAAAAATCCCCGTACATTCCATCACCAGATCGACATTCAACGATTTCCACGGCAAGGCAGTCGGGTCGCGTTCGGAAAGTATACGAATGCGGTCGCCATCGATGCTCAGCGACTCGTCGTCGTGGCCCACTTCGAACATGAAGTGACCATGCACGCTATCATGCTTGAGTAGGTGAGCGTTGAGCGACGCGTCGCCCAGATCGTTGATGGCCACGACCTCGACACGGTCGCGATAACCGTTTTCGTAGAGAGCCCGCAGAACGTTACGGCCGATACGCCCAAACCCGTTGATTGCAATACGTAGCGTCATAATGGCTTCCTCTCTTGATGACTGGCTTTTTGATTGGCGTGCACCCAAGGATACGACAAGTACCTTTTGGAAGAATACTACAACTATTCCCGTAATTTGGCCAAAATACCCACGACCATCAAGGTATTTTTTGCTAAATTTACTTACATGATCACCCACCGCACTTGATGAGGTCCTGACATGACACTGAATCAGACCGTTGCCGACGTGACTCGCCGCATCGAAGAACGCTCCAAGGAACGCCGTGCGCTCTACGAACAGCGCATGCACGATCAGTATAAGCGCGGCGTCCATCGCAGCGAGCTCAGCTGCGGCAACCTTGCCCATGGCGTCGCCTCCTGCGGCAGCCAGGACAAAAATCAGCTCAAGCTGATGAACTCCGCCAACCTGGGCATCATCTCGGCCTACAACGACATGTTGTCGGCCCACCAGCCCCTGGAGACCTTCCCCGCCACCATCAAGGACGCCGCTCGCCAAATGGGCTCGACTGCCCAGTTCGCCGGTGGCGTCCCCGCCATGTGCGACGGCGTCACCCAGGGCCAGCCGGGCATGGAGCTGTCGCTGTTCTCGCGCGATGTCATCGCCATGGCCACGGCAGTGGGGCTGTCGCACAACATGTTCGATGGCGCCCTCTACCTCGGGGTGTGTGACAAGATCGTCCCAGGGCTATTCATTGCGGCGGCGCGTTTCGGCCATCTACCGGCCACCTTCGTGCCCGCCGGTCCGATGCCCAGCGGTCTGCCCAACAAGGAAAAGGCCCGAGTCCGCCAACTATTTGCCGAGGGCAAGGCCACGCGTGAAGATCTGCTGGAAGCCGAATCGCAGTCCTATCATAGCCCTGGCACCTGCACCTTTTACGGCACCGCCAACTCCAACCAGTTGATGATGGAGATGATGGGCCTGCACCTACCAGGCACGTCGTTCGTCAACCCCGGCACCGAAATGCGCGAAGCGCTGACTCAGTTCGCCACCCAGCAGACGATTCGCAATACCGAACCGGGTGGCGATTACCGGCCTTTCTACAAGCAAATCGACGCGCGTGCCATCGTCAACGCCATCGTCGGCCTGCTCGCCTCGGGCGGCTCCACCAACCATACCCTGCACCTGGTGGCCATGGCCGCTGCTGCGGGGCTGACCCTGACTTGGGACGACTTCACTGATCTTTCTGCGGTGACGCCGAGCCTGATGCACGTCTATCCCAACGGCCAGGCGGACATCAACCACTTCCAGGCCGCGGGCGGCATGAGCTTCCTGTTCCGTGAACTGATCAAGGCAGGGCTCATCCACAGCGACATCCCGACCGCGTTCGGCACTGACATGACGGCGTACACCAAAGAGCCCTTCCTCGAGGACGGCGAACTGATCTGGCGCGAAGGCCCCGAGCAAAGCCTCGACGAGGATGTCCTGCGCCCAGTATCGAACCCCTTCTCCCCGACCGGCGGACTGACAGTGCTCGACGGCAACCTGGGGCGTGGCGTGATCAAGATCTCCGCCGTGAAGCCGGAACATCGCCTGGTCGAGGCGCCGGTCCGGATCTTCGAGGATCAAGATGACCTCAAGGGCGCGTTCGAAGCGGGCGAGCTGGACCGCGACGTCATCGCCGTCGTTCGCTTCCAGGGCCCTCAGGCCAATGGCATGCCCGAGCTGCACAAGCTCACGCCTTATCTCGGGGTCCTGCAAGATCGCGGCTACAAGGTCGCGCTGGTCACCGACGGCCGCATGTCCGGCGCCTCCGGCAAGGTGCCCGCCGCTATTCATATGACGCCCGAAGCTCTCGACGGCGGCCCCTTGGGCAAGTTGCGTGACGGCGATGTCGTGCGTCTCGACGCCGACAATGGCAGCCTGGAAGTGAAGCTCGACGCACAGACTTGGGGAGAACGCAAGCAGCGTGTCGGTGACCTCGACCACTACCACGTGGGGCTGGGACGCGAGCTCTTCGCCGGCTTCCGCCAGCTCGCCATGCGCGGCGAGGAAGGTTGCAGCGTACTGGGCGGATTCGAGGCCGATGACCTTGAGCGTCAGGGAGCGCAAATCCATAACGAGGATGCCTGAATGAGTCGACCTGCCTTGATTGGCGACATCGGCGGCACCAATGCCCGCTTTGCCTTGGTGACGCCGGGAGAGTTCGATCTGCAGGCCATTCGAACGCTTCCTTGTGCGCATTATCCGACCCTCTCCGAGGCGATTCGCGCCTACCTAGACGAGGTAGGCGCGGAAGTTCCCCGCGAGGCCTGTCTCGCCTTCGCCTGCCCCGTGCACAACGATGAAGTCCGCATGACCAATAACGCCTGGTGCTTTTCCAAGCGCCAGGTCACCGAGGAGTTCGGTTTCGAGCTGTTCAAGGTCATCAACGACTTCACTGCACAAGCGCTTGGTGTTCCCCATGTGGATGCCAAGGACCTGGTATCGCTGGGGGAAGGCGAGGCCGCGCCGGGCAGCGCCAGATTGATCTTCGGCCCCGGCACCGGCCTGGGCATGGCGGGTCTCTTTCCCGGTCAGCACGACTGGATTCCGCTGCCCACCGAGGGCGGACACGTATCCTTCGCGCCCACCGACGCGCATGAACGCGATCTGCTGGCGTACTTTCACCAGCATTATGGGCGCGTCTCGGTGGAGCGTATTCTCTGCGGGCAGGGCTTGCTCGATCTTTATCGTGCCAATGCGCATCTGGCCAAGCAGATTGCCCACTACAACACCCCCGCCGAGGTCACCGGCGCGGCACGCGCCGGCGATCCACTGGCGCGTCAGTCCCTCGAACGCTTCCTCAAGATTCTCGGCGATGTCAGCGGCGATGCGGCCTTGATGCTCGGTGCGCGCGGCGGCGTCTATCTGTGTGGCGGTATCCTGCCGCGCCTGCTCGATTGGTTGCCCCACAGCCAATTCCGTGACGCCTTCGCCGACAAAGGGCGCATGCACGCGTACACTGCTCACATTCCCGTGTGGGTGGTCACGGCACCCTGGAATGGGCTGCTGGGTGCCTGCGAAGCGTTACATAACGAGGAGGTAGCATGATTCCCGACTCCCTGCGTCAGTTGCTTGACGCGACTCAGGGGCAGCGCGAAGCCGAATGGCAAGGGCGCCGCGTACTGTTGTTCAACGCCGACTGGGGCGAATTGGCGGTCTCTCTACAAGGCGCTCAAGTATTACATTATTCACCTTTCGTGTCCGGCACGGAGGATGGCTGGTTGTGGGTAACGCCCACACCGCAAACCTTGCCGGGCACCATACGCGGCGGCATCCCGGTATGTTGGCCGTGGTTCGCCGACGAGTCGCCGGACGGCCGCGGCCCCATGCATGGCACTGCCCGTCAGGCCGAGTGGCGAGTGGATGGGGTGGACGAAGAGGAAGAAGGCGTCGAAGTGCATTTGTCGCCGACCACGCGCCTCGACGAACAACTCGCTCCCCGCGTGATGATTCACGCCAGCGCCCGACGCCTGCATGTCGAGCTGATTACCGAACATCTCGGCGAAACACCAGTAAAGTTGACTGCGGCATTGCATAGCTACCTGAGTGTTGCGCATACCCACCAATGCCGTGTCGAAGGCCTGGCCGGCGCACGCTATCTGGACAAGCGCCAGGACTTCTCCGAGGCGCACCAGCAGGGTGAACTCGGCGTACGCGGCCCGCTGGATCGCATCTACGAATCCAACCGTCCTCTGATGCTCGATGACGGCACACGCCGCCTCAAGATCGCCAAACAAGGCAGCGATTCCACAGTGGTCTGGCATCCTGACGCTGAATTGCCCGGCGACACACCCGCCGACATCGGGCATCGCTTCCTGTGCGTCGAGGCCGCCTGCACCCGTGTCGACCCCGTATGGCTGGTCCCTGGCGCCCAGCACCTCCTGGCCACCACTCTGACCCGTGAGGACATGCCGCAATGAGCGATGAGCTAACGTTCGACGTCCCCTTCGTACTGGGTATGATGCGCCTCCACGAGCGCCCCGAGCTGGCCGACGCCACACGCTTGGCCGACTGGATCGAGGCGCGCCTCGATGAAGGGCTCGATTGGTTCGATCATGCCGACATCTACGGCAATCGCGAGTGTGAACGCTTGTTCGGCGAAGCTTTGGCCCGACGCCCCGCGCTCAAGACCCGTGTCAAGGTAATCACCAAGGCCGATATCGTGCTGCCCGCTCGCGACACGTCGCGTTTCGGGGTCAAGCATTACGATACCTCCCCCGAGTACTTGAACGCGCGGATCGATGCTTCACTGGAGCAGCTCGGTGTCGAGCGCCTCGAGCATTTCCTGCTGCACCGTCCCGACCCTCTCCTCGATGCCCATGCCACTGCAGCGGCGCTGGATGCCGCCATCGATGCTGGCAAGATCGGCGCAGTGGGAGTTTCCAACTTCCTTCCCGAGCAGTGGCGGCGCCTGCAGGCCGCCATGCGCCATCCACTCGGCGCGCATCAGTTCGAATTGTCGCTGGCACGTCCGGAAGTGCTTTTCGATGGCTTCTACGATGCCGTGATCGCCGACGGTCTGGCCCCTATGGCCTGGTCGCCGCTGGGGGGCGGTCTGGTCTTCGAGGATGTCCTGGGGAGTGCGCTGGAAAGCTTCGCCAACGCCTTCGATTCGAGTACCGCCGGATTGGCGTTGGCTTGGTTACGACGCCTGCCGGGGCATCCCGCCCCCGTCATCGGCACTCTCAAGGACAGCCGCATCCAAGCATTGCACCGTGACAGTAACCTGATGCTCGACCGCACCACCTGGTTCGCGCTCCTCGAAGAGGCACGCAGCCACCGTGTGACCTAGACGGTGAAGCGTATGCGGCTTTCGTCGAAGGTCCATTGTGGAACCCAGGGCAAGCTGACACGATTCACCTATCAGACCCGTATGGTCATGTTGCTCGATTCATGAAGAAGGATGACGCCATGTTTCAACTCACGCGCAGCGTCACCTGGCGCGCTCTCGAACGTCTCAACCGCGAGACCGCCAACGACCGCATCAGCGACTACTTCGTCGCCGACCCCAAGCGCTTCGACAAGATGAGCCTGCGAGTCGGTGGCCTGTTCCTGGATTACTCCAAGCATCATATCTCCGATGCCGTGCTCGCCAAGCTTCTCGAGCTCGCCGATCATTCAGCGCTGGTGCAGCGCCGTGCGCAGATGTTTTCCGGTGACATCATCAATGTCACCGAAGACCGTCCGGTCCTGCATACCGCCTTGCGCCATTTGGGCAACGAGCCGGTCTATGCCGATGGCAAGGACGTCATGCCCGAGATCCAGAGCACACGCGAACAGATCAAGCGCTTCTCCGAAGAAGTACGCAGCGGTGAATGGAAGGGCTACAGCGGCAAGCGTATCAAGGACGTGGTCAACATCGGCATCGGCGGCTCCGACCTGGGGCCCAACATGGCCTGCCGCGCGTTGCTCAAGTACCGCCACAACGAGCTCAACTTCCACTTCGTTTCCAATGTCGACGGCGCGCACATTCAGAAAGTGCTGAGAGCGCTCGACCCGGCAACCACGCTGTTCATCGTCTCGACCAAGACCTTCTCTACCCAGGAGACGCTGCTCAACGCCAAGACCGCACGCCGCTGGTTCCTCGACAATGCCGGTGAGGACGCCGACGTCGGCGCGCATTTCATTGCCGCCTCGACCAACCGCAAAGCGGCAATGGAGTTCGGCATTCGCGAGGAGAACGTCTTCGAATTCTGGGCCTGGGTCGGCGGACGGTACTCGATGTGGTCGTCGATCGGACTGCCCATCGCGCTGTCCATCGGCTTCGAAGGGTTCATGGAGCTCCTCGAAGGTGCCCATGAGATGGACCAGCACTTCATCGAGGCACCGTTCGCCGAGAACATGCCGGTGCTCATGGCGTTGATCGGTATCTGGTACATCAATTTCATCGGCGCCGAAACGCAAGCCATCGTGCCCTACGACCAGGCACTGCATCAGCTACCATCGTTTCTCCAGCAGCTCGACATGGAATCCAACGGCAAGTCGGTGGATATTTTCGACCAGCCGGTGAATTACAAGACCGGCCCCATCGTCTGGGGGCAAACAGGCTCCAATGGACAACACGCGTTCTTTCAATTGCTGCACCAGGGCACGCGCTACGTCCCCATCGACTTCATCGCCTCGCTCAAGCCCGAGCCGGAATTCGAGGATCATCACTTCGCCTTGCTCACCAACATGCTGGCGCAGGCCAACGCCTTCATGGAAGGCAGCCAGGACGGCAGCCAGCTCGATCCCTACAGCTGCCCCGGCAACCGCCCCTCGAGCACCCTGTTGCTCGATGAGTTGACACCCAAGAACCTGGGCGCACTCATCGCGCTATACGAACACAAGGTCTTCGTTCAGGGCGTAATCTGGAACATCAACTCCTTCGACCAATGGGGTGTGCAGCTCGGCAAGCGTATCGCCGGTGAGATCAGCGAACGTATCGACACCAATGCCGCAGATTTCGACGCCTCGACCCAAGGCTTGCTGTCGCTGGTGCGTGAGCACTTCCCGACCGCGACCACCCAGAACAAGACAAAAGCGCGTGGCAAGAAACCCCAGGGGAATGCGTCATGACACCGCTGATCGCCTTCGGCGAAGCCCTCGTCGACATGCTCTCGAATCGTTTGGATGGTGCCACCGAAGACACCCCGGAAACCTTCACGCCCTACGCCGGCGGCGCCCCGGCCAATGTCGCCGTGGCCTGCGCCCGTCTGGGAATGTCGAGTCGTTTCCTGGGTATGCTCGGCGAGGATCGCTTCGGCGATTTTCTCGTCGAGGAACTCGCGCGGCATGGTGTGTCGGTCGAGGACATCCGCCGCACGCGCGAGGCACGTACCGCCCTGGCATTCGTCTCACGCGATGCCCAGGGCGAACGGCGCTTCGACTTCTATCGCCCGCCCGCGGCGGATCTGCTTTACCGTCTCGAGCATTTGCCCACCGGCATCTTCGCCGAGCCGGCGATTCTTCACCTGTGCAGCAACAGCCTCACCGATGACGCCATCGCCGAGACCACGCTGAGCATCGCCGACATTGCTCGGCGCGGCGAAGCCTTGATCAGCGTCGATGCCAACCTGCGCCACAACCTGTGGCCCGATAATCGTGTCGATATCGGCCGCGTCACCGCCCTGCTCGACCACGCGCATCTGCTCAAGCTGTCCCGCGAGGAACTCGACCTGCTACGCGGCGATCACGACGCCGATACCTGGCTGCAATGGCGTCTCGCCGCTGGTGTGCGCCTGATCGTGATCACCGATGGGCCAGCCCCGGTCATCGTGCATCGGCTTGGCAACGCCATTCACGTCACGCCGCCCGACGTGACGGCCGTGGACACCACCGCCGGAGGCGATGCCTTCGTGGGCGGCCTGCTGGCGCAACTGGCCGAGGCCGATGTCACCGCTGCCACACTTGGCGACTGGTGTCAGGACGAGGCCCGCTTGCGAGACGCCACCCAGCGTGCCTGTCGCTGCGGGGCCTTCGCCGTGACGCGCCCCGGCGCCTATACGGCACTGCCCACCCGCGACGACCTCGACGCCATGCGCTGAAATACAGCGAGCGCCCCCAAGGGCGCTCGACATGCTTGTCGTCTCACCGAAGCTCACAGCAAGGCGTTGAATTGCTTGAGCCATTCGGGGTGCGCTGGCCAGGCCGGGGCGCTGACCAAACGCCCGCAGGTCACCGCTTGATCCGCCGCGAGATCGACGAATTCGCCACCGGCCAAGCGTACTTCCGGCGCGCAGGCGGGATACGCCGAGACACGCCGTCCGGCAAGCGATGCCGCAGCGGCAAGTAACTGGGCCCCATGGCAGATCGAGGCGACGGGCTTGTCGGCCTCCAGAAAGTGCCGCACGATGGCCAGAACGCGCTCATCGAGGCGCAGATACTCCGGAGCGCGTCCGCCCGGCACCACCAGCGCCTCGTAGCTCGATGCTTCGACCTCGGCGAAGCTGGCATTGACGATGAAGTGGTGGCCGGGCTTTTCGGAATAGGTCTGATCACCCTCGAAATCGTGAATGGCCGTCTTGACGCTATCGCCCTTTTTCTTGTCCGGGCAGACCGCATCGACGTCATGTCCCATCGCCTGCAGTGCCTGGAAGGGCACCATAATCTCGTAGTCCTCGACGAAATCACCGGCAATCACGAGTATTCTGGCCATGCGTTGAGCTCCTGCGCGAAGGTGGGAAACGGATTGCTTTTACTCTTTCAGCGTAGTGCCTACTAGGCTGCCTCGCACATGGAAATGGCGCCACGCGCCCACACTCGATGGAGACCCAAGATGCATGGATTGCACCGCTTCGCCGCCCTGGCTCTCGTCGCCTGCTGGGCCAGTCTCGGGATTATCGCCGGCGCGCATGCCGCCGCTCCCCAGCCCTTCGATGCTACCTACCACCTGCGCCTCGACGGCTGGCCGGATGCCGACGTCCATCATCGTCTCAGCCATCTTTCGGGGAACGACTGGCAAAGCGAGATGCGCGCCAGCATCCTCACCGCCGAGGGTTACGAGCGTGGCAAGTTCCGCCTCGATGGCGACGACCTGCAGGCCTGGCATTATGCCAGTGGCTATTCGCTGTTCGGCATCGGGGAGCGTTACCACCTGTCGGCAAGCGATCTCGCCAAGTTGCCCGATCGCCAGAGCGCCTTGTTCCAATTATCCCGCGAGTTGGGCGACGCCCCCTGCCAAGGTAGCGAATCCACACCATGCAAGCTGGCGTATGCCGACCACAAGGGACGTACCGAGCATTTCGCATATCGCGTCGCGGCACCGCAAACGCTTGAGGTCCCGGCCGGCGAGTTCGACGCGCGCTGGGTCGATGGGTGGAATCCGGAAAAGCCCGACCGCCGCCTGCGCCTGGCTTTTTCGTCGACCACGCCCGGTTTGCTGATCAGCGTGGAATACTATCGCGACGGCGAGTTGACGAGTCGCATGGCGTTGACCGAAATAAGCCGATGAAAGCTGCTAACCACCCATAAGCAAAAGCTTTTGCGTGCTCCACTCGACTCACATAGAGTGACCGCTTACAAGGCGACTTACACTCCCAGGAGCGGGCATGCTGGCCGGACTTTTGTTGATACTGCTGCCTTTGATCGTGGGCTATCTAGTGCCAGTACGTCATGCTGGCGTGCTGGCCACGATCGACCGCGGCGTCAATGGCTCGGTCTACGTCATCCTGTTCCTGATGGGCATCAGTCTGGCGGGGCTCGAGGATCTGCTCGGCCAGCTCTCGCAGATGAGCGGCCAGGCCGCGACCTTGTTCGCGATCATCACTCCGCTCAACCTGCTGGCGCTGGCCTGGCTGTCACGTCGCAGCCACCTGCGCGCCGGACAGTCTCCCCGCCTCCCCGATGCACCGACCAGCACCGGCGCGGCATTGCTCGGCTCGCTATCGCTGGCCGGCGTGGTGGTCCTGGGAACGCTGTGCGGCGTTGCGGCCGACCATTGGGACGCCGGGATCGTACACGCCTGGGCGGAGCCGCTCGCCGAATGGACGCTCTATCTGCTACTGGCACTGATCGGCTGTCAATTGCGCAACTCGGGGATGCCACTCAAGCAGATCCTGCTCAATCGCCATGGCCTGGTCATCGCCATCAGCGTGGCGCTCAGCTCGCTGCTGGGTGGCCTGCTGGCCGCCCCACTGCTCGACCTGCGCTGGAACGAAGGCCTCGCCATGGCCGCCGGTTTCGGCTGGTATTCACTCTCCGGGATTCTCATCGGCGACCAACTCGGGCCCGTGCTCGGCGGTGTGGCCTTCTTCAACGATCTGGCACGCGAACTCTTCGCCTTCCTGCTCATCCCTCTGGTCATTCATCGCGCCGCCCCACTGGCCATCGGCTATGGCGGCGCCACGTCCATGGACTTCACCCTGCCCGTCATCCAACAGCACGGTGGCGTGGCCTGCGTGCCCATCGCCATCGTCAACGGTTTCCTGCTATCGCTACTCTCGCCACCGCTGATCTTGCTCTTGCTATCTTTCTAATCTCGCTTGCGACCATGGCCCAACAGTCATCTCCAGACGATGATGCTAACCTCCGAAAACGTTACCGCTAACATTGCGGCATAACATAACAAGGAGATGGGGACACACATGCCGCGTCGTTCGTCGGGTCGCGTCACGCTTCAGGATATCGCCGAACGCGTCGGCGTCAGCAAAGTCACAGTCTCGCGTTGCCTGCGTGAGCCACAGCGCGTCTCCGAAACGGTGAGACTGCGCATCGAAGAAGCCATCGAGGCGCTAGATTACATACCCAACCGCCAAGCCGGGGCACTTTCCAGCGGGCGCAGCCTGAGCGTAGCCCTGCTGGTGCCGTCGATTTCCAACTCGGTTTTCTCCGAGGTCCAACGAGGCGTCGATGAAGGGCTGCGCGAGGCGGGCTATCAGGTACTCATGGGCCACACCGGGTACTCGATCCTCGAGGAGGAGCGGCTCATCGACACCTTCCTCGCCTACGGTGTCGACGGCTTCGTGCTCTCCAGTACCCGGCACACCGACTACGCTCATCGTCTGCTGAATCGTGCGCGCCTGCCGGTGGTGGAAACCATGGAGCTGACCGATAACCCACTCGACATCAATGTCGGCCTAGATCAACGTGCGGCTGGGCATGCCATCGGAGAAGCCTTGATCGCTGCCGGCTATCGGCGCATCGGGTTCTGCGGTGCACGGCTCGATTACCGAGTGCAGCAACGCCTGGCCGGCTGGGAAGATGCATTGAAAGCAGCTGGGCTCTCGACGCAGCGCTGCCAGACGACGCCGCGTCCCTCGTCCTATCGACTCGGCGGGGAACTGCTTTCAGCCATGCTCGAACACTGGCCGGACATGGATGCCGTGTTCTGCTGTAACGATGACCTAGCGGCGGGCGCCTTGTTCGAATGCCAACGGCGGCGTCTCGATGTCCCCGGGCAGTTGGCCCTGGCGGGCTTCAACGGCCTCGACATCACCGACGCGACCTGGCCGACGCTGACCACCGTGATCACGCCACGTCGTGCCATTGGTGAACAGGCCGCGCGTCTTCTCGTCGAGCGCTTGCAGGGGGCGCCGTGCGATCCTTCCTGCCATGACATGGGCTTCGAGATCGCCCTGCGTCAAAGCACCTGAGGCCACGCTCAAGCGGGCTGTTGGGCGCCGTGACGCGACACACCCTGCACGCTGAGGGCAACGACATCGTCCAGCGAGGCGTCGATGTTAACGGTAACAGCTTCGTCTTCTCCCGGCACTTCGAGGGTGGCCAACTGACTATCGAGCATGGACTCGCCCTTGAAGAAATGATCCTGCCGCGCCTTCAGACGCTCCAGCAGCACCTCGCGCGTACCGGCCAGATGCACGAAACACAGCGCCTCATCGCCACCACGCAATACGTCGCGATATTCTCGCTTGAGCGCCGAACAGCCGATTACCACGGTCTCCCGGTGATCGCGCCCTTCCCGTACCAGCTCGGACAAACGCGTCAACCACCCGGCACGATCATCGTCATTGAGCGGTTCTCCGCGTGACATCTTTTCCACACTAGTCGCCGAATGATAGTCGTCACCGTCGATGAAGCGCCCGTCGAGCGCCTCGGCCAGACGCTCGCCGACCGACGTCTTGCCGCAGCCCGATACACCCATGACGATGATTCGCCGCGTATTGCTCGTCACCTCGTTCATACTCATTTTTCCTCGTTTCTCTATTCGCCTTTCGGAGCATTGTTGCGGATGTAATGTTACCGGTAACATTCATTTTCCTAAATCCGACGCCAAGGCACAACGCGACCATCGCCGCATCCCCTCGTTGCCGGTCGCGCCTCCAATAGAGGTTTCGTTCACATGGATAACGCCACTACCCTGCTCCTTTCCGCGCTGGGCGGCATCATATTGCTGTTGTATCTGGTCATGCGTCTGCGCCTGCATGCCTTCGTCGCGCTATTGACCGTCAGCCTGATCGTGGGTCTCACCACGGGCATGGATCTCGATGCCATTCTTCAATCCGTACAGGACGGCATGGGGGGAACGCTCGGTTTCGTCGCCACCGTCGTGGGTCTTGGTGCGATGTTCGGCAAGATGCTGGAAGTCTCCGGCGGGGTCGACCGCCTGGCCAGCACATTGCTCAATCGCTTCGGGGAAAACCGCTCACAATGGGCCATGGGGGTCACCGGCTTCCTGGTGGCGATTCCGGTCTTTCTGGATGTCGCCTTCATCATTCTGGTGCCGCTGGTCTATGCCCTGACACGCCGCACCGGGCGCTCCCTGCTCTACTATGGTATCCCGCTCCTCGCCGGGCTTGCAGTTACCCATTCGTTCATTCCCCCGACGCCGGGGCCGATTGCCGTGGCCGAGCTGATCGGCGCCGACCTGGGCTATGTCATCCTCTTCGGCGCCATGGCGGGCTTGCCGGCCATGATCATCGCGGGTCCCATCTTCGGACGCTATATCGCCAAGCATATCGACGTTGGCATTCCCGATTACATGGAACTGCCCAAGGACGAGATCGACAGCACCGGCCTGCCGAGCTTCAAGCTGATCCTCGCCATCATTCTGCTGCCGCTGGTGCTGATCGTGCTCAACACCGTCTCCGGCGCAGTGCTGCCCGACGATAACCCGGTCGTCGCCGCCCTCGCGTTCGTGGGTCATCCCTTCGTGGCACTGACGCTGGCGACACTGCTGTCGTTCGTGTTCCTGGGCACGCGCCGTGGCATGAGCCGCGAGAATGTCATGGAAGTCGCCACCAAGGCGCTCGAACCCGCTGGCATCATCATCCTCGTCACCGGTGCCGGCGGCGTCTTCAAGCAGATGCTGATCGATTCCGGGGTCGGCGATGTCATGGGCCAGATGATGGCCGATAGCGCGCTGCCGCCGATTCTGCTCGCCTTCCTGATCTCCACCGCCGTGCGCGTGGTACAAGGCTCCGCCACCGTGGCGATGATTACCGCCGCCGGGCTGATGGCGCCCTTGATCTCGACACTGGGCCTGGAAGGGCCGGTACTCGGCTTGATCGTGATCGCCATCGCCTCCGGGGCCACCGTGCTCAGCCACGTCAACGACTCGGGCTTCTGGCTGGTCAACCGCTACTTCGGCCTGACCGAGGCGCAGACGCTGAAAAGCTGGACGGTGATGGAGACCCTGATCGGGCTGGTGGGCCTGGTCATGGCGCTGATCATCGGGCTGTTCGTGTAATGCCACTTCCTACACGCAACGCATGAAAACGCAGAAGGGGCCTAGAAAGCCCCTTCTGCGTTTGCCGCTCGCTGTTTCTATCTTTCCGCTTCGCGCATCTCGATCACGGCCAAGGCTTACAGCTTATACAGCCTGACCACGTCGTCGATACTCGCCAGGCGACGCTGCGCCAGTGCTTCCCCCAGCGCCTTGCCGCGATAGCCTTCCTCGAGCAACGCCTGCGCCTGAACCGCACTCGCGAACTGCCAAGCCTCACCCACACATTCGGCCAACGCCGGTGCTTCCAGCGCCAGATAACGCTGCAAGGGCTCGACACGTTCGGACCGCCGCCAGGCATCGATGGCATCGAACCAGGCCAATACGTCGGCGCCCTCCAATCTACGGTCTTTATCCGTCTGCCACAGCGCCCGGGTGCGTGCCACCTGGCGAGCGAGATCGCGCCACGTATTGGGCACGCGCAGGCGCTCGCACAAGGCCTCACGCGCATCATCGGCCAGGGCTTCGAGCAAGCGTGCCCAGCGCCACATCGCGGGGTCGTCGTTGGCGGGCAAGATCGCCATCGCGGCCTCGCCCCGCGCGAGGTCGGCGTCGTCGTCCAGTTCCGGCATCCACACGGCCAGAGCCCCGCACTCTTGCAGCGCTGTGAAATAGGCGATGGGACGCGGTTCACCCAGTGCCTTGACGGTCTCCTGCCAGACACGCTCGGCGACAAGGTGGCCGATTTCGCCGCTGTCGCACAGCCAGCGCATCAAGCGCTTCGTGTCGTCGGCAATGACAAAGCCCAACTCGCGATAGCGCGCCCAGAAGCGCGCCGTGCGCAGCACGCGCAAGGGGTCTTCGACGAACGCCTCGGAGACATGACGCAGCACGCGCGCCTCGAGATCCCGCGCACCCTGGAAAGGATCGACCAGATGCCCCGCAGCGTCTTCCGCCATGGCGTTGATAGTCAGGTCGCGGCGTGCCAGGTCTTCCTCGAGGGTCACTTCGGGGCTGGCATGAACCACAAACCCGGTATACCCATGGCCCTGCTTGCGCTCGGTACGCGCCAGGGCATATTCCTCGTGGGTCACCGGGTGCAGAAAGACCGGAAAGTCGCGCCCCACGGGAATGAATCCCCGCGCGCTGAGTGCGTCCGGCGTAGCGCCGACCACGACCCAGTCCTCGTCGGTGACCGGCCAGCCCAGGCGCGCATCGCGCACCGCACCGCCGACCCGGTAGACGGCGAAACCTTCGAGCAGATCGCGCGGCGCGTTCATGGGCTCAGTGCTCGACCCGTTCGGGATGACGCGCGGCCCAATCGGTGAAGCCGCCGTCCAGGCTATAGACATCGCTAAAGCCTTGGGCCGCCAGCCAGGTCGCCGCCTGCTGGCTGGAATGACCGTGATAACAGACCACGACCATCGGGCGTTCGCGCGGCGCCTGCTCGAACAATTCCGCCACGCTGGCGTTGTCGAGGTGGTGGCTGCCGGGAATATGCCCTTGTGAATAACTCAACGGGTCACGGATATCGACCAGCGTCAGCTCATGGGCACTATCGAGCCATTCAGCCAACGTAGTCGGCGCAAGGTGGGTAAAGTTTGTCTCGTCGGACATGTAATCGCTCCTTGAGGGTAGACTCAACGCCGCGGATGGGCCGGCTCGACGTAGCGTTCGCCGCTTTCCAGATCGACCGCGGTCAGCTCGCTGCCCCACACGCAGCCGGTATCCAGCGCCAGGGCACGCACACGGGCGTCGGGAGTCTTGCCCTCCAGCGCCGCCCAGTGGCCGAAGACGATACGCGGGTCATCATGGCGCGGGTAGGTGAACCAGGGCGCGAACCCCTCGGGCGCACTATCCAGCCCTTCCTTGGCATCGAAGTCGAGCGTGCCGTCGGCGGCGATGAAGCGCATGCGCGTGAAGGTATTGACGATGACCCGCAAACGCTCGATGCCACGCAGGTCCTCCGACCAGCGCGCCGGTGAATTGCCGTACATCGCCGCCAGGAAGTCGCCCACCGCATCGCCGCGCAGCACCGCCTCGACCTCGGCGGCATAATCGCTCGCCTGGGTCAGCGACCAATGTGGCGGCAGTCCGGCATGCACCATGACGGCGTCGAGCGCGGCATCATGCACCAACAGCGGCTGGCGACGCAGCCAATCGAGCAGCTCGTCGCGGTCATCGGCCTCGAGAATCGGTTGCAACGTATCGGAACGCTTGAGAGGTGCGTCGGCCCAGGCCGCCGCCAACAAATGAAAATCGTGGTTGCCCAGTACTACCCGGGCACTGTCGCCCAGCGCCTTAACGGCACGTAGACAGTCAAGCGACCCTGGGCCACGGTTGACCAGATCGCCCACCAGCCACAGGCGGTCGCGCTGCGGATCGAAGGCGATCCGCTCGAGCAGCGCCGCGAATTCTTCATGGCAACCCTGAAGGTCGCCGATAGCATATGTCGACATATTTCTCCCGACACTCAGTGTATCTGGTTGGGCCCCGCGAGACGGAAGGCCGCGATGGGGACCTCGAAGGCGCGCTGCTCGGTCGTGTCCAGGCAGGTGTAACTGCCTTCCATGACGCCCACCGGACCATCGAGCACCGCGCGGCTGGTATAGCGAAAGCGCTGGCCGGGGCCGATCAATGGCTGCTGCCCGACGACCCCCTTGCCGCGCACTTCCTGCACCTTGCCACTGCTCTGGGTAATCTGCCAATGGCGCGCCAGCAGCTGTATCGAGCGCCCCGAACGATTGTGCACGGTAATCGTATAACTGAAGACATAACGCTGTTCGGCGGGGGCGGATTCACCTGCCTGGTAGGCGGGTTCGACCTCCACCTGGACATCCGCAGCCACTTCGTTCATGGCATCGCTCCCGCGACATGGTTGGCGATACGCACCAGTTCCTCGACGTTCAACGTCTGCGGGCGTCGACCCGCGTCGATCTCCAAGGTATCCCAAGCCGCATCGTCGAGACGCCCCTTGAAGTTGTTACGCAACGTCTTGCGACGCTGACCGAAGGCCTCGCGCACAATGTCACCGAACAACGCCTCATCATGCGCGACATGCGGCGGCTCGGCGTGCGGCACCAGACGCACGATCGCCGACTCGACCTTGGGGCGCGGCGTAAAGGCCTCCGGCGGGACCACGAACAGATTGTCCACGCGGCAATAATACTGCGCCATGACCGACAGGCGGCCCCATGCCGAGCTGCCCGGTGTCGCCGCCAGACGCTCGACGACTTCCCTTTGCAGCATGAAATGCATGTCGGCGATGGCATCGCGCGCCGTCAACAGATGAAAGATCAGCGGCGTGGAAATGTTGTAAGGCAGGTTGCCGATGACACGTAGCGGCTTGCCGGGCGTCTCCCCTTCCGCCGCGAGAGCAGAGAAGTCGAACTTGAGCGCGTCCCCTTCGTGGATGACGAATCCCGGATAATTGAAGAACTGCACCCGCAGCCCCGGAATAAGGTCACGGTCCAGCTCGATGACCTCCAGCACGCCGGCGGCATCCAGTAACTGCTCCGTCAACGCACCTTGCCCGGGGCCGATTTCGATCAAGCGCTGATCGCTCCGTGGTGCGATGACATGCACGATGCGTTGAATGACGCCGGGATCGCGTAAGAAGTTCTGGCCGAAGCGTTTACGGGCCTGGTGGACCGGAGGGCGATTGGACATGGAGGTGGCGTATTCCTTGGGGCAATCGGGCATTCATTCAGGTGCGACATGGCCGCGGCGGGCCATTCTGGCGGCGACATCGAGCGCCACCCACAAGCTACCAGCGTCGGCCTGGCCACTCGCGGCCAAGTCGAGCGCCGTGCCGTGATCGACCGAGGTGCGAATCAGCGGCAGCCCCAGCGTCACGTTGGCGGCTTCGCCGAAACCGGCGTATTTCAGTACCGGCAAGCCCTGGTCGTGATACATGGCGAGCACAGCATCGGCGTGTTTCAGATGATGCGGTGTGAACAACGTATCGGCCGGCAAGGGGCCGATGAGATCGAGCCCATCGCGACGTAGCTCGGCCAGCGCCGGCGCGATGATATCACGCTCTTCGACGCCCAGGTGGCCGTCCTCGCCGGCATGCGGGTTGAGACCGCACACCAGGATACGCGGCCGCGCGATGCCGAAGTGGCAGCGTAGATCCGCATCCAGAATCGTTGTCACGCGGCGCAAACTCTCGGCATCGATGGCATCGGCCACCTCACGCAGGGGGAGATGCGTCGTCGCCAACGCCACGCGCAAGGGCGGCTCGGTGCGCTCGGTGGCCAGCATCATCACTACCTCCTCGACACCACAGGCATCGCGCAGGTATTCGGTGTGGCCGGTAAAGCCGGGATAGCCGCCCTCGATGATCGCGCCCTTGTGCAAGGGTGCGGTGACCATGGCATCGGCGAGGCCATCACGGCAAGCCGCGATGGCGACATCCAGCGTTTCGAGCACATAGGCGGCATTGGCGGGGTCGAGCCGACCGGCTTCGACCGGGGCGCGCAGTCGTACCGGCCACACCGGCAAGACCCCGTCACGCAGCGCAGGCACCGGCGCCCCGTCGGCCAATGGGGCGATGCGCACCACCAGTTCCAGGTGCGCGGCGCGCTCGGCCAGCAATTCGGGATCGCCAATGGCAACGAGGCGTGTCTCGTGATCCTGCCAGGCCGCCGCCAACGCCAGCGTCAAATCCGGGCCGATCCCCGCCGGCTCGCCGGTCGTCAATGCCAGCACCGGAGAAGACGTCATCACTGTTGGCCGTCTTCCAGGCGGTTATCGATATACGCGCCGGAACGGATTTCCTGCGTCCAGGCTTCGAGTTCGTCGTTCACCTTACGCTGGAACAGAGTCTGACGGACCTGTTCGCGTTGAGCATCACGAGTCACGTCCTTCTGGCGACGGTCTTCGAGCTCGATCACGTGATAACCGAAGCGCGAACGCACCGGCTGCGACAACTCGCCGACATCCATGTCGTTCATGGCATCCTCGAACGCCGGCACCATCTGTCCGGGACGCACCCAGCCCAGCTCGCCGCCATCGAGGGCGCTGCCATCGTCGTCGCTATACTGCTGCGCCAGCTCGGCAAAGCTCTCACCCTCCGCGATCCGTTGACGCACTTCTTCGGCCAGCGCTTTGGCCTGCTCATCGTTACGATTCGGATTGGTCCCGATCAGGATATGACGCACTTGGTTCTCGGTGACCACCGTCTGCTGTTCGCCCTGGCCGCCCTGGCCGCCCTGGCCGCCCTGCTGTTCGAGATAGCGCTCCACTTCGCGATCGGTAATGTTGACGCGGCTGGCAACCTGGCTCTGTTGCACCTGGCGCAGCAACATCTCACGGCGTACTTGTTCGCGTACCGCCGCCAGCGACATGCCGTCTTGCTCGAGCGAGTCGGCGAACTCATCCAGCGACATGTCATTGTTCTCGGCGATCTCGCGCACGGCGGCATTGAGCTGCGTATCGTCGATGCTCACATTGGCGCGATCGGCCATCTGCAGTTGGATCTGCTCGACGATCATGCGGTCGAGCACCTGGCGACGCAGGTCCTCCTCGTCCGGTACGGGCACATTGCGGCTAGCCATCTGCTTGCTCACCTGGGCAATGCGATCCTCGAGCTGGCTCTGCATGATCGCATCTTTGTTGACGACCGCCACGATGCGGTCCAGCGGCTGGGGCTGTGCCAGCGCCACCAGTGGTGTCAACACCATCAGTAGCATGAAGCCCAGGGAGGCGAACGATCTCAAGCGCATGAAGTCCTCTCTACGTTACTGTCTTGTCGCCGGCGCATGCCTGAACCGGCAGTGAATAGATACCAATGTGGCTTAGAAGCTCGTCGCCCGATAACCGGGAATGGCTTCCTCGAAGTAACTGTCGGCTTCCTGACCAACGCCCCCCAAGCCCTTGAAGACGAAGCGCAGGAACAGTCCGCGATCCGTGTAGTCGTCATCGATACGATTAGCAGTGTCATTGTCTTCGACCCACTCGCGCCAGACGAGTTGTACGGCGGAGCAACAGTCGTTGAACTGGACACCCGCCAATTGCTCCAGGGCGCGGTCATTGGTGTTGTCATACAAGAAACGACCGATCAGGTCCAGACTCGGCGTCGCCTGGTACGCGAACGACACGTCATAATCTTCGCGATTGTAGCCCAGACGATCCTCGGCATCGTCCTGCGGCTGGAACCCTTCGAGTTGCCAATTGTAGCCAAGGTTCAATACGTGGCCGGCGGGATCCTGATACTGCACATACGCCGAGGCCTTCTCGGTCATGCTGCGGTCGGGATCGTAGAACCAGGAATAGCGACTACGCCAGCGCTCGGTCATCTGCCATTCCAGTTCGGTGATCACCGGCGAGCGGTCCCGCGTGGCGTTGTACCAGTCCTGATAGTTACGCTCACGATCCGGCAAGGTGTCGGGGTCGCCGTTCATATCGATGTTGCGATTGGAGAAATAGCTGCTCTGACCCACCGACAGCGACAAGCGTTCACGCCCGGTAGCATCTTCCAGAAAGCGGGTGGACGCACCATAGGACAGCTTGTTGACATCGCCCAGCCGGTCGGCGCCGGAGAAGCGGTAAGGCGACCACAATTGCCCCCAGGAGACGGCACGCTCGCTGGTATCGAAGTCGGGAAAGTCGCTCTGGTCACGTTCCGGCACATAGGCGTAGTAGAGCCGCGGCTCCAGGGTCTGACGCCAATCGGTACCGAATATTGTGGTGTCGCGCTCGAAAATTAGCCCGGAGTCCATCGACAGCACCGGCGCCACCAGGGAAGGGTCCTCGTCGCGGTCGGTTTGGCGGTTGCCGTAATCGAGTTGATAACTCGACTGCCAGAGCTGCGCACGCGGCTCTAAAAAGCCCCAACTGGGATCGGCGCGCCACCCCAGCGCCGGTGTCAGATGCACGCGCGAGCCATTGGCGGCCTCACGCTCTGGAATTCTACGCCGATTGCCGGTTTCCTCATCCGTCCAGAACCCTTGGCTGTCGACACCGTCGAGGTTGCGCCAGAAGTAGGTCGCATTGGAATTCCACTCCTGGTAGAAGCCGTTGTCCTGACTCCAGCGGGCATCCGCGCTCAGGCTGGGCAGCCGATAGAACGGCTTGTCATCCTCGTCGAGTGGGTAGTCGAGTTTTTGATACCCTTGGGCACGCGCGTCGAGGCGCCAAGTATCGCCACGATAGGTCATGCGCGCCAGACGATCCAGGTGATCGGTATCCTGCTCGGCGAAATTGCGCCCGAAATCATCGAAGTAGCGGCCATCGCTGGCCGCACCATAGGCCAGTTGATAATCCAACTGCGACGAGAAGCGTCCCGCATGCTGATAATCGATGTACCAGCGCGCTTCGTCTTCGAAGGCGTCATCGGGATCGTTGGGATTGTCGCTTTCGCCGCCCCGGTCGCTGGCCAGGTAGGCGCCTTCGACCGTTCCCTGATCGCTACCGAACAAGTAACGGAACTCACCGCCCAGCATGGCGCCATGCTCGCTCATCCAGCGCGGTGACAAGGTGGCATCGTAATTGGGCGCCAGGTTGAGATAGTAGGGCTGGGTATAGTCGAATCCATCGCCCGAGAGCCCCAGCGTCGGCCATAGGAAGCCGCTTTGTCGACGATCGTCGATGGGAAAGCGCACCCATGGCCAGTAGAACACCGGCACATCGCCCATCTCCAGGCGTGCATTGGTCGCGGTACCGAAGCCCTCGGTACGATCCAGGGTCACGTCACTGCCCACCATGCGCCACAGGCGATTACCCGGCTCGCAGGTGGTGAAGCTGGCATCGTCGAGGCGATAGCGGCCGTCGGCCAGGCGTTGAAGCTCGACGGCGTCGCCGCGCAAACGCTGATCGTGAACGACGTAATGCGCGTCGTCGACTTGGGCGGCGTCGCTATCCAGCGCCATGCTGGCATCGCCCCCGCGCACCAGCAGTCCTGGGTTGCGAACCGCCGTCGGTCCCTCGGCGAAGGCATGATCGCGCTCGGCGTTGACACGCACGCGCGGCGACTCGAGTTGCGTCTCGCCACGCCGCAGCGCCACCTCGCCGGACAGCATGGTGCCGCCATCGTCGCCATAGGCCGCATCAGCGGAATCGGTGCGGATCTGCCGAGGCGTGTCGCCGGCGGGTAGCTGATATCCCGGCTCGACGTACCGTCCGCTACACAACGCGCCTTGCGGCGCGCTATCGCCCCAAGGCTGCCAGTCCATCTGCTGCGCGGGCAGGGGAGCGGGAGGCGCTGCGTGGGCAGCGGCGGTCATCAAGCCTGAGAGGGCAGTCCAGAAGAATCGCTTGCCCATGGTCCTCTGTGTCCTTGCCGAGTGGAATCGGTATTATACAGTCCCTGTCGCGTGCGTCTGCCTCGCGAAGACACACCAAGCGCGGCACGCAGACGTATCACGCGGCGCAATGAGCGTCGGCAATGCGCGACGAATGGAGAACGCGCCAGGGAATCGACGCCCAGCATGCGGCGGCGAACCAGGCCCGTCAACACGCAACCCACGAGGAGCCTGCATGAACGAGCGCGCGGAAACCTTGCAACGCTGGGTCGCCCGGCAACACGCCCTACCCTTCGACGCCTGCCCGCTGGAAGACGTCGCCGGCGATGCCAGCTTCCGCCATTACTATCGTTTCCGTCTACCCGACGGAACCCGACGTGTACTGATGGACGCCCCCCCCGAACACGAGAACAGCCAAGCGTTCGTCGACATCGCTCGCGCCTGGCGCGAGGCCCAACTGCCGGTACCTGCCTTGTATGCCGTCGATCTCGAGGCCGGCTTCGTCGAGCTCGAGGATCTGGGCGACGACGTCATGCATCAGCATTTGGGAAGCGAAGCCGATGCCCTCACCTGGTTCGAGCGTGCCCTGCATTTGCTGGAACGTATGCAGCGCCAGGCACCCCGCGACGTCCTGCCCGAGTATGACCGCGCCCTGCTGGCGCGTGAGCTGGATCTTTTCCCCGAGTGGTGCCTCACGCAACTGCTCGAGCTTCCCGCGCCACCCGGCTGGCACGCCCTGCGCGAGTCACTCATCGACAGCGCTCTGGCCCAGCCCCGGGTTGCCGTCCACCGCGACTTCGATGCCATGAATCTAATGCTGCACGAGGACGCATTGTGGCTCATCGACTTCCAGGATGCCGTCAATGGACCGCTCAGCTACGACCTCGTCTCGTTGCTGCGCGGACGCTATCGTCTGTGGCCACAGGCGCGCATGACCGACTTCATAGAGAATTTCCGCCAGCGGGCGCTGGAGGATGGACGCCTGACGTCCATCGACGCCGATACCTTTCATCGGCAGGTCGAGGCCATGGGCGTGCAACGCTCGCTCAAGGTACTGGGGATTTTCTGCCGCCTGACGCTGCGCGATGCCAAGCCGCGCTATCTGGAGCGCCTGCCGCACTTCCTGACGCATTTGCGGCAAGGACTCACGGCGCTCCCCGCGCACGGTGAATTCCTCACCTGGGTGGACACCATCTTCGCCCCCGCGCTAAGCCGCGAACTCGACCGCCGTGGCATCGACCATTCCCTGGAGGAGCGCATTGCATGAAAGCCATGATCCTCGCCGCCGGCATGGGGACGCGGATGCGCCCCCTCACGGACCACTGCCCCAAGCCGTTACTGTCGGTCGCCGACAAGCCATTGATCGTGCACCATCTGGAGCGCCTCGCGACAGCGGGC
Source organism: Chromohalobacter nigrandesensis (assembly GCF_023061285.1). GTDB lineage: Bacteria > Pseudomonadota > Gammaproteobacteria > Pseudomonadales > Halomonadaceae > Chromohalobacter > Chromohalobacter nigrandesensis. The sequence continues at coordinate 248,269 of NZ_JAKGAM010000002.1, forward strand.
ATCACCGATATCGTCATCAACGTCAGCTATCGCGCCGAGCAGATCGTCGAAGCGCTCGGTGACGGCCAACGTTTCGATGTATCGCTCGCCTACAGCCACGAGACGACGCCCCTCGAGACGGCAGGTGGCATTCGCCACGCACTGCCCTTGCTGGGCGAGGCGCCCTTTCTGCTCATCAATGGTGACGTCTGGTGCGATATCGCGCTGGAGACGCTACCCGAACTGAAGGACGACCTCGCCCATCTGGTACTGGTCGCCAATCCCGACCACCACGCCGAGGGCGACTTCGCCCTCGACGATGCAGGGCGCGTGCGGCTCGACAGCACGACACGCCTAACCTACGCCGGACTGGCGATACTCGACCCCGCGCTCGTCGCCTCGCTACCCGACAACGTACCCGCCAAGCTGGCGCCCCTGCTTCGTGAGGCGATTGCTTCGCAACGTGTCGGCGGCACGCATCACCGCGGTGGCTGGGTGGATGTCGGCACCCCCGAGCGCCTCGAGACGCTGGACACCCGCCTGCGCGGCATTTGAGATCGGCCACGAGCATCCCCACATTGAGTGGACGCGACGTACGGCGAGAGGCGACACAGACACGCCACGCCCGTTACCATGCAAAGTAGTTTCCCGACCACGCACCGGCGTGCGCTACACGCAGACAGATGAGGAATCCCAGACCATGAAAACCAGCATCAAGTGGACCGACGGTCGCCAGTTCGTCGCCGAGGCCGGCAGTGGCCATAGCGTAGTGCTCGATGGCAATCCCGAGCACGACGGTCGCAACACCGGTCCGCGCCCCATGGAAATGATGTTGATGGGCCTGGGCGGCTGCACCTCGTTCGATGTCATGCAGATTCTCGACAAGGCACGTGCCGCCGTGACCGACTGCGTGGCCAGCGTCGAGGCCGAACGTGCCGAGGGCACGCCTTCTGTATTCACCAAGATCCATGTGCATTTCACGGTGACGGGACACAGCCTCAAGGAGGCCCAGGTCAAGCGCGCGGTGGAACTCTCCGCCGACAAGTATTGCAGCGCGTCCATCATGCTCGCGCGCGGCGGCGTCGAGATGACGCACTCTTACGAGATCGTCGAGGCGTGAGCCCATGCGGCGTGTGCGTGACGACATGACCCGCATGACGGCGCAGCACTAAACAGTAAGTTGGAAGCAGAAAAAAACCCCCTGTCGGTCAATGTCGACGGGGGTTTGTCGTTGGGGTTCCTTCCGACTGCCATCTTATAACTTATACTTTATAGCTTATAAACCGACCTGGTCATTACCTGCGACATCACCCGCATGCCCAGCTTGAGAGGGGCAGGGAAGCGCGATCCGCCCGCCTCCAGCGCCCAGCGTTCGTGATGCGCTTCGTCGGTGCGCACCTGCTCAAGCACCGCCCGCGAGCGCCTGTCGCCCTGCGGCAGCTTGTTCATGTGATCGTCGAGGTGACGCCCCACCTGCTCCTCGGTGGCGGCGACGAAGCCCAAGCTGATGTTATCGCCCAGCACCCCGGCGAGCGCGCCCATACCGAAAGACGCCGCGTAGAACGCCGGATTGAGATAGCTGGTCCGATCATTGAGCTCGCACAGACGTTCATCGCACCAGGCAAGATGGTCGATTTCCTCGGCCGCCGCCTGTTCCATTTGATCGCGCGTCTCGTGCAGCTTGGCGGTTGACCCTTGGCCCTGATAAAGCGCCTGGGCACATACCTCGCCGGTATGATTGATGCGCATCAGTCCCGCAGCATGGCGACGTTCAGCATCGGTCATTTCAACGTCCTGCTTGCCCACGGCGGGGTTGGCACGAGAAGCACTGGCGGCATGCGGCACCAGCGTACGCAGGATGGTATCGAACTGCTGAATCAAATTGTCGGTGCGGGAAAGCTGACGGGACATATGGGAGTCTCCATGCAACGAAGCGGAGTGTAAAAGCGCGAGCATCGTAAAACCGGGCCACTCGAGGAGCGACCCGGTAGCATCGATGCGTCCATCGCTGGGAAGAAACGCGCAAGATGCCGGCGCGTTACGGTCAGCCCGCTGGCCAAGTGAAGCGACGACCGCCCATCAAATGCATATGCACATGATAGACCGACTGGCCGCCATGGTCATTGCAATTCATCACCACGCGATAACCGTCCTCGGCAAAGCCGAGATCCCGCGCCAGGTGTGCGGCGGTATACTGTAGCCGTCCGACCAACGCCAGATCGCCTGCTTCGATGTCGTTGAGCGTAGCAATGTGCTTTTTGGGGATGATCAGCACATGTGTGGGCGCCTGGGGGTTGATGTCATTGAACGCCAACACATGATCGTCCTCATAGACGATATCGGGCTCGATATCGCGGTTGACCATCTTGCAGAACAGACAATCCATGAGCCTTTCCTCTTCGCGTCGATGTAGAAATAGCTGCCTAGGCCCCGCTTGCAAAATACTTAACGAAAGCGGCGCTGATCCAATAACTGCGTCACCAGCGGCGCCAGAATCAAATCCATGGCCAGCGACATGCGCGCCCCCGGCACGACCAGGGTATGCGGGCGCGTCATGAAAGAGTCGCGAATCATGGTCAGTAGATACGGAAAATCCACCGAGTGCGGATCGCGAAAGCGAATCACCACCATGGACTCGGCGTCGGTGGGGATGTCTTGCATCTCGAAAGGGTTGGACGTATCCACCGTCGGCACACGCTGAAAGTTGATGTGACTACGCGAGAACTGCGGCTGAATATAACGCACGTAATCGTGCATGCGCCCCAGAATGGTGTCGATCACCGACTCCTGGGAATGGCCGCGCAGATTGGTGTCGCGGTGGATCTTCTGGATCCACTCGAGATTCATTGTCGGCGCCACGCCGACCAGCAGGTCGACATGCTTGGCAATATCGTATTCATGCGTCACCAGCCCGCCATGCAGGCCTTCGTAGAATAGCAGGTCGGTGCCGCCGGGCACCGGCTCCCACTCGGTGAAGGTGCCCACCTGATATCCGGCCTCGATATATTGCTTGTCCTCGGCATGGATATAATGGCGATGCATGCCCATGCCCAAGTCGCCGTATTCCTGAAACAGGCCCTCGAGACGGTCGAGCAGGTTGGCTTCCACGGCAAAATGCGACAGCTCGGACTTGCGGCTAGGCTCCTCCTCGAAGATGCGCGCCAGCTCATCGCGTGTATAGCGATGAAAGGCATCGCCATCGACAAACGCCGCGTGAATGTCCTCGCGCGCGAACATCCGCTCGAATGTGCGCTTGACGGTCGTGGTGCCGGCCCCCGAGGAACCGGTCACCGCGATGATCGGATATTCACGCGACATGGGGCGTTTCTCCGCTTCGCAAAACTCTCAATACTCGGCGCATGCTGGCCACGCGCTCGGCACTGCTCGATCGTACAGCTTCCATGTCGCGTTACCCTGCTCGTCGCTTATCATTGGTAGAGCGGCATGCCGAACGCCTCATGCGTTGGCGTCATCGCGCTCCCGGGCCACCGCGCGGTGGGCGATGTCGCGGCGATACAGCGCATCGGGCCAGTCGATCGCCGCCACGCCTTCGTAGGCATGCGCGCGCGCCACCGTGACACGCGCGCCCAAGGCCGTCACACATAGCACGCGGCCACCGCTGGTCACGACCCGACCATCGTCGCGCAAGGCAGTACCTGCATGGAATACCTTGCAGCCAACGGCCTCGGCCCCCTCCAAGCCGTCGATGACATCACCCTTGCGGTAAGCGTCGGGATAACCGCCGGCCGCCATGACCACGCCCACCGCCGCGCGCGTGTCCCAATCGCATTGCTGGGTCGCAAGCTGGCCTTGGGTCGCCGCCAGGCACAGCGCCACCAGGTCCGATTTCAAGCGCATCAGGATGGGCTGGGTTTCCGGATCACCGAAGCGGCAGTTGTATTCGATCACCTTGGGCGCGCCTTGCGGCGAGATCATCAGCCCGGCGTACAAGAAGCCCGTATAGGGCTGTCCTTCGGCTGCCATGCCGCGCACCGTGGGCAGAATGACCTCATCCATGATGCGCTGCTCGACCGCCGGGGTCACCACAGGCGCCGGCGAATAGGCACCCATGCCCCCCGTATTGGGGCCGGTATCGCCATCGCCGGCACGCTTGTGATCCTGGCTGGTGGCCATCGGCAATACGTGGTCGCCATCCACCATGACGATGAAGCTGGCTTCCTCGCCTTCCAGAAACTCCTCGATCACCACCCGCGCACCGGCATCGCCGAAGGCATTGCCGGCGAGAATGTCACGCACCGCCGCGTCGGCTTCCTCCAGCGTCATGGCCACGATCACTCCCTTGCCAGCGGCGAGGCCGTCGGCCTTGATGACGATCGGCGCGCCCTGCTCGCGCACATAGGCCAGCGCCGGTTCGATATCGGTGAAGGTGGCATAGGCAGCGGTGGGAATCGCATGCCGGGCCAGGAAGTCCTTGGCGAAGGCCTTGGAGCCTTCCAACTGGGCGGCCGCCTGGGTGGGGCCGAAGATCGCCAGTCCCGCCGCCTGAAAGCGATCGACCACGCCCTCGACCAGTGGCGCTTCGGGACCGACGATGGTCAGCTCCACACCGCTGTCACGCGCAAAGGCCTCCAGCCCCACCAAATCGGTGGCGGCAATATCCACGTTGGTGAGTTTCGACTCGCGCGCCGTGCCGGCGTTGCCCGGCGCCACGAAAACGGCATCGACCCGTGGAGATTGGGCTGCCTTCCAGGCGAGTGCGTGCTCGCGGCCACCGCCGCCGATGATCAAAACCTTCATCTGGATAAGACCTTATGGAGCTATGACGAAAAATATCGGGCCATTATGGCAGAAAGCGTGCGCCACCACAGGACGGGACATCAGCGTTCCGGCGTATCATCGCCTGCTGCCACTGATCCTGCATACGGCGCTGCTGCTCAAGCATCAATTGCGTGCCCTGTTCGAGATAACGGGCCAGCGGCAAGGGCTGTGCCATGGCGTAAATGCGGATCAATTGTTCGAGCAAGGCGTTGGAAAAGACATCGGCCTCGTTGTCGTTACGCTGTTCCTGCTCGGTGATGATCGACAGCAGGATGGACCGGGTCAGATCTTCACCGCTTTTGGCATACTTGCGTATCACGCGCACAGCGCAGTCCTTACTGAGGCTGTCATTGCATTGTGCACCGACATTCGAGCAGCGCAAGCCACCCACGACAGCACGGGGGCATACTAGTAGACTACGCGCGCCATTCGCGGAGCTTTCATGAACCTCATTCTCTTCGACGACAATGATCGCCTCGACGCCCAGCGCATGCATCTGCGCGACCCCGTGCGCCTGCGCCACCTGCGCGAAATACACCGTGCCGTGCCCGGTGATGAACTGAGCGTGGGCCTGATCGGCGGTGCGCTGGGGCACGGGCGGCTGCAATCACTGGATGATACGGGTGCCATCTTCACGGTCACCCTGGATCGCAATCCCCCCGCGCCGTTGCCGGTTCATCTGCTGCTGGCGCTGCCGCGTCCACGCATGCTGGCGCGCACGCTCGAGCATGTCACCGCGCTGGGCGTCAAACAGCTTACCCTGCTGCATACCCGGCGCGTCGAGAAAAGCTACTGGCAATCACCCGAACTGACGCCCGAGAAGGTCCGCCATCATCTCATCCTCGGGCTCGAGCAGGCACGCGACACACATCTGCCGAGCGTGACATTCGAGCCGCGCTTCAAGCCTTTCATCGAGGATCGCCTACCCGCGCAGTTGAGCGGGCGTCGCGCGCTGATCGCGCACCCCGGCATGGCAACGACTTGCCCACGCGGCCTCGACGAGCCCGTCACCCTGGCGATCGGCCCCGAAGGCGGCTTCGTGCCTTACGAAGTCGAGCGGTTCGAAGCCCTCGGTTTCGAAGGCGTGCACCTGGGCGAGCGTATCCTGCGCGTCGAGACCGCCGTGACCGCCCTGCTGGCACGGCTATTCTAACCTCGCTCTTTTCAACGCCTCCCGCGACATGACACCTCTTAGCCCACCACCTCGGCGCTCCAGCCAGGGGGCGGGTCGCTCACGATTCGCCTGCGTCACGCAATCTTTCCAGCAAGGCATGCGTAGGGAAACCATCCGGCGTCATGTCCTGGCTGTGCTGAAATGCACGCAGACCACGACGCGTGTTGGGGCCCACGATGCCATCCGGCGCTCCACCGGTAGAAAAGCCCTGCGCGTTGAGTCGACGTTGCATTTCCTTGACCTGGGTGCGCGACAGCGGTTCGAGATCGCGCGGCCAGTCGCCCTGAATACCATCACCACCCGCAATGCGTTCGGCCAGTGTCGCGACAGCCAGCGCATAGCTGGTGGAGGCGTTATAGCGCATGATGACGCGAAAGTTAGCGCCCACCATGAAGGCGGGACCACGTGCGCCCGCCGGGGTAATCACCGAGGCGTCGTCGAACGACGGCCACTCATCACCGCGTGCACGCACGCCTTGCGAGCGCCATTCATCGCTGGAATGACGCACCGAGAGCTCGCTCTGCGCGTAATCGAAATTCTCGGGCAGCGTGACCTCCACGCCCCACGGCTCACCCCCTTGCCAGCCGGCGTCTTCGAGGTAATACGCCGTCGAGGCCATCACGTCGTCCACGCTGCCCCAGATATCACGCCGACCATCACCATCGGCGTCGACCGCATAGGAGAGGAAACTCGACGGCAAGAATTGCGTGTGCCCCATGGCACCCGCCCAGGAGCCGCGCATGTGCTCACGGTCGATATCGCCGCTTTGCAGAATCTTCAAGGCCGCGAGCAGTTCGCGACGGGCGAAGTCCTGACGCCGCCCCTCGAATCCTAGCGTGGCCAGCGCATCGATGGTCGAAAAGCTGCCGAAATGGCTACCGTAGTTGCTCTCCACGCCCCAGATCGCCGTCAATATGTCGGCCGGCACCGCGTAGCGATCCTCAGCGCGCATCGCGGCGTCGCGGTGGTCATCGAGTTTTGCACGCCCCTGGCGGACGCGCTGATCGGAGACCGCCGTGTCCAGATACGCCCACACAGGCTGGGAGAATTCTGGCTGCGAGCGGTCGAGCTCGACGATACGCGGTTGGAAGCGGACATCGTCGAAGGCCGCCGACAGCGTGACGGCATCAATGCCTTCTGCGGCCGCATGTCTCCGGTAATCTTCCACCCAGGCGGCGAACTCCTGGCGCATCCCCCGGGTCGATGCCTGTTCGTCGTCTGCGGCCTGAGTGGCGGAGATACTCGGCGTCTTCGCCGGCGCGCTATCGACCTGGGTCGAGGAAGCTGTGGTATCGCTGGTCGCCATGCCTTGGCATCCCGCCAGACAAAGCCCCAATGCGAGGCTGCAAATGGGTCGTTTCATATGTCGTTCCTTGTCAATGACGACGATGAGGCCAAGCGCCGAGCGACGCGGACCGAATCAGACCGACAAGCATAGCTGCCGGGCACGGTCATGCTACCTAGGCGACGACGCTGCCACCAGAGCGAACGCGCCAGGGATAACATCCACCACTGCATCTTTCGGCGCCCAGGCTATAGCGAGGCCGGGAAGGTGCATGGTACATTCGATCAACCATCTCGTTTTGGCGCCCGACGCAACAAATCATCAATCAATACAAGCCGCTGTACACACAGCTTCGCGCCGAAGCGTTCCGAAGGAGGAGAGACACCATGACAGGACACTTCCTGCCCGGCTGCCTGCCGCTGTGCATGCCCTGCCATTACGGTGCCCATCGTCTGTCATACATGCCAGCCGGCGATGCAACCGACCGCACCCCTGCCTGGATGCTGGCACCCCGAGGTATCAGACGCCCTTATCTGACGGACCCTCCCGTCGTGCGCGACTGACGTTCGCGCTGCCGCCGTCCATACTCGTATCCGAACCTCCGCCCGGACGGTCGCGGGTACCCTCAAACGTTAAACGACAAGAGCAAGTTGCATGTCATTGCTACTGATCGTGCTGTTGCCGCTGCTTGGCAGTCTGTTGCCATTGCTGGGTTCGAACCAGCGGCGCCATCAATGCGCCCTGTTGACCGCCGCGATGCCACTCATCGCACTGCTGGTTACCTTACGCGAGACGCCCGGCGTGCTCGCTGGCGAGGTCCCACGCCTGGCCTTCTCGTGGGTGCCGGCCCTGGGCCTGGACCTCGCCTTGCGCCTCGATGGTCTATCGCTATTGTTCGTGCTGCTGATCCTGGGGATCGGCCTGCTGATCATTCTCTATGCGCGCCACTACTTGGCGGAAGCGGACAACATGCCGCGCTTCTATGCGTATTTGATGCTCTTCATGACCTCGATGCTGGGCATCGTGATGGCCGACAACCTGATCCTGCTATGGATGTTCTGGGAGTTGACCAGCCTGTCGTCATTCTTGCTGATCGGCTTCTGGAGCCACCAATCGGCTCCGCGCAAAGGCGCTCGCATGGCGCTGGCCGTCACCGGCATGGGGGGCCTGGCACTGCTTGCCGGCTTTATTCTGATTGGCCAGATCGTGGGCAGCTTCGACATGCAGACGGTGCTCGATAGCCGCGATGTCATCCTCGCGGATCCGCGTTATCTGCCAGCGTTGCTATTGGTTCTTCTCGGCGCATTCACCAAGTCGGCGCAGTTTCCGTTTCAGTTCTGGCTACCCCAGGCCATGGCGGCACCAACGCCGGTGTCGGCCTTTCTGCATTCGGCGACCATGGTCAAGGCCGGGGTCTTCCTGCTGGCTCGCCTGCATCCAGCGCTGGCTGGGTCGCAAGAGTGGCTTTACCTGGTCAGCCTGACCGGGTTGGTGACCATGCTGTATGGCGCCTACTTCGCTCTCACCAAGCTCGATCTCAAGGCGATCCTGGCGTATTCGACCGTCAGTCACCTGGGGCTGATCACTATGCTCTTCGGCTTCAACAGCCAGATGGCGTTGGTCGCCGGACTTTTCCATATCCTCAACCATGCGACCTTCAAGGCAGCGCTGTTCATGACCGCCGGCATCGTCGATCATGAGTGCGGCACGCGGGATATTCGCAAGCTCAAGGGGTTATGGCGCTACATGCCGATGACCACTGCGCTGGCCACCATCACTGCGGCCTCGATGGCCGGGTTTCCCTTGCTAAATGGCTTCCTCTCCAAGGAGATGATGCTTACCGAGTCGCTGGAGACACCGCTTCTCGGTGGTCTGGCATGGCTGATCCCCGCCCTGGCCACAGTCGCCAGTATCCTGTCTGCTGCGTATGCATTGCGCTTTGTGCGCAATACCTTCTTCGACGGCAAGCCACGCGATCTCAAGAAGACACCGCATGAGGCGCCTTTCCTGCTGCGTCTGCCGGTCCTGGTGCTGGCTATCGTGTGCGTGGTCGTGGGGCTATTCCCCGCCCTGACCGCCACGGGACTGTTGACGGCCGCCACCGATGCGGCCATGACGATGCCCGCTCCCGAGCCCCACCTCAGCATCTGGCACGGTTTCAATCTGCCCTTGCTGATGAGCACGATCGCGCTGCTCGGTGGCCTCTTGGTATACGTGCTACGCCAGCACCTGTTCGCCTTCCATCGTCAATTCGCCTCACGCGATTCGCTGGCAATCTTCGAGAATGCCGTTCAGCGCCTGGTACGTTTCACTCAGTGGGCTATCGATACCCTCGAAAACGGTTCGCTGCAACGCTACATGCTGTGGGTGGTGATCAGCGCCCTGGTCGTCGCCGGCATGAGTTTGATGGGGATCGAAACCTTGAAAGGCGAGTTGGCCACGCAAGAGGCCAGTCCCTTGATCATCGTCGGTGCCGTGATCACCTGCTTCGCCGGTCTGGCGACGGCCTTCCTGCATCGTCGTCGCCTGATTTCGCTGATCATGCTGTCGGTGGTCGGCTTGATGGCATCGCTGATCTTCGCGCGCTTCTCGGCGCCCGACCTGGCATTGACTCAGTTGGCGGTCGAGGTGGTCACGGTGATCCTCTTGATGCTGGCGCTATTCTTCCTGCCGCAGAAGACTCCCAAAGAGTCGAGTGCGTCGCGCATCGTCCGCGATGTCCTGCTGGCGGCGGGCTTCGGTGGCGTGGTGGCCAGCCTCAACTATGCCCTGCTGACGCGCCCCTTGAACTCGATTTCCGACTTTTTCCTCGAGAACAGCGTACCCGGCGGTGGCGGGCATAACGTGGTCAACGTGATTCTGGTCGATTTCCGTGGCTTCGATACCCTGGGCGAAATCACGGTGCTATGCATCGCGGGGATTGGCATCTACAAGCTACTCAATCGCCTGCGTCTGTTCATGCCTTCCAGCGACAGCGAAGGACGGCCCTGGTCGCCGGATCGCTACCCCATGATCCTGGCATCGGTTTCCCAGTCGCTGCTGCCCATGGCCTTGCTGGTCTCGGTGTTCATCTTCCTGCGTGGCCACAATGCCCCGGGCGGTGGCTTCATCGCGGGGCTGGTGACGGCGGTGGCGCTGATCCTGATGTATATCGCCCATGGGGTCGAATGGGCCCAGCAGCGCTTGTCATTCCAGTATCAACCGATCGCCGTCGCCGGCGTCGCCATTGCCGCGTTGACCGGGGTTGGCAGTTGGGCCTTCGGGTATCCGTTCTTGACCTCGTCCTTCGGCCACTTCCACATCCCGCTGATCGGTGACATGGAGCTGGCCACGGCCCTGCTGTTCGATCTCGGTGTCTACCTTACCGTGGTCGGTGCCACGCTGATGATTCTTGCCAACCTGGGCAAGGTGACCACGTCGCACCGTCCCTCCAAGCAGAAGGAGAAAGCGTGATGGAAGCGCTATTCGCGACCACCACGGGGATCCTGGCCGCCAGCGGATTGTACCTGGCGCTACGCGGGCGCACCTTCCCCGTGGTCGTCGGCCTGACGTTGTTGTCGTATGCCGTCAACCTGTTCTTGTTCTCCACCGGGGGGCTGACCACCGACGGCTCGGCCGTGATCGGCGATGGCGGCGGTGAGTACGCCGATCCGCTACCGCAGGCGTTGGTGCTTACCGCCATCGTCATCGGCTTCGCCATGACCGCCTTCTCGGTGATTCTCGCCATGCGCGTGCGCGGTGACGTGGGCAGCGACCACGTCAACGGCAACCGTGTCGACGAGCCACGGGAGGACAAGTCCTGATGCAGCACTTGATCATTCTACCGGTTCTGTTGCCGCTGCTTACGGGGGTGGCATTACTGATCCACCGTGGCGGCGCACTCACCTTGCGCCGCACAGCCAACGTGCTCTCGACGATCGCGCTGGTGGTGGTGGGGATATTGCTGGTCGCCGCAAGTACCGACGATACCATCCGCTATTACGCCCTGGGCGACTGGCAGCCGCCATTCGGCATCATTCTAGTACTCGACCGCCTGTCCGCCCTGATGGTGCTGGTCACCTCATTGCTGGCACTGGGCAGCTTGCTCTATGCCTGCGCCGGTGACGACGAACAAGGCTCCAACTTTCACGGGTTGTTTCAGCTGCAACTGATGGGTATCAACGGCGCTTTCCTGACCGGCGATCTCTTCAACCTGTTCGTCTTCTTCGAAGTCCTGCTCATCGCTTCCTATGCGCTGTTGATGCACGGCGGCGGCAAGGCACGCACGCATGCCGGCTTTCATTACGTGACGCTCAACTTGCTCGGGTCAATGCTGTTTCTGATCGCGCTGGGCATCCTCTATGGCACCATGGGGACGCTCAACATGGCCGACATGTCAGCGGTCGTGCCCACGCTGGATACCGCCGACCTGGGGCTGGTCAAGGCCGGCGCCTTGTTGCTGCTGATCGTGTTCGGGCTCAAGGCGGCTATGTTGCCGCTATATTTCTGGCTGCCGCGCGCCTATGCCGCCGCGCCGGCACCGGTAGCCGCCCTGTTCGCGATCATGACCAAAGTCGGGATCTATTCGATCATCCGGGTGTACACGCTGATCTTCGGCGAGCAAGCCGGTCCTCTGGCAAACCTCGCCCAGCCATGGATATGGTGGCTAGGCTTGGCCACGCTCGCGCTCGGTGCCGTGGGCGTGCTGTCCGCACGTGACATGCGCACTCAGGTGGCGTATCTGATCCTGGTCTCGGTGGGCACCCTGCTAGCGGGGATCGGCATGCATAATGAAGCCGCGCTGGGTGCGCTGCTGTATTACTTGATCCACACCACCCTGGTCAGTGGCGGCTTGTTCCTGCTGGTCGATGCCATCGCCCAGCAACGCGGCAAGGCGGGCGCACGCATCGTACAATCGCGCACGCTGACGCAACCCGCCACACTGGGTCTGCTGTTCTTCGCCGCCGCCATCGCCATGGCCGGTTTACCGCCTTTATCCGGCGCCTTCGGCAAGGCCCTGCTGCTTCAGGCGGCGACGACGGCACAACAGTATTGGCTGTGGCCGATTCTGCTGGGTAGCGGGCTAGCGTCCTTGATAGCGTTATCACGTACCGGCTCGACCATCTTCTGGCGGGCGTCGGGCGAGAAGACCGGCATCACGCTCGGCCCGCTGCGCGTCACCGCCACGCTCATATTGATCGGTGGTGCGCCGCTCATGGTGGCCTTTGCTGGACCCATTACAGCGTTTACTCAGGCGACCGCCGCCCAATTGCTCGACCGCGACGCGTATGTAGAATCCATCATCGCCCGCGACGACACTGGAGGTGATGCATGATTCGTCCTCGCAAGTGGCTGCCGATGCCCCTGCTATCCGTCTTGCTGCTGATCGTGTGGCTGCTGTTGATGAACAGCATCGCCTTGGGACACTGGCTGCTTGGCGGCTTTCTAGCCATCGTCATCCCGCTGATCACCAAGCCCTTCTGGGAAGAACAACCCAGGATCAAGAAACCTTGGCTCATGGTGCGCTATTTCTTCCGAGTACTGCTCGATATCGTGGTCGCCAACCTGGAGGCCTCCAAGGTCATACTCGATCCGCGAGGACGGGCACGCCCCGCCTTCGTCGAGTATTCGCTCGAGGTACAGGAGAATTTCACGATCACCATGCTGGCCAGCACCATCACCCTGACGCCGGGAACGGTATCGGCGCACCTGCGCATGGATGGCAAGACCCTGCTGATCCATGCTCTGGATGTCGACGATATCGACGACATGAAGCGTCATATCCATGAGCGCTATGAGCGTACGCTCAAGGAGATCTTCGAATGCTAGATTTTGCTCTCAAGGTCAGCGTGGTGCTGTTCGCGATCGCGGTCATACTCAATTTGTACCGGGTCGCGGTCGGCCCCAGCCTACCCGACCGCATCCTCGCGCTGGATACGATGTATGTGAATTCCATCGCCTTGATCGTGTTATTCGGTATCTGGCTGGGGCACCGCACCTATTTCGAGGCGGCGCTGCTCATCGCCATGCTCGGTTTCGTGAGCACCGTAGCGGTTTGCAAGTACTTGTTACGCGGCGACATCATCGAATAGTGGAGAGACCATGATTGCCTTATATACGTTGATGGAAGGCATCATCGCCTTCTTCTTGATCGCCGGTAGTATCTTCGCCTTGATCGGCTCGCTAGGGCTGGCACGCATGAAGGATTTCTACATGCGTCTGCACGGTCCCTCGAAGATCTCCACGCTGGGCGTGGGCTGTGTACTGCTGGCCTCGATCGCCTATTTCAGCCTGCTCGACAGCGGCCCTAGCCTGCAGGAGCTGCTGATTACCATCTTCTTGTTCATTACCGCCCCCGTCTCCGCGCATCTACTGAGCAAGAGCGCATTGCATCAAAAGCTCGAACGCGATCCCAGGACCCGCGGCAATCCCCAGGAGCTTCAGGAAGACGACGATGAGCACACCTCCGAGGAATCGCCCCAGGGCAGTTCCAAGCTACCCTGAACAGTTACAAACCAGCCTGAACATTGTCTGACGTCCAACTGACGACGCCCGATGGCATTCGCCATCGGGCGCCTTGCCTATAAACGCCTTGCCAAAACGGTCAGTGGCGTTACCAGCCTTGGGTGTGTTGCTCGACGAGCGAGGCCAGCAAGTCGATATGATCCTGACGATCATTGAGCGCGGGGATGTATTGATAGTCACTGCCGCCCGCCTCTTCGAAATATCCACGGTTCTCGACTTCCAGTTCTTCCAGCGTTTCCAGACAGTCGGCGGCAAAGGCCGGGCTGATCACATCAACGCCCTTGAGACCCTCGCCACCCCACGCCTTCAAGGTCTCGTCGGTATACGGCTTGAGCCACTCTTCGCGCCCGAAACGCGACTGATAAGTCTGTCGCCACTCATCCGCCTCGAGCCCCAGTGCCTCGGCTACCAGACGGCTGGTTTCTTCGCAATGACGTGGATAAGGATCGCCGGTATCGGCATAGCGTTTGGGAATACCGTGATAGGAAAACAGCAAACGCGATTGCCGACCATGCGTCGCCCAATGCTCGCGAACGCTTTCCGCCAGCGCTTCGATATAGGCCGGATGATCATGGTAATCGCGCACGAAACGCAGTTCCGGCAAATGCGGACACGGCGCCAGTGCGCGCGCCAAGCGATCGAAGACCGCCCCCGTCGTCGTGGCAGAAAACTGCGGGTACAGCGGCAGCACCAGGATGCGTTCGACCCCGGCGTCACGCAGCGCCAGGCCGGCTTCCTCCATGCTCGGCTTACCATAGGTCATCGCCAGCTCGACGGGGATCTCGGTCCCCATACGCGTTGCTAGCCGCTCCTTCAGTGCGCGTTGCTGGCGACGTCCGATGGCGAGCAACGGCGAGCCATCCTCCCGCCACACAGCCGCATAGGATTTGGCGACACGTGGCGGCCGAATACGCAGGATGATGCCATGCAGAATCGGTAGCCATTTGGCACGCGGCAGGTCGATCACACGCCGGTCGCCGAGGAATTCCGCCAGATAGCGACGCACCGCTGACGCCGTCGGGGCCTCGGGCGTGCCAAGATTGACGAGCATGACGCCGAAGGGAGCTGACCCCATGAAACCTCTCCTGTAAAAGACCTTTGCCGGACAGTGTAACAAGCCACGGGCACGTTGAGCTTATCGCGTTATACTATAGACACGATTTGTACAATAATTGGATAAATTATGTCCAAGACTTTAACACACAGTATTGGCTTGCCTGGGAGGCATGCCCTGAAAAAGCGCGTGGAAGCAATCGAGGATAACGTCGTGAGGAGGGAAATGCCCGGTGCCTTCGCACCTAGGCCCCGGCTGCCAGCCGGGCTATAAATTCAGCATTGCGGTGGGTGAGTGGAGCGCCGAACGCGACTCGGATGACGTCATGCGCGGTATGTCAAAACACCAACGGCATGCGCGAAGTCAGTGGGGACTGGTAATGCGTATCTCGTCCGATCACCTCGTCATGGGCAACCCACTGTACGAGATAGGCGCGATGAATGCCTGCACGCTTGAGCTCGGCATAGACATCATCCAGGGCGCGAAACAACATCGGTTTGCCACGTCGCATCAGCGGGTAGCGTTGGCCTTCGATATCCTCCATCTCGACGCGGTACAGACGACTGCCCGCATGACTGATGACGCGAATTTCGAAGTCATGCTCTGCATCCACGAAGTGTTTTAGTTCCTTGATTTCCATAGATTTCTCCTTGAGAAAATAAACTCGACAAGACATCGCTACCTGCTATGGCGCACGCCCAGCTTGCCTTGCCGAGATGACAGAAATGTTGCATATGAGTATGGCGGAGATAGCGGTAAACGTCTCGGTTAGGGGCACACGATGCGCCTAAACCTGGACCGAGAAGAGGAAAAACGTACTTATTGAGACGCATCGCCCCGTGATAAGTTCCACCACTCGGGCGCATGACGAGGGAGATAGACAGGAAGGAAGCAAAAGATATCAATGCTCAAGTAGTGACACGCGCGCCGGCCAGCCGCCCTTGACTCACCAGGAGCCGGCGTACCGGCCCCCTGTATTGCACAGCGCCATGTATCAAGAATCGCGCTGGTATGTGGATGGATCGATCGCCACTCCGAGCGAATTACGATCGACCCAGTTCCCCGCGCGAGTTTCCTTGTAGCGAAACACCACTCGGTCACCGATCGCGACGGGCAATTCGGCATCCTCGGTCTGATAACTGTAGGTTTCACCATCGACGACCAGGGAATAACGGTAGAGATCGGGCATCCCCAACCACTCCTTGAACGGCCCTTCACGCTCGACGCTTTCCAGTCGACCACGCCCCTCGAGCTTGGGGGTACGTTTCTTGCCACGTTGAAATCCGCTCGCCATCTCCCCTCCTGTTCACTTGCTCGCCGGCATTATAAGGCAACACCGGCATGTTTTACTTACCATCATCACTCGCCCATATGCTGACCGTAGCTGTCGGGAGCGAGATCCTCAAAGCGTGTGTACTTGCCGATGAAGGCCATATGCACGGTCCCGATCGGACCATTACGCTGCTTGCCGATAATAAGTTCCGCCAGGCCGTGGTTGTCGGGATTGTCGGGATTATAGACTTCATCGCGATAGACGAACGCGATGACATCGGCGTCCTGCTCGATGGCCCCCGATTCGCGCAGATCCGACATCACCGGGCGCTTGTTGGGCCGCTGCTCAAGCGAGCGGTTGAGCTGTGACAAAGCGATTACCGGACAGTTGAACTCCTTGGCCAATGACTTGAGAGAGCGCGAGATTTCGGAAATCTCGCCGGTACGGTTCTCGGAGAAACCGGGGATCTGCATGAGCTGCAGATAGTCGATCATGATCATGCCAATGTTACCGTGCTCGCGCGCCAGACGCCGCGTGCGTGAGCGCATCTCGTTGGGCGAAAGCCCGGCGGTATCGTCGATGAAGAGTTGCTTGTCCTTGAGCAGATTGACCGCCGAGGTCAAGCGCGGCCAGTCCTCGTCTTCCAGTTGCCCGGTCCGCACGCGCGTCTGATCGATACGCCCCAACGAAGAGAGCATGCGCAGCATCAAACCCTCTGCGGGCATTTCCATGGAAAATACCATGACCGGCTTGTCACTGGAGATGACTGCATGCTCGACCACATTCATGGCGAATGTTGTCTTACCCATGGAAGGACGCCCGGCGATGATTACCAGATCCGACGGTTGCAGGCCCGACGTCATCTCGTCCAGATCCCGAAAGCCGGAGGAAAGCCCCGTCATCTCTCCCTGCATGTTGAAAAGCTCGTCGATACGATCGACGGCCTTGCTGAGCAGGTCGCTCATGCCGATCGCCCCACCGGTCTTGGGACGATCCTCGCTGATCTGAAACACCAGGCGCTCGGCCTCGTTGACCAGCTCATCAGAGGGCCGGCCCTGCGGGGCAAAGGCGCCTTCGGCGATCTGATTGGCCGCCTGGATCAACTTGCGCAAGGTCGCACGCTCGCGCACGATATCAGTGTACGCACGAATGTTACTCGCCGATGGCGTGTTGCGCGCCAGCTCGGCCAAGTAAGCCAATCCGCCCACACCTTCCAGCTGATCGCGGTTTTCCAGCGCCTCCGAGAGCGTGACCACATCGAGCGGATGCCCTGCGTCGGCGAGCTGCGCCATCGCATTGAAGGTCAGACGATGTTCGTAGCGATAGAAATCGTTGGCGGTCAGGCGCTCGGCGACCGTATCCCAGGCGCTGTTGTCCAGCATCAGCCCGCCGAGTACTGATTGTTCAGCTTCCAGCGAGTGCGGTGGCACCTTGAGAGCCGCAGTTTCCTGGTCGTGCTCGACGTATTCGCTCATGCTCGTTTCCTGACCAGTCGATATCGAAAGTCGGCGAAGTACACGTTAACCATGTCAGCCACCTCTATGATGACGTGATGACCATACTGTTGCATCTCATGGACCCTGCCTCACGTATCCCAGGATCTTGGCTCATGGCATAAAAAGGGCGCGAAGGTTACCCCTCGCGCCCCATGTCGGCATATCGCCGCGATCGCTTACTCGGCGACGATCACGATACGCACGCTGGTCGTGACCTCCGCATGCAGTTTCAGCGTAATGTCATACTCACCGGTCCGGCGAATCGGGCCTTCCGGCATGCGCACTTCGCTCTTGAGTACATCAAGACCCGCCTGCGTCAGTGCGTCGGCCAGGTCGCGCGGGCCGATGGAACCGAACAGCTTGCCTTCTTCACCCGCCTTGGCGACCAACGACAGCTCGATGTCAGCCAGCTGTTCAGCGCGCGCTTCGGCTTCGGACTTACGCTCGATGGCTTGCGCTTCGAGCTCGGCACGTTGCGCTTCAAAAGCGGCAACGTTTTCCTTGGTGGCCGGCACGGCAAGGCCATAGGGCACCAAATAATTGCGGCCATAACCGGCCTTGACGGCGACTTGGTCACCCAAGTTGCCCAGCTTGCCGATCTTGTCGAGCAGAATGACGTCCATCTCGTTAACCTCTCATCAGTGGTTGCCGGCCAAGCGTGCGCGGAAGTCCGCGAAAGTATCGACAGCGGCCAGCAACAGCACAACCAGAATCGTGGGCCAGGTCGTCAGCAGCAATGCGTAAAAGCCGATCAACCAGAACCCGCTCATCCCCTTCAATCCAATCCAACCATGCACCAACGCAATGCCTGCTACGAGCAGGGGTATCCACACCAGCATCGTCGCCATTGGCATGGATACCAGCACGCCCAATACGCCAACGCCCACCAGCAGCAAAAGCTCCTTGGTCGTCAAGCGCAGCGCGTGAAACTCGTCACGAAAGCCGCCGGGATTGTACAGCCCGGCTTGCCAGCTACGCGCTAGTGCCAAACAAGCGACTGCCGCAAGCAGTACCACTAGGCCTGTCACGCCGCCGATCAACATGCCCGCCAACTGTTCGCTGGAGACACCTTGGGCACTCAACTCGGTCAGCATGGTATCGACTTCCGCCGAATTCTGGCGGACCTGCTCGAGCAACGGCCCCGCCCCACTGGGCGGCAGGAATATACCGGACTGCACCAGCACCACACATACCAGCATGCCGCCAATCAGGGTCTCGCCCCAATGCATCCGCGCGCGCAGTATGGTCGCCATCAACGTCACCAGCAAAACGCTGGCGAGCGGAACGGCATCCCCCTGTACCCACCACCAGCCGGCAGGTAGCGCGGCGGCAATCAATACAGGCAGACCGGGACCCAAACCACGACGTAACGTTACCAAAGCAGCGACGGCGGCACTTAGCCAGAACAACCAAGGAATCAGCGCCGCAATCAAAGCGACCATCGCCGCCTGCGGCGTACCGCGCATCACCCAACGGGCCAGTGCCTGCATCGCGCCAGTCGCCTTGTTTTACTGGTGGCTGTCGGTATAGGGCAGCAGCGCCAAATAACGAGCACGCTTGATGGCCGTGGACAGCTGACGCTGATAACGAGCCTTGGTGCCGGTAATACGGCTGGGTACGATCTTGCCGGTTTCAGTGATATAGGACTTGAGGGTATCAAGATCCTTGTAATCGATGTACTTCACGCCTTCGGCGGTGAAGCGGCAAAACTTACGGCGACGGAAAAAGCGTGCCATGGTTTATCCTCCAGAGGTACGAATCAGTTGGCTTCAGCTTCGGCGTCGGCATCAGCATCGGCGTTCGTTTCGGAACGCTCAGCGTTCGGACGCTCGCTTTTCTCTTCACGACGACGCGGCTTTTCTTCGGCCGGCTTCATCATCGGAGATGCTTCGGTGACCGCCTCTTTGCAACGCACCACCAGGCTACGAATGATGGCATCGTTGAAGCGGAAGATATTCTCGATTTCGTCGAGCGTTTCGCCGCTGCACTCGATGTTCATCAGTACATAATGGGCCTTGTGGATCTTGTTGATCGGGTAGGCCAGGTGACGACGTCCCCAATCTTCCAGGCGATGCACAGTGCCGCCGTTTTCGGTAACGAGCCCAGTATAGCGCTCGACCATGGCCGGCACCTGCTCGCTCTGATCCGGGTGGACCATGAACACGATTTCGTAATGACGCATGATAGCTCCTTACGGTTTGACAGCTTCCGCGAGGCCCGTCATTCACAAGTACCAAGTACAAGGGCTACGGACCACGAGAAGCAAGGAGAGAAATTCTCTATGTTTTCGGACACGCGAAACGATGCCCGGAAAGCCGATCAATTGTAGTGATCACCCCGCGTGCTTGCAACTTGTCTCGCTCATCCAGACATTCAAGAGACATGGCGTTGACGCACAGCTTCAAACAGACACACGCCCGTGGCAACCGACACATTGAGGCTCGACACACTCCCCGCCATGGGCAGTTTGGCGAGTAGGTCGCAGCCCTCGCGCGTCAGACGGCGCATGCCCTTGCCTTCGGCGCCCATGACAATGGCCACGGGCCCCATCAAGTCGACCTCGTACAGGTTCTGCGCCGACTCGCCCGCCGTACCGACGATCCATACCCCATGCGTCTTGAGGCGCGCCATCGCCCGCGACAAGTTGGTGACCTGATAGACAGGTGTGATATCGGCAGCGCCGCAGGCCACCTTGCGCACCGTCGCGTTGAGGGGTGCGGCCTTATCCTTGGGCACGATGACACCATGAGCACCTGCGGCATCGGCGCTGCGCAGGCAGGCACCGAAGTTATGCGGATCGGTCACTCCATCGAGGATCAACAGCAACGGCGGAGCCGGCTGCTGCCAGGCACCCAGGCGAAACCAAAGCGCCTCTTCGCTCTCGGCCTGCAGCGGTGGCGCAAAGGCAATCACGCCTTGATGCACAGCGCCTTTTGCCACGCCATCGAGCGTTTCGCGGGCGACGCCAACACACTTGATGCCAGCCTGACGGGCGTGCTCCTGAAGGCTTTCCAGGCGTGCCTCGGCACGCCCTTCCTGTAACCACAGCTCGCGTGGCGGCTGGCCTCGCTCGAACAATGCACGCACGGCGTGCACGCCATACACGGCGTCCAGGCCTTCAGGCGTCGCGACACGCCCCCGGGAAGGTTTAGCTTTCATGATGCTTCACCCCCCGTTCCATGGCGCTTATTCAACGCTTGTCACCCTTGCCACCGCCCTTGCCGCCTCGAGAACGACGACGCGGCTTGTTGCCGTCACGCTCCTTCTTCGCCGCGTTGCCGGCTTGTCCTGCGCTCTGCTTACCGCGTACCGATGCGCCATCGTTAGCGGGTTTCTTGCGCCGGGCCGGGTTCTGCGGACGCGGTTTCTCATCGGCCAGCTCGAAGTCGATCTTGCGATCGTCAAGATCGACACGTGCCACCTGCACGGTGACACCATCGCCCAGCCGATAGGACATGCCGCTCCGCTCACCCTTGAGACGGTGTTTCTCGGCCTCGTAGTGATAATAGTCGGACGGCAGCGAGGTCACGTGGACCAGCCCCTCGACATAGACGTCGTCGAGACGCACGAAAACGCCGAACTGCGTCACCGAGGCGATGGTGCCCTCGAAGACCTCACCGAGCTTGTCCGACATGAACTCGCATTTCAGCCAGTCCTCCACGTCACGCGTGGCATCGTCGGCACGACGCTCGGTCATCGAACAATGCTCACCCAGCTCGAGCATTTGTTCGAAGCTGTACGGTGCCCATTTGCTGGGTGGCTCTACCGGGGCGCCTTCGGCACGCAGCACCGTATTGGTCTGCCGCGGCCCGCGAATCACCGAACGAATGGCGCGGTGCACGAGCAAGTCCGGATAGCGCCGAATCGGCGAAGTAAAATGCGCGTAAGCGGGATACGCCAGACCGAAGTGACCATCGTTCTGCGGCGAATAGACCGCGCGACTCATCGAACGCAGCATCACCGTCTGGATGACGTCAGCGTCGGGGCGCCCCTTGATCGTCTCGGCAAGATCACGATAATCCTGCGGCGTGGGGTCATCACCCCCGCCCAGAGACAGCCCCAACTCGTTGAGGAACAGACGCAACTTGTCCAGGCGTTCCGGCGAGGGCTTCTCGTGAATGCGGTACAGCGCCGGCAGATCATGCTTGTCGAGGAAGCGCGCCGTCGCCACATTGGCGGCCAGCATGCACTCCTCGATGATCTTGTGCGCGTCATTGCGCGTACGCGGCACGATCTTCTCGATCTTGCGCGCGTCGTTGAAGACTATTTCCGTCTCGGTGGTCTCGAAATCGATAGCGCCACGTGCTTCGCGGGCTTCCCTCAAGATCGTGTAGAGACTCTTGAGGTTCTTGAGCGACGGCACGAGGTCGCGATACTGCTCGCGCAATGCCTCGCCTTCGGAGCCTTCGTCATCGAGGATCCCGGCGACCTTGTTGTAGGTCAGGCGCGCATGGGACTGGAAGACCGCCTCGTAGAAACGATAGCGGCTGATCGCCCCGTTCGGCGAAATGTTCATCTCGCAGACCAGCGCCAGGCGGTCGACCTCGGGATTGAGCGAGCACAACCCGTTCGAGAGCAACTCCGGCAGCATCGGCACGACCTGACCGGGGAAGTAGACCGAGGTGCCGCGCGTGATCGCCTCCTGGTCCAGGGCACTGCCCGGACGCACATAGTGCGACACGTCGGCGATCGCCACCAGCAGCTTCCAGCTACCGGACTTGGTCTTCCAGGCACAGACGGCATCGTCGAAGTCCTTGGCGGACTCGTCGTCGATGGTCACCAGCGGCACATCACGCAAGTCGATGCGATGCGCCTTGTCGGCTTCGTCCACGGAGGTGGACATATCGGCGATTTGCGCATGCACTTCGGGCGGAAACTCGGCGGGGATCTCGTAACTACGGATGGCAATATCGATTTCCATCCCTGGATCCATGCGTTCGCCGAGCACTTCCGTCACCTCGCCCACCGGCTGTACACGCGTCGCCGGCTGCTGGGTAATACGGGCCGAGACGATCTGCCCGTCACGCGCACCACCGCTGGCGCTATGCGGGATGATGACTTCCTGGGCGATGCGTGATTTTTCGGGAATCAGCACGCCGAATTCGGCGGTATTCTGGCGGTAGATACCCACCAGCGACTGCGTGTTGCGAGCAAGGACCTCGACGATGGTCGCTTCGTCACGCCCACGTCGATCGCGACCGCTGACACGCACCAGCACCTGATCGCCATCGAAGACACGCCGCATCTGACGTGGCGGCATCACCAGGTCGGGCTTCTTGCCATCTTCTCGAATCAGGAAGCCCATGCCATCACGGTGCCCCTGGACTCGCCCCTTGATGAGATCGAGCTTGTCGATCAGGGCATAGGCCCCGCGCCGATTGCGTAGTATCTGACCTTCACGCTCCATCGCAGCAAGCCGGCGACGCACGCCTTCCAGGCGCTCTTCGTCGTCCACCACCAGCATACTACTGAGGTCTTCGGGTGTGATGGGCTTACCGTATTCTTCCAGGCGGGCGAACAAGTATTCGCGGCTGGGGACCGGGTTATCGTATTTACTCGCTTCACGTTCCGCATGCGGATCGTCACTGAGTTTCCAAGGGTTCATGGTAATGACTTCCTTACAGGCGAGGTGGCAAGTAAACGTCGTGCGCCGATGGCGTTGTTATGAAATTCAATCATGCCGCCATTATAGCGGGCACAGCCAGTCGACCCAACCATGGCGGCCACCTGCATTGCATGACAAAAGATATGCGGCATGGAGAGGTAGCTTGCATTCACGCTCAAAATGGGTATTATACATCGCGCCTTGCCCAGGTGGCGGAATTGGTAGACGCGCTAGCTTCAGGTGCTAGTGTCCGTATGGACGTGGAGGTTCAAGTCCTCTCCTGGGCACCATCGATCTCCCGCCAGATCGATACATGGCAACGCCCGGATGGCGGAATTGGTAGACGCGCTAGCTTCAGGTGCTAGTGTCCTTATGGACGTGGAGGTTCAAGTCCTCTTCCGGGCACCATCAAAAACATCAGTAAAGCTTCATGACGCGCCCAGGTGGCGGAATTGGTAGACGCGCTAGCTTCAGGTGCTAGTGTCCGTATGGACGTGGAGGTTCAAGTCCTCTCCTGGGCACCAACGTGCATGCTGTTTTACGACGTTTCGAAGCTCCCTTCTCTGTAAGACTTCCATTATTCTATTGGTAACGCCCGGGTCGCCGTGCGACACGCTGCAGTGCCCACCCCTTTGTCTCGATATTCGCTTCCAAGGGCGTTTCGACATCTTCCGGCAGGCGCGGAAAGAAATCGAGCCGCGTTCTCGCTTCGAGCTCGTCGATACTGACCAGAAAACGATCGAGCGGCTCGTCGCCACTCACCGTCTGCGGAATCAGAAACGCCAGCGCCTGCGGGTGCTCGCCAGGCGCCACGATGATCTTGTAAAACGCCGATGGCACCTGGGTGAAACCCACCCGATGCATGAAGCGCTCATCGAAGACCGGACCGGTGACCACGCGAAGCTGCCCGAAGCGTGGTAAGAAGTCATCCATCACGACTTCTTCGAGGCGTTGCCACACGCGCCGGTTCAAGTCCGGGCGCTGCGGCGTGATGTTGGTCATCTGGAAGGTATCGAGCTGCGCCGCACGCCCATGTACGCGTGCAATGGCATAGTTGGGGGCCAAGTGGCCGCGGTCGTAGCCGCTGTGCGTGTATTGATCCGAGATGACCGGCCACAACGAGCGCCAGTCCCGCGCAAAGCCATGCGGGCGATCACCGATCGGCGCATCAGGCGTTTCATGAAGCGCATAACTAACCCATAAAGGGCTGACCCGAATATCCGACCACCCCACCAGGAAGGCATCACTGCGCAGCACCCGGTTGAATCCCTGCCAACTGGTGGTTTGCCACTCGGGCACGCCCATCCAGCTAAGCCGATCGCGAACCTCGCGCTCCTGCCAATACCACAGGCCGGACCCGACCACGGCGAAAATCAGAGAAATGCCCGCGCCACGCACCAAGCGCCGACACTGATAAGAAATAACGGCGATCATGCCGGCGACGTGTCCTTGTCCTGCGAAAACGAAACGTGAAGAGGGTAATTATACGGGGCGATGAGGGCGCCGCTACCAGCCCAACGAGAACATGGTCTCGAGATCGTGACGCGAGTGCACCTGCATGGCATTCAGAGTCTCGGTCTCATGGATCCCTTCGACCTCCATCAGGCGCTCGGTCACGAGCTGCGCCAACGACTCGAAGTCGCGCGTGCGGGCGATGGCGACCAGGTCATAACGGCCACAGGTGGAAAATACCTCGCTGATACCTTCCAGCTCGGCCAACCGTTGGGCGACCGCATTGATCTGGCCTTTTTCCACGTCGATCAGAATCACCGCGCTTTGCATGACACTCTCCTACAGCCTACTGCACTCGGGGCGTCGCGCCAGCCTGTGACCGGCACGCTCAAGACGCACCGGCACGGCACTTCGCCGACGGCGCGCAAGCAGTATATCAGCCCTGCGCGCTGCGGCTAGCGACGCGTTTCAGCCGCTTTCTCGCGCGTCGCCGGGGAGCGGCCACTGATAGCGGCGCACGACCTCGTCGTCCTCCACCGATTCCAGCTTGACCGCAAATCCCCACAATTGATGCAGGTGGCGCAATACCGGATACAGGGTCTTGCCCAATGGCCGGCGTGCATCCTGGACATGGCGCAGGGTCAGCGAACGATCGCCGCGAATATCGGCCTCCCAGACCTGGATATTGGGCTCGCGCAGCGACAAGGCATATTGCGTGGACAGCGCCTCGCGCACGCGCCGATAGCCACGCTCATCGTGAATGGCGCTGATGGTGAGCATCTCATCACGATCGTCATCGACGAGGCTGAACAGCTTGAGATCGCGAATCACCCTGGGCGACAGGAACTGCTGAATGAACGACTCGTCCTTGAAGTTGCGCATCGCGAAATGCACCGTGTCCAGCCAATCGCTACCGGCGATTTCCGGGAACCATTCGCGATCTTCCTCGCTGGGTGTCTCGCAGATCCGGCGAATGTCCGCAAACATCGCAAACCCCAGAGCATAGGGATTGATACCGTTGAAATGCGGACTATCGAATCCCGGCTGCTGCACGACGGCGGTATGCGAATGCAGAAACTCGAGGATCGTGCCTTCGTCGATCAGCCCCTCGTCGTAGAGCCGATTCATCAGCGTATAGTGCCAGAACGTCGCCCATCCCTCGTTCATCACCTGGGTCTGACGCTGGGGATAAAAATACTGCGCCAGCTTACGCACGATACGCACGACTTCCCGCTGCCACGACTCGAGAAGCGGCGCGTTCTTCTCCAGAAAGTACAACAGATTTTCCTGCGGCTCGGGGGGGTAACGCCCGTACTGGTGGAGCCCCAGCGGATCGTCGCCATCCTCCGCAAACACCTCCGACTCATCGCGTGGCGCTTTCCCCGGAATCGTGCGCCACAGGGCGTTCACTTGTGCCTGGAGATAGGCTTCACGTTCCTGCTGGCGGCGCGCCTCTTCTTCGGAGGAGATCGGCGAGGGACGCTTGTAACGATCGACCCCATAGTTCTGCAGTGCATGACAGGCATCCAGGAGCTGCTCCACCGCCGTAACGCCATGGCGCTGTTCGCATTCGGCGATGTACTTGCGCGCGAATACCAGGTAATCGACGATCGCCGAGGCATCGGTCCAGGTGCGAAACAGGTAATTACCCTTGAAGAACGAGTTGTGGCCATAGCACGCATGCGCCATGACCAGTATCTGCATCATCAAGGTGTTCTCTTCCATGAGGTAGGCGATGCAGGGATCGGAGTTGATGACCAACTCGTAGGCCAGACCCATCTGACCGCGCCGATAGGCCTGTTCGACGGACAGGAACTGCTTGCCGAAGGACCAGTGATGATAGCCCACCGGCATGCCCACGCTGGCGTAGGCATCCATCATCTGCTCGGAGGTAATGATCTCGATCTGGTTGGGGTAAATATCCAGGCGGTATTCCTTGGCGAACCTGGCGATCTCGCGCTCATAAGCCGTCAGAATCTCGAAATTCCAATCCGAGCCGGTCGCGATGGGGGTCGATTCGGTACTCATGTCACCTCCTCGGCGCGGCGCCTCATTGCGCTATACGCTTACGGAACAGCTTGCGGAAGACCGGGTAGATGTCGCCCGGCTCGACGATCTGCTGCATCGCAAAGCGCTCAGGGTGGCGTGCCTGCACGCGCTCGTACTCCTCCCACAGCGCCTGATGCGAATGCGGCGTGATTTCCACATAGGTGTAGTACTGCAGCTTGGCCATCAACGACGACATGAGCAGGTCACGGCAGGTCGTCGAGTCATCGTCCCAATTATCGCCGTCGGAGGCCTGGGCGACGTAAAGATTCCACTGCGCGGGTGAATAACGCTCGGTGATGATCTCGTCGACGAGGGTCAACGCACTGGAGACGATGGTCCCCCCGGTCTCCCGGGAGTAGAAAAACTCCTCCTCATCGACTTCCTTGGCTGCGGTGTGGTGACGGATGAACACCAGCTCGACCTTCTCATAGTTGCGCTCCAGAAAGAGATAAAGCAGCAGGAAGAAACGCTTGGCGATGTCCTTGTGACCCTGTGTCATGGAACCGGAAACATCCATGACACAGAACATTACCGCCTTGTTGGAAGGCTGCGGCTGGTCGACGAGGTTGTTGTAGCGCAAGTCGTAGGTATCGATGAACGGCACCGCCTCCAGGCGCTTCTCGAGACGCTCTATTTCGGCCTTGAGCTCGTGAATGCGCGTCGGATTGCGTAGTACCGGGTCCTTGCGCTCCTCCTTTTGAAACGCTTCCTGGGCTTCGCGCAGGGCACGCTTGATGGGGGCCCGCATGCCGATACGCCGCGCCTGCGCCTCGCGCATCGAACGCACGATGTTGATTCGCGATGGCACGCCATCGCGGGTCACCCCGGCACGCACCGGTCGCACCTCGTCGAGATCCCGCAGTTGCTTGCGTTCCAGATGCGGCAGTGCCAGACCATCGAAGACGAAATCGAGGAATTCCTCGCGGCTCAGGGAAAACGCGAATTCGTCCATGCCCTCGCCTTGATTGGACACGCCGCCCTCGCCTGTGCCGCCCTCACCGTTACCCCCCGGACGCCGCAACCGATCTCCCTCGACGAATTCCTTGTTGCCGGGGCTGACGATGGTCCGTGAGCCGCCGGGGCCGTGCTGAAATACCGGCTCGGAAATGTCCTTGGTGGGGATCGAAACCTTTTCGCCACGCTCCATGTCGGTGATCGAGCGTCGGTTGACCGCCTCTTCCACCGAGCGCTTGATATGGCCACGGTAGCGCTGCAGGAAGCGCTGCCGGTTCACGGCACTCTTGTGCTTGGCATTGGCGCGTCGATCAATGAAGTAGGTCATGCCGCTCACCTCGTCGCCAATATTTGTCGATAGACTCGAGCTCGTAGCTCGTAGCTCGTAGCTCGTAGCTCGTAGCTCGTAGCTCAGGCTAATGCGACTTGCGAACCCGCAAATACCACTCCGATAGCAGGCGCACCTGCTTCTCGGTATACCCTCTGTCGACCATGCGCGCCACGAAGTCCTCATGTTTCTTCTGATCCGAGGTCGAGGCCTTGGCGTTGAAGGAGATGACCGGCAACAGTTCCTCAGTGTTGGCAAACATCTTCTGCTCGATCACACCTTTGAGCTTCTCGTAGGACTGCCAACTGGGGTTCATGCCGTTGTTCTGGGCACGTGCGCGCAACACGAAGTTGACCACCTCGTGACGGAAATCCTTGGGGTTGGAAATACCCGCCGGCTTCTCGATCTTCTCCAGCTCTTCATTGAGTGCCTGACGATTGAACAACTCGCCGGTCTCAGGATCGCGATACTCCTGATCCTGAATCCAGAAGTCGGCATAGGTGACGTAACGATCGAAGATATTCTGCCCATACTCGCTGTACGACTCGAGATAGGCGGTCTGAATTTCCTTGCCGATGAAGTCAACGTAACGCGGCGCCAGGTACTCCTTGATGAACCGCAGGTAGCGCTCGAAGGCTTCCTTGGGCAGTTGCTCCTGCTCGAGACGCTGCTCCAGCACATACAGCAAGTGCACCGGATTGGCGGCGACTTCGTGGGTATCGAAATTGAAGACCTTGGAGAGAATCTTGAAGGCGAAACGCGTCGACAGGCCTTCCATGCCCTCGTCGACGCCGGCCGCATCGCGGTACTCCTGAAGCGACTTGGCCTTGGGGTCGGTATCCTTGAGATTTTCGCCGTCATAGACCCGCATCTTGGAATAGATGCTCGAATTCTCGGGTTCTTTGAGGCGCGATAGCACCGAGAACTGCGCCAGCATGCGCAGTGTATCCGGCGCACAGGGCGCGGCATTCAGCGATGAATGCTCGAGCAACTTCTTGTAGATGTGAATTTCCTCGCTCACGCGCAGGCAATACGGCACCTTGACGATGTAGACGCGATCCAGAAAGGCTTCGTTGTTGCGGTTGTTGCGGAACGTCTGCCACTCACTCTCGTTGGAATGCGCCAGGACGATGCCATCGAAGGGAATCGCCCCCATGCCCTCGGTGGGGTTGTAATTACCCTCCTGCGTCGCCGTCAGCAACGGATGCAACACCTTGATCGGCGCCTTGAACATCTCGACGAATTCCATCAGCCCCTGGTTGGCCTTGCACAGGCCACCGGAGAAGCTGTAGGCATCCGGGTCGTCCTGGGAATAGAGCTCGAGCTGGCGAATGTCGACCTTGCCCACCAGCGAGGAAATATCCTGATTGTTCTCGTCACCGGGCTCGGTCTTGGAGACGGCGATCTGATTGAGGCGCGACGGATAGAGCCGCACGACACGAAACTGCGAGATGTCGCCGCCGTATTCCTGCAAGCGTTTGGCGGCCCAAGGCGACATCACCGCACTCAGATGGCGCGGCGCGATGCCGTATTCCTTCTCCAGCAATTCGCCGTCTTCTTCCGGCGAGAACAGTCCCAGCGGCGACTCGAAGACCGGCGAACCCTTGATGGCGTAGAACGGCACATGTTCCATCAACAGCTTGAGCCGTTCGGCCAGCGAGGATTTACCGCCACCTACCGGCCCCAGTAGATACAGAATCTGCTTCTTCTCTTCCAGCCCCTGCGCGGCGTGCCGGAAATACGCCACGATCTGCTCGATGGCCTCTTCCATGCCATAAAATTCGGAAAACGCCGGATAACGACGGATGACCTTGTTACTGAAGATACGTGACAGCCGCGAGTCCTTGGCGGTGTCAATGACCTCCGGCTCGCCGATCGCCTCGAGCATACGCTCAGACGCGCTCGCATAGACACTTGGCTCCCGGCGGCAGAGTTCCAGATACTCCTGAAGACTCATCTCCTCTTGCTGAACGCGCTCGTAACGGTTCTGAACATGATCGAAGATACTCATCAAACGCCTCCTTTCACGACCCGGGGTCGCTCATCGGATTCTGGGCTGTCTATGTATCAGCGTAGACGGATGGAGAAGAAAGGGGGCGATGCGAAACGTATTTCCTTTCAACGCAGCGGCACGGCCCTGGACATGAGAGCCCATAAACGGCCATTGGTTCGTTGAAATCCGCAAACGGCGGGAAAGGCGAGAGCATATCGGTGCCCTCGCCCTGGCACTCGATCAGGCAGCGGACAATGCATCGCGCGCATCGTCGAGCAAGCGATCGAGCAGCGCTTGCGTGGTATTCCAGGCACAGACGAAGCGCGCACCGCCTGCGCCGATGAAGGTATAGAACGTCCAGCCGCGCTGACGCAGTGTCTCGAGGACTGCGACGGGCAGCGTCACGAAGACGCTATTGGCCTGGGCAGGAAACATCAGCTCGGCCCCCGGCAAGGCCGCGAAGCCCTCCGCAAGATATCCCGCCATGGCATTGGCATGCTCGGCATTACGCAACCAGGCACCGCTTTCCAGCAGCCCCAGCCAAGGCGCGGCGATGAAACGCATCTTGGAGGCCAACTGCCCTGCCTGCTTGCAGCGGTAGTCGAAGTCTTCCGCCAGGGCGTGGTTGAAAAAGACCACCGCTTCGCCCATCGGCAAACCATTCTTGGTCCCCGAGAAGCACAGCGCATCGACGCCGACCTGCCAGGTGAGCTCTGCCGGGGTAGCCCCCAGCGACGCACAAGCATTGGCAAAGCGCGCCCCGTCCATATGCACGTGCAGACCATGTTTATCCGCCATGGCACGAATCGCCATCAGCTCATCGCGGGTATACACGGTGCCTACCTCGGTGGCTTGGGTCAGCGAGATCGTGCGCGGCTTGGGGTAGTGAATGTCGCTGCGCCGCGTCACCAGTGATTCGATGCCCTCGGGCGTCAACTTGCCATCCGCACCGGCGCACGTCAGCAGCTTGGCACCGTTGGAGAAGAACTCCGGGCCGCCGCATTCGTCGGTTTCGATATGCGCCAGTTCGTGGCAGATGACGCTATGATAGCTCTGCCCCATCGAAGCGAGTGTCAGCGAGTTGGCGGCGGTGCCATTGAAGACGAAAAACACCTCACAGTCGTAGTCGAAGAAACGGCGAAAACGGTCGGCAGCTTTCTGGGTCCAGGCATCGTTGCCATAGGCGAGATCATCGCTTTCGTTGGCGCGCAACAGGTAGTCGAGCGCCTCGGGGCAAATGCCGGAGGTATTGTCGCTGGCCAGAAAAAGCGGCGTACAGTCGGATTCCATGCCTTATTGTCCTCATGTGTGGCGAGAAGAAAGACGCTTGAAACGTAACGCCAGGCGCCGGGTGCCAACACCTGCCGTTAACCTGCAAAAAATTGCGTCTCGATCCAGTCTACTCATCGCCGCTTCACATCGGAAGCCCGCTAGTGAACACCTTCTTATACACGCACTTTCTTAGAGGGGGAGTTACAAAACGGACGAACGAAGTCCTTTTGTAAACACCCTCTTATATATGTGCCGCCAGGCGAGTACCCTGATCGATGGCCCGTTTGGCATCGAGCTCCGCCGCCTCCTGTGCACCGCCGATGACATGCACCTCGCAGCCGGCTGCCGTCAGCGGCGCCTCGAGGTCCATCACCGATACCTGACCGGCACACACCACCACCGTCTCTACCTCAAGGCATTCTGGGTGGCCGTCATGCATGATATGCAACCCTGCAGCGTCGATGCCGAGATACTCGCAGCCGCTGAGCATGCGCACCCCGCGCTGGCGCAACGCAGCCCGATGCACCCAGCCGGTAGTCGTGCCCAGCCCCTTGCCAGGCTTGCTGGTCTTGCGCTGCAGCAGCGTCACTTCACGGGGCACCTGCGGCGCTTGCGGTGCCACGAGACCGCCCCGCGCCGCCAACGACAGATCGACGCCCCACTCGGCGCACCACGTCTCACGATCCAGTGCGGGATGCTCGGCATGGGTCAAGAGTTCCGCCACATCGAAGCCGATCCCACCCGCGCCGATGATCGCCACGCGCTCGCCGACACGCTCGGGGTGCATGATCGCCGTGGGATAATCCACCACACGCGGATCCTCGCTACCCGGCAATGACAACGCCCGGGGCGCGACTCCCGATGCCAGCACCACGACGTCGAAGGCCCGCAAGCGTTGCGCCTCGGCCGATGTATTCAGGTACACCATCACCCCCAGCGCCTCGAGCATGTTGCGGTAATAACGTAGCGTCTCGCGGAATTCTTCCTTGCCGGGGATGCGCTGCGCATAGCGGAATTGCCCCCCGACCTCGGCCTCGCGCTCGAACAGCGTGACGCGGTGGCCGCGCTGCGCCGCCGACACGGCGGTCGCCAGCCCCGCCGGCCCGGCTCCGACCACTGCGATGTCACGCGGCGTCGTCACGGGCGTGAGCGTCAATTCGGTCTCGTGACAGGCACGTGGATTGACCAGGCAGGAGGTCAACTTGCCCTGGAAGGTGTGGTCCAGACAGGCCTGGTTGCAGGCAATACAGGTATTGATGAACGCCTCGCGTCCCTCGTGCGCCTTGGTCACCCATTCGGGATCGGCGAGAAAGGGGCGCGCCATCGAGACCATGTCGGCGTGCCCTTCGGCCAGCACGCGCTCGGCCACCTCGGGCATATTGATGCGGTTGGTGGCAATCAACGGCACCGTGAGCACTTCACGCAGGCGCCGCGTGACCTCGGTGAAGGCCGCCCGCGGCACGCTGGTGACAATGGTCGGCACCCGCGCCTCATGCCAGCCGATTCCGGTATTGATCAGATTGGCGCCCGCCGCCTCGATCGCGCGCCCCAGGGCGACGACCTCGTCGTGGCTGCTACCCTCCTCGACCAGGTCGATCATCGACAATCGAAAGATGATCAAAAAGTCATCGCCCAACACCTGTCGAATGCGGCGCACGATCTCCACCGCGAACCGCATGCGGTTCTCGAATTCCCCGCCCCACTCATCGTCGCGGTGATTGGTGCGCCGACACAGAAACTGATTGATCAGGTAACCTTCCGAGCCCATGACTTCGACGCCGTCGTAACCCGCCTCGCGAGCCAGTTTGGCGCAATTGACATAGGCCGCGATCTGCTCCGCCACCTCATCACCGCTCAACGCCCGGGGCGTGAACGGATTGATCGGTGCCTTGAGCGCCGAGGGCGCCACCAAGGCGGGCGAATAGGCGTAACGCCCGGCGTGCAGGATCTGCAGGCAGATGTGGCCGCCCTCGGCATGTACCGCCTGCGTCACCTGCCGGTGCGCCTCGACTTCCTGAGACTCGCTCAACTTGGCGGCGCCTTCGAACACCGCGCCTTCCGGGGTGGGGGCAATGCCGCCGGTGACGATCAACGAGACGCCTGCCCGTGCACGCTCGGCATAGAACGCCGCCAGACGCGCGAAGCCATCGGGAGCTTCCTCGAGATTGGTGTGCATCGAGCCCATCAGGATGCGGTTATCGAGCGTCACGGGCCCTACGTTCAGCGGACGAAAGAGATGCGGGTAATGAGTCACGGCGCGTCCTCGCTTGCACTCGTTTTTAAACCACCATACATTTTCAAACAACTGTATGAACAGTGTAGCGACACGACGGCGGGAAACAATCCCGACCAAGGGCGCAGACATGACTGCCTTCCCACGCCAGACAAGCGAGGCCCGCATGGAGTACCAGAGCTCTCGACATCGCATCCCCGTCGCCACCGGCGGCGAGCTGCATCTCACCCGCTTCCAGCCCGAGCGCGTTAACGGCCTGCCCATCCTGTGCTGGCATGGTGCCGTCGAATCGGGGCGCATTTTCCACAGCCGTAGCGGCAAGGGGCTGGCGCCCTGGCTCGCCCGGCAGGGGCACGACGTCATGGTGATCGACCAACGCGGCCGCGGCAGAGCCTTGCCGCGCCCGGCACGTGGCGTTTCGTTCTCGCAGCGCGCGGTCATCCTCGATGAAGTCGCCGCTGCACTGGCCGCCTGCCTGGAGCTGAGTGGCCAGTCACGCTGCCATGTCATGGCGCATTCTTGGGGTGGCGTCTTGATCGCCGCACATCTGGCGCGCGTCCCCGATAGTCGCGAGCTTATCGCCAGCCAGGTCTATTTCGGCACCAAGCGTCGGGTACGCGTCCAGAATCCCAGCAAGTGGCTCTATATCGACCTTATCTGGAAGGGGCTCGCACCGCTGGCACGTGGCCTATGCGGCTACCTGCCGGCGCGCTCGCTACGCTGGGGCAGTGACGACGAATACGCCGCCAGTCACGCGGACAGCGTCGCCTGGGTGCGTGAAACGCCTTGGCGGGACGCCGAGGATGGCTTCGATTACGCCGCCGCCCTGGCACAGGGAGGATTGCCGCCCACGCTGCATCTTGCCGGCCAGCGCGACCAGGCCCTGGGGCATCCCCGAGACGTGGCGCGCTTCGTCGAGGAATGCGGCCCACATCGGCATGCGCTACACGTGCTGGGACGTGAGAACGGTCAGGGGCGGGATTACGCTCATCTGGACATGCTGACGCACCCCGACGCTGCAGAAGACGTCTATGCACAGGCCCTCGCCTGGTGCCGAGCCTATCAGGACGACGCGAGTGGGGAAGACGCTGATGTGATAGCGCGACAGACGCATCCGCGCGTGAAACAGGAAGGTACAAACGACAAAGCCCCAAGTCGATGACTCAGGGTTGGCCGATGGCGATCGTGGCGGACCGGACGGGACTCGAACCCGCGACCTCCGGCGTGACAGGCCGGCATTCTAACCGACTGAACTACCGGTCCGCATTGTTCCGATGTGATCGGATTGGTGGGTGGTACAGGACTCGAACCTGTGACCCCCAGCATGTGAGGCTGGTGCTCTAACCAGCTGAGCTAACCACCCGGATCGCATACTGCTTGGTGCTACATGTTGCTTTTACATGCGTTATCGTCAATGACGCGTCGGCGAGGAAATCGTGGCGGACCGGACGGGACTCGAACCCGCGACCTCCGGCGTGACAGGCCGGCATTCTAACCAACTGAACTACCGGTCCGCTGAATACAACGCTAATCACACATTGTCGACTTTCCGATGAAGAACTGGCGGACCGGACGGGACTCGAACCCGCGACCTCCGGCGTGACAGGCCGGCATTCTAACCAACTGAACTACCGGTCCGCTGCATTCTTCTTTTACGTGTCCCCATCACTCGAAACGCATTTCGCGTAATGGTGGGTGGTACTGGGCTCGAACCAGTGACCCCCAGCTTGTAAGGCTGGTGCTCTTCCAACTGAGCTAACCACCCCTGGTCACGTGGCGCTGCATTCTACAGAGAGACTGTGGAAAGTCAACCGATTACATTCATCCGATTCATTCACTCGCCTGCATGGCGGCGGCCACGACACGCGCCGCTTCCTCGATCAACGCTGCCTGATCATGCCCGGCTCGCCGTCGCGGTTGCCAGTCATGATCGCCATCGTCGAGAAAATGCACGTGCGCCGTCTCTGGCAAGGCATATTCACGGACTTCGCAGTCCCCCCCGAACGGGTCTCGCGTGCCCTGCAACACCCAGGTGGGACAGGTCAAATCCGGCCAATGCGCCAGTCGCGTGCGCTCGGGCTTGCCGGGCGGATGAAACGGATAGCCGAACAGCGCCAGGCCCGCCGTTTGATCACGTGCCGCTAACAGACTCGCCACGCGCCCACCCATCGACTTGCCGCCCAACCACAGCGACGATGGTGTCTCGCCGGCGATCGGGGTCAAGGCATCGCGCCATACGGCCAGCTCTTCGACCAAGCGATCGACACGCGGCGGTGGGCGCCGACGCCCTGCGTGCCATATCTGTTGCATATAAGCGAAATCGACGGCCCAGACCTGCACGCCATGCAGTGCCAGCGACTCGCGCAAGCGCTGCATGAAAAGCGATGTCTGCCCTGCCCCGGCGCCGTGGGTCAGCAACAAGCGCCCCACACGCGGCTCGCCACGTACTTCCAGAGGGCCAAGGTCGTCCACATAATAATGCTGCGCCGCGACGCCGGGCGAGACGCCGCGCTCATGCAATGACGTCAGCGAGCGTGGCGTCGCGGCATAGGCATGCTCGAAGCTCATGTCAGCCAGTTCTCATTAGGTGGCAGGGTGCGTCACTATGCAGCTTTGACGGGGTTCAAGCACTACCCTAAGGTAGGCGCGTCCTAGGAGAAAACGCCATGACCGACGACACCGCCATTCCGGCCTCGCCGATGCATGCCCATTGTCAAACATGCCGGCTCAATTCGCTGTGTCTGCCGCTGGCGCTGGGGCTCGACGATCTCGATGATTTCGACGCCATCATTCGGCGACGCGCGCCCCTCAAGCGTGGGGAAACGCTCTTCGATGCCACGACGCCGTTCACCCATCTTTTCGCGGTGCGCTGCGGCAGCCTCAAGCAAAGCGTCGCGCAAGCACACGGCGAGGAGCGCATCACCCACTTTTACCTGCCTGGCGAACTCGTCGGTCTGGACGGCCTCGCCAGCGGTGGTCATCCGGGGATCGTCGAAGCCCTCGAAACCACGGCCGTATGCGCGATTCCCTTCGCTCAACTGGACCGCCTCTCCGTTGATCTGCCCGAGCTGCGCCATGCGCTCTACCGCAGCATGAGCCGCGAGCTTCACGACGACCGACATTGGCTTTGCCGACTCGCCGGCCACACCGCCGAGGCACGCCTCGCCAGCTTCATCATCGACGTGTCGCGCCGCTTCCAGCGCTGCGGTTTCTCCCCCACGCGCTTTCGCCTGCCCATGGCGCGTGCCGATATCGGCAATCACCTCGGCCTGGCAGTGGAAACCATCAGCCGTTTGATGAGTCGTTTCCAGCAGGCCGGGTTGCTTCGAGCGGCACGCCGCGAAATCACATTGCTCGAGTACGAGCGCCTCGCTGCCATAGCGCGCGGCGAGACACCTGTCCGCGAGTGAGTGTCACGCCTCACGCGCCAGCACATCGAATGCCTCGATACGCTTATTCTGGAATTCGCGTTGCTTGTCTTCCAGCCCCTCGAAATCGAAGAGGTTGCGGTCGGCCAGCTGCGACGGCGCCACATTGGTGATCGACTTGAACATCGTCTCCAGGCGCCCGGGGTATTTTTCTTCCCACTCCGCAAGCATCTCCTTGACCACCTGACGCTGAAGATTGGGCTGCGAACCGCACAGGTTGCAGGGAATGATTGGAAACTCGCGCCACTCGGCGTACTCGGCGATATCAGCCTCACGGCAATACGCCAAGGGCCGGATGACGACATTCTTGTTGTCGTCGGAGAGTAGTTTGGGGGGCATCGACTTGAGCGTGCCGCCGAAGAACATATTGAGGAACAACGTCTCCAGCATGTCCTCGCGGTGATGACCCAGCGCAACCTTGTTGGCACCGATCTCCTCGGCGAATCCATAGAGCGTGCCACGCCGCAGCCGCGAGCAAAGCGCGCAGGTGGTCTTGCCTTCCGGGGTCTTCTCCTTGACTACCGAATAGGTATCACGCTCGACGATGTGGTAAGGCACGCCCACGCCTTCCAGGTATTCGGGCAACACGTGCTCGGGGAAGCCCGGTTGTTTCTGGTCGAGATTGACGGCCACCAGCTCGAACGAGACCGGCGCGTTACGCTGCAGGTTCATGAGGATATCCAACATGGTGTAGGAATCCTTGCCGCCGGAGAGGCATACCATGACCTTGTCGCCGTCACGGATCATGCCGTAATCGACGATGGCGTTTCCCACCTGGCGCCGCAGGCGTTTTTGCAACTTGTTGAATGCCAGTTTGTCTTGGCCGGTGAGTGCGTGCATGACGATAGCGCTTTGACCTGCCGTGGTAAGTGAACCCTCCCATGTTATCACCACAGGCGATCACGACGAAGTCTCAAGCATGGCCACTCAGGCGCTGAGCGCGCGTCCGTGACACAAACGCAGATACATCAGCGCCGTGGTCACGGCATCACCCAACGCCGTATGCCGTCCGATGACCGGTACGCCCAAGGCCTCGCTCATGACCTCGAAACGCATATCCGGCTCGATATCCGGTTGCACGCGCCGACGTTCACGTGCGTATAACTTACAGACATCCAATGTTCGGTTGGGAAGATCGAACCCCGTACGCGGACGCAAGTGGCGATTGATGACCGCCACGTCGTAAGCGATGCACCAGCCGACCAACGGACGATTGCCGATGAAGTCGAGCAAACGCTCGAGTGCATCGCCCAGCGCCTCGCCACCCAACAGATCGACGCCGCGCAAGCCATGAATACGAATGGAATCCCCCGACAAGCTCTCCGGCCGCTGCAGGCGCAAGTCCAACGATTCGCTGGTCAGCACGCGGCCATCACGCACCTTGACCGCCGCCAGCGCCACCAACTCCGCGCGCCGCGGGTCGAGATCGGTCGTCTCGCAGTCCAGGGCGATGACCTCGCTGCCGCCATACGGCGCGAAGCGCCAGGCATGATGCCCACCCAGTTGGCGGCGCCGATCGCCGGCACGACGTAATGCTTTTATCATCGCAACCTCCCGTATGCCCCTGACGATAGCCCGCGTGGTTTGATTCGACCGTTCGTGGCCCTTGCCTGACGAGACCTCAATACTCGAGATGAAAACGCTGCGACAAGCGCTGCTTGAATTCCTTGACCGTATGCAACGCCTCGCGCAGCAAGTCACGCTCGAAGCCACTGAGGCGCTGAACGACGACGCGGTTGGACTCCTGCGACGTGTCGCTCCCCTCCAGGTTTTCCAACTGCTGACGCAGGCGCAGCTCGGAAAACAGCGCCATGGCCTCGCCCAGATCATCGGCAAAAGGCCGATCGAGACGACCATCCTCGACCAGGGCCTCGAGACGCGCAAACGTCGAGGTGGCCGCGATACGCCGCTCCAGTGCCAACGTGCGCACACCATGCACGATGGGAAAGAGCCCCCCTTTTTTGATGTCGATGCCATGCTCCGGGCGCTTGAGCGTGCCGAACAGGGTCAGCGGCGTGGAATAGCGCAAGACTCCCCGCGCGAAGTACGAGAGCAGTAACTCATCGTGGGAACCGCGTGCAAACAGATGCTCGCGCAAGCCCTCGAGCAAGCTCGCATTGCCGGCAATGGCATGGGCGTCGAGCATGATGGCGAGATTCATCAACGCATCCGGATCGCGGCTCGAAGCCCAGCGGGCAATCTTGCCTCGCCATGCCGACTCGCTCGCCACCCACTGCGGATTGGAGACCATGATGTTACCCGGACACGGTGGATAGCCGAGCCTGCCCAGTGTGTCGGTCAAGGTCCCCATGGCTTCTTCGATACCCGGCCAGTCGCTGCCATCGGCCAGAATCAGTGCATTGTCCTGGTCGGTCTTGAGGATCTGTTCGCCGCGCCCTTCGCTGCCCATGACCAACAGGCACGATTGCTCCCGTTGCGTTTCGGGCATCAGAAAACGAAATGCCTTGTGGATGATACGCCCATTGAGCGCCGCCATGAGCTCCATGGCGAAGCGCAGCTTCACCCCTTGCGCCATCAACGCCTGAATCAGTTGTGGGAGATCCGCGCTGGCACGGGCCAGGGTATCGATATCCTCGGCTTGCTCGATCTGCAGGCTGACGACATGCGCACGGCTCGAGAAGTAGCCCAGAACGTCGGTCAGCTCGACGACGCCCACTACCTGCGTGCCCTCCATGACCACGACACGCGCGACCTCGTGACGTGTCATGCTTACCAGCGCGGTAAAGAGGTAATCATCGGCATACGAAGTGATCAGCGTGAAATGCGCGATAGCGCCTACTTCGGACGTTTGCGGCAAGCCTTGTTGAACCAGCGCATCGAGAAGATCGGTCTTGGTCACCATACCGCAGCGCCCCGCATGATTGACCAGTAGGCTGTCGGCATGACGCTCGCGCAAGTGCGTGACGGCCTCGGCAATCGTGGTATGCCCCTCGACCATGACGGGCTCACGCATGCATTCCGCCACCCGGGCCAGCATGAAGCGCGCCATGCTCATGCCCCCTTCCGCCCGCCGCTGGAGCACATGGCGCGCCTTTTCGGCCAGATGCTGGCGGAAGTAATTATCGAAGGCGGGGTACGCGGTGCAAATGTCCT
Source organism: Chromohalobacter nigrandesensis (assembly GCF_023061285.1). Lineage (GTDB taxonomy): Bacteria > Pseudomonadota > Gammaproteobacteria > Pseudomonadales > Halomonadaceae > Chromohalobacter > Chromohalobacter nigrandesensis. The sequence goes on from NZ_JAKGAM010000002.1 coordinate 288,241, forward strand.
CGAAAAGCCGGCGGGGCAGCAGATAACACAGACTTTCCTGCTCGGCCTGAAATCTATAACGGCTCGTACCGTTGAGGATGCTGATCGCCCCGAACAGATCGCCCGCCGTATAGTGGCCGATACGCCGTTCCCCCTCGCTAGCGTTGAGATCGAGCTCCGCCACTTCGCCCTTGTGAATCAGGAATACATGCTCACCGGGTTGGCCGGCATCGAGCATGATCTCGCTCTCATTGAAATACGCGAGATCGACTCCGTCCCGGACGCGCTGCCGTCCTTTTTCATCGAGCAAGCTGAAAGGGGGTTGCGAGAGGCTGATATCGACCATAGTAGTACCCTCGTCCCGTGCCGGCCCTGGCACGACTTGGTGTCATCATTACCGCGTCATATCCTTATACTTTTCGGTAACACGGCAGAAAGACACTTACCATATTACGTGATCAAGAGTAGCAAAGCGGACTTTTATCATGACACATAGACTATCGTTCTACGCTAAAAGCGCGCCCCCAAAAAAGCCATTGACTGATGCCCCACAAGGCTCACTGACGCGTTTTAATAAGCCTGCTAAAAAATCCTCAGCCCTCTCGCAACCCCATGAAAAGTATAATTATTCAAAAAATGACTCTTTAAACTAATGGCTCGATACCAAAGTATGGGGTTCTTTTTTTCCTGTCATTGGTCACTATCATCAGCATGGCAATTCAAGGCAATCCCAGGTAGTTAATGGTCGATAAACGTCTAGCGCCACTATCGTATCAATGACGTTACCCTACAGAATGTTCTATACCTGCGATTGCTTTGAAGCGTCTCGTACACTCCCATCACAAAACCAACATATCCCTACCAGTGGAGAGCGACACCATGGCAGATGAAAAAACCAATGCCGAGGCTTACTGGAAAGCCAACGTGCGACTCATCACCGGCTGCCTGATCGTCTGGGCCCTGGTGTCTTACGGTGGCGCCATCCTCTTCCGGCCATTACTGTCCAGCATTCCCATCGGTGGAACCGACTTGGGGTTCTGGTTCGCTCAACAAGGCTCAATTCTTACCTTCGTCGCCCTGATCTTTTTCTATGGCTGGCGAATGAACAAGATCGATAAAAAATTTGGTCTGGAGGAGTAAGCCATCATGAGCCAATTCGCCATCAACTTGCTGTTCGTCGGCGCCTCCTTCGTACTCTACATCGGCATCGCAATCTGGTCGCGAGCCGGGTCGACCAAGGACTTCTATGTCGCCGGCGGGGGCGTGCATCCGGTCACCAATGGCATGGCGACCGCCGCCGACTGGATGTCCGCCGCATCATTCATTTCCATGGCCGGACTGATCTCCTCAGGCGGCTATGCCAACTCTACCTTCCTCATGGGCTGGACCGGCGGCTTCGTCATCCTGGCCATGCTCTTGGCGCCGTACCTGCGCAAGTTCGGCAAATTCACGGTACCGGACTTCATCGGCGACCGTTTCTACAGCCGCACGGCGCGTGTCATTGCCGTGGTCTGTCTGATCGTCGCCTCGGTGACGTATGTCATCGGTCAGATGACCGGGGCCGGGGTCGCATTCTCACGCTTCCTCGAGGTCAGCAGTACTGCCGGCATCTGGATCGCTGCGGCCATCGTCTTCCTGTACGCGGTCTTCGGGGGCATGAAAGGCATCACCTACACTCAGGTGGCGCAATACATCGTGCTCATCGTCGCCTACACGATTCCGGCGGTGTTCATCGCCATGCAACTGACCGGCAACCCGATTCCCATGTTCGGCCTGTTCAGTACGCATAGCGAATCCGGCGTGCCGCTACTCGAAAAGCTCGATGACGTCGTCAACGCGCTGGGCTTCCAGGACTACACCGCCGATGTCGACAACAAGCTCAACATGGTGCTGTTCACCCTATCGCTGATGATCGGCACCGCAGGCCTGCCCCACGTCATCATTCGCTTCTTCACGGTGCCCAAGGTGGCCGATGCACGTTGGTCAGCCGGCTGGGCGCTGGTGTTCATCGCGTTGCTGTACCTCACGGCACCCGCTGTGGCGTCCATGGCGCGCCTCAACCTGATGACCACCGTCTATCCCGAGATGGCCGGCCAGGTCGAGAACTACGACGCCGCCGCCGACAACGCCCTGCAATACGAGGATCGTCCCGGTTGGTTCCGAACCTGGGAAGAAACCGGCCTCATCAATTTCGAGGACAAGAACGGCGATGGTCGCATCCAGACCTACAACGATAGCAATGCAGACTTTGCCGATACGGCACAGCAGCGTGGTTGGGAAGGCAATGAGCTGACGGTCAACAACGACATTCTGGTACTCGCCAATCCGGAGATCGCCAATCTGCCACCCTGGGTCATCGGCTTGATTGCCGCCGGGGGTATCGCCGCCGCGCTCTCCACGGCAGCCGGGCTATTGTTGGCGATTTCTTCGGCGATCAGTCACGACCTGATCAAGAACACCATCAATCCTCGCATCACCGAGAAAGGCGAAATGCTCGCGGCCCGCATCTCGATGGCCGGTGCCATCCTGGTGGCGACCTACCTGGGGCTCAATCCTCCGGGCTTCGCCGTACAGACCGTGGCCTTGGCCTTCGGCATTGCCGGCGCCTCGCTGTTCCCGGTGTTGATGATGGGTATCTTCTCTACTCGGATGAACAGCGCCGGGGCGGTCTGCGGCATGCTGGCGGGCCTCCTCAGCACGCTGCTTTACATCTTCACTTACCTGGGCTGGCTGTTCATTCCGGGCACCAACATGCTGGCCAATACACCGGAGAACTGGCTGTTCGGCATCTCACCGCTCTCGTTCGGGGCTGTGGGGGCGATCATCAACTTCGCGGTGGCCTTCGCGGTCTCCCGAGTCACCAAGGCACCGCCGCAGGAGATCCAGGACTTGGTACAGAGCGTGCGTTATCCGAAAGGCGCTGGCGTCGCTCACAACCACTAAGCCATAATGACGCGGCCCGGCACACTGGGCCGCAGACAACTCTCTCGCTCGGGCTTCCTCAGGGAAGCCCGAGCGCTTTCAGGAAAGACGCCCATGATATGGCACTTGATAGCAGCGCTTTTCGCCGGACTCGGCGCCGCCGGTATCGGTCTGCTGCTGCGTTTCATCAGCGCTAAGCGCCTGCCACGCTGGATCGTTCCGGCACTGGGTGGCCTCGGCATGCTTGGCTACCAGGTCTATTACGAGTACAGCTGGCTGTCGTTCAAGCAGCAGCAACTCCCCGACTCGGCTGAAGTCGTCGATGTCGAATACGGCGCGATGCTATGGCGTCCCTGGACTTACATGTACCCCATGCCAGTTGCCTTCGAGGTCATCGATCGCGACCACTTGCGTACCACTGAGGCCGACGGAGAGCACATGGTCGAGTTCTTCCTCTACCGCTTCGAGAAGCAGGTCGCAGACCGCGTGACCCATCAAGCCTATCTGATGAACTGCAACGCACGGGAATGGGTGCCATTGGTCGGCGATGAGCGCCAACCGGACACTTCCGCGCTGCACGAGATTGGCACCGACACCCCGCTTTACCAGGCATTGTGTGAAACGCCCCGAGCGTAAGGACGACTGACGCGTGCCGGCGGATTGACCTAGAATGGCCGCAGACATAGGGGAGAGAGCATGTTTGCTGGCTGGCTACTGATCGTCGTATCGCTGATCTACATCGCCGTATTGTTTGCCATCGCCTGGCGTGGCGACAGCCAGGCCAAGCGCCATGGGCCGGGCAGGCGACGCCCCATCGTCTACAGCCTCGCGCTGGCCGTCTACTGTACGTCGTGGACATTCTATGGTGCCGTCGGCGAGGCCGCCACGTCGGGCTGGTCATTCGCCAGCATATTTGTCGGTCCGATCCTGACCTTCCTGCTGTTCTGGCCCGTGCTGGCCAAGATGATTCGCGTCGCCAAGCGCCAGAACGTCACGTCGATCGCCGATTTCATCGCCTCGCGCTATGGCAAGACCCAGTCGTTGGCGGCATTCGCCAGCCTGGTGGCCTTGATCGGCACGCTGCCCTACATCGCCTTGCAACTGAAGGCTGTAGCCTCGGCGTTCACCGTGTTGACCGACAGCACCGACCTGACCCGAGCCCCTGTATTCGGCGATACAGCCTTCTATATCGCGGCGGTGATGGCGCTGTTCGCGATTCTCTTCGGAACGCGCCATACCGATGCCACCGAGCATCACGAGGGCCTGATTCACGCCATCGCCTTCGAATCGGTGGTCAAGCTGCTGGCGTTTCTGGTCCTCGGCGCCTATGTCACCTGGGGCATGTTCGACGGCCTCGGCGACCTGTTCGGCCGTGCCGATACCTATCTAGAATTGCAACGCCAACTGACCGAGCAGGATTTCGGCCACGGCTTCTGGGCACAGACGCTACTCGCGATGCTGGCCATCTTCTGTCTGCCCCGCCAGTTCCACCTCGCCGTGGTCGAAAACACCCATGCAGACGACGCCAAGCGTGCCCGCTGGCTCTTCCCGCTGTATCTCGCCGCCATCGGTTTCTTCGTGCTGCCCATCGCAGCAGCGGGGCTGACGATATTCCCCGAGGGCGACGTCAATCCCGACACCTTCATGCTTGCGTTGCCCATGGCCGGCGGCAGCGAATGGCTGGGACTGCTCACCTTCATCGGCGGGCTCTCGGCAGCCACCGGCATGGTCATCATGGCCGCCGTGGCGGTGTCGATCATGATCTCCAACGAGATCATCATCCCGCTGTTGTTCCGTCTACGCTGGTTCGTCACCGAAGGCGACTACGCCAAGCTGGTGCTACGCGCACGACGCGCGACCATCGTCGTCATCCTGCTGCTGGCCTACATCTTTTATCGCCTGATCGCCGAATACAGCACCCTGGCCTCGACGGGCATGCTGTCGTTCGCGGCGGCTGCTCAGTTCGCGCCCGCCTTGCTGGGCGGACTTTACTGGAAGCGTGGCAACCGTCTCGGTGTCATCGCCGGCATGAACGTCGGTTTCGCGGTATGGGCCTACACACTGCTTCTTCCGGCGCTGGTGCAGGCCGAATTGCTGCCGGTGACCTGGCTGACCAGCGGTCCCTTGGGACTCGACTGGCTGGCGCCCACGCACCTGTTCGGGCTCAACGTCGGCGATAGCTTCACCCATGGCGTCATGTTGTCCCTGGGGCTCAATCTGTTCTGCTATATCTTCGTCTCGCAGATCACCCCGCAGCGCGTCGTCGAGCGTATCCAGGCCTCGCTGTTCGTGGATAGCATCGAAACCCGCCAGACCTCGGTCAACCGTCCCTGGACCGGTGCCACCACAGTGGGCGATCTCAAGGTCCTCTGCGAGCGCTTCCTGGGCACCGACCAGGTACAGCGCGCCTTCGAGGACTACTCCCGGCGTGGCGGCCAGTCCGTGGACGACAATACCCGCGCCTCGATCGACGTCATCCAGTTCACCGAACGGTTATTGTCATCGGTGCTCGGGGCGTCCTCGGCACGCATCGTGGTCAATTCGGCGCTGCAAGGGCGCGGCATCGGTATCTCCGATGTCATCTCCATCGTCGACGAAGCCTCGCAGGTACTGGAGTTCAACCGCGCCCTGCTGCAAGCAACCATCGAGAACATCAACCAGGGCATCAGCGTGATCGACCAGAACGCGCGCCTGGTGGTATGGAACCAGCGTTACCTGGAGCTGTTTCGCTTCCCCGACAGCTTGATCCGCGTCAACGCGCCGTTCGACAAGATCCTGCGCTACAACGCGCATAACGGCGAATACGGCCCCGGCGATCCCGAGGAGCACGTCGAGCTCTTGATGGACAACATCCGCCAGGGGCAACCGCACCGCTACGTGCGTTATCGCCAGGATGGCACCGTGCTCGAGGTCCAGGGCAACCCCATGCCAGGCGGCGGATTCGTCTACACCTATCAGGACATTACCCAGCAAAAACGCACCGAAGAGGCGCTGATCCGCTCCGAGAACAACATTCGTATCTACACCGACAATGTGCCGGCGCTGATCGCCTATTTCGACAAGGAATGCCGTTACCTCTTCACCAACCGTGCCTATGAAGCGGCGATGGGCATCGACCGCAACGAAGCGATCGGCGAACGCTTCGACCACGTCATGCCTGCCCAGGTCATCCGCGAGCGTTCGCCGTGGATGCATCGTGTCCTGGCCGGCGAGCGAGTGAGCTTCGAAATCTCCCAGGACGACGGCGACGGCGGCGTGCGTTACATGCTGGTGACCTACACACCCCACTTCGGCGAAGGCGAGAGCGTGCTCGGGTTCTTCGCCCTCTATCAGGACATCACCGAGCGCCGCCTGGCCGAAATCGCCCTGCGCGAAACCAATGAAAACCTCGAGGAACGCGTCCGTGAGCGGACCCAGGCGCTGTCGGAGGCCAACGCGGCTCTGCGCCAGGAAAACCGCGTGCGCGCCGAAGCCGAGTCGGCGTTGCGCCAGGCCAAGCAGGTCGCCGAGGAGGCCAACGCCTCGAAGACACGCTTTCTGGCCGCCGCCAGCCATGACCTGCTCCAACCGCTCAACGCCGCGCGTCTGTTCACCTCGGCGCTGGGACAGCAGGTCGAGGCCGACGAGCTGCGCCATACCATCGACCATATCGACAATTCGCTACAGGCCGCCGAGGAGCTGTTGAGCACGCTGCTGGACATTTCCAAACTCGATGCCGGCGCCCTGACCCCCCGCCGCACACAGTTCCCATTGACCGACGTCCTGCGTCCGCTACGTGCCGAGTTCGAAGTCATGGCCACGGAGCGCGGACTCGACCTGGATGTCGTCGCCACTGGGACCTGGGTGGACAGCGACGCCCAGATGTTGCGCCGCATCGTGCAGAACTTCCTCTCCAACGCACTGCGCTATACACAGCAGGGACGTGTGCTGCTGGGTTGCCGGCGCAAGGGCGATCAACTGAGCATCGAGGTATGGGATACCGGCCCGGGGATCCCCAAGGCCAAGCAGGCGGAAATCTTCCAGGAGTTTCGTCGCCTCGACCAAGCCTCGCGACACAAGGAGAGCGAAAAAGGCCTAGGGCTCGGGCTATCCATCGCCGACCGCATGAGCCGAGTGCTCGAGCATCCCATCAAGGTTCGCTCGTGGGAAAACGTCGGCACCGTATTCTCGGTGTCGGTGCCCCGGGTCGAGGGACACCAGCAGGAAAAAAGCGCCGAGGATACGCCCACACGGCGTCCTGGCAACAAACTCGCAGGCGCCAGGATCCTGTGCATCGACAACGAGACACTGATCCTCGAGGGCATGAAGGCAATGCTCGATGGCTGGGAGTGCGAAGTCTTCACTGCTACATCCATCGGTGGCGCCAAGTCGGTGTTGCGCCATCTGGACGGCGACCCCGAGGCCATTCTCGCCGACTACCATCTGGACAACGAGGTCACCGGGTTGATGGCCCTGGAAGCGCTGGAGGAACTCTGTGAGGGACCCGTACCGGGTATCGTGATCACCGCTGACCGTACCGACGAGGTCGCCGAGGAGATTCGCCGCAATGGCTATCAGTTGCTGCTCAAGCCGGTGCGCCCCGCTGCATTGCGAGCGCTATTGACACGCACCTTGCAAGCCAACCGTGCTGCTCGCCAGGACCGCTAGCGCTGGCGCCCGGCCATCCGGGCGCCATTGATAGTCAGCCCCAATCACCTCCCCACCCAACCGCTATTGGCCAAGCCAGGGACTCTAAGTTAACCTTTAGACTTTCTATTAACCATGGTTAAGATAGAGTCGCTACCATGCTGAGCATGATTTCCGACAGCGCGATCCGCGAACAAGCCGCATCGACCCTCAACGGCAAGTCCCGACGCTGGGGCTGGACGGCCTTTTTCGGCCCCGCGCTGATCGCGGCGGTGGCCTATATAGACCCCGGCAACTTCGCCACCAATATCGAGGCGGGTTCGCGCTATGGCTATACCCTGCTGTGGGTGGTGCTCGTCGCCAACCTGATGGCCATGTTGATCCAGACCCTGTCGGCACGCTTGGGGCTCGCCACCGGGCGCAACCTGCCCCAGGTGATTCGCGCGCGCTACCCGCGCCCGGTGGTCTGGTGCTACTGGATACAGGCAGAAATCGTGGCCATCGCCACCGATCTCGCCGAGTTCCTCGGCGCGGCGTTGGCCTTCAATCTACTATTCGGGCTATCGCTGATGGAAGGCGCGTTGCTCACCGGGGCGATCACCTATCTGGCGCTGCATCTCTACCGTTACGGTTTCCGGCTCATGGAAATCGTCATCGGCGCCATGATCCTCGCCGTAGCGGGCGGCTTCATCCTCGAGCTGGTGCTCAGCCGGCCGGAAGCAACGCCGCTGCTCGAAGGTTTGCTGATCCCCGGCTTCCCGGATAGCTATTCGCTCTATCTGGCGGCGGGCATACTCGGCGCCACGATCATGCCGCATGTCATCTACCTGCACTCGGCACTCTCGCAGCAACGGATTCAGGTGAAGGACGACGCCCATCGATTGCGCTTGATGCGTTACTACCGCCTCGATGTCATCATCGGCATGGCCATTGCCGGCATGATCAATCTCAGCATGCTGGCCATGGCGGCGGCGGCCTTCAATGCCAATGGCCATCTTGATGTCGCCACCATCAGTGACAGCTATAAATTGCTGGCGCCGATGCTCGGCCAGGTCACGGCCAGCCATGTCTTCGGCGCCGCCTTGCTGCTCGCTGGCCTGTCATCGTCCATCGTCGGTACACTCTCGGGGCAGGTGATCATGCAAGGCTTCATGGCCTTCACGATCCCCCTTTGGCTACGTCGTCTAGTGACCATGTTGCCGGCGCTGGTGATCATCATGCTCGGCGTGTCCGAGCAGAAAGCTCTGGTCGCCAGTCAGGTGATTCTCAGCTTCGGAATTCCGTTCGCACTCATACCACTGCTTTTTTTCACCGCCAATCGCCGTATCATGGGCAACCTAGTCAATCACAGATCGGTAACCGTGGTAGGCGGTATCGTGTGCACGTTGATCGTCGCCCTCAACGCGTACGTGCTATTTTCTACGCTCACGGGACACTGAAAGCAGGGGTTGCATGAAGTCTCAGCCCAAGCACGAATATTTCAAACGCGTCCGACAGGATCATCAGACCGAACTGGTCGAGGATTATGTCGAGGAAATCGCGCACCTGCATACGCAGCTGGGCGAAGCACGTGCCAGCGATCTGGCCGAGTGTTTCGGCGTCAGCGCGGCGGCGGTGTCGAAAGTCATTGCACGCTTGAAACGCGACGGGCTTGCCGTCGCTCGCCCCTACCGCGGAATCTTCCTGACCGACGAGGGGGACGCGCTCGCCAAGCGCGTCATGGCACGCCACCGAGTAGTACTCGATGCCTTGCGGGCGCTCGGCGTGCCCGAGGAAGTCGCGCGTGCCGACTCCGAGGGCATCGAGCATCACTGCAGTGAGGAAACCGTGAACGCCATGCGCGACTTCCTGGAGCGCCAATCGCGTTCATGAGCCGCCTGGCATGGCCCTGAGAGCGCACTGACACACAGATACGAAAAAGCCGCTCCCATGCTGACGGAAACGGCTTCTTGTCTCTCACTGTGCCACTACACACGTAGCCTCTTATGCTGCCGCCAAGGACAGTCTAGGACTCGACCTTGGGCGGCTCGACCTCGAGTTTCTGCGCGGCGATGACCGCCTGAGTGCGCGAATGCACGCCCAGTTTGCGTAGAATCGCCGTGACGTGCGCCTTGATGGTCGCCTCGGACACATTGAGTTCATAAGCGATCTGCTTGTTGAGCAGACCTTCGTTCAACATGTTGAGCACCCGAAACTGCTGAGGTGTCAGCGAGGCGATAGCTTCGGCGAAGCGCGCTTCATCTTCATTCGATTCCCCGAGCACATCGGCCATCTCCTCAGGCAACCAGACTTCCCCCTCGAGCACTTGGCGGATCGCCTCGGCGATCACATCCAGCGATGAGGACTTGGGAATGAAGCCCGACGCACCGTAGTCGATGGCTCGACGCACCACCGGCGGCTCCTCGCTACCCGAAATGACGACCACGGGCACCTCGGGCGACTGACCGCGCAATTGGATCAGTCCCGAAAAGCCATGCGCACCCGGCATATGCAAGTCGAGCAAGATAAGGTCGGCATCGGGATGGCGCATCACCATCTCGGAAGTCGCCTCCATGGTATCGGCTTCGACGATCTCCGCCTGTGGCGCTACTTGGCGCAACGCCTGGTTGAGCGCGGCACGAAATAGCGGGTGGTCATCGGCGACGATGAATTTCTGGGCAAAAGCCATTGTGTCTCCTCCGGATCCCCCTGGAGCGAACGGTCGTGCCGCGATTGTCATCGGCAAGCATCAGGTTCACTTCTTCTTTTCAGCATGTTACCCCATGCTGTAGACAATACCCAAGCCTTCCGTCAACGCACCCCCGAACGTTCCTGGTGGCACGAAAAAGCCGGCCATCGGCCGGCGAAAGTCGGGCGGGCACCCGAGGCGAGCTGGCGTGCCGCCTAGTGTCGAACGAACCGACGCTGGATACCCACCCCAACACGTGTCAACGATTGGCGCGATGCTCGATCAGCTCATCGACCACACTCGGGTCAGCCAGCGTACTGGTGTCGCCCAAGCCCTCGCACTCGTTGGCTGCGATCTTGCGCAGGATACGCCGCATGATCTTGCCGGAACGGGTCTTCGGCAGCCCCGGCGCCCACTGAATGACATCCGGCGTCGCAATCGGTCCGATATCCTTGCGCACCCATTGTGTCAATTCCTTGCGTAGCTCCTCACTAGGTTCGACATCGTCACCCAGAGTCACGTAAATATAGATGCCCTGTCCCTTGATGTCGTGGGGATATCCCACCACGGCGGCTTCGGCCACGGCACTGTGTGCCACCAACGAGGACTCGATCTCGGCGGTGCCCATGCGGTGCCCGGAGACGTTGAGCACGTCATCGATACGGCCGGTAATCCAGTAGTAGCCATCCTCGTCGCGACGGCAGCCATCACCGGTAAAGTAGACGCCGTCATAAGGAGAGAAGTACGTCTGCACGAAACGTTCATGATCGTTCCAGATGGTACGTGCCTGACCGGGCCAGGAATCGAGGAGCACCAGATTGCCCGAGGTGGCGCCTTCGAGTACATTACCGTCGTTGTCGAGTAGCGCCGGACGCACGCCGAAGAACGGCCGCGTGGCGGAGCCCGGCTTGAGATCGGTGGCCCCCGGTAGCGGCGTGATCATGATGCCGCCGGTCTCGGTCTGCCACCAGGTATCGACGATCGGGCAGCGCGAGTTACCGATCACACGGTAGAACCAGCTCCAGGCTTCGGGGTTGATCGGCTCGCCTACCGAGCCCAGCACGCGCAGGCTGTCACGCTGGCTAGAGTCCATGATGTTCTCACCATGCGCCATCAACGCGCGGATGGCGGTCGGCGAGGTGTAGAGGATCGACACCTGGTGCTTGTCGATGATCTCGCCGAGACGCCCATGCGTGGGATAGCTCGGCACGCCCTCGAACATCAATGTGGTCGCACCGTTGGCCAGCGGCCCATAGACGATGTAGCTATGTCCGGTGACCCAGCCCACATCGGCGCTGCACCAGTACACTTCACCTTCGTGGTAGTCGAACACATAGCGATGCGTCAGCGCCGCATAGAGCAGATAGCCCCCGGTGGTGTGCTTGAGCCCCTTGGGACGCCCAGTAGAGCCAGAGGTATAGAGAATGAATAGCGCATCCTCAGCGTTCATTTTCTCCGCCGGGCATTCGCTGGACTGGCGCTCGACCCACTCGTGATACCAGACGTCACGATCATCGTGCCATTCGATCTCGCCGCCGGTACGGCGCACGACCAATACCTTGTCGACGATTTCGGTGCCGTCGCGGGTCATCGCGGCATCGACATTGTCCTTGAGCGGCACATGCTTGCCACCGCGCACCGACTCGTCGGCGGTGATCACCACACGCGATTGGGCATCGACCACGCGCTGTGCCAAGGCATCCGGCGAGAAGCCGCCGAAGACCACCGAGTGGATCGCCCCGATACGCGCACACGCCAGCATCGCCACCGATGCCTCAGGGATCATTGGCATGTAAAGGGTGACGGTATCACCTTTGGTGACACCCATTTCCTTGAGCGCGTTGCTCAGGCGGCACACTTCGGCATGCAGCTCGCGGTAGGTGATGGTCTTGTCCTGCCCCGGGTCGTCGCCTTCCCAGATGATCGCCGGCTGATCGCCACGCGTCTCGAGATGGCGATCGAGACAGTTGTAGGCAGCGTTGAGCTCGCCATCCTCGAACCAGCGAATATCCACGTTGGAGGCGGCGAATGAGGTGTTCTTGACCTTGGTCGGCGCCTTGAACCAATCCAGAGACTCGGCCTGTTCCGCCCAGAAGCCTTCGGGGTCGTCGACGGAGCGCTGATAGAGGCTCAAATACGTCTCGTCATCCGCCCAGGCATTGGCGGCGAAATCCTCCGCCACCGGGTAGACTTTCTGCTGTTCGGTCATGGCTGCCTCTCAAAGGTCGAAAAATGGATGACTAGCCACACCGTTGCCCATGTGGCCGTCCAACAATACTGCCCAGCATATACCCCTAGCCCCCCTGACTCCCTATTAGACCTTGGTATTACCATTTTTCCTTTTTAATTCATTGAGTTACATCACTTTTGCGCGACGAAGCGCAAGCGCTGTCGACACTGTCGGCAATGATAGGTCGTGCCGCGCTGTGCCAGCGAATGACGCCGCGCGGAAAATCGATGCTCGGTGGCACAACCACAACGGTAGCAATACGGCGCGGGACTGGCACGCGCGACATCGAAACGATGCGTGGTACGTGGCGGCAAACCGTAGAGCTTCTGCATGACGGTCCGCCATTCGTGGCCATGTGGACGCGCCGGCGGCCCCTCTAGGTGGAAGACCAGCCAATGCGCCATCTCGTGCGGTATCACGTCCACCATGAACGCCTCGCGGTTTTCGCGCAGCAGCACCGGATTGAAACGCAGGCCACCGCGCGAGAAGTGCGCCTGGCCGGCCCCCTTGCCACGCAGGTCCAGCCACACGCGGGGACACGGCAAGGTGGGATGGACCTCGCGGGCAACGCGCCAGGCTGCTTCGACGCGTGCATGTAGCGCCGCGTGGAGAGCGGGCTCGTCAAGAGACATTAACCAATCGTTATCGGGCGTGGGCAAGGTGGCAGACATCATGGGATGCTAGAATGCCGCGCAACGCGACAGGCGTCCACCACTCACCGACCGCTCCCCTGCAAGAGGCTCATCATGTCCGAGACGTCGCCCCCCATGCCATTGCTTGACGACGCAGCGCTCGAGGCCCTCGACGATTTTCTGGAATCCGACCAGGTCGACCCTGAGGCGCTCGATCTCATCGGTACGCACGGCTTCCTCGTCGCCCTGGCCATCGCACCGATCGAGACACCGGCCACGACCTGGATCGCCGAGCTTTACCATGGTGAACCGCAGTTCACCGACGCCGCACAGCGCGAGCATATCCTCGGCCTCTGCGAGGCGCTCAAGCAAAACGCCATCGAGGCCCTCGAGCACGGTCACCTGCCCGAGTTGCCGTTCGACCTCGAGCTCGGCGACATCTCGCCGGAAGAAACGCCCATCGGCGATTGGTGTGCGGGCTTCATGGAAGGCGTGTTTCTCAATGAAGTCGCCTGGTTCGAGCACGACGAAGCCCGGGTCGCCGAGCTGCTACTGCCCTTCATGGCCTTGTCGGGGCTATTCGACGACGAACCCGACATGCACGAATTGATCGCCGACGGCACCCGCGCCGAAGCGCTCGTCAAGCAGCTTCCCGAGCTGATCCTCGATCTCTATCTGCATTACCGTGTCCCCGAGGAAAAACCCAAGCCCACGCCGCGCAAGAAGAAGCCCGCCAGGCGTCCGGGCAGCAAGGATCGTGGCTAGGGGCGTGCTCAGCGCAGCCGCGTCATCCACCCGTTAAGGGTGCCGAAAACCCACTCACGACAGCGCTGAGTCCATGGACGATGGCGCCACTGATCCCAATCGATCTCCTCGCTGGCGGCGAAATTGCGCTCGAACAGAGCCGCCACGTCGCGGGCGAAACCGGCATCCTCAACTTCCTGGTTGGCCTCCAGGTTCCACTGCAGACTCCAGTGGTCGAAGTTGCACGAGCCGATCGACGACCAATCGTCGACCAGCACGAACTTGGCGTGAATGAAGGTCGGCTGGAACTCGTAGATGCGTACCCCGGCCCGCAACAGTCGCGCGTAGAAACGCTGCCCGGCATAACGAATCCCCGGATGATCGTGGCGCGACCCCGGCAGCAATAGGCGCACGTCAAGGCCCAGACGCGCCGCGCGGATCAAGCGCCGGCGCAGGCTGAAAGTCGGCACGAAATAGGGCGTGCACAGCCACAATCGCCGCTCGGCGGTGGCGATACGCTGATGCAACGAATGCCGGATCGCCTGGTAACGATGCCCACGCCCGCTGATCATCCGCCCGTGCATATCCGCCGTGAGTGGTGCGATGGGGGCCAGGGGCGGCCAGTGACGCGTCGCCGCCTTGCGACGCGTCAAGGGCGACTCCCAAAGCTGCGCGAAAAGGCCGACCCAATCCGCGACGACCGGCCCCTCGATGCGTACGGCGACTTCATACCACGCCTCGATAAAGGCATCGACGGCGCCGAACCCTCCGGTAAAAGCCAGCTGCTCGTCGACGATCAGCAGCTTGCGATGATCGCGCGACAGATTCTTTCCCAACCGATGCCAGGCCAGCGGATTGAAGAAGCGCAGCGCCACGCCGGCCTCGCGCAAGCGCTCGCGGTCCGCATGCGCGAGCTTCATCGAACCGTAGCCATCGAGCAGCAACAACACCGTGACACCCCGCCCGGCCGCCGCACACAAGGCATCGATCACCCGCGTGGCGAGCGTTCCCGATTCCATCAGATAGAGTTCGAGATAAAGCGTGGTGTGCGCTTTATCGATGGCTGAAAACAAGGCGGGAAGAAAACGCTTGCCTTCCGGCAACAAGGTGAAACGGTTGCCTACCTGCCAACGTCCGCGCATGGTGTCTCCTTGTTTCGCCGCCTGCGCGGCGGCTCGGGCATGCGTCATTGACGCACGTTTGCAACGTCGCTGAAAAGCACCCGCCTTGGGCCTACCCGGCCTGACTGGCTATACTGCTTCATCGCGTTCCTTCAAGGCTAATGGATGGCTGTTCTACGCACGCTCCTCACTCCCTTGCGCGCCCTGTGCCGCACGCTGCTCGACCGCTGGCTCGACTACCGTCATGTCGAAGCGCAGCAGCCCGCGCTCGATGCCACGCAGCCAACGATTTACGTGCTGCCGCATCCGGCCTTCTCGGACAGACTGGCACTCGAGTTGATAACCCGCCGCGAGGGCTTGCCCAGCGCCCGAGGCCGCGTTGTGCTCGGCGAAACACGCCTTCCCACCTGTATCGCCCTGCCCCGGCTCAGCCGCGGGCTGACGCGGGTACACGGACGACGCTCGCCGCACCTCGATACCTTGCTGGCACAGCTAGCCGCCGACCCCGGGCGGGACATCCAGCTCGTGCCGGTCAGCGTGTTCTGGGGGCGCGCCCCGGGTAAGGACTTCGGCTTCTGGAAACTGCTCGCCGCGGATAGCTGGCAGTGGAGCGGACGTCTGCGCCGACTCTTGTCGATAGCGATCAACGGCAAGCACGTGCAGGTGCATATCGGCGCCCCGCTGCAACTACGCACCTTGGTCGAGACACGTCCGCTGCCGGTCGCCCAGCGCAAGACGGCCCGCGTGCTGCGCGTTCACTTTCGTCGTGTACGCGCCCGCGTGCTGGGCCCCGACCTCTCGCACCGCAACACGCTGATCCGCGGCGTGGTCGACAGCCCACAAGTCCGCCAAGCGATCTTTGATGCGGCCACCGCCCGTGGCACCAGCCCTGAGCGTGAAACCCGCCGCGCGCTGCGCTATGGCCGCGAGATCGCCTCCAACACCTCATACCCGGTGCTGCGTTTCCTCTACCAACTGCTGCGCCGGCTCTGGAATCGCCTCTACGACGGCGTCACCGTCAATGGACTCGACGACGTCAAGGCGCTGGCCGGCGATCACGAGTTGATCTACGTGCCCTGTCATCGCAGTCATATCGACTACCTGTTGTTGTCCTACGCACTCTTTCGCGAGGGATTGATGCCGCCGCACATCGCGGCGGGCCGTAACCTCGACATGCCGGTGATCGGCGCGTTGCTACGCCGTGGCGGGGCCTTCTTCCTGCGCCGCAGCTTTCGGGACAATCGCCTCTACGCGGCGGTATTCAACGAATACGTGCATCGCCTGATCTCGCGCGGCCATCCGCTGGAGTACTTCATCGAAGGAGGGCGCTCGCGCACCGGGCGGATGCTGGCGCCGCGCCCGGGCATGCTCGCCATGACCCTGCGCTCCTTCGCCCGCGACCCTCGCCGCGAGGTCGCCTTCGTGCCGGTCTACGTCGGCTACGAGAAAGTGCTGGAAAGCGGTAGCTACCTCAAGGAATTGCGCGGCGGGCACAAGAAGAAGGAATCCCCCTTCGATCTGTTGCGCATCGTGCGTCGCCTGCGCCAGTCGTACGGGCATGTCACGGTGAATGTCGGCGAACCGCTCCTGCTCAGCGAGTTTCTCGACCGCCAGGTCCCCGATTGGCGAGACAATCGCCGCCAGACGCGCCCCGACTGGCTGAACCAGGCCGTGCCCGTACTGGGGTCCACCCTGGCCCAGCGCATCAATGGCGCAGCGGCCATCACGCCGGTCTCGCTGGTCGCCCTGGGGCTGCTGGCCAATTCGCACCACGCCATCGAGGCCGACCTGCTCGAGCGCCACATGGGCTTGCTGGTGGACCTGAGACGGCATCTCCCGGGGGGCGAGCGCATTACCCTGCCCGACGGCGAGCCACGGGACTGGATCGCTCATACCGCCCAATTGGGGTTCATCGAATGCCGCCCGCAGGCGCTCGGCGAACTCGTGCTCGCCACGCCGGAACAGGCCACCTTGTTGACCTGGTATCGCAATAACGTCTTGCACCTGTTCATCGACATGGCGCTGGTCGCCTTCGCGTATCGGCATAATGCGCGCTTTGGCACCGAGGAGCTGCTCACACTGCTGGGCCCCGCCTGGCCGGTGCTCGCGCACGAATTCCACCTCCCCTTGGAGGCCTTCGCGCCGCGCCTGGAGCGCGCCCTGGCGGCACTCGCGTCGGAGGATCTACTACTCGAGACCGATCACGGCTGGGAACGCCCGGCGGGGCACCTGGCCAGCAGCGAACACCTGCGCCTGTTGGGGCGGCTGGTACAACCGACCCTGGAGCGTGGTTATCTGCTATTGGCCGTGCTGCTGCGCGAGGGAAGCGGTACCCTGACCCGCGAGGCGCTGGAGGAACAAAGCCGTCAGTTGGCCGAACGCCTGACGCTGCTCTCGGGGCTCAATGCGCCGGAGTTCTTCGATAAACGTCTCTTCAGCGGCTTGCTCGATACCCTCGAGGCGCAGGGCTGGTTATGGCAGGAAAACGACAAGCTGTGCTATGACACCCCGCTCGAAAATGCCCAGCGGCGCGGCCGGGCGCTTTTCGATCCCAGCCTGCGCCACCGCTTGACTCAACTGGTGCATCGCCAGCCATCGTAAGTACCGGACGCGGAAAAATCACCGTCATGCGGGTTTCAGGCTGCGATGCACATAGAGATCATAGCGACTGGTCTTGCCCTCGAGAGCGTGATCCGGTGCCGGGCCACCGAGCGGCGGCGCGCGGCGGGGGCGCTTGACCACCACCCGATGCGTGGCGACCTCCAGGGCGGCGTCCAGCAAGCGCGGCGCGTCGTCATCGTCGCCGGCCAGTTCGCGGAAGATACGCATCTCCTTCTTGACCAGTGCGCTCTTGTCGCGGTGCGGAAACATCGGATCGAGGTGCACCACTTGCGGCACAACATCGTGACGCGCCACCAGCGTTTCCAACTCACGCGCGGCGTCACCATGCGCCACCCGCATACGCGCCACGATCTCGGCGGCCTCGTCATCCACTCGGGCGCGCCGCACGCCATCCTCGAGCAATGCGAAGATCGCCGCCACGCGCTCGATCAACAACACGTCGGCGCCGAGACTCGCCAGCACGAAGGCATCGCGCCCCAGCCCCGCCGTGGCATCGACGATGCTCGGCGTCACGCCGTGCGCCAGACCGCATGCCTTGGCAATCAACTGTCCACGTCCGCCGCCGAAGCGGCGCCGGTGCGCGACTTTGCCAGCGGTAAAATCGACCCGAATCGGCGCGCCATAGTGGCGCGCATTGCCCGACAGCGCCAGGCCATCGGCACTCATGGTCAACTGCAAGGCGGCATCGGCATCCGCCTCGGATTCCCAGGGCATCCCCAGACGCGCGGCCAGCGCACGTAGCGGCTCACCGATGGCCGCGACTCTTTGGCTCATACCGCCCACACCAGCAGTACGACCCCCAGGATCAGGCGATAGATGACGAACGGCAGCATACCGATACGATCCAGTGCAGCCAGAAACAGCTTGATACACAGCCACGCCGCGATGAACGACATCAACGTGCCCGCGATGAGCGTGCCCCAGGCCACGCCCCCGCCCGCTTCGACGAGCTCGATACCCTTGAGTGAGCCGGCGGCGAGAATCAGCGGGATCGACAGCAAGAACGAGAAACGCGCCGAGGCCTGGCGGGTAAAGCCGAGCATCAGCGCTGCCGTCATGGTGATACCCGAGCGCGAGGTCCCGGGAATCAGTGCGATGGCTTGCGCCAGTCCGATCAGCAACGCGGTCTTCAGGGTCAAGGTCTCGAGCGACTTCACGCGGCTGCCGCGCTTATCGGCCACACCCAGCAGCACCCCGAAAAGGATCGTCGTCGTGGCAATGACCAGCACCGAGCGCCCCGCACTCTCGATCCAGCCTTCAATCAACAGGCCAACGACCACCGCCGGGATGGTGCCGATAATAATCGCCCACCCCAAGCGACTTTCCGGGGTCGGTCCGCGCTCGCCGAACTGGGTACACCAGGCATGAAGAATGCGCCAGACTTCATGGCGAAACGCGAACAGCACAGCCCCCAGCGAGCCGACATGCACGGCGACATCGAAGGCCAAGCCCTGATCGGGCCAGCCCAGCAACTGCGACGGGAGAATCAGGTGAGCGGATGACGAAATAGGGAGGAATTCAGTGAGGCCCTGAATGACGGCCAGCGCAACGACGTGCAACCAATCCATGAGATGTCCTTGAAGCAACGAAAAACATGACGCTGCGTACGCGCGTGCGAACACGCCATTATTATTTTCTGAGGCTTAAGAAACGCTTAGCCGCGCTGCCATGCCACCTCATTGCGCAAGTACACCGGCACCGCCGCGTCGGGCGACGGACGCTCGCCCGACTGCCAGGCTTGCGCAGCCAGGTGGACCATCTCCTCGGCGGCCGGTTGCGGTTCGCTCAGGCACTGGCCGAGCGCCGACTGCACTTCAACGGGCATGCGCTCGCTTAGGCTCCAGCCCGAACCGATGCCCACCCAGTCGACATCGTGGAACGCCACGGGCAGGCGCAGGCGTTCCGGCGCCAACACGGCCTCCGCCATGAGCGGCTCGAGCACGCCATCGTGACAGCGATAGGCCGCGGCATAGACCTCGTCCATGCGCGCGTCCATTGCCGCCACGACATAGCGCGCGTGGAGGCGCCGATGCGCGGAAAGCGCCAAGGCTTCCAAGGTAGACACACCGATCAAGGGACACTCGAGTGCAAACGCCAGTCCCTGCGCCGTCCCGGCGGCGATACGCAAGCCGGTAAACGAGCCCGGCCCACGGCCGTATGCCAACGCATCGAGATCAGCGAGCACCACGCCCGCCTCGGCCAGCACGTCGTCGACCATCGGCATCAAGAGGTGGGTGTGTTGACGCGGGGCGTCACGATAGCGGGAAATCACATGGCCATCGCGCCACAGGGCGCAGGAACAGGCGCTAGTAGAGGCATCCAGGGCCAACAGAGTGGGCATCGGCGATCATCGGGCTACGGGTGAGCCCGCACTATAAACGTGCCGCTGGTCATTGGCAAAACGCCCGGCCCACCACTCGACGCGATGTTTGACGCAGGTCGTTATTGCGCGGCGCCAGGGACGCCGCGCGGCAGGAAGAGAGACTTATCCCTCGAGCGCCGTCAGCACCTGCTCGCGGATCGACTCGACGCTGCCGGTGCCTTCCACGCGGTGATAAGCTGGCGCGCTTTGCGGATCTTGCTGCGCCCATTCGCGGTAATACTTCACCAGCGGCTCGGTCTGCTCATGGTAGACGGACAGGCGGTTGCGCACGGTGGCTTCCTGATCGTCGTCGCGGTGCACGATCGCTTCACCGGTCACGTCATCCTTGCCCTCTTCCTGGGGCGGCTGATACTCGACGTGATAGACACGCCCCGAGCCCGGATGCACCCGACGACCGGCCAAGCGCTTGACGATTTCCTCGTCGTCCACAGCGACTTCCAGCACATGGTCGAGCTTGACGTTGGCATCTTTCATGGCATCGGCCTGGGGGATCGTGCGCGGGAAACCATCGAACAAGAAACCGTTGGCGCAATCCGGCTGGGCGATACGTTCCTTGACCAGCGAGATGATGATGTCATCGGACACCAGACCGCCGCTGTTCATGATCTCCTTGACCTTGAGACCCAGCTCACTCTCCTCCTTGACCGCCGCGCGCAACATGTCACCGGTGGAGATCTGCGGAATATCGAAATGCTCGCAGATGAATTGGGCTTGGGTACCCTTGCCTGCGCCCGGGGCGCCCAACAAGATCAAACGCATCGATAGTACTCCTTGAACGAGTCATCACATGTTCATTGTCGGCCATGGCATGCCCCATGAAGCACACGCCATCGCCGTGGGAATGGCCCATGACGATACCTGCACGGCTCGAGCGGCACAAGCACGACCGACCTGAGCTTGCCCTGCTCAAAGCGCCATAATTCGCCTTTTTTCATGAACTTGCCTGAAGCATTGCACTTTCGTCGCGCACCACGACTGCCTCTGTTTGTCGCGACATAAAAAAGCGGCCCCCGAGAGGGCCGCTTTGGTCACGCCATGAACGCGCTTGGATCACATCAGCAGGCGGCGAATATCGCTCAGCGCCTGAGCCAGGAAGGCCGTGAAACGCGCCGCGTCGGCGCCATTGACCGCCCGGTGGTCGTAGGACAACGACAACGGCATCATCAGCCGCGGGGCGAACTCGGCGCCGTCCCACACCGGCTTCGTCTGCGCCTTGGAAACGCCCAGGATGGCGACTTCCGGGGCGTTGACGATAGGCGTGAAGGCAGTGCCGCCGATAGAGCCCAGGCTGGAGATGGTGAAGCAGCCACCGGTCATCTCTTCGCGCTTGAGCTTCTTCGACTGCGCCTTGCCGGCCAGCTCGACCGATTCCTTGGCCAGGTCGATCAGCGATTTCTGATCGGCGTTGCGGATCACCGGAACCATCAGGCCGTCCGGCGTGTCCACGGCGATGCCGATGTGCACGTAGTGCTTCTGCACCAGCGTTTCGCCGTCGCTCTTCAGGCTGACGTTGAACTGCGGGAACTTCTGCAAGGCGTAGGCACAGGCCTTGATCATGAACGGCAGCGGCGTGAGCTTGGCGTCCTGCTGGGCGGCCTCGTCCTTCATCGACTTGCGGAAGGCTTCCAGCTCGGTAATGTCCGCCTCGTCGAATTGCGTAACGTGCGGCACGTTGAGCCAACTGCGGTGCAAGTTGGTCGCGCCCGCTTTCATCAGGCGGCCCATGGGCTTTTCCTCGACCTCGCCGAACTGGCTGAAGTCGATATCCGGCACGGCCGGAATACCCGCACCGCCACTCGGCGCAGCGCCTTTTTCAGCGCCACTCGAACGCTGCTGAAGGGCGTTCTTGACGTAACCCTGCACGTCTTCCTTCAGCACGCGCTGCTTGGGCCCGGTGGGCGTGACCTGGGCCAGGTCGACGCCCAGTTCACGCGCCAGCATGCGCACCGCCGGGCCAGCGTGGACGCGGGAACCCGCCGTCTTGTCGTCACCTTGCTTGTAACGTGCCTCGGGGCTCGGCTCACCCGCAGGCTGCGCGGACTTGGCAGCGCTGGCCTGTTGTTGACCGCCACCGGCTTTCTGGTCCGCCTTGCCAGCATCAGGTTTCTTGCCGGCATCGGCTTTCTTCGCCGGCTTCTTGGCCCCGGCCACCTCGATATAGCCGATCAGGTCGCCCTCAGAGACGCTATCACCTTCCTTGACCGACACCTCGACGACCTTGCCCTTGTAGGGGCTGGGCACGTCCATGGAGGCCTTGTCGGATTCCAGCGTGATCAAGGTGTCTTCCTCGCCGATCTCGTCGCCCTCGCCGATGGCGATTTCGATGATCTCGACACCTTCGCTACCGCCGATATCGGGTACGCGGAGTTCCTTGCGGCCATCCTCGCCGCCGCCTTCCTGCGTCTCGTCTTCGGCGTCTTGATCTTCGGCACCCGCGTCTGAATCGGCACTCTCGGAGTCGCCTTCCGCCGGCGCTTCGTCGGTGTCGTCGTCTGCGTCGTCACCTTCGCCGGCGATCTCCATGCTACCGATCAGGTCACCCTCGGAGACAGTGTCGCCCTCCTTGACCGCCAACGAGACGAGTTTGCCGCTGTAGGGGCTCGGCACATCCATGGAGGCCTTGTCGGACTCCAGCGTGATCAAGGTGTCTTCCGCGCTCACCTCATCGCCTTCGCTGATCGGCACTTCGATGATCTCGACGCCTTCACTGCCGCCGATGTCCGGCACTTTGACCTCGACGGTACGCTTGCCGCCACCGGACGACTTCTTCGGCGCAGCCTTCTCGGGCTCGGCTTCGTCCTTATCCTGAAACTTGGCATCGTCCTGGGAAGACTCGCCGGCGTCGCTATCGTCCTGACCGTCGTC
Source organism: Chromohalobacter nigrandesensis (assembly GCF_023061285.1). GTDB lineage: Bacteria > Pseudomonadota > Gammaproteobacteria > Pseudomonadales > Halomonadaceae > Chromohalobacter > Chromohalobacter nigrandesensis. Next base: position 311,033 of record NZ_JAKGAM010000002.1, read on the forward strand.
GCCACCTTCGGCTTCGAGCTCGAGGACATCGTCGCCCTCGGAGACGCTATCGCCTTCCTTGACCAGCACCTTGACGACCTTGCCGCCCTTGGGCGCCGGGACATCCATGCTGGCCTTGTCGGACTCCAGCGTGATCATGGTGTCTTCGGCGGCGATGACATCGCCTTCGGACACCGCCACCTCGATGATCTCGACGCCTTCACTGCCGCCGATATCGGGAACTTTGATGATTTCGCTACTCAAGGTCGCGCTCCTTTCCAATCTGGCAGTCTGGTCGTCCCGGCGAAATATCGCGCCCGGGCAATACGACCAGACCAGGCAATCTGGCCACGGCCGCCACCGTGTCTAAACAGTGGCGGCACCTCGATGGGACCCTTGGGTCCAAGACACCAACGGGTCTCAAGACACCAGCGGGCTGGGCTTGGCGGGGTCGATGCCGTATTTCTTCATGGCATCATTGACGACCTTGGCGTCGATCTCACCGCGGCTGACCAGCGCGCGCAGCGCCTGAATGGTCACGTAGTAGCGGTCGACCTCGAAGAAACGACGCAGCGCTTCACGCGTGTCGGAACGCCCGAAACCATCGGTCCCCAGCACATGGAAGTCACTCGGTACCCAAGCACGAATCTGATCGGCGTAGAGCTTCATGTAGTCGGTCGATGCAATGACCGGCCCTTCGACACCGCTGAGTTGCTGTGACACCCACGGCTGCTCACGCTTCTCATCGTAGTCGAGGAACTGCAGCCGGTCGTACTCGAGCGCTTCGCGGCGCAGCTCGTTGAAGCTGGTCACGCTCCAAACGTCGGCAACGACGTCGTGCTCGTTCGCCAGCATCTCGGCGGCGGCCTCGACTTCGCGCAGAATCGTGCCGCTGCCCATGAGCTGCACCCGCGGCTGCTTCTTGCGACCGTCCTTCTTGCCTTCCTGAAGCAGGTACATGCCACGAACGATGCCTTCCTCGCTGCCCTCCGGCATTTCCGGATGCGGGTAGTTCTCGTTCATCACGGTCAGATAGTAGAAGCAGTTTTCCTTGTCCTGGAACATGCGCTTCAGGCCATCCTGCAGAATCACCGCAACCTCGTGGCCATAGCAAGGGTCGTAGGCACGGCACGACGGCACGGTCGACATCAGGATATGGCTGTGACCGTCCTGGTGCTGCAGCCCCTCGCCATTGATGGTCGTGCGCCCGGCGGTACCGCCGATCATGAAGCCACGCGCCTGTAGATCGCCAGCCGCCCAAATCAGGTCACCGACGCGCTGATAGCCGAACATCGAGTAGTAGACGTAGAACGGAATCAGCGGCAGATGGTGGTTGGAATAAGACGTCGCCGCGGCAATCCACGCGGAGATGGAACCGGCTTCGGTGATGCCTTCCTCGAGGATCTGACCCTTCTGGTCCTCGCGGTAGTACATGATCTGGCCGGCATCCATGGGCTCGTACTTCTGCCCTTCGGCGGCGTAGATACCCAACTGGCGGAACATGCCTTCCATCCCGAAGGTACGCGCTTCGTCGGGAATGATCGGCACCACGCGCGAGCCCAACTGCTTGTTCTTGACCAGGCCGTTGAGTACACGCACGAAGGACATGGTGCTGGACACTTCGCGGTCGCCGGAGCCCTTGAGCTGGCTGGCGAACATCTTGTCATCGAGCCCGGGAATCTCGAGCGCCTCGAAGTCGTTCTTGCGCGCCGGCAAAAAGCCGCCGAGCTTCTCGCGCTGGAGATGCAGGTACTTCATCTCCGGGCTGTCGTCATCGGGCTTGTAGTACGGGATGTCACCGCTTTCGATCTGCTCGTCGGAGATCGGCACGCCGAAACGATCGCGAAACTTCTTGAGCGCTTCGGTATCCATCGACTTGATCTGGTGGGCTTCCATGTCGGCTTCGCCGCTGCCGCCGCCCATGCCGTAGCCCTTGACGGTATGCGCCAGGATCACGGTGGGGCGATTGCCAGCGTTATTGACCGCTTCATGGTAGGCCGCGTAGACCTTCTGCGGATCGTGACCGCCACGATTGAGACGGAAGATCTGCTCGTCGGAGTAGTCCTCGACCATCTTCGCAGTTTCATCGTACTTGCCGAAGAAGTGCTCGCGGGTGTACTTGCCACCCTGGGCCTTGTAGTTCTGGTACTCGCCGTCGACCGCCTCGTCCATGCGCTTTTGCAGCATGCCCTTGGTGTCCTGCTCGAACAGCGGATCCCACTGGCCGCCCCAGACGACCTTGATCACGTTCCAACCGGCACCGCGGAAGACGCCCTCGAGTTCGTCGATGACACGCGAGTTGCCGCGCACCGGACCGTCGAGACGCTGCAGGTTGCAGTTGATGACGAAGATCAGGTTGTCGAGCTTCTCACGGCTTGCCAGGTGCAGCGCACCCAGGGACTCCGGCTCGTCGCACTCGCCATCACCGAGGAAGGCCCAGACCTTGCGGTCCTGCATGTCCTCGAGCTCACGCGAATGCAGATACTTCATCACGTGGGCCTGATAGATCGCCTGGATCGGCCCCAGCCCCATGGAGACTGTCGGAAACTGCCAGTACTCGGGCATCAGGTAAGGGTGCGGATAGGACGGCAACGACTCGCCGTCGACTTCCTGGCGGAAGTTGTCCATCTGCTCCTGCGTCAGTCGCCCTTCGAGGAACGAACGCGCGTAGATGCCCGGCGTGACGTGCCCCTGAATGTAGAGCAGATCGCCCTTGTGATCGCCGTTGTCGGCGCGGAAGAAGTGGTTGAAACCCACTTCGTAAAGCGTGGCACTGGACTGATAGCTGGCGATGTGACCGCCCAGGCCCTTGTGCTTCTTGTTGGCGCGCAATACCTGAACCATCGCGTTCCAGCGGATGGCCGAACGAATCTTGCGCTCGATGAACATATCACCGGGCATCTTGGCTTCACGATGCACCGGAATGGTATTGCGATGCGGCGTGGTCCCGGAAAAGGGGGGTGAAGAGCCATCGCGACGCAGACGATCCGCCAAGCGGCTCATGATGTATCGAGCGCGCTCTTCGCCCTCATGCTCGATGACCGAGGCCAAGGAATCCAGCCATTCCGTGGTTTCGATCGGATCGAGATCGTTTCTTGCCTCCAGACTCATAGACGTCTCTCCGAATGAAGATTGTATGTCGGTCATGGCCCGTCTACGCATCGCGATGGGGCCTGTGGCGCTCTTCAGTGTGGGCGCGACCTTCTTTGGGCCGTGTCTCCGGGAAAACTTTCTGTAATTTCCTTACAGCGGGGCGTGCAAGACGCACGGATTCAGGCCACGACGATACCGCAAACGCTGTCTGCTGCCAATTCGATAGGCCGCAAGCGACCTGTAAAATGCTTATTGGCCCAGGCCCGCTCAGGCCATATCACCAGGATTCGACAAAGGTTTACACGATGTAGTGCATTTACATGCATGCATGTGCATCAGGACGCTGTGCCCGCCACCTCCTCGAGACAACGGCGAAAATAGGCCCAATCAAAAGCCGGGCCGGGGTCGGTCTTGCGCAGCGGCGCGATATGCGCATGGCTGGTCACACGCCCCAGGTTCAAGACAGGATAATGCTCATGCAATGCCTGGAACACACGCGCCAAGCATTGATACTGCGCATCGCGATAGGCGTGAATTTCATCACCTTCCAGCTCGATGCCGATACTGAAGTCGTTGAGTTCACGACGCTCACGCTGGCCATCCCACCAGCGCGAGCGACCGGCATGCCAGGCGCGTCGATCGAAGCCTACGAACTGCACCGCTTCGCCGTCGCGGCGAATCAGCACATGCGCCGAGACCCGCAAGGCGTGGATCGTGGCAAAATAAGGATGCGCGGCGGGGTCGAGGCGATTGGTGAACAAGCGCTCGATATCCTCACCCCCGAAGCACCCCGGCGGCAGGCTGATGGAATGCAGTACCAGTGCCGAGATTTCTTCCTCGGGACGCGCATTGTGATTGGGCGAAACGACGTGCCGCGCCGTGGTGAGCCAGTGATTGTCGACCCGCATGCCTGCTCCTGTCTTTTCGGGACGTACTTCTCGAGACGTACCTCTCAAGACGTACTTCTCAAGACGTACTCTTCGGGACGCGCTCGGATGACCAGCGACCCCCCTGACCGGATCGCCGTGATCCCGATATACTGCACATATTGTCGCACATCAAAGGAAGGCGCCCGACATGCAATATCGCGAAGCTCTCGCGGAGGATATCCGCACCAGTGCCGCCCGCCTGCTGGCCGAGGATGTCGGCCCCGGCGACATCACCGCGCAACTGATTCCTGCCAAGCAGTGGGCCTGGGCACGCGTCGTGACCCGTGAGAACGCGGTACTCTGCGGTGTCGCCTGGGTCGATGAGCTTTACCGGCGCCTCGACCCCAGCGTCAAGCTCCATTGGCATGCTGCCGATGGCGACGCTCTGGCGCCCGAGGAAACCATTCTCGAACTGGAAGGCCCCGCACGCAGCCTGATGACCGGCGAGCGCGCAGCCCTCAATCTACTCCAGACACTTTCGGGCACGGCGACACGCACGCGCGATTACATGGCACGGATCAACGATACCGGCGTGGCGCTACTGGATACTCGCAAGACCCTACCCGGCCTGCGCTTGGCGCAGAAATACGCCGTCACCTGCGGCGGCGGTCACAACCACCGCCTCGGGTTACACGATGCCTTCCTGATCAAGGAAAATCATATCACCGCCTGCGGCGGCATTGCCGAGGCCATCACCGCCGCGCGTCGTATCGCCAGCGATCTGCCAGTGGAGGTGGAAGTCGAGACCCTCGACGAGCTGGATGCCGCACTCTGCGCCGGCGCGGATACCATCATGCTCGACAACTTCGATCTCGAGACACTGCGCGAGGCGGTCACACGCACGGCCGGACGCAGCCGCCTGGAGGCCTCCGGCAATGTCAGCGAAGCGACGCTGCGCGATATCGCCGAGACCGGGGTCGACTACATCTCCATCGGCGCGCTGACCAAGGATGTCAAAGCCGTCGATCTATCGATGCGTGTCGTGCGTACTGAAACACGCTAGCGCCTCGTTTGCTGCCTGGGCGTCAGCGACCGAAGGCCAGCATCCTTTCCAGGGGCTTAATGGCCCGCTGACGCAGCGCCGCCTCGATACGTATCTCGCCACTGCCTTCATGCAAGGCGCGCTCGAGGCGATCCAGGTCGTTCATCGCCATCCACGGGCAGTGGGCGCAACTCTTGCAGGTCGCGCCATTGCCCGCCGTAGGCGCCTCGAACAGCGTCTTATCCGGCACGGCCTGCTGCATCTTGTAGAAGATGCCACGGTCGGTGGCCACGATCAGGCGTTGCCGGTCGAGTTCGCGCGCGGCCTTGATCAGTTGTGAGGTCGAACCCACCACATCGGCCAGTTCGATCACCTCTGCCGGCGACTCGGGATGCACCAGCAAGGCAGCATCGGGGTAGACCTTCTTGAGATCCAGCACGCCCTGGGCCTTGAATTCCTCGTGCACGATGCAGGCACCATCCCAGAGCAGCATGTCAGCGCCGGTACGCTCGCGGATATAACGCCCCAGGTGCTTGTCCGGCGCCCACAGGATCTTTTCGCCACAGGCCTGGAGATGCTCGATGACCTCGACCGCAATCGACGAGGTCACCACCCAATCCGCACGCGCCTTGACCGCCGCCGAGGTATTGGCATAAACCACCACCGTGCGGTCGGGATGCGCATCGCAGAACGCCGCGAACTCATCCGCCGGACAGCCGTCATCCAGCGAACAGGTCGCTTCCAGCGTGGGCATCAGCACGGTTTTCTCGGGGGACAGGATCTTGGCGGTCTCGCCCATGAAGCGCACCCCGGCCACCACCAAGGTCGTGGCCGAGTGCCGGGCGCCGAAGCGTGCCATTTCCAGGGAATCGGCCACGCAGCCGCCGCTTTCCTCGGCGAGTTGCTGAATGGCGTCGTCGGTATAGTAATGCGCCACCAAGGTGGCATTGCGTTCGCGCAGCAAGCGCTTGATCGTCTCGGACTGCGCACGTGCTGACGCACTCGGCACGACCGGGCAATACGTGCGGGCCAGAGGCGAAGCTGCCTCGGGCACTTTCGGTGTCATGATCGTCATCGTGTCTACCACTGTGACTGGCAGGGGCTCCCCCTGCATAACGAGAAGCGTCGCGCCGCGATCTCTTCGCGGACACGCCACACCCAATCTCATGATACTGCTCGTCGCTACCGGCTTGCCAGCATCGTGCCCACCCGAATGTCGTCACGGCCTAATGTCCAGCACGAATACCCGGAACGCAAAAACCCCGCCTCATGCGAGACGGGGTTGAATGCTGGTGGGTCGTGTAGGATTCGAACCTACGACCAATTGGTTAAAAGCCAACTGCTCTACCACTGAGCTAACGACCCATAACCTGTCCGTTCGGACAGTTTTGGGCGGCAATGGTGGGTCGTGTAGGATTCGAACCTACGACCAATTGGTTAAAAGCCAACTGCTCTACCACTGAGCTAACGACCCGCCGCCGGGTCTTCGAGACGTATTATCGCACCATACCAATCAAAGGCACGTGCCAATGGTGGGTCGTGTAGGATTCGAACCTACGACCAATTGGTTAAAAGCCAACTGCTCTACCACTGAGCTAACGACCCGTCCCGACAGGGCGCACATAGTACTGATAACGCTCGACATTGACAAGATTTTTTTACTGCAAACCGCTCACCGAGAGCCCCGCGAGTTCTTCGGCTTGCGCATGGCGTTGACCGGGCGACGCTTGTTCTTGTCGCGGCTCCAGCGGTTCTTCTCGTCAGGCGTCAACGCGGGCACCTTGCGCGCCGGCAAGTCTGCCAATTGCGCCAGGTCGTCGACCTCTTCCTGGGAAAGTTCGACCCACTCACCCGCCTTGGCACGCTTATCGAGGAAGATATTGCCGTAACGAACGCGCTTGAGGCGGCTCACCGTGAGCTCCTGCGACTCCCAGAGACGCCGCACCTCACGATTGCGCCCTTCGAGAATCACCACGTGGAACCACGTATTGATGCCTTCGCCGCCGAATTCCTGCACATCGGTGAAACGCGCCGGGCCATCTTCGAGCATCACCCCCTCGGTCATCGCGGTCACGTTCTCCGGGCGAACACCGCCCATCACGCGCACCGCATATTCGCGCTCGACCTGCGTGGAGGGATGCATCAAGCGGTTGGCAAGTTCGCCGTCGGTGGTGAACAGCAACAAACCGCTGGTATTGATATCCAGGCGGCCGATGGCGATCCAACGCTCCCCTTTGAGGCGTGGCAAGCGATCGAAGACGGTGCGCCGTCCCTCGGGGTCGCGACGCGTGCAAAGCTCGCCCTCGGGCTTGTTGTACATGATGACGCGCCGTGGCACTTCCTCGGCATCGCGCAGGTTCACAGGGCGCTCGTCGAAGGTGACCCGATCGCGCGTTTCGATGCGGTCCCCCAACGTGGCCACTTGGCCATTGACCTTGACGCGGCCGTCACTGATGGCGGTTTCCATCTCACGACGCGAGCCGAAGCCCGCACGGGCCAGTACCTTCTGCAATTTTTCGGTAGGCGTGTTCATGAATCGAACGTTGTCTCGTCTGTTGAATGTTCCGCGTCCGCCGCGTCGGAAGCCTCGGCATCGTCTGATGGTGATGCTTCGGCCCCTTCTTCCCGTCGGCGGGCGCGTTCGGCCAGGCGAGCTTCGAGTTCGGCGAAGCTCAATCCCGACCGCTCGGACGCCGTCCCGGCGTGCTGATCGTCGGCCATCCCGGCCGTCGTCGTATCTGCCGTCTCTAGCGTGTCTGGCTCGATCTCAGATGACGACGTTGCTTGCGACGTATCCTCGATCGGCGGAGTATTCTCGACGTTGTCGGCCTGACTGTCACGCGCCGATGCATGATCCGCGTCATCGTGTCCCGGCGTCTCCTGATCGTGCCCCAGTGCCTCCTCGAAACGCGTCTCGAATTCCTTGAGTTCGTGCATCGGCGGCAAGGCATCAAGGGTCTTGAGGCCGAAGTCGTCGAGAAAGGCACGCGTGGTAGCGTAGACCGAGGGTCGTCCCGGCACGTCACGCTGACCGACGACGCGAATCCATCCCCGCTCGCTCAGGGTACGCATGATCGTGGTACTCACCGAGACCCCGCGCACCTCCTCGATATCGCCACGGGTGACTGGTTGACGATAGGCGATCAGCGCCAGGGTCTCCAGCAGCGCACGCGAATAACGCTGTGGCTTTTCATCCCAAAGCCGCGATATCCACGGAGAAAAACGTGCACGAATGCGCACTTGAAACCCAGATGCGGTCTCGATGAGTTCCAGAGCGCTATGCTCGAGGCGCTCGCCCAGACGCGCCAGGGCATCGCGCAACTCACCGCGCGAGGGGCGCTCACGCGCGTCGAACAGACTCTCCAGGCGTTCGGCTGTCAGCGGCTCGCCGGCGGCCAGCAACGCCGCTTCGCAGACCTCGTCGAGAGACGTCGGCGCCTCGTTCATCGGGGATCCTCTTCAGCATCGGCGAAGGCGCTTTCTCCACCCTCGTCATCGTCCGTCCCAGGGGTGTCGTCGACCGCCTCGGCGACCAGCCGAGCACGCACATGAATCGGCGACAACGGCGCATTCTGCGCGATCTCGATCATCGCCTCCTTGGCCAGCTCGAGAATCGCCATGAAGGTCACCACCACGCCCGCGCGCCCCTCCTCGAGCGTGAACAACGCCTCGAACGGGGTATAACGCTGGCCGTCCAGTTGCTCCATGATGCGCAGCATGCGCTCGCGGGTGGACAGCACCTCGCGGCTGATCTGGTGAGACTGCTGAAACTCGGCTCGCTTGAGGAGTCCCGATAGAGCGTGCAGCATCTCATCCAGTTCGACCTGGGGATGAATCACCCGCGTCTCGAGCGAAGGCAGCGCGGCCTGCGCCGCTACCCAATCGCGCCCCTCGCGCGGCAATTCATCCAGCCCTTCGGCGGCCAGTTTCAACTGCTCGTATTCCTGCAGGCGGCGGATCAACTCGGCGCGCGGATCTTCTGCCTCCTCATCCTCGCTCTTGGGCGGACGCGGCAACAACGTCCGCGACTTGATCTCAGCAAGCATTGCCGCCATCAGCAAATACTCGCCGGCCAGATCGATCTCCAGCGCCCGCATCAGCTCGACGTATTCGATGTACTGATGCGTGATCGCTGCCACATCGATGCCCAGGATGTCGAGATTCTGACGCCGGATCAGGTACAGCAACAAGTCGAGCGGCCCCTCGAAGGTTTCGAGAAAGACCCGCAACGCCTCGGGCGGAATGTAGAGATCTTCCGGCAGTTCGGTGATGGGCTGATCGTGCAGGCGCGCCAATACCGCCGCTTGGGACGCGGCCGAGGCGGTATCGGCACTGACGGGCTCGGCGGTATCACTCACGCGTGACGCTCTCCTCGACTGCGCCTCACGGCGCGACCTTCGATAAACGCGCAGTGTAGCAAGGCCATCGGGAGGCGAACACGCCTGCATCACGCAAGATGTGTCGTCGGACTGTCAGGCGCCCTCGGGCATCCGCGCAAAACGCCGGTAGGTGAAGTCGGCATCCCCTGCGGCGTCGAGCACCGCCAAGGTCTGGACCTCGTCATGATAAGGCGATTTTTCGCACACCGGGTCCATCTGCGCAGCGTCGCCGGTGAGCATCAGCGCCTGACAACGGCAGCCGCCCCAGTCGATTTCCTTGCGCTCGCAGCTCTGGCAGGTTTCGGGCATCCAGTCCGTACCGCGATAGGCGTTGAAGGCCGGGCTGTCGTACCAGATTTCCTGCAACCCATGATCCGCGACATTCCAGAATTCAAGGTGCGGAATCGTCTCCGCCGCATGGCACGGCAATACCTTGCCCGATGGCGTCACATTGAGTGACTGGCGTCCCCAGCCATTCATGCAGGGTTTGGGTAGCCGCGCATGGTAATCCGGCACCACGGCGTCGATGACGAGACGCCCTTGCAAACGCTCACGCGCCGCCTCGACCCTTTCGAGAGCTGACATGACCTGCTCGCGGCTTGGCATCAAGGCTGCGCGATTGACCAGTGCCCAGCCATAATACTGGGCGTGGGCGATCTCAAGGCGCCGTGCACCGAGCTCAATGGCCAGCTCGACGAAGTCGTCGATCTGATGCAGGTTGGCGCGATGAATCACTGCGTTGAGCGTCAACGGCAAGCCCAGCGCGGTAACCTCGGCGGCGAAGGCACGCTTGCGTGCATGCGCGCCGGCCATGTTGGCAATATGGTCGGTTACCTCAGGTGTCGCGCCCTGAACCGACAGTTGCACGTGGTCGAGGCCCGCATCCGCCAGCGTCTCCAACCGAGCACGGTCGATGTTGACGCCCGCCGTAATCAAGTTGGAATACAAGCCCGCGTCCGCGCAGGCCTGTACCAATTCAGGTAAGTCCGGACGCAGGGCCGGCTCGCCTCCCGAAAGATGAACCTGGAGTACGCCCATCTCCGAGGCTTCCGCAAAGACCCGCTGCCAAGTTGCGGTATCCAGCTCTTGCCGACGGCGTTCCAGAGCCACTGGGTTGGAACAGTACGGACATTGCAGCGGGCAGCGATGCGTCAACTCCGCCAGCATTCCCATAGGCGGCTGAGGAACCTCGGACGACGCCATCACGCAATCTCCAGCACACGCTTTTCGATCAGCCCCGCGAACATGGCGGTCACGTCCTCGGCAATGCGCTCGCGCGGCGCCTGATAGGTGTCGCACAACCTGTCGATGATCGTGCCGACACTGCGCTCGCCGTCCACTTCGCTGACCACCGTTTGCGCAATGTCATCGAGCTGAAAGACACGCTCGGGGGCCAGCAGTACCCAGCCACCCCGCTGCTTGTCTTCACGCAGCCTGACACCACGCGGTAGGCGCACGATGTCGCTTTCCTGAATCGCTGTCATAACGTCTTCGTTTCTCTATCGGTCGTCATCGCTCGTCGGCCGCCCCCATATCGCCCCATGCGCCGGGCGGCACATGGCCGGGGGCGACATAGGCATGATGAAGGGCATCCAGTTGAGTCCACAGCACGTTGCACTTGAAGATCAACGCATCGAGCACCGCCTGCTGCTGGTCGAGTCGCCGCGCGTGGCGCGTGACGTAATCGAGCGCCATGTCGGCATCCCGCGGGGCCTGGGTCAGGCGCGGCTCGAAATAGGCCAGGGTCTCGGCGGAGACGAAATCATAGTGCTTGAGCATGCCGCTGACGCGCTGGCCGATCACCATCGGGGAAAACAACTCGGTCAGCGAAGAGGCGATGGCTTCCAGCACGCTGCGCTCGCGCACGAAATGGATGTAGGCATCCACCGCAAAGCGTGTGGCCGGCAATATGCGCCGCGTCGAGACGACCATGTCGCGGTCGAGGCCCAGTCCATCGGTGAGCATCAGCCAGCGGGCGATACCGCCTTCGCCCTCGACTTCGCCATCATGATCCACCAGCCGGGAGCGCCATTCGCGACGCAGCGCCGGATCGTCAAGGCGCGCAATCAGCGACGCATCCTTGTGCGGGATCATGGCCTGATAGTAATAGCGATTGAGCGCCCAGGCCCGCACCTGACGGCGATCGAGCTCGCCGTTCTGCAACATCAACTGGAAGGGATGCCGGTGGTGGTAACGCTGCTCACCAATGCTGCGCAGACGCGCTTCCAGAGCCTCTGCGCTCAATGGTGCCTGCAGCGGCGCGTCGATATCGTTCATCAGCACTCCAGTTCCATGCCGTCATGGGCGATTTCCCATCCCATGCGCGCCGCTTCCCGGCGCTCGGCTGAGTCATCGATCAATACCGGATTGGTATTGTTGATATGCAGGAAGACACGCCGGCCAAGCGAGAGCGACGACAATGCGGCCATGCTGCCCGTTTCACCGGACATCGCCATGTGCCCCATGCGCTGCCCCGTCTTGTGACCGACCCCGGCGCGGATCATCTCGTCGTCACGCCACAAGGTGCCATCGAACAGCAGGACATCGGCCCCTTCGAGACGCGCCGCCAACGCAGGCGTCATCGCCGCGCAGCCTGGAATGTAATAGGTCCGGCGACCCGCGGCACGAAACTCGATGCCGACGGTCGCCTCGCCTTCGACGCCAATGTCTACCTGCTCGCCTTCCAGGTACAACGCCGTCTTGCCCGGCACCGCGAACATGCGTGCTTCGAGCCCTTCAGCCAGTGTCAGAGGCTGCTCCAGCGCCACCGGCACACGCTCGACGTAATCCGGATTGAGCACATTGAAAATCGGGTTGTCGCGCAATACGGACTGGATTTCCGCCGTGGCATACAACCGATAGGGAGAGCTTTCACGCAGACTCAACAAGCCACCGACATGGTCTACATCGGCATTGGTCAGCAGGATCGACTCGATAGGCGTGTGACGACTGCCCTGTTGAGGGAAGAGCGCCGGCGTTCGGCGTACCTGTGTCAGCACTTCGGGCGCGCAGTTGATCAGAGCCCACGAACGCCCATCGGCACTCACGGCAATGGAGGACTGTGTTCGCGGCGTGACGCGTGGATCACCCGACCACGCCAGCCGACATACCTCACAACGGCAATTCCACTGGGGCAGACCGCCACCGGCGGCTGCCCCGAGTACTCGAATATACAAAGCCGCCTCAGAATTCGGCGGGCATGTAATCGTTGATTTCCAGCGCGATGCAGATCTCTTTGACTGCGGGAGTAGTCCAGGTCATGTCGTTTCTCCGTTAGGGTGGATTTGCCCTTTCATCATAACCCCTTGATAGCACTATCGCATTAGCAATTATAAAGAATGCGCATATTGATGGCGCATCATCCATCGGCCTTGCGATAGCGCCCTTTATAGTCGAAGAGCTTGTCGCGAATCTGCCAGTAGCGGCCGACCTTGCGCCCCACGACGAAATCCGGGGCCTTGAGCCGCTGCTCATCGGCGATGACCTCTTCCGCCGAGCGTGGCTGCCAGTCGCTGCCCGGGGCACGCAGGTGATAGCGCAAGAACGCCAGCGTGAAAGCGCGGCGCTGCGCGGGGGTTTCCAGTGCGAACCATTCGTCGAGTGTGGCGCCGTCCTCGTCGTGATACGTGACCTTCAAGCGCGGCAGCCCCCGCCCATTGAGCACCGCTTGTAGTTGCATGCCCGACACGCGAAGCACCTTGGCTTCCTTGAGTCGCAGGGCCGCCTTGAGCTTGTCATCAGGATCGACCATGCGCTCGCCGCATTGATGGCAAGCCCGCGCGGCGATGTCGTTTTCCGCGCCGCACTGATCGCACACCTTGAAGCGAAAGCGAAACGAACATTGACGCTTTTTATAGGCGCCCGACCCTGCGCCACGCACTCTATCGACGCCCGACCCCGCGCCGTGTGCATTATCCTCACTCTGCTCCTCGACAAGCCCTTGGCAGCGCCGGCCGTGATGTTCGATGACCAGGTCGCCATCACGCTTGCCCCAGAACAGGTTGGCATGTCCGCACTCAGGGCATTCCACCTGTACCGGTTCAGCGTCTGAATCCGGGCGCGGCTCACCGACTTCCGGTGCGTATAAATCCCAAGGATTGCCCGCATAATCGAGGATCAGGCAGTCTTCCTTGCCCGGTGACAAGCGTAGCCCGCGCCCGACAATCTGTTGATACAGGCTGACGGACTCCGTGGGCCTCAGGATAGCGATCAAATCCACATGCGGCGCGTCGAACCCGGTGGTCAGCACCGCCACGTTGACGAGATACTTGATTTCGCGCGCCTTGAAGGCCGCGATCAAGCGCTCGCGCTCCTTGGTGGGCGTCGCACCGACGATCAACGCCGCTTGCTCGGCCGGCAGGTAGCCGATGATCTCCTCGGCGTGCGCCACGGTGGCCGCGAAGATCATAACGCCACACCGTTCGCGCGCCTGCTCGACGACCTCGGCGATGATCCCCGGCGTCGCCCGGTGCCCCTGCACGACGCGATTCAACTCGGCTTCCTCGAAGCCGCCATCGCGTCCCGGTACCAGGCGCGAAAAATCGTAACGGGTCTGCCGACCATCCTCGGCGTAGAGCGCCGCATCCACGCGCTTGGGCGCGACCAGGTAGCCCTGCTTGACCATCAACCGCAGCGGCTGCTCGAACACACAATCCTGAAAGAAGCTCTCGGCGTCGCCACGCACCATGCCATGGTGATGGCGGTGATAGATGAATCCTTGCCCCAGGCGATACGGCGTCGCAGTCAGCCCCAGCACCTTGAGACGCGGATTGTGCTTGCGCAGATGCGCGATCACGCGGTGATAGCTCGACGGCGCCTTGCGCTGGCGGGCATCGTCGCTGGCAGGCGGGGGAATGCGGTGGCATTCGTCGATGACCAGCAGGGTGAATGCCCCCCATTCGTCGTGCGTCTCGAAACGCGCCAGGCTATTGACCACGGACTGCACCGAGCCGAAGACCACCTGGCGCTCACTCTCCTTGCGCCCCAGGCCGGCGCTGAACAAATCCGCCTCCAGGCCGTAGGCCAGGTACTTGGCATGATTCTGTTCCACCAGTTCACGCACGTGAGCCAACACCAGTACCCGGCCCCGCGCCAGGCGTGCCAGCTCGGCGATCACCAACGACTTGCCGCTGCCGGTCGGCAACACCACCACGGCGGGATCGTCACTCGCGCGAAAGTGCTCGACGACCCGCGATACGGCCTGTTGCTGATAAGGGCGAAGTGAAGGTGCGCTCATGGCAGACTTCCAATCGAATCAAAAGGCGCATCCTACCACCGGCGACAAGATCGGCGAGGTGGCAATAGAAGACTTGATCTCGACACCCCGCACCCCGACATTAAATTTCAAGGTATTTTTAACCGACATTCGTTACCCGGAGATCTTTCATGTCTTCAACTCAGCCCCATTTCGTGGTGCTCGCCGAATTCCATCTCAAGGAAGGCCAGGTACCCGCGTTTCTCGCCCTGGCACACAACGACGCCAGCGAATCCCTGGCCAACGAGGAAGGTTGTCTGACGTTCGATGTGCTGACGCCGGAAGGCAGCGACAACGTCGTCGTGCTGCACGAAGTCTATCGCGACCGCGACGCCTTCGAGCATCACATGCAGATGCCCCACTACGCGCCCTTCAAGGAAGGCAGCGCACCGCTGCTCGATGGCGAACCGAACGTGCGCTTCTTCTACACGGCCATCCGTCCCGAATGAGCGCTGGCTTAAGTTGAGGCTCCACGCAAAAACCGCGGCGCCGAGTTCTACTCGAGCCGCGGTTTTTGCGTTCATGGCGAGACGCGCTCAATCCACCCAGACGCGTGCGTTGCGGAACAACCGCAACCAGGCGCCGTCTTCCTGCCATTCGGCGGGACGCCAGGAGTTGGTCACCGCCCGCGCCACGCGCTCGGGGTGCGGCATCATGATCGTCACACGGCCATCCGGTGTAGTCAGCCCCGTAATGCCTGCGGAAGAGCCATTGGGATTGGCGGGATAGCGCGTGGTTACCTGGCCGTAGTTGTCCACGTAGCGCATGGCGATCTGGTCGCTGGACTGCATGCTGCGCAAATGGCCACTGTCGCGGAACTCGGCGCGCCCTTCACCGTGCGCCACGGCGATCGGCAGCCGCGAACCTTCCATCCCGGCAAGCAGGATCGAGGGGCTCTTCTCGACCTGGACCATGCTTACCCGCGCCTCGAACTGCTCGGACTCGTTGCGCACGAAGCGCGGCCAGTTCTCGGCACCGGGGATCAGCGACTTGAGCTGCGAGAGCATCTGGCAACCGTTGCACACCCCCAGCGAGAAGCTGTCATCACGCTGAAAGAAACCCTCGAAGGCATCACGGGCGCGGCTGTTGAAGAGCACCGACTTGGCCCAGCCGCCGCCGGCGCCGAGCACATCGCCGTAAGAAAAGCCGCCACAGGCGACCAATCCCTTCATGGTTTCAAGGTCGACACGGCCCTCGAGGATGTCGCTCATGTGCACGTCGATGGCCGCGAAACCCGCGCGATCGAAGGCCGCCGCCATCTCGACATGACCGTTGACCCCCTGTTCGCGCAGCACCGCCACGCGCGGCTTCTCGCCACGTCCGACATAGGGCGCGGTAATGTCCTCATCGACATCGAAGCTAGGCTGCGCCGAAAGGCCCGGGTCGCGCAGGTCAAGCAAGGCGTCGAATTCAGACTTCGCACAGTCCGGATTGTCGCGCAGCGCCTGCATGCGGTAACTGGTATCGGTCCAAGTACGCTGCGCGATGGCCCGCGTGGTTTCCAGCAGCGGCTCTTCGAAGAGCGTGACACGCACCTGATCGTCGTAGCGGGGCCGGGCGACTACGCCGCTGGTTTCGAGGCCTGCGGCGGCAAGCTGGGCGAGCACGAACTCGGTATCATGACGATTGACCTGAATCACCGCGCCCAGTTCTTCGGCAAACAAGGCATCGAAGGCTTCGTAGGCATCGTCGATCAGCCAGTCGAGCTTGATCTCCAGTCCGCCACGCGCGGCGAAGGCCATCTCCAGCAACGTCACCAGCAAGCCGCCGTCGCTGCGGTCATGATAGGCGAGCAGCTTGTCATCGGCGCTGAGCCCCTGAATCACGGCGAAGAAGGCCTTGAGATCCTCGGCATCCTCGAGATCGGGGCACACATCGCCGACCTGGCCATACACCTGCGCCAATGCCGAGCCGCCGAGCCGGTTCTGACCGCGGCCCAGGTCGATCAGGATCAGGTCGCTTTCGTTCTGGTCCAGGCGCAGCTGTGGCGTCAGAGTACGCCGAGCATCGGTGACCGGCGCGAAACCGGTGATATCCAGCGTCAACGGCGCGGTAACGCTTTTCTCCTCGTCACCGGACTGCCATGCGGTCCGCATGGACATCGAGTCCTTGCCCACCGGAATGGCGATGCCAAGCTGAGGGCAGAGCTCCATGCCCACGGCGTGTACGGCATCGAACAAGGCCTGGTTCTCGCCGACGTGCTCGGCGGCGCTCATCCAGTTGGCGGAGAGCTTGATATCTTCAATCTTTTCGATCGGCGCCGCCGCCAGGTTGGTGATCGCCTCGGCCACCGCCAGACGCGCGCTGGCGGCGGGATCGATCAACGCGACCGGCGGACGCTCACCGAGCGCCATGGCCTCGCCCGCATGCGTGTCGAAACTCGCCGTGGTCACCGCGCAGTCGGCCACCGGCACCTGCCAGGGGCCGACCATCTGATCGCGCGCCACCATGCCCGTAATCGAGCGGTCACCAATGGTAATCAAGAAGCTCTTGGAGGCTACCGTCGGCAGACGTAGCACACGGTCCAACGCCTCGCGCAGATCGAGGTTGTCGAGCCCCAGCCCTGGCAGAGTCCGCGACTGACGTTCGAAGGAACGCGTCATCTTGGGCGGCTTGCCGAACAGCACGCTCATGGGCAGATCGACGGGACGCGTATCGAAGTGGCCATCGTGAACCGCCAGATGATGGGCCTCGGTGGCCTCGCCGACCACGGCGTAGGGGCAACGTTCACGCGCGCACAACGTATCGAACGCCTCGATATCCTCCGGCGCCACGGCCAGCACGTAACGCTCCTGGGCTTCGCTGCACCAGATCGCCAACGGACTCATGCCCGGCTCGGCATTGGGTACGTCGCGCAACTCGAAGCGCCCACCGCGACTGCCATCCTTGACCAGCTCCGGCAAGGCATTGGAAAGTCCGCCGGCGCCCACGTCATGGATGAAGCAGAGGGGGTTGTCATCACCTAACGCCCAGCAGCGGTCGATGACTTCCTGAGCGCGGCGTTCCATTTCCGGGTTGTCACGCTGCACGGAGGCGAAGTCGAGATCCTCGCTGGAAGCCCCGGAGGCCATGCTCGACGCCGCGCCGCCGCCAAGGCCAATCAGCATCGCCGGGCCACCCATCACGATCAACTTGGCGCCGACCGGGATCTCGCCCTTGGTGACATGGTCCTCGCGAATATTGCCGTAGCCGCCAGCCAGCATCACTGGCTTGTGGTAGCCGCGCCGTTCGATGCCGCCGGCCCCCACTGCGTCCTGCTCGAAGGTACGGAAGAAGCCCGTCAGGTTGGGGCGGCCGAACTCGTTGTTGAACGATGCCCCACCGATGGGCGCTTTCAGCATGATCTCCAAGGCCGACTGCATGCGCGCGGGCTTGCCGTAATCGAAGGCTTCCCAGGGCTGCACGAACTCGGGGATACGCAGATTGGAGACCGCAAACCCGGTTAGCCCGGCCTTGGGCTTGCCACCGACACCGGCGGCGCCTTCGTCACGAATCTCGCCACCGGCACCGGTCGCGGCACCGGGATGCGGCGCGATGGCCGTCGGGTGGTTGTGGGTTTCCACCTTCATCAAGATGTGGATCGGCTCCTGCGTCGCCGCGTAGCGCGCTTCCTGCTCACCGCCCGGTAGCCAGGGGGCAGCGAAGAAACGTCCCGCCTGGGTGCCACGAATCACGGCGGCGTTGTCGCTGTAGGCGGAAAGGATGCCGGCGCTGGAACACGCATGGGTGTTCTTGATCATCTTGAACAGCGAATGCGGCTGCGCCTCGCCATCGACATGCCAATCGGCATTGAAGATCTTATGCCGGCAGTGCTCGGAATTGGCCTGCGCGAACATCATCAGTTCGACATCGGTGGGATTGCGATCGAGCCCCTGGAAGGCATCGAGCAGGTAGTCGATCTCATCGTCGGCCAGCGCCAGGCCCAGGGCATCGTTGGCCTCGGCCAGCGCATCGCGCCCACCGTCGAGCACATCGACACGCCCCAGCGGCGCCGGCTCGTGGCGCTCGAAGAGCTTGGCCGCATCGCTCGAATTAGCCAACACCGTTTCCGTCATCGGGTCGTGAAGCACCGCCACCAGGCTCGCGAAGGCCGCTTCGTCGAGCGCGCCCTTGAGCGTCACACGGTAGGCGATGCCCCGTTCGATCCGGCGAATCTGCGTCAAACCGCAGTTGAGGGCGATATCGGTGGCCTTCGTCGACCACGGCGATAGCGTGCCCAGGCGCGGCACGACCAACAACAGATGCCCTTCGTGCTCGGCCTCTCCGCCATCACGGACGGGACCGTAACTCAGCAGTTGCGCCAGCACCTCTTGCGCCGCGTCATCGAGTTCGTCCTGATGATCGACGAAATGAACGTAATCGGCATGCAGCGCCTCGACCTCGGGCACGGCATCACGCAACGCGGCTAACAGCTTGGCATGACGGAAGGCGGAAAGGGCGGGCGCTCCTCGCAGTTCGAGCATGTCGAATGGGCCTCTGGGACAACAAGTAAACGATGCCGCGGGCGGCGGCCAATGAACGATCATGATACTGGAAAAGGTCTCCACGGGCGAAGTCGCCTTCACGCCCTCGCACATTGCGTGGAATCGGTACCAGGTGACACAAGGCGCAACGCCCGCTAAGGTGGCCCCTCTCATCGCTGACTCGAACTGGCATGCTCAATGCTCTCCTACGCTACATGCAGCCAGCCGCGACCGCACTCGTCGCCCTGCTGGCGCTGCTGATTCCTGACGGCCGCACGCTCCCTGTTCGGGACGCGGCGTTGTCGGAGGTTTTCTCGCGTGACTTCATCCAGGTATTCACCCGCAATACGCCGTCGACCTATTACGAAGGTCGCCATGGCCCAACGGGATTCGAATACGAGCTGGTGCGGCAATTCGCCGAGACATTGGACGTCAGCTTGTCGATCGATAGCCAGGGCAATATCGGCGACGTACTCACTGCCGTGCGCGGTGGCCGTGCCGATCTCGGCGCCGCGACACTGGCACTCGACCCCGCCGAGCCTGGGGTGAATTACACGCGCCCGATCATGTCGATGCAGCCCCTGGTCATCTATCACCACGGCATCACTCCTCCCAAGGCACCGGAAGACCTCCTGGGGCTGGATATCGCCGCACTGCGTGGCTCAGGAACCGGCCATGCGCTTCGCGATTTGCAGAAGTCGCTCCCCGAGCTTACGTGGCGAGAAACCGACGAACTGGAAGTCACTGACCTCATCGAAATGGTCGAGAAAGGCGAACTCGATGCCGCTGTCGTCTATGCCCATCAGTTCAAGCTCAATCGGCTTTTCTTCCCCGACGTGGAGAACGGCTTTCCTCTGGGCGAACCGCAAAGCCTGGTGTGGGCACTCCCCAAGGAGGGCGGCGTGGCACTCTTGCAAGCCGCCAACCAGTTTATTGCACGCCTTAGAGAGCACGGCGACCTTGCAGATCTAATCGCACGCTACTTCGGTCATGACAACTATCTCGAATACGTGGGTGCGAGCCTTTTCATCCGGCATGCCCAAAATCGCCTGCCGCGCTATGAAGACACTTTCAAGCAAGCGGCGCGCGACTCCGGCTTCGACTGGAAACTGTTGGCTGCCCTGGGCTACCAGGAATCGCACTGGAAACCCCGCGCGACCTCACCGACCGGCGTGCGCGGCCTGATGATGCTGACCAACGCCACCGCTGCCGAGGTCGGCGTGAGCAACCGACTCGACCCCGAACAGAGTATCGAGGGTGGCGCCATCTACCTCGGCCATGTGAAGGGGCGCCTGCAAGAAGAGATCACCGAACCGGACCGTACCTGGATGGCACTTGCTGCCTACAACGTCGGCCTGGGACACCTCTACGACGCTCAGAAGATCGCCAAGATGCAGGACGGCGACCCTTACAGCTGGGCGGACGTGCGCAAGGCTTTACCTCTGTTGCAGAAACGACAGTGGTACAGCAAAGTTCACCATGGCTACGCGCGTGGCGGCGAGCCGGTGATCTATGTGCGCAACATTCGGCGTTATTACGAAATTCTGAACTACGTGGATCGCAGCCGGCGCCAGTTTCACCAGCTCGGCGAACGCGACGATTCGATGCTTCAGGGAACGCCTTTCGACACCGTTCCGCCAGTGCTCTAGATCAGTCACGTCGCGCAGCGAAAAAGGCTTTCAGCAATTGCGCTGCACGTGTCGCCAGCAGTCCGCCTTCCACCTGGACACGGTGATTGAACCACGGCTGGGCAAACAGGTTGGCCCGCGACTCGACCATGCCGCTCTTGGGTTCGGCAGCGCCGTACACGACCCGCGCCACCCGCGCATGGATGATCGCCCCGGCGCACATCATGCAAGGCTCCAGGGTGACGAAGAGCGTGCAGCTATCCAGTCGATAATTGCCCAGATGCGCGGCGGCGTCGCGCAAGGCGCGCACCTCGGCATGCCCACTCGGATCGTGACACGAGACCGGAGCATTGAAGCTCGCCCCCACGATCTCGCCACTGGGCTCGACTACCACCGCGCCCACCGGCACCTCGCCTGCTTCCAACCCCATGCGCGCTTGATCCAGCGCACGGTGCATGTAGAAGGTATCGCTGCGCATCACAGGGGCACTCCGGTATGCTGGTAGAATTGCAACAATCGTATGAAAACGAGCCATCAGAAGGATGCCGGCATGACGCAACCACTCGCCACTCTCGTCGATCTATTGGGTCTGGAACCTCTGGAGGAGAACCTGTTTCGCGGTCGCAGCCAGGATCTCGGCCTTCCCCAGTTGTTTGGCGGCCAGGTGCTCGGCCAAGCACTTTCCGCCGCCACCCACACGGTCGATATGGCGCGCCGTGCCCACTCGTTGCACGGCTATTTTCTGCGCCCCGGCGACGCCAAACGTCCGGTAGTGTATCAGGTCGATCGCGTACGCGACGGCGGGAGTTTCACCACCCGGCGCGTCAGCGCCATCCAGAACGGCAAGACCATCTTCTTCTGCAGCGCTTCGTTCCAGGGCGAGGAACCGGGCTTCGGCCATCAACGTGAAATGCCCGACCTCGAGTCACCCCAAGCGCTGATCGAGGCCGGCGCCGAGGTGCAGCGTTTCGACGGCCATCCCATCGAGTTCCTGCATTTCCCGGATGTCACCACCGATATGCCGCGCAAGCGATTGTGGTTCCGACTCGCGGGCGAATTGCCCGAGGACGGCTCGCTGCACCGCTATTTGCTTGCCTACAGCTCTGACTTCAACCTGCTGACTACCAGCCTCGTCTCGCACGACACCTTTTTCGGCGACCCCCGGCTGCAGATCGCCAGCCTCGATCATGCCCTGTGGTTCCACGACGACGTGACCATCAACGACTGGCTACTGTATGACATGGAAAGCCCCTGGGCCGGCGCAGCACGTGGATTCGCGCGCGGCAGCGTCTACGACCGGACCGGACGGCTGGTCGCCTCAGTGGCACAGGAAGGCTTGGTCAGGCGTCGCTCTTGAGCCATAAAATGATGGCACTTTACCCGAGACGAAAAAACGCCAGCGGCACTGCCGCTGGCGTTTTTCGCGCGTAGCGCGTAGCTCGTAGCTCGTAGCTCGTAGCTCGTAGCTATTCAGCCCTCTTTCATCGATGCCATGTCGATGACGAAGCGATAACGCACGTCGCCTTTCTGCATGCGATCCCAGGCTTCATTGATGTTCTGGATATCGATCATCTCGACATCGCAGGTAATGCCCTTCTCGGCGCAGAAATCCAGCAATTCTTGCGTCTCAGGAATACCGCCGATCAGCGAACCGCCCAGCACACGACGCCGGAAGATCAGGTTAGCGCCCGCCACGCCGGGCTCCAATGGTTGCATCTGGCCGACCAGAATGTGCGTACCGTCGTACTTCAAGGCCTGCAGGTACGGATTCAGGTCATGCTCGTTCGGCACGGTATCGAGCATGAAGTCGAAGGTCTCGGCGAGTGCCGCCATCTGTTCCTCGTCGGAAGAGACCACCACATGATCGGCGCCGTTGGACTTGGCCTCGGCGATCTTGCTCTCGGAACGCGTAAACAAGGTGACCTCGGCACCCAGTGCCTTGGCCAGCTTGACGCCCATGTGACCGAGTCCCCCCATGCCGATCACGCCGACCTTGTCACCCGGTTTGACGCCATAATGACGCAGCGGCGAATAGGTGGTGACCCCGGCACACAGAATCGGTGCTGCGGACTTGAGATCGATACCTTCCGGCATGCGCAGCACGAAACGCTCGCTGACCGTGACCCGGTCGGAATAGCCGCCCTGGGTGAGACTGCCGTCGTGGCGGTCGGGGCTGCCGTAGGTCATGGTGAAGCCCTCGGCGCAGTACTGCTCCACTCCATCGTTGCACGCTTGGCAATGACGGCAGGAATCGACCATGCAACCCACGCCGACCACATCGCCTTCCTTGAAGTTGGCGACATCACTGCCGACGGATGTGACCCGACCGACGATCTCGTGGCCCGGTACGATCGGATACTGCGCCATTCCCCAGTCGTCGCGTGCGAAGTGCAGGTCGCTGTGGCAGACCCCGCAGTAGAGAATCTCGATGGCGACGTCATCGGGACGCGGCGTGCGGCGCTCGAAAGCATATGGCTCGAGTGCCGACTCGGCAGAGTGCATTGCATAGCCCGTGGCTTGTGGCATAGAGAATATCCTATGAATGGTGAGTGCAACCGCGTACCGGCTCAGCGAATCGCTCAGCCTGGGTCGCGAACACGACCAGTGTGGGTGCCATAGGCGATTTCCTCCATGCCCGATTCTGTGTAATCTTTGCCTGTAACTATTGCCTCGCCCCCTGAATCGCCGAATAGACGGCATTTTTCATGCACGATGTTATCCTGACGGGCGTTCGCCATTGCCGAGGAGCCACCTCATGACCCACCCATCGCCCCCTCACTTGACCGCCGGTGGGCCCCGCGCCGAACCTTCCTCGGAGACGCGCCTAGCCGCGCGCTTGGCGTCGCTCACCACTCGAGATGGCTTCACGCCCACCACACTGCCCGGCGTACAACTCATCGCCTCGCATTGCGGCCATCCGCGCACACCACTGATGTACGAGCCTAGCCTGGTGATCATCGTTCAGGGCAACAAGACCGGGTATCTCGGCGATCGCATCATCCACTACGGCGCTGGTCACTATCTGATCCAGGCCATGTCCCTGCCTTTCGAGTGCGAAACCCACGCTTCCGACACCGAGCCTCTGCTGGGCTTGTCAGTGAGTCTCGACATGACCATGCTCAGCGATCTGGTGGCGCGCCTGCCATCGGCGACTTCTCCACGCATGCCCGCTCCCATGGCCGCCGTCTCCATGGACGCCGACATGGAAGAGAACGTGTCACGGCTCATCGATTGTCTCGACGACCCCGAGCAAGCCGCAGCCCTGGGCGATGGGCGCATCCGGGAAGTCCTGTTCACCGCGCTTCGCGGGCCACAGGGTGCCTCGTTGCGTCAGCTGGTCGCCTACCATGGCCAATACTCGCGCATCGCCGAGGCGCTGGCCTTCCTGCATCAACACTATACTCAGACCCTGAACGTTGACACGCTCGCACAACGCGTCAACATGAGCGCTTCGCATTTCCATCATCACTTCAAACGCACCACGCAACTCGCGCCGATGCAGTATCTCAAGCGCCTGCGCCTGCTCAAGGCGCGCGCCCTGCTCACCCAGCAGGGCTATCAAGTCGCCCAGGCCGCCACCCAGGTGGGTTACCAGAGCGCCTCGCAGTTCAGCCGCGATTACAAACGCTATTTCGGTCAGAACCCCTTAGGGGATCGACAACACGCCACCCCCGTCGCGTCGTGATACCTAAAGTAGCGCCCCCTACATGCCGATAACAATATCCTGAAGGCTCCTGCACGGCGTTTGCCACTGCACGCCATTCATCGATGCATCACGGCACGGTACCGCTCGTGGTCGTACAATGCCTTATCAGGAAAGCACCGACCGCATGATCCACCTGACCTCTTCAGCTTCTGTCGACAACGCCATCCATGGCCAATGGGACCCGTGGTTGATCGTGCTGTCGTGCCTGGTAGCGTGGCTCGCTTCGGGCCTCGGACTGGTGATCGGCGAGCGCATGCAGGAAGCCGATAATCGCCTGCGCCGAGGCGTCTGGCTAGTCGCCGGCGCCGGCATGATGGGGCTGGGAGTGTGGAGTATGCATTTCATCGGGATGCTCGCACTGCGCCTGCCATTGCCCATGCAACATGATGTGGGGCTGACATTCTTGTCGCTACTTCCGGCCGTGCTTGGCAGTATCTACACCATGCGCATCATGGCCCGGCCCGTCGCGAAACCGCGTTACTCGGTACTGGGGGGACTGGTGTTGGGTGCGGGTATCGGCACCATGCACTACCTGGGCATGGAGGCCATGCGCGTCCCCGTCGCCGTGCGCTACGATGCCACGCTGTTCGTCATGTCGTTCGGCGTTGCGCTAGTACTCAGCGTGGTGGCAATGCTGGCTCACCGCTACTGCGTTCGCCACCGCCGCCTGACACACCTCGGCCGGCGTCTTTTCGGGGTCGCCGCCTGCATCGCACTCGCCAGCAGCGGCATGCATTACGTCGCCATGTACGCCACGTATTATCTCCCGATACCCGCAGCCCCCCACCACATGGTAGAAACATCGCCCTCGTGGCTCGCCGTTAGCGTCAGTAGTGTCGTCACGTTACTGTTGCTGTTCGCCGCGCTGAGTGTCGCCATCGACCGGCGCCTGCAGCGCCACGCGCGTCAGTCGACGATGTCACGCGAACAACTCATGGAAGTCATCGCCGCGATTAATGACGCCTTCCTGCTGTTCGATGCCCAAGGCCGGATCGTACTCAGCAACCGGGCCTTCACGACCATGACCGGCTACTCTCCCACCGACATTCAAGGCAAGCCTCTGTCAGTGCTCGAGCACTCCAATGCAAGCGCCCGAATCCAACGCGATATACGCCGCCACATCATCGACAGCGGACAATGGCAAGGTGAGATCAAGGCACGGCGCAAGGACGGCCAGGCCTTCCCCGCGCGCTTGAGCATCAGCCGCGTCGAGTACAGTCAGGGCACCACCCGACATTACGTCGCCACGCTCAACGACTTGAGCGCGCGTCGCGAGGCAGAAGCGAAAATCCACCGCCTGGCGCATCACGACACCCTAACCGGACTGCCCAATCGCCGAACCCTCTACGAGCGTCTCGACGCCATACAAGCCGATTGCCGTACCCACCATACCAGCGGTGCGCTGATCATGCTCGACATCGACAACTTCAAGGCACTCAACGACTCACGAGGCCATGCTGCCGGCGATATACTGCTGCGCCATGTGGCACATCGCCTCAAGCGTTTCGCACGCCACGAGCACGATCTGGCACGCCTGGACGGCAATGAATTCGCCCTGGTCGTGACCGGCTTGCCATCCGCTCGCGACACCGCCATTGCCGAATTGCAACACCACATGACCACCGTGCAACAAGCCGCCAGCGGCATGTACAGTCTCGACGATTATTCGCACCCCACGACGCATAGCCTGGGCGGGGTGTGGTTCAGTGACGACGACGTGGCAACGGACGAGCTGGTCAAGCGCGCCAGCCTGGCGCTCTCGCAGGCCAAGCAGAACGGGGGCAACGCGGCTCACGTCTTCCATCCCGAGATGGAAGCCGCCCTCCGCGATCGCCTATGGATGGAAGCCGAGCTGCGCCAGGCTATCCAGAGCGAGCAGATGCGCTTGTACTACCAACCCCAGGTCGATACCGGAAGCGCCATCATCGGAGCCGAGACGCTGATCCGCTGGCAGCATCCCGAACGTGGCATGATCTCTCCGGGCGCATTCATTCCCCTCGCCGAGGAAACCGGATTGATCGTGCCCATGGGGCAATGGGTGCTGGCAAAGGCATGCGAACGACTGGCTTGCTGGGCGACAGATCCGGCGTTGGCCGACCTGCAGCTGTCCGTCAATGTCAGTGTGCACCAGTTTCAGCAGCACGACTTCGTCGCCCAGGTGCTGGCCTCACTCGCCGACCATCAAGCGCCACCCGAACGCCTTACTCTGGAACTCACCGAAAGCCTGCTACTCGTCAACGTCGAGAGCGTCATCGACAAGATGATGCAGCTCAAGCACCACGGCGTGAGCTTTTCCCTGGATGACTTCGGCACCGGCTATTCGTCGCTGGCCTATTTAAAGCGCCTACCGTTCAATACCTTGAAGATCGATCTCTCCTTCGTGCGCGACGTCCTCGTCGAGGCCAACGATGCCGCCATCGTCAAGACCATCATCGCCCTGGCCGACAGCCTGCAACTCAAGACCGTGGCCGAAGGTGTGGAAACCCTGCCTCAACGCGATTTCCTCGCGCGGCTCGGCTGTCATCATTACCAAGGCTATTACTATGGACGCCCGAGTTCTGTCGAGACCTTCGAAGCGCTCGTCACGCCACCACCTGCACAACACACGACACTCAGATAAGCCCCATCATGCCGCGCGTAGTAACAGCGCAACAGGATGACCAGCCACGCAATCGAACGCGCCCGTCACAACACCTTGAGCGTCGGCCAAGTGTGCCCCGGCCGCGCCACCAGGGTGTCACGCAAGGCCTCGCCCGCCGCCCCGCTGGTCAGCATCACATCGAAGGTCTCGAGATCGGCGAAAAACGCCGGGCGCACCAGGTCGAGCTTGCTCTCGTCGGCGACGAGGATGCGCTGCACGGCGGTCTCCAGCGCCACCTGCTTGGGCACCACCTCATGGAAGTGAAAGCAGCTCACGCCCTTGTCGGCATGTACGCCGGCAGCGGAAATGAACGCTTTGTTGATGCCCAGGCGGCGGATCGCGGTGACCAGCTCCTCACCGCCAAAAGACTGTGACACGGGGTAATAAAGCCCGCCGAGCAGTACCAGGCGCACGTGAGGCAGCGCCATTTGCTCGATGGCATTGGCGACGTTGAGCGCGTACGTCACCACCGTCAGCGGCATCTCGGGGTCGAGCCCGGCGAACAGCGGAATCAGCGTCGTGCCGCAATCCACGAAGATGGTGTCATCGGCCTTGATCATGCGCACCGCCTCATCACACATACGCTGCTTGGCCTGCGCAAAGCTGTCCTGCTGGGCGGCGAAATCGTAGCCGGTGGCCACCTGAGGATTCTCGGCCAACAACAAACGTCCGCCCAGCGAGACGATGGTGTCCTGGCTGGCGGCAATGTCGCGGCGTATGGTCATCTCCGAGACTTGGCAGCGCTGTGCTGCTTCGGCGATGGACAACATGCCTTCCGCACGCAAGGCATCCTGCAGCCATTCAAGGCGGGCCGCACTGCGGCTATTCATTTCGCATCTCTCCGACACATTTTGTTAGCTTAGCCACAAATTTTCTGTTAAAAAAATAACAAATGTAGCCCAACAATGAAGACAAGGACATTACCATGCCAGCGTCTTTCTGCGCGTCATCCGACATATTCGGCGTCCGCGCGACCGACTCATCGACCCATGCACGCGCGCCAAGCGCATGCTTGCCACTCGGGGACTCACGCCCATGACCGATCTCACGCTCATCGCCCGTCAGGCGCTCGGCCTGATGGATCTGACCTCGCTCAACGATGATGACGACAGCGCTCGTATCCAGGCGCTATGCCGCCGTGCCGACACGCCCGCCGGCCATCCCGCCGCGCTGTGCCTGTATCCGGCCTTCATCGAGGACGCCCAGCGCGAACTCGACGCCCTCGGCCTGACCCAGCGCGTGCGCATCGCCACGGTGACCAATTTCCCTGACGGCGCCCCCAATGCCGAGCGCGCGGCGCGCGAGACACGCCTCGCCGTGGCCGCCGGCGCCGACGAAGTCGACGTGGTCTTTCCCTATCGCGCCCTGCGCGACGGCGCGCCCGATGTCGGCCGCTTGCTCGTCGAGGCTTGCCGCGAAGCCTGTGGCGGCGCGACCTTGAAGGTCATCCTCGAGAGCGGCGAACTCGAGGATCCTGCCCTGATCCGTCAGGCCGCGGAGATCGCGATCACTGCGGGTGCCGATTTCATCAAGACCTCCACCGGCAAGGTCGCCGTCAACGCCACCCTCGAGGCCGCCGAGATCATGCTCGAGACGATACGCGACAGCGGCCGCGACGTCGGCTTCAAGGCCGCCGGCGGCATTCGCACCACCGAGGACGCCAAGGCCTATCTCGAGCTGGCCGCGCGGATCATGGGCGAGGACTGGATCAGCGCCGCGCATTTCCGCTTCGGTGCCTCGGGGCTGCTCGATGCCCTGCTCGCCACCTTGGACATCGGCGAGGCCGACACCGCACCAAGCGGTTACTGAAGGCTGTCCGGCAACACCCATACACAACGACAGACATCGACATTCACCGGCAGACAATAACAACGCGGACATCGCCATGCTGATTCAAGACATTATCCGCCGTAAGCGTGACGCCGAGGTCCTCGACGCCGACGCCATCCACACCTTCATGCGTGGCATCACCGACGGCAGCATCGGCGACGCCCAGATCGGTGCCTTCGCCATGGCGGTCATGCTCAACGGCATGACCCGTGACGAAGCCATCGCGCTCACCGTAGCCACTCGTGACTCCGGCCAGGTGCTGCGCTGGGACGATCTCGATCTCGACGGCCCGGTGCTCGACAAGCACTCTACCGGCGGCGTGGGCGATCTCGTCTCGCTGGTGCTGGGGCCGTGGATCGCCGCCTGCGGCGGTCACGTCCCCATGATCTCGGGGCGCGGGCTCGGCCATACCGGCGGCACGCTGGACAAGCTCGAAGCGATTCCCGGCTATGACGTCGCCCCCAGCGATGCTCGCTTCCGCCAACTGGTGAAAGACGTCGGCGTGGCGATCATCGGCCAGACCGGCACCCTCGCCCCCGCCGACAAACGCCTCTACGGCGTGCGCGACATCACCGCCACGGTGGAGTCGCTGCCGCTGATCGTGGCCTCGATCCTGGGCAAGAAACTCGCCTGCGGGCTCGACACCCTGGTGATGGACGTCAAGGTCGGCAACGGCGCCTTCATGCCCACCGCCAAGGCCTCCCGGGAACTCGCCGACGCCATCGTCGCCATCGGCAGCGGCGCCGGCACGCCCACCAGCGTGCTGCTGACCGACATGAACCAACCGCTCGCCGACTGCGCCGGCAATGCGCTGGAAGTCCACGAGGCATTGCGGCTGTTGCGCGGGGAAGGGCGCGATAGCCGTCTCTATCAGGTCACTCATGCGCTGGCGGCGGAAATGCTGCTCCAGTCGGGATTGGCAAGCGACGCGGAAGACGCCGAAACTCGCCTGGATCGGGCCCTCGACTCCGGCGAGGCGCTAGAGCGCTTCTCGCGCATGGTCCATGGCCTCGGCGGCCCGAGCGACCTGGCCGAACGCCCCGCGCACTATTTAGCGCCAGCGCCCTTCACGACCGACGTAGTCGCCCCTGGGGCCGGCACCGTCAACGCCATCGATACCCGTGCGCTGGGACTCGGCGTGGTCGAACTGGGCGGCGGACGCCGCAACGCCGGTGATGCCATCGACCACCGCGTCGGCCTCTCGCAGATCGCCGCCCTCGGCCAGCGCGTCGACGCCGGGCAACCGCTGCTGCGCCTCCATGCCGCCAACCGTGCCGAGGCCGAGGCCGTCACACATCAGTTGGGCGCGGCCTTCACCCTCGGCGAGGAAGATAGCATCGCGCCAGCGTTGCCGATCCACGCTACCCTGAGACAGGAGGATCTGTCATGACCCGCGCCGTTCTATTAGTGCTTGATTCCTTCGGCATCGGCAACGCCCCGGACGCCGCCGCCTTCGGCGATGCCGGTGCGGATACGCTGGGCCACATCGCCCGCCATCGTGCCGCTGCCGGCCGGCCGCTCGCGCTGCCCAACCTGGCCAAGCTCGGGCTCTATCACGCGCATCATCTCGCCACCGGCGAGTGGGCAGCGGGTGTCACGCCGCCCGATACGCTCGACGGCGCCTACGCGGCGGCCGCCGAGATATCCTCGGGCAAGGACACGCCCTCCGGTCACTGGGAAATCGCCGGCGTACCGGCGCTATTCGAGTGGGGCTACTTCCTCGACAAGACGCAGAGCTTCCCGCCCGATCTCTTGGACGCGCTGATCGAGCGGGCCGACCTGCCCGGCGTACTGGGTAACTGCCACGCGTCCGGCATCCCGGTGCTCAAGGAGTTGGGCGAGGAACATATCGCAAGCGGCAAACCGATCGTCTACACCTCGGCGGATTCGGTGTTTCAGATCGCCGCCCACGAGACCCATTTCGGCCTCGACCGCCTGTACGCACTGTGCGAGATCGCCCGCGAGCTGCTAATGCCCTACAACATCGGCCGCGTCATCGCGCGCCCTTTCGTCGGCGAAACGGCTTCGGGTTTCATTGGAGAGTCCCCCGAGACCTTCGAGCGCACCGGTAATCGCCGCGACTACGCCATCGAGCCGCCCACGCCGACCGTACTTCAAAAGCTGCATGACAGCGGCGGCATGGTATTGGGCGTGGGCAAGATCGGCGATATCTACGCCCACTGCGGCGTCTCGAAAGTGCTCAAGGCGCACGGCCATGATGCCCTGTTCGATGCCACGCTCAACGCCATCGATGAGGCCGACGAGCGTTCACTGGCGAATGAGCAGACGCTGGTGATGACCAACTTCGTCGACTTCGACACGCTCTACGGCCACCGCCGCGACCCGGATGGCTACGCCGAGGCGTTGGAGGCCTTCGACCGGCGCCTGCCGGAAGTGCTCGCCAAGCTGCGTCCCGATGACCTGCTCATCCTCACCGCCGATCATGGCAACGACCCGACCTGGACGGGGACCGACCACACCCGCGAGCAAGTTCCGGTGCTCGCCAGCGGCGCGAGCCTGGCGCCAGGGCCGTTGGGTGACGATGCCGGCCGCCTGGCGACCTTCGCCGATATCGGCCAGAGTCTGGCGACGCATTTCGGATTGAGCCCGATGGAATACGGACAGTCTTTATTGCCAATCTCATCCAAGGGAGAAAGCTGATGGCTACCCCGCACATCGATGCCCCCGCAGGCGCCTTCGCCGATACCGTGCTCATGCCCGGCGATCCGCTGCGCGCGCAATTCATCGCCGAGACCTTTCTGGACGACGTGGAATGCGTCAACCAGGTGCGCAACATGCTCGGCTTCACCGGCACCTACCAGGGCCAGCGCATCTCGGTGATGGGCAGCGGCATGGGCATCCCCTCGATCTCGATCTACGCCAAGGAACTGATCACGGAGTACGGCGTCAAGCGCCTGGTGCGCGTGGGCTCCTGCGGCGCGGTGCGCGACGATGTCGCCGTCAACGACATCGTCGTCGGCATGGGCGCGTGTACCGACTCTGGGGTCAACCGCACCCGCTTCAAGGGCCACGATTTCGCCGCCATCGCCGATTTCGACCTGACCCGCCATGCAGCGGATGCCGCCCGTGAACGCGGCACGAAGGTCTTAGTCGGCAATCTATTCTCGGCAGACCTGTTCTATTCGCCCGACGACGCGCTATTCGAGCTCATGAAGCGCCACGGCGTGCTCGGCGTCGAGATGGAAGCCGCCGGCCTGTACGGCGTCGCTGCCGAATTCGGTGCCCGCGCGCTGACCGTCTGCACCGTCTCCGATCACATTCTCAAGGGCGAGGCGCTCGATGCGCACACCCGTCAGACCGGCTTTCACGAGATGATGGCGATCACCCTCGATGCCCTGCGCCGCGACGACGATCTGAACGGAGAAACCGCCCATGGCTGAGACCTTCCCCACACCGCTTTCCGATGCGCTACGCCAAGCGTTGATCGAGACGCGCGAGCGCGCTTATGCGCCCTATTCCCGCCATCCGGTGGGAGCCTTGCTGATTGCCGAAAGCGGCCAGCATTACCTGGGCTGCAACGTGGAAAGCGCCAACTACAAGGGGCTCTGCGCCGAGGCCGGTGCCATCAGCGCGATGATCGCCCAAGGCGAGCGCGGGATCGCCACGCTCTACGTCATCGGCCCCGGTGAACACCTGTGTACACCCTGCGGCGACTGCCGCCAGCGTATCCGTGAATTCGCCACGCCGGAGACCGTCATCATCGTCCTCGACGGCGACGGCGCCCCGCTCAAGCGCTATACCATGGCGCAGTTACTGCCCGACTCCTTCGGGCCGGAGAATCTTCCCCAGGCGTGATAGCGTCGCGCCACCTTCCTCCCAACGGCTATTCATCACCCTGAGATGACTCACGCAGCGGCTCGAGCAAGGCATTGAGCCCGTTGTGATCGACCTCGTGCATCAAGGCGAGCAGCCGTCCGATCTCGCCGTTGGGAAAACCCTGCCGGGCAAACCAGGCAAGGTAGGGGCCCGGAAGGTCGGCGATCAGCCGGCCTGCGTATTTGCCGAAGGGCATCTCGCGGGTGGTGAGCTTTTGCAGATCTTCAGGATTCATGGCGGCGCTTCTCGCGTAAAGGCTCTAAGAGGCCATGCTAACGGACGCGGCGATACACGTCGCCATGGCATGTATGCCATGCATCACACGCATACCCCCATTACCAAGTAGCGTTTGAGTGTAGGCCACCGTGTGTCGGTAGAGTGACATGCCATGCTATTGGCGCATGACGCCACACGATAACGACAAACGGAGACTGGGTGATGCAAACATCGCTACGGCCCTTGGTATTCTGGCCGACCTTTCTGGTACTGCTGGCGGCAGTGATCGCCAGCTACGTCAATCTCGATGCCTTCCTGGCGACCACCAGCGCGCTCAACGATGCCATTCTGGATAACTTTTCGTGGCTATTTAGTCTGGGCAGCCTGTACCTGCTGGTGTTGGCGGTCATCGTTTATTTCTCGCCGCTGGGTAAACTGCGCATCGGCGGCGAGCAGGCAACACCCATGCTGTCACGACTGCGCTGGTTCTCGATCACCTTGTGCACCACGCTGGCCGTGGGCGTGTTGTTCTGGACCACCGCCGAGCCGCTGTATCACTTCATGGGGCCGCCCGAGTCACTGGGCCTGGAAGCCGGTTCCAGCGATGCCATGCTGTTCGCGATGTCGACCATGTTCCTGCACTGGTCGTTCACGCCCTATGCCATCTACGCCGTGCCGGCGCTGATCTTCGCCCTGGCGTTTTACAATCTGCGTCTGCGCTTCTCGATCTCCAGCATGCTGGAGCCGGTCTTCGGGCCCAAGGTCAAGCGCTTCGGCGGCTTGATCGACGCCGTCTCGCTCTACGCCCTGGTGGCCGGCATGGCCTCGTCGCTGGGCACCGGCGCGCTGACGCTGGCCGGCGGCGCGGGGCAATACCTGGGCGGCGAGACCAGCCCGCTACGCCTGGGTGTGGTCATCGCCCTGATCGTGGTGACGTTCGTGATCTCGGCGGCCAGCGGCCTGCAAAAGGGCATCGCGCGCCTCTCCTCGCTGAATGCCGTATTGCTCGCGATTCTCGGCGTGTTCATCTTCGTGGTGGGGCCGACGAGCTTCATGCTCTCGCTGGGCGTGGAATCCTTCGGCGTCTATCTCAGCGATTTCTTCTCCAAGAGCCTGTTTACCGGCGCCGCCGGCGAAGACCCGTGGCCGCAATCATGGTCGATCTTCTATTGGGCAGTATGGTTCGCCTGGGCGCCTATGGCGGCGCTGTTCCTGGGCAAGATTTCACGCGGCTACACGGTACGCGAGTTCCTGCGGGTCAACCTCTTCTATCCAGCCCTTTTCGCCTCCGCCTGGGTCATCATCTTCTCCGGCGCGGCGCTCTATTATCAGGCGCATACCGGCGTCGACCTGTATGCCATCCTCAGCGATCGCGGCGTAGAGAACGTGCTCTACGAGCTCTTCCGGCAAATGCCGTTCTCGCAGGTGTGGATTCCGCTGCTGCTATTCATCGCCTACATCTCCTATGTCACGGCGGCGGATTCGCAGACCGATGCCATCGGCAACCTATGCACACGTGGCCTGACCGCCGACTCGGATCTCAATACCGGCGTGTCGATGAAAGTCCTGTGGGGGATCATCGTCGGCATCGTGTCCTGGGTCATGGTCAGCTTCGTGGGAATCGACGGCATCAAGATGCTCTCCAACCTCGGCGGCCTGCCTGCGCTGATCATCGTGCTTCTCGCCACCGGCTCGCTATGGCGCTGGCTGAAATATCCCGAGCGCCTCGCAACACCGCCTCACTCTTCTCACACCGCCAAGGACGACGCATGAACATCAAGCACGACTTTCCGCACCGCGTACGCGAAATCGAGAACCAATGGATCGTGCTGGCCGACGGAACGCGGCTGGCGGCGCGCATCTGGCTACCCGAGGATGCCGAGTCAAAGCCGGTGCCGGCGATTCTCGAATACCTGCCCTACCGCAAGCGCGACGGCACAGCGGTGCGCGATGAGCTAACCCATCCCTGGTTCGCCGGTCATGGCTACGCCTGCATTCGGGTGGATATGCGCGGCAATGGCGAGTCCGACGGACTGATGGAGGATGAATACGCCCCGCAGGAGCAACGTGATGCGCTGGAGGTGATCGACTGGATCGCCGCGCAACCCTGGTGCGATGGCAAGCTCGGCATGATGGGCATCTCCTGGGGTGGCTTCAATAGCCTGCAACTCGCCGCGCTGCGCCCCGGGCCGCTCAAGGCGATCATCACGCTGTGCTCCACCGACGACCGCTACGCCGACGACATCCACTACAAGGGCGGCAACATGCTGCTGGAGAATCTCGGCTGGGCGGCGACCATGCTGAGCTTTTCCGCCGCCGTACCCGATCCGGCGCTGGTCGGCGACCAATGGCGCGAGATGTGGAAACACCGCCTCGACAACATGCCGCTGCTGGCCGAACCGTGGCTCGAGCATCAGCATCGCGATAGCTACTGGAAACACGGCTCGATCTGCGAGGGCTATCACAAGGACTCCGCGGATATCGAGGCGGCTGTCTACATGGTCAGCGGCTGGGCGGATTCGTATATCAACACGATCCCGCGGATGATGGAGCACCTCTCCTGCCCCCGAAAGGCACTGATCGGCCCCTGGATGCACAAGTATCCGCATTTCGCGATTCCCGACCCGGCGATCGGCTTCCTGCAGGAGGCGCTGCGCTGGTGGGATTACTGGCTCAAGGACGTCGACACCGGAATCATGGACGAGCCGCCCTGCACCTTTTACTTGCAGGACGGCGTGCCGCCGGCGCCCAAGTATCTCGAACGCCCCGGGCAGTGGGTGCAAACCTCGGACTGGCCGGCACCCAGCACCGAGGTCGAGACGCAGCCCCTGGTGCTCGGCGATCACGGCCTGGGGAGCAACGGCCGGTTGAGCAATGACCGACAAATCGCTTCGCCACTGACCGCGGGCTCGCTGCAGGGCGAGTACATCCCGCTGTGGTTCGGCGCCGACTTTCCGACCGATCAGCGCCGCGATGACGGCCTGTCGTTGACCTTCGACTCTGCGCCTTACATCGAAGGACTCGACATTCTCGGTCAGCCGACGCTTGCGGTGTCGGTCACCAGCACGGAGGCGTGCGGCCAATTGCACGTACGCCTGTGCGACGTGGCCCCCAGCGGCGAAAGCGCGCTGATTACCTACGGCACGCTCAACCTCAATCTGCGTGACGACCCGGGCACCATCACGCCACCGGTGCCGGGCGAACCGATGGACGTTCGCATACCGCTCGACCTGATCGGCTATCGCCTGCCTCCGGGGCATCGCCTGCGCGTGGCGCTCTCCAGCGCCAGCTTTCCGTTAGTGTGGTCGCCTTCGAGGCGCGCCGACCTGACACTCAAGTCAGGCATGCCGACGCTCGAGCTGCCCTGTTCAAAAGCGGCTTATATCCCCATGCCGTTCGAACCGCCGGAGAGCGCCACACCCTGCCGGGTCGAAACCCTGCGAGCCGGAAAGCCCAAGCGCACCATCAGTGAAGACGTCGGCAGCGGCGAGGTGACCGTCACCGTCGAAGACGACATGGGCGACGTTCGCTTCGAGGATCACGGCCTGCGCGTCGAGCAGAAGGCGAAAGAGGTCTATACCAGCCACCCAAGCGATGCCACCCGCACACGTGCCGATATCGAATGGGTCTACCGCGCCAGCCGTGGCGAAGGCCAGAACGTCAAAAACGATCAGTTTGCGGTCGAGGTGGTAAGCCGTTATCACCTTCATTGCGACGCGCAGACCTTCTACCTCAACGCCGAGCAGATCGCTCATGAGGGCGAGACGTTGGTCAGCGAGAAACAATGGGCGCGGGAGATTCCACGCACGGCCCTCTGACCGGCGGCGTGCATGTTATGCTCCGGGGCCGAGAGAACTCGGTTCCGGATGCTTTCATGCCCACTCGCGATGCACTTCCCCCCTTGGCTTGTCTGCGTGCCTTCGAGGCCGCCGCGCGACATGCCAGCTTCACGCAAGCCGGCAACGAACTCAGCCTGACCCAGAGCGCCGTCAGCCGTCAGATCAAACGACTCGAGGACGACCTAGGCCGGCCGCTGTTCGAACGCCACTACGAAGGCTTGCGCCTGACGCCCGCCGGCGAGCACTACTTTCGCGTGGTGCAGCGCCTATTGCGTGACCTGCGCGATGAAACGGCCCGCCTGCGCCGTCGCGGCGATGACCGCCAGCTCACCTTGGCCTCCAGCCCGACCATCGCCTCGATCTGGCTGGCGCGGCAGCTTCCCGATTTCCAGCGCGCCCACCCGCATATCGAAATCCGCATCCTGACCGTCGAAGACCCGCATCGTCTGGATCTTGCCGAGTTCGATCTGGGGATCTATTACCATGTCCCGCATGAAGTCGACCCGCCCGGCCTCGGCGCCGAGGCGATCTTCGCCCACGAAGAGGTCGCCGCCGTGTGCAGCCCGGCCTACCTGGCCCGTCACGGTGACATCCGCGATCCCGAGGATCTGCTCGCTCGACACACGCTGATGGTCGTCGAGGACCATTATCACGACTGGCTGACCTGGGAAGGCTGGTACCAGGCGCAGGGTCTGCACTGGCACGCCCCGGAACACAGCCTGCGCGCCAACAGCTTCCAATTGCTGATGAATGCCACCCTGGCCGGGCAAGGCGTCACCCTGGGTTGGACACGCCTGCTCGACGCGGATCTGGCGCAGTGCAACCTGGTGCAGGCGCTGCCGCATACGCTGCCCAGCCGAGGGTGTCTGTCACTGCTCACCCCGCAGCATCGTCACTTGACCGAGCCCATGCGCGCATTTCGGGCCTGGGTACTGAACACAGCGTGAGCAGTGCCTGCACTATACGCCTAAAGTGGCAAGCCGAGTCCATATCCGGTAAGCTGCACGCCCGCTGCCCGCCTACTCTGGCCCACTTCGCAGCCACCGAGACGACTTCATGAGCTTTACCTCCTTGGGGCTTTCCGCTCCGATTCTGGATGCCGTGGCCGAGCAAGGCTACGAGACACCTTCACCGATTCAAGCCAAGGCGATCCCCGCCGTTCTCGAGGGACGCGACGTGATGGCCGCCGCTCAGACCGGCACCGGCAAGACCGCCGGCTTTACGCTGCCGATCCTCCAGCGCCTCTCCACCGGCACGCGCGCGCCCGCCAAGCAGGTGCGCGCGTTGATTCTCACGCCGACCCGCGAGCTGGCTGCCCAGATCGGCGCCAATATCGAGGCCTACGGCAAGCACCTGCCGCTACGCAGCGCCGTGGTCTTCGGCGGCGTAAAGGTCAACCCGCAGATCGCCAAACTACGCGGCGGGGTCGATATCCTGGTGGCAACACCGGGACGACTGCTGGATCTATATAGCCAGAAGGCCGTCAGCTTCGATGCACTGGAGGTGCTGGTGATGGACGAAGCCGACCGCATGCTCGACATGGGCTTCATCCACGATATCCGTCGGATCCTCAAGGCACTGCCTGCCAAGCGTCAGAACCTGATGTTCTCGGCGACCTTCTCGCAGGAGATCCGCACGCTCGCCAAGGGCATGGTCAACGACCCGGTGGAAATCTCGGTCACGCCGCGCAACACCACCGCCGAGACGGTCACGCAGTGGATTCACCCGGTGGACAAGACCCGCAAGCCGGCGCTGCTCACGCACCTGATCCACGAGAATCAGTGGCAGCAGGTGCTGGTCTTCATGCGCACCAAGCATGGCGCCAACCGCCTGAGCCGCCAGCTCGAAGACGCCGGCATCGAAGCCGCCGCCATTCACGGCAACAAGAGCCAGAATGCACGCACCAAAGCCCTCGACGGCTTCAAGAGCGGTGAGATTCGCGTGCTGGTGGCGACCGATATCGCCGCGCGTGGCCTCGACATCGACCAGCTCCCGCAAGTAGTCAATTTCGAGCTGCCCAATGTCGCCGAGGACTACGTCCACCGTATCGGACGTACCGGCCGTGCAGGTGCCAGCGGCCACGCGGTATCGCTGGTCAGCCCCGAGGAAGGCAAGGAACTCGCGGGAATCGAGCGGCTGATCCGCCAGCCGCTGGAACGCCAGACCATCGCCGGCTTCGAGCCCAGCGAGGCACTCGTCAGCGGCCAGGGCACCAGCCCACCGCGCGGTGGTAGTGGTGGAGGCCAGCGCAATGGCAACGGACGCGACAACGGCCAACGTCGTGGTGGCAACTCGGGCGGTAACGACTCACGCAGCAGCGACTCACACAATAAAAATGCCTCACGCAATCGCAATGATGGCGGCGAAAACCGCCCGCGCCGTCGTCGCGGCGGACGAGGTCGCGGTAACGGCACCCAAGGCGGAGCGTAAGTCAGGTTAGTCGTGACACGATGGGGCGTTGAGTCGTCGTACGCGCTGCCAACGGCTCACGTCGCGTCGTCGGATGCCGGTGACTCGCAACAACCGCGGGCAACACTGTGAGACAGCCGAATGTGATCATCGAGCAATGCCCGCGCGGCGCGAATGTCTCGACTCAGCGCCAGTTCGACCAGTTCGCCATGCTGGCGATCGAGCACCTCGCGCACGCCCGGGTTGGGCGGCGCCAGGCGCCGGTAGCGGTCGAACTGGTCGTGCAATTGTTCGATGAAGCGCAGCAACCAGTGCGAACCGCACGACGCCAGCAACGCCCGATGAAAGCGCAGGTGTGCCTGCTCCCACTCCTCCACCCGCTCAGGATGCTCGTCGGCACGCCGCAACCGATGCTGCGCCGCCAGTACCTGTGACTCCCATTCCGAATCGCCCGCCTGAAACGCCTGCGTCAACGCCATGCACTCAAGCTGAGCGCGCAGCCCTGCGATGTCATCGAGCTCCTCGAGGTGCATCGCCGGCACCCGAAAGCCACGCTGGTTGACCTGCTCGAGCAGGCCATAGGCCGCCAGCCGGTTGAGTGCCTCACGTAGCGGGCTGAGCCCCACCTGGTAATGGTCCTTCAAGGCGCTGATGGCGAGCTTCTCGCCGGCCGCGAAACGCCCGCGAATCAAGTCCTGCTTGAGCGTCTCGAAGATCCGGCTCGAGGCCATGTCGCGACTGGCGGATGGCGATACGGTCATGGCGTGGTTCTCTTCTCAAGTTCGAAGGTAATGGCTTATCAAGTTCAAAGGTAATGGTCGGCGATGCGCGTTGACGACTGGCGAACAGGTTCTGCCTCGGTGACGTAAGCCCTTTGCCAAATCCCATATTGACGTTAATCAAACCGCGCGCCATAGTCATCTCAACAAAATCGATTTTTTTACTAAAGACGATTTATAACATAACAATCGATTGGAGACGGCATGTTGACGCCCTTTTCCCAGGCAACGCCCTACGCTTCCCAGCGTAGCGCTACCTATGCCAAACACGGCATGGTCGCCGCGTCCCAGCCCCAGGCCAGCCAGATCGGCCGTGACATCCTCGCCCAGGGCGGCAACGCCGTGGATGCCGCCATCGCCACCGCCGCAGCACTCACCGTGGTCGAACCCACCGGTTGCGGGATCGGCGGCGACGCCTTCGCGCTGGTGTGGATCGCCAACGACAATGCAGGCAACGGCGAGCTGCACGGCCTCAACGCCAGCGGCACCGCCCCCGCCGCGCTGACTCCACAGGCAGTCGCCGACGCCGGCTTCGAGGCCATGCCGCTTTACGGCTGGACGCCGGTGACCGTGCCCGGCATTCCCGCCGCCTGGGCCGAATTGTCGCGGCGCTTCGGCAAGCTCGACTTCCAGACGCTGCTCGCCCCGGCGATCCGCCTGGCCCGCGAGGGCTTTCCGGTGTCGCCGGTGATCGCCAGCCTCTGGCAGCGCGCCGAGACGACCTTCCGCGAACATCTGACGGAGGCCGCCACCGCCGGTTGGTTCGAGACCTTCACGCCGACCGGACGTGCCCCGCGCGCTGGCGAGTGGCACCGCTGCGAGGACCAAGCACAAACCCTCGAAGCCATCGCCGAGACTCTCTCCGAGAGTTTCTATCGCGGCGCGCTGGCCGAGCGTATCGACGCCTTCTCGCGGGAGACCGGCGGCTACCTGCGCGCCGCGGATCTCGCCGATTATCAGCCGGAATGGGTCACACCGATCGCGGCGGACTACCGCGGCCATAAAGTCTGGGAGATTCCGCCCAACGGCCAGGGCCTGGTCGCGCTGATGGCACTGCGCATGCTCGAAGGCTTTCAGGTCGACAGCCGCGACAATCCCGAGGTGCTGCACCGCCAGCTCGAGGCGATGAAGCTGGCGTTCAGCGACGGGCAGGCGTATATCACCCAACCCGAGCACATGAGCCACAGCGTCGAGGCGCTGCTCGGCGACGCCTACACCCGCGAGCGCCGCGCGCTGATCGGTGAATCGGCACTCGAGCCGACGCCGGGCACCCCGCAGGCCGGCGGCACCGTCTACCTGGCCACCGCCGATAGCGACGGCAATATGGTGTCGTTCATCCAGAGCAATTATCACGGCTTCGGCTCCGGCGTAGTAGTGCCGGGCACCGGCATCGCACTTCAGAACCGCGGCCACAACTTCAGCCTCGACCCGAGCCACGACAACGTGCTCGCCCCGGGCAAGAAGACCTTCCATACCATCATTCCTGGCTTCTTGACCCGCGACGACGGCACGCCGCTCGGGCCATTTGGCGTGATGGGCGGATTCATGCAGCCGCAAGGCCATGTCCAGGTCGTGATGAACCTGATCGACTTCGGCCTCAACCCCCAGGCCGCGCTCGACGCGCCGCGCTGGCAATGGATGGGCGGCAAGCGCATCGGCATCGAACACGGCTACCCGGCCCCGTTGGTACGGGCCATGGCCGAGCGCGGTCATGACATGCAGATCGATCACGATCCGCGCGGCTTCGGTCGCGGGCAGATGATCATCCGCGATCCCGACAGCGGCATCTACTGTGGCGGCACCGAACCGCGCACCGACGCCAGCATCGCGGTGCTATGACCATGCTGCAGACACAAGCCCAGTTGTTCATGGCCTTCCTGCGCATCGGCCTGTTCGGTTTCGGTGGCGGCCCGTCGATGATCCCGCTGGTGCATCAGGAAGTGGTCAAACGCCACGCCTGGATGGACGACGAGGCATTCGCCGACGTGCTGGCGATCGGCAATACCCTGCCCGGGCCGATCGCCACCAAGATGGCCGGCTATATCGGCTACCGGGTCGGCGGCAGTCTAGGCGCACTCAACGCCGTCATCGCGGTGATAGGACCAATAATCGTGGCAATGATCGCGTTGCTCAGCCTCTACGCGCGTCACGGCGACCAGCGCTGGGTGCAGGGCATGGGCCAGGGCGTGGTGCCCGTGGTCATGGTGATGATGGCCAAGCTGACCTGGGATTTCTTCGCCAAGTCGCGGGCCAGCCTCGGCTGGCTCGTGACGCTGGTGATGGGCGCCGTCGCCGGCGGGCTGATCTACTGGCTCGACGTGCACCCGGGGCTGGTGATCGGCGCGATCCTGATCGCCGCGCTGCTCCGCCCCGAGCCGCATCACACCACCCGCGAGACGGACACATGATCTATTGGCACCTGTTCCTGGCGTTCTTCATTCCCAACATCGTCGGTTACGGCGGTGGCCCGGCGATCATCCCGCTGATCGAGAACGAAGTGGTCGGCCGCTACGGCTGGATGAGTTCCCAGACATTCGCCGAAACCCTGGCGCTGGCCAACGCCCTGCCCAGCCCGATCGCCACCAAGATGGCCGGCTTTATCGGCTACGACATCGCCGGCGTACCCG
Organism: Chromohalobacter nigrandesensis; assembly: GCF_023061285.1. Taxonomy (GTDB): domain Bacteria; phylum Pseudomonadota; class Gammaproteobacteria; order Pseudomonadales; family Halomonadaceae; genus Chromohalobacter; species Chromohalobacter nigrandesensis. Next base: position 353,624 of record NZ_JAKGAM010000002.1, read on the forward strand.
GCTCGCTGATCGCTACCTTCGCCACCGTCGCGCCATCGCTACTGCTGATGCTGATCGCGCTGGGCACGCTGTATCGCTACCGCGACTCGATCAAGGTCAAGTCGATGAGCCAATGGGTCCGCCCGGTGGTGATGACATTGATGGCCTACCTGACCTGGCGCTTTCTCTCCGAAGGAGTGGATACCGCCGGCATCCTGCACACCGCGATCATCGGTGGCATCGCCGGCGTACTGCTTCTGGCGACACGGGTTCACCCGGCGTTCGTCGTGTGTTTCGGGCTCGTCTACGGCGCCTTGCTACTCGGGTAGCAAGGACCGGAAATTGCCCGTTCGCGGTTCGGCGGTACACGCACGAACCGATTAGGGCCCTCACGGGCCAAGCAACTACACAATGAATCAACATGATGACCTACAAGGACAAAACAACCATGTCATTCTTTACTCCGCAACATCCAAGCGACATCCGTTCCACACGGTTCAAGCTGGCCATCGGCGGCCTAGTGCTGGGCACCGCGCTCGGCGCCAGCGCCACGGCGCTAGCCCAGTCGGAAGACTATCCCAGCAAGCCGGTGGAACTCATCGTGCCCTGGTCGCCGGGCGGGGGTAGCGACACCCTGATGCGCGTGGTCTCCAATCATGCCGAGGCGTATCTGGGCCAACCGATGCCAGTGATCAACATGCCCGGCGTCAGCGGCACCACGGGGCTCGAGGCACTGGCTGAGCGTGATCCCGACGGCTATACGGTAGGCCAGATCCACGAAGGCCTGCTGGTCGCCAACCATACCCAACTGACCGAACTCAACTGGGACGACTTCACCCCGGTGGCCGCGCTGACCGCCTCGCCACAGTACCTGACGGTCAACGCCGATAGCCCCTGGCAAACCTTCGGCGAGTTCGTCGACTATGCCCAGAAGAATCCCGGCGAGATCCGTGTCGGCGTCACCCTGGGCGGCATCCCCCACGTCCACGCGGCGATGATGGAAGACGCCGCAAACCTATCGTTCCGCTACGTCGGTTTCGAGGGCACCGGCGCACGTATTCGATCGCTGGTGGGTGGTCACATCGATGCGGCGATCGGCGACATCGCCTCGAGTGGCGAGTTCGTCAAGAATGGCAATCTACGCTTCCTGGCGGTGGGTAGTGCCGAACGCCAAGAGGAGACCCCCGACGTGCCGACCTTCAAGGAACTCGGCTACGATTCGCTCAGCCTCAACATCGTGCGCGGCCTGATCGCTCCCAAGGGCACTCCGGAGGACAAAGTCGCAGTGCTTGCCGACGCCATGCAGGAACTCTCCCAGGATGAGCGATTCACCCAGGCGGTACACAATGCCGGTGCCAAGGTACATTTCGAAGGACCCGGGGCATTTGCTGACTACCTCGAAACTACTGACAAGACCATCGAGCGGCTTTCAGGGAAGCTGGCTAAATGAGTTCGCAGGCGCCTTCACAGCAGACCCGGTCATCGGACCGGGTCGCCGATCCCGACACCCGTCGCGCCAACGCCCTCGCCCACCTGGTACTGAATGGCGCGCTGGTGGTGCTGTTCTCCATGTTGTTCGTGCATGCCGGGGCACTGCCCTCGTCAATGTGGGAGCCGCTAGGGGCGGGCAGCTTTCCACGCCTGGTGCTGGCCGTGCTGATAGTGACCAACCTGGGCATCATGGTCCAGGAATGGCGGCACTATCGTAGCAATACAGCAGCCGCGCCAGGACTGGTCAGGCGCTGGCTGTGGCGCCACCGGCTAGCGTTCGGCGTACTCGCGCTGTTCGCCCTGTACATCGTCGGCGTACCGGCGCTGGGATTTCGCCTGGCCTCGCTGCTCTTCCTGGTCCTGGCTCAACTCGCGCTTGGTGTGCGTCGCCCGCGTAGCCTGGCGATCGCCGCGATCATCGCCGTGACGTTCTCGTTCGGCATCGACTGGCTATTCCGGGATGTCTTCATCATCAGCCTTCCCCGCGGCCCATTCGGCTGAACGTTAGCTGACACCACAGCTTCGCGGCTGTCCTCGAGAGGAGACGCAACATGACGGAAGCGCTGTTCGCCGGCATGGACCAGCTATTCACGCTATCGACGATGGCCACCATGCTGCTCGGCGTGGTGGCCGGTGTTATCGCCTCGGCGATCCCCGGCTTCACCATCACCATGGCCATCGTGCTGACCCTACCGTTGACCTTCAGCATGGACCCACTACAGGGCATTGCGACCATGCTTGCGGTCTACGTCGGCGGCTATTCGGGCGGGCTGATCAGTGCCGCCCTGCTGGGCATTCCCGGCACGCCGTCGTCAGTCGCCACTACCTTCGATGCCTTCCCGATGGCGCGCAGCGGCCAGCCCGGTCGTGCCCTGGCGCTGGGCATCTGGTCATCGTTCTTCGGTGCCTTGGTCAGCGTGATCGTGCTGATCATCGCCGCCCCACCGCTGGCGATGATTGCCGTCAAACTGGGCGCCTGGGAATATTTCTCACTGATCATCTTCGCCATGACGGTGGTCGCCAGCCTGGTCGGAAAGTCGATGCTCAAGGGGCTGATGACCGGTCTGCTGGGGCTATTCATCGCTACCGTGGGTGCCGACCCGATGATGGGGGTGGCACGCTTTACCTTCGATATCGACCTACTCGCCAATGGCTTTCCGTTCCTGGTGGTGCTGATCGGCATCTTCGCCGTCAGTCAGTTGCTCCAGGAAGTCGAAGATGCCGAACAGACGAAGCACGGCAAGCAACTGATTCCCGCCAACGTAACCTTCAAGCCACTGGATGCGCTCCGCGAGACGCTAACCTACCCGATCAACTTGCTCCGTTCATCGCTGGTCGGGGTGTTCATCGGTGCAGTACCCGGGGCCGGCGGCAGCATCGCCAACCTTTTGGCTTACGACCAAGCCAAGCGTGCCTCCAAAACGCCCGAGAAATTTGGCACCGGTACCCCCGAGGGTGTGATCGCCTCGGAGTCCGGCAACTCGGCGACGTCCGGTGGTGGGTTGATTCCGATGATCGCCTTGGGCATCCCGGGTAGCGCCGTCGACGCGGTGCTGATGGCGTCGCTGATGGTCCATGGCATTGGCATCGGCCCGCGCCTGATCCTCGATCACGGCGATCTGGTCTACGGCATGTTCATGGCCATGCTGCTTGCCGCATTCATGGTGCTGGTGGTGTGCCTATTCAGTATGCGCTTCTTCCTGCGAGTTACCGACGTGCCACGCTCGGTGATCGTGCCGGTGGTGCTGGTGTGCTGTGTCGTCGGCGCTTTCGCCCTCAACAACCGCGTCACCGACATCTATCTGCTACTCGGGGTGGGAATTTTCGGCTATATCCTCAGTAAGCTGGATTACCCTCTGGCACCACTAGTGCTCGGCGTTATCCTCGGACCAATCGCCGAGACCAACCTGCGCCGCGCGCTGATGACCGACGAAAACTGGACTCTGTTCTTCACCCGGCCAATCTCGCTGACACTGTTGATCCTCGCTGTGGTGTCGGTGGCTTTTGCGATTCGCCAGCGACTGCGACAAAGACCTAGCGAAAAAACCGCCTGACCCGGCCCTTCGGGGCCGCTTCTAAGCCCCATCGATGACAACAAGGAATCTGCTCATGCCGCCTTTACGCTTACCGGACCTTCATCCGACCGGAACCACGCCTCTCAAGCTGGCCATCGCCGTTCTGCTTGTGGGTGCCAGCCTGACCAGTACTGTTTCTGCACTGGCCAACGACACGTCCAACGATGACAGACAACAAGTACGCATTGCCGTCGACGTGCCTTATCCACCGTTCGAATATCGCAACGCTGATGGCGAACTCGCGGGCTTCGAAATCGACCTGGGTAACGAGCTCTGTCAGCGCGCCAAACTGGATTGCGAATGGGTCGTACAAGGCTGGGATGGCATCATCCCCGGGCTGCTATCACGCAAGTACGATGCCATCCTGTCATCGATGCGCATCACCCCCGCCCGCGAGCAGCAGGTGCGCTTCACCGAGCCCTACGCCATGTCACCCAAAGTGTGGGTCGCACGACGTGGCAGTGATATCGATATCGACGACATGGAGACACTGAAAGGCTTGTCCGTCGGCGTGCAGCGCGGAACGACACAAGATAATTATGTCGCCGAGCGCTATTCTGACACCCTTGATATCCAGCGATATTCCACGGCGGCGGATGTGGCACTCGACCTGCAGTCGCAGCGCCTTGATCTAGCATTCCTCAATTACCCGGTCGCGCTGGATACGTTGGAAGTCGATAACACCGACAGCGATTTTGTCCAACTCGGGCCGCAGATCAACAGCCCCGAGTCGATCTTCGGAAAGGGTAACGCCATCGCCGTTCGACCACGCGACAAGGCACTAGCCAACACCTTCAATCAAGCGCTGGATAGCATCTACACCGACGGCACTTTCGTCGAGCTTATGGAACAATATTTCGACTACGATCTACGGCCCGCGTCGCGGAAATGACACAACGCCGCCGAAGAGTCCCCGTCGGCGTTTTAGCGATCATTGACTGACAATCGGGGCTCTGGAACACCTTGTTCTCAATTTTCCCTGTATAATTTAAAGCTCCTAAAACGTCATGAATAAACTTGATAACGCGCTTCTTAATCTACTGATCAAAGACGGTCGAATGTCCTACGCAGATATGGCTCGAGAACTCGACATCTCTCGCGCTCATGCTCGAGATCGTGTTCAGCAACTCATCGACAATGGCGTCATCGAGCAGTTTACGGCTGTGGTCAACCCCTCGAAGCTCGGCAAGGTCATTTCGACCTTCGTGGATCTAAAAGTCGCACCTTACGCCATCGAGGAGATGGCAGCGGAACTCGCAGATTGCAATGAAGTTATCAACCTCTACATCATGAGCGACTTGCGTAGCCTCCACATGCACACCTTGACCGATAGCCAGGAGACATTTGACCGCTTTGCACGCGAGCGCCTCCTGGGGCGAGAGGAGGTCATTTCAGTAAATTGTACGACTCTTCTCTCTCGTATCAAGCATGGCCGGGGCGGTGCCAAGATCTGAGTAAAGATCGGTGACACTACTCTCCGCTCTTGGGCGTTCGGCCTTCTGAGAGCTCTGGCGATGACGGACAGACGACACCGGGCAAATGATTGACCTCTTTCCATCTCCAGGTAGCCTATGTTGAAGAGGCCAAGAAATTGAGAGATGCCAGGCTGGCCAATGCTTCGCCTGGTGGTAACTGGTGACAGGCCGACTATGTTGACTGCTTCACACTCATGAAGCTCGAGAGCCCGACAACCATGACAATTACTGCTTATACCGCCAAAACCATTCATACGATGAACCCGTCGCAACCGGTTGGGCAATGTGTGGCGGTACGGGACGGGCGGATACTCGGTGTCGGGCCAATCGAAGAAATACAGCGCTTCGGCGAGGTGGTCGTCGACGACCGCTATGCCGATAAGGTGTTGGTGCCCGGCTTCGTCGAGGGCCATAGCCATGCGCTGGAAGGTTCGGTCTGGAGCCATCTATATCTGGGCTATTTCGATCGACGGGATCCGGAAGGCAAGCTCTGGGAAGGGCTCAAGACACCCGATGCGGTTCAGCAGCGTTTGGCCGCACACGTCGATCAAGGTGCCGCAGATAGCCCGCTCATTGCCTGGGGGTTGGATCCGGTCTATTTCGACTCCGTATCGATCAACCGGCAACTGCTGGATACGGTAAGCGACACACGGCCGATCGTGGTTATTCATGCCAGCCTGCATGTGATGTTCGTCAACAGTGCAACCATTGACCGGGCGGGCCTCGCCGATATGGACCTCGAAGGCATCGTGCGCGACGATCAGGGCCGGCCCAACGGCATACTCGAAGAGTTCGCCGCCATGCATCCAGTGTTCGATGCACTGGACTTCGACATCTTCGAGGGCGTTTCCGATACCCGCGCACTGAATCGCTATGCGCAAGCGGCGCGGCGTGAGGGCGTGACCACGATCACCGATCTGCTCAATCCTATGAGCGATGCCGCGATTGCAGCACTTCGCGAGGTCACTGCGGCCGAGGACTTCCCGGTCCGCCTGGTACCCGCACTCAATGCTCTCGCCTGGGATCCACAGATGGGTAGCGAGCGGGTGCAGCAGGCAATCGACTACAACCACGAGCGGCTGCAGTTCGGGCTCGTCAAGCTAGTCACCGACGGCGCGATCCAGAATTTCACAGCCCGCCTGCAGTGGCCAGGCTATCTTACCGGGCAGGACAACGGCGTCTGGAACGCACCGCCACAGACTTTTCACGACATGGTCCAGCATTACCACCAGGCCGGGCTTCACTTGCATGTGCACACCAATGGCGACGAAGCAGTCAGCGTTATCCTTGATGCCTTGGACGGGGCGCTGGCGATGTGGCCACGACCAGACCATCGACATACACTTCAGCATGTACAACTGATCCGCCAGGACCAGCTACGCCGGGTCGCACGCCTTGGGGCCTGCCTGAACATCTTCGCCAACCATATCTACTACTGGGGCGATATTCATCTAACCAAGACACTCGGTTTCGACCGCTGCCAGCGACTCGAACCGGCGGCGAGTGCCGACCGAATGGGCATTGTCTTCGGCATTCACTGCGATGCGCCGGTCACGCCAATCTCGCCGCTGTTTACCGCCTGGTGTGCCACTACCCGCGAGACCGCCAGCGGGGTCACCTTGGGCGAGGCAGAGAAGATTAGCCGCGCCCGCGCACTGGAGGCGATCACGCTGGGTGCGGCCTACACGCTGCGCCTGGATGATCGCATCGGCAGCCTTGAGCCAGGCAAGCTTGCCGATATCACGGTACTCGACGAAGATCCGCTCGACAGCACCACGTCACTCAAGGACATTGGTGTGTTCGACACGCTGCTTTCCGGTCGGTCGACGGGCGGCGGCTGAGAGCATGCACGCAAATAGATACAGGCAAAACGCTACTCGGATTACGCCAGCCAAGGCGCTCGATACCGGGGCATGGCGACTCATTGATCAATGCCCAAGGGGGTGGGTAATGTCCGATCCTTCACCTGATCGGCGTGCTTGAGGATGGAGTTGGAAACGATGAGCACCTCGAGATTGCCCATTCCCGTCACCCTGCTCTGTGGATTTCTCGGTAGTGGCAAGACCACCCGTATTAACACGCTCATTGCCAGCGGTGAACTCACGAATGCGCTGTTTCTGGTCAACGATTTCGGGCGTATCAACATCGATGCCGAGCTGATCGAATCGCAGGAAGACCACATCCTGCGGCTAACCAACGGCTGCGCCTGTTGCGGGATCGCCGGCAATCTTTCCGCACAGCTGCGTGACATACGCCGATGGCCGACGCCGCCATCGCATCTGATCTTCGAGGCTAGCGGTATCGCTCGGCCGCGCCCGCTCATGCAGTTACTCGACGCAGCACGCGGCTTCCGGCTCGAAAGCGCCGAAACACTGGTGGATGCCAGCGCCTTCACACGCCACTACAAAGACACGGCAATCAAAGACATCGTCGTCGCCCAGATCCGAGAGGTGGCCCATCTACGCATCAACCGTATTAACTGGCTGACCGACGCGCAGCGCGAGCAGGTATTGCAATCAATCGCCGCGCTAAACCCGACGGCAGGCAGGACGCTCGAAAAGGCAGAGAAGCCGCCATCAGCTTCGACTGCCGATTCCGCGACGCGAGGCAGCGGGACGCTAGTCACCGAGAGCGTGGAGTTCGCCAGCGTCATTGATCTCGCCGCCCTCGAGGCTCTGCTGAGCGAGGCGGCTACCACGCTGGTTCGCGCCAAGGGATTGGTGCAGGCCAACGACCATTCCGGTCGCTACCATGTTATTCAGCTTGCAGGTGGTCGGCTGACCTGGACCGTGACCCGTGCCCATCAATCGCGGGCGCTGGTGGTCATCGGCTACCCGGGCAAGGACATGGACCACCTGATCGCTTCGCTACGCGCGCTGTAACAATCACCGGATTCAAGCGTCAGCATACTCGTTTGCGAGTGTAGCGGGTACCGGCCGGGTCATCAGACTGACCGCGACGAATACCACGATATTGCAAAGCAGGCCGACGATGCCGGCATTGATGTCCAGCGGCGTCGATTCCGCCACGATCTGGTAGTAGTAGTTGACGCCAATACCGACAACCATCCCCGCGATGGCTCCCTGTTTGGTGCCGCGCCGCCATATCAGAGCGCCATACACCGCCGGCACGAACTGCGCGATCGACCCATAGGCGCCGACCAGCAGCGCAATGATACCGGCCGCCCCGAAGATCGACAGCCAATAGGCCGCTGCGCCAATCACGACCACACCGGCACGCATGATCCAGACCTGAGTGCGTTCGCTCATGTCCGGTTTGAAAGGCAGGATCACGTCGCGGCCTAGCGAGACAGAGCCGCCGTGGGTGATTGCATCCGAAGACGACATTGCCGCAGCCAAAGCGCCGGCCCCGATCAAACCGTACAGCCAGCTGTTAGCGCCGAGATAGTTGGTCACGAGATGCGGCAGGATCTCGTCTGAGCTTTCCAACGCGTCCGGGGCGACCACGCCGATGGCGGCAAAGCCGACGAACAGCACTGGCACCAGAAAGATACCGAACAGGGGGAAAGCCATTGTCGTGATCTTGATGCGTTTTTCGGTGGTCGTATAGGACTTGGTGAATAGATGCGGCCACATCAAAAAACCAAGGGCCGATACCAATATGACGGTCGAATACGCCATAGCCGACATCGGCGAGCCGTCTTGGCCGATGGTCAGAAATCCTGGTTTTGCCTGATCGATAGCAGTGAACATCTCCGTTGGACTGCCCTGCAGCGTATAGACCAGGTAATAGCCGACTGTCCAAGCCACGATAAGCATTAGCGCGCCCTGCAACACATCGCTCCACGCTGCACCGCGTACGCCCGAGGTTGCCACATAGGCGACCACGATGCCGTAGGCCAGCAACGCGCCGAACCAATACGGAATTACTCCGTCGGTGAGAATATTGAAAATGAAGGCCATACCCTTGATCTGGAGGGTCAGATACTGGATGAAAGCCAGTACCGAGATCACACCCACGATCACGGTCAACGCCTTGGACTGATACCGATCCCCCAGGAAATCACCCATGGTGAAAAAATTCTTGCGAGCGCCAATACGGCCCACCTTTGGTCCCAGCAAGTACCAGGGCAGGATCCCGAGTGCTATATAGGCCGGTACGAAATACGACGCTGCCCCCTGGGAAAAAGCCATGCCCGGACCGCCGAGGAAGGAAAACGCACTGAAAACCGTACCGCCCATCATGAACCAGATCACGATCAGGCCAAGACCGCGGTCTGCGACCGCGTATTCGGAAACCGACCAGAACGAGCGTTTACGCCCAGCCATGAGCCCAATCACGAAGGCAAGGACCAGATACACCAGCATCGAGCCCAGCGCGAATACCCAATTATTCATGCTCGCCCCCGTTGCCATACTCGTAGCGGTAGAAAAAGCACAACGCGACGAAGGCGATTAGTTCTAGAAGAATGACCCAGAAAAGACCGAAAGGTAGCCCCAGTACCAGCGGGAACACGTGGTTGGCGAGCCCGTAAAGCGGGAAGATCATGAGCAGGAACATTACCACCACGAAAACGATGTACGGTCGGGTGACTTTACTTCGGCGGCTGGTTGCCATAAGAGCGCCCTCCTTTCGATTGTTTTAGGGTATTCCTTGGTATGACGGCTCACGCTATTCATGAACTCACGTCATTGAAGTTGTTTTTCAAGCGATTTGCGAGCTAGTTCAGTGAGCAGCCGGATTCCATCCGGCATGATCCGATCATTGAAATCATACTCAGGATGATGCAGACCGCGGCTATGCTCGGCGTCGCCGGACCCGACATGGATATAAGCACCGGGGCGCTCGGCCAGCATGTACGAGAAATCCTCTCCGCCCATGCAGGGCTTGTGGTTCACCGCCAGTGCCTCCTCGCCGAAACAGTCGGCGATGACCTGTCGGGCCGATTCGGTCGCTCCCGGATCATTGTCGGTGACCCCGAACTTGTCCTCGATGACTAGCTCGATCTCTGCGCCATAGTACTGCTCCAGGCTCTGACAGAGTCGACGCAGCCCTGATCGAACGACCTCGCGGGTAGCTTCGTCGAGGGCGCGAATAGTGCCGGATAGCGTGGCGGTGTCGGGGATAACGGCAAAGCCGGCCAAGTCGCCGCTTTGCAGGGCACAGATGCTCAACACCGCCGGGTTCAGCGGATCGACCTCACGGGCAATGATGGTGTGGGCCTTGTGCACGAGTTCGGCAGCGATGCGAATCGGATCGATACAGCCATGCGGGTTGAGCCCACCATGTCCGCCGCGGCCATGGATGGTGATATCGACTCGGTCGCCGCCGGCCATAATCGGCCCCGCGATGAGTCCATACTGGCCGATCGGCAGCGATGGCCAATTATGCAGTGCGTAGATTTCACGCATATCGAAGCGCTCGAAGATACCATCTTCGATCATCGCCTTGGCGCCGCCGACCCCTTCCTCGGCTGGCTGGAACACGAAATAGACCGTGCCTGCAAAATCGTTGTTTTTCTTCAAGTAATCGACCGCGCCCAACAGTATGCTGGTATGGCCATCGTGGCCGCAGGCGTGCATGCGCCCGGTACGCGTCGAGATATGCTCGACCCCGCTTTTTTCCTCGATGGGCAGCGCGTCCATGTCGGCTCGGAGCCCGACACTGGCATCGCTGTCGCCGACCGTACCTATGATCCAGGCCACGATGCCAGTCTTACCAATCCCACTGACGTACTCGACGCCGAGCGAATCAAGATAGGCCCCCACCTTGCGCGACGTATCGCGTTCCTCGAAGCCCAGCTCGGGCTCTTGGTGTAGGTTGTGCCGGAATTGGACCAGCTTGTTCAGTGTTTCGGTCTTCATAGGCATCCCGTTCGCGCTGCTCTCTGTTCAGTTGAAATAGGTACCACAGCTTTTTCGATTGGTTAAAACTGTATTGCAGAGCTTTGATGTCAAGTCAACCCAGTGTATCCGTAAGGAACACGAGCGTTCAGATCTGTAGCAAACGTTCTTTCCGGTTCTGATGACTCTGCCAAGACCAGAGCACCAGCCCCTGTTTTAATGAAATCTCGCCGCTTATAGCTCATGACGTTTTCTCCTCCGCTTCGTCGGTACTGCTACATTCCATATATTCCGTTATAAGCCACTAAAGCAAACAGCATGCCACCACAAGAAATTAAAACTTAAATTACTGTTTTTAAACAAAAATCAAAAGCCTTCTTTCCTCTTTTAGCACACATCGATACATCGGAGCGCACCACGCAGGCGCCCGGCAGAATCACCTCACATAGACAAATGGTTCCAGAATGGAATTAACGCTTACGGATGTCAGAGGAGTGCAAGAATATTCATGGCGATCTATCCAGGGAGGGCGAGAAAGCGACTTCGTTTGTAAACCAAGCGATGTTGGCCAAGCGTATCGGTGGACGTGCCCGCGTCCATGTGGCCGACGTCGAGCGCGAATTCGGAGGGCTCGATCTGCTCTTCAACAATGCCGGCGTCGGTTATAACAACCGCTTCGAGGAGAGCAACCATGAGGAGTGGCGGGCTACTATCGATGCCAGTCTCTATGGGGTGCTCAACTGCACTCAGCGGGCCATTCCGATGATGCGTGGCCGCGAGGGGGCGATGATCAGTAGCGTCTCGAGCGTCGACGGACGCTATGGTATCGCTGGCTGGTCGGTCTACAACGCCACCAAGTTCGCCGTGGTAGGCTTTCACGACGCGCTGCGCAAGGAACTCGGCGAGGATGGCATCCGTGTATCGCTGATCGAACCCGGTGCCACCTATACCAATTGGGGCTACAACGTGCCCGATGAGCAGATGCAACAGCGCCGCGATAGCGTCCAAGCGTTACACGCCGAGGATATCGCCAGTGCACTAGTCTACGGCTTCGCGCAGCCCGGCCACGTCAACCTGCAGGAACTACTGGTGATGCCGACCCGCCAGGTTTCACCCTGAACGTGACTTTGCGTAGTTAAGATATAGTCGCAAAGCTGTAGGAAAAGCGAACGACAAGAAGCCGGCCTTGGCCGGCTTCTTGCTGTTGAGGGCTGGATTTATCACCGCTCTGCGTCTGCGCGAATCAGAATTCCAGGCAGATCTTGCCGAAGTGGTGCCCTGCTTCCTGGTGGCGAAACGCGTCGGCGATCTCGTCGAGAGCGAAACGCCGGTCGATGATTGGATGGAGATCGCTGGCGTCGATGGCCCGGATCATCTCGATCTGATCGCGCCGGCTACCCACGATCAAGCCCTGCAGACGCGCCTGCTTGGCCATCAGCTTGGCGGTGGGGATCTCGCCGCCGCGTCCGTTGAGCATTCTCGTCCGAGGACGAGGTTGCGATCACCGTGGCGCCCATCAGCTTGGCGAACTGCAAGGCGAAGATCGAGACGCCACCGGTGCCCAGCACCAAAACCGTGTCGCCGGCCTTGAGATTGCCGTCCACCACCAGTGCGCGCCAGGCGGTCAAGCCGGCCGGGGTCAAGGTAGCGGCTTCGGCGTGGTCGTAATCGCGCGGCGCATGGGTAAACCACGTCGTCGACCAGAAACCGCCTCCAATCACTGCGTAATTAGCGTCCACCGGTTGCTCAGTTGGCCATGCCTAGCCGGTGAGAAAACGGGAAAAACCAGTCTATCAAGTCCATCGGCTTAAGCATTTCTGAGTAAGTTAGCCTGGTGCCTGTCATAATGTCTGGGCCGGACCGCTGGTCTCGCTGGTGATGATCGGGAAAATGACAGTGCTGACTTCACGTATTCAGGTAGCCGATAGTGAGATTTATGAAACAGTAGTAATAGATGAGGCGAATGGATCAAGCGCTATCTGCATCAACGCGCCAACTGCCAACGGTATCACTGTCTCATCAAAGTCAAAGCAGGCGTGGTGGTGACCTGCCGCAAGATCTGCACCGAAAATCATGTAGGTTGCCTGACCACCACGCTCCATCACCCTGGCCATTAGCGAGGTGGCATCTTCAGAGCCCGCGGGCGTCACGTCGCGCCTCACTAACTGAGTGATGCCAGGGTAAGCGGCGAGACAAGCGGCAATTTTCTCTACCAAAGCAGGGCTGGCGGCGCAGGCACTGGCAGCGCCGACGCGTTCGGTAGAGATGCTTACTCCCTGCATAGCGGCAGCCCCTTTGAGCACCTCAAACGCACGCTTTTCCATATAGCTGTTTATGTCCGCAGTGGCGCCACGGGTCTCCAGCGTTAATAGCGCGCTATCGGCAATGATATTGCGCCCACTCCCGGCATGTAGTTGACCAACATTAATCCGCGCGGCGCCTTGGCTGTGAGGGGCGATGGCATGCAAACCAAGCGTCGCCTGGGCGGCAGCCAGTAACGCATTGTGGCCAACCTCCGGCTGCCCGCCGGCATGGGCCGCCTTGCCCGAAAAGTGAACATCCAGCTTGGTGGTGGCAAGAAAGCCATCCGCCGCGCATATCACCTGACCGCTGGGGTGGCCGAGGCCCAGATGCGTGGCGACCAAGCTGTCAACGTCATCGACGACACCCGCCTCGACCATCGACTGACTCCCCCGCACACCCTCTTCGGCGGGTTGGAAAATCAATTTTATTTTGCCAACCAGCTGACTGGAAAATTGGCTCAACAGTTCGGCCATTCCCAACCCTATGGTGGCATGGCCATCGTGGCCGCAGGCGTGCATTGAGCCTTGGTTGATCGAGTGAAAACCCGCTTGATAAGGACGGTGATCAGCCTCGCTGGACTCTACGATTGGCAGGGCATCAAGGTCGAAACGGAACGCCTGGGTCGGCCCTGGGCGCTGCGTATCCAGCGTACCTACAACGCCGGTAAAGCCCCCTTCCAAGGCAGGCAACCAGCGCTCAACAGCGCCCTGAGTGCGCGCACGCGCCAAGGCTTCGTCCAGGGTTTGTCTATCCGGCACGCCCATGCGCGCACACTCACTCACCACTGCTTGCCCCAGCTGAACGCTGAACCCCAGTTGGCTAAGCCGTTCAGCTACAAGGCTGGCGGTGCGAAACTCCATCCACCCCTGCTCGGGGTAGCGGTGAAAGTCACGTCGCTGGGCAGAAAGCTGGGGAGCGATGGCGTTAGCGGCATCCACGATATTCGCGTTCATAAGCAGCCTCCACCGTTAGCCCAGCGCCTGAGTCAGCATGCCAAAGCGCGTTAACGGCCCCTCCTCGACAGCCTCGCCACAGCGCATACGGGTGATTTGATCGACGCAGGTGGGCCCTAACGCCGTCAGCCAGCTATCGTCGCCGGGATCGACCAAATCAATGCGTATAAAATCACCCTCAGCATCCGTCAGCAGCGCCAACACCAGCGCCTGCGCCTGTTCGGCACTGCGCGCCAGAATGGGGCCAATATGCTCGCCGCGCCCATAGGTACGCTTCAGCGCAAACCCTTCAATGACACCTGCCTTTTCAATCACCACCCCTCTATTAGCCGATTGAACGGCCACCGCATGAGCCGGGCTGTCGGGTGAGAACGCGAGCAGCGCCGCCTGATCGCTTGCCGCCATCGGACGTAAACCCGGCTCATGCGGCGCAGGCGGTGCGCCGGTGACCACTCCTTGGTATTGGCAGATGCGATTGCACGGCTCAAAGCCCAGTTTTTGGTACAGCGGCTGGCCCGCTTTCGTGGCGACCAACATCAGCGTTCGTGGGCCCGCCAGCGCCATCAGCCGTGCCATCATCTCGCGCCCCAGCCCGAGGCCCTGCCACTCGTCGCTAATCACTACCAGCCCCAGGGTGGCCACAGCCCCTTGATTGAAGCAAAGCCCGGTGCCCACCAGTTCACCGTCGATGCTCTCCAGAGCGACGCCCTCTCCCACCTCAAGCATCTGGCGCCAATCGTCGACGCGATGGGGCCAGCCGAGTTTAAGCGACAGGCGATGCGCCGCCTCAAGATCGTTAACGGTCATGGATCGCCACGTTAAGCCCTCACGTTCAAAGCGGGCGGGAGTACTAGCTGAAGCAGACGTCAAAGGGGAGTGAGTCATCGCACTATTTTCCTTGCGCTGGGGTTGATCGGTTTGCCGCTACTTTGGCACTCAGGACGCAGCGATGCCACGCCATAAAAGAGCACTCCGTGCAATTCAGCAGATTTATTCGTCGCTGCTATAGAGGAGCGCATCCCCTGCGCCCAAGCACCCTGTACTCAGCACCCCATGCTGGGGCATCCGACCTAGGATGGTAGGTAAACGAAAACGCTATTGAACTAACTTCAAGGACTCTCATGCCAAGTTTCGATCCTGCCCAGATATCTATCCCATGTGCGCACTTTATTCAGGGCCAGCGCGTTATCGACCCAAGCGCCCTAAGAGTATCGCGCCCCTCCGACGGGGCCGTCTATGCCGAGCTGCCCATGGCCGATGCCAATCGCGTCGATGATGCCGTGACCAGTGCCCACCAGGCGTTTATGCGCGGTGACTGGTCACGCTGTGCGCCACGGGAGCGGGCAAGGGTTATGCGCCGCTGGGCAGATCTGATTGAAGCCGATATTGATTATCTCGCCCCGCTGGAATCCCTCGGCTCCACCCGGCCGATCGATCAGACCCGGGCCTGGGATGTGCCCTACACCGCCGAAGGTATTCGCTTCTTTGCGGAATTCGCCGACAAGCACGGCGGCGAAGTCGCGGCGACCGCCCACGACCACCTGGGTATGCAGATTGCCGAGCCGCTAGGCGTCGTTGGCGCGATCGCACCCTGGAACTTTCCCCTCAGCATGACCTGCTGGAAAGTCGCCCCCGCTTTGGCCGCAGGCAACACGGTGGTGCTCAAACCTTCCGAGATGACGCCCTTTACCGCCGTGCGGCTGGCTGAGCTAGCCATTGAGGCGGGCATGCCGCCAGGGGTGTTCAACGTCATCCAGGGCAACGGGCCGTTAACCGGCGATGCCCTATGCCGTCATTCTTATGTGGCCAAGGTCACCTTCACCGGCTCAACGGTGACCGGGCGCACCATCATGGGCGCCTGTGCCGAAACCGGGCCCAAGCCGGTCACTCTGGAGCTGGGTGGCAAGAGCCCGCAACTGGTGTTTGCCGATATCCCGGATATTGATCGCACCGCGAAAACCCTTGCCGCCGCCATTACCGGCAACGCCGGGCAAGTGTGTGTCGCCGGCTCACGGTTATTGATCCAACAGGAACTGCTTGAGCCCATGGTTGAGCGGCTTCGCGGGCTGTTCAACGCCCTCACCCCTGGTCACACCTGGCAGGCTGGCGGTTGGTTTTCGCCGATTATTTCCGCTACCCAATTGGAGCGCATTGAATCCATCGTGGCGCGCTCCCGCGAGGCGGGCGCTGAATTGCTGAGCGGCGGAGAGCGCTTTGAACGCAATGATGGCGGCCACTTTTACCAGCCCACCCTGCTGCATACCAACGACCGCCACAATCCTGCCGTTGAGGAAGAAATCTTCGGCCCTGTGCTAACCATTCAAACCTTCGACAGTGAAGAAGAAGCCTTAGCGCTGGCCGAGCACGATGTTTACGGTTTGGCTGCGGGCGTTCATACCGCTGACCTAGGGCGTGCGCTGCGCACGGTAAGAAAACTCTCGGCGGGTACGGTATGGGTTAACCGCTACGGTCGTAGTAACGATTACATTCTGCCCACTGGCGGTTACAAGCGCTCTGGCGTGGGCCGGGATCTGGGCCGTGCGGCCTTTGACGCCTGCCTGCAACATAAAAGCGTGCTGATCGATCTCGACCAGTGAGTGACACCGCGTACTGTATGGTGACTTTATCTACCAACTAGAGGTAGCAGCATGTTTATCAATGTGGACGCCGTGCATGACAGCCCGGCCCTTCCCGAGCAGGTTGATGTGGTGGTGATCGGTGGCGGTATTGTGGGAACGACCGCCGCCTATGAGTTGGCTCGTCAAGGGGTCTCGGTGGCGCTGCTGGAGAAGGGGCTTATCGGCGCTGAGCAGTCCAGCCGCAACTGGGGCTGGGTACGCCAGCAAAATCGCGATATGTTCGAGCTGCCGCTGGCCATGTATAGCCTTGACCGCTGGGAAGCGTTCTCCCAAGAGATAGGCCGCGATGTAGGGTTTCGACGCAACGGTATCGTCTACACCACGGATAGCCAAGCGACCCTTGCCAAATGGGAGGCCTGGGGGCAACAGGCCCAGGAGCGAGGTTTTATCAGCCATATGTTGAGTGCCGAAGAAGCCCGCGAGCGCGCCCCCGGCACCACCTCACCCTGTATTGGCGGCGTCTGGTCGCCCAGCGATGCCCAGGCCGAACCCTCAATGGCCTGTTCGGCCATCGCTATTGGCGCCCGTGAACACGGCTCCTACCTTCACCAAAACTGTGCGGTGCGCGGCCTGGATCTGCATGACGGGCGTGTGAGTGGCGTTTGGACGGAGCACGGATTGATTAAGACCTCGACGGTCATCTGTGCAGGCGGGGCCTGGAGCTCTCGCTTCTGCCGTCGTCACGGCGTTGAGCTACCTTCGGCCAATATCATGGGCACCGCGCTGCAAACCACCGCCGCGCCGGAGGTCACACCGGGCTGCTTGATCACCCCCAGGGTCGCACTGCGCCGCCGCCTGGATGGCAGTTACACCTTGGCGCTGCCGGGGCTTGGCCGGGTGGAAATCAGCCCCCAAGGGCTACGCTACGCGAGCAAATTCTACGCCGCCTACCGCAGCAAATTAGCCAAAAAGCTGCAGATCCGCATTGGTGCGTCTTTCTTCAACGGGCCTGAAGCGGCGGGTAACTGGCAATTTGATCAGGTATCGCCGTTTGAGCGCCAGCGCGTGCTTGACCCCACCCCCGACCTTCCCCAGGCACGTGCCGCTCTGGCAGAACTGAAGGCAGAGTACCCAGCGCTTAAAGGCATTCATATTGCCCGCGCCTGGGCCGGGATGATCGATACCACGCCGGACATGATTCCCATCATCTCCCCGGTTGAGAACATCCCCGGCTTTATCGTCGCCGCTGGCTGTAGTGGCCACGGCTTCGGCATTGGACCTGGTGCGGGCAGGCTGGCCGCGGATTTGGCGACCAATGCAACGCCGGTTGTAGATCCCGAGCCTTACCACATCAACCGCTTCTCCGATGGCAGCCGTATCCGCCAGCCAGAAATGATGTGAGCGGCCTGCCGCATTCTATGCTGCATCCCTCCCAAAAAAAGGCGGTTTGTGTTAGCCGGGCGCGTACTTTCAGCGTCTGGCGCCTGCTCAAGAATGCTGTAATGAAATGAGTGGCTGCGCTAAGGACTCTCCAACTACCTCCGATCAAGACAAAAGAGGATCAAAACCATGAGCGAGATTATGCGCCCTAAGTACATCACCTTTGATTGTTACGGCACACTCACCAACTTCCAGATGGGGCGCATGACGCGCGAAATTTTTGCCGATCGCATCCCTGATGCCGAACGCATGGAGCGCTTCGTGCAGGATTTTGGCGCCTACCGTTACGACGAAGTACTCGGCGAGTGGAAACCCTATGCCGAGGTTCTCTGCACGGCGCTGGAGCGTACCTGCAAGCGTTGGGGCATCGAATACCGTGACAACGAAGGCATGCTCTATTACCAGGCCGTACCTACCTGGGGCCCACACCCGGACGTGATTGAGGGGCTGGCGAAAATTGCCGACAAAATCCCTCTGGTGATTTATTCCAATGCCGATGACGGCCAAATCATGGCTAACGTGCAAAAGCTTGAGGTGCCCTTTCACAAGGTCTTTACCGCCGATACGTTCAAAGTTTACAAGCCACGTTTAGCCGCCTTCGAAGCCATGATCGACAGCTTGGACTGCCACCCCGAAGAGCTGCTGCACGTTTCATCGAGCTTCCGCTATGACCTTATTTCAGCTCACCTAATGGGCATCAAGAACAAGGCGTTTGTGGCGCGCAACCACGAGCCCTATTGCGACGGCTACGGGGCGACCAAGATTAACGATATCCGCGACTTGCCCGCGTTAGTCGGTCTCTAAGCTGACTATTTCGCCAACCGTGCAGGAGCCGTCCATGCAACTCAATTCTTATTGGCTGTCCACAGCGCCCGCCTTTACCGGGGGCCAGCAGGCGCTCACCCAAGAGCATTACGATGTTGCGGTGGTGGGCGGTGGCTTTACCGGGCTGTCGGCTGCTCGCACGCTGGCCCGGGGCGGGGCCCGCGTAGCACTGCTGGAGGCGGGCCAAATCATTGGTGAAGCCTCGGGGCGCAACGGTGGCCAGTGCAACACCGGCGTGGCCCAAGACTACGCCAGCCTGGTCGAGCAACTGGGCCGCGAGCGGGCGATTGCTCACTACACCACCTACGCCGAGGCCGTCTCCAGCGTCGAGCAGGTGATGGCCGAAGAGGCTATCGACTGCGACTACCTGCGCCACGGCAAGCTGAAGCTGGCGGCTAAACCGGAACACTACGACAAGCTCGCGCGCACCTGCGACGCCATTCGCCGTGATGTGGATAGCGACGTGGAGATGCTCTCCACCGCCGCCGTTCGAGAGGAGGTCGACTCGTCGCTCTACCATGGCGGGCTGCTGCAGCATAACGGCGGCCAGATGCATATGGGGCGCTTCGGTGTCGGCTTGGCCGAAGCAGCAGCCAGGCATGGCACGCATATTTTTGAACGTACGCCGATGACCCGCGTCACCCGCGAGAAGTCCACGTACAGGCTAGGCACACCCAGCGGTGATATTCGCGCCGAAAACGTGCTGCTGGCCACCGGCGCTTCGCAAAAAGGCCCACTAAGCTGGTTTCGCCGCCGCCTGGTGCCGGTGGGCAGTTTTATCGTCGTCACCGAGCCGCTTTCAGCCGCCCAGTGTGCCCAACTGCTACCCCAGCGGCGCTCTTATGTCACCAGCCGCATCGTCGGTCACTACTTCCGGCTTACCGCCGATAACCGACTGCTGTTTGGCGGGCGGGCACGGTTTGCCATGTCCGGCAGCCAATCGGATGCCAAAAGCGGCGAGATACTGCGCCGGGGGCTGGAAGAGGCCTTTCCCCAACTAAAAGGGGTGCGGCTCGACTACTGCTGGGGCGGGCTGGTCGATATGAGCCAAGACCGGCTTCCCCATGCAGGCCAGCACAACGGCATGTACTACGCCATGGGCTATAGCGGCCATGGGGTACAGATGTCGGTGCATATGGGGCATGTGTTAGCCGAGGTGATGCTAGGCAACCGCCAGCATCATCCTTGGCACGATACCAAGTGGCCAGCGATCCCCGGCCATTTTGGCAAGCCGTGGTTTTTACCCCTGGTGGGCAGTTGGTACCGACTACAGGATCGATTGCATTAAGCCATAACCACAGCTCTCACACTGCTTCCCAAACTCACCAAGAGAGCGAGCAAAACAGCGATTACAAAAACAGCTAAGCACGCGCTGCCAGACTCACAACAACACTTGATCGCAGTAAGGAGAAGGCTTATGACACGTGAAAAAAATCCTAATGATCTGTTTGTTTCTCCCGAACAAAGCATGCAGGTTTACAACGCCATGCAGCGCGGGCTGTCTCGACGCGATGCCATGAAAGTTATTGGCGCGACGGGCGCCTTTGCTGCCGCGGCCGGTGCCTTTCCCGGTTTCTCTTCGGCCTGGGCGGCGGATAGCGAAAGCGCAACACCCCAATACGGCGGCCGTATCCGCGTAGCGGCGCACTCGGCATCCACAAAAGATACGCTTGACCCTGCCTTAGGGGCGACAGCCATCGACTATGTCCGCGCCTACATGTTTTATAACGGCCTGACCCAGTTCGATGAGGATCTGACACCCCAGCCCTGCCTGGCAGAGTCGTTTGAAAATACCGACAACGGCAGCCACTGGATCTTTACCCTGCGGCGCGGCGTCACCTTCCACGATGGCAAACCGCTGACACCCCAGGATGTGATTTTTTCGATCATGCGCCATAAAGATCCTGAAACGGGTTCGAAAGTCGCCTCCATGGTCGAACAAATCGAAAGTGTCAAGGCACTGGATGATCAACGTGTCGAATTCAACCTCTCCTCGCCCAATATCGAGTTACCCTCCATCCTGGCCGTTTCGCACCTGGTGATTGTGGCAGACGGAACCACCGACTTCTCGAAAGGGCTGGGTACCGGCGCCTTTAAGTGCCAGGAGTTTACTCCCGGCGTGCGTTCGGTCGGCGTTCGGAATGAGAACTACTGGCGCGATGGCCATCCCTACCTGGATGCTATCGAAGTGGTGGGTATTAGCGACGAATCGTCACGGGTCAATGCGCTGCTTTCTGGCGATGTGCAGATGATCAATGAAGTGAGTGGCAACTCCGCAGAGCGCATGAAAACCAGTGACGGCTACCAGGTAAAAGCGACGAACGCCGGTAACTACACCGACTTGGTGATGCGCTTTGATGAACAGCCCACCAGTCGCCCAGAATTTCGAGAGGCGATGAAGTATCTCTTCGACCGCGAGCAGATCAAGCGCGTCGCCCTGCGCGGCTATGGGGAGATTGCCAACGACCAGCCGATTATCTCAAGCTCCCCCTATTACTTCGATGGGCTACCTCAGCGTGAGTACGACCCAGAGCGAGCGGCCTCTTTGCTGAAGAAGGCTGGCCTGAGCGGAGCCACAGTACCGCTTGTCGCTTCTCCAGCGGCTTCCTCGTCAGAAGATATGGCTGTGCTTCTCCAGCAGTCCGCGGCTCAGGCAGGGCTAAACCTTGATATCAACCGTGTCCCCTCCGATGGCTACTGGTCTAACCACTGGATGAAACACCCGCTGGGGTTCGGCAATATTAATCCCCGCCCCACGGCGAATATTTTGCTCTCGCAGTTTTTCCTCTCCAGCGCTGCCTGGAACGAAGCCGGCTGGCACAACGAGCAGTTCGATCAATTGGTGATTGCCTCGCGGGGAGAGCCGGATTTGGCCACCCGTAAACAGATGTACGCCGATATGCAGACCATGATCCATGAAGAGAGTGGTATCGGCATCCCCGTCTTCATAAGCAGTGTCGAAGGCTTCGATGCCCGCATTGGTGGAATGGATCGCACCGTGCCTCTGGGTAGTTTCATGGGCTATATGTTCGCCGAGCATATCTGGTGGAAAGGCTAATCCCTGCTCTCCCTACTGTAATCACGAGCCATGGGCATTATCACAAAAGCGCCTAACGACGCTTGATGATGACGAACATGGCCCTTGAGCCGGAGAAGAAATATGCGCGACTCACTCTTTGGACTGGTACTAGGTCGCTTAGCCTCCAGTCTTATTACCCTGCTGCTGGTCTCACTGGTGATCTTTGCGATTACCTCGTTGCTACCAGGGGACACCGCCCAGCAGGTGCTGGGGCAGTTTGCCACGCCGGAACAGGTGGAGGCGCTGCGTGCCCAGCTAGGCCTTAATCAGCCGCCCTTGCTGCGCTACTGGCAATGGCTAAGTGGCTTTGCCACCGGCGACCTTGGCCGCTCCGCCAGTAATGGCGTAGATGTCATACAGCTGGTCAATGACCGGCTGCCCAATTCGCTACTGTTAACCGCGATTACCACGGTTATCTCAGTCCCCGTGGCACTCATCATGGGTATCGCCGCCGCCATGCGCCGGGGGGGCATTCTTGACCGCACCCTAAACCTGATCACCCTGTCGATGGTGGCGGTACCCGAGTTTCTGGTCGCCACGCTGGCGGTGCTGATTTTCGCCGTGCAACTCGGCTGGCTACCGGCGCTCTCCTACGTCTCCACCGTCGATAGTTTGGGCGCCTTTATGAAAGTTTACGCGATGCCGGTGCTCACCCTGTGCAGCGTGTTGATTGCTCAAATGGCACGCATGACGCGGGCGGCCTTAATCGATCAGCTCGACAGCGCTTATGTCGAGATGGCCCGGCTCAAAGGCGTTCCCCCGATGCGGCGTGTACTGCGCCATGCGCTGCCTAACGCCGTCGGCCCGATTGCCAATGCGGTAGCGCTTAGCCTCTCCTACCTGCTGGGCGGGGTGATCATCGTCGAAACCATCTTCAACTATCCAGGCATCGCCAGCTTAATGGTCGATGCGGTTTCCAACCGCGATCTCGCCCTGGTACAGGCCTGCGCCATGATCTTCTGCGGCGCGTATCTGCTGCTGGTCATGCTGGCTGACCTGTGCGCGATCCTCTCCAACCCGAGGCTGCGAAACCGATGAACGACACCAAAACAATGCCCGCTAGCAAGGGCAACCGTCGTCCCTATGTCTCGCCAAGAAGCCGCCTGCCGATAGCGGTGCCAAAGCAGCGCAATCGTTCAGGGTTGCAACTCACCCGCTGGATCGGTCTTGGTTTGTTTAGCTTCTGGCTATTAGTGGCCATGTTTGGGCCACTGTTGGCACCGTATCCCATGGGGGCTTTTGTCTCTGACCAGATTTATGGCGGCGCGAGCACAGCCCACCTGCTGGGCACCGACTATATGGGCCGCGACATGCTCAGCCGCATGCTCACCGGGGCACGCTACACCGTGGGGCTGGCCCTGGTGGCCGCGCTGCTTTCGAGCTTGGTCGGAGCGGGCTTTGGCATGTTGACGGTGCTCCTGCCCCGTTGGCTCGAGGAGAGCGTTCGGCGGATATTCGACACGCTCATCTCGATCCCCAGCAAAATGATGGCCCTGGTGATGGTTTCCGCCTTTGGCACCTCTATCCCGCTACTGATTCTGGCGGCGGTGCTCAGCTACGCGCCGGGCTCGTTTCGTATTGCCCATAGCCTGGCCAAAAACCTCTCCACCCTGGAGTACGTTCAAGTCGCCCATACCCGGGGAGAGGGACGGCTGTATATCGCCGCCGTGGAAATTTTTCCCAACATGATTCAGCCCGTGCTCACCGATATGGGCATGCGCTTTGTGTTTATCGTCCTGCTGCTCAGCGGCATGAGCTTTCTGGGCTTAGGCGTGCAGCCGCCGGCCGCCGACCTGGGCTCTCTGGTGCGTGAGAACATCGGTGGGCTTAGCCAGGGGGCGTTGGCAGTGATTGCCCCAGCCCTGGCGATTGGCTCATTAACCGTCGGTGCCAACCTGTTGATCGACAGTCTCTCGAACAGCCGCGACAGCCAGAAGGAGTGATGCCATGCAAGGTGAATCGCTGATCGTACGCGATCTTGATATCTGTGCGACCCCGCCTGGTGAGGATGAGCTCACTATCGTCAGCCAGATCAGTTTCGCGCTTAAGCCAGGCGAGGTGATGTCTCTAATTGGTGAGTCCGGTTCAGGCAAAACCACCATTGCGCTGGCCATGATGGGCTATGCCCGGCGTGGCTGTCGGATCGCCGGGGGCAGCGTGCAGTTGGGAGAGACCGACATACTCACCCTCTCTGCGGTGGAAACCCGCGCGTTGCGCGGCCACCGGGTGACCTACATCGCCCAAAGCGCTGCGGCAGCCTTCAACCCCTCGCGCCGCCTAATGGATCAGGTCATCGAAGGCGCGCTTATCCATGGCGTTATGGATCGACAGCAAGCGCAGCAGAAAGCCATTCAACTGTTTGGCGAGCTGGCCCTGCCCGACCCGGAACATATCGGCGACCGATACCCCCACCAGGTCTCCGGGGGCCAACTACAGCGCCTTATGGCCGCCATGGCCTTGATTACCGATCCCGCGCTGGTGATTCTGGATGAACCGACCACCGCACTGGATGTGACCACTCAGGTCGATGTGCTGCGGGCCTTCAAACGCGTTATGCGCGAGCGGGGCACCACGGCGCTGTATGTCTCCCATGACCTTGCCGTGGTGGCCCAGATTGCCGATCACGTGCTGGTGCTACAAGCCGGGGAGGAGCAGGAGCAAGGGGCCATTGGGCAAATCCTGGACAATCCGGGCCATGCCTACACGCGAAGCTTATTGGCGGCGGCGCGTCCGGAGGCCCGCACGCCCTCCGGCCCTCAGTCCAGCGGCGACGAACTGTTGCGTATCGATGATCTTCAAGTGGGCTATGGGCGCTGTGATCGCAATGGGCTGCCGAATAATGTCGTGCTGGATCATATCCAACTGCGCATTGATCGCGGCCAGACGTTAGGCGTGATTGGTGAATCCGGCTCAGGCAAATCAACGCTTGCCCGGGCAGTCGCTGGTCTGGTGGCACCGTCACGGGGTGAAGTTCAGTTCAATTGCCGTGAGCTACCGCCGACGCTGCGAGGACGCACACCCGACCAGTTTCGGCGTATCCAGATCGTCTTCCAGAGCGCCGACAATGCACTCAACCCCGCCCACTCGGTTAGGCGGCTGCTCAACCGCCCGCTGGAAACCTATTTTCAGATGAGCCGCGATGCCCGACAGCGACGGGTCGAAGAGTTGATGGACTTGGTCAAACTGCCGCGCACGCTGCTCGACCGCAAGCCCAGCGGGCTATCGGGTGGCCAGAAGCAGCGCGTCAATCTCGCCCGGGCGCTGGCCGCAGAACCCGACCTGATTCTCTGCGATGAAGTGACTTCGGCGTTAGATACCGTGGTGGGCGCCGCCATTCTCGAACTGCTGGCCGAACTGCGCCGTGAACTGGGCGTCGCCTACCTGTTTATCAGCCACGATATCTCGACGGTACGCTCGCTGTGCGATGACGTCATGGTGCTTTACCAGGGGGAATGTGTGGAGTTCGGCCCTTGCAGCACAGTTCTCAGCCAGCCACAGCACGACTATACCCGCAAGCTGATCGGCTCGGTGCCTGAACTCCAGCCTGGCTGGCTTGAGGGGTGCCAATGGTCGACCCATACGCAGCCGTCAACCGCGCCCGTTTAACCACTAGCTCTATTGATGTTCCAGACCGATTGATGACCTAGCCCTATTAATGACATGGAGAAAAGCATGCCGACGCTGCCCCTCAATGACAGTGACCTGCTACGCGAGCAGGCCTTTATCAACGCACAATGGTGCGACGCCGACGATGCGGCCACGCTGACCGTCACCAACCCCGCCACCGGCGAAGCGCTGGCTAGCGTACCCAGCATGAGTGCCAGCGAAACCCGCCGGGCAATCGAAGCCGCCGAAGCGGCGTGGCCCGCCTGGCGTGCCCGCACAGCGGCAGACCGCGCGGCACTGCTGGAGCGCTGGCATGCGCTGATACTGGAAAACAGCGAGGATCTTGCGGTATTGATGACCCTGGAACAGGGCAAGCCCCTCAGCGAAGCGCGTGGGGAAACCCAGTACGGCGCGAGTTTTATCAAGTGGTTTGCTGAAGAGGCACGCCGCGCCTACGGCGAGACCATCCCCGCCCCCAACGCGGATCGTCGCATTGTGATCCTCAAACAGCCGGTGGGCGTGTGCGGTGCGATTACGCCCTGGAACTTCCCCATCGCCATGATTACCCGCAAGTGCGCCCCGGCGCTGGCGGCGGGGTGCCCGATTGTCATCAAACCGTCGGAGCTGACGCCGCTGTCAGCACTGGCCTTGGCAGTACTTGCGGAGCGTGCGGGCTTCCCCTCCGGCGTAGTGAATATCGTCACCGGGTTGCCTGAAGGGATTGGTGGCGAACTGACCTCCAACCCCACCGTGCGCAAGCTCTCGTTCACCGGCTCAACCCGGGTGGGCAGCCTGCTGATGCGCCAGAGCGCCGACGATATCAAGCGTCTCAGCCTGGAGTTGGGCGGCAATGCCCCGCTGATCGTGTTTGACGATGCCGACCTGGAACTGGCGGTGGCCGGTGCCATGGCGAGCAAGTTCCGTAATGCCGGTCAGACCTGCGTTTGCGCTAACCGCATTCTGGTTCAATCCGGCATTCATGACCGCTTTGTGGCCCGCTTGGCGACGGAAATCGAGGCGTTGCGCTGTGGCGACGGCATGGAGGAAGGCACCACTATCGGTCCACTGATCAATGACCAGGCGGTGAGCAAAGTCGCCCGCCATCTCGATGACGCCTTGTCCCATGGTGCTGAACGGGTGCTCGGCGATGTACCCAGTGGTCAGGATCGCTTTGTGGCGCCGGTACTGCTCACCAAGGTAACCGAAGCCATGCTGGTCACCCAGGAGGAAACCTTTGGCCCCGTCGCCCCCATTATGCAATTTGACAGCGAAGAAGACGCTATTCGTATTGCCAACGCGACGCCCTTTGGGCTAGCCGCCTACTTCTTCACCGAAAGCGTGCGCCGGGCCTGGCGGGTCGGCGAAGCGCTGGAGTTCGGCATGGTCGGTCTCAACACCGGTTCTATCTCAATGGAAGTAGCGCCGTTTGGTGGCATGAAACAGTCTGGGCTGGGCCGTGAAGGCTCCCACCAAGGCCTGGACGAGTACCTGGAAGAGAAAGCGTTTCATATGGGCGGGCTTAACTGACGCGGACATAACTAACACCGACATAACCCCACTCGCTAGCCGATACCCAAGTCAAGCGAGTGGGAAACGTTAGTGAAATGGTAGCGACCCTAGTAGCCACGCTGCAGATCGACACGGCCAATCATTGGCTCTCCGTGCTGATAACGACGCAGATTGTCCAGCAGTACGGGAAAGGCGCTATCCGGCTGGGTCATCGCAGCAACATGCGGCGTTAGCAAAATCCGCTCGTCTTGCCAGAAGGGATGGTCATCGGCGGGTGGTTCTTCGCTCAACACGTCCAGCACCGCAGCACTCAGTTGCCCCTCGTCAAGGGCTTGCGTCAAATCGTGGTCAACCAGGTGCTCGCCAC
Organism: Chromohalobacter nigrandesensis; assembly: GCF_023061285.1. Taxonomy (GTDB): domain Bacteria; phylum Pseudomonadota; class Gammaproteobacteria; order Pseudomonadales; family Halomonadaceae; genus Chromohalobacter; species Chromohalobacter nigrandesensis. The sequence continues at coordinate 381,110 of NZ_JAKGAM010000002.1, forward strand.
GGCCAATGTTGATCAAGGCCGCACCTTCGGGCAGGCGCGTAAAAAGATCTCTGTTGAGAATACCGCGGGTGGCGCCGGTCAGCGGCAACACGCAGATCACAATATCGCTTTCAGCAAGGAAGCCATCCAGCGCTGCCTGACCACTGTGGCAGTGAACATTCGCCACCTGTTTTGGCGAACGCGACCAACCGTGCACGTCAAAACCGTAACCTGCCAGATGGGTCGCGATGGCGCAGCCAAGCTGGCCTAAACCGAGTATACCGATACGTCGTTTTTCAGTAGGCACAAGCATATGCGCCTGCCATTTTCCCTCGCGCTGCTGGCGCACATAGTCGCCCATGCGGCGGTGCAACCACAGTGTGGCGAAGGTGGCGTACTCAATCATGCCACGCTCAATGGCGGGGTCGAGCATCCGCACGACCGGCAGTTCTGGAGGCAGTGCGTCAAAATCAAACTGATCGACACCTGCGGACGTGGCAAACAGCACCTCAAGGGAGGGCAGGCACGCCATGATGTTTTCCGGGGGCTGCCACGCCAATAAATAGCGAATCTCATTAGGGGCGCCAATATCGGGCCATTGGCGGAACTCAATATCAGGCGCGTGTTGGGCAAAAAGTTCTTTCCACCGGGCGCCGCGCACCGGGTCAGATTTATACAGCAGTGCCATAGCAGCGCCTCCTTAGCTAAAACTTCATCCTACGATGGTCTGAGAGGCAGTGGATACCGTTTTGGCGGTGATGAAGCGAAGCCATGCGCCTAAATCCGCGCTTAAGACGCAGATTACACTGCGTTCCCCCATGATAGTGAGTCATGCCGCACAAGCTGGAAAATACGAAGGATTATGCGGTTGCCGACGTTATACCAAGCGTATCTCGTTTGCGAACAGCGGTAAGCTCAAAACGTATTAGTGTTGGCGCTCGCGCTCCGCGTTCTGCCAGCGGCGCCAACACACCACAACATGAAAATCGTGACTATAACGTGACTATGTTCAAGGAGCCCGCAGATGAATACCGACGTCCACCCTTCCCACGCGATGCTAAGCCAGCGCGAGCAGCGCATTCCCCGCGGTGTGGTGAACGCCCACCCTATTGTCATTTCCCATGCCCGCGGCAGCGAAATCTATGACGTCGACGGCAATCGCTATTTGGATTTTGTAGGGGGTATCGGCGTGCTCAATGTCGGCCACAATCACCCACGGGTGGTGGCGGCGGTTCAGGCCCAGGTGGAACGTATTTCCCATATGAGCTTCCAGGTAGCTGCCTACCCTGGCTATATAGAACTCGCGCATAAGCTGGCCCAGTTGGTCGGCGGTGACAACGCCTACCAAAGCGTGCTCTTTACCTCCGGTGCTGAAGCGGTGGAAAACGCCATCAAAATTGCCCGCGCCCATACAGGGCGCCCCAACGTGATTGCCTTTCGCGGCGGCTTTCATGGGCGCACGCTGCTGGGCACCACGCTTACCGGCATGAGCCAGCCCTATCGACAAAATTTTGGCCCTTTTGCCACTGCTATTCACCACGTGAGCTACCCGGATGCGCTGCGGGGCGTCAGCAATGAGGACGTACTTGCCGAGCTGGACACCCTATTCACCACGGAAGTCGTCCCCGACCAGGTCGCCGCTATCCTGATCGAGCCCGTACAGGGTGATGGTGGCTTCCTGCCGGCGCCGGTCGAGTTTATGCAGGCACTTCGCGCATTGACTGAACGCCACGGCATTGTGCTCATCGCCGATGAAATTCAGACCGGCTTCGGGCGCACGGGCAAGATGTTTGGCTTTGAACACAGCAATATCCAGCCTGACCTGGTCACTGTCGCTAAAAGCCTGGGCGGGGGCCTGCCAATCTCAGGTGTTGTTGGGCGTACCGAGATGATGCAATCGCCTTCTCCAGGTGGGCTGGGCGGTACCTATGGCGGCAGTGCGCTGAGCTGTGCGGCGGCACTGGCGGTGCTGGATATTTTTGCCGATGAGCAACTGCTTGAACGTGGTATCGCCATGGGCAAACGCCTGGAAACAGGATTGCGCCAGTTGCAAGCCAAGCACCCTTTGATTGCCGACGTACGCGGGCAAGGCCCGATGCTTGCCATCGAGCTTCTCAACGGCCCGCGGGCTACACCTGAAGACGCCGCCCTTGTGCAACAGGTCATCGATCACTGTCGTGCAGCGGGTTTGCTGGTGATCAAGTGCGGTGTTCACCGCAATGTTATTCGCTTCCTGGCGCCACTGAACACAAGCGACGAACAAACCGACGAAGCAATGGCGATTTTAGACAACGCATTATCGAACACCACTCACTAATTCATCGCCAACGCCAGGAGAGCAGGACGTCATGCAATTGACCGACTATACGACGCTATGTATGGATGCCCATGGCGTGCTGATTAATCGTGATAGAGATATTGTGCGGGGCCTATCGCCACTGTTAGCGTTGATGCCTACCCCGCCACCGCAGGAGCAGGTATTAGCAGACTATGTGCAGGCACTGCATGAACTCACGGATGAGCAGATGGGTGCCGTTTCGGCGCACTGCACTGTCTACCGTGCACTGGCCAACCGCTGGGGGCTGGAGGCGGATTGGCAAGAAGGGATTGAGTTTGCCAGCTCACTTGGCTTTGGCTCACTTTATGAAGATGCCCCTGGCGCTATCCACTATCTGCGCAAGTTCTATAAACTCAGAGTGGTGACGTCCCTCAATGAGCAGGAGTTCTTTGCGTTTAATCAGCGCATAGGCCTTTCAGCTAATGAGCGGCTCACCACTGGCAGCTTTGTAGCCGCACGTGCCAAGCTTCGGGAGATGGAGGCAGATAGCCTGGTTCTGCTCTTAACCGCTGGCCCCGCCTCGGTAAATAGTCATGGGGGGCACTGCCGTATCACGCGCAGTGCCAAAGCTGACCGACCGCAAACGCAGGTGTGTATCTCGCTTAGCGACTTTATTTATCAACACCAGCTTGCTCTACGCGGCGAATTGCTTTAGACAAAGGTATGAGTTCAAATCAACGGGGCGTTTTACCGCCCCCTAACAAGCAAAGGACTTTGCATGGTGGCTAGCGTTCGTCTTGACCGTATCGACATCAATATTCTTGTTCAGCTTCAAGCAGATGGCAGAATGACCAATGTCCATTTGGCCGATGCTGTCGGGCTATCCCCCAGCCCCTGCCTACAGCGAGTCAAGCGACTAGAAGCCGCTGGCTATATCACTTCCTTTCAAGCCCGCCTCAATCTAGCGAAAATGATGGAGAGCGTGACCGTTTTTACAGAGGTCACACTATCGGATCACCACCGGGAAGATTTTTTGCGCTTTGAACAGGAAATTCGCCAGGTTGATGAAGTCATGGAGTGCCACCTTATTAGCGGCGGCTATGACTATTTACTGCGCTTTATAACCCGCAGCATTGCGCACTACCAGCAAGTCATAGAAACACTTGTCGAAAATGAAATTGGAATTGCAAAATATTTTAGCTATATTGTCATAAAGACCCCCATTAACAAAGAACAACTACCACTACGAGAACTAATGAAAGGCTAAAGTGCGGCTCAAATTTGATAGACACAATCTCGAGGTAAAAAATATATAATATTGTTATTTCTTCACGCCTCATCCTAATAACATGGGATTGCCACGTAACCCAGAGACTTATTTGGCCAATATAATCTGTAGTGCCGAAGTCAGTGGTGGATCACACCCCTAGCTTGGTCGTGTCAGATCCCGGGTGATGAAATAAGTCCTACCAGATTAACTCTTCCTTTAAGGTCCAAAAAAGGAATTCAACGAGTCCGTTTTTCTCCAGTGTATATGGCGTCGTAATTTCCTGATCGGCTCATAGATCCGCGTAGTGGTGACTGCTGAAGACGAGCCGTTGTCGAGCGTAGTGCCAGCGGTAGCTGAATGCATCCAAGAGTCTTACCAATAAATCGGTTCTCCCCCCAGCAACCTCCGCTGTTTGCCGAATAGTCAACCAAAGACACCCATACCTACAAGGGTAGATGATTGCCCCCTAGACTGTCCTCTGCTCCTTACCACATCACACATGCACGAGATTCGTAGACCAGTAATTAGCCCAAGTAGTTTGTATTGCCCTTCACCCAAGTACGATCGGTTAGCATACAATTTTGCCCGTTACTGGGCTAGTAGTTTGTACCCAGCTTCCATTAAACGCCGCCGGAAATTATTCGGCGGCGTTTTAGTGTTCCATTGACTAACAATCAGAATTCCAGGCAGATCTTGCCGAAGTGACGCCCTGCTTCCTGGTGGCGAAACGCGTCGGCGATCTCGTCGAGGCCGAAACGCCGGTCGATGATTGGATGGAGATCGCTGGCGTCGATGGCCCGGATCATCTCGATCTGATCGCGCCGGCTACCCACGATCAGGCCCTGCAGACGTGCCTGCTTGGCCATCAGCTTGGCGGTGGGGATCTCGCCGCCGCGTCCGGTGAGCACGCCGATCAACGAAATGTGTCCGCCGATGCGCACGGCGTCGATGGATTGCGGCAGCGTACCCGGGCCACCCACTTCGATGACATGATCGACGCCACGGCCATCGGTGAGCGCCTTGACGCGCTTGCCCCACTCCGGCTCGGTCTTGTAGTTAAGCGTATGATCGGCGCCCAGTTCTTTCAGCCGTGCGATCTTCTCGTCCGAGGACGAGGTCGCGATCACCGTGGCGCCCATCAGCTTGGCAAACTGCAAGGCGAAGATCGAGACGCCACCGGTGCCCAGCACCAAAACCGTGTCGCCGGCCTTGAGATTGCCGTCCACCACCAGTGCGCGCCAGGCGGTCAAGCCGGCCGTGGTCAAGGTAGCGGCTTCGGCGTGGTCGTAATCGCGCGGCGCATGGGTAAACCACGTCGTCGGACGCACGACCTGCTCGCGAGCGTAGCCATCGACGCCATCGCCGGGCGTAGTGGTAAAGTCGCCGATCCGCGCCGGCCCTTCGAGCCAACCGGGAAAGAACGTCGACACCACGCGGTCGCCCACGGTGAACTCCTCGACGCCTTCTCCCACGGCTTCGACGACACCGGCCCCGTCCGACATGGGAATCCGACCGTCCTCGGTGGGCATGGCGCCGGCGACGACACCGTAGTCATGATAGTTGAGCGAGCTGGCATGCAAGCGCACGCGTACCTCGCCCGGACCCGGCTCGCCCGGCGCTTCGCATTCGTGGACATCGAGCTTATCCAGCCCACCCGGACTACGTAATGTAACGACGTTCATCGTGCTCTCCTGTGCTGTCATCCTGTGCTTGCAGGACGCATCCAAATGACGCGCCCCTCAAGTATCCTACCTAGATGATGGTGACGAATCGCCGCGAGGCAAGGGGAGCGCTTACTCCAGCACGATCAGACGATTGGGAAGTTCGTTGCGCTCGTGCGTGGCGGGCACATGTTCTCGAAGATGCTCGCCGCATGCCTCGATACAGGAGAGAAAACCCTGCAGCGTCTGGCCTTGCTTCACCTGCTGGGTGAAGGTCGAGACGATGCTCTGCCAGGTCTCGTCGTCGAGCCGGCTGGAAATCCCGCGATCGACCAGGATCTCCACGTAGCGCTCGGCCTCGGAGACGAAGATCAGCATGCCGGTGCCGTCTTGAGTATGGTGCAGATTCTGCTCGAGGAACTGCCGCCTTGCCAGATTCGCGGCCCGCCAGAAGCGAACGCGGCGCGGGATCAGCCGCGTCGTCACCGCCGGCAGCCGAAACACGATGGCAAGCACCGCGAAACACGCCCACTGCACGATCAAAAGCTCCGAGGCCCCCAGCCATTGGGGGAAGTAATTGATCGCCCCCGGAATCAGCAGGGCCAGAATCCCCGCCCAGAGCAACGGGATGTAGGTGTAATCGTCGGCCTGCGGCGCGAGTACGGTGACAAGTTCGGCGTCGGTATCACGTTCGATGTGCGTGATCGCGTCGCGCACCTGCTGCTGCTCGCTGTCGCTCAATAATGTCATGGTGATGTCCCTTGCGTTGATCTACCAGCCACCGGAGGCACCGCCCCCGCCGAAACCACCACCGCCGCCGCCGAAGCCGCCGCCTCCGAGGCCGCCACCGCCGCCTCCGAAACCGCCGCCCATGGCGCCGCCGAGCAGGATACCGCCGAGCAAGCCGCCACCGCGTCCTCGACGCCCGCCGCGTCCGCCGCCACCACCGATGCCACGCACGATGCCCATGACGATCATCAGCATGACGAAGAACGCCACCGATGCGCCGCCGGCATCCCGCGATTTGTCATTTCCGGACGCCGAGCCGGCGGCGGGTGCGTCGGCCATCGGGTCGCCGCCCAGCACCTGGATGATCGCTTCAGTGCCTTGGGTAATGCCGGTCGCGTAATCGCCCTCACGAAACGCCGGGGCGATCTTCTGTGTGATGATCGCCGAGGACTGCGCGTCGGTCAGCCGCCCCTCGAGGCCATAGCCGACCTCGATACGGATGTCCTGCTCCTCCATGGAGACGATCAGCAGCGCGCCGTTGTCTTCGCCCTCCTGACCGATGCCCCAATGGCGCCCCAACTGGTAGCCGTATTCCTCGATCGGCGCTCCCTGTAAGTCGGGCAGCGTGACCACCACGACCTGCTCGCCGGTGTCTTCCTCGTGCGCCGCGAGCATGCCGCTCAATTCATCTCGAGTCGACGCATCCAGCAGGTTGGCCTGGTCGACCACGCGCCCGGTCAGCTCGGGAAACTCGATGTCCTGGGCCTGAACGCTGAGGGCACAGGCCCACAGCAGCATCAAGCATGTCAGACGGATGCAATGCCTCATTAGAACTCCACCTCAGGCGCCTGATCGGCGTTCTCAGCAGTCGCTTCGAAGTTTTCGCGAATCGGCATGTCACTATACAAAAGGCCATGCCAGAGTCGCCCGGGGAACGTGCGAATCTCGGTATTGTATTGCTCGACCGCCTGGATGAAGTCGCGGCGCGCCACGGCGATGCGATTCTCGGTGCCTTCCAGTTGCGACTGAAGCGCCAGGAAGTTCTGGTTCGACTTCAACTCCGGATAGCGTTCAGACACTGCCATCAGGCGACTCAGCGCCCCGGTCAATTGACCCTGGGCCTGCTGGAATTGCTTCATCTTTTCGGGATCGTCCAGCGAGTCGGCGTCGATGTTGATCGAGGTCGCTTTGGAACGCGCTTCGATCACGGCAGTCAGCGTTTCCTGTTCCTGATCGGCGAATCCCTGGACCGTCTCCACCAGGTTGGGCACCAGGTCCGCGCGCCGCTGATACTGGTTCTCGACTTGCGACCAGGCCGACTTCACCTGCTCGTCCAGCGTGGGAATATTGTTGATGCCGCAGCCCGTCAGCGAGACGGCAAGGCACAGCCACAGCATGACGTGCCAGACGGAGCGAGCAGTAAACGGCATTGGCATGGAGCGCGTCGACATATGCATTTCCGATGAGGTGAGCAATTAGAGACTCCCTAAGTTACAGGTGAGCGCGCATTAAGCATAGCGTCGACTGAAGAGAACGGCGTATCGTCGAAGGCCAAAGGCCGAAAGCGTAAAATTAAACCTGCCTCGACCGGCGATGTTGCGTAGAATCTTGTGCGTTGCGAACCACTTGATAGGGCATGACATGGGTAGGGCTTTCCAGAACCGCAAGGAATCCATGGCCAAGACGGCCGACGCCAAGACCAAGGTGTACAGCAAATACGGGCGCGAGATTTACGTCTGCGCCAAAGCCGGCGGAATCGACCCTGAGGGCAATCTCGCCCTGCGTGGCTTGATCGAACGCGCCAAGAAGGACCAGGTACCGTCGCACGTCATCGACAAGGCGCTGGACAAGGCCAAGGGCGGTGGCGGCGAGGACTACTCCCTGGCACGCTACGAGGGCTTCGGGCCGGGCAGTTGCATGGTCATCGTCGAATGCCTGACCGATAATCCCAACCGTACCTTCGGCGACGTACGCGCCTGCTTCAACAAGGCCAAGAGCAAGCTCGGTACCCCGGGCAGCGTCAGCCATATGTTCGATCACTGCGCGATTCTCGCCTTCGAAGGTGGTGACGAGGAAGCGGTGTTGGAAGCCTTGATGGAGGCCGATGTCGATGTCACCGACATCGAGAGCGAAACCGATCGCATCACCGTGTTCGCGCCCCACACCGAATACGCCAAGACCAAGCAGGCACTCGCCGAGGCCTTCGGTGAGCTCGAGTTCGAGGCCGACGAGATCCAGTTCCTGCCGCAGACCACGACCCCCGTTGCCGGCGATGACGTGGCCATGCTCGACAAGCTGCTCGCCACGCTCAACGATCTCGACGACGTTCAGAACATCTACCACAGCGCCGAGCCGCAGGACTGACCCGGCCTCGCCGACGAGGCACTCGCCGACGATGTACTTACCGATCAGCTGAGCGCCGGCCACGACATGCCGGCGCGTGCCTATACGGATCGTATCCATTCTCCACGGGAGCCCGGTATCGCATGAGTCATGACATCGCAGACGCCACTGCCACCGACACTCGCCCCGCCGCACGCGCTCATACCTTGCAAGCCACGCCCTCGGTGATCGCCGTTCAGGGGCTGACCAAGCGCTACGCCTCCGGCTTCGAGGCGCTCAAGCGCATCGACCTGGATATCCAGCGCGGCGAAATCTTCGCTCTGCTGGGCCCCAACGGCGCCGGCAAAACCACCTTGATCAGCATCATCTGCGGGCTGGTCAACGCTAGTGACGGCCAAGTCCGCGTCAACGGCCACGACATCGTCACCGACTACCGTGCCGCGCGCGAGCAGATCGGCCTGGTCCCGCAGGAACTGACCAGCGACGCCTTCGCCACGGTCTGGAACACGGTCAGCTTCAGCCGAGGTCTGTTCGGCAAGCGCGCCGACTCTGCGCACATCGAGCGTGTGCTCAGGTCATTGTCGTTGTGGGACAAGCGTCGCAACAAGATGATCACGCTCTCGGGCGGCATGAAACGCCGGGTCCTGATCGCCAAGGCGCTGGCGCACGAGCCGCAGATCCTGTTTCTCGACGAGCCCACCGCCGGGGTCGATGTCGAGCTGCGCCGCGACATGTGGGATGTGGTGCGGCAACTGCGCGACCAAGGCGTCACCGTTATCCTGACGACGCACTACATCGAAGAGGCCGAGGAGATGGCCGACCGCATCGGCGTGATCAACGACGGTGAAATCGTGCTCGTCGAAGAGAAAGCCGCCCTGATGCGCCAGTTGGGCCGCAAGCGACTCCGGCTCGACCTGCAGACGCCACTCGCGGCCATCCCCGAGACGCTGGCACACTATCCGCTGAGTCTCGCCGACGACGGCAATGTACTGGTCTATACCTACGCCGCGTCCGCTAACGAGTACTCGACGCCGGCAAGCATCAGCGCCCTGCTCAACGATATCGAAGCGGCGGGCGTTCACTTCAAGGACCTCCACACCGAGCAAAGTTCGCTGGAGGAAATTTTCGTCAACCTGGTGAGGAAGGACGCATGAATCTCCGCGCGGTCGGCACCATTTATCATTTCGAGTTGGCACGCGCGTGGCGCACGTTGCTGCAGAGCCTGGTCTCGCCAGTCATCTCCACTTCACTGTATTTCGTGGTCTTCGGCGCCGCCATCGGCTCACGCATTCAGGAAGTCGAGGGTGTCAGCTACGGCGCCTTCATCGTGCCTGGGCTGATCATGTTGATGCTGCTCACTCAGAGCGTCTCCAATGCCTCGTTCGGGATCTTTTTCCCCAAGTTCACCGGCACTATCTACGAAGTGCTCTCGGCGCCGGTCTCTTATCTCGAAATCGTCCTCGGGTATGTGGGCGCTGCAGCCACCAAATCGCTCATTCTGGGCTTGATCATTCTCGTCACCGCCAGTTTCTTCGTGCCTTTGCGTATCGACCATCCATTCTGGATGTTGCTTTTCCTGGCACTCACCGCCCTCACCTTCAGCCTGCTGGGCTTTATCATCGGTATCTGGGCGGAAGGCTTCGAGAAGCTGCAACTCGTGCCGCTATTGATCATCACGCCACTGACCTTCCTGGGCGGCAGCTTCTACTCCATCGACATGCTGCCCCCTGTGTGGCAGACGGTGACGCTGTTCAACCCGGTGGTCTATCTGGTCAGTGGCTTTCGCTGGAGCTTCTACGGCATCAGCGATGTCAGCGTCGGCGCCAGCCTGCTGATGATCCTGGTGTTCCTGAGCCTGTGTCTGGCGCTGGTCGGCTGGATCTTCAAGACCGGCTACAACATCAAGCCCTAGGCCTTAGAAGCTGGCCCGTAGTGCGCGCTATTATATCCATTTTCGTTTCCATCAAGATGTCGCCATGCCGATTCTGACCAGCACCCTCCACCGCATCGACAAGCCTGATACCGAGACGCCCGCCACACTGACCTGCGCCGAGCAGGCACAGTCATCGACGGCGTCTCTCGAGGCGCTGCTGACGAGCGTCAATGACAGCTATCACGCCAAGCCCAAGGCGTGGGGTCACTTCGGCGAGACCGGCAGCAGTGCCTTCGCTGCGGGGCTCTCCGAGTATCTTGCCGGATCGGTCGATTTCGTCACCTGGAGCGCACGGATGGCGGAGCGCATCAACGCCTTGATCGACGCTCACCTCTCGGTGGGTGGCCACCTGCTGTTCGTGCATTATCAGCACGGCGAGACACAGTACGTCAGCGTGGCACTTCTCCATCATCGCCAGGGCTTTGCCATCGACAATGCCCTCAACGTGACCGAATCGCCTCAGCTCAATCTTGGCCAATTGATGCTCGCCATGCGTATCGACCTCGCCCAATGGCAAGGCGGCAATTCACAGCAATACGTGTCGTTCATCAAGGATCGCGGCGGCAAGAAGTTCGCCGAAGGCTTCCGCGAACTGCTCGGCGTCGAGGAAGGTGTGGATGCCAGCGGCGAAACCCGCACCCTGCTCAAGGCCTTCAGTGACTATGTCGAGCGCGAGGACTTGCCCGACGACGAGAGCCGCGAGAAGACGGATGCCGTGATCGACTACGCCAGCAACCAGGCCAAGAACGGCGAAAAGGTGACCCTCGACGAGCTGTCCGAACTCGTCGACGAGCAACATCCCAAGGCGTTTTACGACTACATTCGCCATCAGGATTACGGACTCTCCGAGGAAATCCCGCCGGACAAACGCGCGCTCAATCAATTCCGGCGCTTCACGGGACGCGCCAGCGGCGTCTCGATCAGCTTCGACTCTCACCTGCTCGGCAACAGCATCGAATTCGACGCCGAGCGCGATCGGCTGATCATCAAGCAGGTGCCCGGCTCTTTGAAGGAACAGCTCAAGCAGCGCCGGGGCTAAGTATCACTTGAAAACACTTGAAAATCAGCGCTCCAGATAGCGCGGCTTGATGATGCCTTCGAGCGCCTCGGCAGGAATGCGTAGCTCCGGCTGCCCATATGAGTAGGGCGCGATGTCATAGGCGTTGTAACGTACTCGCCATTCGTCGGCGAACGGTGCTACGTTGCGGTTCATGCTCAGCGGCCAGGATTCGGCGAAGTCGGTATCCGCCTGTTGCTGTTCCAACCAACGTAGATGCGCACGCGACAGCGCCTCGCGATAGGCCGGCGTCTGCCCCTCGCGCAGCATGTCATCGAGCGTCACCACGCGTTGTTCGCGTTCGTCGATCACCATGAATTCGGTCAGCGGCATGCCGTGGGCCCCGCCGGTGAACACGTAGCTATCGAGTTTGACGGTGGTCAAATCGGCATGCCGGTCGTAGATCTCCGCCTTGAAGACCGCCTGATAACCGGGCAATTCCGGCACGCGCTCCCGCGCCGCCTTGGCCTCGTCGAAAAACGTCTGCGCGTACTCTTTCCAAGACGAAGCTACCACGTCGCTTTCGCCATTGGTAATGCCCGACCCCATGCTCAGCAACTCATCTCGTAGCTGCTCGCTCAGGCCCGATGCACCGGGAAAACGCAACGATTCGACTTCAACGGTCGCGCAACGCCCGGCCGGACAATCACGCTCGACGAAGCTTTTCTCCACACGCTCAGTATTCAGCCCTTCCGGTGCCGGCGACCCTGTCTGGCACCCACCGAGCACCGCCAAAGCGCCCACCATGACGCCACCGCCCGCCCAATGGCGCGCTACCGATATACTCGCTTCACTGAACAAGTTACTTCCTCCCTGATACGCCGAGGCCGACCCGGCGATTATTCCTGATGCGGTTCCAGCGCGTTGCGCACGCCCCACTATAGACGATCCCTTCACACGACAGTGCTAGACCCCGCGTCTCGCCAGCAACAAATCCTCACAGAACGGCAGTGTCGCTGGGGTACGTTTCACTTTTACCCATGTTAAATTAGCTATCTTCCACATAAACGTGGCACGAGCGTGGCAAGCGACGATCGTTTGAGCGCGTGCGTTCTTGCCATGCATGACATTCAGGGACGATGCCATGTCAGAGGCGCTTTTCGACACCTTCGATATCGACCTGTCGCCGTCGCAGCGGCTGCTGACGTTGGACATTGCCGGGGCGTCGCTGCTGCCGCATCGGCTGGTGGGCGAGGAGCGTGTCAGCGCGCCCTTCAGCTATACGCTGGACTGTATCTCCCAGCAGGGCGATCTCGAACTCAAGACGCTGATGGCGCAGCCGGCGAGGCTGTCGATTCTGCAGGCCGATGGCGGTTATCGCCAGTTGCATGGCCTGGTTGCCGAGGCCGCGCTGCTGGGCGAAGACGGCGGCGTCACCTACTACCAGCTCACCCTGGTGCCGTGGCTGGCGATGCTGAAGCTCGGCCGCGACAGCCGGATCTTCCAGGATCGCTCGGTGGTCGAGGTGCTCACCCTGGTGTTCGACGGCCATGAACTGGCCCGGGGCCGCTACCGCTTCGACCTGCGCCGCGACTATCCTGCGCGCAGCTACTGCGTGCAGTACCGCGAGAGCGACTTCAACTTCATCAGTCGCCTGCTGGAGGAAGAAGGGCTGTGGTACTACTTCGAATACGCCGGCAACGATGAAGACGACGAAGAGAGTGACAAGGCGGCGTCCGGCAACGGGGCGAGCGGCAGCGATGGCCAGGCCTTCGACGGCCACCGTCTGGTCATTACCGACGACGTCGACACCTGCCAACCGGTCTCGCCACAGACGATCCGCTTCCACCGCCAGGATGCCACCGAGCGCGAGGATGCCCTCACCCAGTGGGGCGGCGTACGCAGCCAGCAGCCCACCCGGGTCAGTGTCGGCACCTTCGACTACAAGCAGCCCTCGCTGACCAAGCATACCGGCCTCGATACCCTCAGCGATCAGGGCAACCTGCCCGCCACCGAGGTCTACGACTACGCCGGTGAGTATTACTACCACGGCTTTGAGCGCGGCGAACGCCTCACCGAAAACCGTCTCGAGGCGCATGAATCCCTGGCCAAGCGCTTTCGCGGCGCTGGTGGTACGCGTCAGCTCCAGGCCGGGCGCTGGTTCGAACTCACCCAGCACTCTCAGCATGACACCGGGGGCGAGGAAGAAAGGCAGTTCCTGCTGCTGGGCATCAGCGTGCATGCCGAGAACGCCCTGCCGGTCTCGGCCCAGCGCC
>NZ_JAKGAM010000020.1 GCF_023061285.1 Chromohalobacter nigrandesensis
CAGAGTGTAGCTGAAGGGTTCGCTGACCCGCTCCTCGCCCACCAGCCGATGCGGCAGCAGCGACGCCCCGGCGATGTCCAACGTCAGCAGCCGCTGCGACGGGGACAGGTCAATATCGAAGGTGTCGAGTAAACTGTCAGGCATCGTCTCTTCCATATTGGTCTCTCCGCCGTCACACCACCTGCAGCTTGTATCATCACGGCATAGATGGCTAAATTAACGCCCGTTGATGAGCCTGCTTAGCCAGGCTCGACCTTTCACACTTGTCAGGAAGCCCAGATCGATGAAAGGCATCGTTGTACTCGGTGACGCCACGAGCCATGGCGGTAAAGTCATTACCGCGCAGAGCAGTTACCTGATCGACGGAAAACCCGTCGCCTGCGTCGGTGACAAAGTCACCTGCCCCAAGGACGGTCATGGCAGCACCACGGTGATCGTCGAAGGCCACCCGACCATGAAGATCAATGGCAAGCCGATCGCCCTGCATGGGCACAAGACGGCCTGTGGCGCGTCCCTAATCTCCTCGCACAACGGCGACAGCGGTCACGAATGATCCTCTACGCGCCGCGCGACTTCAGCTGCATAGCTTCTCAAGGCCCAGGCCTGGGTATGACTCTCTGCGTGGAGAGCCAACACCACTGCATGCCCCTCGGGCTCGATCGCAGCCGCCGCAAGCACGAATAGCAATACTTGAGTGGCTTCCCCACTCCAGCCAACCAGAGCGTCGACGCCTAGGGCGTCGTCGATCGTATCAATACCGGGCCAGCGCTCGATGACCGCCCCACCAAGTTCCACCCCACGTCCTGGCATCCCAATGGCGTCGACCACGAGGCGTGAAGGGGCCGGTGACGAAGCGTCGTCCTGGGTCGCCGGCCAGAGGTCGCCGAGTAGCTGAACCAGCGCCAAGCGCTTGTCATAATCGCGACGCCCGGCACGCGGTGCGTGCTCTCGCCGAATACCCGCGTCGAGCCGCCAACCGCTATCGAATTCGAAAGCTTCCGCCGTCAGCCGCTGCACCAGCAGCACCGCGACGGCTTCACCAGGGTAGAGCCCGCCCCCCCGAGAAGATCGCACCAGTATGTCGCGATACTGCATCGACGCTATGTCACCTTCGTTGACCAGTGAATCCACACCGATCCAGAGCACGTAGGGCATACCCCCCTGCTCGCCAACCGCCAACGCCGCATGCGGATCCTCCTGCTCGGCAAGACGGATTTCTCCCAGGTACGCGCCATACTGCGTATCAGCAACCGCACCCCACAGGCGATCCTGAATGAGAGAAGCAGCCTCCGGCGATCGAACCGGTGCACTGAGCAGAATGTCGAATGTACTCTCTTTCGGGACCGCCTCAAGCATCATCAGCGCTTCGGCCATCACCGTCTGCACCAGTTGATTCAGCCTGAGCGCCTTGGCATCGAGCCGACCTAGTTGCGGCTCGTTCACCGAGGTCGTAGCGCTGACTGGGTGCATCAGAAGACGACAGCCATCCGAGCCGTAAAGCGTAGACGAGAGTTCCGGCGTCGGTGGCTCAGGAATATCCCCACTCCTGATGAAGCCACCCGCTGTCAACGCCAGGCCGTCAATAATCCGAAGCCTGCCGCTTACGTAATCGCATCGCGCCACGCTCGGCTCTTCCAGGGGGTCGCTGACCGAGTGACGCTGATGAAGACGATCGAAGATCGAAGCACGTTTCATGGTCAATAGTCATCGTCCCTAGACTGAGTACCCAAGGTATCGCGGATATTGTCGATCACTCCGTGATCCTTGATCACATCCTTAAGCCACTCTTCCAGTGGCATACGGCCCCATTTCACCGCGCGCTCGATCAGGTAAGGCACTGGGCTGTGGGGCTCACGATCCTTGAAGTAACGGGCAACCCCATTAAGCATCTCGAAGGCTTCTTCACGGCTATTTGGCACCGTTCGCAATGTACCAGGCGCTTGAGTCGGCAGCTCGACACTGGGCTCTACACGTTCCGAAGTCGCATCCTTCACCTCCTTCGGAGCGTTCGCTTCGTCTTTCGAGGAAACGCTGACCCCACGCTCGCGAAGCAACCTTTCAGTGAGGTCGCGACACTGGACAAGCACTTTCTCAAGTCCGGAAAAGTTCGGCGCATCACGTCCGAAACGCTGCTCACTGCTATGCTCCAACTGCCCCAACGCCGTCAGCGCGGTCACAATATCCGCATGACGCTTTTGAAAGAAGTCAGTGCCGGTCAACACCACTGAGCGCTGAAAGATTTCGTCATTGATCTTGCCATCGCTCAGTGCACGTTCCATCGCTTCGGGATCGTTGCGAGCCTGATTTTCGACCTGACGCGACTCATCGTAATCAGCCAGTGAGTATCCTTCTTCTGCCATCAAAGGCAGCGTCCGCACCACACCGATCAAAGTATCCCCTAGCCAACTCAAGCGCGCCGCGCGCTCATCGAGATCGTCTTCATCAAGCTCGGGATAGAGTGTTTCCCAGAATTCATCGAGCAAACGCGCCGCCATCGTCAAGCCAAAGTCGATCCCCTGAAACCCCTCACGGTGAGATAGCCCTTCACATAGCCACCCCACCAGTTGCAGATCCTTGCTCTGCGTCACCAATGCATCACTGGCCAGGCTGACGACCTGCCCCCAGTCGGATTGTTTCAGTTCGGTCTGCCACTCCCCTTGGGGCAAATAAGTTGGGTCGGCACGACGTGCCTCTTTGATTTCATCGAAGAGGAGCGAGAACGAGAGGTCCTCGCCTCCAGCATGGCTGCTGCCATCAATGGGCATCAGCAATGCATCGACAGAGAGTTCACCGAGTTTCTCCATGACGTACTTCGCCCTCTTTGCGTACCGCTAGGGACTTCAATAATCTCGATCCAGCGGGTGCTATGAATACCTTTTAGCGATGACTCACGCAGTGGGACAAAGCTCTGTGCCTCGTCCAGCTGGGTCACTCAACGCCACCATATACCCGTGATACTTCGCTTGCATGAAGATCGCCATATTCAAAAAGACAGGCCCACCCCCGGTGCCGGAGGTGGGCATATCGCTCAATTACTCACAGGGCATGGGCACCGCAACTTAGGAATAAACCTTGTTGCGTGTACGATCCCAGCCACCGGCAACATTACCGCCGCCCTGACCGTCGGAACGCTTCTGCTGGGTGTAAGTGATCTTGATCCGCGCATAGTTGAACTTGACTGTCTCGAAAGGCAGATCATGGCGATCTTCGTTTTCACTCTGCTCAAAGCCAGTGGCAGAGGAAGTTCCTTCCATCTCGGTGGAAGAGACGATCACTTCTTCCAGTTTGATCTCCATGTAGCGGATTTTATCGCCACCAGCACGGTTGACATGCAGCACGACTTCCTTGATGTGCTGACCTTTACAGCAAGATTCGAAAAGTTTGGCAGAAGCCTTGTCAACGAATTTTTGGACGCGGAATTCACTAAGATTCACACGCTCTGCGGAAGCACCACCGGAAGAGCTTGCCGTAGCAGACGTTGCCTGACTGGCACCAAAATCGAAGCTCTTTAGCTCGATCCAGTCCGGGTGCTTGTCATCCAGGCTCTCACCAGGAATGCCATCGATTTTCAAGTACGCATCAAAAGCCATTATCTCATTGCTCCTTTTCACTCACACACTGAAGCCACTACCACGTTCAATATTCAAGAGCTTCCACTTGATAAAACGTGACCCGTGACCCATTTTTAGTTGTCACCATGGCGACAACTCCCAACCAAGCGACCTCCGAAAGGCCCCACCTTCACACGGGGAGATGCAAATCGACATTTCTCGATCGGGCTCTCCCCTATACCTCCATAAGAAACACGAGCCATATGCTTATCGACAGAATCGCATCATGGCGCACGTGCTCCTCATGGCCGCCATCCATTACCTCATGGGCAACGTAAATTATATTCTATTGTATTAATTTTTAAAGTAATAATAAAAAAACCAACACTCTCTTTCATTTCGTTACATTCGCGACCGCAATCCAGTGGTACGCATCACTCCTGCTTACGAACTTCGATCTCCACCCGACGATTAGGCGCCAAGCACTCGACTAACTGCGCGCGCGATTGATTGCGATCGCAGGTGACCAGCGGACGTTCACTGCCTGCCCCTTTGGCATCGATCAAGCCGGCCGGCAAACCTTTGCCCACCAAGTACTGACGAACCGTCATCGCACGTTGCAGGGATAGTTTCTGGTTGGCCGCTTCATTACCGATCGGGTCGGCGTGACCAGTAATAAGGATCTGTCCAAGGTCTTGAGTATTAAGCAGACGCTCGGCAAGATCATCCAATTCTTTTTGGCCTGCCTCTTGCAAACCTGCATAGTCGCCGCGTCCGAAAGCGAATAACGTGTCGGATTCCAGCACGATGGTTTCAGAGCTGGTCAATGTCTGCTCAATCAAGCTATCGATATAATTGCGACTACTCGATATCAGGAACGCGTTTGAGGAAATACGCGGCACATCGGCTTCGGAGATTTGCCGGCTATAGAAATCTATCTGGCGGCCAGCATAACGATAATCGAACTGATCATCATCAATCTCAACTCCAGTGCGCTGCTGAATCGCGGGATACCAGAATGCAGGAAGCCGCGAGCGCAGTACATCGGCGTCGATTTTCTGGCGATCCATATCAGACATCATCAGATAGGCATCCAGAGTGGCACGGCCAAATTTAACCAAGGATTCGGCGCTATTATCCTTAGGTCTAGCATAGGGCGCGACTGTCTTGGGGCCCTCTACCGGATGCAATTCATCGGTATTGCGCCGATAAACATCAAAGGTGGTTAACGTGAAAAGCGAACGCGTAAGATTCCGGTCGATAGGATCGAGCATAACGGTTTTGAGTCGGTCGAAGTAGCGCTCGCGAATGACCGGTTCTATCTCATCGCCTTGATAGAGCCCCAACCCAAGCATCCAGGGTACACCACTGTCGTGGTGACGCTGATAATAGTGATATCCCCACTCCCGTAACGCATCGAGACTAGCCCAACGAGCGTACTCGCTTGAGCGGTCATCATCGTTGCGCACGGCGTCGGTGAATGTACCGGACATTGCCTTGATTTCACCGTAGTTATGCATCGCCGAGATGATCCATAGCGCGCAAACGAGCGCCCCGGTAAAACCGGCAGTCAGAATCCAACGTAGCTTACGACGTCGCCCGCGCACATCGCTCGAATACAGAGCCGCTAAGTGCTGGTCGGCAACGATCACTCGACGAAACAGATTGGTGATAAAAAACGAACGATTGGCACGTTCCCCGTTCAGGGATTCTGGCTTGGCGAGAGCGAAGTGACGGCCGACCCTGGCGGCGTGCTCACCCTCGATAGCATCTCCCTCCTGCAGCGCACTAACGAAGTAGAACCCACGCAGCAGCAAGGCACTCTGGTAAGGGTTTGCATTAGTCAGCACTTCAACGAAACGTGCTAGAGGCTCGCGTAATGCGGCTAATTCCAATGGAAAGCGGAAAGCGGCAATATCGCGCTCCGTATCGACGGTATCCCGCCGAACGATTTCGGCATCGCCAATTTGTTGCCAGTGCTTACAAAGTTGGGCTAGCGCACCGTCGAACTGGTATCCCCAGTTTACATCGGCTGGCTGCTGATGGGGAAAGGTGTGCCCAAGAACCTCACTCTGATACTTCGGGTCAAGACGCTCGAAAAATGTAGTAAACCCTTCGATCAGGTCACACTTGGTAAAAACCAGGTAGATAGGGAGCCGGGCTTCAAGTTGGTCCCGCGCTTCTTGAATGCGTTCACGCAAACGTCGAGCGAGGTGATTACGCTGACTTTCGTTGGCCTGTATAACATCACTAATATTAACGGCTACAATCAAACCATTCAGTGGACAGCGACGCCGATGTTCCTTAAGCAACGACAAAAAGCCTTTCCACTTACCCGCTTCTTCTTCGCTATTCATATAGCGGCCTGCGGTATCTAGCAGAATAGCGTCGGAACTAAAGAACCAATCACAGTGACGTGTCCCCCCCATACCGGCGACACGAGCATTTTCACGTTCAGCAAACGGAAAATTGAGGCCGGATTGATAGACCATGGTACTTTTGCCTGCAGCAGGCTGCCCCACGATCATGTACCAGGGCAAGGAATATAGTGCATCCTGGCCACGCTTACCCTTTCCGCTCCGTTTCAATCGCTCGACTGATTTCAGCATGCGTTCGCGTAACAAACTGATCTCTTCGCGATCTTGCGGGTCGGCCTCCAATACCGCTCTGTCGGCATCTTCCATCAGTAAATGTTCGAGATTGCGCTGTTGACCTACGCCGCGGTAGAGCAGGACCACGTATATCGCCGAGGCCAGCAGAAACAAGACGATGCCTGTCATCAAGCTGGCAAGCGACGAGTACCCAAACACAACGCCCAGCCACCAAACGAGAAAAATGGCGCTAAAGAATATCAATCCTAGAATATAGGGCTGATACTTGAAGAAAAAATATTTTATATAAGAAAAATTAAAACGTTTCATAATGCCTGCTCAGGATTGCCTGTTTGCGATGCGTCTTGACTTGGAAAACAGGCCATAAAGTCGGCCAAACTTAGCCAGGTATTTGGCAATGACAAAATTCCTGGATGAGGCTCGTCGTCATCGAATGGTGCCATCACATCGATACAAATCCGTCGATCACTCGGTGTCGATAGCACCTCGAAAAACTGCTCCGCACTTTCCCATGCCGGCATAAGTAATAAGCGTGGCCTCATAAAATCATCGATCAATAAGCTCATGGCTGGCGCCCCTCCGGGGCTGGCACTACCCAGCCATTGTTGCCAGAGATCCGCGACAGGTCGCTTCAAACCACTTTCTGCAGGAAGCGGTAACAACACTGCCAACGAGCTGCCGGCTTTCCAACAAGCACGGGCATAATACAAACGATGCAAGCACGCGCTACCGATAAATTCCGGCCACCCCCACTGTAGCGATTTTACAACGTCTTCGAAGCTATAGTCTTGTAAAAAGCGTTCGTGTACTTGTTTATACAAGGCAACATCATTTTCGTTCCAGCTACGTAATTCCTGGATGGCAGCCACAGGGTCGATAGGAGCTTTTCCATGAACAGAATTCGTCAAAATTTCCCGTGCAGGTCCAGCAAAGATCTCACCAAGTGTATGCAAGCATGGCAGAATCGATGTGCGTCCTCCAGATTTGAGTAGCTGAAAAATAAAGAAAGGATAGCGTCTCCCCGATGCATCCATGGAGCTGATCATCGCCCCCATCACGTCACTACCATCACGAGCGTGATAATTGAAAAAACATACCGGCAACGCATCAAACCGTTGTTTCCAGTCTTCATGATCAAGAAACTGCAACAGAGCTTTCTGCAACCATTGGTCAAGCTCCTGAACCACAGAACCAGCGGCATTGAGTCCCACAAAATCTGACTTTGTGGGAATTTTTCCAAAGCACCCGATCATGCCGGATCCCTTTTCATTGCTTATTTGAACGCATTATTGATGGCTCACTTTCGGAATCTTTAGCGCCTTTATCTGTCGCAGGTCAGATATTTTGACGCCTCCAAAGTTGCGCACATCAAAACTTATCGTCCCCATATAGGTACGCCAGCTGAAGCGTTGTCGCGCACCATCAATTTGCATCACATGAGCACTCTCGATCATATGTAGAAAGCCCCATCGGCTTGGGTAGTCGAACACTGTATGCCGACGACCATCCTTATTGATGATATCCAGGCGTGCGCCAAATGACTCCCCCTTGCCGGGCCAAGTTAAACGCTCCCAAGACTGGGTATTATTGCGATAATGGATCCGCTGTCCATCGATGGTCAAAATGATATCAGTCAACCCAGCTGTCGGATTTACCTGTATTTCAAAGCCATTACGCAGATCAGACAAGCTATCGATAACGCGTCCTAGCTCAGTGGCATCGTCGATGCTAGAAAGCATTCTGGGATCCACCATGTCTGAACGCTCGCCACTGCTCGAACCGGCCAAATCACCAATTTCCTCCTCTCGGAACTTCGACAAAACCCCCTGATCTGGATCGATAAAATGTTCCATATCTCGGACTGAAGCCTCATTAACCGAGTCGGCGACGGGATAACGTCCAGCAATCATCTGATCCCATGGCGTTGCAATCTTATCGTCCCAAGCAGTGTTGAGCTGGTCCCGCGCAGGCTCATTGAGTGCTTTCCAGGTACTTTCTATTGGTTTTTGAAACAGCGGTTTAAGTGCTTCAACTAGAGGCGTGCGTGATGTATCGACTCGCGAAGCGACGAAGTTACGAAGCGCATTGACCTCCGTAGGCTTACCAGAAAGTGTTTCCATTATCAGCAACTTACTGCTACGCCCTGTGTCCTGTGCGCTTTGGACATTATCGACGCGAACTTTGAGTTGACGCAGATCTAGAAGATATTGATTGAGTACGGAATCATCGCTACCCGTCGCTTTGTCAGCGGAAAGCATACGGCTAACTGGTCGGAAATGGCGTGCAAGCGTTCCATCCTTTATTTTCGGTAGTGATGCCATATCGACCGTCTTAGCAGCACCGCCATCGCTATTGAACACACTCATGACACGCCCCCAAAAACCTTGCTCGGATGATGTATCATCAGCATTACCAACATCATCCTGGTCCTCAGGATCATCCCATCCGGTGTTGTCTTTGACCGACACCAATACCTGTCGTAGTGGCGATCCACGAAGATCACTGAGCTCGGAAAGCCGCTCGCTAGCTTGATCCAGGGTGTCGAAATCAGCCACATGCGTATTCGCGAGAAAGCGCTCCCATGCAATGGCGTAGTCGCGCTTGTACCGCGTCATTAATTGGCTGACAAAGCGCGCTTTCGTTTGTACAGCATCGTCGACATTCTCATCGTCCAACACCCAATCAGACTCTCGCTGCAAGTCACCGGAGACCGTTTTGATGATCGCCGGCCGCAGGTATTCTTCCCATGCTTGACGCGTAAAGAAGGCTGGTACTGCACGGCTCGAATAGAAAAGCCGCCCTGGCATATCCGGCACCATCCGGGATAGTGTCAGTGGGTCGTATTGCTCTTCGACTGCGAGCTGATAGCGCAGGTACTCGCGATCAACCAGGCTACTATCGATCAAGAAGGCATTCAGGCGGTCACGGCTTTCGGCAACCAAACTAGCGTCGCGCTCCAACGCTGGCGCCACGCCCGCCTCCAAGTAGTGCACATAGAGTTCAGCGTTGTCTTCTATGCTACTCCCGTCCGCATCGCGATCACGCCATTCAGCCAGGTTCGACCACAACTTCGGCAATGCCGAGGCGACAAATTCACCTTGATCTCGGTGCTCGGCGGGATCGGTCAAAATGAGATAGAGCTTGAGCGCGGAATAACTCTCGATCAGTTGCTCGACATCTCGCTGACTCAACTGCGTCAACAATTCTTCGGAGAGTGACGGGCCTTGCTCACCGGAAAGCATCAGCGCCGATTCATCATCCGCCCCCGTGCCACCAGCAGACGCGCTCATTTCATTGGTACGATCGCGCAGGCCTTGCTCCAGGTCGGTTTCTGCATTACTCCGCGCGGAGTACCAAGCATCCCGTGCACTGTCCGTCGTGCGCGAACGCAACTCGCTACGGGCCCGACTCCCCAGTTCCGAAGGACTGCTGGGCACGCCACCGAGTGTCGGTTTCGAGGTCGAACGCGACTGCATCCGGTCCACGGCCTCCTGTCCGATCGCCTGGCCTTGAGCATTAGCATCATCCAGACTGCTAGCAGCGTGATCCGTCGAAGCGCCACTACTGACACGCCTGCTTGACGTTCCTTGCTCATCGCCTACCGCTGTGCCGAGACTTTCATTGTCCACGCTACGATCGTCGAATACCGCCAGCAGACGAAGCTGACGTTCAAGGCGTTTCTGCAGTGGCTCGAGTACGTCACGGCGCATCAATTCGGACCACGCACGCTTAAGCGGCTCGCGAAGACGCTCCCCTTGATACAGGCCCAAGTCGAGTTTTAGCGGCACGCCGCCGTCGCGGTAGCGTTCGATGGTCGCCAATTTGTGTTCGAGCTCATCGCGTAGCGTCTGCCGTTCACTGGCATCGAGGTACCCCGTGCTATTTCCTGCTGTCAGTGCATCGACTCGGTCCTGAAGTTGATCCACCCACTGCTTGTTGTTGTATGCCGTCCACCCTTGAGCGGCAACTGCAGCCATTCCAATCAAGCCCACGGTGCCTATCATGAAAGTCGGTAGAGAGCGGCGATCACCTCGTTGGGAGTAATAAAGACTAAGGTTGCGATCAGGAAAGACGATCTCGCGGAAAGTGTCGGTGATGAAATAGCTCTTTTCTCCTTCAGGACCAGTCGACTCGCTCGCAGGTTCAGGCTCGAGTGCGAAAGCCTCTCGTGTCTGCTCGTCGAGCAACGCCGGCAACGTCGGCCCCGTCTGCAATGCACTGGTGAAATAGACACCGCGCAAGATCGGGGCTTGACCAGTGTTGTGCTGACTATCGAATTGCTCAAGAAAATCGCTTAACACTCCGCGCAATTCGGCAAAATAATCTGGGAAACGCAGCAACTCGCTGTCGGCAGCCGTACCCACTTCTACCACCCGACGATCGACGCGGTGGCGCAACGTGTCCACCAGCCCAGGGAAACGCTCGTGGAAGGCATTCGAAACGCCTTGATCACGCAATTCATCCAAGGAGAATGTCAGCCCCCAAGGGCGCTGGCGCTCGCGAGCATCCAGGGCCTCGAAGGTCCTCGTGAAGCCAGGCAGCAGGTCTACTTTACTGAAGAACAGATAGATGGGCGGATTGACCCCCAGACAAGCGCGGTATTCCGCTACGCGAGAGACTAATTTCTCCGCCAGCGCATGCGCATCCTCGCGTGACTGCTCAAGGAGTTCTGGCAGGCTGACCACCAGCACCAGACCGTTGATGGCAGGCTTGCGGCGCTGCTTGCGTAGCGTCTTGAGGAAATCGGAGAACTCGCTAGCCGGTCGGTCCTCGACCAGATAGCGTCCGGCGGTATCGACCATCACCGCCTCGCGACTGAAGTACCAGTCGCAGTGCTGCGTGCCGCTGACCGATGAGAGATTGCTGCCGCCCGCCATGGTCGCAGAAAGCGAGGAGCGGGTCAGCAGTGACGTCTTGCCGGAAGCGGCCATGCCGATGACCAGATACCACGGCAGTTCATATAGAGAGGCTTTGCCACCGTCGACGGAGCGCGCGGCGCGCTGCATCGCCATGGCGTGCTTGAGACGCTCGCTCAACACCTGGTAGTCACCGGACTCGCTTTCGGCAGCCTCGCGATGCACCTCGAGTTCTACCAAGTTTTCGATGTTTCGCTCGGCACGAATTCGATGGTATTGACGCAGCACGACCACCAGCAACCAAGTTGCCGTGACCAGCGCCATAGCAATGAAGATCAGCTCGCGTTCGCTCGTCAGCAGCGGTAATAGCAGTACGCAGAGCGCCAGCCCGACCAACCAGAGAACGATGGAGAGTGGCCAGAACCCCTTGAGCGAGCGCAAAAATCGTAGAAAACGCATCTCGTCGCTCGCTTCTTAGTTGTGAGTGTTGAATAGCTGCTGGATTTGCGCGATCAACGCATCGGTCTCGCTGCCAAGCCACCAGCTCAAACTGCCATAGACGATCAGGCAAGCCATGGCGATGCCCAGCAGGTATACCCAGAGAGGAATTTCATAGCGCAACAACTGACCGACCTGATCCGGCAATTTCCAGCTCTCTGCCGCATCTCCCGAGGATTGGCGATAACGCGCGATATCCTGACCCAACGTACTGGCTAGATACTTCAGCTGATCACGGTTCTCCAGGCTATATTTCCCTTCGAAGCCAAGCGCCAGACACAGATGGTAGACCTCGAGTACGTCGAGGTTGGAGCGTACGTCACTGCGCAGGCTTTCCAGGCGATCGAAAAAGCCCTCCCCCGCTAGATGCATCCCAAAGTAGCGATACTGAAAAGGATGCAACTCGACATGCTCACGAATGTTACCCGCACCACCTTTGAGCACACTCTCATCGAGAAAGGCGCACAGCGCATACTGAGTGTCCTGAACAGCATCGGCACTATAGTTCGACGCACGCGCCTTCTCTTCGAACTCACGCAACCACTGATCGACCCGTTCAAGAAAGCGCTCGACGCTGTCGGCCTGCTGACCGCGCCGTACCATCAGCACCATAGATATGAAATCGCGAGCCAGTGCCTTCAGCGTGCGCGGCTCGGAGAAGTCGGAAGGAGTAGCAAGGGCTTCGGTCATTTCATTACCGCCATCAGTTCAATGCTGAGATTCTTGAACCCACTGGGAACGTAAAAAGCAATCGCCTGAGCCTCCATCATCCGCTCGTAAACGGCACCGTGAGGCTCGAGTGCAAAGTAATGATTGTCCAAACGCACCGGAATCGCGCTTGGCAGTCGCGCCGCGTGCGTCAAGGTGCCGCCCGGCATCGCAGTGTTGACCACGACCTCGATATCCTCCGGCGAACCAACCTTGAACGCCCTGGGCACCAGCTCGAGAATCCTTGCCCCAGGCATGTCGGCATGAACGCTGATGTAAAAGTCGGCGTCCTTGAGTCGAGCGTCGTTGAGACGACCGACATAATAGGAAGAACGCGTCTGCTCGAGCGGGATCGGGATGTACTGATTGGGCACCACGACCTCGAGCAACTCGCGCACGATGCTTTCCAGTCCTCGTAACGCCGGGGCCGGATCACGATGATCGTATTCCGGAATGTCCGCCAGCCGATGAGACATCGAGAATGTCATCAAACTGGCAGCCAGCTCCGCCAGGAAACGGTAGAGCATCTCGGGATGGAACCTCGGGTGTGACAACAGGTGGGCCAGTTGCGGATACGCACGATTAATGGTCTGCAGCAGCCAGAAAAGCGTGACATCGCTGGACCCGAATTCCGCCACCTGATCCGCCCGCTCCCTGCGACGCCCCGAAAGCGCCTCACTGCGCGCCTGGAGCATGCCGATCAGCCGATTGGCGATATCAAACGGCAATGAAACCGCATCGAGATGCAATGCGGGAGGCATGAACTCGTCACTGTCGAGGCGAAACCCACCGGCGGCATTACGTTTGAGCAACGCGATCGGGCAGTGAGTGAAGCCATCCAGGCTATCCCCCTCCATGAGCAGGGTTACATTGAGCTCCAGCGTTCCCAGCTCGTTTTCGACCGTACCCTCATTGAGATCGGGGCGCGTTTCGAAACGCTGCACAAAGCGACGCCCTCCATGACGGGGCGCATCATTATAAAGATAGCTTGGCGACTGAGGCTCTAAAGCGCGCAGTGCCGCATAGATCTTGACCTCACCATTGCGTGCCAAATCGTCCAGACTGCGTCCCGGCGGCAAGGGATCGTGCTGTGGCGCATCGATCATGGAACCATCGGGAAACACCAGTTTGAGACGTGTCAGACGCAGCGTTCCTCGGTCAAGCGCGCCATCGTCGATGGCAAGCTCCTGCACTCCCCACTGAAAGGGGTGCTGGGCATGGCGCAACTCGGTCAACTGCCGCTGGTGAAACTCATCCTGGTACTGAAAATGCTGCGGGAGGAGGAACATTCCCTCCGACCACATGATGCGATTGTATTTGCTCACGTCCCTGCCCCGAATCTTTCGATGGTAATCCTGCCAGAGCCGACGGTGCGCGGCTCACGAGCTGTCAATGCTCACCACGCTACTCATCAAGCAGATTCTGGCCTCTTTCGATCTCGATACGGCTGTCGACCAAGTGAAGACGAATACCCTCGGAAGCGCTCAGCAAGCCATCGCTGCGGAGCTCGTCAGCGTCGAAAATGACATGCCACCGGTCATCAACGGTATTGCGATAAAACGCCGCCACACCTATGAACTGGGTCTTGGGGTCCAGTCCCGAGGTATCGACTTTCTGTTGGTTCGGCATGAGTGTGATCTCACGCCGGGAAATCAAGCTGCTGCCGAGCATTCTCTTGCCATCGCTCCAGAGCGCGCGTGGCGAAGCCATAGCGAAGGGTGCCTGCTCGGACAGTTGATAAATTCGAACCACCACGGAAAGCGGATCGTGATCTACGTCCGGATTCACCATCTCGTCGGCATCGACGGTGACACGAACCCGCTCTTCATTACCAAAAAGGTCACCCGCCCAGGTGCCCTCAAAACGGTTACCAACCCGATCGGCTACGCCACACCCGGCGATCGAGATCATTAGGAGTAGCATTCCCCAGTTGCGTACGGACGCTTTCATTGCCGTCTCATTACTCTTTTTTCTTAGCCAATGGAAGACCTGTAGCGGCTGATACCGCTAGCCACTACAAGAAAATATGCAAGCCGACCTCAATCGGGCGACACCTTAACAGATTTAGCCGTTATAATAAGCACAAAATTTAATATCCACTTATATTGAAACATTTATTTACAAACAGAGATACACGATGACAATCCCCATGCGCTGGCACCTGCCGATACTCATTTCTCTCACGCTTACCGCTTGTGCCGGTACTCCTCAATCACAGGTAGACTATGCCCCCTCCACCGAGAAGTTCGAAGGGACCTTGCCCTGCGGTGACTGCAGTGGCATTGACACGACACTCGTGTTAAAGCGTGATCCCATCACCGGGGAGCCCCGCAGCTTCTACCTGCATCAGACCCGGATTGACGCACCCGGCGGCGAGCGTGTAGATACCAGTTGGGGAAATTGGTCGAAAAGTCGAGATGTTAGTGACTTCGAACGCAGAATCTACGTATTGCAACCGGAAGTCGGCGCGGCCCATGTCTACGTCCCCCTGGAAAATGGCGATTTGCAGCCACTGGAGGCACAAGGCGCCCCACTCACCGACGACAACGACCAGGACATCACGCTTCAGCGCATGACACCAAGCCTGCATCTGCCGACAAGAGCCACAGAATAACAAGTGCCTTGCAGACGGTGACGGATAAGCAACGACTTATGCTAGAGTGACGCACAAACAGTTTTGGGATTATTTGTAAGAGATCACTTACATCGCCAATGGTGCATCACTGAAACGCCTGCAACACATCCAATGCAGTTGCTAACCAGGCCATCATTTAACGGCAAGGCGGGTGTGTACAGCTTGGCATCGAGCTTCAATGCGGTCACCGAAATATGCCGTAGACGCTTTATCGGACAGGGCTCCAGCTAACGCGCTCGCCTCAGGAATCGACCATGACGCAGTCTTTCGATATAGATAGCTTCATACGCTCCCGTAAACAGACACGGGCCGTATCCGACTTGCTCAAGGCACAGGCAGCCGACTACCTGGCTACATTGGCGCCACTCGTGCGACCGCAACCCCTTTTTGGCGAATATCTGCAAGGCGCACCGAAGGGCAGCGGCCGAGAGACTCAGCACCATTTCAAGGAATTCCGCACACTATTCGATGAGCATGCGGCACGGCGCCCTTTCAATTTGATCAACGAGCTCGAGGTGCCCCTCAACATCATCAACTCGACACCCGAGCTGTTCCCCCTGGAATACGATCATGCACTGCCTGATGGCAGCACAGTGAGGGTCACCAGCCCAGTTCGCTGGGTGGTGGGATATGCCTCTTTTGACCTCAGCCGGTTTCGCCAGGTGATAAGCGATCCCAACCGCAGCGGCTCGGAGCTGCATCGCTTCGTCGTGCACTACTTGATGCTTTTCCACTGCTTTAGCCGCGCCCCTGGGCTGGGTCGCCTATTCAAGGGATTACGTTTTCCGGTGGGCTTCCAGCAACTGGACGACTTCGGCAACCTGCCGTTTTGCGTCATCGGCTCACCGGTCGCCTCGACCCTCCCGTCGGACGAGATCATTCGACACAGCACCGAAATCGCAGGCAACGACAGCTTTGAAGAGCTCATTGATGAAGACGCCATCGACGCGATGCAGGATGAACTCCGCGAACGCTTGATTCGGGCACTCAGCGAAGCATCATCCCGCTAGCCGGGTGACAGATACCCAACACCACAACGCTCTCGCCATATCGAAAGAGGATATTTGCATGGCCAAGAACGAAAGTACTCAGCACAAACTCTCCCGCGTAAGGGCACCTCGCGTGCACCTCACCTATGACGTTGAAATCGGCGACAGCATCGAGAAGAAAGAATTGCCGTTCGTGGTCGGCGTCATGGGCGACTATTCGGGTAATCCGCTCGAGCCCTTGCCGCGCCTGAAGGATCGCAAGTTCGTCAATATCGATCGCGACAACTTCGACAGCGTCATGAAAGGCATCAAGCCGCGGCTGAGCTACCGTG
Source organism: Chromohalobacter nigrandesensis (assembly GCF_023061285.1). Classification (GTDB taxonomy): domain Bacteria; phylum Pseudomonadota; class Gammaproteobacteria; order Pseudomonadales; family Halomonadaceae; genus Chromohalobacter; species Chromohalobacter nigrandesensis. Next base: position 16,182 of record NZ_JAKGAM010000020.1, read on the forward strand.
TCGACAACACACTGGCCAACGACGGCTCGCAGCTTCCAGTGGAACTCAACTTCAAGCGCATGGAAGACTTCGAGCCGCAGGAAGTCGTCCGCCAGGTCGAACCATTGCGCAAGCTGCTCGAAGTGCGTAACAAGCTGGCCGACCTACGCAACAAGATGGGCGGCAACGACAAGCTCGAAGAGCTGTTGATGGATGTTTTGCAGAACACGGACAAGCTCCAGACCCTGGGCGAAGAGCTGGGTCGGGAAGCCGCTGCGAAACCGCAGAACGAAGACAAGGAATAACGGGAGTTTTTCATGGCTGACAATCAGACCGACAACTCGTCACAGACCGAATCCCAGGAAGTCTTCGCACCGGAGACATCGCTGCTGGATAGCATCATTTCCGAAAGCCGTGTGGCGCGCTCGGAAACCGAACGTACGCGTACTCGTGACCTGATCGACGAGCTGGTCAATCAGGTGCTGGAGGGGGAGGTCACGCCCAGCAAGGATCTGATCGCCGTCCTCGACTCACGCATTGCCGAGATCGATTCATTGCTGTCGGATCAGCTCAACGAGGTCATGCATGCCAGCGAGTTCCAGCAACTCGAGTCATCCTGGCGTGGCCTCAAGTATCTGACCGATCAGTCCGAAACCAGCACCAACATGAAGATCCACATGTTGAATGCGTCCAAGAAAGACCTGGTCAAGGATCTCAAGTCGGCGTCCGAGTTCGACCAGAGTGCGCTATTCAAGAAGGTCTACGAAGAAGAGTACGGCACCTTCGGTGGCGCGCCCTACGGCATGATGATCGGCGACTATGAGTTCGGCCGCCACCCACAGGACATGTACCTGCTGGAACAGGTTTCCCATGTCGCGGCTGCCGCGCATGCCCCGTTCATCTCCTCGGCCTCGCCGGAACTGTTCGGCTGGGACTCGTTCACCGACATGACTGGGCCGCGAGATCTAGCCAAGATCTTCGACACGGTCGAATATGCCAAGTGGAAGTCCTTCCGCAACTCGGAGGATGCCCGCTACGTCGGTTTGACACTACCGCACGTCCTGGGTCGCCTGCCCTATGGCGAGGACACCACCCCGGTGGAAGAATTCAACTTCACCGAGAACGTCGACGGACGCGACCACCACAAATACCTGTGGATGAATGCCGCCTACACCATGGGCGCCCGGGTTACCGATGCGTTTTCCAAGTACGGCTGGTGCGTCGCGATTCGCGGTGTCGAAGGTGGTGGCCTGGTCGAGGACCTGCCGACCCATACCTTCCAGACCGACGACGGCGAAGTGGCACTCAAGTGCCCCACCGAAATATCGATCACCGACCGGCGCGAGAAGGAACTGTCTGATCTGGGCTTCATCCCGCTGGTGCATTGCAAGGGCACCGATTATGCAGCATTCTTCGGCACCCAGTCGGCCCAGTTGCCGAAGCAATACAACACCGACGTGGCCAATGCCAACGCGCGCCTTTCCTCGCAGTTGCAGTACATCTTCGCCACCTCGCGTATCGCCCACTTCATGAAAGCGATCATGCGCGACAAGGTCGGCAGCTTCGCGTCTCGCCAGAACGTCGAGGACTACCTCAATGAGTGGCTGTCGCAATACGTACTGTTGGACGACAACGCCGGCCAGGAAGCCAAGGCCCAATACCCTCTGCGTGAAGCGCGAGTGGAAGTGGCCGAGGTCCCTGGTAAACCGGGCTCCTATAAAGCGGTCACCTTCCTGCGCCCGCATTATCAGCTAGACGAGCTGACCGCATCACTGCGCCTGGTTTCCGAGTTGCCGCAATCGACTCGTGGTTCCTGATTCTCGTACCAGCACCGCAGACACCGAGGTTCGACTCACCCGGTGCCTGCGGTGCCATGGTAGTCGACACCAGCCAGCTAGACGTCAATGACGCCGCCGATATGCCAAGGAGTGGTCATGAGCGAACCGTTGCAGATGATACCCACCCTGCTCGACCGCCTGCTCGACGACGAGCCACTGCACTCAAGCGAAGTGCAGCCCGGCCATCGCTGTTCCTTGGCGGATTACAAGCAATCGGTGGTACGCGATCTGGAACTACTGGTCAACACGAGACGCGAACTGGTGGCGGAGGAACTGGATGAGTGGCCGACGTTGCAAGGCACACTGCTCGACTATGGGCTACCGGACTTCATCAGTCGCGGCGTTCGCAGCACCGAGGACCGGCGACTGATTCAACGTCAGTTGGAGCGCACCATCGAGCAAGGTGACAAACGCTTCAATAGCGTGCACGTCCAGTTGCTCAACCAGGACAGTCACGATCGTATCCTGCAGTTTCGTATCGAAGCGGTGCTTTCTCTGAGCGAAGCGAGCCAGCGCGTCGCCTTCGATGCCGTACTGCAAGTCAACACCCGTCAATACAAGGTGCAGAACCTGATCTGATGCTCGACGACCTGCTCCCCTACTACGAGAAGGAACTCTCGCACCTGCGCTTTTTAGGTCAGGAGTTCGCTCAACGATATCCCAAGATCGCCTCGCGGCTCCTGCTCGAGGGAGATGACTGCGAAGATCCGCATGCCGAGCGGATGATCGAGTCGTTCGCGTTTCTCAGTGCTCGTGTGCACAAGAAACTCGACGACGACTTCCCCGAGATCGTCGAGTCTTTCCTCGATGTGCTCTATCCCCATTACCTGCGTCCGACGCCAGCGCTGTCGATCGTCGAGTTCGATCCCGGTGCCCAGACGTCCTTGACCGGTGTTTATCACTTGCCTCGACACACTGCGCTGCATTCCCGGCCAGTGGAGGACACCTTCTGCCGTTTCCGCACCTGCTATCCGGTGGACGTCTGGCCAGTGGCACTCAGCGGTGCCGAGATGACTCGCCTCGAGCGCTCGTCATTCAACCCGCATGGCAATGACAATGTCGCCAAGCTGACATTGTCATTGGAGAGCCTCGGCAACACCGATTTCGGCAAATTGGGCATGGACCGGCTGCGCATCTTTCTCGACGGCGAAGGCAGCCTGATGCACCCGCTCTACGAATTGCTGTTCAACAACGTAGCGCGGATCTCGGTGAGCTTCGTCGACAACGGTCAAAGGCGTGAGGTTGGGCTGGCACCGGACGCCCTCACACCGGTCGGCTTCGGCCACGACGAGGGGTTGATCGATTATTCGGAACGCTCGTTTCTCGGGTACCGCCTGCTCCATGAATATTTCACCTTTCCCGAGAAATTCCTGTTCTTCGACCTTAACGGTTTGGCACGCCCCCTTGCCGGCAAGCCGGTAACACAGGTCCAGGTCCACTTCCTGTTCGGGGACTATGACCAGCATGAACGCCTTGCTCGGCTGGCACAGACCATAGGGCGTCATAATTTCCGCCTCGGCTGCACGCCAGTGGTCAACCTGTTCCCGCAACAGGCCGAACCGATCAAGCTCAGCCACACGCGTCACGAGTATCCAGTCGTCCCGGACGTCCGCCATGCACGCTCCACCGAGATCGTATCGATCGACGAGGTCACCCGGGTAGTACGCACCGCGACGCAGGATGAAGTCGCTCCTTGCCTGCCATTCTTCGAGCCACGCAATAGCGAGAAGCAAGCCCGTCAAAGCTATTGGATAGCACGCCGCGTCGCCTCGGAGAACGCGCGCGACCCGGGCACGGAACTACGCCTGCGCGTGGTCGACCGCGAACTCGAAATGCTGAATGCCAGCAGCGATACCCTGAGCCTCAAGCTGACCTGCAGCAATCGCGATCTCCCTCAGTTGATGACCTTCGGCCACCTCCAGGGAGACTTCACGCTGGAGCGCGAGCAGGTCGTGCAGCAGATCCGCTGCCTGCGCAAGCCGACGCCACCGGCTCGCCCTCCCATGGGCAAGGGCGTGATCTGGCGGCTGATCTCGCATCTTTCTCTCAATCATATGTCGCTGGTATCGAATGGCCGTGAAGCGCTGATGGAGCTGCTCTCGCTTTATAACTACCGTGAGGCCTCGGCGATCCGCAAGCAGATCAACGGCATCGTCTCGATTTCCAGTGAACCGGTGATGACGCGAATCGGTCACCCGCGCCCCGCTTTCGTGCGAGGCACCGGCATTACCTTGGAACTCGACGAGAGCCAGTTCACCGGCAGCGGGATTTACCTGTTCGGCATGGTGCTGGATCACTTCTTCGGTCAGTACTGCAGCCTCAACAGTTTCACTCAACTTACCCTGCGCTCTCGTCAGCGCGAACAGCGAGTCGCTCAATGGCAACCGAGAACCGGTACTCAGCCCCTGGTCTGATCGATCAAGCGCGCGCCGAGCCCTGGCGATTCGGGTTCTTCCAGCTCGTGCGCCTGCTGCGTTTGCACTATAGCCGCAACGGACGCATCGATCCGGAGAACCGCCCACACCAGGACCCTCTGCGCTTTCGTTCGCTGCTATCGCTGAATTTCCCGCCCAGCGAAATCAGCGACCTGACATTCGAGAGCGACAAGACTCGCGCCGCCAACGGCGAACCGTTGAGCGAAATTCAAGTTACTTTCATGGGCCTGGTCGGCCCATCCGGGGTACTGCCACGCCCCTATACCGAGCTGCTGATCAACCGACACATGGAAAAGCGTGATGACGCCGCTCACGCGTTCATGGACGTTTTCTCGCACCGCATGACGGCACTGTTCTACGAGGCGTGGCAGAAGTATCGCTTCCATATCGAATACGAGCGCAAAGGCAGCGCGGACTTCGAGAATTGGCTGCTGCACCTGGTGGGCTTCACGCCCACGACCATGGAACAGACACTCGACCGCCACGACGACGCTGCATCGCTGCGGCGCAACCTGTTCAGTTGGTTTTCCGGACTCTGGAGCCAACGCCCTCGCAATGCCGGCAATCTCGAGGCGATTCTGGAATACACCTTCCAGCTCCCCTGTCGTGTAAAGCCTTTCACCGGTCGCTGGATAAACTTGGCCCCGGAACAGTACACACGGCTCGGTCAGGCCAACGCCAAGCTTGGCGAAAGCGCCATCGCAGGCACGCGGGTGCGCGACTACCAGTCGGCATTCCGGATTTCCTTTGGCCCGCTCGACCTGGACGCCTACCGTTCGTTGCTGCCAGAGACCGAAGACCACCAGAAATTGCTGAAACTGGTGCGCTTCTATGCCGGCATCGAGCTCGACTTCGAGATCGAACTCATCCTCGACAAGGATTGCATCCCCACTCCCCAGTTGGGAGCGGGCGGCAACCCCATTCTAGGACGCCTGGGTTGGCTCAACCCGAGCGACCGACCGGCCGCCTCCCACGGCCATGCACTCTTCGACATTCCCTTTGATGGAGCCACGGCGTGAGTCTCAAATCCCTCTTCGACAAACTCAACGATCCTAGCCGCGAGGCCACAGAAGGCGCGGCGGCTCTCTGCCTGGCCGAGCGCCAGTACGATGTCGACATCGAACATCTGCTTCTCAAGCTTCTGGACAGCGACGACAACGACTTCTTGCGCGTGACGCGTCATTACGACGTGTCACTCGAGCGCCTGGCGACGCAACTCGAAGAAACGGTCTCGACCTTCAAGACCGGCAACACCCGCACGCCGGCGCTGTCACCTCGCATCACACGGCTGATCGAACGTGCCTGGGTGATCGCCTCGATCGACCAGGGCGAGGCTCAGATTCGCAGCGGCCACCTGCTGTTGGCCCTGCTCAAGGACGACGAACTCCGCCGCGTGCTACTCGATGGCGCCCGTGAACTCGAACGCATCAACGTCGACGACCTCCAGGCGCATCTCAATGATCTGATCAGCGGCAGCAGCGAAGATCAGCACGTGCGTCCGCTCGACGAAGACACGCACGGCGACGGCCAAACCGCTGGCCCGTCACCAGATGCCGAGCGCAGCAGTGGACGTGCCGGCAAGAGCAAGACGCCGGCACTGGATCAGTACACCCTCGATCTGACCGGCAATGCCCGCGCCGGTCGCATCGACCCGGTGCTCGGTCGCGAAGAGGAAGTGCGCCAGATGGTGGACATTCTCACCCGCCGGCGCCAGAACAATCCGATTCTCACCGGTGAAGCCGGCGTCGGAAAGACCGCCGTCGTCGAAGGTCTGGCGCTGCGCATCGTCGACGGCGACGTACCGCCGCCGCTCAAGAACGTCGAACTGCGCACGCTCGATCTCGGCCTCCTCCAGGCCGGAGCTGGCGTCAAAGGCGAGTTCGAGAACCGCCTCAAGAACGTGATCGAGGAAACCAAGCGCAGTCTGCATCCGATCATCCTGTTCATTGACGAAGCCCACACTTTGATCGGCAGCGGCGCTCAAGCCGGTCAGGGTGATGCCGCCAACCTGCTCAAGCCAGCACTGGCTCGCGGCGAGCTACGCACCATCGCCGCCACCACCTGGGCGGAATACAAGAAATACTTCGAGAAGGACGCGGCGCTGGCCCGCCGCTTCCAGGTCGTCAAGGTCGAAGAGCCGGCGGAACCGGTGGCGATCAACATGCTACGTGGCTTGAACGAACGCATGCAGGATCACCACAAGGTCACCATTCTCGACGACGCCATCGTCCAGGCCGTGCGCCTGTCGCATCGCTACATCACCGGCCGCCAGTTGCCGGACAAGGCGGTCAGCGTGCTCGACACCGCCTGTGCGCGTGTCGCCCTGGCGCAATCCTCGCAGCCGGCGGCCCTCGAAGATGCCTACCGCCGCGTCGACAACCTCGAAAGCGAGATCGCCGTTCTCCAACGCGAACAGCGTGAAGGCACCGACCACACCGAAACGCTCGCCGCACTCGACGAACAGCTCACTGCAACCCAGGGCGAGATCGATGATCTGAGCGCGCGCTGGGAGCGTGAGCAGGAAATCGTGACGCGCCTCAAAGGACTGGAAGCGGAGCGCGAAGCCATCGAGGCCGGCAAGCACCAAGGAGACGCCGATGCGCTGAGCCGGCAAATCGGCGACATTCGACGCGAACTCGCCGAGATCCAGGGCGAGCATTCGCTGGTGCACGGCCATGTCGATGGCAACGTGATCGCCGAGGTGATCTCCAACTGGACCGGCATCCCGCTGGGCAAGATGATGCGCGACGAGATCGCCACCGTGCAGCGCCTGCCCGCACTGCTCGGCGAGCGTGTGCTGGGCCAGGATCATGCGCTAGCCGAGATCGGCAAACGTATCGCCATCTCGCGTGCGCGGATGGAAGATCCTAACAAGCCGATCGGCGTCTTCCTGCTACTGGGCCCGAGCGGCGTCGGCAAGACCGAGACTGCGCTGTCGCTGGCCGACACGCTCTACGGCGGTGAGCGCAATGTCATCACCATCAACATGTCCGAATATCAGGAAGCGCATACCGTCTCCAGCCTCAAGGGCTCGCCTCCCGGTTATGTCGGTTACGGCGAAGGCGGCGTACTCACCGAGGCCGTGCGACGCAAGCCCTACAGTGTAGTGCTGCTGGATGAAGTCGAGAAAGCGCATCCGGACGTACTGGAGCTTTTCTTCCAGGTCTTCGACAAAGGCGTGCTGGACGACGGCGAAGGCCGCGAGATCAATTTCCGCAACACCGTGATCCTGCTCACCTCCAACGTCGGCACCGACGACATCATGCAGCAATGCCTGGGCAACGACACGCTCCCCGCCCCCGAAACCATCGTCGACAGCCTGCGCGATCAGCTCAATACGGTCTTCAAGCCAGCCTTCCTGGGTCGCTTGAACATCATTCCCTACTACCCGGTGCAGAAAGAGATTTTGCACAACATCGTTCGGCTCAAGCTCGACCGCATCAAGCATCGCTTCGAGTACAACCACCGCGCCGACTTCGAGTACGATCCGGCGATCATCGAAGCCGTCGCCGAGCGCTGCACCGACAGCGACAGCGGCGCACGCAACATCGACAACATCCTCTCCGGCAGCCTGATGCCGACTATCGCTGCCCAGGTACTGGACCGCATGGCCGCTGGCGAAGCGATAGAGAAGCTGACCGTCAGCCTAAACGCCCAAGGCGAGTTCGCATATGACCTGCGCTGAGCCAATGCCGCATCTAGTGAAAGAGCCAACGAGGTAACGTCATGGCAGATTTAACAACGCTGGACAGTTTACTCGACACCTTCGACATCGATCTGTCGCCGTCGCAGCGGCTGCTGACACTGGACATTGCCGGGGCGTCGCTGCTGCCGCACCGGCTGGTGGGCGAGGAGCGGGTCAGTGAACCCTTCAGCTATACGCTCGACTGCATCTCCCAGCAGGGGGATCTCGAACTCAAGACGCTGATGGCGCAGCCGGCGAGGCTGTCGATTCTGCAGGCCGATGGCGGTTATCGCCAATTGCATGGCCTGGTTGCCGAGGCCGCGCTGCTGGGCGAGGACGGCGGCGTCACCTACTACCAGCTCACCCTGGTGCCGTGGCTGGCGATGCTGAAGCTCGGCCGCGACAGCCGGATCTTCCAGGATCGCTCGGTGGTCGAGGTGCTGACCCAGGTGTTCGAGGGCCATGAACTGGCCCGGGGCCGCTACCGTTTCGACCTGCGCCGCGACTATCCCGCGCGCAGCTACTGCGTGCAGTACCGCGAGAGCGACTTCAACTTCATCAGTCGCCTCTGCGAAGAAGAAGGCCTGTGGTATTATTTTGAATATCAATCGTCCGAATCCGCCGACAACGACGACGGGGAGACCGAGGGCGATAGCCAATCCTTCGACGGCCACCGCCTGGTCATTACCGACGACGTCGACACCTGCCAACCGGTCTCGCCACAGGCGATCCGCTTCCACCGCCAGGCCGCTACCGAAACCGAAGATGCCCTCAATCAGTGGGGCGGCGTGCGCACTCAGCAGCCTACCCGCGTCAGTGTCGGCACCTTCGACTACAAGCAGCCCTCGCTGACCAAGCGTACCGGCCTCGATACCCTCAGCGATCAGGGCAACCTGCCCGCCACCGAGGTCTACGACTACGCCGGCGCGTATTACTACCACGGCTATGAGCGCGGCGAGCGCCTCACCGAAAATCGCCTCGAGGCGCATGAATCCCTGGCCAAGCGCTTTCGCGGCAGCGGCGGCGCCCGTCAGCTCCAGGCCGGGCGCTGGTTCGAGCTCACCCAGCACTCTCAGCACGACACTGGCGGTGAAGAAGAACGCCAGTTCCTGCTGCTGGGCGTCAGCGTGCATGCCGAGAACGCCCTGCCGGTCTCGGCCCAGCGCCAGGCGCTGTCCGGCAGCCTGCAGCCCCAGCTCGACGCCGCCAAGCGCGCGCATGGCTTAGAGAGTGAGACGGCCGACCCGACGGGCGAACGCCTTTCTGACTATGCCACCGGCGGCACCGGTCACTTCCTGGTGGATCTCGAGGCCCAGCGCCGTACCCAGCCGTATCGTCATCCGCTGACCCATCATCGCCCCGTCATCGGCGGCCCGCAGACCGCCACCGTGGTCGGCCCGGCGAATGAAGAGATCCACACCGATCATCTCAACCGCGTGCGCGTGCAGTTCCACTGGGACCGCCAGGGGCAGAACGACGAAAACGCGAGCGTCTGGCTGCGGGTCGCCCAGCCCAACGCCGGCGCCGGCTGGGGCGGCGTCTTCGTCCCCCGAATCGGCCAGGAAGTCCTCATCGACTTCCTCGAAGGCGATGCCGACCGCCCGCTGATCACCGGGCGGGTCTACAACGGCGACCAGCGCCCCGACTGGCACAGCCACGGCCTGCTCTCCGGCTTCAAGAGCAAGACCTATCGCGGCAGCAAGTACAACGAACTGGTCTTCGACGACGCCACCGACCAGGAGCGCGTGCGGCTCAACTCCGAAGCCGAGAAAAGCCAGCTCAACCTCGGCTACCTGATCCACCAGAGCGGCAACACCCGCGGCGCCTTCCGTGGCACCGGGTTCGAACTGCGCAGCGACGCCTATGGCGCCATCCGCGCCCACCAGGGGCTGTACCTCACCAGCTGGGGCCAGCTCGGCGCCAACGGCGACCAGCTCGATTTGACGCCGGCCAAGCAGCAACTCGACAGCGCCTACCAGCTCAGCGACACGCTCAGCCAGAGTGCGGCGGACCACAACGCCGACGCCCTCGACAGCCGTGAGGACCTCAAGCAGGCCGGGGAAGACGCCGACGACACCTACGGCACCAGCGAACAGCTCACCGGCTCCCAAGGGCAGGCCGATCAGAGCAATGCCAGCGGCGCCAGCGACAGCGGTGGCCGCGGCCAGGCCGCCCGCATGAAAGCCCCCTGGCTGCACCTGGCCTCGCCGGCGGGGATCACGGCGAGCACCCCCGAGTCCACCCACCTGGCCCAGGGCCGCTCACTGAGCGTCTCCAGCGGCGAAGACGTCAACATCGCCACCGGCAAGAGCCTGGTCGCCTCGATTTCGGAGAAGCTGTCGCTGTTCGTCTACCGCGCCGGGATCAAACTCTTCGCCGCCAAGGGCAAGGTCGAAGTGCAGGCCCAGCGCGACGAGATGGCGCTGACGGCACAGAAGGACGTCAAGATCACCTCCACGGAAGGGCGCGTCGAAATCAACGCCGCCAATGGCATCCTGCTGCAGAGCGGCGGCGGCTATGTACGGATCGAAGGCGGCAACGTCGACGTACATGGCCCTGGCAAGATCGACGTCAAGGGCGCGCAGCATATCTTCGGCGGACCGACGAGCCTGGATGCTCCCATGCCCGAGTTGCCGGAGGGGGCATGCGAAACCCAATTTGCCGGCGATGACGCGGCTTCGGCCGGCGCCGGCCCCCTCTAGAGCGGAGCGATCATGTCATCCTGCGAAACTAGGCGCTCTTTCCCAGCCGACAGCCCCACCCACCGCGTGGAAATGGCTGACGCGTTCGATCCGCAATGGTTAATGGAGTGTCAATACGCGCTCCTGAATCCCCTGCGGGTCGAAAAGGCGGACATGGCGGGCCTTTCCTGCCAGCCACTGAAAACGCCATCAGTGAAAGTGCGCGACCACCTGTTGCCACAGCTGGTCTGTCTGGAGATGTTGTCCCACACGCAACGAGAGTCGCTGCTGCCACAGCTCATGCGTTATCAGCGTCGGGGAGACTGCCTTTTCTCGGCATTGCTTCAAAGCGACGCCCCGCCCGAAGACATACTCCAGCACTTTCGCTTCACACTGGAACAGACGCGCTGGGGAAGTCGCCAGAAGTGGTGGCTGCGCTATTACGATCCGGCAGTATTTCAGCACCTGTGCTGGTTGCTGGACGAATCCCAGATGAACCGTCTGCTGGGCCCCATCAAATGCTGGCACTGGCCTGCACCGCACGAGCACTGGTCCTCACTGGCCGGTTGCCAGGTGGAAAAGCCTACCATCAATATGCCCCTGCTCTCCGACGAGCAGTGGGCCGCCATCGATCGCGTGGCCATGCTTAACACCACATTGGGCCGCCTGAACATGCTGGCCCCGGAGTGGACAACCACGTTCGAGAACTGCCGGTGGCTCGATCGCCTGCTGGAAGAAGCCCACTCACATTTCGGCATGACCGATCCGGACGACCGCCGCCTGTATGCCGAACAAGCGGCTCGCTTTCATCCACGCATTCACGATCATCCGGCCCTTCAACGGCATCTTGACGAAGTTCGTGAAACGGAGGCCCGCTACTCCTTCATCTGCGAGAACTTGTCGGCGACGGATATGCATACCATGGCTTTAGAACTCAAGGAATCGACATGACGGGATCGTCCGATAACGTTCAATCCATTAGCAGTTGCCGTGTCTGTCAACGCAGCGGTCTGCCGATTTTCCCGCTGCGCTACGCCGTCACGCGCACCGATGGTTGGGATCAGGCCGGCAAGCCTGCCGGGCCGGTCGTGCCCGACTCGCTGACTGACGACCACCTCACGGCCACGCCACTTCCTGAGGGGCAACGCTATACCCTGAGGCTGCTACGCTCGGGGTTTCTTTACGTATTCAACGAGACACGTGGCCACTGGATCGGACATGTCGTCACCGACGCGGGCTACCTGATCGAGTACGTCAACCTTCCTCAAGACGAGGCGATGGCGATCGATCCCGAAACCCCTCAGCCCATCGATGGACGGCTGCAACCGCCCCCCGATGAGCAGGAGTTCGCCTGTGCCGCCAACCCGGATCACGCCTACCCCGGTCGTTGTATCATGATCCCCAATGCGGACCGTGCCGATACGATTTACCTGGCCTTCTCCGATGTGGCCTGGACCAAGCGGGTCTGGAAAGAGCATGCGACTAACGAAAACGGTCGGCGCGACGCCATGCGCCGGATCTCGCTGGCCCAGTGGCGTGGCGGTAGTGCGCAATACGCCGACACGCTGGACAAGATCGGCGACTACCTGGCTGAAGCGCTCTATCACTGGTCGCCACCCAACCAGCATGGCAGCTCCGGATCCTGGAGCCGGGGAAGTACGGGATCCTGGGGTGAGGATAGTTACCAGGGGACTGCTTTCAGTTTCAGCCCGTTTTCCTTTCACGGCATGAAGGAACGGGTCGAGGGGCTCAAGCGCTGGGCCGATGAGCAGGCCGAGCCGTTGGACATGACGCCCATGCTGGTGGGTCTCGAAGATCCGGTCGGCATCACGGTCGATTTGGCGACGCTGATGGCGTCACGCCTGAAAGAGTTCATGAACAGTGACGGTCGGCGGTGGCCACTGGCCACCGCTGCCACGATTGATGCACTGGAACCCGCGATTCGCGAGCAGGCCCAGTTTCGCTATATCGACAAAAGAGTGGAATCGGGGCCCTTGCATCGGCCTATCTTCGCCGGCCCGGGGCAGCCTTCATGGGAAGAACAGCAGCGTATCAATGCTTATCACGACCGTCTGGAGGCCAGCCGGGAGGCAGGCACAGACTTCTATAAGAAGGAGCGTGATCGAGCACGTAAAGAGGTTTCCGAGAGAATCACGCCCGAGGAGGTACAACGCGAAGCCGACGATGCCTGGGCTCAATACCGCAGCCGACTACAGGACGGCCAGCCCGACTTCTGGAAACGCACGCAGTTTCAGCCGGAGCAGGAGCGCTTCGACCAGAATGTGATGCTGCCATTGGTGCGCGTTCACCAGGCCTGGCTGACCGGGCCCGCAGTGCGCACCCAGTTCAATGCGCATTTCGATGACCGGGATGCCGAATCGGGGCAAGCCTTTGCCGATACGCTGGTGCTGTGCCTTCAGGACACGCAGCAGTACGGCCCTGCCTTTGAGCAGTATCTCGGATGGCTGACCGCCTCCACGATCAACGACGACAATCTGCTGCTGCGCGGGATATTGCTCAACCTTCGGGTCGTGCGAGAAGCGGTCAACGCTCAATCGGGCGGCCAACCCATCGAACAGGTGGGCACCCTGCCCTGGACCGGGCTGGTGGCGGGATACCAGTCCGCTACCGAGAACCTGGCCGACGCCCGTGCCGCCCCCGGACGCCTGCTAGGAGCGGTGATGGCCCCCGTCCTGAAAGTGATGGACGAGCAGGCGATACGTCCAGCACTGATCGCACTGGGCATCACCGCCAACCGCAAGGTGGTCCACACCCGGGTGACCGGCCACATAAGCGATGCCATCGATGCGCTCATTCGAGACATGCAGCGAATCAATCCCGCATTGAGGGACACCGACCAGAGCCTGCTCAAGCGCAAGCTGGAAATCCAGACCCGCGGCAGCCAGCGGCGTATGCAAGCCGCCGGGGGCGGTGAATGGGATATCGGCATCGTGCATGACCGCCTCGTTCTTGAGGAGCTCGGTTCCTCCAGCGATTCGCGCACCACCACCAATCGCGCCGCCAGTGCCGTGCTGGATTACAACGCGTGGCAGCGAACCTACGGATCGGTCTGGGGCAGCATGGCCGACCGCAACACCCAGTTAGGTATCGTCAGCCTTGCATTTGGCACCTGGGCATTGATGGCGCAGGCAAAGGCCATGGACGAGGCAACAGCCGATGGCCGCACCGAGGCGCAATGGCGCTTCGGTGCCCTGGTCTCCGGTGCCATCGGCTCCGTGGCAGATACCGCGCATGCCATTCTGGAACGCATCCATCGTGTAACTAGTCGGCTCTCCAAGGGCCTAGGTCGAATACTGCGCAGGACTGCCGGTGGACTGGGCAAGGCTTTTGGTTTTGCGGCCGCTGCGATCATGGCTGTTTGGGATATCTTTAATTTTTGGGACAAGCTCAAGAAGGGTCAAATTGGATTGGCGCTTCTATATCTTGGTTCTGCAGTTTTTGGTGCAGGTGCTTTTATAGCCCTGACAATAATTAGCGCGACTGGCATAGGAATCATATTCGCAGCCATGGCTATAGTGGTCAATATCTTCATCGCATTATGGAATAACAACGAGCTTCAGAACTGGATGGCAAAATGCTATTTTGGCGCCGAAGATATGGGCGAAAAATTTTCCAGTTTAAAAAAAGAATCCGATGCATTTGAAGCCCTAGCTAATATCGACAGGAGAGCTAAATAATGAATTTTACGGGGCTTGGTCCTTACAAATGGAAATATAGGGTTAATCACAAACTCTCAGACGAAGATAAATTGGGCTACCTTGATAAAAAAAAGAGGTTTAGCGAAGAGCCTAGCGATGATCTTAGCGTGATCCGTATAAACAGTACTTATATGGAGCTTGTGGATCGCTGGTATTCAAGCAAAGGACACGCGGTTGTTTATGGAATTATAGGACTAACACCTTTTATTTTCGGTATCTTGATGGCGGCATCTGTACTACCTGAGTTAAGAAAGGATGCTTTTATAGTAGGTTTAGTCGGCATTTTTGTAATGCTAGCCGTCTGCCTAGCTTTTTTTTACCTTGTTTGCTTCGAGGCTTTTCGAAAAACTCACTACCCTATACGCCTAAACAGAAAAAATCGCATGGTGTATGCTTTTAAAGCTGATGGCAATATTATCACAGCCTCTTGGGACGACTTGTTTATCCACAAGGCCTCTAGCAAACCTCCGTTGAGTGAAAAGGATTACGACATCCGAGCGCATGTCCTTGACGCCGATGGCGAGACCGTACGCGAAACGTTCACGCTGGCCATGCCCCACTCGGGAGCAGAAGAGCGCCTGCTCGATCTCTGGGAGTACATCCGCCGCTATATGGAAGACGAAAATGGCGTGAAAAAAAATCATATGTTAACGCAGTTCTGCTGGCCCATTGGTGAACGCCGCGAGGGATTACGATATAGCATCATAGGCGGCTTTAGCCCTGCAGCCATTGCGCCTTACCTAGTGCAGCTACCCTTCTGCCCATATTTTGCCTTGATTACCTGGGGGCGATTAATCGCCATGTATACTAGTCGCGTGCCCCGCTGGCCAGAAGGCATCGAAGCCGAATGTCGTATTCCGGACAATGACCCTTATCAAAAAGACTGGCGTGACAATAGCAAGCTTTCCTTTGAGAGGGATACCGTTCCCGTCATCGGCTTCGTCATCGGGAGTATCATTTTGGTTGCGGCAATTACCTGGACAGTCACCAGTATTATCGACGCTATGTAAAAACCGTGCGTCCAGGACTGGGCATCACCGCCAACCGCAAAGTAGTCAACACCCGGGTGACCGGCCACGTCAGCGATGCCATCGATGCGCTCATTCGGGACATGCAGCGAGTCAATCCCGCATTGAGGGATACCGACCAGAGCCTGCTCAAGCGCAAGCTGGAAATCCAGACCCGCGGCAGCCAGCGGCGTATGCAAGCCGCCGGGGGCGGTGAATGGGATATCAGCATCGTGCATGATCGCCTCGTTCTCGAGGAACTCGATTCCTCCAGTGGTTCGCTCACCACCAATCGCGCCGCCAGTGCCGTGCTGGATTACAACGAGTGGCAGCGAACCTACGGATCGGTCTGGGGCAGCATGGCCGACCGCAACACCCAGTTAGGTATTGTCAGCCTTGCACTCGGAACCTGGGCATTGATGGCGCAGGCAAAGGCAATGGACGAGGCAGCGGCCGATGGCCGCACCGAGGCGCAATGGCGCTTCGGTGCCCTGGTCTCCGGTGCCATCGGCTCCGTGGCGGATACCGCGCATACCATTCTGGAACGCTCTCGTCGGGTAGGCGGAAGACTGGCACAAAAAGCCGGCAAGATATGGCGCGGCGTGTTCCGAATTGGTGGGAAATTATTGGGCTTTGCGGCCGCTGCGATCATGGCTGTTTGGGATAGTTATAATGCCTACGATGAATTTAAAAAAGGGAACTGGGTGATGGTATCGCTTTACAGTGCCTCAGCCATTTCTGGGGCCGGCGCCTTTATAGCACTCACGATTTTAAGTGCGACTGGCATCGGAATCGTACTGGCCGCCGCAGCCATTGTGGTCAATATCTTTATTGCTTTATGGAGCAACAATGCGCTTCAGGATTGGGTTGAAAAATGCTACTTCGGTGTCGAAGATTCGGATGAACAGTTTTCTAGCTTGAAAGCGGAAACCGATGCGTTTGAGGTCCTGACCGATCAATAGGAGAAATTGGGTATGAATTTTACCGGCTTGGGGCCGTATAAATGGAAGTACAAGACGGATCGCCCACTAACAGAGGACGAGAGACGAAACCGTCTCGACAAAGAACATACGGCTAGCAGAGAGCCTAATGACGATCTCTCCGTGATCCGCATTAATAGTACTTACATGGAACTCGTGGACCGGTGGTATGCTGACAAAGGACATGCAGTCGTTTATGGGGTGATTGGGGCAGCGCCATTTGTTTTCGGCACAGCATTGATGCTAAGCGCCACTTTAGAAAAAAACGACACTTTTGCAATTTTCTTTGGATCTTTTATAGCTTTTCTGTTTTCACTTATAGTGCTTTCTTTTTGTTATCTGATTCATTTTGAAGCTTTCCGAAAGGCTCACTACCCGATTCGAGTCAACAGGAAAAACCGCATGGTTTACGCTTTTCGGCCCAACGGCACCATTATCAGGGTGCCTTGGGACAATCTGTTTGTCTGTGAAGGCAGCCACTATGTGCCCTTGATGGGCCGAAAATTCTACGATATTCGCGCCCACATCCTGGATAAAGATGGCGTGACAGTTCGAGAGACTTTCGCTCTTGGCTATCCTTTTTTTGGTGATGAGGATCGTATTCTCCCCTTGTGGGAATATATCCGCCGTTATATGGAAGACGACAAAGGCGTTAAAAATAATTATGAGGCCACCGATCTCTGCATGCCGGTGGGTGAACGTCGCGAAGGTCTTTATTTCGGAATCGTTCGGAGCTTTGGTATTGCTGCATTTTCCCCGTACATCGCACAGCCTCTGATGTCACCTTTCTGGGCTGTTATCACCTGGGGCCGACTTATCGCTATGTACACCAGCCGTGTCCCCCACTGGCCAGAGGATATCGAGACCGAATGTCGGGTCGACGAGAATGACCCTTACCGCAAGGATTGGAGTGATAACAAAGAATTCACTTTTATCGAAGGACCTTGGCCGGTGATCTGTTTCGTCGCCGGTAGCGCCATTGCAGTAGCTGCAATTTATTGGACGATAGCCAGCATGGTCAGTGCTATGTAATGCCCTTCCAGCAGTGTTGTCTTCTAGTGAAATGAGGCTGACAATTATCAGAGCGATCCTTAAGGCTTCTAGCCTGAGTGGTCGCTCAAATCGTTGTTTTGCATCTCTGGGCGAGGTCGTGAAGCCAACTATTTTTCAGGCTGAACTTCGCTTTCAGCCTCGAT
>NZ_JAKGAM010000021.1 GCF_023061285.1 Chromohalobacter nigrandesensis
GGGGCCGAAAAAGCGCTGTAATATCGGCTGTCCGAGCGAAAACTTTAGTCTTTTGAATGCTTGGAGTTGCGAGTGTTTTCGTCGCTATTTTCCCTCCCTAATATGCTGGAGGTTTGCTAGGGTGAAACACAGACATCAGCAGACGTAAGCTTGCGATGAAACGTATCTAAAAGGGGAAGAAGCGGTATGGCTTCCATCTCGTCATTAGGCGTTGGCTCTGGCCTTGATCTCAACGGGCTGCTTGATCAACTTCAAGAGGCCGAGCAACAAAAACTCGTGCCTATCCAGCAGCAGCAGGCCGAGCAAGAAACGAAGATATCGGCTTATGGCCAGTTGCAAAGTGCCTTGTCGGAAGTGCAATCATCCGCAAGCGATCTCAATGATCCCGAGCTCTTCAATAGTGTGACCAGCAACGTCGAAGGAGACGGTGTGGAAGCGGCTGCCACGCCCGATGCGCCGCCAGGGCGTTACAACGTTGATGTAGAGCGTATGGCCACCGCATCCAGCATCGCGACCCAAGGCGTTGACCAAGAAGCCATCCTCAATGCCGGTGCTGAAGCTAGTCTGGATGTCGCGCTAAACAACGATGGCACGCCAACCAACATCACGGTCGATGCAGATAGTACGCTGGGTGATGTCCGTGATGCGATCAATGAAAGCGATGCGGGGGTTTCTGCATCGATTGTTTTCGATGGCAATCAACACCGACTAGCGCTGGCCTCGAAAGAGACCGGCCAGCAGGCGGCCATTGATACGGTTGCCTTCAATGGTCTCGATGGCTTGGCGCTGGATGACGCCACCAAGATTGAGGGCCAGGATGCCAAGTTGAACGTCAATGGCATCGAGATTAACAGTGCCAGCAATCAGGTCGAAGATGCGATCCAGGGCACGACGCTGAGTCTGACGGACACCGGTGAAACCACGGTGACGGTGGCGCGCGACGAAGAGTCGATCCGTGGCGCCATTACGGGGTTCGTCGACAGTTACAACGATATGAAATCGACCACTGCCGACCTCACCAGCTTCAGCTCCGAAGATGGCGAGACGCAAGCCGGCGACTTGCTTGGTGACAGTACGACGCGCATGGCGGAGTCTCGCCTGCGGAGTACGATGACTGAAAGCGTTGGTGAAGATGGTCTGCAGACCCTTGAAGATGCCGGCATCTCGATGAACGTCGATGGTGAGCTGGAAATCGACGATGAGCAGCTCGATGAGTCTTTATCGACTCAGCCCGGCGCGGTTCAAACGCTATTCGCGGGGACTGACGAATCGGCGGGTATCGCGGGAAGAGTCGAGGAAGAGCTGGATACCATGCTGGGAGCGAATGGCATGGTGGAAGGCGCTGTGACCGGCGCCGAGAATCAGATGGACCGCCTCGACGAGCGCTATTCGTCGATGGAAGACAGCATCGCGAGTACGGTGGATCGTTATCGTACCCAGTTCCAGGAACTCGACAGCATGGTCTCCGAGATGAATCAGACCAGCGACTATCTCACGCAACAATTGTCCGGGATGTAACGCTAACCGACCCCACGGACACGTCTCGCTCGCGAGACTTCTACTGACTGACGCCCGCCTCGTGCGGGCGTCTTTCTTTCTGTGTGGCCCGCCTCGCTAGCGACACACGGCCTCGAGTGCTTCCACTAAACTCGTCATTTCGTCATCCGTACCGATGCTGATGCGCAAGAAGTCGCTCAATGCTTCCTTGTTGAAATGACGCACTAGGATGCCGCGTTCACGCAAGGCGTCGAATAACATGCTTGCCTGGTAGGTGTCGTGCCGTACGAACAGGAAATTGGTCTGCGAGGGCAAGACTTCGAAGCCAAGCGTTTCGAGTTGGTGCTTTGCCCACTCGCGCGTTGCGATGACGCGCTCGCGGCAGGCATCGAAGTAGGCACGATCCCGTAGTGCGGCGATGCCCGCCTCGATGGTGATGCTGTCGACAGGGAAGGAATTGAAGGAGTCCTTGACGCGCTCCAGTCCTTCGATCAGTTCTCGCGAGCCGATCGCAAAGCCCAGGCGCAATCCGGCCAGGCTGCGTGATTTGGAGAACGTTCCCGTCACCAGCAGGTTGGGAAAGCGCGCGACCAGAGGGATCGTGCTTTCACCGCCGAAGTCTACATAGGCTTCATCGACCAGTACCACGCTCTCGGTATTACGCTCGAGCAAGGCAGCGATCGCCTCGCGAGAGTGCCCGTGACCGGTGGGGGCGTTGGGGTTGGCGAAGACGATGCCGCCATTGTCGGTATCGAAGGCCGTCAGGGGCACGCGCCATTGGTCGTCTAGTGCCACGCTTCGGTAGGTCACATCGTAGAGCTTGCAGTAGACCGGGTAGAAGCTATAGGAAATCGCCGGCATCAGCAGCGGCTTCGGTTGCCGGAAGAACGCCTGGAAGGCCAGTGCCAAGACCTCGTCGGAGCCGTTGCCGACGAATACCTGCTCGGTCGCGACGCCGTATTCCTGTGCCAGTGCCTCGCGGAGCGCGGTGGCACCAGGGTCCGGGTAGAGACGCAGATGATCGGCCGCGAAATCGCGTAGCGTCTGCTCGACCCCGGGCGCGGGCGGATAGGGATTTTCGTTGGTATTGAGTTTGATAAGGCGCTCGCGCGGTTGCTCTCCCGGCACATAAGGAGTGAGCTCACGCACGGCGGGGCTCCAGAACTTGCTCATGAAAGCTCGCACAGGCAGTGATGAGGTAGACCTCCATGGTGACGCGATGCCTCGTGACGCGCAAGGTGCGCCGTGTTTCACAGGTCTGTTATTAGCCGCTGTGGAACGTTTCGATGGACCGGCCCTTGATTAGTGCTCTAACGACCTCATCTCTTGCACATCGTGATGATTACCAAGAGTTCTACAGGAGGCGACATGGCCTACGATTCGCTGCTTTCACCGCTCACCATGGGCAAGCTGACGCTCCCCAACCGCGTGTTGATGGCGCCGCTGACCCGTGCACGCACGCCAGACATGGTGCCCAAGGCGCTGCAGCAAACCTATTATGCGCAGCGCGCCGATGCCGGCTTGATCATCAGCGAGGCGACGAACATTTCTCCCACTGCGCGGGGCTATGTCTATACGCCGGGCATCTATACCGACGAGCAGGAAGCCGGTTGGCGGGGTGTCGTGGATAGCGTGCATCGTGCCGGCGGGCGGATCGCCTTGCAGCTATGGCACGTGGGGCGGATCTCGCATCACAAGGTCCAGCCGGGTGGCCAACCGCCGGTGGCGCCGAGCGCGCTACGCGCAGAAGGCGCCAACTGTTTCCTCGAGTTCGATGACGGCAGCTCGGGCCAGTACCCGACCAGTACGCCACGGGCCCTGGAAACCGACGAGATTCCCGCGCTGATCGACGACTATCGCCAGGCTGCCAAACGCGCCAAGCGTGCTGGGTTCGACATGGTCGAAGTGCATGCCGCCAATGCGTACCTGCTACAGCAGTTCATGGCGACGGGCTCGAATAAACGTACTGACCGCTATGGCGGCAACCTGGTCAACCGGGCGCGCTTGGTTCTGGAAGTCGTCGATGCCGTCAGCGAGGTCGTGGGGGCCGATCGAGTCGGGATTCGTATCTCGCCGTTCATCGAGATCTTCGGCCTGAGCGACGACGAATCGGAGGCGATGGCCTTTTATCTGGCCGAGCAACTGACGCGTCGTGGTATTGCGTATCTGCATGTCAACGAGCCCGACTGGACCGGCGAGGGGCCCCAACTGACCGACACCTTCCGTCGTGAGTTGCGTCAGCGCTTCCCGGGAACGCTGATCTACTGCGGACACTACACCGCCGAGCGCACCGAGGCGTTGATTCGCGATGGCTTGGGCGACGGCGCAGCCTTCGGGCGTCCGTATATCGCCAACCCCGATCTGGTCGAACGCTTCCGTCGCGAGAGCACGCTCAATGAGCCTGACCCGGCAACGTTCTACGGTGGTGGCGCCGAGGGTTATACGGACTATCCGACATTATCATGAGGTCTAAGCCTGCAAAGGGTGTCCGACGGCGTCACATGACGCTATGCTGTGACCCACGGGGCCGCGGGAGTGGCCCAGGACCCATTGGTTAGGAGGACTATCATGCAGATCAGGACGTTGCTCGCCGGTTCAGCCATGCTCGCCGTGCTCGCCGGTTGTGCCACGGGCACCTCGCAGCAAGGCCAGCCTGGTGCGTCGGAGCAAGCCGAACAGCCGACCGTTTATACCGGCACCTTGCCGTGCCGCAACTGCGACGGTATCGACCTTGAAGTGCAACTGATGGGTGACGAAGACGCGACGGCGGAAGAGCGCACCTTCGAGTTGCAAGCCGAATATCGCAACCATCCGGAGAATCCGCCGGCCGAAGAATACGACGGCCAGTGGGAAGTCATCGATGGCGCTGCGGAAGATCCCGAGGCGACCGTCTACGAGCTGACGCCCGAGGGCGAAGGACAGATCTATTACTTCCAGAAGCTCGACGCCAATACGCTGGAACTGATCGACCCGCAACTGCGTCGCTTCGAGAACGGTGAGACGCTGCGTCTGCAACGCCAGCAGTAATCGCGTTCTCGTATCACCGAAAAGGCGGCCCACGGGCCGCCTTTTGCATGTCCGGTCTTCCCGTGGCGCATACCTGGACGAGGCGATGCCGGGCGTGATGATAGAATGCCGGTGATCAGCAAGGAGCGACGACATGGCCAAGGCGAAGAGTGCCTTCGTGTGCACCGAATGCGGTGCCGAATACAACAAGTGGCAAGGGCAGTGTTCGAGCTGCCGCGAGTGGAATACGCTCAGCGAAGTGCGTCTGGGCAGCGCTCGACCCCATGCGCAGTCACCGTCGACGACGGGGCGTAGCGGCTATGCGGGATTGGTCTCGCGCGATGTGGTCGACCTGGGTGAGGTCGATCTCACCCAGGTGCCGCGCTTCTCGTCCTCCTTCGGCGAGTTCGATCGCGTGCTGGGCGGTGGCCTCGTCCCGGGCTCGGCGGTGCTGTTGGGCGGCAACCCCGGTGCCGGCAAGTCGACGTTGCTGCTGCAGACCGCCTGCAAGTTGGCCCAGGCGCATAAGGTAGTCTACGTCACCGGCGAGGAATCGCTCTCCCAGGTAGCGATGCGCGCGCATCGGCTACAGTTGCCGGTCAAGGGGCTCAACATGCTCGCCGAGACCAGCATCGAAACGGTGCTTGCGGTCGCCGAGCGTGAAAAGCCCGCCGTGCTGATCATCGACTCGATCCAGACCATGCATCTGGAGGACATCAGCTCGGCGCCGGGTGGCGTGGCGCAGGTGCGTGAATCCTCGGCGGCGTTGACGCGTTTCGCCAAGCAGTCGAATACTGTGCTGATGCTGGTCGGGCACGTCACCAAGGACGGCACGCTGGCCGGCCCCAAGGTGCTGGAGCACATGATTGACGCCTCGTTGCTGCTCGAGGGCGGGGCGGACTCGCGATTCCGTACACTGCGCGGACAGAAGAACCGCTTCGGCGCGGTCAATGAGCTGGGCGTGTTCGCGATGCTCGAGCACGGCCTCAAGGAGGTCAAGAACCCCAGCGCCATCTTCCTCTCACGCGCCGAGGAACAAGCGCCCGGCAGCCTGGTGATGGTGGTCTGGGAAGGCACGCGGCCGATTCTCGTCGAGGTACAGGCATTGCTCGACGATTCGGCCCTGGGTAATCCGCGGCGCATCGCCGTAGGGCTCGATCAGAATCGCCTGGCGATGCTGTTGGCCGTGCTGCACAAGCACGGCGGCTTGTTTACCGGCGATCAGGACGTCTTCCTCAACGTGGTCGGTGGCGTCAAAGTGCTCGAGACCAGCGCCGACCTGGCTGTGTTGCTGGCTGTCGTCTCCAGCCTGCAGAACCGTAATTTACCGCGAGAACTGGTGGCTTTCGGCGAAGTGGGGCTGTCGGGCGAGATTCGCCCCGTGCCCAGCGGCCAGGAGCGTATCGTCGAAGCCGCCAAGCACGGTTTCACGCGCGCTATCGTGCCGCGGGCCAATGCTCCCAAGCAGGCGCCCGAGGGCATGGAGGTGATCGCCGTCGATAAACTCGGCGATGCCTTGGAAGCCCTGTAAACGCTGGCGCGCTGCTCATGTAGAATGGAGCAAACGATTGCCAAGGAGTGCCCCATGAGTGCCATTCGCCTGACGCAATACAGCCACGGCGCCGGTTGTGGCTGCAAGATCGCCCCCGACGTGCTGGATAGCATCCTATCCAAGGCGGGTCCCGGTGCCACCGACAAGCGCTTGATCGTGGGCAACCAGGGCCGCGAGGACGCCGCCGTCTATGACCTCGGCGACGGCCGCGGTCTTATCTCGACGACCGACTTCTTCATGCCCATCGTCGACGACCCCTTCGACTTCGGGCGTATCGCCGCCATCAACGCCATCAGTGATGTCTACGCCATGGGCGGCACGCCGATCATGGCATTGGGGATTCTCGGTTGGCCGATCGATACCTTGTCACCCGAGATCGCCGGCGACGTGGTGGGTGGCGCGCAGTCGATCTGCCGCGAGCTGGGCCTGGCCCTGGCCGGCGGGCACTCCATCGACGCCCCCGAACCGATCTTCGGCCTGTCAGTGAATGGCCTGGTCGATCTCGAGCATCTCAAGCTCAACAGCAACGCCAAGGCAGGCGACTTGCTGTATCTCACCAAGCCGCTGGGGGTGGGGCTTTTGACCACAGCCGAAAAGCATGGCTGGCTGGAATCCGGTCACCAGGGGCTGGCGCGCCGAACGATGCTGCAGGCCAACCGGATCGGGATCGAGATGGCCAAGGTCCAGGGCGTGCATGCGATGACCGATGTCACCGGTTTCGGCTTGGCGGGGCACCTCAGCGAGGTTTGCAAGGCGAGCGGTCTCAAGGCGCGGATCGACTTCGCCAAGCTGCCCCGGCTCGCCGAGGCTGAAGCGTACCGGCGGCGCGGGGCGGTGCCTGGCGGCACGCAGCGCAATCGTCAGGCGCTGGGAGAGGCCTTGCCCGATATGGATGCGGCGCATTGGCAGTGGTTGTGCGACCCACAGACCTCGGGTGGCCTGCTGCTGAGCGTCGATCCCGCCTGGGCGGATGACGTCGAGCGCATCGGCCGTCAACACGGCATCACGCTGGAAGCCTTCGGCGAGATGCGCCCCGCGAGTGGTGCCAGTGTGATCGAGGTGCGTGGGTGAGCCTACCGCAGATCGCGCCAGGGTTGGCACCGCTCGAACGCCCGCTGATCGATGTGCGTGCCCCGGTGGAATTCGAACAGGGCGCCTTGCCGGGTGCCGTCAACCTACCGTTGATGGACGATGCCGAGCGCCAGGCGGTGGGAATTCGCTACAAGGAGGCCGGTCAGGCCGCCGCCATCGAGCTGGGCACGCAGTTGGTGGGCGGCGCCCTCAAGCGGCGTCGCGTGGCGGCATGGCAGGCGTTTGCCGAGCGTCATCCTCAAGCGCTGATCTATTGCTTCCGGGGCGGGCTGCGTTCGCAAATCGCGCAGCAGTGGCTAGAGGACGCGGGCATTACCCTGCCGCGTATCCAGGGCGGCTGGAAGGCCATGCGCCAGTGCCTGAATGCCGAGATCACCTCGGCGGCAACGCGGCCGGTGCTGGTCGTGGCTGGCCTCACCGGCAGCGCCAAGACCGAGTTGATTCAACGTCTCGACACGGGCGTCGATCTTGAGGGCCATGCTCGACACAAGGGCTCCGCGTTCGGGCGGCATCCCTTGCAGGGGCCGTCGCAGATCGACTTCGAGCATGCGCTGGGCGTGGCGCTGTCGCGTATGCCGCACGGCTGCGTGGTAGAGGATGAGTCACGCATGATCGGGCGGCTGGATATTCCCTTGTCCTTCTGGCGGACCATGGAGGCGGCGCCGCGCATTCGCGTGGAGATGCCGCTGGACTGGCGCCTCGAACAGATCCGCAAGGACTATATCGAGACCCTGTGGCAGACCTACCGTGGCCACTATGGCGAGTGGCTGGGCTGGGCGTTGATGCGCAAGCAGCTTTCCAGCGCGCTCAAGCGTGTGCGTAAGCGTCTGGGCAGTGCGCGTTTCCAACGTCTGCAACGCTTGCAGGCGCTGGCTTTCCGCGAACACCAGCGGGGCAATACTCAGGCGCACGAAGCTTGGCTCGCGCCGCTGATGCTCGAATACTACGATCCCATGTATCGCTATCAGCTCGAACAGTCTCCCCACGAGGCGCTGCATGTCGGCGACTGGGAGAGCTGCCTGGCCTTTGCCAGGGACTGGTCGGCGTCGCTTGTACGCTAGGTGCACCAGGCTCGCGTCTTGTCTCTTTTAGCCTAAGGCTGGCGGGCGTGCCGCAGCCAATCGAGCATGACACGGTCGAGCAGGGCGGCCAGACGATCGAAACGCCGCGGTTCCTCCATGACCGTCTCGCGGGATTGCAGGTAAGCGCCGTCGACAGCCGCGAGCCGCTCATCGAATGTCGCCAGGTGATCGTAAAAGGCGCTGACCGAGGCGGTGGTGGCCTCCAGATGACATTGCAGCGCCACCACGCGGCCAGCGTCCCAGGCGAAGCCCTGCAACGGGCTGGCGGGGCTGCCGCCCAAGGGCAGGGCCTCATCCGGCAAGCCGAAGACATCGTGATGCCAAGTGAATGCCTCGAAGCGCTCGGGGAGGTCGAAGGGACTCTCGTCGGCCAGGGTGATAGGCTGCCAGCCGCGTTCGGCATAGGTGCCCCGAGAGACGATGGCGCCCAGCGCCTCGGCGATCAACTGCGCACCGACACCGACGCCGAGCAGCGGCTTGCCGCTCTTGAGCATGCGCGCGATCAACTTGCGCTCGCGCTTGAGCCACGTCGGCGGCGCGTCCTCGTGGAGCCCGAACGGCGCGTCGAGCACGATCAAGGCATCGAAGTTGTCGAAACGCGGCGGTGCCTCGTCCGCGTATAAGTGGCAGGTATTATGGCTGTGGCCCATGCCCGTCAGCCAATCGGCGAAGCGCGCCGGGCCGAGGTAATCTGCGTGCTGAAGAAAGTAGATATGCATGATGCGCCCATGATGGTAAAGCCGTCCCCCCGCAGCAAGTGGGGTCGTCGAGGAGTAGTGGGTCGTCGGAGGAGAGCTAGCATGCCGCGAGCGGAGGTACTTGAACAGATTTATACCATCGTCGCTCAGATTCCTGAGGGGCGAGTGACCACGTACGGGCGTATCGCGAACATGACCGATGGCGCCACGGCGCGCATGGTGGGAAGTGCCATGCGCCATCTGCCCAGCGGCCACGGGCTGCCCTGGCATCGTGTCATCAATGCCAGCCGGCGCGTGACCGAGCACACCGGTGCCGTGCGCCAGCATGAAAAGCTGCGCGCCGAGGGCGTCGTGTTCGATGCCCGTGGCCGCGTGCTCCAAGATATACTCTGGCCCTGACCTTGACGCATCCTCCGAGGAGTAAGCTATGACAGCGTCCGCCGACGGCTTCCACGCCCGTCTGGATCAATTACCCGCGCGAGCCCGGCAGGCCTTCATGGCGGCCGTGATCGAGCGCATGCTGCCCAACTATGCACTGTATGCCCAGATGAGCGGCAGCGGTGACGCCAAGGTGCTGCGCAACGTGCTCGACCTGGCGTGGGAAGCGCTGGCCGTGAAGGATGCGGCGATCGACTTCGACAAGCAGGCCGAGAAACTCGCCGAGCAGGAACCGCCGGAAAACGACGATAGCTTCGGCGCGCGCCGCGCGGTCGAGGTGGTCATGGCCTTGGCGGCACTGCTCGACGCCTTGCGCAGCGAAGCCTCCGAGTCGCCGCGTGACGTCAGTCGTCTGTCACGCGATGGCGTGCATGCCTACATCGAGATGACCGACGGCGCGGAGGACGATGCCGAGCGGCTGGCGGCACGCGTGCGTGAGCACCCGTTGATGGACGACGAGCACGGCTTCCAGGAAGCGGTGCTAGAGCACGTCGAGGCGCCGCTGACACGTGACGCGCTCAAGTCGCTGCGACGCCTGGGGCGTAACGAAGGCGTCAGCAACCTGGGGCTCAGCGCCGAGGGATAAGAGACGTGCGCTATAAACGCATTTCGATCCCATGCTCCGCCATATAACGCTTGGCGTCGGGAATGGTGTACTCACCGAAGTGGAAGATACTGGCGGCGAGTACGGCGTCCGCACCGCCTTCCTTGACGCCCGCGACCAAGTGATCGAGGTCGCCGACGCCGCCGGAGGCGATGATCGGAACGCTGACGGCATCGGCGATGGCGCGGGTCACCCCTAGGTCGAACCCGGCCTTGGTGCCGTCGCGATCCATGCTGGTCAGCAGCAGTTCTCCCGCCCCAAGCTCGACCATCTTGCACGCCCATTCCACGGCATCGAGCCCGGTGGGCTTGCGTCCGCCATGGGTGAAGATCTCCCAGCGCGGCGGCTCGCCCTCGCCAGAGACCCGCTTGGCGTCGATGGCGACCACGATGCACTGGCTACCGAAACGCTCCGCCGCTTCGTGAACGAAGTCTGGATTGGTTACCGCGGCGGTGTTGATCGACACCTTGTCGGCGCCGGCGTTGAGCATGGTGCGGATATCGTCGCAGGTGCGAATGCCACCACCCACCGTCAACGGAATGAAGACTTCTCCGGCGATGCGTTCGACCATTTCCACCGTGGTGCCGCGATCCTCGTGGCTGGCGGTGATATCGAGGAAGGTGATCTCGTCGGCGCCCTGCTGGTTGTAGCGCTTGGCGACCTCGACCGGGTCGCCGGCGTCGCGGATGCCGACGAAGTTGACGCCTTTGACCACGCGGCCGGCATCGACGTCGAGACAGGGAATGATGCGCTTGGCGAGTGCCATGATCAGCTTCTCCGTGTGGCTGGCGCGGCGTCGCACAGGCGCTGAGCCTCGGCGACGTCGAGTTTGCCTTCGTAGATGGCGCGCCCGGTAATGGCGCCGAGAATGCCTTCGTGTTCGACCTCGAGCAGGGCCTCGATGTCGCCCAGATGGGTGACGCCGCCGGAGGCGATCACCGGGAGACCGCCTTCGCGCGCCAGTTCGGCGGTGGCCGCGATGTTGACGCCCTGCATCATGCCGTCGCGGGCGATATCCGTGTACACGATCGAGGTGACGCCATCGTCGGCGAAACGCTTGGCCAGGTCTACGGCCTTGAGCGTCGACACCTCGGCCCAGCCATCGGTGGCGACGTAGCCCTCGCGGGCGTCGAGCCCCACGATCACACGGCCCGGGAAGGCGCGGCACATCTCGGTGACGAAGTCCGGCTGTTTGACGGCCTGGGTGCCGATGATGACGTAAGACACGCCCGCCTCGAGATAGGCCTCGATGGTCGCGGCGGTGCGAATGCCGCCGCCGATCTGGATCGGCAGCTCGGGGTAGGCGCGGGCGATGGCGGTCACCGCCTCGGCATTCACTGGCTGACCTTCGAAGGCACCGTTGAGATCCACCAGATGCAGCCGGCGGGCGCCGGTCTCGACCCAGCGCGCGGCCATGGCCACCGGATCGTCACCGTAGGTGGTCGAGTCGTCCATACGCCCCTGCTTGAGGCGGACGCACTGGCCGTCCTTGAGATCGATGGCGGGAATCACCAGCATGACGTGTCCTCTCGGTATACGTGTGGCGCCGCCGAAGGGCGGCATGTCCGACCTGGATGCTCAGGGCGTCCAGGTGACGAAATTCTCGAGCAAGCGTAACCCATCGCGTGCGCTTTTCTCGGGGTGGAACTGCACGGCGAAGACAGGGCCGCGGCCAGTGGCGACATGCGCGGTATGCCCGCCGTATTCGGTAGTGCCGAAGATGTCGCTGTCTTCCTGCGCCTCGACGTAATAGCTGTGCACGAAATAAAAACGTGCGTCGTCGTCGATACCTGCCCAGAGCGGGTGCGTATGGTGCTGCGTGACTCGGTTCCAGCCCATATGAGGCACTTTCAGACGTTGATTCTGGGCGTCACGCAGGTCACGCCCGAAATGACGCACGCGCCCGGGCAAGTGGCCAAGGCAAGTCACGCCGCCGTTTTCCTCGCTTTCTTCCATCAACATCTGCTGGCCGACACAGATACCCAGCAACGGCTTGGCTTGGGCACGCAAGACTTCTTGCACCACGCCCTGCAGGTCGTTGCGTTGCAACTCGCCCATGCAGTCGCGAATCGCGCCTTGGCCTGGCAGCACCAGGCGGCTGGCGCCACGGATGCTGCGCGAATCGTCGGTGATGACCACGTTCTCATGCGTGACGTGCTCCAACGCCTTGGCGACGGAGTGAAGGTTACCCATGCCGTAATCGATGACCGCAATCGTCATGCTCGCTCCTTAGCGCGTCGTGAGAGCCTCACAGGCTGCCTTTGGTGGAGGGCATCCGCCCGGTCATCCGGGCATCGGGTTCCACCGCCATACGCAGTGCGCGGCCAAAGGCCTTGAAAATGGTTTCCGCCTGATGGTGGGCGTTGAAGCCTTTGAGGTTGTCGATGTGCAGCGTTACCTGGGCGTGATTGACGAAGCCCTGGAAGAACTCCCAGAACAACTGGGTGTCGAATCGGCCGATGTTCGCACGTGTGAATTCGACATCCATGCTTAGCCCCGGGCGACCCGAGAAGTCTACCACGACGCGCGAGAGGGCTTCGTCCAGCGGCACGTAGGCATGGCCGTAACGCCGGATGCCGCGTTTGTCGCCGATGGCCTGGGCAAAGGCCTGGCCCAAGGTGATGCCGAGATCCTCGACGGTATGGTGAGCGTCGATGTGCAGGTCGCCCTGAGCCTTGATCTCCAGGTCGATCAGGCCATGGCGGGCCACCTGATCGAGCATGTGATCGAGAAACGCCACGCCCGTCTCGGATTGGAAATGGCCCTCGCCGTCGAGGTTGATACGCACCTGGATCTGGGTCTCGTGGGTGTCGCGGGACACGGTAGCGACGCGCTCGGCCATAGGGGGTCTCCAGCACTTCGGACGTGAGCGGGGCGCGCGATGAAGGCGTGAATACGCCAGGCTCGCGGCGCCATGGAACGCTCATTATAGAGAATCGCCCCGGCCATCCGCTACAATGCCGGAAGTTCAGGGGCGATTTGCGCGTCCCTCTACCAACGCTCGAGGGTCCGTGACAGGGCCAGGGAGTTCGTCCGGGGAGAGCAGGCATGCCGGTGACCTTGCAGGAAATCGATCGCGCCGAGTGGGAGAAGGACGCCCAAGTGGCGCAGGATCTCGCGCGCATCTACCGCGATGCCCCCGCCGAGCGTCTTCCCGCGTCCGTCGAGCGCTTCATCGACGATCACTTCACCCAGGGCGGCACGTTTTGCTGCGCGTTATTCAACGCGCGGCGCCTGGGAGCGGTCGCCGTGCGTCGCGAAACTCGCGTATGGTGGTTGTCACATTTCTGCGTACGTGCCGAAACCCGGCATCGTGGCGTCGGCTCACGGCTATTGATGCTGATTGCCGAGCGCGCGCAAGGCGAAGCCTGTTTGCCGCGCGTTCCCACCACAGTGTTGATGATGGGGGACCAACTGTTGTTGACCCGACTTGGCTATCATCCCTCCGCCGACGGAACGTACTATGAATTTCATCCATTAGCGTCACAGGGAGGGCGCCGATGAAAGCGCTGCTGAGAGCATTGCTGGCGGTGGTCGGGGTGTTGGCCTTGATCGTGGTCGGCGCCGTGGTCTATATCACTACGTTTTTCGATCCCAACGACCTCAAGCCCCGGCTTGTCGAGGCGGTGCACGATCAAAGTGGGCTGGAGCTTAACTTGGACGGCCCCTTGTCCTGGTCCTTCTATCCACGTCTGGGTTTCAGTGTCGAGCAGGCCGAGGCCTGGTTGCCCGAGCAATCTCATGATGCTGACGCCTTTGCGGCGTTCGACCGTGCCGAGGTCAGCGTGGCGTTCGCGCCGCTGCTCTCCGGCGAGGTGGCCGTGGAAGGGCTGACGCTGGATGGCATGCGGCTCAACCTCGAGCGCGACGCCGAAGGGCGCGGCAACTGGGAAGTGCTGCTCGATCGCATGGAGAGCGGCGGAGACCAGGCCGAGAAGGCCTTGGCACCGGCATCGGCAGGACCAGGGTTGAATGAGAACCCCGATAGCCTGCCCGTGGCGCTGGATATCGCCAGCGTCCAGGTACGCGACAGTCGCGTGCATTATCAGGACGCTCAGCGCGATCTGGACCTGACGCTCTCCAATCTCAGCATGGAAGGCAGCAACGTCAATCCCGACGCGGCCTTCCCATTGCAGATGGCGTTCGATCTCGACAGCCAAGCGCCTGAGCTGACCAGCCAGGTGAAGCTCAAGAGCCGTGTACTCCTCGGCCTGCGCGACGGTCGCTATGAACTCAGCAATATGACCCTGGAAACCAGCACGCAGTGGCCGGCGCTTTCCGATCAGGCGCAGGGTGTCAATCTGCAAGTCGGCCACCTGCTGGCCGAGACGCAGGAGCAGCATTACCGGCTCGATGACGCCAAGCTCGACACGCGCCTTCACCACCCCGCCGTTAAGGACAAGCCGCTGGGGTTGAGCCTGGGTTTTGATGGTGAAGCCGATCTCGACGCTCAAACCGCCCAGTTGCGTGATATCGCCTTGAGCGGCGACGACGACCTGGATCTGACGGGGACGCTGAGCTTTACCGAATTGCTCGATGCGCCGCAGTACACCGGACAGCTCAAGTTAGCGCCGCTGCCCCTGCGGGACTGGCTCAAGCGTTTCGATGCCCTGCCCGAGACCGGCGATGACAAGGCGCTGAGCGAACTGGCCATGAACAGCCCTGTGCATGGCGATTTCCAGCGCATCAACTTCTCGAATCTCAGCCTATTGCTCGATGGCGAAACGCTGACCGGGGAATTGGGCGCCGGTTTGGATGGCCAGTGGTTGAACTTCGACCTTCAGGGCGAGCGTCTCGACCTGGACGCCTACCTGCCGCCCGCCGAGAAGAATGGCGAGGACGCAGAAAAGGACAAGGACGAAGACACGGCGAGCGTCGTCGAAACGCTGGGCGTGTCGTCGGCGTATGCCGCCGCCGAGGGGGCCGGTTTGCTGCCCGCCGAGTGGCTCTCCAACTTGACGCTGGATGGCCAGTTAGACCTGGATACGGTGGTGCTCAAGGGCATGACGCTCGAGGACGTGGCGCTGCGGCTCACGGGTGAAGACGGGCGTCAGCGTCTGGAGTCGCTGTCGGCCAAGCTCTACGATGGCACGTTCGACGCCCAAGGCAGCCTGGATCTGCGTCAATCGCCGTTGCGCCTGGCCATGACTCAGTCGCTCTCCGGCGTGCAGATCGCGCCGCTGTACAAAGACATCAACGACGCGGAATCGCCCTTGCGCGGCCGGCTCAACCTGGAAAGCGATGTCACCTCGCAGACCAATCAGCTCGAATCGCTCAAGCGTCATCTCAACGGCACGGCCTCGCTACGCATCGACGATGGCGCGATGCTCGACGTCAATGTCTCGCGTCAGCTATGTACCGCCGCTGCCATGCTGGACGGCAACCAGTCGGATCGTGAATGGAGCGACGACACGCCCTTCGACACGCTGTCGGCGAGCCTTGATATCACCGATGGCGTGGCCCGCAACGATGATCTCGAGGTGCGTATTCCGGGCATCGAGATGACCGGCGTGGGCTCGTTCAACATTCCTACCGAGCGTTTCGATTACGATCTCAAGGCGCGTTTCATCGATACCGCCGACCAGAATGCCTGTCGAGTGACCTCGCGGCTGCAGCAGGTAAGCCTGCCAGTGCGTTGTGAAGGGCAACTGGGCGGAGAGCCAGGTGAATGGTGCCGCTTCGATCGCGAGGCCTTCCAGGACACGCTGGGAGAGCTGGCCGAGGACAAAGCCAAGCGCGAAGCCGGCGATAAGCTCGACGAAGCGCTGGAAGAAGAGCTCGACAGCGATGCCGCGCGCAAGATCGACGAAACACTGGGAGAAGGCTCCGCCAAGGAACTCGGCGACAAGTTGCGTGGTCTACTCAAGTGAGCAAAGCCCAAAGCCAGTCCCTGCGCCGACACCTGTCGGCGCTTTTTTTGGCATGTCCCTGACCTCTCATCCCCATGATCTAGCGGCGCCGCCGACGACTGGACGATAACGCTCATGCAGGAAATTCCGCTCACCGCCGCCACCTTTCGTCGGCGGGTCTTCGAATGGTTCGACATTCACGGTCGTAAGACACTACCCTGGCAGTTCGACAAGACGCCCTATCGCATCTGGGTGTCGGAGATCATGCTGCAGCAGACGCAAGTCGCCACGGTGATTCCCTACTATCAGCGTTTCATGGAGCGCTTTCCCGATGTCGCCGCCCTGGCGCGAGCGCCGCAAGACGAGGTGCTGCATCTGTGGACGGGGCTGGGGTATTACGCACGGGCGCGTAACCTGCACAAGGCAGCTCAGGTAGTGATGGACGAACATGGTGGCGAGTTTCCGATGGACAGCGTCGAGGCGCTTTCCACGCTGCCCGGCATCGGGCGTTCCACGGCCGGCGCCATCATCAGCATCAGCACCGGCCGGCGCGCGCCGATTCTCGACGGCAACGTCAAGCGTGTGCTGACTCGTCTGCACGCCGTGGAAGGCTGGCCCGGCCGTCCTGCCGTGGAGCGTGAGCTATGGACGATGGCGGAGCGTTACACGCCGGAGGAGCGCCTGGCCGACTACACCCAGGCGATGATGGACCTGGGGGCGACGCTGTGTACGCGAAGCAAGCCGGCATGCCTGCTATGTCCTTTCGAAGATGTCTGCGTGGCGCATGCGCGTAGCGAAGAAACGCGCTTCCCCGAATCCAAACCGCGCAAAGCGCTGCCTGAGCGCGCCACACGGATGCTGGTATTGCGTGACCCACTGGGACGCGTCTTCCTTGAGCAGCGCCCGGCCAGCGGTCTGTGGGGCGGCCTGTGGAGCCTGCCTCAGTTCGATGACGAGCAAGCGCTCCACGTCTGGCTCGATCAGCGCTTCCCCCACGCAAAGCGCGAGACGGATGGCGAGGCATTCACGCATACCTTCAGCCATTTTCGTTTGAAGATCACGCCCTCACCGGCGCGTCTGGAGGAGCTGCCTTCAGAGGTCGGCGAAGAAGGGGCGCTATGGTACGACGCCAAGGCGCCCGCTAGTGTAGGATTGGCCGCGCCGGTCAAGACACTACTCGATCGAGACGTTTCATAACCCCGTGTCATGACGAACCGCAATACGTTAGGAGTAAGCGCCATGAGCCAGACCGTCTTTTGCCGCAAGTACCAACAGGAGCTCGAGGCCCTGCCGTTTCCGCCGCTACCCGGTGCCAAGGGGCAGGAGATCCAGCAGACGGTTTCCAAGCAAGCCTGGGACGAATGGCAGGCGCAGCAGACCCGTCTGATCAACGAAAAGCACCTCAGCTTGCTGGATCCCGAAGCGCGTACCTATCTCATGGAACAGATGGAGCGCTTCCTCGATAACCGGGATACCGACCAGGCCGAAGGCTACGTACCCCCGAGCCAGTAAAGCAGGCCCGGTGGTCAGCATCTTTTTGAATTAAAAGGCTTGACCCGAACCGAAGAATTCGGTTTAATGCGTCCCCGTTGGAAGGGCCAGATAGCTCAGTCGGTAGAGCAGTGGATTGAAAATCCTCGTGTCGGCGGTTCGATTCCGTCTCTGGCCACCAATTTGCTGGGGTATAGCCAAGCGGTAAGGCACTGGTTTTTGGTATCAGCATGCGCAGGTTCGAATCCTGCTACCCCAGCCATCGTTAACGGCTTTATGTTATGCCGACATAGCTCAGTTGGTAGAGCAACTGACTTGTAATCAGTAGGTCCCGGGTTCGACTCCTGGTGTCGGCACCATAGCTTAGCGACTGATTCTAAAGGCTTTTTTAGCCTTGAAAGAAACCGCCTCTCAGGGCGGTTTTTTTGTGTGCGTAGATTGTCTACGTAGATTGCTGGGCTACTCTTCTGTACCCGCGCACCAGCTTTGGCACTGCCACGCGGTGAAGTTGGCATAGCGCTAACCCACCTCCATGCGGCAGAGATTGCACAATCTTTGGCACAGGTTATCAGCCTCTAGGGTTATGAGAACTTCTCTCTCAGGTTATGGGCAGTGACATCCTCGAAGATCCGACTGTCCGTTCCAGCCAGCCAAGCTACGTCACAGACTTCCGAAACGGATCTGCTCCTGCGTGCCACAAAAGCCATAGTCTCTACTGCTAATGCCGTATTCTGATAGAGAGCTGTTTTGGGATCGATCTCTGACGAGGGATTCACCATACGATTTTGCACAGTATTATTGAGCTCTTCCGCTTCTTCTGAAGTGAAGTCCCCTGGACAGAAGCATTTAGAGCGTTCGGCTCCCAAGATGGCAAGTTGGGAGTCGCTCCACGGAGCATGGAACATGGAAATTCTCAACTGGGGGCCAGATTGCTCAAGGCCAGGTGTGGCATAGCTCATAACCCATGAAGTTTGTGCAAGCGCCCTTTCAACGCCTGGGAGTCCCTCATATCTCGCTGTGAACCGTTGCCGCTCACTGATGATGGTTGCCACCATATCGTCCGTGTGGTGGATATCCTGCTTTTGTAAAAAGTCTTTCACCGGGGTCAGCAGCTCGACCATACCGCAGCCTGTAGCAACCCCAATCCCAGTACTAACTATCTTACTGGCAGCCTCGTGACAAAGCTCAGTAGCGCCTTCTGGAGTGATACGTACCTCCGCTTTATCTGCCGCAATAAGCCCTACATTACCCATATTCATTGCTATCAAGAGCGTCATTATCTGCATTCCCTAGAACAAACCAGCCGGCTCCGCTTCCACATCCCAGCTGAAGATCAGCACCTTGCGGGCGTCTGAGCCTTTGCCGCCACCGACGGTGTAGCGGATGTCGGTGGTTTCAATGTGATAGCCGGCTAAGATCCCGCGGATGTCGGGGTGGTCGTTGAGGCTGATGATGGCCTTGCCCTTGAGACTGCCCAGGATCTCGGCCATTTCCTCGTATTGCTCGAT
The DNA here is from genome assembly GCF_023061285.1 of Chromohalobacter nigrandesensis. Lineage (GTDB taxonomy): Bacteria > Pseudomonadota > Gammaproteobacteria > Pseudomonadales > Halomonadaceae > Chromohalobacter > Chromohalobacter nigrandesensis. Next base: position 18,818 of record NZ_JAKGAM010000021.1, read on the forward strand.
GCCAACCCCGACGCCACAGCCTCAGTTTGCCAGTAAGGCAGGTCCATGTAGAACAAGGTGTGCGCCCGGCCTTAGCGGCGGATGCATTCCTGCCAGATCAGGTGCTCGATGTTGGTGCTGGCCAGGCGCAGCAGATAGCCGTGGTGGTTTTTGGCCCGACAGCCTTTTCTTGCGACCAGCCAGCAGGCCATAGACCAGGTTTGGAGTGAGGCCGTGAGTGCGGCAGTAAGCAGTGACGCTAATACCGCGCCGATTCAACTCCTGCCACGCTTGCTCGTGGATCATGTGGCGGGGCATAGTGTGGTTCTGTATGTGCGTGTAGGTTAAATAATGGAACCAAAAGGTATCGGGACCAAGGGTAGCTAGGTCTCCTTTTGCGTTGAGGACGGCGCACCAGTGGGCATGGGCAGCGCGACTGCGGAGGCCGGTGCCGTGGCGGTCAATATGTATGACGTGGAAGGCGCTGCTGGTGATGGCCGTTCGCTTGATGAAGAGCGCATCGAGGGGGTGTTGTATTTTCCCGAGGCACAACTCAACGCCCTGGGGCTAAGCCCCGAGCGCATTGCCGGCATCAAAGTGCGCGGGGATTCGATGGAAGAGACGTTGGCTGACGGTGACTGGGTACTGATCAATCAGGCCGACACCGACTACCGGCGCGAGGGTGTGTTCCTGTTGCTGGTCAGTGGTGAACGCCGCATCAAGCGCGTGCAGCGCCTCGCCGGTGGGGCGCTGTATCTCATCAGCGATAACGAGCACTACGAGCCTGAGATGATCCCGCCTGAGCAAATGCGCGAAGTGGAGATCCTGGGGCGGTGTGAGGTCAGGATTGGGCGGATTGCGTAGGCGGCAAAGATCGCCGATAAAAAGTGGCTCGGAGTGGACTTGATATGCAGGGAGAGACAGGCGTGGATGATCTGCAGTTCGATTACCAAGATGCGAAGGGTAATGTCTCAACTCGAACTTTGCGTAGCTGGAATGACGACGGCTGGCTGCTGAAAGGTTACTGCACCAGCGATCAAGCTCCTCGCACATTCCGGCGAGACCGCATCATTGTCGTTAACCAGGGTGGCGATCTTCTCAAGCCCATCCAGATGCCCTGCCATATCGCCGAGCGCAGAGCGATCAGTTCCAGGAAGCAGCAATCGGTCGCGTTGGAAATCCTCTTTACAGGATTTCCCAAGTCTCGTCGTGCCGAGCTAGAAGCAGCGGCGGATGATGTTGGCATGCAGCTTCGAAAGACGGTGACTCAAGCACTTGCCTTTGTATGCGCCGGGCCGAATGCTGGCCCGACCAAGCTGCGTAAAGCGCAGGGGCAGGGTGTCGCAGTGCTTGACGAGTCAGACTTTCTTTGGTTGCTAGAAACTGGCGAAATGCCGGAGTAGAGATGCCTATGCTATTAGTTTATGTATTTTCGATTTTAATACTGTATTGATATGCAGCCTGGCTGAGAGTGTGAAGAATGCACGAAAAGGTTTTCAGGACTATTGTGATAGCAAAAAAAGAGTCCGGGTTTTGGGTTTTTGTTTATGGACATTCAATAGAGTGGCTATTATCTCCACTTGATTATAATGTAAATCCATGGATAAAGCGAAACTTAAAAGGGAGGTATTATGTTTTTATAGCAGATATTGATGACTACGGTATTATAGAGGAATGGGTGAGAAATAATGCTATTCGTATAAGTACTGATACGAAAACAGTTGTGATTCCATTAAATAATGAGCAATCGGAAAGAGTTTTTCTTGATAAGCTCCAAGAAAGGCTGATCTCCGAGTATAGTCCTTTTATTGGCCATTGTAGTCAGTCTATAGTATTTTTCCCTGAAGCTACTGATGTGGGGTTTGCTGAAAGCATTTTGGAAGATGAAATAGTGGTTGATCTTCTGAAGAAAGAGTACTCAATTGATTTCAAGAAGTCACCAGAAATTGTTGGTACTTATTGGGTGCATTCCCCAACAAGGCTTGACTTCGAATCTAAGTTTTTCGATAATAAAGTATCGGCTAGTGTTGAAGTTCATGATTACTTCAAGTTGTATCAAGGAGCAGATGTTGAAGTTACGTTTTTTCAAGACTCTCAAGAGTATTCGTTTGGTTTTTATTTAGATAGTGAGACGCATTTGGTTGATATGGGTTTTGAACCAGATTTTATTAAAGTGAAGGTCGCTCAAGACGGGGTTGTTATATATGATTACAGTTCTAGCTTCGTTAAGAAAGTGAGTTTTACGCTCAGGAGCTTGTCAGGTCCTAGTGTTGTAGGGGAAGATGGTGAAGTCCATTCTCGTTTCGTTTCTAGTGAGTTTGGTGTGGGCAAAGAATGACAAGTTTATGGCGCGAAAGAAAGAAGACATT
>NZ_JAKGAM010000022.1 GCF_023061285.1 Chromohalobacter nigrandesensis
GGCGCGTTGCCCCAGGCATCGTTGGCGGTGGCCTTGCCACGGCGCAGGTGCGATTCGTCGACCACGTCGTCGTGCAACAGCGTCGAGGTATGCATGAACTCGATCAGCGTGGCCAGGGTCACGTGGCGATCGCCAGGGTAGTCCAGCGAGCGCGCCGCGAGCAGCACGAGCAGAGGGCGCAGCCGTTTGCCACCGCTTTCGATGATGTAGTGGCCAATGGTTTCGACGAGGGGAACCCGGGAAGCCAGTTGGGCGAGAATGGTACGGTCGACGGCGGCGAAATCGTCCGCGACCGCCGCATGGATAGGCGATGCGTTGGGCTGCATGGGTCGGCTTGTCGCAATAAGGGGTTGGGCCGCCTCTTATTGCGGCCTTGGGCTCGGGCTATGCTAGGTGGCCCCCTGGGAGGCGTCAAGGCGCATGCCAGGGTCTCGCAAGGCCGCGTCAGTGATGGCGTGAAAGACGCTTGCCCGGTATGCCCGAGTGTCGCTATAATACGCGGCTCGACTCATCATGCTCCCTGTCAGATGGCTGCCGGAAGGGGCGCCACTCGCCGCAGGCCGATGAAGAGCGCAATCCCGATGAGTGCTGGAGAGTGACATGTACGCAGTAATCAAGAGCGGTGGTAAGCAGTACCGCGTTCAGGAAGGCCAGACCCTGAAGCTCGAGAAGCTGGAAGTGGCCACGGGTGACACCCTTGAGCTCGACCAGGTATTGCTGGTTGGCGATGATGACGACATCAAGGTCGGCGCGCCGCTGGTCGACGGTGCCAAGGTAACGGCAGAAGTCGTTTCCCATGGTCGCGGCGACAAGGTGCAGATCATCAAGTTCCGTCGCCGTAAGCACCAGATGCGTCGTCAAGGCCATCGTCAGTGGTTCACCGAAGTCAAGATCACCGGAATTTCCGCGTAAGCGATATTCCCTAGATAACGCGAGGTATTTGCAATGGCTCATAAAAAGGCTGCCGGTAGTTCTCGTAACGGTCGCGATAGCGAATCCAAACGCCTTGGTGTCAAGCTGTTCGGTGGCCAGGCGGCGACCGCCGGCAACATCATCGTGCGTCAGCGTGGCACCAAGTTCCACGCGGGCAGCGGCGTTGGCATCGGCAAGGATCACACCTTGTTCGCTCTGAATGAGGGCGTGATCAAGTTCGAGACCAAGGGTCCGAAAAACCGCAAGTTCGTGAGCGTCGTCTCCGCCTGAGACCGCCATGAACGGTGAAAGAAAAGGCCCCGCTCAGGCGGGGTCTTTTCGTATAGGGCGGCCGTAGCCGTCAGGAGAAGTGTCCATGCAATTCGTCGACGAAGCCTCGATCATTGTGGAGGCCGGCAAGGGCGGCAACGGCTGCCTGAGTTTCCGGCGCGAGAAGTACGTTCCCAAAGGCGGGCCGGACGGCGGCGACGGTGGGCACGGCGGTAGCGTCTACCTGATCGGTGACGATGCCCTCAATACGTTGATCGATTTCAAGTATCAGCGTTTCTACAAGGCGCCCAATGGGCAGCCGGGCCAAGGTCGTCAGATGAGCGGTCGCAACGGTGAGGACCTGCACGTCAAGGTGCCGGTGGGCACCACGGTGATCGACGAGGATACTCTCGAGGTGATCGCCGACGTGACCGAGGCCGGCCAGGTCGAGCTGGTGGCGCAGGCGGGCCGTCGAGGATTGGGCAATATCCACTTCAAGTCTTCCACCAACCGGGCGCCGCGTAAGACCACGCCGGGTACCGAGGGCGAGCGCCGCAACCTGCGCTTCGAGATGAAGGTAATGGCCGATGTAGGCTTGCTGGGCGTGCCCAATGCCGGCAAGTCGACGCTGATTCGTGCCGTCTCGGCCGCCAAGCCCAAGGTCGCCAACTATCCCTTTACTACGCTGGTACCCAACCTCGGAGTGGTCAAGCTGGGGACGCATGAGCATTTCGTGATGGCCGACGTGCCGGGGCTGATCGAAGGCGCCTCCGACGGTGCGGGGTTAGGGCTCAGGTTCCTCAAGCACCTGACTCGCACGCGGTTGCTGCTGCATGTCGTCGATGTGGCGCCGTTCGATGAAAGCGATCCCGTGGAGAGTGCGCGCGCCATCGCCCGCGAGCTCGAGCAATTTTCCACCACGCTGGCCGAACGCCCGCGCTGGCTGGTGCTCAACAAGCTCGACTTGCTCCCCGAGGACGAGCGCCAGGCCATGGTTGACGACATTATCGCGCGCCTGGAATGGACGGGGCCGGTGTTCCGGATTTCGGCGATCAGCAGTGAGGGCACCCAGCCGCTGGTGCAGGCGGCGCATCGCTGGCTGATCGAGCAGCGTCAGCTCGAGGCGGAAGACGAGGCGGCCTTCGAACATGAGCGCGAGATGCGCCGACGCATGGAAGAGGAAGCCGTGGCGCGTGCCGAAGCGCGCATGTCGCGCAAGCGCAAGCCGGCCCAGGAAGATGACGATGACTTCGACGATGACGATTACGACGTCGAGGTGGAATACGCCCCCTGAGTCGCGTCGAGAAGGGAGGAAAGCCGGTGAGTGAGTCGCAGATGACAAGCCGTGATGCCTTGCGTGGCGCGCGGCGGATCGTGATCAAGATCGGTAGCGCGCTGTTGACCAACGATGGCCGTGGCCTCGATGCCGAGGCCATCGGCGGTTGGGTCGATCAGATCGCCTCCCTGCATGCGCGCGGCGTCGAGGTCGTGTTGGTCTCCTCCGGGGCGGTGGCCGAGGGCATGGTGCGTCTGGGGTGGGCATCCCGGCCCTCGGCGGTTTATGAGCTGCAAGCGGCCGCTGCGGTGGGGCAGTCGGGCCTGTCGCAATGCTACGAGGGTCACTTCGCGCGGCATGGTCTGCGCAGCGCGCAAGTGCTGCTGACGCATGACGACCTGTCCGACCGCAAGCGTTATCTCAATGCGCGTTCGGCGTTGCGCACGCTGGTCGCACTGCGCGTGGTGCCGGTGGTCAACGAAAACGATACCGTGGTCACCGACGAGATCCGCTTCGGCGATAACGATACGCTGGGCGCGCTGGTGGCCAACCTTCTGGAAGCGGATGCGCTGATCCTGCTCACCGATCAGGAAGGCTTGTTCGATGCCGATCCGCGTCATGATCCCGCTGCGCGCTTGATCGACGAAGGACGTGCCGACGATCCCGCCCTGGCGGCGGTCGCCGGCGATGGCGGTGCCCTGGGGCGTGGCGGCATGGCAACCAAGGTGCGCGCCGCGCGCCTGGCAGCGCGGTCTGGCGCGTTGACGGTGATCGCCAGCGGTCGCCAGGAGGCGGTGCTCACACGGCTCGCCGAAGGCGAAGCGCTGGGCACGTTGTTGATGCCGGATCATGCGCCGTTGGCGGCACGCAAGCGGTGGCTTGCGGGGCAGCTTCAGGTACGCGGCACGCTGGTGCTCGACGCTGGCGCGGTCGAGGTATTGCAGCGCCATGGCTCAAGCTTGCTACCGGTGGGCGTGCGACGCACCGAGGGCACCTTCAAGCGCGGCGACATGGTGGTCTGTGTCAACGAGCAGGGTGAGCGGGTCGCCAAGGGGCTGGTCAACTACGGCAGCGACGAGGCACAGCGTATCGTGGGTCAGCCCAGTCATCGTATCGAAACGCTGCTCGGCTACATGGAATCACCGGAGCTCATTCATCGCGATAATCTAGTCATCATCTGAAGGGCATGATGTCGAGGAGGTAGGCGGCGAACCTGTAGCCGTTTCCAGGCGGACCATGCTAGAATGCTGCATCCTCTCAAACACGGCCCGTTGATGGGGCGCCTCGCGAGTGGCGATCCCGTTTTGGCCGATTCGCGTGAAGTAGTAAAAAATCATGTGAATCAATTTCTTACAGAATATGACTGTCAACATCTCTAAGGAGTAGACGGTGGCGAACACCAAACAGGCCCGTAAACGCGCCCGCCAAGCGGAACAGCGTCGTCAGCACAATGCCAGCCAACGCAGCATGGTGCGCACGTATATCAAGCGCGTCGTCAAGGCGATTCAAAGCGGCGATCACGGTCAGGCCATGATCGAGTTCAAGGCGGCACAGCCGGTCGTCGACCGCATTGCCGACAAGGACGCGATCTCCAAGCGCAAGGCTGCACGCATCAAGAGCCGTCTGAATACGCGAATTAAGGCCCTGGCTGCCTGAAGCCGGGACTTGGCGGCAACGCGTAAAAAAACCGGCTTCGGCCGGTTTTTTTGTAGGTGGCGCTTGGGCGTCGACTCCGGGTGCTTGGAGGTAGTCGGTGACGGATAAGCAATCGCAGGCAGCGCCGGAAGACGACGCGTCGCCAGCGGCGGAGGTGCGGCCTGCGGCGCGTGGCGGTCTGTTGCGCTCGGGGATGGTGGTCAGCACGATGACCATGCTCTCGCGTGTGCTAGGGCTGGCGCGTGACGTCGTGATCGCGGCCTTGTTCGGCGCCGGTAGCGGCGCGGATGCCTTCTTCGTCGCCTTCAAGATTCCCAACTTCATGCGCCGCCTGTTTGCCGAGGGCGCCTTCAACCAGGCGTTCATTCCGGTGCTCTCGGAGTATGCCACTCAGCGGACCCGCGAGGAGGTACGCGAGCTGCTCGATGCGGTAGCGGGCAGTCTTGGCGTGATACTCGCTCTGCTCAGCGCCGTGGCGATGCTGCTCGCGCCCTGGTTGGTGTGGCTGTTTGCGCCAGGCTTCAGCGCCGACCCGGGCAAGTTGGCGTTGACCGCCGACATGCTGCGGCTGACATTTCCCTATCTGTGGCTGATTTCGCTGACCGCCTTCGCGGGCAGCGTGCTCAACACTTGGAATCGCTTCGCCGTGCCGGCGTTTACCCCGGTGCTGCTCAACTTGTCGTTGATCGGCGCGGCCCTGGGGCTGACGCCCTGGATGCAGGACCCGGCCATGGCGCTGGCCTGGGGGGTGCTGATCGCGGGTGTCGTTCAACTGGGGTTTCAAGTGCCGTTTCTGGCACGTCTGGGGCTGACGCCACGCCCCTGGCCCAACTTCCGGCACCCGGGCGTGCGGCGCATTCTGGCGCTGATGGCGCCGGCGTTGTTCGGGGTGTCGGTGTCGCAGATCAATCTATTGCTGGATACCGTGCTGGCGTCGTTGCTGGCGTCGGGCAGCGTGTCCTGGCTCTATTACTCGGATCGCCTGGTAGAGTTGCCGCTGGGCGTTTTCGGTGTGGCACTGGGGACGGTGATTCTGCCGGCGCTCTCCAAGCGCCATGCCGAGCAGTCGCCGGCGCACTTCGCGAAGATGCTCGACTGGGCGTTGCGCGCGGTGCTGTTGATCGCGCTTCCTGCGGCCCTGGCTCTGGTGTTGCTGGCCGAGCCGTTGTTGGTGAGCCTGTTCCACTACGGGGCGATGACGGATCACGATATCGTGATGGCAGCGCGCAGCATGCGAGCCTATGCGTTGGGACTGTTGCCCTTTATGCTCATCAAGGTGCTGGCGCCGGGGTACTTCGCGCGCCAGGACACCACGACGCCGGTCAAGATCGGCATCGTGGCGATGGTCGCCAACATGGTCTTGAACCTGCTGTTGATCTGGCCGCTGGCACATGCCGGTCTGGCGTTGGCCACGGCACTGTCGGCGTTTCTCAATGCTGGCTTACTGGGCTGGGGATTACGGCGGCGTGGCGTACTGATGTTTCAGCCGGGGTGGGGACGCTACGCGTTGACACTGGGCGGCGGCTGCGTCGTCATGGGAGCCGGGCTTTGGTGGTTGTGCCCCGAATGGCATCAGTGGCTGGCTTGGGGCGTATGGCAGCGCGCGGCGACACTGCTGGGACTGACCCTGGGCGGTGCACTGGTCTATTTCGGGTGGCTGGCGCTGTGCGGGGTGCGCCTCAGGCATTTCCGCTTACGTGGCTGATGGTGGGGCCGGCATGGCGGATGGCTGTCAGTTGCCGCTCCCTTGGTTATAATCGAACGTTTCACCGGCATATGAACGGCATATGGAACTGATCAGAGGACTGCACAATCTGCGCGAGGCGGGCCCGTGCGTGGCGACGATCGGCAATTTCGATGGCGTGCATCGCGGTCATCAGGCGATCCTCGATCAGCTCAAGAGCCGCGCCACGGCGCTGGGGTTGCCGATGACGGTGGTCGTCTTCGAGCCCCAGCCACGCGAGTATTTTGCCGGCGAGCAGGCGCCGCCGCGGTTGAGCCGCCTGCGCGACAAGGTCGAGCTGCTGGGCGAATACGGCGCCGAACGCGTCGTCTGCCTGCCCTTCAATGCCGCTCTGCGGAGTCTGACGGCCGATGAGTTCATCGAGCGCGTGCTGATCCGGGGGCTGGGCGTCAAGCATCTTGTGGTGGGTGACGACTTTCGTTTCGGCTGTGACCGGGCGGGCGATTTCGCGTTGCTGCAACGCGTGGGCGAACGCCGTGGTTTTGAGGTCGAGCATACGCGTACCTTCGTCCTCGATGACGAGCGCGTCTCGAGCACCCGGGTGCGTACCTTGCTGGCCAGCGGCAACTTTGCCCAGGCCACGCGACTGTTGGGACGCCCTTACCAACTCTCGGGGCGTGTGGTCGCCGACCGGCAACTGGGGCGTACCATCGGCGTGCCCACCGCCAATCTGCCATTGACGTCGCGCTCCCTGGCATTACGCGGTATCTATGCTTGCGTCACGCGGCTGCCCGATGGCCGCGAGCTGCCGGGGGCGGCCAACATCGGTTGGCGGCCGACGGTGGGCAGCACACGGCCGGTGCTGGAGGTGCATCTGTTCGATTTCGACGGTGACCTCTATGGCCAGCGTCTCACGGTCGTGCCCTGCGCGCGGCTGCGAGGCGAGGTCAATTTTGCGGGGCTGGAGGCCCTGACGCGTCAGATTCATGCCGATCTGGCGCAGGCACGTCGCTACTTCCGCACGGCGACGCCGCTCGATGCTGCCGCGCTCGAGCTGCCGTGCGTTTCGACTGGCTGGACTTATCCGCTGGCCTCGGCGCCTCTGGCGCCCGAGCCTTCGACTTCCGACTCCTCGGCCGGCGTTCGTCCGGCTGACCAAGACGATGGCTGACCTTCCGCTATGAGCGATTACAAACACACCCTGAACCTCCCCGAAACCGACTTCCCCATGCGTGGCATGCTGCCCAAGCGTGAGCCGGGGCGGGTATCGCAATGGCAGGACATGAACCTCTATCAGCGCCTGCGCGAAGCGCGCGCCGGACGTGAGAGCTTCGTGCTGCACGATGGCCCTCCCTACGCCAACGGCAGCATTCATATCGGTCATGCCGTCAACAAGATCCTCAAGGATATCGTCGTCAAGTCGAAGGCACTGGCGGGTTTTGATGCCCCCTACGTGCCGGGTTGGGACTGCCATGGTTTGCCCATCGAGCATAAGGTGGAGACCACCCACGGCAAGCATCTCGCCGCCGGTGAGGCTCGTGATCTATGCCGCGAGTACGCGGGAGCGCAGATCGAAGCGCAGAAGACCGACTTCGTGCGTCTGGGGGTGATCGGCGACTGGGATCGTCCGTATCGCACCATGGACTTCGCCAACGAGGCGGGCGAGATCCGCGCGCTGGCCAAGATGGTCGAGGGCGGTTATGTCTTCAAGGGCTTGAAGCCGGTCAATTGGTGCTTCGATTGCGGCTCGGCGCTGGCCGAGGCGGAGGTCGAGTACGCCGATAAACAATCCGATGCCATCGATGTCGCCTTCACCGCCGCCGAGCCTGCCAAGCTGGCGGCGGCGTTCGGGCTCACCTCGCTCGACAAGCCGGCGGCGATCGTCATCTGGACCACCACGCCGTGGACCATTCCCGCCAACCAGGCGCTGAACGTACATCCCGACTTCAACTACGCACTGGTCGATACCGGTGAGCGGCTGTTGGTGCTCGCCGAGGACCTGGTCGAAAGCTGTATGGCGCGTTACGGCCTTGAGGGCGAGGTCGTGGCCACCACCACGGGGACGGCGTTTGATGCCCTGACATTTCATCATCCGTTCTACGAGCGCGTGGCACCGGTATATCTCGCCGATTACGTCACCGTGGAAGAGGGCAGCACCGGGATCGTTCACTCCGCGCCGTCGTACGGCCTGGATGACTTCATGACCTGCCGCGAGCACGGCATGAGCTTCGACGACATGCTCAATCCCGTGCAGGGCGACGGCGTATACCGCGATGACCTGCCGTTCTTCGGCGGCGAGATGATCTGGAAGGCCAATCCCCAGATCGTCGACAAGTTGCGTGAAGTGAATGCGCTGATGGTGCACACGCCGATCACGCACAGCTACATGCACTGCTGGCGCCACAAGACGCCGGTCATCTACCGTGCCACCGCGCAGTGGTTCGTGGGCATGGATCGCGAGGACGACGCGGGGCGCACCCTGCGCCAGCGCGCCTTGGAAGGCGTCGAGGCGACGCAGTTCGTGCCCGCCTGGGGCAAGGCGCGGCTGCATTCGATGATCGCCAACCGCCCCGACTGGTGCATCTCGCGGCAACGCAACTGGGGCGTGCCGATTCCGTTCTTCCTGCACAAGCAAACCGGGGAGTGGCATCCGCGCACCGTCGCACTGATGGAAGACGTCGCCAAGCGCGTCGAGGCCGAGGGGCTCGACGCCTGGTTCCGCCTCGATGCCCAGGAACTACTGGGTGACGAGGCTGGCGACTATGAGAAAGTCACCGATACCCTGGATGTGTGGTTCGATTCCGGCACCACGCACCGTCATGTGATGCGTGGCTCGCACCCGATGGGACACGACCACGGGCCGCGTGCCGACCTGTATCTCGAGGGCTCCGACCAGCATCGCGGCTGGTTCCATTCGTCGCTGCTCACTGGCTGTGCCATCGACGGTCACGCACCTTACAAGGCGCTGCTGACACACGGCTTCACCGTCGACGAAAAGGGCCGCAAGATGTCCAAGTCGATGGGCAACGTCATCGCCCCGCAGCAGGTGATGGATAAGCTGGGCGCCGATATCCTGCGCCTGTGGGTGGCGTCCACCGACTATTCCGGTGAGATGGCGGTTTCCGACGAGATCTTGAAGCGCACCGCCGATGTGTATCGTCGCATTCGCAACACTGCGCGCTTCTTGCTGGCCAACTTGAATGGCTTCGAACCCGCGCGTGACGGCGTGGCATTCGAGGACATGCTGGCCCTGGATCAGTGGGCGGTGGACCGTGCCGCGCAGCTTCAGCAGCGCATGCAGACGGCCTATGACGACTACCGCTTCCGTGACGTCTATCAGCAGGTGCACGATTTCTGCGCCCATGAGCTGGGTGGCTTCTACCTGGACGTGATCAAGGATCGCCAGTACACCACCCAGGCCGATTCGCTCGCGCGGCGCAGCTGCCAGACGGCGCTCTATCATGTGGTCGAGGCGCTGGTACGTTGGGTGGCGCCGATCCTGTCCTTCACCGCCGAGGAAATCTACGAGGCCATCCCCGGCGTACGCGGCGATAGTGTGCTGCTGGAGGAATACTACCCGCATCTAGCGACCCTGAAGGCGGATGCCAGCATGGGGCGTGAGTTCTGGACGCGGGTGCTCGAGGTCAAGCAGGCGGTCAACAAGTGCCTGGAAGACGCGCGTAACGCCAAGGTAATACGCAACAGTCTCGCTGCAGAGGTCACGCTCTACGCCGACGACGGCTTGCGCGAGACCTTGTCGCAGCTCGGCGATGAGTTGCGTTTCGTGCTGTTGACCAGCGAGGTGCATCTGGCGTCGCTGAACGCGGCGGGCAGCGAGCAGGCCGAGACCAGCGAGCTCGACGGCCTCAAGGTGGGCGTGATGGAAAGTCCGCACACCAAGTGCGAGCGCTGCTGGCATCATCGCGCGGATGTGGGGACGCATGCTGCTGATCCGAATCTGTGCGGCCGTTGCCTGAGCAACCTGCCCGACGGGCCGGGCGAAACGCGCCGCTATGCCTGACGCTGCTATGCCTGATGACGCATCATGGGCCATAGTGCCGCTTGATCATGACATGAGAGGCTCGAATGAACGACGCTGCAACGCCTGATCGACCGGTATCGCCGCCCATGCAGCGGCCTTTACGCTGGCTGTGGCTGGCGCTACTGGTGATCGTGCTGGATCTAGGCAGCAAATGGTTCGCCAGCACGTATTTGATCTATGCACAGCCGGTCGAATTATTGCCGGTGTTCAACTTCACGCTGCTGCACAACACCGGCGCGGCGTTCAGCTTCCTGGCCGATCACGCCGGGTGGCAGCGCTGGCTGTTCGCGGCCATCGCCCTCGGCGTGAGTATCGGTCTGACCATTTGGTTGACGCGTCTCAAGGCCGATGAACGCCTCTCGGCGGCGGCGATTGCGCTGGTGATCGGCGGGGCGCTGGGCAATCTCTACGACCGTCTGGTGCATGGCTACGTGGTCGACTTTCTGTCGTTTCATTGGCAGGGAAATTACTTCCCCGCCTTTAACTTGGCCGATACCGCCATCACCTTGGGGGCCATTGGCTTGATTCTGGCCTCCCTGCGTGACGGCCGACGACACACGGCAACATCCGATAAGAGAGACGCCCCATGAGTGAATACCGCATCGGCGATGGGATGGAAGTGACGTTGCATTTTACCGTCAAGCTGGAAGATGAGACGGTGATCGATTCCACCCGCGACAAGGCACCGGCGACGTTTCAGGTCGGCGATGGTAATCTGCCACCGGGGTTCGAGGCGCCGCTCAAGGACATGACCGAGGGCGAGACCGGCCGTTTTACCATCACCCCCGAGCACGCCTTCGGTCAGCACAATCCGCAGAACGTGCAGCGCCTGCCGCGCGACCAGTTCGACGACGATCTTGAAGTCGGTACGATGATGTCGTTCACCGACCCGGGGGGCGGCGAGTTACCCGGCGTCATCGCCGAGATCGACGAGCGCAATGTCGATGTAGACTTCAATCACCCGCTGGCGGGGCGTACCCTGACCTTCGAGGTGGAAGTGATCGAGGTTCATCCGGCCACGACCCATTAAGCTTTGACGGGCGCACGCCGCCCATCGATACGGTGCCACGGCGCATCGAGGCGAGGTAAGCATGCAAATCAAGCTGGCCAATCCACGCGGTTTCTGTGCCGGTGTCGACCGCGCCATCGAGATCGTCAATCGCGCGCTCGATGTGTTCGGGCCACCCATCTACGTGCGTCACGAAGTCGTCCACAACCGCTTCGTGGTGGATAGCCTGCGCGAGCGCGGCGCGGTATTCGTCGAGGAGTTGCACGAAATCCCCGACGACGTGATCGTCATCTTCTCCGCCCACGGCGTATCCCGCGCGGTCCAGCAAGAGGCCGAGCGGCGCGGGCTGCGCATCTTCGACGCCACCTGCCCACTGGTCACCAAGGTGCATATGGAAGTTCTGCGCTACGCCAAGCGTGGTCAGGAGTGCGTGCTCATCGGGCATGCCGGCCATCCCGAGGTCGAGGGCACCATGGGGCGCTACGATACGTCCTTCGGTGGGCAGATCCACCTCGTCGAAGACGAGCAGGACGTGGCGAAGCTCGAGGTCAACGACCCCGAGCGGCTGGCGTTCGTCACCCAGACCACGTTGTCCATGGATGACACCTCAAGGGTCATCGACGCCCTGCGCGAGAAGTTTCCACGTATCGACGGGCCGCGCAAGGACGACATCTGCTACGCCACCCAGAACCGCCAGGACGCCGTGCGCGAATTGGCCAGCGAAAGCCAACTGGTGCTGGTGGTGGGCAGCCCCAACAGCTCCAATTCCAACCGTCTGCGTGAACTGGCCGAGCGCACCGGTACGCCGGCGTATCTGATCGACACCGCCGAGCAGATTCGCCCCGAGTGGGTAGAGGGTGTGGGCACCATCGGCATCACGGCCGGCGCCAGCGCCCCGGAAGTCCTCGTTCAGGCGGTCATCGACCGGCTCAAGTCGCTCGGCGCCGAGGACCCCGATGAGCTCGCGGGGCAGGCAGAAGACATCACCTTCTCCATGCCCCAGGAACTGCGCGAGCAGGTGATCGCCAGCGCGTGAGGCGCGTCGCTCTTTCGGTGTGACGTGAGCGTTACAATTCGTTGCAAAGTACGCTACATTGATAAAGCGCATGGGGCGTTGCCCCATGCCGCGTACGTAACGCGCCGCTTCACCGATCAGGAAGACGTACGTGCCGCATTGTGCTTATCGCCTTCGCCACGTGTCGCATAGCCGTGGTTTCTCCCTTCTCGAATTGCTGATCGTGCTGGTGATCTTCGCGATCATGGCAAGCATCGCCGTGCCCAGCTTTCAGTCCTTGCGCCAGCACCAACAGCTCACCGACGCCAGCAACGAATTGGTCGCCGCACTGCGCCTGGCGCGCGGCGAAGCCATCATGCGCGAAGACGAGGTTACGCTGAGCGCAGTCGAAGACGATGACTGGGCGCAAGGCTGGCGCATAGAGGTCGACGAGGATAATAAAACGATTGCCGTCCACCAGCCGCTACCTGATCGACTCAGCGTGGAAGATAACGATGCCCGGTCGCCAATTGTCTTTGACTCCTTGGGATATCCGACCGGTAACAAGGCTGAGTGGCGTCTCCACCTTCGAGGTCAGGAGCCTTTGGATGATATGCCACGAGTATGCATGAGCGCGATTGGGCGTGCCTATGTCGCAGATCCAGACGACGAAAATGATGGGGAGTGCGACGCATGATCGAATCGCCGATGCAACGTCTTCCCCATCGCCAGCGCGGCTTCGGCCTGATCGAAGTGCTGGTAGCGCTGACCATTCTCTCCATCGGTATGCTCGGGCTCGCCGCCATGCAGCTCAATTCGCTGCACGCTTCCCGCGAGAGTCTCAATACGACAATCGCCACCATCATGGTCCGAGATATGAACGAACGCGCCTGGGCGCAGCAGGATAAGGGTGAGGCTTCTTGTAAAGAGCATCTTGAGGAGCTTGTGGGTGATTGGAAAGACTATGTCACAAAAAATGCCTCGATGCCTGATGTAGTACCCAAGAGAGAAGATTTGACCAAAGAAAGCTCTAACTCAGTAAATGGACGCTACTATGCCCTGACTATTGAGTGGGGCAGTGAAGACGATAACCACGTGGAACTCGTGTCTTTCTTGCCGTGTAAGTCGGAGCCCGAGGATGAATAATCAACACCAAAGAGGCTTCACGCTGATCGAAATGATGATTAGCATGTTTATCGGCCTCATTATCCTTGGTGGTACTATCACGGCTTATCAGACGATCAGCGATGTGCGCGAATATCGCGATAACAACTACAAGCTGCAAGATGAACTGATGTATATACACAGAGAGCTGTCTTCATCGGTCAAAGTGGCGAAGTCTATCAAAGTGAGCGAGAAGGAGAATAAGCTTATCTTGGAGTCATATACAGGTGAAGATATAAGTCAAATAAGATGTCCTGGATCTGATAATGGTAGTGATCGCATCGAGTGGATGACGGATGTGGATGGCGAGTGGCTTACGTGCAATGGTCAGGAAGTGCTGTGGTTGAAGGCTCCAGGCATTACCAGTGTACGATTTGGTGATGAAGGTGATTCAGTGTGTGACGATGCCTCGAGTCCATGCGTGCGTGTCACGTTGAAGTACAAACCATGCCGCGAAAAAGATGAGTGTGATGTACAAACTCTAAGCTTTAATCTTGTCTCTCGTGCCACGTCTGATAGGGATGGTGGTTAGTGATGCGTCTTCATAAGCAATCCGGCTTCGTGCTTGTCATTGGGTTGATGCTGCTGACGGTGGCATCTGGGGCTGTTATTTCCGGCATGTCCGTCAATAAATATCAAGAGCGCCAAGCGGGTAATTATGTGCGCACTAATAATTATGAGGCGGGCGCGGACGAGGCTTTTCGCCGCTTTGAAAATTATGAAGCAGATTCTGGAAGTGATGATAAAAAAGGATGGGCTGAAGATATTAGGGCAGTAGTGGAAGACAGGCTTGGTGGTTCCGAGAAAGGTACGATCATTTTTCCCCGTGAGGACGACGAGAACTGGCTTCCTAGCGATGAACGTGAGAAAAGAGCACGGGAGCGCAATGGGGAAGAGGAGCAGGATGAAGATGGTGGTGATGAAGATATTAAGTACGCTTTTACTCGAGCAGGAATTAAAGAGGTCGTAAAGCTCGAAGGCGATAGAGTAAAGGTGGCTTTTTGGGGTGAGAAAAGGCTGAGTGGCTATGATGAGAATGACGCTTCCGAAGATAATAATGGGCGCGATGTGTTACAGGCCGTTTACTCTATAAATAATGATGAGAAATCCAATGATGCCTACCAAGACGTGTTGCTAGGCTGCGAGGGGGTTCAGGTCAGTGGCGGAGGGGGAATTAATGGTAATGTTCGAACGTTGCAGCCAGGTGCCGGAGTGAGGCTTAGCGGTGATGCCAATGTTGATGGCAACGTAACAACAATGGGCACGCTATACACCGATAGCAGCATCACAGGCAACATTCTTGCCGGTGATGATATCACTTTGGATGCAGGGGGGGGGTATGCTTATGGTGGCTCCATCGCTACAACGGGAAGCGTTTTTTTTGAAAATTCGGCGCCTGCCAAGGGGGATGTCTCGGCCAACGGTGATGTTGAATTCAACAATGCTGCTACGGTCACAGGTAATGTTTCGGTGGGCGGTAAAGTCATATTTAGCAACAGTTCGGCTTACGTGAGCGGCGACATCGAATCGGAGGAAGGGACTGTCAATACTGCAAACGGAAAAGAGATCGATAAGTTTGCTGGTGGTTCGGTCAAGGTCGTTAGTCATACACCGGTCTCTTCGGTGAATGGTGGTGAATGCAATCCGCAAGTTTTCTCCGATAATAAAAACACCCTCGCCGAGGAAATGGATAACCTGCTTGCAACAGTGGCCACTGATGCAATGGGGGCCAATAAGGATATCGTCGTGGGTAATTATCCGATAGGGGATGGTTCGTTGTCCCCCAACGGTCTCACGGCATTCGATAAGACCTGGAATGTTGAGAAGGATGTAATCCTGGCGGAGGCGACTACGGCCGACATGCCAACCTTCGACAAGCCGGTGCCCGTTGTCCGCACGCAGGATCTTACTCTTAAGAATGGTGAACTCAATGTTAGTGGGGGCGATGTGGTGTTGCTGGTTGATGGCGATCTCACCCTTGGATCCGGCGGAGGAAAGGGGCTGACCATCGATCAAGGCAGTACGCTGACGATTTTCGTGACCGGCGAGACTCACATCAAGAGCTCCACCCAAATGGCGAGCGTGCAGGCCACGACCAATGGGCGTTCCACCTTGTCTCTTTACTCCACCTATGAGGATAGTGGCTCTTACAGTAAAGGCGTGTTGATCGACGGCAGTGCCCAGGCGCTGGCAAATGTCTATGCGCCATATGCCAATGTTTCCGTTACTGCCGGCGGTGGTCTACGCGGTTCGGCAAGAGGTAAGACCGTTACTGTCGGTGGTGGTGGGGAGATCGAGTATGTGCCCAGATCGACCTCAGGAGGCGGTGACGAAAGTGGTGAAAACCGCGGTGACAACGATAGTGGTTGGAAGCTGGTGGGACTCTCGTATGGCACTGTTGATGACTGAGTCATCGCGCGCAGGCGGTGTCTCCATCGGGTAGACGTTCGATGCGTACTCGTCCGCCGCGGCTCAATACGATCCGCCGTGCCGGTGTCGTCGCCTTGGCCGTGCAGAGATAGAAGCTGCCGATCTGAAAGCTGCCGGAGGCGCGGATCGAGTAGCCGTTTGGTGCGTAACGCACGTAGCGCCGCAAGGGTTGGTTGGCGTGCAGTCGGAGTCCGCCCGGCGGTGGGCCTCCCGCGCGTAACGTCGGTTCCTCAGATGATTGCTCGCCATCGTCGTCGCGATCGGCGAATATTCGCCAGCCCTTTTCCCACCCTTCCTGTTCGCTGATCATCATCACCGGCACGCCTTGGCGAATGGCTTCGCTGCGGGTGTAGTAGAGCGCCTGATAAAGCGTGTGGCTGGCGGCCTGCAAGCGTTGATCGCGCAGCAAGTGACCCATGGCGGGGACGCCCTGGGTGGTGAGCACGCCGACGATGACGATGATCACGAGCAACTCGAGCAGTGTCATTCCTCGCATGCGCCACGATGTCGAATGCATCGATTGCCTTTCTTTGTATTAGAAATTACTTTATATATTTATAAAGTAGTCTTGCCAGTCGAGCAAATACGATGCGGGTGACACACAGGAACGTGCGGTGCCGGCTTGGATGTGCGTCGGGTTTCAGCCTGATCGAAGTGCTGATCACGCTGTTCATTCTGTCCTTCGGCATGCTGGGGCTGGCGTCCACTCAGGCTCAGGCACTGCGCGCCCAGCGGCATGCCGATGCCCAGTCTCAGGCGGTACAGCGGGTGGGAGCCATGCTCGAACGTTTGCGCATCGACCGCCACGCTGCGCTGGCTGGCGCCTACGACCAGCCGTGCAGTGACGACCCCGCCAGTGCCGCATCGGCCCAGGTGCACACCTGGCTGAGGGGTGTCGTGAACGCGCTTCCCCAGGCGCAAGGCTGCATCTCGGTGATGGGCGATGACGACCTGGCGACGGCGACGGTGGAGGTGATCTGGCGAGCGCCCCGTGCGCGCTGGAGCGATGACGATGGGCAGCAGCAATATCGATTACAGACCCGGCTTTGAGCGGTCCAATCCGAGGCGACGGCGTCAACGCGGGGTGTCGCTGATCGAGTTGATGGTGAGCCTGGCACTGAGCATGATCGTGCTGCTCGGCGTCATCGACCTGTTCATCGCTTATCAGCAGCAGTATCGCCTGCAGACGCAACTGGCCCAGATGCAGGAAAGTGGCCGCTTCGTCACTGACGTGCTGACGCGGGAGCTACGCAAGGCCGGGTATTCGTCATGGAAGCGCGATCAGACCTTTCCAGCGACGCCGTATTTCGAGCAAGGCGCCATCGTCGCGGGGAGCGACAGTACCTTGCGGGTCCGCTACTACGGTAGCGACGATGGCGCCATACAGAATTGCCTGGGCGGGCGTCTCGAGAGCGGTGAAGATTCGCGTGCGCGTTTTTCGCTGAGAGAGGACGGTGGGGTGGACTGCGCGGTGGGTAACAGCTCGCCGCAGCCCTTGGATGCACTTGTAGCTGACTGGGCGCTGCGTTATTTCGTCGAGGGTGGCTGGCATCGCGCTACGGGCGTTGGCGACTGGGCCAGCGTCAAGGGCGTGAGCATCGAGCTACTGGTCGCTTCGCAACAGGATGGGCTCGTCGACGCGGCCTCGACGTATGTCTTCGACGGCGAAACCGTCACGGCGACGGATCATCGCCTGTATCGGGTGTATACCACCAGCGTGGCGTTGCGCAATGTACTCTCGCCACCGCTTGTCACCTCGCAGGATGAGGCGTCATCGTGAGCCTCAACGGCCCCTATCGGGAACGGGGCATGACGCTGGTCGTCGCGCTGATTCTGCTGATGGCGATGACGGCGTTGGGGCTCGCCGGCTTGCAGAGTGCAGTCCTGCAGGAGCGCATGGCACGCAATGTCATGGATCGCCAAGTGGCGTTTCAAGCGGCGCAGGCGGCCTTGGCAGAAGGTGAATGGCGATTGCGTCACGCGGATTACACACTGCCCGATGCCCAAGGCGACTGCACGGCGCCGGATTGCCTGACGCCGCAGCCATCGCATGCTAGCCAATGGCCGGCCGCGCGCTGGAGACGTGACGGTGTGGCATATGGTGACAGCGGCGCCCAGTCACTCGCAGGTGTCAGCGAGTCGCCGCGTGTGACGTTCTCGCTGCTGGCGAGTGTGTGTCCTAAGGCCGGCGCGTCCTGCCAAGTGCGTGTCGAGATGACCGCGTTCGGCTGGGGTTCGCGTCCGGTGACGCATGCGCTACTCGAGCGTCGCGTCACATTGATGCTGCCCCGCGCGGCGGGCGAGACGTTGATTCAAGCCCAGCAGGCGCAGGCCGATAATGACGACACACGCGTTACCTCCTTTTCCGAAGGGCCCTTTCGTCCGGCGTGGCGTGAGGTCTTGCATTGAACGTCGTACTTTTTGCTTTCCTGAATTCAACTAATAAGTGCAGCACCTGCGGTATCTAAGGCCCCTGAGTATTCCCCTAGGAAAACCTGTGCCGGTGTCCGATAAT
>NZ_JAKGAM010000023.1 GCF_023061285.1 Chromohalobacter nigrandesensis
GGATTGAACGCAAGGGGATGACTTAAAAATAGTCGCCTTTTGGCGGACGAACAACTACCGCGACTTTCCACCTCCTCACTTCCTTATCCACAACGCGCACATGACAGCGCATGAAAGGCATTGTGGATAACCCAACGCCACACATGGCAGTCGTCAGGTAATAGAAGAACTGACCTCAGCGCATCTTGCGCATGAGTGCCAGCAGAGGCCCTGACACTACATAGCAACCGAACAGGATCAGCAGCATGAGCGAGGGTTCGAGTGAAATCACTACGAACGCGAGCACAATCGCCAACAGCACGACGAAGGGAACGGGCCCCTTGAAATCGACTTCCTTGAAGCTGTGATAGCGGATGTTACTGACCATCAAGACCCCTGCCGCAGCGACGATGAACGCAATGAACAATTTGAAGCCCAAGGCGTTGGCGTCGAATTTATGCAGCGTCCAGACACAACCGGCGACGAGCGCAGCCGCAGACGGACTCGGTAAGCCCACGAACCACTTCTTGTCGGTACTGCCGATTTGCACATTGAAACGCGCCAGACGCAACGCCGCACCAGCGGCGAAGATAAAGGCCGCTATCCAACCGATCTTACCAACGTCCTGCAGGATCCAGGAAAATGCCACCAACGCCGGCGCGACTCCGAACGAAACCATGTCTGCCAGGCTATCGAACTCGGCGCCGAAGGCGCTTTGCGTGTTGGTCATTCGAGCCACGCGTCCGTCGAGCCCATCGAGCACCATGGAGACGAAAATCGCGATGGCAGCCCCGGAGAAGTTGCCGTTCATCGCCGCGATAATGGAGAAGAAGCCAGAAAACAGCGCTGACAGCGTGAACAGGTTAGGCAACAGGTAAATGCCTCGCCGACGCACGCGCTTCCCGTTCTCGATGGTTTCCTCGACGATTTCGTCTTCGTCCTGAAACACCGAACCGTCCTCCGAGACATTCTCGGTGTCGGTGTTCCTGGGCGATTCTGGTGTGCCCGATTCTTGCGTCATAAAAGTCATCCATTGCCATAGGACGGCCCTTGGTAGGCCATTCCGACATTCTACACATTGCAAGCCTAGTCGACAGTCGACCTCCTTGACGACCCCAAACGTAAACGGGCGCGGCCAATCGGCCGCGCCCGTTCGTTATCGACTTGCAGACAGCGCTTAGTTCTTGCTCTTGTCGACCAGTTGATTGGCCGCAATCCAGGGCATCATGCCACGCAGCTTCGCACCCACCTGCTCGACCTGATGCTCGGCATTCAGACGGCGACGCGCATGCATCGACGGATAGTTGCTGTTGCCCTCGTTGATGAACATCTTGGCGTATTCACCGTTCTGGATATCCTTCAGGGCATGGCGCATCGCTTCCCGCGACTGCTCATTGATGATCTTGGGCCCGGTGACGTACTCGCCATACTCCGCATTGTTGGAGATGGAGTAGTTCATGTTGGCGATGCCGCCTTCGTACATCAGGTCGACGATCAACTTGAGCTCGTGCAGGCACTCGAAGTAGGCCATCTCGGGCTCGTAACCCGCTTCGGTCAGCGTCTCGAAGCCTGCCTTGACCAGTTCCACGGTACCGCCGCACAGCACCGCCTGCTCACCGAAAAGATCGGTTTCGGTTTCATCCTTGAAGGTCGTTTCGATGATGCCGCTGCGGCCACCGCCGATACCGGCAGCATAGGAAAGCGCCAGCTCCTTGGCCTGGCCAGTAGCATCCTGCTGCACGGCGATCAAGTCGGGAACGCCGGCACCGCGCACGAACTCGGAGCGCACCGTGTGACCCGGCGCTTTCGGCGCGATCATGATCACATCCAGATCCTGGCGCGGTGTCACCTGGTTGTAATGGATATTGAAGCCATGCGCGAAAGCCAGCGTCGCGCCTTCCTTCAAGTTGGGCGCGATGTCTTGCTCATAGATCGCCTTTTGATTCTCGTCGGGCGCCAGCAGCATCAGTACGTCGGCCGTCTTGCAGGCCTCGGGTACGGAGGCCACCTTGAAGCCCGCCGCTTCGGCTTTGGCCACGGACGAGGAGCCCGGGCGCAGCGCCACGGTGACCTCGACGCCGGATTCCTTGAGGTTATGGGCATGGGCATGGCCCTGAGAACCATAACCGACGATGGTGACGTTCTTCGCCTGGATCAGCGAGAGGTCGCAATCTTTGTCGTAATAAACGCGCATGTCTTACTCCAGATATCGAAGAGAAACGTATGAAGTGTCAGCGTTGATGGCTTTCCGCCATGAGCGTCGTCTGCCGCGACGCTTTGATGTCACTTTACGCCAGCTCGCAGCGTTGCGTAAAACGCTATATTTGCAATACCGTATGCCGAAAATTGAAATGATATCGCCATGGATACTCGTCCCTACCAGCAGTTCCTCAGCCTGGCCGACACCCTGCACTTTGGCCGCTCCAGCGAGTTGTGTCACGTCAGCCCCTCGACGCTGAGCCGCACGATACGCCAACTCGAGACACAACTCGGCGTGACCCTGTTCGAGCGCGACAACCGCAGTGTCCGCCTGACCCATGAAGGCCGCCTCTTTCAGCGTTATGCACGCGATGCCCTGGAGCAATGGGATGTATTCCGTCACTCGTTGATGGAGGAAAGCCGAGAACTGTCCGGCGAAATCAGCATCTACTGCTCGGTGACCGCCAGCTACAGTTTTCTCTACGAGCTGCTCAGCGAGTTTCGCCTACGCCATCCGCGCATCGAATTGAAGCTGCATACCGGTGACCCGGCCAGTGCGGTTTCACGCGTCCTCAGCGGCGAAGAAGACATGTCGATCACCGCGCGCCCTGAAACCCTGCCCACACAATTGGCGTTCAAGCCAATCGCCACGTCGCCGCTGCTGTTCATCGCGCCGCGCACCATGCCGGAATGGTTGGCCGGCCTCACCGCGACAACGGACGCCGCCAGTTGGGGCAGCATTCCCATGATCCTCTCGGAGTCGGGCCTCGCCCGCGAGCGTACGGATGCGTGGTTCCGTCAGTTGGGCATCAAGCCGCGCATCTATGCCCAGGTCGCGGGCAACGAAGCCATCGTCAGCATGGTAGGGCTGGGCTTCGGGGTCGGCGTAGTGCCGCAGATCGTGGTCGACAACAGTCCACTGGCCGAGCGCATTCAGGCCCTCGAGGTCGAGCCCGCACTCACGCCTTACGAGGTCGGGCTCTGCGTCACCGAGAAGAAGCTACGCAATCCGCTGGTCAAGGCCTTGTGGTCGCAGATCCGCTAGCCCTAGCCTTTCACAGCAAGAGGCCGCTCGTGAGAGCGGCCTGTAATGGCATGCGCTTCGAGAGAACGGCTTAGAGGCTGAGTATCTTGTCGCCCCGCGAGATACCCGACACCCCGGTACGCCCGACCTCGAGAATGCCGATCGGCGCCATGGCCTGGACGAAGGCGTCCAGCTTGCCGGCATCGCCGGTGATCTGCACCGTGTAGACACTCGGCGTGACGTCGACGATCTGCGCGCGGAAGATATCCACCGTACGTTTGACCTCATCGCGGCTCGCGCCCAGCGCCTTCACCTTGACCAGCATCAGCTCACGCTCGATATGATGGCCCTCGGTCAGGTCGACCAGCTTGACCACATCGATGAGCTTGTTGAGGTGCTTGGTGATTTGCTCGATGACGCGGTCGTCACCCTCCGTGGTCACCGTCAGGCGTGACAGCGACGGATCTTCCGTGGGCGCCACGTTGAGCGTTTCGATGTTGAAGTTGCGCTGGGAGAACAACCCCACCACGCGGGACAGGGCGCCGGGTTCGTTTTCCAGCAGAATCGAGATGATGTGGCGCATCAGGTCCGCTCCGTCTTCGAAAGCAGCATGTCACGCATGGCGCCCAGAGGCACCTGCATCGGATAGACGTGTTCCCGGGGGTCGACGTCGATATCGAGGAACACCAGCTCGTCATTGTCGGCGAACGTGCGCTCCAGTGCCGCATCGAGCTCGTCGTGATGTTCCACCTTGAGCGCCGTGAAACCGTAGGCCTCGATCAACTTTTGAAAGTCCGGCAGCGACTCCACGTACGAGTGCGCATGGCGCGACTTATAGTTGAGATCCTGCCACTGGCGCACCATGCCCAGCGTTCCGTTGTTGAGGTTGATGATCTTTACCCCGGTACCGAACTGCTTACAAGTCGACAGCTCCTGCATCATCATCTGAAAGCTGCCTTCCCCGGTGAAACACACCACGGTGTCGTCAGGGAAGTTCTGCTTGATGCCCATCGCCGCCGGGAAACCGAAGCCCATGGTGCCCAGCCCCCCGGAGGTGATCCAGCGATTGGGCTTATCGAACTTGTAGTACTGCGCCGCGAACATCTGGTGCTGGCCGACATCGGTGGTCACGAAGGCCTCGCCGCGCGTGATGTGATACACCGCCTCGATGACTTCCTGCGGCTTGAGCCGCTCGCCCGGTTGAGAAGGCTCGTAGAGCTTGCCTTCGCGTTCGGCGCGCCAACCGTCGATGGTCGTCCACCATTCCGGCAGCGCCTCGGCGTTGGCCATTTCACGGCCTTGCAACAGGCTGATCATTTCATTGATGACGCTATCCGCCGGCCCGACGATCGGCACATCGGCGCGGACTGTCTTGGAAATCGAGCTGGGGTCGATATCCACATGCACGATCTTGGCCGTGGGACAGAACTTCGAAGTGTTATTGGTCACGCGGTCGTCAAAACGCGCCCCGATGGCGATGATCAGATCGGCATGGTGCATGGCCATGTTGGACTCATAACTGCCGTGCATACCCAGCCAACCCAGCGACTGCGCATCGGTCTGCGGATAGGAGCCAATGCCCATCAACGTGGTGGTGATGGGGAAGCCCAAGCGCTTCACCAACGCCGTCAGATTTTCGCTCGCGCCGCTGGTGACGATGCCACCGCCGGTATAGAACACCGGCCGACGCGCCTTGAGCATCATGTCCACGGCCTTCTTGATCTGACCGCTATGGCCCCGCGTGACCGGGTTGTAGGAGCGGATCTTGACCTTCTTCGGATAGACGTACTCATAACGCTCGGTGGGCGCCGTCATATCCTTGGGGATATCCACCACCACCGGCCCCGGGCGACCGGTCGCGGCGAGATAATAAGCCTTCTTGAGCACCTCGGGGATCTCCGACGGGTGCTTGATGGCGAAGCTGTGTTTCACGATGGGACGCGTTACGCCAACGATGTCGGTTTCCTGAAAGGCGTCTTCACCGATCAGATGACTGGCCACCTGGCCACACAGCACCACCATCGGGATCGAATCCATATAGGCGGTGGCGATGCCGGTCACGGCATTGGTCGCGCCGGGACCGGAAGTGACCAGCACCGTCCCTGGCTTGCCCGAAGCGCGGGCATAGCCATCAGCGGCGTGGGTGGCGGCTTGTTCATGACGAACGAGGATGTGTTTGACCTTGTCCTGGCGGAACAGCGCATCATAGATGTGCAACGCTGCGCCGCCGGGGTAGCCGTAGATACGCTCGACGCCCTCATCCTGCAGGAAGCGGGCGATCATATCGGCGCCGGAAAGCAATTCCACTGATAGTTCTCCCCTGGAGATAACGAGTGCCATTCACTGCCACGTGACAGCAGTGAAGTGTCGATGCGGCGGTACGCCGCTGCCGGCTACGCCGGCACCTGATGCCATAATCCTGGCTCTGGGCCCGGGGTGAGGACCCGCACTCATAGAAACCGCCGAGACCGGCTGGCCCGAGCGGTTCCTGGCACGGCAGATCGCCGTGTCGGGGTTGGCGGGAACAGGCGTTTGGCCCATACCCTTGATCTCCTTCGACAGGCGGGTAGAGGCATTTTACAACCTACCCTTCACGCAGCGGCCGGGGATCGCCCGTCAATGGCTGCGCCCGCAATCAGGAACCACCTAGATTCCATCAGCACCCCCGAGCTGTCAACCTCCGCCGCTTGCGCGCGGCCAATGGCGCGTCGCAACTCCCTCATTGACGCACCCGCCTATCCACTAAAGTTGGATCATTTAACGCAGCGTCATGGCAGGTATAAAAAACCCGCGACGCAGCACGTCGCGGGCGAGAAGACGGTCAGGACGCGACCGCATATCGAGATTGTCGACGGCCCGAAGCTGCGGGCCGTTGGCGTTACTTGGCAAAGACGAGATGGCCGTCTTGCGTGGTGACACGAATGGTGTCGCCCGCCGCAAAGTGCCCAGCGAGCAGTTCCTGCGCCAGCGGATTCTCGATGCGGCTCTGAATGGCACGCTTGAGCGGTCGCGCGCCGAACACCGGGTCGAAGCCTACCACCGCGAGCTGCGCCAGGGCGTCGTCGCTGATCTCGAGACGAATCTCGCGCTCGACCAGGCGCGCCTGGAGACGTTCGAGCTGGATGGCCGCGATGGACTGGATCTGCCCCTGCCCCAAGGCGTGGAACACCACCACTTCGTCGATACGGTTGATCAGTTCCGGACGGAAATGATCGCCCACCACACTCATCACGGCATCGCGCATCGCGCTATACTCGGCGTCATCACCGCCCATGCGCTGGATGATGTCCGAGCCCATGTTGGAGGTCATCACGATCACCGTATTGCGGAAGTCCACCGTGCGCCCCTGGCCATCGGTGAGGCGGCCATCCTCGAGCACCTGCAGCAGGATGTTGAAGACATCCGGATGCGCTTTTTCGACCTCGTCGAGCAGCAGCACGGAATACGGCTT
Source organism: Chromohalobacter nigrandesensis (assembly GCF_023061285.1). GTDB lineage: Bacteria > Pseudomonadota > Gammaproteobacteria > Pseudomonadales > Halomonadaceae > Chromohalobacter > Chromohalobacter nigrandesensis. The sequence continues at coordinate 6,654 of NZ_JAKGAM010000023.1, forward strand.
GCGACGCACCGCCTCGGTCAGATATCCGCCTTCCTCATAGCCGACGTAGCCCGGCGGCGCCCCGATCAGCCGCGCCACGGAATGCTTCTCCATGAACTCGGACATATCGATGCGCACCATAGCCTCCTCGGTATCGAAGAGGAAGTTGGCCAGCGACTTGCACAGCTCGGTCTTGCCGACCCCGGTGGGCCCCAGGAACAGGAACGATCCATTAGGACGATGCGGATCGGCCAGCCCGGCGCGCGAACGGCGCACGGCATTGGCCACCGCGGTCACTGCCTCGTCCTGGCCGATGACACGCTCGTGCAGCGCCTCTTCCATGCGCAGCAGTTTGTCGCGTTCGCCCTCGAGCATCTTGGATACTGGAATGCCGGTCCAGCGCGAGACCACCTCGGCGATCTCCTCCTCGGTAACGTTGGAGCGCAAAAGCTGATGCTTGGCGGTATCCGCCTCGTGCTCGCTGGCCTCGGCGATCTGCTGCTCAAGCTTGGGGATCACCCCGTACTGCAACTCTGACATACGCCCCAGATCGCCCTGACGGCGGGCCGCCTCGAGATCGATGCGCGCCTGCTCGAGCTCCGCCTTGAACTGCGCCGCCCCCTGGATACTGGCCTTCTCGGCCTTCCAGACCTCCTCGAGGTCGGCGTATTCGCGCGATAGCTCTTCGATTTGCGCTTCGAGCGAGTCGAGACGCTTGCGGGTCGCCTCGTCGGTTTCCTTCTTGAGCGCCTCGCGCTCCATCTTGAGCTGAATCAGTCGGCGGTCGAGGCGATCCATCTCCTCGGGCATGGAGTCGAGCTCCATACGAATCCGTGAGGCCGCCTCGTCGATCAGGTCGATGGCCTTGTCCGGCAGTTGCCGGTCGGTGATATAGCGTGTCGACAGCTTGGCAGCGGCGATGATCGCGCCGTCTGTGATGTCGACACCATGGTGGACTTCGTAGCGCTCCTTGAGGCCACGCAGAATCGCCACGGTATCTTCCTCGTTAGGCTCGTCGACCAGGACCTTCTGGAAGCGCCGCTCCAGCGCCGCGTCCTTCTCGATGTGCTGCCGGTATTCATCCAACGTGGTCGCGCCGACGCAGTGCAACTCGCCGCGCGCCAATGCCGGCTTGAGCATATTGCCCGCATCCATCGCGCCCTCGGCCTTGCCGGCACCGACCATGGTGTGCAATTCATCGATGAACAGGATGACGCGGCCTTCCTCCTTGGCGAGCTCCCCGAGCACGGCCTTGAGGCGTTCCTCGAAATCCCCGCGGTACTTGGCACCGGCCAGCAATGAGCCCATGTCGAGTGACAGCACGCGCTTGTCCTTGAGGCCCTCCGGCACTTCGCCGTTGACGATGCGGCTTGCCAGCCCCTCGACGATGGCGGTCTTACCCACGCCGGGTTCGCCGATCAGCACCGGGTTGTTCTTGGTACGCCGCTGCAGCACCTGGATGGTGCGGCGAATCTCGTCGTCGCGGCCGATCACCGGGTCGAGCTTGCCATCCACAGCGCGCTGGGTCAGATCCATGGTGTACTTATCCAGCGCCTCGCGGCTTTCCTCGGCCGAGGCGTCGTCCACCTTGTTACCACCGCGCAGGCTATCGATGGCGCTACGCACGGACTCCACGTCGAGACCGGCCTGCTGAAGCACCTTGCTGACGGCGCTTTTCATTTCCAGCGCCGCCAGCACCACCAGCTCACTGGCGATATATTGATCGCCGCGCTTCTGGGCCTCGCGGTCGGCGAGATTGAACAGCTGCGACAGCGCCGAGGAAAGCTGCACGTTACCGTCGAACTGACCGACACGCGGCAAATCGTCGAGGTACTGGGAAAGCCCGTTACGCAGGCGTGAAACATCGCCGCCGGCCTTCTGCACAAGGCCCTTGATGCCGTTTTCCTGCGCCTCGACGAGTGCCATCAGCACATGGCCGGGATCGAGTTGGTTGTGACTGCGCCCTGACGCCAGGGACTGCGCCTCGCCCAGAGCATTCTGCAATTTACTGGTCATGCGATCGATACGCATCGAACCCCTCCTTCATCGCGACACGCCATAGGCGTGCCGCATGATTATTTCATGTTGACATCATCAATGGAGGTATGCTCGAAGCGTTTCAAGGTAGGGAGTGCAAAAATCGTTCCGCTGTTCGAGAACGCCCAGACATGGAGGCGAGGCGCCCGCTCAACGCAGCCAGATCACGCTGGCCATGCGGCCGGTATGGCCGTCGTCGCGGCGGTGGGAATAAAAACGCGGTTCGCAGGCGGTGCAGAAGTGACCGCCACCGATATGGCCAATACCTAGCCGCTCGAGACGCAACCTCGCCAGCCGGTAGATATCCGCCATGTAGTGCCCAAGGCGGTAGGGGCTAGGCTCGAAGGCGCTTTCCGCCTCGGGCTGCACGGCCACGAAGGTTTCGAACACTTCGGCGCCGACCTCGAACTGCGCCTTGGAAATCGCCGGCCCCAGCCACGCCATGAGCTCGTCCGGCGACTGCCCCAGGGCCGCCACGCAGGCCTCCAGCACGCCACCCGCCAGGCTCCGCCAGCCGGCATGCGCCACGCCCACGCGCGTACCCTGGCGATCACAGAAGAACACCGGCAGACAATCGGCGGTCATGATGGCGCAGGCATATCCCGTGTCGAAGGCTACCGAGGCGTCTGCTTGCGGCGGCTGCTCGGCAAACGCCGCGCGGTATTCCTGCTGAACGGCAGCACCATGCACTTGGTTGAGCCATAACAAGGGACGGGCGTCATCGAGCTCAGCGCTCAACAGGCGGCGGCAACGATCGACCGACGCGGGATCATCGCCCACGTGATACGCCATATTGAAGAACGCGAAGGGGCCCTGGCTGGGCCCGCTCTCACGCGTGGTGACGAAGGCACCGACCGTACTCGGCGCTGGCCAGTCGGGCAGAATCAAGGTAGGGCGTTCGCTCATGTGAGACTCACTCAGCGTGCGCGTCGGCTGCGTCGCGCAGAAAATCCAGCAACATCAGCATATCGTCCGGCAATGCTGCACGAAACTCCACTGCCTCGCCGGTACCGGGATGCACGAAGGCCAGCTTGCGTGCATGCAGGGCCTGGCGCGGAAAATGCCGCAGCACATCCTTCAATGCCTCGCTGGCCCCCGCTGGTAACTTCAGGCGCCCGGCATAGACCGGGTCGCCGATCAACGGAAAGCGACGGTGCGCCAGATGCACGCGAATCTGATGGGTACGCCCGGTTTCGAGCCGACAGCGGACATGCGTATGGGTAGGAAAACGCTCTACCACACGGTAATGCGTCACCGCCGGCTTGCCCGAGGGCGTGACGGCCTGGCGCTTGCGATCCTTGGGATGCCGCCCGATCGGCGCGTCGACACTACCACCCGCAGTCATCCTGCCGGTGACCACGGCATCGTATTCGCGCGACACCGTGCGCGCCTGCAATTGCTCCACCAGCGAGGCATGCGCCGACAACGTCTTGGCCACCACCATCAAACCGGTAGTGTCCTTGTCGAGCCGATGCACGATGCCCGCACGAGGCAACTGCATCTGTCCAGGCGCATGGTATAGCAACGCATTGAGCAGCGTGCCGTCGGGGTTGCCGGCGGCAGGATGCACGACCAATCCCGCCGGTTTGTCGATCACCATGACATCGTCGTCTTCATGGACGATATCAAGCTGCATGGCCTGCGACGCGAAGCGCTTGTCTTCTTCGAGCGTAGCCGCGAGCGTGAGTTGCTCGCCGCCACGTAACTTGTCCTTGGGGCGCGCGGACGCGCCGTCGCAGGTCAGCGCTCCCGACTGGATCCACGTCTTGAGGCGCTCGCGGGAGAAGTCCGCGAACAGCGTCGAGGCGGCTTGATCAAGACGCTGGCCGGCCATCGTGTCGGGGACGCGCTCTTCTCGCTGCACGGTATCTGCCATGGCAATGCTCGGTTCCATTTCGCCACCGGGGGCGTTTGCTTTATAGTGACTGCGAACTGGCGGATTCTAGCACGGCCGCCCCGTATTGGTTGAACGAGGATGACGATGCGATTCCCTTCACTTGGCACGTTCGGTGCGTTGCTGCTTAGCGGCGCGCTGCTCGCCGGTTGCGCCAGCAACGAGCCGGCCCCGGATATACAAGAGCAAGATCTTTACCAGCAAGCTCAAGAGTCACTCGATGCCGGGCGTTACAGCACCGCCGTGACACGCCTAGAGGCGTTGGATACCCGCTTCCCTTTCGGTCGTTACGCCGAGCAGGCCCAGCTGGAGCTGATCTACGCGTACTATCAGACTGAAGACTGGGAGCAGGCGCGCGCTGCTGCCAGCCGCTTCATTCGCTTACACCCCGATCACGAACAGGTCGACTACGCATATTACATGCGCGGACTCGCAGCTTACCAATCGGGGCGCTTCAGTCTCGAAGGGCTCGAGCTGATCGATATTTCCAAGCGCGACCTGGGCGCCACCCGCGATGCCAATGTCGATTTCGGTGAATTGGTGCGCAAGTACCCAGAAAGCCCCTACGCGGCCGACGCGCGTCAGCGGATCGTCTACCTGCGTAATGTGCTCTCGCGTCACGAGCTGCAAGTCGCCGACTTCTACCTCCGCAAGGGCACCTATCTGGCAGCCATCAATCGCGGCAAATGGGTACTCGAGCATTACCCACAGACACCCGCCACACGCGACGCCCTGGCAGTCATGGTCGAGGGCTACATGGGACTGAACATGCCCGAACGGGCACGCGACGCCTTGCAGACGCTCATCGACAACGACCCCGACAATGCTCGTCTCGATGGCGACACCTTCGATCCCAAGTATGTCGATGCCGAGCCGCTGACGCTAAACGACTGACGATCGGCTTCGAGCTTCGAGCTTCGAGCTTCGAGCTTCGAGCAACAAGATTAGCTCTTCATGAAAGCAACATCTCCGCAGGATATTTCCAGCGGAGATGTCTTGCTTTTCGGAGCTCGCGGCCCGTAACTCGAAACCGGGTTTATTCCCCCGGCTGCCAGCCGTTGACGATGGGATAGCGACGATCGCGCCCGAACCCGCGCGCCGTCACGCGCACCCCCACCGGCGCCTGACGCCGCTTGTATTCGCTGCGGTCGACCAGCTTCACGACCCGATAGACATCCTCGCTGGCGTAGCCGGCATCGATGATCGCCTCGGCGCTCATGTCGCCTTCGATGTAGCGTTCGAGGATAGCGTCCAATTCGTCGTAGCCTGGCAGCGAGTCGCTGTCCACTTGGTCCGGCGCCAACTCGGCGGATGGTGGGCGCGTGATGACACGCTCGGGGATGGCCGGCTCCTGCGCATTGCGCCACTTGGCAAGGCGATACACCCAGGTCTTGTAGACGTCCTTGAGCGCGTTGTAGCCGCCCACCATGTCGCCATATAGCGTGGCATAGCCCACCGCCATCTCGCTCTTATTGCCGGTGCTCAGTACCATCAGCCTCTTCTTGTTGGAAAGCGCCATCAATAGCACGCCCCGGCAACGCGATTGCAGGTTCTCTTCGGTGGTATCACGCTGGGTACCGGCGAAACTTTCGCTCAGCGTGTCGGTGAAGGCTTCGACCATCGGCGCGATGGGCATGACCTCGTAATGCACACCGAGCAACTCGGCTTGCGCGGCGGCATCCGCCTTGGAGATATCCGCCGTGTAGTGATAAGGCATCATCACCGCCTGCACGCGCTCGGGGCCCAGCGCATCGACCGCGATGGCCAGCGACAGAGCCGAATCGATACCGCCGGAGAGCCCCAGCACCACGCCCTGGAAGCCGCTCTTGTTGACGTAGTCGCGAAGTCCGGTCACCAGTGCGCAATACAGGCTTTCTTCCGAGCTCAATAACGGCTCGCATTCGCCAGCCTCGGGCGCCCATGCGCCCTGCGCGTCGGTAAAGCGCACCGGCATCAGGCCGACCTCCCAGAATGGCGCGCGCACCGCCACCTCGCCCCGGGCATCGAGCACCAGCGAGCCACCATCGAAGACCAGTTCGTCCTGGCCGCCGATCTGATTGAGATACACCAGCGGCCGCGCGGCCGCCTGGGCACGCCGAGCGAACAGGCGTTCGCGCTCGAGCGGCTTGTCGCGGTGATAGGGCGAAGCGTTGAGCGTGACCAGAATATCGGCGCCGGCCTCGACGCTCTGTGTCACCGGCGCGCCGTCCCACAGATCCTCGCACACCAGGATGCCCAGTTTGGCACCGCCATGCTCGATGACCAGCGGCGCGTCTCCTGGAGTGAAATAGCGCTGCTCGTCGAACACCTGGTAGTTGGGCAGCGCCTGCTTGGCGTACTCGCCGAGCCATTCGCCGTTGTACAACACGCCCGCGAGGTTATAGAGCCGGCCATCGCGCTTACCCGGATAGCCGATGATGACCATCACGTCACGCGACATCTTGCGTGCCATCGTGGCGCGCGCCTCTTCCAGGCGCGTTTCCATCGATTCACGCAGCAGCAAGTCTTCCGGCGGATAGCCGGTCAGGAACAGTTCGGGGAAGACCACCACATCGGCGCGGTGTTCGATGCGCGCTTCGCGCACGGCCTCGATGGCCTGCGCGGTATTGCCGGGAATATCGCCCACCAGCGGGTCGAGCTGGGCCATCACCAGAGTCAGGTCTTGCATGAGCGAAAAGCGCCTCTGTCATTGCGATTGGCTGTGGAAACTGCCGTCGAGACGGCCTCATGGTCGTATTGTCACGCAACGCCGGCTCGCAGGCAAAATACCTGGTCGTCAGACACCCTCTAGCCGATAGGGAGCGGGATCGACCACCGGTGCGCGATGCAGCAGTTGGTCGGCCAGCAGCCGCGTCGAGGCCGGCGCCAGCACCAGGCCATTGCGATAATGGCCGGCGTTGACCCATAAACCCTCGATGCCCGGTACCGCACCGATATACGGCACACCGTTCGGTGACCCGGGGCGCAAACCGGCCCAGTGATGCTCCACCGGACATTCGGCCAGTGCCGGCACGATCGACAGCGCGCTAGCGTAAAGCGAGCTCTTGGCCGCCTCGGTGGTGCGCTGATCGAATCCCACTTCTTCCAGCGTCGAGCCGGCGACGATACGTCCATCGCCGCGCGGAATCACGTAACGACCGTCCTTCAGCACCACCCGCTCGACCAGGCCGGGCGGCGCCTTGAACAGGATCATCTGGCCACGCACCGGACGCACCGGCAATGTCACGCCGACCCCCGCCAGCAGTTGACCGGCCCAGGCGCCACCGCACACCACCACGCGCTCGGCTACCTCATGCCCTGCTGTGGTCCGCACGCCACGAAGGCGACCATCCACCACGTCCAGCGCCTCGACCGTGACATGCTCGCGCAGGGTCACGTTGGGCATCGCCTGCAGGCGGGCCCGCAGCGCCTTGCACAAGCGCGGATTACGAATGCTGCCCAAGGTCGGCATCCACAACGCCGAATCAACACCGGGCGCAGCATTGGGTTCCTTGGCGTAAATCGTGTCGGCACCGACCCGCTCCAAGGGCTTGCCGACCTCGCGTGCCCACGCAAGTGCCTGGGGTTCATCGTCGACCCGCAGATACAGCAAGCCTCGCTGGCGATACTCGGGGTCGATGCCGGTTTCTTCGAGCAAGCGCAGTGACAGTTCGGGATAGACGCCTTCGGAATAGCGCGACAATGCGGAAATCGGCGCGCTATAGCGCCAGGGATACAGTGGGGAGACGATGCCGCCGCCAGCCCAGGAGGCCTCGCGGCCGCATTTGCCGCGCTCGAGCAGGGTGACGCGGCCACCGGCGTCGGCGAGTTGCAGGGCCGTCATCATGCCGATGACGCCGCCTCCAACGATCAAGAAATCACTCACGCGGGCACTCATTTCATCGCTGCGAAATCCGTAATCTACCATGTGCCGCGTGTGCAAGGCAGTGGCTAGGCGCCCCTCTTACCAGCAGTCATCATCTTGCGCATCACGCTCCCCAGTATCGTACAACTTCAGTACGCCGCAGCGATCCTCGCTTTGGCTATTGATAGGAGTAGCTTTTAGCAGGAAACCTGCACCCTTTTTTTTATTGGGATTTTTCTGGGCTGCAAACTTGTAAGAATCGCTTTTCTCCTGCTTCGCGCCATCGGTATCGTAAAAATTATCTTGCGTATACTGACGCTCCATCTGATACGCCCATTCCATCAATATGGCCTGAGCATCGGCGCGATGCGCCTTGCGCACATAATCGGTGTACGAGGGGATGGCGATCGCTGCCAGGATCCCGATGATGACCAGCACGATCATCAACTCGATCAGGCTGAAGCCTTGGTGTCGACGCATGGCATGGGCTCCTGAGAGGGTGTTTACAAAAGGGCTGCACTCGACAATACGGCGTTAAAATCAGCCTCGTACGCGAGCCCGGTCAAACTACTCATTTACCCCATGTAAACTCCGTGTTTTCAGCCAATTTTTCCTTGTCTTGCCTTCGTTCGCCTGTTTTGTAAACACCCTCTGAAGACGGAAACCTGGATTCATAGAATAACCGCAGCACTTTGGACCGCCAGGTAGAGGAAGGAGGGCCAGCGTCGGTACCCTCTCGACTTTACCGACCAAAGTGAAGCAGAGCATGGGATACCGACAGCTGACCCAAACCCAACGATACCAGATTCACGCCCAACAGGGTGTCCATATGAGCCAGCGACAGATCGCCAGAGCGCTTGGCATTCACAGCAGCACCGTCAGTCGCGAATTACGCCA
>NZ_JAKGAM010000024.1 GCF_023061285.1 Chromohalobacter nigrandesensis
ATTTTGAAATAAACGGCGCGAGGGCGTTGTGTTTGGATCTTACTGCAAATAAAGAAAATCAAGAGTAATACCGCCAGTCACTAAGCGGCGTCAAAGTCCAGGGGGCGAATATCATCCAGGTTGAGCGTATTGCGCGCTACCCAGAGGTCATACATGTCCTGCATCGCCAGCCAGCTCTCTGGTGTGCGACCCAGCACCTTGGAGAGCCGCAATGCCATTTCCGGGCTGATACCGCTCTCGCCTTTCAGCGCCCGCGACAAGGTCGAGGGGGAAACCCCCAGGTTTGCGGCAAGCTGACGGGAACTGATGCTGAAAGGCTCCAGATACACCTCTCGAATGAACGCTCCCGGGTGCGGCGGATTATGCATCGTCATTAGTGATAATCCTCATAATCAAGTACGTAGGCGTGGCCGTCTCGAAATTCGAACGTCATTCGCCAATTGCCATTAATCCAAACCGACCACCGTTGCTTATCTTTCCCCTTCAAGGAATGCAGCCGAAAACCTGGGTGTCCATGTCATCGACTGACGTAGCGGTATCAAGGGCAACAAGCTGCATTCGTAGCTTCTTGGCATGATCGGCTTGTATTCCTGCCGTGCTGCCAGACGAGTAGAACCGCTTCAGTCCCTTGTGGCGGAATGATTTAATCATGAGCCCATCATAGCGCGTTGCGCATCACGCAACAATATGGTCTACGCCAACGGCGCGAAGTCTTTCCTGTTGGTCTTCTAGGTACTGGCCTAACGCTGGGCGTTCTGGTCAGGGCGGCCAGACGAGGTAGACTCAAGAAACGATTCGCCGCGACGCTGGCGGTATCGGCCACAAGCAATAGCTGGCCTTTGAAACCGACGAGATTACCCTCGCGCTTGGCTGAGCGCCCCACGCTACCTAGGAATCCTGCCATGACGCAGTTCTGGCGAGACCCGATGCTGCCTTTTGTCGAGAGCCGGCGGGCCAGCGATAGCCGCGCCTGCTACCGACCCCACAGCCACCCCACTCTGTCGATCGGTGTGGTTGACCGTGGCCAGAGCCAGTTCCAGTGCCAACAGCGACGCGAGCGACTGACGCCGGGCTGCCTGGTCAGCGTGCCGGCAGGCGTAGTGCATGACTGCAACCCTCTGCCGGATCAGCGCTGGAGCTACCAGATGCTGTATCTGGAACCGGCCTGGGTAAGCGAAGTGCTGAATGAGGCCTCGGTCGAAATCGACACCGCCCCGACCATGCCCTCGGCGGTATTCATCGCTCGCGACGCCGCGCCTTACCAAGCTTTCTGTCGGCTCAATACCCTGCTCTTTTCCCAGGCTCCAGCAGCCGACAAGGAGACCGCACTGATCGAGTTCCTCGGCAGCCGCCTGTGGTGTCATGGCCACTCGCTGGCCGTTCATTGGCCGAACTCGTCCGCATTGGCCGGCCTCCAGCAGCACCTACTCGAGTGCCTTGAGCGGCCGCCGTCGCTCGAGGTGCTGGCCCAAGATCACTGCCTGAGTCGCTACCAAGTGATTCGACTTTTCCGCCGCGAGACCGGGCTAACACCCCACGCTTGGCTACTCGACCGGCGCATCCAGCAAGCACGCCGCCGCTTGTGTCAGGGAGTGGAGCTGGCCGAACTCGCGCAGGAACTCGGCTTCGCCGACCAAGGTCACTTTCAGCGCGCCTTCAAAGCCCGGGTGGCAACAACGCCGGGTCGCTACTGCAGCACCTGAGATCGCCGCACTTTCATTCAATACTATCGCCGCGCAGCAACGCAGCCTGGCCCTCCACGCACTCGAAGGGGGCTTAGGTATCATGCTGCAACAGTTTCTGTTGGTCGCCGGGGCACACTTCCTAGCTCTGCTCAGCCCTGGCCCGGACTTCTTCCTGATTCTGCGCTACGCGGTCGCCTGGGGCCGCATGCAGGCGGCGATGGTCAGCCTCGGCATCGTCCTGGCCAATGCCGTATTCATCCTGCTTGCCATGGGCGGGCTGATGGCTCTGGACGCCAACGCCAGCCCGTTCATCGCCATCCAGTGGGCCGGCGGCGCCTTTCTGCTTTACATGGGCGTCCAGTTCATTCGTCAGGCGGGGCAGACCCGCCTCGATGCAGGCTCGCCCAGCGAGACAAAAGCCCCCACGAGCGCCGCGCTGGGCGCCTTGCTCGCCGGGCTGGCCTCGGGGTTGCTGAATCCCAAGAATGCGCTGTTCTACGCCAGCCTGTTCGCGGTGCTTCACGCGCGTAGCACGCCCGTGGGCATCCAGAGTCTCTACGCGTTGTGGATGATCGCTGCGGTACTCGGCTGGGATCTGCTGGTCGGCCACGTGGCCGGACATCCGAGGCTGATCCGGCGCTTCGGCCATGGTCTGCGACACATCGAACGGCTGGCTGGCACTCTGCTCATCCTGCTGGGGCTCGGCATCGTCACATCCCGGCTCGACCCTGGGCTACTGGCGGCCTTCTGAAGGCCCGGCGGCTCAGGCCTCGGAGCTTTTGTCTGAGTCTCGGCTTGCGAAGGTAAAATGATCGTTTTACGCTGCAGGCATGGATATTCGCACACGATTGCTCGCGACTGCCGAGCAGCTCTTCGACCGTCACGGTTTTAACGCTACCGGCATGGATCGGCTGACGGAAGGCGCGGGGATCTCGAGCCGCACGCTCTACAAGCATGTCGGCAACAAGAACGGCCTGATCGCGGCCGTTCTGAACGAACGGGATCGCCGCTTCCATCGCTTGGTGGAAGAGGACAGCATCGATGCCTTGTTCGGCGCACTGGAGACCTGGTTGGCCCAGGAGGCCGTGCGGGGCTGCCTGTTCCTGCGTGCCTGGGGGGAAACCGGCGGCGATGTGCCGGAGATCGCCGAGGCGATGGAACGTCACAAGCAGCGTCTGCGGGACCGGATTGGCAACATCGTTGTCGCGGAGATCGGCCGGCACGACGACGAACTCGTCGAGACGATACAACTGCTGTTCGAGGGCGCGACCCATACGGCAGCGTATCGCGGCGTCGCGGCCGTCGATGTCGCGCGCCGGGCGGCGCAGCGTTTGGCAAATGCCGTGCGGGCGTCATAGCGGCGCCGAGTTCAGCGACACGCTTGTCGCTTCGACACGCAGCATAGCCCACGACGAGTGACGTTAACCGGCTCGGACCGGCGGCTACATTACGCCCATAGTGAAAACGATCGTTTTACATTTCGTTAACACGATGCCGGCCACAGGCCGAAGGGAGTACACCGCATGACGCGCATCGAATTCCGCCTGATCGTCGCAGCCACCGGTATGGATGGCCACAGCCCTCATCGGCTACAGGACCGCCGAGCGCGCGGCTTTCCAGCCTCTTTTCACTTCCCCCTGACATCTACGTTCCCAGCAGATGCAGCGGCACTCACGGGACATGTCAGGTTCTTGATGGCAACGCGATAAGGAGAAGATATGCGTAACGATGAGCAGTATCGAAACAGCGATCAAGCCGAACATGAAAAGGCTCTGAAAGTGATATATATGCCGGCGATGCCGCCTATCGGGCTCTTCGTATGGAGCAAGAAGACGCTCCGGCGGCTCCTGGAAAAGGTACGCGCCTGATGCGCTTGGAGGAACGCAGCATGAGACGGCATCCCCTGTTGGCGTGGCCCGCAGGGGATGCCGTCCTTTTACGGCAGTCTATGATTCGATTTTTCACTTCACCCTGACAACAGGAGCTCTCAATGGCAGGTGCAACGGCACTCGTGGTTCTCGCCTCACTTTGCTGGGGTCTATCCGGCGGCATCGGCGGCCTGCTCATGGCGGACGACTGGGATGCGTTTGTCGTCTCGTTCTACCGGGGCGCCATCGGTCTGCTATTCGTTCTCGGCTGGTTGGCAATCCGCCCGCACCATAGTGGGTTGCGCAATCGCCGCCTGTGGGGCTGGTCAGCAGTGGCCGGCCTGGGCGTCGCCGGCAACTTCGCGTTCTACTTCCTCAGCATCTCACAGGGCAGCGTCGCGGTGGCGGCAACATTGATGTACTCGGCGCCGATCTTCGTCTATCTACTCTCGTTCGTGCTGAAGCTCGAACAGCCCACGCCGATAAAATGGGCCGCCATCGTGGTGGTGATGCTCGGCATCGTACTGCTGACGCGTATTTACGATGTGAGCTCAGGGGGCGTCACGCTACTCGGCGTGGGTGCCGGGCTGCTGGCCGGGGTCTCCTACGCGGTGTTCATCTTCGGGTTCAAGTACGCCGCGCCGCACGGCAGCCCACAGGCCATACTGGTGATCGCCTTCGCGGTCCTCGCCGTGCTCCTAGCCGGCCTTGGCGACACCAGCCAAACACTGGACGTGCTGCACACGCCGGACTGGCCGCTATTCGTCACGCTGGGGATACTCGGCGCCGGGCTCTCGTTCATCTTCTACGTTGCCGGCCTGAAACATACCGCCCCCGCCGTCGCCTCTATCGTCGCCATGGTGGAACCCGTCACCGCCTCGCTCTTCGGCGTTGTGGTCCTCGGCGAAAGCCTGGTGAGCATCCAGATCGTCGGGATGGTGCTGATCCTCGCCACGGTGACGGCGCTGAGTGTCTACTCCAGTCCCAAGAAGTGAGGTGGGAGTAGGAAAATGAATGCATCACATCAGGCGACTGCAAAAACCGGAAAAGCGACGCTTTTCCGGGTGGTATTCTTATTAGTGTAGCTCAATATCTCAACAATAATTCGTTTACAAACAGCGTCACTTTACTTCCTGAACTTGTCCATTCAAGCAGAAGTTCCCCTCAGAGAATATTCTGAATACGCGACTTTATCGTACCCTTTGAAAAATTATCAGCTTCCGTATGATGAGTTCGCCATTGTACTCAATAAACTAAAAGGTGATAAAGCAGGCGATCTTTCATGTGAAGCGGCACATTCTGATACGGTTCACTGTGCAAAAACAGCGAAAATGATAAAACGCCAACGCTGATCTATCATGAGATTGATTCTCGAAGCGCTATTTTCTCAGTCACCTGACGCTCAACAAGCCTCACAATCAAACCTATGCACTCTACCGCCCGACACTGGCTAAGCATTAGCTACCGCATTAGCGCCATTTCCCTGGTGGCGGTGACCGTCGGTGCGGTTGCTTCTCTGTGCGCCATCGGCTTCGTGGAGGCGGTAGCATGGTTGAATCACCGGCTGCTGGTGTCTCCCTACGCCCGGATTCAGTGGGGCGAGCGACCAGAGCTGGTGCTGGCCGCGACGGTACTGGTGCCCACGCTGGGCGGCCTAGTCGTGGGGCTTTTGATGCGCTATGGCTCGAGTGTGCGGCGGGCACTAGCGCCGCCGGACGCCATTCTCGCGGTGCAGACCGATCAGCCGTTGCCAAGCTTACGCGATGGTATCGTTTCCACCCTGGCGGCGATTGTCTCGCTAGGCAGTGGCGCCAGTGTGGGCCAGTACGGGCCCATGGTGTATCTGGGCACGCTGTTTGGGGCGCTGGCTGCCAAGCTGAAATTGGGCGTCAAGGATCTGAAAGCCATTGCCATTGCCTGCGGCGTGTCCGCCGCGATTGCGACGGCGTTTAATGCACCCATTGCCGGACTGGTGTTCGCCCACGAGGTAATACTGCGTCACTATTCGCTGCGCGCCTTTGCACCAGTCACGGTGGCGGCAGCCACGGGATATGTATTGGCCAATGTGGTGTTTGAGCTTGAGCCTTTGTTCTTGGTGGATTTTGCCGGCGTTAGCCATAGCTACGAGTTTTTGCTCTTCGCTTTTGAGGGAATGTTGTGCGCGCTGCTGGCCTGGGTATTTATCCGCTTGATTGAGAAGGCCGGCAAACTGGCCGCCCTGGTCCGGTTGCCACAAACGATCAAGCCTGCCGGTGCCGGATTGGCGCTGGGGCTGGTGGCGTTGTGGATGCCGGAGGTACTGGGTATCGGCCAGGAGAGTCTACGCTTTGCGACCATTCCCGGCGCTTTCGGGGCTGGAGAGCTGGGCTTACTCGTCACCCTGAAGCTGCTGGTCACGGCCTTGTGCGTGGGCTTCGGTTTCGTGGGCGGGGTATTCAGTCCGGCGCTGTTGATCGGGATACTGTTTGGTTCATTGTTCGGCATGACGGCACAAACGATCGTGCCGCTGGAGTTGTCCGGCCTGGTGGCTTACGCCATTGGGGGCATGATGGCGCTGGCGAGCGCAGTGATCGGCGCGCCGCTGACGACCATACTGATCGTGTTTGAGTTGACCCGCAATTACGACTTGACCATTGCGGCGATGGTAACGGTAGTGTTTTGCAACCTGGTCTCCTATCGGATGGTGGGCCGCTCGCTGTTTGATCGGCAACTGCGTGCACGGGGTTTCGATCTTCGCCAGGGCCGCGACCGGGCGATTCTCCAGAGCCTGGCGATTGCCGATTACGCCTCGACTGATGTCACGCGCGCGGATGCCACCGATACCGCTGGCGCCATCCGCACACTACTTGTCGAACAGCAGCGGGCCGAGGCCGTACTCACCGGCGCTCAGGGCTATTTTGTCGGCTGTGTGCGCCTGCAGACACTCCTCACCCTGCCCGATGCCGAGCCGGTGCCCCGGAAGCATTGGCGTATTGATCCCGCGTTTACCCACGCCACCAGTGTCTGGGACGCCATGAACGCGCTGGAGGGTTTCGTGGGCGAATCGGTTCCGATTCTGGACGACGACGGCCGCCCCGTTGGCAGTGTCTCCGAGGAAGCGGTGATCCGTGCCTACCTGGGCATCGTCGATGACTTGCGACGGGAGGAAAATGCGACCGCTTAATCTGATGTGGCTACTCACCACCGTGCTGACGCTACCGGCGCTGGCGGATACGGACCACCCCACGCTCACGGTGGTCACCTGGGGCGGCGCCTACGAGCGTAGCCAGCACGAAGCCTACTTCGAATCCTTTACCGAAAAAACCGGCATCGAGGTAGAAACCGTACGTTTTAACGGCGGGTTGGACGCCCTAAAAGAAGCCTACGCCAAGGGCAATCACTCTTGGGATGTGATCGACATGATCAAGGCCAACGCCGACACCGCCTGCGAGCAGGGCTTGCTGCGCGAACTGGACCCCAGCATCCTTGCCCCCGCGCCCGACGGCACCCCCGCGAGCGAGGACTTTATAAAAGGCGCCATTGGCCGCTGCGCGGTGACGCAATTGGTATTCTCTACCGTGATCGCCTATGACGACCGGGCCTTCCCCGGTGTAAAACCCCGTCGCGTCGAGGACTTTTTCGATACCCAGCGCTTCCCCGGCCGGCGCGCCCTGCGCCGCGCGCCAGTGGGACTGTTTGAATGGGCGCTGATGAGCCAAGGCGTGCCCCGCAGTCAGCTCTATGATCTTCTAAGTACCGAGCGCGGCCTTGACCTGGCCTTCAACCAATTGGATAAACTGCGCGGGCAACTCACCTGGTGGACCGGTGGCAACGAGCCGGCCCGGCTGCTGGCCGAAGGCAAAGTCGCCATGGCCTCCGGCTACAACGGACGCTTTTTCGATGCCCAGGTCAACGACGGTGCCCCTATCACCATTATCTGGGATGGCCAACTACTGGACTACAACAGTTGGGCCATCCCCGCCCAAGCGGATCAACCCCAGCTTGCTGAACGCTTCATCCGCTACGCTACGCGCGCCGAGCCCATGGCCCATCAAGCCAGTTTGATCAGCTACAGCCCCTCGCGTCATTCGGCCCGCGAGCGAGTGGGGTTACATAAAGAGACCTCCACCCCCATGCGCCCCTATTTGCCCACCCTGCCCGCGCATCTGGAAAAAGCCATACACCGTGATCAGCAGTGGTACACCCAGACATTTGACCTGCGCTGGCGATTGTTTGAGCGCTGGATGAACCGGCACGCCACACCGGACTAGCCTCTCAAGCCTAAGCGCGCCCCCAGGGCAACGAACAAGGCGCCAAGACCGCGATCCATCCACATGCCCACTCGCGGGCTTGCCTTCAAGAAAGCGCCCAACTTCGCCCCCAGCATTACCAAGGGAGGCTCAATAAACGCCGCGACCACGATAATCAAACTGCCATGCAAGAATAGCTGGGCTCCCACCGGCCCAGCACCTTCCACGACAAATTGCGGCAAGAAGGCGAGGAAGAAGATGGCCACTTTGGGGTTCAGCACGGACACCAGCACACCCTGCCAATAGACTGACTGCACCTTTACATCATAGCTCCCACTATTGGAGACGACAGAGTCACCCTTCGATAAAAGCATTTTGACGCCGAGCCATATCAAATAGGCAGCCCCGACCCACTTGATCACCGAGAACGCCACAGCCGATGTGGCCAAAATGGCCGACAGCCCCGCCGCCGCCATGGCCACATGTAATGCCGTCCCCGACCAACCCCCGAGCATCGCAGCGACCCCATATCGACGCCCGCTGCGTAGCGTCTGGCCTAGCATGAACGCGATATCCGGCCCTGGAGAAAGGTTCAGAAGCACCGCCGCTGACAAAAACGCCAGCCAATGTACCAACGTGTAATCGAACATATCGAAATTTCCTTTATTTTCTACGTCAACGGCTTGCGTCACAGAACCCCGCCGTCGCCTCCATCATCGCCATGGTGGAAGCTGTCCCCCCATCGCGCTTAGGCGTCGCTTTTCTCGGAGCCCCTTGGTGAGCATTAAGGTCATCGGGACGGTTCTTATCCTAGCCAGGTTGGCAGCGATTCATCAGGCATTCACCACCAATTTTGGCCAAATCTCCAGCCATCTTTTGGACTTTATCCTAGCTTCGAAATCCGTTCGCTTTGGCCGTTTTGAGTTCAGGGTGATGGTGAAGTCGAATAGCCGCTCAACATCGAAAGGCGCCACAATCGTTATCTCGCCTCCCTCATCCAATGCGGCCCCCACGGCAGTTTCCATCTCTACCCAGAAACTCATGGCATCTTTAGTCGAGATGTACGGAGTGTCCGAATTCCGCTCGTGCATTCTTGCCTGATTCTTCACCGACCATGGAAGCGTCGAAACGCTTTTTAAATCATTCTCAATTTCTCGGTCACGAGATTCACTACAATCGCGGGGATCGTAGTAAATCAAGTCAACGTCGTTCAGATCGGTAGCCGATGAAAGCCCATGAAGATTATCCCAAACCAAGTTTCTAACGAACCCCGCAGCGATACACCACTCCGGCAGCTTCTGCTCAGAAGCGATGGCAAGCGCCTCCATACGCATGGGGTCGCTCGCCAGCCACTCCTTGATCTGTGCTTCGTAGTTCATATCGATATCTGATATCAGCCATCATGCAATTATCACATGCATGAAGTTGTTTGGTTCTCTCGTATCGATGCTAGCGGATACCAGACATCCGTAATATCTCGTCGCTTGGAACGAGAGCCAAGTCGGCGGCCGATAACCCAGACGTTAGGATAGCTTGGTCTACAATGTAGGTTCCCGCACGATAACCAATCCAACGCCGCCCATCCGGGTGCTGGAACATCCAATGATCGTAAGACGCCGAAACCGGAAGCGCTAGCAACTCAGCAATCCATTGCTCGATCTCGGCAGGATATTGCCCCCAAGGCGTCTCACGACCCCCAAAATCTCGCTCAAATACGGTCGCAAGGCCCTCGCTGACGACTCCCTCCATAAAGGAGGTGCGCGCCGCCCCGCCATACATGACCCATCCTCTTACCAAATGATGAAGCTCATGAAACAACGTGAAACGCAGCTGGGCACGAGCAACAGCGGCCACGCCGCCCGGCAATCTCGCATCAACGGTCCATCCCACGCGGCCTGGCGAAATTGCCATCCCCATCTCTCCCGTTTCCGGGATAACGAAAGGCCCCGTCTGACAGGCCAACTCAATATCCTCATTTAAGTCGCCGAGGAAAGAACGAATCTCCGGTTCAGCATCGGCACACACCTCCTCAACAGCCCGACGAGCATCCTTTGAAAAATGCCGACAATCATTTGTATCAAGGAATAGAGGAACGATCATCAGTGATTCCTTTCAGTGAGGACCTGTCGGTTCGACGCACTCAACACGCTCGGCTTTTTAGTAAGCATGAAGCCATGGTGAAAATATCTCATCGCTATTTCCTTTATCACACATTCGCCTAACACCTGATTTTAGCTGCGAGTGCCGACAAGACACTATCATCCTCACGCTTATAATCATGAGACGAAATATAACCTTCGTAATGATCGAAGTATTTTTCAACGCTAGACGCCACAGGTTTAAATTCAGAGTCTTCGCCTGTACCGTGCATAGGAAATAATTTTGCGTGCAGATGATACACTCCGTAGCCCTCGAACATCATTCTCGTACGCGCAACACCATCCAATTTTTCATCGAGCAGCAGTGCTACACGCTTTGAAGCCAGCACCAATGCTGTCACAACTTCATCATCTTGGGCGAACAAATAGCTTGAAAAATGGCACTTGGGTATGACTACTGAGAAACCAGGCGTATTGGGATAAATAGAAAGAAACGCCAAATGATCATCGTCCTCCCAAATCTTGTGGCATGGAATGTTACCTGCCACAATATCGCAAAAAATACAGCTCATTTTTTTACCCTCAGATTTACTGCATAGCACTTGCAGCAGGGACACGACGACAGGGTGCCGCTTGTATGCACTGGTCAGGAAAATTAAATCTCACGCTCCATATAGTGAGCACCATCTTCAGTTTTGAAAATCCTGAACCCCATTCGTTTATATAAATTTACTGCCGGATTCTCGCAAAACACACGAAGCCTAAGTAGTTGAAATCCCGCTTTCTGGGCCAGCTTGAATGTATGATCTATCGCCTGCACCCCCACCCCTTGACGCTGCCAGCCAGGCTCGATTTGAAGGTCACGAATATAGTAGGCCGCATCATCATGACTCAACCGAAGCACTCCAACTGAGCAGTCATTTATGGCTATTTCGTAGCTTTCAAATTCGCACCAGTTCTTATCGAATGCTTTCTTGTCCCAGCTAATCCCGAGCTTTTTGTAATAAGGCTCCATATTCCGTCGAGTCAGTTGCTCGACAAAATATTTGTCGTTCGCTTTCCGGAACGTAGGTTTCATGTAGTCTCCCTAACTCCGGCCATCACCGATGGTGAAACCTGAGCAAACCGGAAGGCTCGACATCCAATGATGGCTTGGTTATACCTATTCATAGGTTCTAGTCATATATTCTGCATCTTCCCCATAGGCCAAAAGATGGTGCTTTAACTTCTCATTCACCTGCACAACTTCGAACCCTTGACGCTTCCAGTAAGATGACGCCCCCTGCACAGCTACTAGGAAAAACTGCCTATATCCCCTTGATTTTGCAGACTCGAATACTGCGTTCAGCAAATATTTCGCGGCACCGGCATTGCGTGCGTTACGGCTCACCGCGATGTCGTGGATACAAAGACTATCCGCATCTACCGGAATAGAATAATCAACACCATCCAAGTCAAGCATTTCACCATAAATCCATGGCAAAGCCACCACATACCCTACTGCCATTTCGTTCTGAACAGCGATGAAACTAAAGTCCGAATTAGCAGACAGCTTTGCAGAATATGAATCAATGGATTCAAGGAGATCCTCGCTATAGCACTCGCGCTGAATGCGAGAAATGTCCATGAGATCGGCCTGCGACATCTTTCTAATTTTCATAATGGTATTCGTCTCTACCTCGCGGATTATAACGCCTGCCATCACCGGTGGCAAAAACGGCGCGAAGCAGAGTTTTTGGCATCCGGTGCATGGCCTGGTTAGCAGTGCCTCCCTAGTTCAAGGAGACTCGGCCTTTTTGTTCAGGTAATCCGTAGCGCTGTCCAAATCATGTTGATCTGTATCGAAGAGTGCATAAACGGCGCCATGGTCAGAGAAGTATTTCCCATGAGTGAATAGCTTACCGCCTTGATATCCAAACCGGCGAAAGTAGTCAGTGCATTCATCATTCCAGTGTTTGATCCATATTGATGCAAACCCTTGATCATCTTCATCAGAAACAATTCCGGTCTGATTCAACTGGTCGACGACATCTTGAACGAGATGCCGACTCCAATTCTTGATTTCTTTCAAGGTTTCTTCAGGGGACATATCTCTCTCAACAACTCTGCTAACGTGGAGCGAAGCGGCGGCCCGCCAGGGACGTCCGCCTTGCGCGGCTGGTTAGTTCAATCACGGCGATCCAGGAGCAGCCCGATCCCAGCACTTCCAAGAAATCCAGCACAGGTTCTATTGAAAAGCCGACGCATAGCCGGACGAGAAAACCAGTGGCGCAACACCTTTCCAAAGAAGGCGTAGGTACCTATCGCGACCCATTCAAGCAACAAAAAAAGAGCACCCAAAATTAAAAACTGGCTCCCTATTGAACCTGCAGGATCGACAAACTGTGGAAGAAAGGCCGTAAAAATCAATATGGCCTTCGGATTACCAGCCGCTAAAAGAAACTCCTGTCTCGCCAGTTGAAGCAGCCCTTTACCCGCCAATGAGTCTTCACCGCTGTCAGTTGGGTCTGCAGTCCAAAGCTGGAACGCCAGCCATAGCAGATACAGTCCGCCGACAACCTTTATAGCCAGAAATAGCTTCTCAGACGTATATAGAACTGTTGCCAGGCCTGTAGCTGAAAGAGTAATCATGCCCACAAAGGCAACAAGCCGGCCAGTGCCAGCGCAGCAGGCAGCCTTGATGCCATAACGTTTCGCGTTCGCCATCGAAAGAAGATTATTAGGGCCAGGAGCCATGTTTAAAGCAAAGCTCGCTGGTATGAACAAAAGGATCGTCGTTAAGGTCACAGCTGATTCTCCTTTAAGAAC
>NZ_JAKGAM010000025.1 GCF_023061285.1 Chromohalobacter nigrandesensis
GGATGCCACTCAGGATAGCGCCCGCGGCGCCAGCGACAGCGGCGGTCGCGGCGAAGCGGCGCGCATGAAAGCCCCCTGGCTGCACCTGGCCTCGCCGGCGGGGATCACGATGAGCACGCCCGAATCCACCCACCTGGCCCAGGGACATTCACTGAGCATCTCCAGCGGCGAAGACGTCAACATCGCCACCGGCAAGAGCCTGGTCGCCTCGATTTCCGAGAAGCTCTCGCTGTTCGTGCAGAAGGCGGGCATCAAGCTCTTCGCCGCGCGAGGCAAGCTGGACCTCCAGGCGCAATCGGACAACCTCGAGGCGACCGCGCGGCAAAACCTCAATGTCACCTCCCGCGACGACAAAATCGACTTGTCGGCCGCCAAGGAAATCCTGCTGGTCAGCGGCGGCGCCTACGTGCGCATCAAGGACGGCCATGTCGAGCTCCACGCCCCGGGCAAGGTCACCATCAACGGCGCGACCAAGAGTTTTGGCGGGCCGACGCGCCTGGACTCGGAAATGACGGCATTACCGGAGGGAGGAGACTGCGCAACGAAGCATAAAGACGCTGCCAGTCGCGGTTCTCCGCTGGTCGAGTGAGAGGAGTGAAGCAATGACATCGTGGTTATTGCACGATCATCTCAATGGGCCGCTGGAGCTCGACGGTGTCGAGTTCATGGGCGCACTGCGGCCGCGCCGTAGATCGGATCTACATGCGCTGACGCCCCATCTCTACCGCGTCAACGAATCGGCCATCAGCCACGTCAGGGAACGTGCCGAGGCAATGTCGCGTCATGGCATGCCGCCCGCGTTGTGTGCGCTACTTCGGGCGGATATCGAGCCGACCGTCCTGCAAGAACAACTGAGCCGCTTTTGTCTGGCGGCCACGCCCACGGCGCGGTGGATGTACTGCCGGTTCTTCGATCCCCGCGTCATGACACATCTGCGTTGGATTTTGATGCCGGAGCAGCTCCAGTCGCTCCTGGGGAATATTCAGCGCTGGGAGTTGCTGGATGCCGGCCGACACTGGGTATCGATACCCAACCAGGCACCAACGACTGGACGCATATTGCGGCTGACGCTCGACGCAGACCAACTTCGATATCTTGAAGCGTTGCCCACGATTCGCGAGTGTCTGCAGCAATGGCGAGATCAGGCCCCCCACGCGGTAGTGGATGAGTCGGCGGCAGGACGGCACATTGCCGAGCGCCTCACGCATGCCCGACAACGGGGATTGCAGGATGAACGGGACCGTTTGGCACTCGTACTGCATGAATTGCTGGTACATCCCGATATTCTCCAGCATCCCGATGTCGCCCACGCGGTCGCGCTGGCGCAAGGGGGCACAGCGTATCGAACCGTGACCGGCAATTGGCCTCAGGCCCGCTGGGAAACTATCCAGACACAATTGACCACCCGGGAAACGACGTAGCATGAGTGCGATTCCAAACATCCACGAAGCGGTAGCGACGGCCGTCGCCAACGTTCCCAGTGAAAGCGCCGGCGCCTCCACCGATACGAGCGGTTGTAGCAACTGCCAGATGTGCAAGAAGTCGCCCGGGCTGGTCATCCTCCCGGTGCGCTATGCGGCTATCGCCGAGAGTCATGCGCACGCCATCAACGGACTCACCCCGATCGAGAGCGGTGGACACTTCGGCGACGGCGTCCTCGACAAGCCGATGCAACGTGCCACCTACATTCTGCGCTGCATGCGACCGGGCTACTTTTACCTGCATTTTCCAAGCGGTGATGCTGAAGGCGCCAAATGGCGAAAATATGTCGTCACCAGCGACAGCAACTTCCTTCCGCTGCCCATCGATGGCCAGTTGGCACCGGGAATGGAAAAAAGTGAAGCCTGCCGGAGATCCAGCGATTGGCAGATGGCTCGCTGCGTGACGATCAGCCATCCGGAAAACATCCCCGAGGCCTGGCTAGCCTTCTCGGATACCGACTGGGACAAGACCCTCCGGGATCGGATTGCGCAGGACCCGTCCTCACGTATGCAGTTTCTCGCTCCTTCTCTGTGTATCTCCCCGGCAGCGAGTCAACCCCACACCGCGCCGCTCTCGGCAGTGACGGATTGGGTGAGTGAATACCGGCACAATACGATCCAGAGCTTTCGCAATACGGTGGCTGATGAGGATGACCCACAAAACACCGCCACCTTCGAATCCGTCTATCCCTTCCACTGGCGCGCTTTCGAGGCCGAGGATCTGATCGAGACGGCCGAGCGAACATCGCAGGGGCGATCTATTCTCTTCGCCACGCACGACCCGCGCGGCATTACCGTCGAACTCAACGCTGAGCAGATTCAGGCGGTATCGGCGTCGCTGCAGCGTTTTAGCTGGCGTCTGTCATCGTGGGCCGGGATACAAACCATACGGGAATCGGTCGGAAACCAAGCAGAAAAGCGTCATCGGCAATCGGTGCTGTTACGCGACCCAGAAATGCTCGAACTCAATGAGCAACAGCAGCAACAGGTGAATGCACGGATCGAGATCGCAGGCCCAAGTGAACACCAGTTGCAATACAAGAAAGAGCTCGAAGAAACACATGACATTATCGCGGCTAGAATAGAGAGAAAAGAGGCCACCTCAGAGCAACTGACGGACGATAACATCAAGGAGGTCCGGCTAGCCGCCTGGGAGGAGACCCGAGAAGGAAAGGAATTTCTATCGCTGACGGATGATCAAATCGAAGAGAACTATCAAAGTGTCAAAGAGACACTCAAAACCGATTCCGAGGCGATAGATATACCACTCTCTCAAGATCATGCGACCTGGCTGGACTCTCCCGATCTGAAAAGGATCTTCTCCTCGGATTATCGGACAGACGAGCTTGATTCCGGCGTGAATTACGTCAATCATTTCGTCGACTGCATAGATGACGCCGCTGATCGGGAAGAATGTGCTGAAATATTAAAGGCATGGGCGAGCGCGGGTAATCCTACCGATCCGGATAACCCGCTGCTACGGAGCCTTGGGCATAACCAGGACGACCACCTGGCGGAGATCGACAGCGCGCCTCCCCTGACTGCCCAAAGTGCTGTAATGGTTATCGATAAATTTAACGCCACGTGGCAGAAAAGCGCCAATACGATGCTGAACCCTGAGTTGAGTGAAGCCGCGGGACGCAATGCCTTCACGAGGCTGATCTACCATTCCGGGGCGCCGGTCGCCAACTTGCTGTCCAAGGGAGTCGACGATACCGCGAAGAATCTCTATCTGATGGCATCGATGTTCTCCACCGATCAATGGATTGTGGAGCGCCCCTTGAAGGGAACATCCATGCAGTTCGTCAATCTCTTGGCGGAGGAAATGCGTCTGGCCATTCCGGCCAACAAACGACCCGGTCGTAACCAGATGCGGCATGCGCTACGAGAGATGCTAAAAAGAACAGGACAATACGACCAACTTGGCTCTCAGCACTTCGTGTTCGTGGATCGCGCGCGTCTGGCGGCAATCGGTGACGGCCAGGGCGCTGGGCGCTCGACAGCGGAGAGACTCTTGCACTCCCGTGAACCCATTGTTCTGACCCCGCGTAACATTCGTGAAGGGATCATGCCAGGCTTCCAGCAAGTTATGAATGGCGAAGTCAGAATGAATGCGGTTTCTCTGTTCTTCTCGGGCATCTCCTGGTATTACGCGGGTAAAGCCTTGGACAATGCTAATGCATTTCGTCGGCGTGAGCTGTCGGTCAAGTTCTGGGCCTCGCTGGCCGGTGTCGTTGGTGGGCTGTGTGAAACGGTAGAAGCGGGTGTGAAAGGGCTTGCAGCGGCTGGCCAGCAATTCTCAGATGGAACCAAAAGCCTTTTCAAGGCTGCGGGTAAATTTGGCCGCTTTTTAGGAGCTGGCGCAGCATTTGTTTTCTGTGCAAATGATTTGGTAAATGCTTACGAGCAGCATAAGAAAGGCAACTTTGGGCTGGTCTTTCTTTATGGAGCTTCTGCGGTTGGCAACTTTGCTCTTGGCGTTACTGCTTTGGTCGCTGGTATGTTTTCGTTAATTGGCATGTTTGTGATTATAGCAATGTTGGTGATTGGCTTCTTGATCGGGTTGTTCTTGGACTCCGCAGCTCAAGAGTGGCTGAGTCATTGTCTTTATGGCAGCGGCGAAAGGTATCCAACGATAAAGGAATCTCAGGAAGAGCTTGGCAAGGTATTTAAAGGGTGAATTATGAGAAAGCGCAATCAATTTCTAAGAGCTATGGGGATGATCCCCAAGTATCAATTCGAGCTTCCTGCTAGCGGAAAGGAAAGACGCTTCTCTCTGGACGAATCGGCTGCTGACGATGCTCGGCCTACGCGCCTAACGCTATTATATAGTAATGAAGTGCTTGCAGTCGCCGATTCTGAGTTTGAGCGAAGAGGTATTTACCTGAGCTGGTGTGGCTTCGGCGGATTGGTTATTTTGTTATTTTTCTTGGTCCTAGGCGGTCTTCCCGTTTATACATCTGCGCCATACTGGATGACATTTGCTTTTGCACTTGTGACATTACCTTTGACTACTGGTTTCTGGTGGCTGGCTTGGGAAGAGATTAAAGGCTATGCGGTATCCCCTGTTATATTTAACCGTCGCACGGGGAATGTTCATTTTTTTAGCATTCACAATGGCCAGCCTGTCACCTATCCTTGGCGTCGCTGTACCTATTGTATCGTGCCAAAACGCGCAGGCGGGCCCGAGGGGCGCGACTATGAGGTGCGCGGTTATGTATTAAATGAGTACGATGGCGTTTTGGAGAGTTTTTCTATTGGCGAAGAGATGATTAATTTAGGCCATGTTGCTGGAAGCATGACGGAGCGTTGGTTGAGCTATCAATTCGAGTATGTTCGTCAGTTTATGACCTTGCAGGATATTAGTAGCTTGGATACACCCAAAGAAGACGACTATGTTTCCCTTAAGTCTAGCTTTAGGCAGTCAATGGAAATTGTTGACCCTAAGGTGGATTCCAAGTCATTGGTTATTAAGGTTTTGTCCGCATTGATGAGTGTGGTCACCTTTATACCTAAAGTGGTTGGTGGCGCGGGGCACTACTTGTGCTGCAAGTACTGCAAGGTGCCTCAATGGTCTCCGGCTATTATCGAAGAATGTGGGCCTGAAATTGTGCTTTCCAATCGCTGATTGATGATAGAGTTTTTTGTGGAAAAGCGCTTTCGGCTGGCAGATGGCTCGCTGCGTGACGATCAGCCATCCGGAAAACATCCCCGAGGCCTGGCTAGCCTTCTCGGATACCGACTGGGACAAGACCCTCCGGGATCGGATTGCGCAGGACCCGTCCTCACGTATGCAGTTTCTCGCTCCTTCTCTGTGTATCTCCCCGGCAGCGAGTCAACCCCACACCGCGCCGCTCTCGGCAGTGACGGATTGGGTGAGTGAATACCGGCACAATACGATCCAGAGCTTTCGCAATACGGTGGCTGATGAGGATGACCCACAAAACACCGCCACCTTCGAATCCGTCTATCCCTTCCACTGGCGCGCTTTCGAGGCCGAGGATCTGATCGAGACGGCCGAGCGAACATCGCAGGGGCGATCTATTATCTTCGCCACACACGACCCGCGCGGCATTACCGTCGAACTCAACGCTGAGCAGATTCAGGCGGTGGAGGCCTCATTGCAGCGCTATAGTTGGCGGAGCTCTTCCTGGGAGGGGATTCAGGCGCTCAAGAATGTCGTCAAGGTGACGACAGAGTCTGTCTACCGAAGCGGTATTGCCGCGAACGAGTCGATGATGCTGGACGTACCGGAAAAACGGCTTCGTGAAGCGAGACAAAAAGTGGATGACGGCACGGCTTCGGAAGCGGATCGCCAGACCATTTCGGATATGGAGGCGCTGCTGGAGGAGTCCAAAGCGACGAATCAGCGCCAATATCTCAGTTCGGATACGATTCGAGCTCGAAGCCAGCGTGCCTGGAAGGAAACCCGTAATGACGTCTGGTTTGGAATCTATGAAGACGATGACGAATACTTGCGGATGTCCGACGAGGAAATTGAGCAGGACTTCAAGGAGACCGTCTCAAAGGTATTACAAGATGATCAGGACAAAGTCCACACGCCGATTTCGGAAGACCATGCGATATGGCTTGGGTCGGCCGCATTGAAACGCTGCTTTGAATGCGACTACCGGACCGACGATCTCGATTCTGGCACGCATTACGTCCATCATTTTATCGAGTGTCTTCATGATGCCGCTGACCGGGCGGAATGCGAGAGCGTAATCCAAGAGTGGGTAGAGCACTCTGATTTGGGAGACACTTCTAACCTGCTCATGCGCAGTTTGGTCTGGAACCAGCAGACGCATGCGGATGTCGTGAGCGATCTGACGGATACGCAGATTACGGAAAGCAATGTGCAGACGGTACTGGATAAGATGAACAGTGCCTGGGCCGCCAGTCGAAAGCACATGTTCAATCCGGAAGCCTCTGAGGATGCCGCCAAGAATGTTTTCTCTCAGTTGCTCTACCAGACTGGCGCGCCAGTGGCCAAATTTCTCTCTCGCCAGCTCGACTCGGCCGCGATGAATCTCTATGTCGCCGCGTCGATGTTGGCCACCGAACGGCTGATGTTACAACGGCCCTTGGCTGGCACACCCGAGCAGCATCTCGACTGGCTAACCGCGCAGATGCGCGAGCGCATACCGCGCAACAAGCGGCCTAGTGCCAACCAGATGCGTCGCGTGACCCATGCTTGGCTCAAGGCCGGGGGCGCCGAGCCGATGATCCGCGTTCCCAATATCATCCTGCTCGATGATACCGCGCTTCGTCAGACAGCTGATGGCAGCGGCTCCGGCCGAGCGGCTCAAGCGAGGCTGTTGCGCTCCGATCGCCCTATCATGCTCACCGCGAACAACATTCGCGAGACCGCGTTGCCGAAGTTTCAGGCCTTCGTTAACGCTGATGCCCGGATAGCGGCCGTTGGGCTGCTTTTCAGCGCGGTGTCGACGCTGTTCGCGCGAGACTCGATGCAAGAAGCGGATGTGTTCGCAGATGAGGAAGCTGCAGGACGTTTCTATGCTAGCAGTGCAGGGTTGATCGGTGGTGTATTGAACACCGCCGAGACAGGCATACAGCGAGCGGTAGCAGTGAACGCCATCAGTGTCGCCAAGCAGGAAAACGCCTTGGCACGGGCCGAGCGCTTCGGTCGTTTTGGCCGTTTTCTTGGCGCAGGTGCGGCCTGGGGATTTGCGTATTATGACTTTAAAAGTACGATCGATAATTATAACAAAGGAAATTATGGATTAATGGCGCTCTATTTTGTATCCGGGACGGTCAATACATTGCTGGGGGTTATGTCGATATTTGTTAGATTTCTTGCTGGCTGGGCAGGGCTTGTATTCATGATCGCCTTAGGAGTAGCCATGTTAATAGAGGCAGTTAAAGACAGCGAAGCTCAAAACTGGCTAAAACACTGTTTCTACGGCAGCGAAGACCGGTGGCCTGATGTCAGGACCAGCGATAAAGAGCTACAGAAGGTTTTGGAAAACTAATCATGAATAAAGCTCAGCAAAAGATACTTGAGGCGGTCGGTATTTTAAACAATAATCGACTTCGTTTTTCATCGTTCTCTAAGAAGCATATATTTGATGTCAAAAAAGTCTCGAACGAAATAAAAACACCAGGCTTTATGTGTGCTAGACAAAAAGGCTGCCTCGTTTTAGCAGAGTCTTGGTTCCGTGAGAGAGGGCTATATGTTTCTTGGGGAACGCTAGGAGGGACTTTCCTCTTAGGTGCAGGCTGTTTTGCAGCTTTAGCGGTCTTTTTTAAAGAAGGTTTATTTAACATTCCAGCGACCTTGTCAGCGTTTGCGATGGCGGTTATTGGCTTTGTAACTGGTTATCCCCTTCTCTTTGCTGCGAAGAGCGAGCTAAAATTACAAGGGCTACAGTATACTATCTTCAACACTGACTCTAAGAATGTCCACTTCGTTAGCGAGGTCGATTTCCAGCCAAAAACCTGTCGATGGGACGAATGCACATTCTGTCTCGCCTATTCGGCTGGCAGTATCGAAGGCTATTATTACGAGCTAAAAGGCTACCTATTTAGCGAAGATGGTAGTGTCAGGGATAGCTTCTCGTTCGATGACTATCACTATATGACCTCGAATAGCGATAATGCCCGCCAAGCGATGATCGACGATCTGTCGGCCAGGTTCGAATATGTACGCCGCTTTATGGAAGAGGGTGCCGACTCGGTAGAACCTGTCACAGGGTCACTTGATTTGAAGCCAAGCCTCTCCGAGGCGGCCCACCGGTTTCAGCCCAGGTCCAAGGCCTCAGAAGGTAAGAAGTTCCATATTATCTATTCGATAGTTCGCACGGTGTTTCTGATTCCGTTCAGCGTACAAGTCGTAGGCCACTACTTCTTCTGCCGCTATTGTCGCCTACCACAGTGGCCGCAAAGTGTAATCGATGAGTGCGGTGAGGAGGTTTTTCCCAGACGTTAGCATAATCATGAAGTTAGCAACCATCGGCGGTCAGCGCCAACCCACGCCTCGCGACTATGAGT
>NZ_JAKGAM010000026.1 GCF_023061285.1 Chromohalobacter nigrandesensis
TTCCAAGGCTACGCCCACGCGACTCTCGGCACCGATGCCCTGCCCCATCAACCAATGGGCCAGACGGTTGGCGCGGGTGTCGAATTCGGCAAAGCTCAGGCGATCCTCGCCGTTAACCACGGCCAGCGCCTCCGGCCTTTCCTGCGCCTGATCGGCGATCAGGGCGCTGATCGGGCGAGGGTCCACCGAGGGATGATCGACGGTATTCCAGTGCGCCCAGACCGTCTCCTCTTCCTCCGTCAGCAACGGCAGTTCACCCAGTTGAATGCCCGGCTCGCGGCTGAGCACGTCCAGAACGGCCTGCAACTGATAAGCCATCCGTTCTACGGTGGCCGCATCGAAGATATCCGTGGCGAAATCCAGGTAGCCATCAATACGGCCATCCGCGTGTTCCTGCGTGCCCAATACCAGATCGAAGTGGGCGTTTTCCGCCGGGCAGGTCAGCGGCTCGCAGCTCAGGCCATCCATATTGGCCAACGGCCGTTGATCGAAGATCTGATGGTTATAGCTCACCTGAAACAACGGGTTATGACTCAGGCTGCGTTCCGGTTGCAAGGCTTCCACCAACTGCTCGAATGGCAGGTCGGCATGGGCCTGGGCGCCGTGCATTCGTTCACGTACCTGGGCCAACAAGTCGCTGCCGCGGTCGCCCGGCCAGATGTCCGCGCGCAGCACCAGCGTATTGACGAAGAAACCAACCAGTCCTTCCGTGCCCGGCTGATGACGGCCGGAAACCGGGATACCCACCCGCAGGTCATGCTGGCCACTCAGGCGATACAGCAGGGCCTCGAAGCCAGCCAGGACAACCATGAAAAGGGAGACGTGCTGGTCGCTTGCAGTTCGGCGCAACTGCTCGACCAGCGCCGTTGGCAAGTTGAAGGCATGGCGAGCGCCCCGACCATCTCGCTGTGCCGGCCGGGGGCGGTCCGTCGGCAGGTCCAGGGTTGGGTATTCGTCACCAAGCTGCCGCTTCCACCAATCCAGTTGCCGCTCCAGCTCGATACCGGTCAGTTTTTCCCGCTGCCAAAGCGCGTAATCCGCGTACTGGACGGGCAGCGGCTCGAGACCGCTCGACTCACCCGAAGAAGCACTGCAGTAGAAATCAACCAACTCCTCCAGCAGTAGCTGCATCGACCAGCCGTCGGAGATGATGTGGTGCATGCACAGCAGCAATCGCCAGTTCGACGCTTCCACCTGCACTAGAGCGACGCGCCAGGGCGGTGCCGTTTCCAGATCGAAGGGTCGGCGGCTGAACTCACGGAAAAGGTCCGCGAACCCTGCCTCTGAATCAGCGCTGGCACTCAGGTCGTAACGCTCCATAGGCACAGCCGCTGCCTCCACAACCCACTGCTGAGGCAAGCCATCGTCACCGTGACGGAAGCAGGTTCGTAGGGATTCATGACGGTGCGCGAGTTGCGAAAAGGCTTTATCCAGCGCCTCCTCATTCAGGCGACCCTGTAAGCGCAAACCACCCGGCAAGTGGTAAGCGCTGCTCTCCGGTTCCAGTTGCGCCAGGAACCAGAGTCGCTGCTGGGCAAAGGATTGCGGCGCTAGCTGGCCTCGACCATAGGGGCGCAGAGGCGTCACCTCGTCTTCCGATACGGCGTCCAGCAGCCTGGCCAACTCGGCCAGTGAGGCAGACTCGAACAGAGCACTCAAGGGCAAGGTTCGATTCAGGTCTTTCCGGATTCGATGGATCAGGTTCACACCCAACAGGGAATGGCCGCCCAAACCAAAGAAGTTGTCGTGGCGCCCGACCCGATCAATCTCCAACACCTCTTGCCAGAGTTGAGCCAGGGCCTTTTCCATCCCGCCCTGCGGTGCTTCATAATCGGCGGTTTCAACCTCTGGCTCCGGCAGAGCCTTGCGATCCAGCTTGCCGTTGGCGGAGAGCGGGAAGCTTTCCAGCACCACCAGATGCGCGGGCACCATGTAATCTGGCAAAGTCTGTTTCAGAGCAGTGTTCAGGGTGTCGGTGTCGACATTGGAGCCTTGCACGTATCCGATCAGTTGATCATTTCGGGCAATTACCACCGCATCGGTCACCGGGTCGGCATCGCGCAGGACGGCCTCGATCTCACCCAACTCAATGCGCAACCCGCGCAGCTTGATCTGGTGATCCAGGCGGCCCAGGTATTCGAGTGTGCCGTCGTTACACCAACGCGCCAGGTCACCGCTGCGGTAGAGGCGTTCGCCACTGGCAAACGGGCTCGGCACAAACCGCTCCGCCGTCAGATCCGGGCGACCGTGGTAGCCCCGGGCCAGGCCTACGCCACCAATATACAGCTCGCCCGGAACGCCAATCGGCTGCGGGTTCAGGCGGTCATCAAGGATATGGACCTGGAGGTTGCCAATGGGGCGGCCAATCGGGACGGTTGTGGGCTCGTCCTTGCCGCACGCCCAATGGGTCACATCGATCGCGGCTTCCGTTGGACCATACAGGTTATAGAGTCGGGCCCGGGGCAAGCGGCGCAGGGCTTCATCCTGCAGGTCCTTCGGCAGGGCTTCGCCACTGCAGACGATCCGGCGCAGGCTTTCACAGCCGGCCAGATCTTCCTGGGCCAGGAAGGCCGACAGCATGGACGGCACAAAATGCAGCGTGGTGACCGATTCGCGGTCGATCAGATCCACCAGCCTGGCCGGGGCCTTATGATCACCCGGCGGTGCGACGACGAGACGCGCCCCCACCATCAACGGCCAGAAGAACTCCCAGACCGAGACGTCAAAACTGAAGGGCGTTTTCTGCAGAACGGTATCGCCCTCACCCAGTCCATAGGCAGCCTGCATCCACTGCAACCGGTTAAACAGCGCGGCATGGGTATTCGTCACGCCTTTCGGCTTGCCGGTGGAGCCGGAGGTATAGATAACGTAGGCCCGCTGTTCCGGATGGATATCGACATCCGGTACCGAATCCGGTTTCTCCGACACATCAAGCCGATCCAGATTCAGAACGGTTACGTTGCCCAATTCCTGCAGGCGATTCACTACTGCGTCATGAGTTAACAGCAGGTCTATGCCAGCATCAGCCAGCACCTGTTGCTGGCGCACTTCGGGATGCTCGGGATCAATGGGCACATACGCGGCCCCGGCTTTCTGTATGGCGTAGAGCGCCGCCACCATCGCCACGGATCGCTCAGCCGCGACACCGACCAGACTGTTGCCACCAACGCCCAGTCCGACCAATGCATGGGCTAGACGGTTGGCGGCTTGATCGAATTCGGCATAGCTCAGGCACTGGTCACCGAAGACCAGTGCCTCACGATCCGGGTACCGAACAGCATTGCGTTCAAACAACCGATGAACCGGTTCGGGCTGGCCGTAATCCACGGCGGTTGCGTTCCAATCCGTCAGCTGTTCACGGTCCGACTCATCCAGCAGTTCAACGTCACCTACTATCTGCTCTGGCGCGCTCAATATCTGCCCTAGCAGTTTCTCAAAACGGGCGTGGAGGCGCTCAATGGTTACTTCTTCAAACAGGTCGGTGGCGTAGTTCCAATTGCCCGAGAGATGGCCGTCGGTCTCTTCGATGACGTTCAGCGCCATATCAAATTGCGCGCCGGAATCGTCCAGTTCCATGACATCCACGGTCAGCCCCGGCAGCTCGCCCAGGCCACTGTAGTCACGGCGCTGGTAATCGAACGCCACCTGGAACAGCGGGTTGTGGCTCAGGCTCCGTTCCGGTTGCAGGGCCTCCACCAACTGCTCAAACGGCAGATCCTGGTGGCTCTGGGCGTCGATCGCAGCCTGCCGCACGGTCACCAGTACCTGTTCGAAGGACTGGTCCGCACCCAGTTCACAGCGCAGCACCTGGGTATTCACGAAAAAGCCGATCAGGTCTTCGGTTTCCCGGCGATTGCGCCCCGCCACTGGAACGCCGACCCGCAGATCGTCCTGGCCACTGAGGCGATGAAGCAGAACGTTGTAGGCAGCCAGCAGCACCATGAACGGTGTCGCGCCCTGCGCTGCCGCCAGCTCACCAAGACGCTCACTCACGACTTTGCTCAGGTGAAAATGGTGGCGTGCGCCCCGGAAACTCTGCCGTGCCGGTCGGGGCCGATCGGTTGGCAACTCCAGGACCGGCTGCTCGTTACCGAGCTGAGCGCGCCAGTATTCCAACTGCCGCTCGCCCTCACCGCTGGCCAGCCAGTTCCGTTGCCATACCGAGAAGTCCGCATACTGTATTGGCAAAGCAGGAAGAGTCGACACACCCTCAGTCGACGTATCTTCGCCACAGGCAGCGCGGTATAGCGCCACGAAATCACGCATCAGCACCGACACCGACCAGCCGTCGGAAATGGCATGGTGCAGGCAGATCATCAGTCGCCATTCCTGTTCGCCCATGGCCACCAGCCCGACACGCCAGAGAGGCTGCGAGTCCAACCGCAAAGGGCGCGCCATGAAATCCAAGGCGTGGGCGCGGTAAGCAGCCTCCGGATCACCGGACTTGCTGAGATCGGCACGCTCGATCCGGACGGTGGTGGCTGGACCAATGACCTGCCGGGGAATCGTATCTCCATCCGGAGCGGCCACCAGGTGGGTACGCAGCGTTTCGTGTCGATCGGCCAGGTCGTCGAATGCCTGTTGCATCGCACGTTCATCGAGGGAACCGATAAGGCGCAGGAAGCCGGGCAAATTGTAGGCAGTGGTTCCCGGTTCAAGCTGATCCAGGAGCCAGAGACGCTGTTGAGCGAACGACTGCGGCGCATCAGTCAGCCCCAGTGCAGGAATGCCCGGCTGCGCGGGCGCGCCCTCCAGATCGTCCAGCCGGGTTGCCATGTCAGCCAGTTGGGGCGCCTCGAATACCACCCGCAGCGGGAAATCCACACCCCACTCGTGACGCAGGCGCGAGACCAGTTGCGTCGCCAGTAGTGAGTGACCTCCCAGCTCAAAGAAGTGGTCCCTTCGTCCGATTCGATCCTGCTGCAGAAGGTCCTGCCAGATCGCCGCTAGACACTTTTCGCACTCGGTGACCGGGGCTTCGTAATCAGCCTGGCCGATCGCCA
>NZ_JAKGAM010000027.1 GCF_023061285.1 Chromohalobacter nigrandesensis
CAAACGACAACACCCCCGACCAATGGCCGGGGGTGTCGAAATAAATGCCTGACGATGACCTACTCTCGCATGGGGAGGCCCCACACTACCATCGGCGCTAAGCGGTTTCACTGCTGAGTTCGGCATGGGATCAGGTGGGACCCGCTCGCTATGGTCGTCAGGCGAAACAGGTGTCACGGCCCCTGTCAGGGACCACGACGCAATCGGGAATAAGCTGACGCGATCGTCTCGCACGCATCCGGATCGGGAGCGTCCCCAGACCCTTTGGGTGTTATATGGTCAAGCCTCACGGGCCATTAGTACACGTTAGCTCAACGCCTTGCAGCGCTTCCACACCGTGCCTATCAACCAGCTGGTCTCGCTGGGCCCTTCAGGAGGCTCGAGGCCTCGGGGAGATCTCATCTTGAAGGGGGCTTCCCGCTTAGATGCTTTCAGCGGTTATCCCGTCCGCACATAGCTACCCGGCAATGCCACTGGCGTGACAACCGGAACACCAGAGGTGCGTCCACTCCGGTCCTCTCGTACTAGGAGCAGCCCTTCTCAAATCTCCAACGCCCACGGCAGATAGGGACCGAACTGTCTCACGACGTTCTAAACCCAGCTCGCGTACCACTTTAAATGGCGAACAGCCATACCCTTGGGACCGACTTCAGCCCCAGGATGTGATGAGCCGACATCGAGGTGCCAAACACCGCCGTCGATGTGAACTCTTGGGCGGTATCAGCCTGTTATCCCCGGAGTACCTTTTATCCGTTGAGCGATGGCCCTTCCATACAGAACCACCGGATCACTAGAACCTGCTTTCGCACCTGCTCGACGTGTCTGTCTCGCAGTCAAGCACCCTTATGCTCTTGCACTCGTTGCACGATTTCCAACCGTGCTGAGGGTACCTTCGTGCTCCTCCGTTACGCTTTGGGAGGAGACCGCCCCAGTCAAACTACCCACCACACACTGTCCTCGACCCGGATAACGGGCCCAAGTTAGAACGCCAATGATGCCAGGCTGGTATTTCAAGGTCGGCTCCCCTAGGACTGGCGTCCCAGGTTCCAAGCCTCCCAGCTATCCTACACAAGCAACATCAGCATCCAGTGTGAAGCTATAGTAAAGGTTCACGGGGTCTTTCCGTCTAGCCGCGGGGACACCGCATCTTCACGGCGATTTCAATTTCACTGAGTCTCGGGTGGAGACAGCGTGGCCATCATTACGCCATTCGTGCAGGTCGGAACTTACCCGACAAGGAATTTCGCTACCTTAGGACCGTTATAGTTACGGCCGCCGTTTACCGGGGCTTCGATCAAGCGCTTCGCCGGAGCTAACGCCATCAATTAACCTTCCGGCACCGGGCAGGCGTCACACCCTATACGTCCGCTTACGCGTTAGCAGAGTGCTGTGTTTTTAATAAACAGTTGCAGCCACCTGGTATCTTCGACCGGCTCGAGCTCCAGACGCGAGGTCTTTCACCCTATGCCGGCGCACCTTCTCCCGAAGTTACGGTGCCATTTTGCCTAGTTCCTTCACCCGAGTTCTCTCAAGCGCCTTGGGATTCTCACCCTGACCACCTGTGTCGGTTTGGGGTACGGTCGCATGTGATCTGAAGCTTAGAGGCTTTTCCTGGAAGCGTGGCATCGATGACTTCCAGACCGTAGTCTGTTCGTCTCGTCTCTCGGCTTTAAGGAACCGGATTTACCTGATTCCTCGGCCTACCGACTTTCACCAGGACAACCAACGCCTGGCTCACCTAGCCTTCTTCGTCCCCCCATCGCAATCACATCCGGTACGGGAATATTAACCCGTTTCCCATCGACTACGCCTTTCGGCCTCGCCTTAGGGGCCGACTCACTCTGCTCCGATTGACGTCGAACAGAAACCCTGGGTCTTCCGGCGTGCGGGGTTTTCACCCGCATTATCGTTACTCATGTCAGCATTCGCACTCGTGATATCTCCAGCGCGCTTCTCAACGCCCCTTCACAGACTTACACGACGCTCCTCTACCGTGTGCCTGCATCCTTAAACCTACTCAACTCATCCCCGCCGAACTCGACGTTCGGGAGGGCTTGAACGTCGCTTCGCGACGTTAATCGAATAGCCTTAAGTGATGCAGGCACACCCGTAGCTTCGGCATCTGGTTTGAGCCCCGTTACATCTTCCGCGCAGGCCGACTCGACTAGTGAGCTATTACGCTTTCTTTAAAGGATGGCTGCTTCTAAGCCAACCTCCTAGCTGTCTAAGCCTTCCCACATCGTTTCCCACTTAACCAGAATTTGGGGGCCTTAGCTGACGGTCTGGGTTGTTTCCCTTTTCACAACGGACGTTAGCACCCGCTGTGTGTCTCCCACGCTGCACTCATCGGTATTCGGAGTTTGCCTCGGGTTGGTAAGCCGGGATGGCCCCCTAGCCGAAACAGTGCTCTACCCCCGACGGTGATACGTGAGGCGCTACCTAAATAGCTTTCGAGGAGAACCAGCTATCTCCGGGCTTGATTAGCCTTTCACTCCGATCCACAGCTCATCCCCCCATTTTTCAACATAGGTGGGTTCGAGCCTCCAGTCAGTGTTACCTGACCTTCACTCTGGCCATGGATAGATCGCCCGGTTTCGGGTCTATATCCAGCGACTCCTCGCCCTGTTAAGACTCGGTTTCCCTACGCCTCCCCTAGTCGGTTAAGCTCGCCACTGAATATAAGTCGCTGACCCATTATACAAAAGGTACGCGGTCACCAGCCGAAGCCAGCTCCCACTGCTTGTACGCATACGGTTTCAGGATCTATTTCACTCCCCTCGCCGGGGTTCTTTTCGCCTTTCCCTCACGGTACTGGTTCACTATCGGTCAGCCAGGAGTATTTAGCCTTGGAGGATGGTCCCCCCGTCTTCAGTCAAGGTTTTTCGTGCCCCGACCTACTCGATTTCACCAATGCGGGTTTTCGGTTACGGGGCTATCACCCACTATGGCCGGCCTTTCCAGGCCGTTCACCTAACCGTGCATTGACTTAAGGGCTGCTCCCCGTTCGCTCGCCGCTACTCAGGGAATCTCGGTTGATTTCTTTTCCTCGGGGTACTTAGATGTTTCAGTTCCCCCGGTTCGCTTCCCAACCCCTATGAATTCAGGGTGGGATACCCAACTGACGCTGGGTGGGTTTCCCCATTCAGAGATGCCCGGGTCACAGGTCGTTTGCCACCTTACCGAGCCTTATCGCAGGCTACCACGTCTTTCATCGCCTCTGGCTGCCTAGGCATTCACCGTATGCGCTTCATCGCTTGACCATATAACCCCAAAGGGTCTGGCCTGGCGACGATCACGATTTGCCGGATACGCTTGAGACGTATCGTCTTGCTTTGTCAGCTTATTCCACATTGTTAAAGAGCAT
>NZ_JAKGAM010000028.1 GCF_023061285.1 Chromohalobacter nigrandesensis
CGGCGGACCGACGAGCCTGGAGGCTCCCATGCCCGAGTTGCCGGAGGGGGAAAATGTCCTTTGCCCCCGCCGGAATCAGGCCGCTGCCAGCGGCGGTGATGGCACGGTGGAAAGTTAATCATGTCGATCATTGAAGAGACTGCCTTCATTGCCGAGGCCGAAACCGCCATGGCGGCCGGCCAGCTTTACCGGCTGGTCGACCCCGGCGCCGTGCCCGAGCGGCAGCTACACGCCGACGCACTGGGCAAGGCGGGATTGGTCAAGAACCCGCTACTGGCGCAGACGTCGGCGCAGCGTCTCTATCTATGGCCGCTGACGCATGACATCACACCTGAACTCGATCTCGAGCACGAACTGGCCGAGGAAAAAGCGCAACGCCCGGAGAGCCTGCTCGAGCCCGCGCCCTTCTGCGGCTGGATATTCACCCAACAGGCGCGCTCGACTGTCGCGGCTTACATCAGCCGACAGCTGGCGCAGACCACACCGGAGGGCAAACGGGCACTACTGCGCTTTTATGATCCCCGGGTGATGAGTCAACTGCCCCGTATTCTGCACCCCTCCCAGCTCTCTGCCCTGTTGGGCCCCATCGACCGCTGGGTGTATCTCGATCGGCATGGGCGCCTGTGTTGTATCGAGCCACATGCCGACAAACGCCATCTCGGCCGCCTCAGGCTGACAACGGATCAATGGCAGGCCATTCGGCGTATCGGGCAGATCAATCGGTGCCTGCAACGCTGCCGTTCGCTACCCGAGCAAGACCGCCCTGCGCAGGTCGATGATGCCGAGCGAATCGACGACTTGATCGTAGCGGCACAGGCGCACGGGCTATATGAGCGAGCAGACGTGACCGCTTTCGTGCTACACGGCTTGACGATACATGCGACATTCTATGAACACCCGATCATGCAGCGTCTGCTGCGCAACCTGGCCGTGGAGAGTCTCGGCTATATCGAACTGACGAACCGCCTCGCCGAGCGCGACTGGGAGACGATGGCGACGATGAAGGAGACATCGTGATATGACGCTGGCAGCAAGACTCAATGCCTATGCCGCCGAAGGGGAGCCCGGCGGCCTGCAAAACGGTCAGTGCGAATTCTGCGAACGCAAGGGCCTGCCCATCCTGCCTGTCCGTTACGCCGTCTGTCAGCGCAACGACCGCAACCGCTCCATCCCGGAACTGCCCGAAGAGCGTATCCGGGAGTTCACTGACATCGGGCTCGACAAGGCGTGGGACGAGAACGGCGAACACGCCCGGACCGTCGACGACGAGGTCCGTCCAGTGATCACGGACAGCACCTCCAGCCAGGTCAACAAGTATATCCTGCGCCAACTGCGTCAGGGCTATCTTTACCTCTATGATCAGGACAATCCGGACGGCATGTACTGGTACGCTTACGCCATCACCAGCGATGGCAAGTATTACCAGTTCCCCGTGGCGCAGCCCCCCACATTGGAGAGCACCGAATTCCCCTGTCAGGACAAGGCCAACGACGCCCTGCACGCCTCGCTGGTCACACTGCCCAATCCGGATAGAAGCGGCACGCTCTACTACGCCTTCAGCGAACACGCCTGGCCTATCGAGCATATCCGCATGATCGGCAGCGACCCGGCCTGGCGTGACCGGCACATGCAGAAGATCGACATCCAGGCCTGGGTCGCCGGACAGTCACAAACCTTTGCGTATGGCACCGACGAGCTGGCGATGGTGGCCGAATACAGCGAGGGCGCCAACGATCTCGGCACCCAATTCTGGTCCAGCGGCCCCCAGCGCGATCTCTACAGCCGCCAGGAGCTGCAAGACGCCATGGACCTGCGGCTCGACCATGCCGCCAGCCGCTATCAGGGCAGAGGGCTGATTCTAGCCGTCAAGGACGAAGCCGGCATCATCGACGAGCTGAACGCCTATCGTCACCAAGCACTCGCCGAGGCCGAGGATTTCGTTCAGCGCAGTGACACGAACCGCCGCAAGCTGCTCTGCAAACAGGCGATTGACGCCTTCCACGAAAACTTCGCGCGAAACTACAAGACGCAGGAACGCCAGTCACACGATGCCGAGATCGAACAACTGAAGCAGGAACGCGCCGAAGAGCGCCGAGCCTTCGAAGAATCCCTTCAAAAGCAGCGTCGGGAAGGTAATCAAGCGAACATCGATTTCGTCTCGCAGAACGCCAACGCCATGGAGAGGCGCTATGAGCAGTTGATACGCCAGGTAGAGGAGCGCCACCAGGCTGATCTGCAAGATGCCGATGAGGTCATCGCGGATCACCGGGATCAACTGGCCGAGCTTTATGACAAAGAAGCACTCGATGCCTTCTATGACGATTATCGCGAGCAGACCGATATCTGCCAGGCACTTCTGGCGCTGCACGACAGCGATTATGCGCTGTGGGTGAAGCACCACCTGGCCGACGTGATAGGTCGCTATAGTCAATCCGACTACTGGATGGGAATGGGACTGAGTGGGCTGCTCGCCAATGGGCTGCGCGGCGGCATCCTGTCATCTGCCAGCGGCCGCCTGTGGCAGCACTTGGCGCGCAACGTCGATGCCTCGGACTCATGGGTGCTGAGCGCCCTGTTCGCCAATCAGGCAACACTGGTGAGCCAAGCACGAGCCACCGCCGAACAGCCACCGTCCAAGCCGTTGAC
>NZ_JAKGAM010000029.1 GCF_023061285.1 Chromohalobacter nigrandesensis
TGACAGCGAGTTCGATGCGCTTCAGCCGCACCTGGCCGATTATTACCGGCGTGTGGCGGGATTATCCGCAGACGCGGCTGAGTCCCGCGCCGAGGCCAATGTCCATACCCTGGGACGCTTCAATTTCCCGGTGCATGCCTGTGGCTACAACTGGCTGCAATCCAATACGGAGTCGGCGGCCACGTTGGCCAAGCGAGTCGACGAGATCATCGCGGGTTATCGCAAGGCACGCATGACCTGTAACCAGGCGATTCTGGTCACCCACTCCATGGGCGGATTGGTCGCGCGTTACTACTCCGAAGTGGTGGGTGGCCGGGACGACCTGCTGGGCATCGTCCACGGGGTGATGCCCACGGCCGGCGCGCCGGTCTTCTACCGGCGCATAAAAGCCGGGACGGCCAGCGAGCCGTTCAACCTCACTTCATGGGCGACCAGCAAGATCCTGGGCGCCTCGGCACGGGAAATGACCGCCGTGCTGGCGCAGTCGCCAGGACCGCTGCAACTGGTGCCGACCCCCGACTATGGCCGGGGCTGGTTACGGATCGAAAAGGAGGGGCATGAGACCGTCGCGTTACCGACGGGCGATGATCCCTACACGGACATCTACCTTGATCGCGAGCACTGGTGGGGCATGATGGAACCGGCCCTGGCGATGCCAGAACTAGAGGCCGGCGCGAAGGATAGGCAGGGCAAGTTGGATGAGGCGTGGAAATCATACGCTGAGCTTGTAGCAAGTGACGTTGCCAAGTTCCATGCAGGTCTGGCCGGGGAGTTTCATCCCAATACCTA
The DNA here is from genome assembly GCF_023061285.1 of Chromohalobacter nigrandesensis. Lineage (GTDB taxonomy): Bacteria > Pseudomonadota > Gammaproteobacteria > Pseudomonadales > Halomonadaceae > Chromohalobacter > Chromohalobacter nigrandesensis. Next base: position 790 of record NZ_JAKGAM010000029.1, read on the forward strand.
CCTGTTCTATGCAGATAGCGACGCCCATATGAGCTATGGCACGGTGGCGTGGCAGGGGCGAGCCATGACGTATGGTGCCGATCCTGTGATGACGACCAAGCTTAATGACCAATATGGCGAGCATCGCGTGGTCACTGAACGAAACGCGCGCGGCACTCCCGAACTGTATCGTTATACCCTCAGCGAGGCGGACGACCCCGGCGATGGCACGGTACCCGAGCGCTCGGGGAGCAAAGGCGCCGATCAGGCTCGGGAGAGCCTGACAGTATCGACAGGCCACGAAGCGGCCTACAACCATGAATCGGCACGCCTGTTCACGCTGGCCTCGATTCTAGAAATCGCCGGGACAATGCCATGACACGGAATAACGGCCGGTGGGAACGAGGAGTTAAAGGACTGCTCATCAGCATGATGGCGATGATGTGTGCCGCCTGCGGAGAACCGGAACAGGGAGTGCCCGAGATGAATGAACAGGAACGCCAAACGGTCGAGGCCTATACCGAGACACTCGCACCGGTCTGTATGGGACGTTTTCAGGTCGATATGCCGTCGCAACTGAAACCGAGCTTCAGCAGCCTGACCGTCAATAGTGCCGAGATCAGTGCGCGGCGGATAAGCCGGACGATGTTCGAACGCTTTATAGAAAAGCGACAGCGAGAGCTAGAAAACCACGCAGTAGACGAACGAGACGCCCCTTTCCTGAAAAACATCATTCGCCATGATAATACCGTGATTTTCGACAGGAATCGAAGCAATGGTACTTATGACTTTTCACGCACTTTAGAGGGTTATCGATTCGTGGGGCTAACAATGTTTAGTATCAAGCTCGATGCCATCGATCTGAGCGATGAGAAAAACAGCAAGCATAGAGCTTATCTAGAATCCGACAAATCCGAGCGCCTGAAACAGGTGGAATATCTGCTGCGCCACTTGCATCCGCGCAAGGCAGGTGAAATGCCCGAAGGCCCCGGGCTCTGCTTTGAAAATGGTTTTCTGGCCGGCGGTGCCGACCAGGCGATTCCCGGAGCGGCGGTGCCGACGCGGAAGGAGACCGTGGCCATGATCTTTGCCGATCGTGCTCATCGTGATGTCAATATTCATATCAATATCAACTCGACCGTTACGACCGAGAACACCCTGTTGGACCGTATGGGCGAGGCAGAATCTGCCATGCAAGCCAAGGGAGATGACAACTTCAGTGTCTTACGTCGAGGTGAAGTTGGGCTCACTAATATTGCGCAGGCAGAAGAATGGCTGGGTACCGTGACCACCGATGCCGATATCCGTGGCAATTATTTTACTTTGGAAGCCAACAGTGAGCGCGGTACCACTCGAGAGCCGCGAATATCCATGACTTTTCAGAACGGCGACTATGGTCTCAACGAGGATGATCGCCCCAAACTCGACAAAGCCTCACTCACTGATGCCGAGGCCGTGGGACTCTGGGATGCGATCACACGGACGTTCAAACCGCGCCCCGGCGCTTTTTGATTTCGCAGGCAGCTCGCCAAGGCCAAGCGCTTTTGGTGCAAGGTGCCTGGCCAATGTCGGTATCGCCATACTGGGTACTGCATTAACGTTGGCGTCGTCGGCGGGCTACCTGGCC
>NZ_JAKGAM010000003.1 GCF_023061285.1 Chromohalobacter nigrandesensis
AGGCCCACACGGATTGAACGCAAGGAGTTTTTTACACGAATGAAACATGGCGCTGCGCCCTACTCTAACGTCACCCGCGCGTAGCGTTTTTTACCCGCCTGGATGACATAGCTCCGGCCGGTGGCGAGCATATGATCGCGTGCCACGACATCACCATCGACCTTGACGCGACCATTGCCCAGCATGTCCTTGGCCTGGGCACTGTTGTTGACCAATCCCGAGCGATTGAGCACCGCGGCGATAGGCGCCTGTTCGCCTTCGAAAGCCACGTCAACCTCCGGGAGGTCCTCCGGCAGCTCGCCTTCCGCCAGTTGGTTGCCCGCCGACTTGTGTGCATTGGCAGCAGCTTCATCACCGTGATAACGCCCGATCAATTCGCGTGCCAGCTCCATCTTGATATCACGCGGATTGGCCCCGGACTCGATCGACTGACGAATGGTTTCGATGTCCTCGTTGGACTTGAGCGACAGCAGCTCGAAGTAACGCCACATCAGGCTATCGGGCATCGACACCAGTTTGTTGAACATCACGCCCGGCGTATCGTCGACCCCCACATAGTTGCCCAGCGACTTGGACATCTTCTGTACGCCATCCAGCCCTTCCAGCAGCGGCATGGTCATGACCACCTGCGGCGCTTGACCGAAATGCTTCTGGATCTCGCGCCCCATTAGCAAGTTGAACTTCTGATCGGTGCCACCCAGCTCGATATCGGCCTCGAGCGCCACCGAGTCGTAGCCCTGTACCAGGGGATACAGGAACTCGTGAATCGAGATCGACTGGTTGGCCGTATAACGCTTCTCGAAATCGTCGCGCTCCAGCATGCGTGCCACAGTGGACTGCGCCGCCAGCTCGATCATGTCGGCAGCGGAAAGCTGGCTCATCCACTCAGCGTTGAAGCGTACTTCGGTCAGCGCCGGGTCAAGGATCTTGAATACCTGCTCTTTATAGGTCTCCGCATTGGCCTTGACCTCTTCCTCGGTCAGCGGCTTGCGGGTGACGTTCTTCCCCGTAGGATCACCGATACGCCCCGTGAAGTCACCGATCAGGAACACGACCTGGTGGCCCAACTCCTGAAACTGACGCATCTTGGTGAGCAGTACGCTATGCCCCAGGTGAAGGTCCGGTGCGGTAGGATCGAACCCCGCCTTGATGCGCAGCTTACGCCCGGACTCGAGCTTCTTTACCAACTCGTCTTCCAGCAGGATTTCATGGGTGCCACGCTTGAGCAGCGCCAGCGCATCGGCGACGTCGGTCATCGTATCCTTTCTCCGCAAATAGGGTGACTTGGGCAATAACAGGGGATGTTAGCATGACTCATCGACGGCGGTTGAGCGCCCTGGCACATGGAGATGCACATGCCCCTTTATATCGGTTTGATGTCCGGCACCAGCCTGGACGGCATCGACGCCGCCCTGGTGCGTTGCGGCGAAGGCCGCCCAGAGTGGCTGGGCGCCACCGGCGTGCCCTTTCCCGCCGCGCTGCGCGAGGATTTGCTGGCCCTGTGTCTTGCCCGTGAGACCACCTTCGCGGAACTGGCCCGGCTAGAGGCCGCGTTCTGCGAACGTCAGGCCGAGGCGGTCAACCGCCTGCTCGCGGAGACCGGCACCTCGCCTAGCGACATCGCCGCCGTCGGCAGCCACGGGCAGACCATCGAACATGCCCCCGAAGGCGTACCCCCGCATACCTACCAGCTCGACAACCCCAGCCTGCTCGCTGAGCTGACCGGCTGCACGGTGGTCAGCGATTTTCGGCGCCGCGATATGGCCGCCGGCGGGCAAGCCGCACCGCTCGCGCCGGCCTTTCATGCCGCACTGTTCACCGCCCCCGAGCATATGCGCTTGATCCTCAATCTCGGTGGCATCGCCAACCTCACGCGTCTTCCGCCGAGCGGCGACTCCGCGCCCGTGCTCGGCTTCGACACCGGCCCCGCCAACATGCTGATGGATGCCTGGTGCCAGCGCCACCTGGGCCACGCCTACGACGCCGATGGCGCCTGGGCCGCCGGCGGTCACGTCGACGCGACCTTACTCTCGCGCCTCCTCGAAGATCCTTACTTCCGGCGCCCCCCGCCCAAGAGTACCGGGCGCGAGCATTTTCACCTCGACTGGCTGGCGACTCATCTCACGGGTAACGAAGCGCCCCAAGACGTTCAGGCGACACTCGCCGAGCTGACCGCTACCAGTATCGCCATGGCCATCGCCCAAGGCAGCGAACATTCGGACACGTATTGCGATGCGCTCATCCCCTGCGGGGGCGGCGCCCACAACACGGACCTGTTGGCGCGTCTACGTCGGCACGTCCCGGATATTCCGCTGACACCCTGCGAACGTTTCGGCTGGTCAGCGGACTGGCTGGAAGCCGGCGCCTTCGCCTGGCTTGCTCATCAGCGCCTCGTTCAACGCCCCGGCAACCTGCCCGAGGTCACCGGCGCCCGTGGCCCCCGCGTGCTGGGCGGCCTGTATGCGCCATGAAGGCTCATTCATCGTCGCCCTTCAGGGTGAAACGCTCGGCGGCATCGCTGGCCCGCGCCAGTTGCGGGCTATCGGCATCGCCGTAATCGATGCGCAACCGTAGGTCGTTGGCCGAGTCGGCATGCACCAGGGCCATCTTTTCGCTGATACGCCCTTGCCGATAGAGCGTGTATAGCGCCTGGTCGAAGGTCTGCATGCCCTGGTCGTGAGAACGCTGCATGACCTCCTTGAGGTCGTGAATCGCCCCCTTGCGGATCAGATCGCTGACCAGCGGCGAACGCAGCATCACCTCGACCGCCGCGCAGCGCCCCTCGCCATCCTCGCGCGGCAGCAAACGCTGGGCGACGATGGCCTGCAGATTGAGCGACAGGTCCATCCACACTTGTTCGTGGCGCTCGCTGGGGAAGAAATGCTGGATCCGCTCCAGCGCCTGGTTGGCGTTGTTGGCATGCAGCGTCGCCAGACATAGATGACCGGTCTCGGCAAACGTCAGCGCATGCTCCATGATTTCGCGCGAGCGAACCTCGCCGATCATGATCACATCGGGCGCCTGACGCAGCGCATTCTTGAGCGCCACCTCGAAGGACTCGGTATCGATGCCCACCTCGCGCTGATTGATGATCGCCCGGCCATGCGGATGAATGTATTCGATGGGGTCTTCAATGCTTATCACATGCCCGCCACTCGTCTGATTACGGTGCTGAATCATCGACGCCAGCGTGGTCGATTTGCCGCTGCCCGTGCCACCGACGATGAACACCAGACCGCGCTTGCGATTGACCAGCTCGCTCAGGGCCTCCGGCAACGCCAGGCTCGCCAGATCGGGAATGTCGAAGGCGATGCGGCGCACGACCATCGCCATCTGGCTACGCTGGTAGAAGGCACTCACGCGAAAGCGTCCCTTGCCTTGCAGGCTGAGCGCGAAATTGGCCTCGCGTTCGGCCTCGAAACGCTCACCGACGCCCTGCGGCAGCGCCGCCGAGACCAGCTCGCGCACCTGCGCCACCGACATCGCCTGCTCGCCCAGCGTGACCAGCTCGCCGTCGATCTTGAGACTCGGCGGCGCACCGGTGGAGACCAGCAGGTCGGAGGCCTGCTTGTCGAGCATGATGTCCAGCAGTTGCGTCAGCCATTCGTATGGCGTCATCTCGCGTTCTCCTTCGCGACCGTCGATTGGTGCCCGGCTCACACGCCCAGCACGCGCCCATCCTTCGCCTTGGCCTGTGCCTCGGCACGCGAGACGACCCCCTGCGACACCAGACGCGAAAGCGCCGCATCCAGGGTCTGCATGCCCAGGCTGCCGCCGGTCTGGATAGAGGAATACATCTGCGCCAGCTTGTTCTCGCGGATCAGGTTACGCACTGCCGCACTGGCCACCAGGATCTCGTGGGCCGCCACACGCCCGCCGCCTTCACGCTTGAGCAGCACCTGCGAGATGACCCCCTGCAGCGACTCGGACAACATCGAACGCACCATGCTTTTCTCATCGCCCGGGAATACATCGATGATGCGATCCACGGTCTTGGCCGCCGAGGTGGTGTGCAAGGTACCGAACACCAGATGCCCGGTTTCGGCGGCAGTCAACGCCAGGCGGATGGTTTCCAGGTCGCGCAGCTCGCCGACCAGGATCACGTCGGGGTCCTCACGCAACGCCGAGCGCAACGCCGTGGCGAAGCTACGCGTATCGCGATGCAACTCGCGCTGATTGACGAGACTGCGCTTGCTGCGATGCACGAACTCCACCGGGTCCTCGATGGTCAGCACATGCTGATAGTAGTTTTCGTTGACGTAGTCGATCATCGCCGCCAAGGTCGTACTCTTGCCCGACCCGGTCGGCCCCGTCACCAGCACCAGCCCGCGCGGCAGTGAGGCCAGGCGACGAAACGCTTCGCCCAGGTCCAGGTCGTCGAGGGTAAGCACCTCGCTGGGAATGGTACGAAAGACGGCGCCCGCGCCGCGCCCCTGATGGAAGACGTTGACACGAAAGCGCGCCACGCCCGGCACTTCGAACGAGAAATCATGCTCGAGCGCCTCTTCGTAGTCGCGGCGCTGCTGATCGTTCATGATCGCATAGATCAACTTGCGAACATCACGGTCCTCGAGCGGCTCCACGTTGAGCCGGCGAATGTCGCCGTCGACGCGAATCATCGGCGGCAAACCGGCGGACAGATGCAGATCGGACGCCTTCTGCTTTGCCGAGAACGCCAGCAATTCGATAATATCCATGCATTTCTCTCGCTCGCAGACAGGGTTTCCCAGTATGCCAGATGTCACCATCGCCGAATCCCTCGAACGCGCTCGCCAGCGTTTGACCCGCGCCCTGGCGAGCGCGGGGCGTGACAGCGAAGACGCTTGTCTGCTGGCCGTGAGCAAGACGCACCCTGCGGCGAGTGTGCGCCAGGCCTTCGCAGCGGGGCAGCGCGCCTTCGGCGAGAACTATCTTCAGGAAGCGCTCGACAAACAGGCCTCGCTGGACGATCTCGAGGGTATCGTCTGGCATTTCATCGGTCCTTTGCAATCCAACAAGACCCGCGCGGTGGCCGAGCACTTCCAGTGGGTGCATACCATCGACCGCGAGCGCATCGCCACACGCCTCGACGCGCAGCGCCCGGCGGCGCTGGGGCCGTTGGATATCTGCCTACAGGTCAACGTCAGCGGCGAAACCAGCAAATCCGGCGTCTCGCCCGAGGCGCTGCCGGCGCTGGCCGACGCCGTGATCGCGCTGCCACACCTGCGGCTACGCGGCTTGATGGCACTACCCGCGCCAAGCGACGACCCCACCGCCCAGCGGCGCCCCTTCGCCGAGCTGCGCACCTTGCTCGAAACGCTCCGCCAGCGACACCCCCAGGCGCCCCTGGATACCTTATCGATGGGCATGAGCGGCGATCTCGAGGCCGCCATCCTCGAAGGCGCCACTCTGGTCCGTCTGGGTACGGCCATTTTCGGGCAGCGCGCGCCGCACCCCTGATCGCCTTGCCCCTAACCCCATTGTTTCGCCGCGACACTTCAGGAGACATCATGACAAGCCAAGTCACATTCATCGGCGCCGGGAACATGGCCAGCGCCATTTTCGGCGGCATGATCGAAGGCGGCTATCCCGCCGAGGCCATCACTGCCACCGCGCGCGGCGCCCAGACACTCGACGCGCTCGCCTCACGCTATGGTGTCAACACCACATCCGACAACAACGCCGCCGTCGAACACGCGGATGTCGTGGTCCTGGCCGTCAAACCGCAGGTCATGCGCGAGGTATGTCAGGAATTGCACGATAGCGTGCAGCGTCGGCGTCCACTGATCGTCTCCGTGGCCGCCGGCCTGAGTGCCGAGACGTTGGATACTTGGCTGGGCGGTGACATGGCCGTGATCCGCTGCATGCCCAACACGCCTAGCCTGGTCGGTCAGGGTGCCGCAGGGCTTTACGCCAACGCCCGCGTCAGCGAGGAACAGAAGCAGCTGGCTACCTCGTTGCTGGAAGCCGTGGGACTCGTCGAGTGGGTCGCCGACGAGACACTTCTCGAGGCGGTCACGGCCGTGTCGGGCAGCGGTCCGGCGTATTTCTTCCTGATCATGGAAGCCCTCGAGGACGCCGGCAAGAAGCTCGGCCTGCCCGCCGACAGTGCTCGTCGCCTGGCCCTGCAAACCGCCTACGGCGCGGCCAGCATGGCCCGCGAAAGCGAATTCGAGCCCGCTGAATTGCGCCGCCGCGTGACCTCGCCCAACGGCACCACCGAACGCGCCATCAATAGCTTCGAGGACGACGGCCTGCGTCGGCTATTCGAAAACGCCACGCAAGCCTGCGCGACACGCGCCCGTGAACTGGCCGACGAACTGAGCCGCGACTGAATTCCCCTTCACCCATTCGATACGGAGGAGCCCCATGGGCAGCCAAATGGGAAGCGCCGGCTTGATGCTGGTCAACACGCTAATCAATGTGTATCTGTTCGTCCTGATGCTGCGCTTTCTGCTGCAGTTCTCGCGCGCCGATTATTACAACCCCGTCAGCCAGGCGGTGATCAAGGCCACGCGTCCGGTGGTCGCGCCCTTGCAGCGAATCTTCCGTCCGCGTGGGCGTTTCGATCCCGCCTCGCTGGTCGCGGGCCTGCTGCTCAAGGGCATCACCATCTTCGTGCTGCTCAAGCTCGCCGGCATCGGTATGCCGCCGATTCAGGGTGTGCTGGTGGCGGCACTGGCCGGGGTGTTGAGCGCGATTCTCGACATCTATTTCTTCGCCCTGATCATCATGATCATTCTCAGTTGGGTCGCGCCGCAGGCCAGCCATCCCGGCGCCATTCTCGTCCACCAACTGGTCGAGCCGATCATGGCACCGGTGCGTAAGGTCATCCCCCCGCTGGGCATGATCGACCTGTCACCCATCGTGGTGTTCATCGCCATCAGCCTGATCGACAGTCTTGTCGTCGGCGCCCTGGCCCGTGCGGCAGGATTGCCCGGCATGCTGGTAGGCTTCTGAACATTCACGATCCTGGCGCTGGCGCGCGCCCCACGCTGGACACGGAAACCGACACATACGATGCCCGATACGCTACCTCCCGACTCAGTCGGACTGGTCACGCCGCAAACGGCGCACTTCGATACCCCGCTGGCACTGGCCGGCGGCAAGACGCTGTCCGATTACACGCTGGTCTACGAGACGTATGGCACGCTCAACGCCGAACGCAACAACGCGGTGCTGATCTGCCATGCGCTTTCCGGCCATCATCACGCGGCAGGCTTCCATAGCATGGAAGATCGCAAGCCCGGCTGGTGGGACGCCTATATCGGCCCCGGCAAGGCGATCGATACCGAGCGCTTCTTCGTCATTTCGCTCAACAACCTCGGTGGCTGCCACGGCAGTACCGGCCCCGCCTCGACCAACCCCGAGACTCAGCGCGCCTGGGGTCCGGCATTTCCAGTCCTGACGGTGGCCGACTGGGTGCATAGCCAGGCACGTCTGGCCGATCGACTGGGCATCGAGCGCTTCGCCGCCGTGGTCGGCGGCAGCCTCGGCGGCATGCAGGTGTTGCAATGGACGATGGCGTATCCCGAGCGCATCGCCAATGCCGTGGTCATCGCCGCCACGCCGCGCCTCTCGGCGCAGAATATCGCCTTCAACGAGGTCGCCCGCCAGGCGATCCGCTCGGATCCCGATTTCCATGACGGCTGGTATGAGGAGCACGGCACAGTGCCCAAGCGCGGGCTCAAGCTGGCCCGCATGATCGGCCATATTACCTATCTGTCCGAGCATTCGATGGGCGCCAAGTTCGGCCGCGATCTGCGTACCGATCAGCTCAACTTCGGCTATGACGTGGAATTCCAGGTCGAATCGTACCTGCGCCACCAGGGCGATACGTTTTCCACCAGCTTCGATGCCAACACCTACCTGCTGATGACCAAGGCGCTGGATTACTTCGACCCGGCCGCTCTGCACGGCGGCGATCTGGCTGCGGCGCTGGCGCCGGCGCAATGCCCATTCCTGGTGGTCAGTTTTACCACCGACTGGCGTTTCGCGCCGCCGCGTTCGCGCGAGCTGGTCGACGCCCTGATGCGCGCCGACAAGACCGTCAGCTACGCCAGCATCGACTCGCCCCACGGCCACGATGCATTCCTGCTGCCGCATCCACGTTACAAAGCGGTGTTCGGTGGTTTCATGCGTCGCGTCGCCCGCGACCTGCAGCTCGAGGAGACGACCTGATGCGTGCCGATCTCAAATTGATCCACGACTGGGTGCCGCAAGGCGCGCGCGTACTCGACCTGGGCTGCGGCGACGGCGAGTTGCTTGCCGCCCTGGCGCGTGACAAGCAGGTCGTCGGCTACGGCCTGGAGATCGATCCCGATGGCATCACTGCCTGCATAGAGCGCGGGGTCAGCGTCATCGAGCAGGACATCGACGACGGCCTGAGCAACGTCGACGACGATGCCTATGACTTGGTGATCATGACCCAGGCACTTCAGGCCTTGCAGCGCCCGGACCGCACCCTCGACGAAATGCTGCGCGTGGGCCGGGAATGCATCATCGCCTTCCCTAACTTCGCCTACTGGCGCCACCGTCTTTATCTTGGCATTCAGGGTCGCATGCCGGTGTCCAAGTCGCTGCCCCACGCCTGGTACGACACGCCCAACATTCATCTATCGACGTTCCGCGACTTCGGCCAGCTATGCCGCGACAAAGGCCTGACCATCGTCGATCAACGCGTCGGCAACGGCGATCATGAGCCGCATTGGAGCTCGCGACTGTGGCCCAACCTGTGCGGGGAAACGGCGATCTTCCGTGTCACGCGCGCCTCACGCTGACTCAAGCACTCGGCGGCAGCCGTTCGAGATCCACCGGCAACCGCCGGGTCAGCATCGCCTCGCAGGGCGCGCCGCCCGCATCCCGGGTGACGCTGACGCCATATGCCAGCACCTCGACCCCCTGGGCGGCGACGCGACGTAGCGTCTCGGCATAGGCCGGATCGAGATGCGCGGCCGGCGCCACTGCGTCGATCCCGGTATGTGCCACACAAAAAAGGAGCACCGCGCGTTCGCCCAGCGCAACCCGCGCCGCCAGGCTCTCCAGGTGCCGGCGACCGCGCTCGCTGACCGAGTCGGGGAAATAGCCATGGCCGTCGTCTTCACGCAGCGTCACCTGCTTGACTTCGACATGGGTCGTTTGCCGCGCCTCGGTGAGGCGAAAATCGAGCCGTGCGCCTTCGACCTTGGCCTCCCGCTTGAGCGTCGTATACCCCGCCAGCTCGGCGATACGCCCCGCCCGCAGCGCCTCCTCGACCCACGCATTGGCGCGCCCGGTGTGCACCGAGGCCAGCGCCGGTGCTGCGCCGGGCGTGGGCAGCTCGATCCATTCCCAGGTCCACGCCAGCTTGCGCGCGGGATTACGACTCGGCGAGAGCCAGACGCGACACCCGGGGACGTTGACCGCGCGCATGGAGCCGGTATTGGGACAATGCGCGACCACCTCCTCACCCGATGCCAATCGCACATCGGCCAGAAAACGCTTGTAGCGACGCACCAGAATACCGGGCGTCAGTTGCGTGTATTCCATCTTTCCCTCTTGGATCGCGAATACGTCACACCGCAGGACAAAAAATCACATTTTCGCCAGAGCGGCCGCATGACCGCGAACGCGCGCGCTCCAGCACCTTGACCGAGATCGGAAAGCGCTATTTTGTCGCCGAGAATGGTTGCAAAGCCTGCATTTTTCCGCTAAATAAGCAAGGCTTCGGGCGGGCGCCCAAGTCCTACCCTGGCCAGGCATCGGCCCAAGTCACTTGCGTAATGAGGCAGTCCCATGCCAGTAGCGGAAATCAAATCGGAAGCGCCGAAGAAATTCACCCCGTATGACCCGGCGCCGGGTGAAGAATACATGAACGAGCAGCAGCTCGCGCACTTCCGCCAAATCCTGCTCATCTGGAAACAGGAGCTCATGGAAGAGGTGGATCGCACGGTGCGCCACCTGCAGGAAGAAGCCAACAACTTCGCCGACCCGGCCGACCGTGCCACTCAGGAAGAAGGCTTCAATCTGGAATTGCGTACCCGCGACCGTGAGCGCAAGCTTCTCAAGAAGATCAACGAGACCATCGAAAATATCGATGAGGATGACTACGGCTTCTGTGAAGCCTGCGGCGTCGAGATCGGCATTCGCCGCCTCGAGGCTCGCCCCACCGCCACGCTCTGCGTCGACTGCAAGACGCTGTCGGAGCTCAAGGAAAAGCAACTCGGCGGCTGATGCCGTTTATTAATACTCTATCGACGGGTACCTTCGGGTGCCCGTTTGTCATGGCGCAGGCCACGTAGCTCATGTCATATATCGGTCGCTTCGCACCGACCCCCTCGGGACCTCTACACCTAGGGTCGCTGATCGCGGCCCTGGCGAGCTTTCTCGACGCACGCCACGCCAAGGGGCACTGGCTCGTGCGCATCGAGGATATCGACCCGCCACGCTGCCCTAAAGGCACTGCCGATGCCATTCTCCGCCAGTTGGACGCCTTCGGCCTTACCTGGGATGGCAGCGTGCGCTACCAGAGCGAGCGTCACGCGGACTACCAGGCAGCGCTCGAGCGCCTCGCCGAGCAAGGACTTGCCTATCCGTGCAGCTGTTCGCGCAAGGAGTGGCGCGAACATGCCATCTATCCCGGCTGGTGCCGGCACGGGCCGCTACATCCCGAACGCCCCCAGGCCTGGCGGCTGCGAAGCGACCTTGGCCGGCGTCCCGTTGAATGGGAGGACCGGCGCCTGGGGCATCAGCGCTTCGATCCCGCCGAACTGGGCGACGTCATCCTCAAGCGCAAGGACGACCTCTGGGCGTATCAGCTTGCAGTGGTCATCGATGATGCCGATCAAGGCGTATCCGATGTGGTGCGCGGCGCCGACCTCCTCGATAACACTCCCTGGCAACGTCAATTGCAAGACGCCCTGGAATTCCCGGTGCCGCGCTATCTACACCTTCCCTTGATACTCGGTGACAACGGCCAGAAGCTCTCCAAGCAGAATCTTGCTCCGGCATTGCCGACCGACGCGGCCAGCATCCGCCACACCCTGCACCACGCCTTGCAGCGACTCGGTCAGCAGCCACCACGCGAAATGGCGCATGCCTGCGTGACCGATCAGCTCGACGCGGCGATCGGCGCCTGGTCTCCCGAGCGCCTACGCCACCTGGCAACGACCGAACACTGAAAACCCATGCCCGCGTAGACATCCAGCGCCCTGGCCAGCATCCTTGTCATGCCATGGTCGCACACCCCTTGGCTTGATTCGCCTGGCCGGCAGGCGTCAGGATACAAGCCTACCGAGCGCCGCCAGCGCCGACGTTCGGCTATTCCCCATGCATTCACGCGACCATGAGGCCCATGAGCCGAATCCTGATCGTCGAAAACGAAGACACGCCGCGTCAGGCCCTGAAGGACCTGCTCGAGCGTCAGGCGTACCGCGTCGCGACCGCCGCGTCGCTCGACGCCGCCCAGGCGCTGGCCCCACAGACCTTCGACCTGGTGATCTGCGATCTGCGCCTGGCAGGAGAAGACGGCACGCAGATGCTCGCGCTGAGCGCCCCGACACCGGTATTGGTAATGACCGACCACGCCAGCCTGCGCAAGGCTGTGGTCGCGCTCAAGGAAGGCGCCGTCGATTGTATCGCCAAGCCCGTCGATGACGATGACGTCCTGGCGACCGTGTCACACGTGCTAGCACGCCCGGCAACCAAGGACACCGCCTCTCCTAGTGGCGTTCCTCGCGGCATGATCGGCGAGTGCGTCGCCATGCAGCGTGTCTACGAACGCATCCGCAAGACGGCGCACGCCGATGTCACTGTACTCGTGCAGGGTGAATCGGGTACCGGCAAGGAACTGGTCGCGCGCGCGCTGCATCGCCAGAGCCGTCGCGCCAAGGCGCCGCTGATCTGCGTCAACTGCGCTGCGATCCCCGAGACCCTGATCGAATCCGAACTCTTCGGCCACGAAAAGGGCGCCTTCACGGGAGCCAACAGTGCACGCACCGGCCTGGTCGAAGCCGCCGATGGCGGCACGCTCTTCCTCGACGAGATCGGCGAGCTGCCCATGGATGCTCAGGCCCGCCTGCTACGCGTGCTTCAGGAAGGCGAGATCCGACGCATCGGCTCGGTGGAGACGCGCTACGTCGACGTACGCCTGATCGCGGCGACGCATCGTGACCTGCACTCGCTGTCGCGCAGCGGCGAATTCAGGCTCGACCTCTACTATCGCCTCAATGTCATGCAGATCGAGCTGCCACCGCTTCGCGAGCGCGACGACGATATTCTCACCATTGCCCAGGCCCTGCTCGAGCGGGCTTGCACCCGCCATGCGCGACCAGGATTGCGCTTATCGCGCGCCGCACATCGCGACATCCTCGGTTACGCTTGGCCAGGCAATGTGCGTGAGCTGGAAAACGCCCTGGAACGCGGCGTCATTCTCGCCGAGGGCCACCTTATCCACCCCGGCGATCTCGGCCTCCCCCTGGAACGCAGACAAGAGTCGGCCTCTGGATCTCCCGAACCGTCCGACGCCCCCGAAGAGGGCGAGGTTCTCGACGACGACCTGTCTCTGGAAGACTACTTCCAGCATTTCGTCCTCGAGCATCAGGCGCAGATGAGTGAAACCGAGCTGGCCCAGAAGCTGGGCATCAGCCGCAAATGCCTGTGGGAGCGTCGTCAGCGTCTGGGCATTCCGCGCAAGAAAAATGCTCGCCGCCTGGCGTGACACCCCTTGATCTCGCCGTCGAGCACCTTTTCGATTCCTGCCGCGACTATGGTCTAAGCGCATCTCCCGGCCTTTTCAGAGATCCTATGCGCCTTGGTGACGGGGCTGATGCACCAGTTGTTACCATCCCACACAAGAGATGCCCCGTTATGCGGCAATTTCGGTAACACCAAGCTCCCTCAGAACGTAGGGAACTTTCATTAAAAACCATAAAACATTGATAAAAAAGAAAAAAACAAATGGTGGCACGACCACTGCAACATATAGATCAAGAAAAACAACAGCCGGACGCCCGGCGGCGCACGAACAACCACAATAACGTACGCCGCAGGTGCTCAGCCCGACATCGGCAACCACAAATACAACAACGTCGAGCTGGAACATCGCAAGCGAATCGCCAACAACAACAAACGAGACGCAACGCGAGTCGACCGCCAACAACAACAAGACGGTCGAGATCCGGAACCGAACCAGGACGCGACGCTTCATGCGAGGCCCAACAAGAACAATGCTCTCGCCCGAAGCATCCCGACGACAACAACAACATGTCGGGAGAAACGATGTCGTCGTGGTTGGATTATTGTTTTGAATACGAGGTGGTCACCATGCGGGAAGAGTCACAACAACAAGAATACTGCTTGCCTGCCGGATTTCATTGGTGACTGTGGTGCGTATTCAAGGCGATGCGCCATCACGAAGAAGAAACAGCAGCAAGGACGTTGCACAGCACACTTAGGGGAGGCCATCGGGTCTCCCCTTTCTAATATGTCATATATTCCTCTACTCCCAAGATGGACTGTTCTCGCTGCCCATCACGCCACATCCTTTGCAAGCCAAGGAGTGTCGGCTTACACTGGCCACTTCGCTCTCCGCAAGTCGTTAACGACGCATGTTCAAAGGATTTACCCGCTTTCTCCAACGCCCCGGTGAACGTTTGAAGACCCTGTTTGGCGCCCAAGAGGCCTCCGGCCACTCCACGCCCACGCTGCGCGTCATCCCACGTGACCAACACGACGTATCGCGGCGCCTGTTCAGCGAGAATGCCCTCAAGGTATTGTATCGCCTGCATAATGCCGGCCATGAAGCCTACTTGGTCGGTGGCTGCGTACGTGACTCACTGCTCGGAAAGGTCCCCAAAGACTTCGATATCGCCACCGATGCCACACCGGAAGAAATACGCACGCTGTTTCGCAACTCACGCATCATCGGACGCCGCTTTCGTATCGTTCACGTGCGCTTCGGCCGCGAGGTAATCGAAGTCACGACCTTCCGTGGGCGGCCCGGCGACGACCAGGACACCACGCATTCCCAGCAATCCGACGACGGCTTGCTGCTGCGTGACAACGTCTGGGGCACCATCGAGGAAGACGCGCTACGTCGCGACTTCACGGTCAATGCGCTTTACTACAACATCGCCGACTTCTCGATTCACGACTGGGCCGACGGTGTGAATGATCTCGAAGCCCGCACTCTGCGCTTGATCGGCGACCCCGAGGTGCGCTATCGCGAGGACCCGGTGCGCATGCTGCGTGCCATGCGCTTCGCCGCCAAGCTGGACTTCGATATCGAGCCGCGCACTGAGGCCCCGATTCTCGAATTGGCACCCTTGCTGTTGCAGATCCCGCCCGCACGCCTGTTCGAGGAAGTGCTCAAGCTCTTCCTTTCCGGACAAGCACTGCGTACCTTCGAGCTGCTCCGCGAGTATGGCTTGTTCGCCATGCTATTCCCCGAGGCCGAAGAGGCCATCACAGAACGCGCGTGGGCAAGGCCACTGATCGAGCAGGCCCTGATCAACACCGACCGGCGCATCCAGGAAGAACGCCCCGTCACTCCGGCGTTTCTGTACGGTGCCATACTATGGCCCGGCATGCGGCTACGCGCCGAGCGCCTCGAGGGCGACGGCATGCCGCCGATCCCCGCGCAGCAGACCGCCTCGCAGCAAAGCATTTCGCGGCAACTGCAGCACACCACGATCCCCAAACGCTTCAGCATGCCGATGCGGGAAATCTGGGACCTTCAGCAACGCTTGCCCAAGCGTCGCGGCAAACGTGCCTTCCAGACCCTGGAGCATACTCGCTTCCGCGCCGCCTATGACTTCCTCCTGCTGCGGGAAAGCGCCGGTGAGATCGATCCCGGGCTCGGTGCTTGGTGGACGGCCTTCCAGGAAGGCGACGACCACGAGCAGGCACGCCTGATCGCCAAGACCAGCGGCTCCCCGGCTGGCACGTCCGACCGCCCCAAGCGTCGCCGTCGTCGGCGGCGCAATCCGTCCTCCGAGCACGGCAATGATGGACGCCAGGAGTGACCGCGTAACGGCCTATATCGGCCTGGGCAGCAATCTGGATGGGCCGCGCGAACATGTCTCGCGCGCCCTGAAAGAACTCGATACCCTGCCGCTGACTCACTTGGCGGGGTATTCCTCCCTATATGCCTCGGCGCCGGTAGGCCCCCAGGATCAACCCGACTTCATCAATGCCGTTGCTTGCGTATCCACGCGACTCTCGCCGCTGGCCTTGCTCGACCAACTGCAGGCACTCGAGCAACGCCACCGTCGGGTCCGCCAGCGCCATTGGGGGCCACGCACGCTGGATCTCGATCTCTTGCTCTATGCCGACCTCCAATGGCAAACATCGCGCCTGACGCTCCCTCACCCAGCCATGCACGAGCGAGCCTTCGTGCTCGTCCCCCTGGCGGAGCTCGCACCCGAGGTAACGCTTGCGGGCAAGACCAGCGCCACCTTAGCGAAGCACCATAATAGTGCAGGCCTGCACCGCCTTCTTCCCTAAAAGTCGTGTTGCAGCCAATATGTTACCGATACACACTTCCGGCGCCCCAAGGTAACGTTTGCGGTAACACGTACCCTAGGCCCGAGCGGGCCACCACAGCATGGAATATCTCATGAAAACCGTCACCTTGAGCCACCTCAATGCCTTCAAGCGTGCCAGCGAACCGTTCAGTTGCCTGACGGCCTACGATGCGTCGTTCGCACAGCACGCGGACGCCGCCGGTATCGATGTGTTGCTGGTGGGCGATTCACTGGGCATGGTACTGCAAGGTCATGCCAGCACGATTCCCGTGACGCTCGACGACATCCTTTACCACACGCGCTGCGTGGCGCGCGGCAAGCAGCGTAGCCTGTTGATGGTCGACCTGCCCTTCATGAGCAACGCCGATACGGGCCAGCTATTGCGCGATGCTGGCGCCCTGATGCGCGCCGGCGCCGAGCTCGTCAAGATCGAAGGCGCGGGATGGATGCACGACGATGTGCGCGCACTCACGCAACGTGGCGTGCCGATATGCGCGCATCTGGGCCTGACACCCCAGAGCGTGCATCAGTTCGGCGGCTACAAGGTGCAAGGACGCGAACAGGACGACGCCCAGCGCATCGTCGATGATGCGCGCTTGCTGGTCGACGCCGGCGCGTCGGTGATCCTGCTCGAGTGCGTGCCCGCCGTGCTGGGTCGCGCCGTGCGCGATGCCGTGGAGGTCCCGGTGATCGGAATCGGCGCCGGTCCCGATGTGGATGGCCAGATATTGGTAATGCATGACATCCTTGGCGTGACGCACGGGCGGCCGCCACGTTTCGCCAAGAACTTTCTAACCGGCCGCGATAGCATTCAGGCCGCGTTCGCGGCTTACCACGACGCCGTCAAGACACGCCAGTTTCCCGCCGAGGAGCATAGTTTTTGATGTTGACGCTGCACGACATCGCCGAATTACGTGCCCACCTGACTCCTTACCGCCGCGATGGCCAGCGTATCGCCCTGGTGCCGACCATGGGTAATTTGCACGCGGGGCATCTGGCCTTGATCGACGCCGCGCGCCGTGACGCGGATGTGGTGGTCGCCACCATCTTCGTCAATCCTCTGCAGTTCGGGGAGGGCGAGGACTTCGAGCGCTATCCACGCACGCTCGATACCGATACTCAGGCGCTGGCAAGCCACGGCTGCGATATCATCTTCGCCCCCAGTGCCGATACGCTTTATCCTCAGGGCCACGCTCACCTCACCCAGGTCAGTGTCCCCCAGGTCTCGGAAGGCCTGTGCAGCGCCAATCGGCCCGGGCATTTCACCGGCGTGGCCACGGTCGTCAGCCTGCTCTTCCATCTCGTGCAGCCCGATATCGCTTATTTCGGGCGCAAGGATTACCAGCAGCTGACGGTGATTCGCAAGATGGTCGCCGATCTGCATTTCCCCATCGACATCGTCGGCGTGCCCACCCAACGCGCCGAGGACGGCCTGGCGCTGTCGTCGCGCAATGGTTATCTAAGCGCCACGGAACGTCAGCGCGCCCCGGCACTGTATCGTATCCTGTGCCAGGTGCGTGACGCACTACAAAGTGACACTACCCCGGCGTCGGCGCTGCGCGAGGGCTTGGCGAGCCTCGCCGCGGAGGGCTTCAAACCCGATTACCTGGAGCTGCGTCGCGCCCAGGATATGGGGCCAGTCGCGGTGGATACCCGCGAAACGATCCTGCTCGCCGCGGCGCACCTCGGTACCACCCGCTTGATCGACAATCTTCCGGTCAGCTTGCCGCACTGATCAGTTACCTTATCTCCATCACATTACGCCGGTATACCTGCTCATGCCGGCGATCTACGCCCACTACCCGATTGTCGCGCGGCATCGTACTCACCTATTCTGAATGTATCGTCCCTCTACGCTGATCAGGAGACTCTCATGGAAGACGTGGTGATCGTAGCCGCGAGGCGCACCGCCATCGGCAGTTTCGGCGGCGCCCTCGCCAGCCTTCCCGCGACCCAGCTCGGCGCCACGGTCATCGCGGATTTGCTCGCGCATACCGGCGTGCCCCCCGAACAGGTCGACGAGGCTCTGCTCGGCCAGGTGCTGGCCGCCGGATGCGGTCAGAACCCTGCCCGCCAGGCGGCCATAAACGCGGGACTACCTTCCGCCGTACCGGCGATGACTATCAACAAGGTCTGCGGCTCCGGTCTCAAGGCACTGCATCTGGCGACCCAGGCCATCCGCTGTGGCGACGCCGAACTGATCATTGCCGGTGGCCAGGAGAACATGTCACTCGCCCCGCACATGCTGCCGAACTCGCGTACCGGCCAACGCATGGGCGACTGGACGGCGGTGGACACGATGATCCGCGACGGCCTGTGGGATGCCTTCAACGACATCCACATGGGCATCACCGCCGAGAATCTAGCCGAGAAATACGGCATTACCCGCGAGGAGATGGATGCTTTTGCCGCCGCTTCCCAGCAGAAGGCGGCCGCTGCCATCGAGGAAGGACGTTTTGCTGGACAGATCGTGCCGGTCGAGATTCCCCAGCGCAAAGCTGACCCGCTCCATGTCACCACCGATGAGGAGCCACGCGCAGGCGTAACCGCCGAACAACTCGCCGGTATGCGCCCGGCCTTCAAGCGCGATGGCACCGTCACCGCCGGCAATGCCTCTTCGCTCAACGACGGCGCTGCCGTGACCATGCTCTGCTCGGCGAAGAAAGCGAAAGCGCTTGGTCTGGAGCCCCTCGCTGTGATCAAGGCCTATGCCAACGCCGGGGTCGACCCTGCCATCATGGGCATCGGCCCCGCCCCCGCTACGCGACGCTGCCTGGAACGTGCCGGCTGGTCGCTCGACGAACTGGACCTGGTCGAAGCCAACGAGGCATTCGCCGCCCAGGCGCTCGCCGTCAACAAGGAACTCGGCTGGGACCCGGTCAAGATCAACGTCAATGGCGGGGCCATCGCATTGGGGCACCCCATCGGCGCCTCGGGTTGCCGCATCCTGGTGACGCTGCTGCACGAGATGATTGCCCGCGATGCCAAGAAAGGGCTCGCGACGCTATGCATCGGCGGGGGGCAAGGCGTCGCGTTGGCTATCGAGCGCTCGTGAGGCACTAATAAAAACACTGTTTTGTAACTTAACGTAAAACCGGTGAACTTTTCGATTATCCTGCCTGCCCAACCGTTTACGGCGCCCAATCGGCGTCGTATTCGTCTTGGTTTCAACAGGAAATGTCATCGGTATGTTGATTTCGGTGCAGGCATTACGGGCGTTTGCGGCCTGGGTGGTCGTCTTCCACCACTTCGTACAGGTCTTTTTCGACTTCGATGCCAATAATGCCTTCGAGCACCTTCTCGCCACCCGTGGTCAAATGGGTGTGGATATCTTCTTCATCATCAGTGGCTTCGTTATCTATGCCGCCACTGCGCGCCGTGAACCTTCCGGCGGTGAGTTTCTCCTGCAACGCACCGCGCGTATCGTGCCTGCCTACTGGCTTTATACCGCCATTACAGCAGGCATCGTCTACCTTTCACCGGATGTCATGCCAGACTACGGGCTGGACCTCAAAAGCCTGGTGATGTCGCTTTTCTTCCTGCCCACCGAGAATCCTGCCGGCTATGGGTACTATCCAACATTGCCCGTGGGATGGACGCTTAACTTCGAAATGCTGTTCTACCTGGTGTTTGCAGGCTCCCTGCTGATCAATAGACACCTACGCCTGTGGCTACTCGCCCTAGTGCTGATCGCGATCAGCGCCTGGCTCGCGGAGCGCCCACTCTTGAGCGATTTCTACCATGACCCGATCATCTACAACTTCCTGCTCGGGCTGGGGGTCGGCATCATCTATCGCCGCGGCTGGCTGCCACAAGGGCGCTGGTTGCCGGCCGGCATCGCCCTGATAGCATTCACGCTGCTCATGCAGTTCGATGATCCCCAAGGCATGACGCGCTTCCTGGCCTGGGGGTTGCCCAGCACGGTGCTGCTGTGCGCGTTCATCGCCATGGAGCCGCTGTTTGCCGGCAACCGGATGATCAAGGCGCTGGGCGATTGGTCCTACTCGACCTACCTGCTGCATGTCATCGTACTGTGGACGGCGCAATACACCCTGCGCGAACACGTTGGCTTCCCACCCTACGCCACCCTGGCGATCTGCCTGCCGCTCATCGCCGTGTTGTCGTGGGCCAGTTTCGAGTTCATCGAGAAGCGACTTTCACGCCGCTTGCGTCAATGGATGCCCGAGCACCGCTCGTCTCCTGCCGCAAACGCCTGCCAAGCTTGAGGCATCACTAATATAAAAAGCCCCGTACACCAACGTGCACGAGGCTTCATTGACCGCTGGGTGCGGGAGCGTTTATTCAGTCTCGGCCGGCGCTGCCTCGAAAGCCGCTTTTTCTTCCGCGGTGATTTCCTTGATGGAAAGCTTCACGCGGTTGCGGTTATCGATATCGAGTACCTTGACGATGACTTCCTGGTCTTCACTGAGATAGTCACGCACGTCGTTGACCCGCTCAGGGACGATCTGCGAGATATGTACCAGGCCGTCGGTGCCCGGCATGAAGGTCACGAAGGCGCCGAAGTCGGTGATACGCGCGACCTTGCCCCGATAGAGCTTGCCGATCTCGGGCTCGGCAGTAATCGCCAGCACGGTATCGATCGCTGCCTTGGCAGCTTTCTTGTCCTCGGCATAGATGCGCACGGTACCGTCATCGTCGAGATCGATGGAGGCGCCGGTATCATCGCAAATCTTGCGAATAGTCGCGCCACCCTTACCGATCACGTCACGAATCTTGTCCGGAGCGATCTTGACCGTAGCCATCGACGGCGCGTTGTCGGACACTTCGTTACGGCTCTGGCCAATGACGGTGCTCATCTGCTCCAGAATATGCAGGCGCGCTTCGTGAGCTTGCTGCAGTGCGGTCTCCATGATCTCTTCGTTGATGCCCTCGATCTTGATATCCATCTGCAGGGCCGTCACGCCGGCGGTGGAACCCGCCACCTTGAAATCCATATCGCCTAGGTGGTCTTCGTCACCGAGGATGTCGGTCAACACCGCGAAGCCGTCGTCGTCCTTGACCAAGCCCATGGCGATACCTGCCACTGGTGTCTTGAGCGGAACGCCGGCATCCATCAACGCCAGGGATGTACCGCACACCGAGGCCATGGAGCTGGAACCGTTGGATTCGGTGATTTCGGACACCACGCGAATGGTGTAGGGGAAATCTTCCTCGCTGGGCAGCACCGCCTGAACGCCGCGCCGTGCAAGACGTCCGTGGCCGATCTCGCGGCGCTTGGGGCCGCCCATGAAGCCAGCTTCACCCACGCAGTAGGGAGGGAAATTGTAGTGCAGCAGGAAGCGGTCCTTACGTTCGCCTTCCAGCGATTCGATCAGCTGCGCATCCCGCAGCGTGCCCAGGGTCGCGACCACAATCGCCTGGGTCTCGCCGCGCGTGAATACCGCCGAGCCATGCGTCTTGGGCAGGTTGCCGACCTCGATCGCCAACGGACGCACGGTCTTGAGATCGCGGCCATCGATGCGCGGCTCGCCCTTGATCACCCGTGAACGCACCACCCGTTTTTCGAGACCGGCGAAGGCCCCCTTGACGTCCTCGGCACTGAACTGGCCCGTTTCCTCGCCGGCCAGTTGCTCGATCGCCTCGTCCTGCAAGGCGGATAGAGCCTCCTGACGCGCCATCTTGTCGGTGACGCGGTAGGCTTCACCCACCTTGGCTTCGAAGCCAGTCGCCAGGGCCTCCTTGAGCGCCGTATTCTCGACGGCGGGCTGCCATTCCCAACGCGGCTTGCCGGCCTCAGCGGCAAGCTCATTGATCGCGGCGATCGCGACCTGCATCTCCTGATGGCCGTAGAGCACTGCACCGAGCATTTCATCCTCGAGCAGTTCGTTGGCCTCGGACTCCACCATCAGCACGGCCTTCTCGGTGCCAGCCACGACCATGTTCAACTCGGAACTACCGAGCTCTTCCACCGTCGGATTGAGGAAATAGCCATTGTCCTCGGTGAAACCAACGCGCGCGGCGGCAATCGGCCCATTGAAGGGGACCCCGGAGATAGCCAACGCGGCAGACGTGCCCAGCATCGCCGCGATATCCGGGTCATGGTTGCGGTCGGTGGAAAGCACCGTGCACACCACCTGCACCTCGTTCATGAACCCTTTGGGGAACAACGGGCGGATCGGACGATCGATCAAACGCGAGGTGAGGGTTTCCTTCTCGGTGGGGCGGCCTTCACGCTTGAAGAAACCACCGGGAATCTTGCCTACGGCGTAGGTCTTTTCCTGATAGAAAACGGCCAGCGGGAAGAATGGCTGGGCGGGGTTGACGTCCTTCTTGGCCACCACGGTACACAGTACCACGGTGTCGTCCATGGTCACCATCACGGCACCGGTAGCCTGGCGGGCGATACGGCCCGTTTCCAGGGTGACGGTACTGCGACCGTATTGAAACGTTTTCTTGACCGGGTTCACGGCAATGTCCTTAACTTTTCATCTCATGTATTGGTCGTTTCGACTCGGCGACCATTTTAGGAGTTCACGCACCACGGGGCCACTCATTACGACACCCGGGGCCGACGAAACAAAAAACGGGCAGCCCCGGAGGACTGCCCGTTTCAAACAACCATGCGTCGGCGCTCATGTGAAAGACCTTCGCGACCCTGGCATGCAGGTGCAACACCTTCATGGCACCCACACCTGCTCTGTCGCGAACGGAACTTTCCTCAGCGGCGCAGGCCGAGACGCTGGATCAACGACTGATAGCGCCCGAAATCCTTGCGCTTCAGGTAATCCAGCAGCTTGCGACGCTGATTGACCATGCGAATCAGACCACGACGAGAGTGGTGATCCTGCTTGTTGCTCTTGAAGTGATCCTGCAAGCCATCGATGTTGGCGGATAGCAGGGCCACCTGTACTTCAGGCGAACCGGTATCGCTTTCGCCACGACCGTATTCGTCAACGATGGCGGCTTTCTGTTCAGCGGTCAGTGCCATTTCTCTCTCCAGTAAACAATATGCCTGAGCAATGAATGTCGGAGACCACGCATATTTGCAGTCTCCAGGTACTGCCCGCGAAATACGGGCACCATGTAAAAGGCCTGGCCTTCATGCACACCGAGAGTCTCGGTATGCCCCGGCGCACATGGCACGCGCCGGGTATCACGCCTCACTCGCGAACGGGCGAGGCGGTATTCCGTAAGCGTCGCGGCGTGACTTCCCCAGGCCTCGTAACGCTCACGAGCCCCAGGAAAGCACCGTCGTGATATAGACGCACCGTCTCGTCCGCGACCAGCGCGCCGGTGTCGACCCGTGCCCGCTGCCCATGCAGCAGCCGCCGCGACTCGATCGCTGCCACTTCAAGCGATGGCACATGGGGTAACATCGCATCGATGGGCAACAACCGCGCCTGACGCGAGGCCCCGTCCATTTGCTCGAGTGCCTCAACGTCGTGCATGGCATCGGCGTCGAACGGTCCGCTACGTAGCCGACGCAGGGACGTTATGTGCGCGCCGCATCCCAGCGCCTGGCCGATATCCTCGGCCAGGGTACGAATATAGGTGCCCTTGCTGCAGCGGACCTCGAGCTCGAAGCCTTCGCTCTCGCACGCCAGCAGGCGCATATCATAAACCGTCACGCGGCGCGCCGCACGTTCGACCTGCTTGCCTTCGCGCGCCAGCTCGTACAGAGGACGCCCTTGGTGCTTGAGTGCCGAGTACATCGGCGGAACCTGCTCGATATCGCCGCGAAACATCGTCAGCACGGCCTCGATATCATGCTCGCCGAGGGCCGGCACCGCATGACGCTCGACCAAGGTGCCTTCGGCGTCACCGGTATCGGTGATTTCGCCCAGCCTGACACGCGTGCGATACGTCTTGTCGGCATCGAGCAAATAGGCCGAAAACTTGGTCGCCTCGCCAAAGCAGATCGGCAGCAAGCCAGTCGCCATTGGGTCCAGCGTACCGGTATGGCCAGCCTTTTGCGCCTCGTACAGACGGCGCACCTGCTGCAAGGCATGGTTCGAAGAAACGCCCTGTGCCTTATCGAGCAACAGCACACCATCCACCGGTATGCCACGACGACGGCGCGCCATCAACGTACCTCGTCTTCGTCATCGTCATCGTCATCGTCGTGACGGCGACGATCATCGGCCACCGCCTCGTCGATCAAGGACGACAGACGCTGACCGCGCACGATGCTTTCATCGTAATGAAAGCGCAGTTCCGGCACATGTCGGAGCTTGACGCGATTGGCAATCTGACTGCGCAGGAAACCCCGCGCATGACGCAACACCTTGAGGTTTTCATCGATGCGCGTGGCATCGTTCTCACCCAGCAGCGTGATGTGAATGTCGGCATAGCCCAGATCGCGACTGACCGTCACCGCACTCACGGTGACCATCCCCAGGCGAGGATCCTTGATCTCACGCTGGATGAGGACGGCCAACTCCTGCTGCAGTTGATCGGCCACACGATCGGTACGTTTGAATTCGCGCATCGTTATCTCCCGCGATTCGCCACTCGGATGGCGGACGACACGTCGTCCGCCATACCTTACAGGCTACGCTCGACCTTGACCTGATCGAAGACTTCGATCTTGTCGCCGACCTGAACGTCGTTGTAGTTCTTGACGCCGATACCGCATTCCATACCGCTGCGGACCTCGCCGAGGTCATCCTTGTAGCGACGCAGGGATTCCAGCTCGCCTTCGTAGATGACGACGTTCTCGCGCAATACGCGAATTCGTTTGTGGCGATGCACGGTGCCTTCGACGACCATGCAGCCTGCTACGGCACCGATCTTGGGCGCGCGGAACACCTCGCGTACTTCGGCTACGCCGACGATCTCTTCCTTCCACTCCGGTGCCAGCATGCCACTCATGGCCTGCTTGACCTCGTCGATGAGGTGATAGATCACGCTGTAATAGCGCAGCTCCAGGCCTTCACGGTCGACGATTTCCCGCGCGGAGACATCGGCACGCACGTTGAAACCGACCAGGATAGCGTCACTGGCCACCGCCAGATTGGCATCGGTGCCAGTGATACCGCCGACACCAGAGGAGACGACCGCCACCTTGACCTCGTCGGTGGAGAGCTCTTCCAGGGCACCACGAATCGCTTCCAAGGAACCTTGCACATCGACCTTGAGGACGATGTTGACCTTGGCCACTTCGTCCTGGCCCATCTGGCTGAACATGTTCTCCAGCTTGGCCTTCTGCTGGCGAGCCAGGCGCACTTCGCGGTACTTGCCCTGACAGAAGTTGGCGACTTCGCGCGCCTTCTTCTCGTCGGCCACGACGATGAACTCGTCACCGGCTTCGGGCGTCCCATCCAGTCCCTGAATCTCGACCGGCATGGCTGGGCTAGCCTCTTCCACGCGTGTGCCGGTTTCATTGACCAGCGCGCGAACGCGCCCATAGTGCAAGCCAGCCAGGACGATATCGCCCCTCTTGAGCGTACCGTTCTGTACCAGCACGGTCGCCACCGGGCCGCGGCCCTTATCCAGTTGGGATTCGACGACGACGCCCTTGGCCGGTGCGTCCGGCACCGCCTTGAGCTCGAGCACTTCAGAGACCAGCAGTACCGCCTCGAGCAAGGCATCGATGCCGTCACCGGTCTTGGCCGAGACGTGTACGAACTGCGTATCGCCGCCCCATTCCTCGGAGATCACACCGTGCTGGGACAGCTCATTGCGGATACGGTCGAAATCCGCACCTTCCTTGTCGACCTTGTTGACCGCAACCACCAACGGCACGCCGGCCGCCTTGGAGTGCTCGATCGCCTCGACGGTCTGTGGCATGACCCCATCGTCGGCCGCGACGACCAGGATGACCACGTCGGTCGCCTGGGCACCGCGCGCACGCATGGCGGTGAACGCCGCGTGGCCCGGTGTATCGAGGAAGGTCACACCGCCGTGCTGATCTTCGACGTGATAGGCGCCGATGTGCTGGGTGATACCACCGGCCTCGCCAGTCGCAACCTTCGTGCGGCGGATGAAATCAAGCAGCGAGGTCTTGCCGTGATCGACGTGCCCCATCACCGTGACGACCGGCGCACGCGTGATTTCATCGCCTTCGTAGGAGATGGCCTCGAGCACTTCCGTCTCCAGCGCATCGTCCTTGACCAGCTTGGGCTTGTGGCCCATCTCTTCGACGACGATAGCCGCCGTGTCTTGGTCGATGGTCTGGTTGATGGTCACCGCCGCACCCATGGTGAACATCGCCTTGATGACCTCATTGGCCTTGATCGACATCTTGTCGGCCAACTCGGCAACGCTGATCGACTCGGGAATGCCAACTTCGCGGACGATGGGCTGCGTCGGCTTCTGGAAGCCGTGCTGATTATCACGACCACCGCCACGACGACCGCCACGGCGCTCGGAGCGCTTGGCTTTCTTGGCATTGCCGCGACGCCGCTCACGGCGATCATCGTCATCGTCACGTCCGCCTTTGCGGCCACGTTCTGACTCTTTCTTATGCGGAGTCTGACCACGACGGTTCGGTGTCCGCGGCTCTTTCGGCGGCGCCTCGACGTAGGGCTCGCTCGCAGGCGCCGGTGTAGCGATATCCTCAGGCACGGGGACGTCTGGTGTGCTCGGCGTCTCGCTTTCAGCCGGCTTAGCGGCCTCGGATGCCTTGGCTTCCTCTTGTGCCTTCACACGCGCGGCCTCTTCCGCCGCCGCTTCTTCCGCAGCGGCTTTTTCCGCCTTGGCGGTTTCGGCAGCCTCGGCGGCCTGCGCCTGCTTGGCATCGGCCATGTCACCGACCAACTGACGCGGACCGGTTTCTTCGGCCGGTGCTTCTTCGGTCGGCTCCGGCTCGCGTTTGACGTAAGTACGCTTCTTGCGCACCTGCACGTCGATGGCCTTGCCGCGGCCATCGCCACTACGGATCCGGCTCTTGGTATTACGCGTCAGCGTCACGCGGTTCTTCGTCGTGCCGCTGTCTCCACCATGGCTGCGCGTCAGGTGATCGAGAAGGCGTTGTTTATCCTCCTCGGATACCGCATCGCCTTCGGCCTGATGGGGAAGCCCTGCTTCTTTCATCTGCTCCAGCAGACGGGACACATCGCGTCCCACCTTGCTGGCAAAATCCTTAACGGTCATGTCTGACATTACGACCCTCCTGAGCCCGTGACCAGATTACTGTTCGCTCTCGAACCAAGGCGCACGAGCGGTCATTATCAGCGCCGCAGCGCGCTCTTCGTCCACACTGTCGATGTCCTTGAGATCATCGATGGACTGCTCGGCCAAATCCTCACGAGTGACGATCCCTCGGCTGGCGAGCGTGAATGCCAAGTGACGCTCCATGCCCTCCATTTCAAGGAGGTCATCATCAGGCTGCGCACCGTCCAGTGCCTCTTCGGAGGCAATGGCCAGCGTCAGCAACTCGTCCTTGGCTCGAGCGCGCAGCGTTTCGATCAGTGCTTCATCCAATTCCTCGATTTCGAGCAATTCCTCGAGCGGCACATAGGCCAGCTCTTCGAGCGAGGTAAAGCCTTCCTCGACCAGCAGGCGTGCCAGTTCATCGTCGACTTCGAGATGATTGATGAAGTACTCGATCAGGCTGTCGATTTCTTGCTCGCGCTTACCTTCGGCCTCTTCCTCGGTCATCACGTTGAGCGTCCAACCCGTCAGCTCGGAAGCCAGGCGAACGTTCTGGCCGCTGCGGCCGATGGCCTGCGCCAGGTTATCCTCGGCGACGGCGACATCCATGGAGTGGGCATCTTCGTCGACGAGAATGGAACCGACTTCCGCAGGCGCCATGGCGTTGATCACCAATTGCGCCGGGTTGTCGTCCCAGGTAATGATGTCCACGCGCTCGTTGCACAGCTCGTTGGACACCGCTTGCACGCGCGAACCGCGCATGCCGACACACGCACCGACCGGGTCGATACGCTTGTCATTGGTCTTCACCGCAATCTTGGCGCGTGCACCCGGATCGCGCGCAGCCCCCTTGATCTCGATCAATTGCTCGGCAATTTCAGGCACTTCGATCTTGAAGAGTTCGACAATCATCTCGGGACGCGTACGCGTCAGAATCAACTGCGAGCCACGCGCCTCGGCATCGACCTTCCACAACAGGGCACGTACCCGCTCGTTCATGCGGTAACGTTCGCCGGGGATCATTTCACTACGCGGGAGGAAAGCCTCTGCGCTCTCTCCCAGGTCGACCACCAGCCCTTCTCGCGTGGTCTTCTTGACGATACCCGCCACCAGTTCGCCTTCACGCTCGGCGTATTGGCGCACGACCTCGGCCCGTTCGGCTTCGCGCACCTTCTGCACGATAACCTGCTTGGCGGTCTGGGCGGCGATGCGTCCGAAAGCCACCGATTCGACCTGCTCTTCGACCACATCGCCGAGGGCCAGCGGCGGATCGCGACGCTCTGCCTCGGAGAGCGGAATCTCGCTGTCCGGATTCTCGAACGCGTCATCGTCGACGACGGTCCAGCGACGGAAGGTGTCATAGTCGCCTGTCACGCGGTCGATCTTGACGCGGGCGCTCACTTCCTGGCCGTCGAAACGCTTACGCGATGCACTCGCCAGCGCCGACTCCACGGCCTCGAAGATCACTTCTCGCGGCACCCCCTTTTCGTTCGAGATCGCATCCACGACTAGCAGAATCTCTTTACTCATGCCTATGCCTCGTAGAAAAGCTGTCCTTAATTATCGAACTGAGGCACCACCCGCGCCTGCTCGATGCTTTCGACCGGAAAGCAATATTCTTGTCCGTCGAGTTGCAGCAGAATCTCGTCTCCCTCGACACCCGCCAGTTGTCCTTGAAACTTGCGACGCCCTTCGAAGGGAACGCTCAACTTCACCTGGACATGGCTGCCCTTGAAACGCGCGAACTGATCGAGCGTAAACAGAGGACGATCCATTCCCGGCGATGAGACCTCCAAGCGATATTCTCCCGCGATGGGGTCTTCTACATCCAGTACGCCACTGACTTGACGGCTGACTGACGCGCAGTCGTCCACGGTCACGCCCTCGGCGCTTTCGATATAGATCACCAGACGGGAATGCTTACCCTGGGAAAGGTAGTCGACCCCCCAGAGATCGAAGCCCATGGCCGTCACGACCGGCTCGATGAGCGTATTCAGTGCAGCGTGCTTATTTGCCACAGGCGGAGGCTCCCACTAGCAGTTGCATCAGGCACCTGACCAGGAGTGAAGAGAAAAGCTAGGTGGCTGATTGGCGTTATCGTCGCAAGTGATAACAAAAAGCCCCTTCATAGGAAGGGGCTTTTCGTAAAAAACTTGGTAGCGGGGGCCGGATTTGAACCGACGACCTTCGGGTTATGAGCCCGACGAGCTACCAGACTGCTCCACCCCGCATCAGTGGCTAACGATTATACTGATCACCTCTTGAAAGGTCAAGGTGCCGAGCTATCGTTATATCGTGCCAATCTTCAATTGGGTCAACAGCTTACATTGACTCAATGTGGTGCCGAAGGCGGGACTTGAACCCGCACGACCATGAGGTCACTACCCCCTCAAGATAGCGTGTCTACCAATTCCACCACTTCGGCAACAGGGGCCAGGCTACCTCGACGCAAAACACTTGCTACTGCTTTTTGTTTGCATCGTTTCGCCTGCTAAACCACTCATCATGAAGTCGGCCAATTTGGCTTCTCTACATTACTTGATGAGCTAACCCAATGACGGCATTGCATTTATTCGCCGCCGTCCTCGAGTACTGGCGCTGCATTCTGCTCGTTATCTTCCTCTTCGTCAATAGATGGCGAAGATTTTTGTTGCTCGACGACTTGTGCATCGGGCACACCTTCCTGTGGCGCATCCCCAGTCTGCGAGACCATGTACGCCAGGCCCAGCGAGGTCGCGAAGAAAACCGCCGCCAACACGCCCGTCAACTTGGCCAGGAAATTACCGCTGCCTTGCGACCCGAAAACCGTCTGCGAAGCACCGCCCCCGAAGGACGCGCCAGCGTCGGCGCCCTTGCCTTGCTGTAGCAATACCAACACCACCAGGGCAATGGCAATCGCCACATGAACCAACAACACCCCAATATACATCGCGCTACCTTGCTGAATGACAAATGGCTAGAAAATCGTCGACCTTGAGCGAAGCACCACCCACCAGGCCGCCGTCGATATCCGGCTGAGCCAGCAACTCGGCCGCGTTGGCCGCGCTCATACTGCCGCCGTAAAGCAACCGCATTGACTGCGCCAGGCCGGAATCGATACCGGCCAGGTACTCACGAATAGCGGCCATGACGTCCTGCGCTTGCTCGGGCGTCGCTGTACGTCCCGTGCCGATGGCCCACACCGGCTCATAAGCGATCGTCACCCGAGTACGTTGCTCGGGCTCGAGGGAGGTCAGCGCATGGCCGACCTGTTGCAGCACGACATCAAAGGTATGCCCTGCATCGCGCGCCTCGAGCGTCTCGCCAACGCACAAAATCGGCTGAATGCCGACATTCAATGCTGCCAGCAGGCGATCATAGACGTCGTCATCGGTTTCTCGATAAAGCTCGCGCCGCTCCGAATGGCCAACCAGCACATAGTCGACACCCACCTCTTTGAGCATGCGACTACTGACCTCGCCAGTATGAGCACCGGCATGCGCGGGATTGAGCGTCTGCGCGCCGAGCTGCACGGAGACGTCGGCCAACGCACGGCGCGCCGCATCGAGATAAGGGAATGGCGGCAGTACGACGACGTCCAGCGAATCGGGAAGCGCGACATCGGCGAAGGCACGACCGAACTCATCCACCAGGGCGTTCGAGCCGTTCATCTTCCAATTGCCCGCGATCAGCGGCGTGCGCATAGAACAGTCCTCCGAATGGAGCGCCATGGTATAGGAGGCGTATTGACAACACAATATGCGCGCTTTAGCGCGCCATTTGCCCCTCGATATCGTCCGCAATACGCTTGGCCAGCGCGTCGACATCGAAATGAGGGCGCCCTTCGACCATGACTCGGATCAAGGGCTCGGTGCCCGAAGGTCGTAACAACACTCTCCCTTCGTCGCCCAACTCCGCCTCGACTGAGGCAACAGCATGACGCACCTGCTCATTGGCCAACAACGCCGCGTTGTCCACATCAGAGGTCAGGCGTACATTGACCAACGCTTGCGGCGCTTTCTCGAACCCCTTGAGCAGACCCGATAGCGATGACGACTCGCGCACCATAATCGCCAGCACCTGAAGCGCCGACACGATGCCATCCCCGGTCGACTGCACATGGCCGCAGACAATATGCCCGGAGGACTCACCTCCCAGCTGCCAACCGTTGGCTGCCAGGCGCTCCATTACATAACGGTCACCGACCTTGGCCCGCTCAAAGGGAATATTCAAGGCCTCCAGTGCAGCCGCAAGACCGAAGTTGGACATCAGCGTGCCGACCACGCCTCCGCCCAGCATATCGCGCATTTGCCGATCGCGAGCAATCAGATAAAGAATATCGTCGCCATCGACCTCATGGCCCTCGGCATCGACCAGAATCACACGGTCGCCATCGCCATCCAGCGCCATGCCGAGATCGGCACCACGCTCGATCACCGCCGCGCGCAAGGCGTCAGGATGCGTGGACCCCACATCCTGATTGATATTGAGCCCATCCGGATCGACGCCGATCAAGCTGACCTCGGCGCCCAGTTCGCGCAATACGCTGGGAGCAATGTGGTAGGTTGCGCCATGCGCGCAATCAAGCACCACCTTCAGGCCTTCCAGCGTCAGACGATCGGGCACCGTGGACTTGCAGAATTCGATGTAACGTCCTGCGGCATCCGAGATACGTAGCGCCTTGCCCAAGGCCGCCGGCGCCACCGTAGATAGCGGCTGCTCGAGTTCCGCCTCGATCTCTTCCTCGACGGCATCGTCAAGTTTTACGCCCTCGGCGGAGAAGAACTTGATGCCGTTATCCTGAAACGGATTGTGCGACGCCGAGATGACGATCCCCGCATCGGCACGAAATGTCCGCGTCAGATACGCGATCCCCGGCGTGGGCATCGGCCCCAGCAAGGATACGTCGACCCCTGCCGCTGACAGCCCCGCCTCCAGAGCAGACTCGAACATGTAGCCCGAAATCCGCGTATCCTTGCCGATCAATACCTTGGCGCGCGACTTGCGCGCCGTGTGGCGCGACAGCACACGGCCCATCGCCCAACCTAGTTTCAATACAAAATCAGCGGTGATGGGAGGCTCTCCCACCGTGCCGCGAATACCATCGGTTCCAAAATAGCGTCGTGTCATGCGTCGGTGCCTTCCTGTAGCACTGCCCAAGTCATATTGACCGCATCCACCGTCGGTCCTACATCGTGAACGCGCACGATACGCGCCCCTCGCTCCACCGCCATCGTGGCAAGCGCCAGGCCGCCCGGCAGGCGCTCCTCGACGGGACGCGCCAGCACTTTGCCAATCATACTCTTACGTGACATGCCAGCCAGTATGGGAAGCCCAAAATCAGTCAATGGTTGCATGCGATTCAGCAGCCGCAGGTTATGTTCGACACGCTTGCCGAAACCAAAGCCTGGGTCGAGCACCAGCCTGTCGCGCCTGATTCCTGCCGCTTCGCATTCAGCAATGCGCGCCTCGAGGAACGCAGCCACCGCCTCCTCGATCGGTATCTCGTAATGCGGTGCACGCTGCATGTCGGTGGGCTCGCCAAGCATATGCATCACGCATACCGGCAAGCCACTCAGCGCCGCAGCTTCAAGCGCACCAGGCCAGCGCAGGCTACGCACGTCATTGATCATTCCCGCGCCTTGCGCTGCCGCCTCTTGCATCACTTCGCCACGACTCGTATCCAGCGATACCAATGCATCCAGCTCATTGACCAAACGCTCCACCACCGGCAACACGCGGTCCAGTTCTTGCTGAAGCGGCACCGGCGAGGCACCGGGGCGTGTCGATTCGCCGCCGATGTCGATAATCGCCGCACCCTCGGCCAGCATGGACTCGGCGTGACGTACGGCCTCGTCCAGAGCGTTATGACGACCACCGTCGGAAAACGAATCGGGGGTAACATTGAGGATCCCCATTACGCGGGGATACGAGAGATCGAGCTGATGGCGCCCACAGCGTAACTGCGCGGGCATGGTGTGTCGGTCTTGCATGATCATGGCCGTGGCAACATCAAACGTTCACTTTACCATGCAGGGCATTGGGTGTAAGCACTCCCCAAACGCCAACGGGCGCCGCGTAGCGGCGCCCGTTGTAGTATGACACAGGGTCGCGTTTAGTGGCCGGCTGGCCCACCCAGAGGATCAGAAGGGCGACGCCGTGCATCGTCATCTTCACCACCGCTGGTGTCAGACTCTTCGTCCGCCGACGTGCCCTCAGCGTGCCCCGAACCGGCGGTCGGGCCCTTGTCGTCCCAATCTTCAGGAGGACGCGGCTTACGGCCTTCCATGATATCGCGAAGCTGATTGGCATCGATGGTTTCATATTGCATCAACGACTCGGCCATCAGATCCAGCTTGTCACGATTATCCTCGAGGAGCTGGCGCGCCTTGGCATAGCACTCGTCGATGATCCGCCGCACTTCCTTGTCGAGCCGTGTCGTCGTCTCGCCGGACTTTAGCTTGCCTCCTTGACCAGGACCACCCAAGAACTGGTGCGATTCGTCCTCGTCGTACATCAGCGGCCCCATCTCCTCGGAGAGGCCCCACTTGGCGACCATGTTATGGGCCAGCTCGGTGGCGCGCTTGATGTCGTTGGAAGCACCGGTGGTGACACCATTCGGCCCCAGCGTCATCTCCTCGGCAAGACGACCGCCAAACAACGAACAAATCTGACTGATGATCTGCTGCCGAGAGAGGCTATACCGGTCTTCCTCCGGCAGGAACATAGTCACGCCCAGCGCACGGCCGCGCGGAATGATTGTCACCTTATAGACGGGGTCATGCTCGGGCATCAAGAGCCCGATGATGGCGTGGCCCGACTCGTGATACGCGGTGTTGCTCTTTTCCTTCTCGGACATGGCCATCGAGCGTTTTTCGGCGCCCATCAGGATCTTGTCCTTGGCCATTTCGAGCTCGTCCATGCCCACCAGGCGCTTGTTGCGACGCGCCGCGAACAGTGCCGCCTCATTGACCAGGTTGGCCAGGTCGGCACCGGAGAAACCCGGCGTCCCGCGTGCGATGAGGCTCGAGTGAACATCATCCGCCAGTGGCACCTTGCGCAGGTGCACGCCGAGAATGTGCTCGCGACCGCGAATATCGGGAAGCGACACTACGACCTGACGGTCGAAACGGCCTGGACGCGTCAGCGCTGGATCGAGCACATCGGGCCGGTTGGTCGCGGCGATGACGATGATGCCTTCGTTGGCCTCGAAGCCGTCCATCTCGACCAGCAACTGGTTGAGCGTCTGCTCGCGTTCATCGTTACCACCACCCATGCCAGCGCCACGTGAACGCCCGACCGCGTCGATCTCGTCGATGAAGATAATGCACGGGGCCTGCTTCTTGGCTTGCTCGAACATGTCACGAACACGCGACGCCCCTACGCCGACGAACATTTCCACGAAGTCAGAGCCCGAGATCGAGAAGAACGGCACATTGGCCTCACCAGAGATCGACTTGGCCAGCAACGTCTTACCCGTGCCCGGCGGCCCCACCATCAAGACACCACGAGGGATCTGCCCACCCAAGCGCTGGAACTTGCTCGGGTCCTTGAGAAAGTCGACGAGTTCCTCGACTTCCTCCTTGGCCTCGTCACAACCGGCCACGTCGGCGAAAGTGGTCTTGATCTGGTCCTGAGTCAGCAACTTGGCTTTGGACTTGCCAAAGCTCATGGGGCCGCCCTTGCCACCAGCGCCCCCCTGCATTTGACGCATGAAGAAGATGAAGATCGCCAGAATGATCAGAATCGGGAAACTGGCAACCAGCAGCCGCGTCCACAGGCTTTGCTCTTCCGGCTGCTTACCCACCACGCTGACATCGTGGGCCAGCAGATCATCCATCAGCTTGGGATCCTCTGCCGCAGGACGAATCGTCTGGAATTGCGTGCCATCATCACGCTCACCTGTGATCGTGTAACCTTCGATGGTTACATCGCTCACGCGGTCGTTTTGCACCTGCTCGACGAATTGAGAGTAGCTCATCGCCTGAGGTGAGCTGTCGGAACTGAAGTTGTTGAACACCGTCAGCAACACTGCCGCGATGACCAACCAGAGAATCAGGTTCTTCGCCATATCGTTCAAGGGAATACCCTCATTGCATGCAACTGTCTGCCAAGCAGGACCATAGTTCGGACACTACACCACAAGAGGCGTTCCGACTACCAAGTCATAATGACTATCGAGCCGATACGCCTGAGGGCAAATCCTATGGACGCAAGCTCAGCCGTGGAATCCTTCTGCAAACAGATAAACTTCGCGCGAACGGGCACGCGAGGCTTCCGGCTTGCGAGTCGTCACCTTGCGAAAGCTGCTACGCAGCTCTTTCAAATATGCATCGAACCCTTCTCCCTGGAAGACCTTGGCCAGAAAGCGCCCACCAGGCGACAAGGTTTGACGTGCCAGATCCAGCGCCAGCTCGACGAGATACATCGCCTGGGGCTGATCGATAGCCGCCATACCACTCATATTGGGGGCCATGTCGGACATCACAAGGTCGACACGGCGCCCATCCAAGGCAGCGAGAATTCGCTCCAGCACCTCCATTTCGGTGAAGTCGCCCTGCACGAACGTCACTCCGGCGAGAGCATCTACCTCCAGAATATCCGACGCCACCACGCAGCCCTCGGCCCCGACCCTATCGGCTGCAATCTGGCTCCACCCGCCTGGTGCGGCGCCAAGATCGATGACGGTCATACCCGGCTTGAGCAGTGCATCCTTGGTATCGAGTTCGAGTAGCTTGTAACTCGCCCGCGAGCGATAGCCATCTTGCCACGAGCGCTGCACGTAGCGATCGTCGAAGTGCTCCTTGAGCCAAGAGGCAGAGCTCTTGCTAGTATGCGAGGTACGTGCCACGGGTCACCTAAATCGATAGCGGTCAAAACTCGTCGGAAGACAGGGCGGGCTAGCCGAGCGGGCGGCACGGCCTTTCCAAGACGCCGCTTTCCCCGTAACATGGCGCGTTCTATCTTTTCTCGGCGCCACATCATGTGCTGGCCACGTGGTCAGAATTACCGACAGCAGTTGCGCCGGTTTGCGGCTTGGCCGCATTCAGATAACGCCCTCGGCAACACGCCGAGTGTCCGCCAACCCGGAACAGTCACGATACCATGAGCTTGTCACAGGCACAAAAGAAAGCATTTCGCAGCATCGGTCACCACTTGAACCCCGTGGTGACGGTCTCGGAAAACGGGCTGAGCGAAGGCGTCCTGGCCGAGCTCACTCGCGCTCTGGAAGATCACGAGCTGATCAAGATCAAGCTTGCCATCGGCGATCGCGACACCCGTCAGAGCGTGATCGACGAGTTGACCGAGGCCAGCCACAGCGAGCTCGTTCAGACGATCGGCAAGGTGGCGCTGCTTTATCGCCGCAACCCGCGGGTCAACCCCAAGCTATCCAACATCCAGCGCTTCGAGAACCACCACGGACGGCGTTGAGCGGCCGAGCGGTGCCCGGAGCTTGAAGTTATAAGAACGGCGCTTCGCGCCTGGAAGTCGGAAGAAACGGCACAACCCGCTTTGAGCTTCGAGAATCCGAATGCATCCCTTGGACGAAAAGATGCCAGCGACGAAATACCGTCGCTGGCATCTTTCGTTAGGAGCTAGAAGCCAAGATCAAACCACCACAGTACTGTTTTGGGTCTGGTTTTGGGTTTGGCTTTCGCTTTTGATCTTTCTTCCAAGCGCGTAGCGCCGCTCTTCCAGCTAATAACTTCCAACTTCCGGCGCAGCCGGGTTACAGATGCTCGACGCTGGCAATCTCGTATTCGACATCGCCGCCCGGTGTGCGCACCAGCACCGTATCGCCTTCCTCCTTGCCGATCAGAGCGCGCGCGATCGGCGAGGTCACGGAAATCCGCCCTTCCTTGATGTCGGCCTCGTCCTCGCCGACGATCCGGTAGCGCACTTCCTCGTCGTTGTGAAGGTTGATCAACTCGACCGTCACGCCGAAGATCACCTTGCCGGTCTTGGGCAATTTGGTGACGTCGATCACCTGCGACGCGGACAGCTTGCCTTCGATTTCCTGTATACGCCCCTCAATGAACCCTTGCTGCTCGCGCGCAGCGTGGTATTCGGCGTTTTCCTTGAGATCACCGTGCTCGCGCGCCTCGGCGATGGCTTGGATCACCTGCGGGCGATCCACGCTCTTGAGGTGCTCGAGCTCCTCTCGCAGGCTTTGCTCACCTACGACGGTCATCGGGACATTGTTCATGTGCTTGCTCCTGCGTGCAGTTCCTGCAGCCGCCGTACGGTAATTGTATTTCCATACTCAAGCGCCATACACACCGCACGCGCCCCGGCCAGCGTCGTGGCATAAGGGACCTTGCGAGCGAGTGCGGTACGGCGGATCACGGAAGAATCACTGATCGCCTGGCGGCCTTCGGTCGTATTGACGATATAGGCCACCTCGTCGTTCTTGAGCATATCGACGATATGAGGGCGACCTTCATAGACCTTGTTGACGACCTTGACCGGGAGGCCAGCCGCTTCGAGAGCGATGGCGGTGCCACGGGTCGCGATCAGGCTGAAGCCCAATGCTAGCAGAGATTGGGCCACCTCGGTAATCTCGCTCTTGTCCGGATCACGCACCGAGAGGAATGCCTGACGCTCACCACTCAAGCGCGGAATCGCCTCGCCTGCGCCAAGCTGCGCCTTGTAGAAGGCTTCGGCAAAGGTCGCACCGCTGCCCATCACCTCGCCGGTGGACTTCATTTCCGGCGACAGGATCGGATCGACGCCCGGGAACTTGTTGAAGGGGAAGACGGCTTCCTTGACGCTGTAATAACCTGGCACGCGTTCGCGGGTAACACCCTGCTCGGCAAGGGTCTGACCCGCCATGCAGCGCGCCGCGACCTGGGCCAGCGAGATACCGATGCACTTGGATACGAACGGCACCGTGCGTGACGCGCGCGGATTGACCTCGATGACGTAGATCTCACCATCCTGCCAGGCGAGCTGCACGTTCATCAGCCCGACCACATTGAGCTCCAGCGCCATGCGCTTGACCTGGTCGCGCATCTCGTCCTGGACCTCTGGCGGCAGCGAATACGGCGGCAGCGAGCATGCCGAGTCGCCAGAGTGCACACCGGCCTGCTCGATATGCTGCATGATGCCGCCGATCACCACCTGCTCGCCGTCGCTGACCGCGTCGATATCGATCTCCACGGCTGCGTTGAGGAAGTGATCCAGCAGCACCGGCGAATCGTTGGAGACCTTGACCGCGTGGGTCATGTAGCTTTCCAGCTCGGAGGCGTCATAGACGATCTCCATGGCGCGACCACCCAGCACGTAGCTGGGGCGCACCACCAGCGGATAGCCGATCTTCTCGGCCTTGGAGAAGGCTTCCTCGAAGCTGCGTGCGGTGGCGTTGGGCGGCTGCTTGAGACCCAGCTTGTCGATCATCGTCTGGAAGCGCTCGCGATCCTCGGCGCGATCGATAGCATCCGGCGTAGTGCCGATGATCGGCACACCGGCCGCCTCTAGCGCGCGCGCCAGCTTGAGCGGCGTCTGCCCACCGAACTGCACGATCACCCCGGCCGGCTTTTCCTTGTCGGCAATCTCCAGCACGTCCTCGAGCGTCACAGGCTCGAAGTAGAGACGATCACTGGTGTCGTAGTCGGTGGACACGGTCTCGGGATTGCAGTTGACCATGATGGTTTCAAAGCCGTCGGCGCGCATGGCGAGCGCTGCGTGCACGCAACAGTAGTCGAACTCGATACCCTGACCGATGCGGTTAGGACCGCCCCCCAGCACCATGATCTTCTGCCGGTCGCTGACCTCGGCCTCGCACTCCTCTTCATAAGAGGAATACATGTAGGCAGTATCGGAGGCGAACTCGGCGGCGCAGGTGTCAACGCGCTTGTAGACTGGGCGAATGCCGTGCTTATGACGCGTCTTACGGAATTCCTCCTCGGAGACTCCAAGCAGCGTGGCCAGACGCGCATCGGCAAAGCCCTTGCGCTTGAGGCGGAACAGCATCGCCGCCGATAGCTCGTTCAACGAGCGACTGGCGAGTTGTTGCTCGAGACGCACCAGCTCCTCGATCTGCACCAAAAACCAGCGATCGATGTTGGTCAGCGCAAAGACCTCGTCGATACTCATCCCCGCGCGCATCGCATCGGCCACATAGAAGATCCGATCAGCGCCGGCGGCCTGCAGTTCGCCCTTGATCAGGGCCATGCCCGCGCCGTTGAAATCGGTGACCTTGGGATCCAGACCATCGACGCCGATTTCCATGCCACGCAGCGCCTTCTGCAGCGACTCCTGGAAGGTCCGCCCGATGGCCATGGTTTCGCCCACCGACTTCATCTGCGTGGTCAGGCGGTCGTTCGCCTGGGGGAACTTCTCGAAGGTGAAGCGTGGGATCTTGGTGACCACGTAATCGATCGACGGCTCGAACGAAGCCGGTGTCTTGCCGCCGGTGATATCGTTCTGCAGCTCGTCGAGCGTGTAGCCCACCGCCAGCTTGGCGGCGATCTTGGCGATCGGGAAGCCGGTCGCCTTGGAAGCCAGCGCCGAGGAGCGGCTGACGCGCGGGTTCATCTCGATGACCACTACACGACCGGTGTCCGGGTCGACGCCGAACTGCACGTTGGAGCCACCGGTCTCGACACCGATCTCGCGCAACACCGCCAGCGAGGCGTCGCGCATGATCTGGTATTCCTTGTCGGTCAGCGTCTGCGCCGGGGCCACGGTAATGGAGTCGCCGGTATGCACGCCCATCGGATCGAAGTTTTCGATGGCACAGACGATGATGCAGTTGTCGTGCTTGTCGCGCACGACCTCCATCTCGTATTCCTTCCAGCCCAGCAGCGACTCGTCGATCAGCAGCTCGTGGTTGTTGGAAAGCTCGAACCCTCGGGTGCAGATTTCCTCGAACTCTTCCTTGTTATAGGCCACCCCACCGCCGGAACCGCCCATGGTATAGGACGGCCGGATGATCACCGGGAAGCCCAGCTCGCCCTGGATCTCCCACGCCTCGCTCATGCGGTGGGCGACCTTGGCCTTGGGGCACTGCAGGCCGATGTTCTTCATGGCCTTGTCGAACAGATCGCGATCCTCGGCCTTGTTGATGGCATCGGCATTGGCGCCGATCATCTCCACGCCGTACTGCGTCAACACGCCTTGCTTGTCGAGCTCCAGCGCGCAGTTGAGCGCCGTCTGCCCCCCCATCGTCGGCAGGATCGCATCGGGACGCTCCTTCTCGATGATCTGCGCCACCGCCTGCCAGGTGATCGGCTCGATGTAGGTGGCATCCGCCATCACCGGGTCGGTCATGATGGTGGCCGGATTGGAGTTGACCAGGATGACGCGATAGCCCTCCTCGCGCAGTGCCTTGCAGGCCTGAGCGCCGGAGTAATCGAATTCGCACGCCTGGCCAATGACGATAGGCCCGGCGCCGATGATCAGGATACTTTGGATGTCGGTACGTTTCGGCATGACGATTCCCGCTAACTTGGTGACTGACGACGGCTCAACGTGAAAGCGCCTCCGCCGCGCGGAGGCGGGGCCTTAACGACGCGCTTGCATCAAGGCGATGAAACGGTCGAACAGCGGCGCGACATCGCGTGGCCCGGGGCTGGCCTCGGGATGCCCCTGGAAACTGAATGCCGAGCAATCGGTGCGCTCGATGCCTTGTAGCGTGCCATCGAACAGCGAGCGGTGCGTGGCTCGCACGTTGTCCGGCAGACTCGCCTCGTCGACCGCAAAGCCGTGATTCTGGCTGGTGATCATCACCCGACCGGTATCGATATCTTCGACCGGATGGTTGGCGCCATGATGGCCGTTGTTCATCTTTATCGTGCGCGCCCCGGAGGCCAGTCCCAGAAGTTGATGCCCCAGGCAGATGCCGAACAGCGGCAGATCGGCCTCGAGGATCTCGCGAATCGCCGCGATGGCGTAATCGCAAGGCTCCGGATCGCCCGGCCCATTGGCCAGGAAGACGCCATCGGGGTTCATCGCCAACACCTCGGCAGCCGGGGTCTGCGCAGGCACTACCGTCAGGCGGCATCCGCGCGACGCCAGCATGCGCAGGATGTTGAACTTCGCCCCATAGTCATAGGCCACCACATGGAAGGGACGCTCGGTCTTTCCATCAGGGCCGGCCGCATCGGCGTAGCCGCTGCCCAGCGCCCATTCGCCTTCGCTCCATTCGTAGGTGGTGGGACAGCTCACTTCCTTGGCGAGATCCATGCCTTTAAGGCCGGGAAAGGCGCGCGCCGCAGCCAGGGCCCGTTCGACGACATCCTCGCCCTCGGCCTCGCTACCCGCCAAGATAGCGCCGTTCTGCGCACCCTTGTCGCGCAACAGCCGCGTCAGACGCCGCGTATCGATATCGGCAATGCCCAGCACGTTGCCACGCTTGAGGTAGTCATCGAGACTCGCCTCACTGCGGAAGTTACTGGCCATGAGCGGCAAGTCGCGGATCACCAGACCGGCCGCGGCGATGGCGGCGGACTCGATGTCCTCGGCGTTGACGCCGGTGTTGCCGATGTGAGGATAAGTGAGGGTAACGATTTGTCGCGTGTAGGAGGGATCGGTAAGGATTTCCTGATAGCCAGTCATGGCCGTATTGAAAACCACTTCGCCACTCGTCTGCCCATCGGCTCCGATGGCACTGCCATGAAATACGCTGCCGTCTTCCAAGGCCAATATCGCGGGTCTGATCAACGCAACGTCCTCCCCTTGTCATGCGCGAGT
The DNA here is from genome assembly GCF_023061285.1 of Chromohalobacter nigrandesensis. Classification (GTDB taxonomy): domain Bacteria; phylum Pseudomonadota; class Gammaproteobacteria; order Pseudomonadales; family Halomonadaceae; genus Chromohalobacter; species Chromohalobacter nigrandesensis. Next base: position 41,211 of record NZ_JAKGAM010000003.1, read on the forward strand.
CTGAGCCAGGGCCGGCGTACCGCCGACCCCTCGTATTCAAGGAGCACTGAGAGTATTGACGACCGCTGCTCGCGGGTCGTAAAAAAACGGGACGAAACCTGAAAGAAGTCCGGTTTCATCCCGCTTTGTTGTCATTCGCTCGGATCCCTGTAGCCGTCTCTGGTATCGATAATGTTGCCCGGCTAAATTGATTTGATGATACGCGATTCAAAGCTCGCAGACTACCCTTTGAGGCCCAGCACGTCCTGCATGTCGTAGCGACCACGGTCATGCGAAGCGACCCAGCGTGCCGCGCGCACCGCGCCCTTGGCGAAGGTCATGCGGCTGGATGCCTTGTGGGTTATCTCGATGCGTTCGCCCTCGGTGGCAAACATCACGGTATGCTCACCGACAATATCGCCGGCACGCACGGTGGCGAAACCGATCTCCTTGTCGCCACGCGGGCCGCACTGACCCACACGTTCGAAGACGCCATCGCCCTTGAGGTCGCGATCCAGCGCCTTGGCCACCACCTCGCCCATCTTCAGCGCCGTGCCGGAAGGCGCGTCGACCTTGTGGCGATGATGCGCCTCGCTCACTTCGATATCGTAACCCTCGTCACCCAGCGCCCGGGCAGCGGTTTCCAGCAGCTTGAGGGTGAGATTGACGCCGACGCTCATGTTGGGAGCGAACACCATGGGAACGCGGTCACGATACCCGTCGAGCTCGGCGAGCTCGGCGTCGGAAAGCCCTGTGGTGCCGATCACGATGGCCTTGCCGTACTCGGCGCAAAACGCCAGATTGGCCAGCGTGACCCGGGGTGTGGTGAAGTCGATCAGCACATCGAAGGCGTCGGCGATGGCGGCCGGGTCGTCCGTGGCGTTCACCCCCAAGCGCCCGGCACCGGCGAGTTCGCCAAGGTCGGCACCGACCAGCGAACTGCCCGGCGCAACGATTCCGCCCGCCAGGCGAGCGTCTGGGTCCTGCTGTACGGCGTTGACCAGGGTGCGGCCCATGCGTCCGGCGACACCGACGATGGCGATACGGGGAGCGTAAGAGGACATAAAGTCTCCAGGCAGTTGACGAAAATCGCGGAACGGGTAGTGGTAAAAAGCGACCCGAGTATAACAACTGCCTACACGCCGCGCCCATCACGCCCACCCGCTGAGACTAACCGCAGACGGATCTCGCTCCTGGTTTATTGCGACGCCTTGCAGCCGACGGAACATCGACCCAACGCACCGACACCTCTAGACGTTGCGTCATGCCTCCATCATACTATGAATCATCCGCAAATAAGAATTACACGCAAAACAAAGCAACCCTGTCGACCTGACCGCAGCCAGGTTTCGACGTGATACATCAACGAGTAAAACACCCACGCATGCATACCTCTTTGCTCAAGGTCATCGCTGGCACAGCCATCGCCTTCGCCAGCACGGCCGTTCAGGCCGATCCGATCACCGTCACCGATATCGCTGGCCGCGAGGTCACCGTCGATGCCCCCGTGGAACGCATGATCCTCGGCGAAGGCCGCCAGATCTATCTGCTGGCCGCACTGCAGCCGGATGCTCCTTTCGAGCATGTGGTGGGCTGGCGCAAGGACTTTTCCCAGGCCGATCCGGACAACTACGCCAGCTACGCCGCCAAGTTCCCCGAGATGACCGAAATCCCGACTTTCGGTGGCTTCAAGGACGGCACCTTCGACGTCGAGCAGGCCGCCACGCTCCAGCCGGACGTGGTGCTGATGAACCTCGAAGCCAAGGCGGCCACCGAAGACGCGGCCTATGACGACAAGCTGGCCAAGCTCGGTATTCCCATCGTCTACGTGGACTTCCGTGAAAAGCCACTCGAACACACCATTCCCTCGATGCGCCTGATGGGCCGCCTGCTGGGCGAGGAGGAGCGGGCCCAGGACTTCATCGACTTCTCCCAGGCGCAGATGGCCCGGGTCACCGAAACGATCGCCGCCGCCGACCCCGAGCGTCCCAAGGTCTTCATCGATCGTGCCGGTGGCTATTCTGAAGACTGCTGCATGAGCTTCGGGCCGGCCAATTTCGGTGAGTATGTCGAACTCGCAGGGGGCGAAAACATCGCCGCCGACATCATTCCCAACACCTTCGGCAATCTCAACCCCGAGCAGATCATCGCCGCCAACCCTGACCAGGTCGTCGTTACCGGCGGCAACTGGGACGCCTATGTACCCGGCGGCGACTGGGTCGGCGTGGGACCGGGGGCCGACATGGACGAGGCCCGGGCCAAGCTCCAGGCGCTGACCAAGCGCACCGCCATGACCGGCATCACGGCCGTGGGAAAAGACAATTTCCACGCCATCTGGCATCAGTTCTACAACAGCCCCTACTACTTCGTCGCCGTGCAGCGGTTGGCCAAATGGTTCCACCCGGAACTATTCCAAGACCTGGACCCCGAAGCGACGCTGAAGACCTTGCACCAACACTTCCTGCCGGTCGACTACCAACCCGGATACTGGGTCTCCTTGAATGAGCAGTGATACAGCCGTCAGCACCAACGCCAACACTCCACGAGAGGGCGCGTTCTATCGTGCCCTGGTGATCAGGCGTCAGTTGATCCTCGCCGCCCTCACAATGGCGCTATGTCTGAGCCTGTGCGTCGATCTGGCGCTCGGCCCCGCGCGCTACGGCCTGGGAGAAGTGGTTACCGCTTTGTTCATGCCGGATAACGTGAGCCAATCGGTCAGGGTTGTCCTGTGGGAAATTCGCATGCCGGTGGCGCTGATGGCGCTGGTGGTCGGCGCCAGCCTGTCGATCGCCGGCGCCCAGATGCAGACCATCCTCAGCAACCCGCTGGCCAGCCCCTTCACCCTCGGCATCTCGGCCGGCGCCAGCTTCGGCGCCGCCCTGGCGCTGGCCTTCGGCGTGTCGCTGGTGCCCGCGGCGGTCGACTACATCATCCCGATCAATGCCTTCGTCATGGCCATGCTGACCGCCGGAGCCATTCACCTGCTGAGCATGCGACGCGGCGTGACCATCGAGACCATCGTGCTGCTCGGCATCGCCATGGTGTTCATCTTCAACTCGCTGATGGCGCTGATCCAGTTCTTCGCCAGCCAGCAGGCGGTATCGGCAGTGGTGTTCTGGACCATGGGCAGCCTGACCAAGGCCACCTGGCCCAAGCTGTGGATTGCCGTCGGTGTACTGGCCGTTATCCTGCCCCTGCTGGCGCGCCGTGGCTGGGCGCTGACCGCCATGCGCCTGGGCGACGCCAAGGCCGAGAGCCTGGGCGTCAATCCCCGCGCACTGCGCCTGGAAGTGCTGGTGCTGGTCTCGTTGCTGGCCGCCATCTCGGTAGCCTTCGTCGGCACCATCGGCTTCATCGGCCTGGTCGGGCCGCATATCGCGCGCCTGCTACTAGGGGAGGATCAGCGTTTCTTCTTGCCTGGCTCGGCGCTCTGCGGCGCCCTGATCCTCTCCGTGGGCTCGGTGCTATCGAAGATCATCCTGCCCGGCACTATCATCCCCATTGGCATCATCACCTCACTGGTGGGCATTCCATTCTTTCTGTTCCTCGTGCTCAACCACAAGAAGGCTTCATGGTAACGCTTACGCTCGATTGCCTTTCGGCCCACTATGGCCGGAGCCAGATCCTCTCAGAGATCACCACGCCGACCTTCGCCGGCGGACAGATCGTGTCCCTGCTCGGCCCCAATGCGGCCGGCAAGTCGACCCTTTTCCGGCGCATCCTCGGGCTGCTCAAGGGCAGTGGCGAAGTCCGTATCGAGGGCGCCACCAGCGAGCGTCCGGTGGCCTACATGCCTCAGGAAACCGGGTCCACTGCTGTACTGACGGTCTACGAATCGGTGCTCTTGGCACGCATGCAGGGTCGCAGCCTGAAAGTTCAACCCGACGACCTGCATGAGGTCGACCGTTCCCTGGAAGACCTGGGCATCGCATCACTTGGCGAGCGTGATATCAGTGACCTCAGTGGCGGGCAGCGTCAGTTGGTGAGCGCGGCCCAGGCGCTGGTTCAGGCCCCCGAGATCCTGCTCCTGGATGAACCCACGTCGGCGCTGGACCTGCACCGCCAGATCAACCTGCTGGATATTTTGCGACGACTGGCCCGCGAGCGGGAGATGCTGATCATCGCCTCGCTGCATGACATAGGCCATGCGCTGCGCTTTACCGACCAGGCGATGGTGCTCGAGAACGGCCAACTGGTGGCCTGTGGAACGACCGAGCAGGTGGTGACCCCGGCGCTGCTGCGCCAGGTCTTCCAGGTAGACGCCCGCATCGAGCCCTGCTCACGGGGGCGCCCTCAACTCATCGTCGAAGCGGCTGTCTGAGCCGTCCCTCGAAAGCCGCCAGGACGGCGCCGCCTAACACCAGCGGCAAGGCCAGCAGGAAGCTACTGGTGAGCGGCAGCCCGAAGATCCACAGATCCGCCAACACCGGCCAGATCAGTGCCACATACTCGAACGGTGCCAGACGCGAGACCTCGGCATAGCGCAGCGCCAGGGTCATGCAGATATGCGCCGCGCCGCCGAACAGCCCCGACAACACCAGCAAGCCAAGCGTCTCCCCCGACACGGCCACCCACCCCATCGGCAACGTCGCCAGGCCCGCCAGGGTCGTGACCATCACGAAGTAGAAGGCGATGGAGGCCGGCGTCTCGGTGCGTGAAATACGCCTCACGGTCATTAACGCCCCCGCCGTCAGCAAGGCCGCCAGAATGCCCAGCGCATACCCCAGGATGCGCCCACCACTCTGGTGCCCCTGCAGGTCGGGCGCCACCAGCACCGCCACACCGGTGAGCACCAATGCGAGGGCCGTTGCGCGGTGCAGGCTGAAACGCTCGCCCAGCAGCATCACGCCACCGACGGCCATGACCACCGGTGACAGTTGGGCCAACAGCGTGGCTTCGGCCACCGGCAGCCGGGCCACCGCCGCGAAGGAGGCGAACATCGCCGCTGCCCCTAACCCCGAGCGCAACAGATGCCCCAGCGGACGCCGCGTGACCAGAGCCCTCGGGAACTCCTGCCGCCAGGCCATGAAGGCCACGATCGGCAACAGCGCGAACAGTGAGCGAAAGAAGACCGTTTGACCCAATGGCACCTCGGTGCTCACCGCCTTGACGCACACCATCATCCCGGTGAAGAGAATGCCTGACAGCAACCTGAGCAGAATACCGGCCAGGGGCCGATCCGCGACATCGTCCATGAGTGTCCTTGTCGTTCTATTCAAGTAGGAAGGGCGCCCCTCATCGTGCCGTAGCCAGGCAACTCACCGGCAAGCGAGGCGATATAATACACGAGAATCGGGAATGATTCCCATCTACAAATGGTGGATACAGCACCTGCTGAGCCAGTAGCAAACACGAAAAAGACCCCGCCTCCTTACGGAGGGCGGGGCCTTGATCGTTTGGGCAAGAAGGCCGTGTTACGGCTTCATGTCCTCGAAGAACTTCTTCACGCCGTCGAAGAAGCTCGACTTCTTCGGCGAGTGATGGCTGTTGCTACCGTCCAGGCTTTCCTGGAAGCGGCGCAGCAGGTCCTTCTGTTCCTCGCTCAAGTCGACCGGCGTTTCTACCACGACCTTGCACAGCAGGTCGCCGGGCGGGCCGCCGCGTACCGGTTTGACGCCCTTGCCCTTGAGCCGGAACATCTTGCCGGTCTGTGTCTCCGGCGGAATCTTCAGCTTGACCCGGCCATCCAGGGTCGGCACTTCCAGCTCACCGCCCAGCGTCGCGTCGATGAAGTTGATCGGCACGTCGCACTGCAGGTGGCGTCCGTCACGCTCGAAGATCGGGTGCGGTTTGATCGCCGCCTGCACGTACAGATCGCCCGGCGGCCCGCCATTAAGCCCCGATTCACCCTCGTTGTTGAGACGAATCCGGTCGCCGGTATCGACCCCAGCGGGGATCTTCACCGACAAGGTCCGCGTTTCGCGCACGCGCCCTTCGCCATGGCACTTGCGGCATGGCACCTTGATGCTCTGACCGGCGCCATGGCAAGTCGGGCAGGTCTGCTGCACGGCGAAGAAGCCCTGCTGCATGCGTACCTGACCCTGACCGTGACAGGTCGGACAGGTTTCCTTGCTGGAGCCCGGCTCGGCGCCATCGCCATCGCAATGCTCACACGCGATGTGACGCGGTACGCGGATATCGACCGTGGTACCGGCGACAGCGTCCTCGAGATCGATCTCGAGGTTGTAGCGCAGGTCGGCGCCACGCTGAGGCGCATTGGGATTGCGGCGACCACCGCCCCCGAAGATATCGCCGAACACATCGCCGAAGATATCGCTGAAACCGCCTGCACCGGCACCGCCACCACCGAAGCCGCCGCCACCCTGACCGTCGACACCGGCATGGCCGAACTGGTCATAGGCAGCCCGCTTTTCTTCATCGGCGAGGACTTCATAAGCCTCGGACACTTCGCGGAACTTCTCCGCCGAGGTGTCGTCATCCGGATTGCGATCCGGATGGTACTTCTGGGCAAGTCGACGGTAAGCCTTCTTGATCTCTTTCTGATCGGCTCCCCTGTCGATGCCCAATATTTCGTAATAGTCACGCTTGGACATGGATGGTCCGCCTCCGTGTCGGCGCTGCGCAAACAGCAACGCGGGAGAACATCCCCCGCGCTGCCGTCATGCGAGCATCAGACGTCGTGGTTACTGCTTTTTCTGGTCGTCGTTGACTTCCTCGTACTCGGCGTCAACCACGTCGTCTTCTTTCTTCTGAGCGCCATCGTCGGCTTGCTGCTCGCCACCCTCGGCGCTCGCATCGCCTTGTTCGGCGTACATCTTCTGCGCCAGATTGCCGGAGGCTTCGGTCAGCGCGTCGAGCTTGGCCTGGATATGCTCCTGGTCGTCGCCCTTGGTCGCTTCCTCGAGCTCGCTGATCGCGGTCTCGATCTGCTCTTTCTCGCTGGCCTCGACCTTGTCGCCGGCTTCTTCGAGGGTCTTGCGCGCGGCGTGGACCATACCGTCGGCCTGGTTACGCAGCTGCACCAGCTCTTCGAACTTCTTGTCCTCGGCCTCATGCGCCTCGGCATCTTGAACCATCTGGTCGATCTCTTCGTCGGAGAGACCGCCGGAGGCCTTGATGACGATGGACTGTTCCTTGCCGGTGGCCTTGTCCTTGGCGGAGACGTTGAGGATACCGTTGGCATCCAAGTCAAACGCCACTTCGATCTGCGGCACACCGCGCGGCGCCGGCGGGATGTCGGCCAGGTCGAAGCGACCCAGTGACTTGTTGCCGCCCGACTGCTTGCGCTCACCCTGCAGCACGTGGATGGTCACGGCCGTCTGGTTGTCATCCGCGGTCGAGAAGGTCTGGGTCTTCTTCGTCGGGATGGTGGTGTTCTTCTCGATCAGCGGCGTCATGACGCCACCCAGGGTTTCGATACCCAGGGTCAGCGGCGTGACGTCGAGCAGCAGCACGTCCTTGACGTCGCCGCCCAGCACGCCACCCTGGATTGCCGCGCCAACGGCCACGGCTTCGTCCGGGTTGACGTCCTTGCGAGCGTCCTTGCCGAAGAATTCAGCCACCTTGGACTGCACCAGCGGCATGCGCGTCTGGCCGCCGACCAGAATCACATCGTCGATCTCGGACGCGGACAGGCCGGCGTCGCTCAACGCGGTCTTGCACGGCCCCAGCGACTGCTTGACCAGCTCCTCGACCAGCGACTCGAGCTTGGCCCGGGTAATCTTGACGTTGAGGTGCTTGGGCCCGGTGTTGTCGGCGGTGATGTACGGCAGATTGACTTCGGTCTGCTGAGCCGCGGACAGCTCGATCTTGGCCTTCTCGGCGGCTTCCTTGAGACGCTGCATGGCGAGGCTGTCGCCGGACAGGTCGATACCGGAATCGTTCTTGAACTGCTGCACGAGGTAGTCGATCAGCTTGAGATCGAAGTCTTCGCCGCCCAGGAAGGTGTCACCGTTGGTGGCCAGCACTTCGAACTGGGTCTCGCCATCGACATCGGCCACTTCGATGATGGAGATATCGAAGGTACCGCCGCCCAGGTCATAGACCGCGATGGTCTTGTCGCCACGCGCCTTGTCCATGCCGTAGGCCAGCGCCGCCGCCGTCGGCTCGTTGATGATGCGCTTGACTTCGAGACCGGCGATGCGACCGGCATCCTTGGTGGCCTGACGCTGGCTGTCGTTGAAGTACGCCGGCACGGTGATCACCGCGTCGGTGACTTCTTCACCGAGATAGTCCTCGGCGGTCTTCTTCATCTTCTTCAGGACTTCCGCACTGACCTGCGGCGGAGCCAACTTGCTGCCCTTGACCTCGACCCAAGCGTCGCCGTTATCGGCCTCGGTGATGGTGTAGGGCACCATCTTGATGTCTTTCTGGACGACATCGTCCTTGAACTTGCGGCCGATCAGGCGCTTGATCGCGTACAGCGTGTTGCTGGGGTTGGTCACGGCCTGGCGCTTGGCGGCCTGGCCGACCAGCGTTTCACCATCGTCGGTGTAGGCGATGATGGAGGGCGTGGTACGTGTACCTTCCGCGTTTTCGATCACCTTCGCGTCGCCGCCGTCCAGGATGGCAACACAGGAGTTGGTGGTCCCCAAATCAATACCGATGATGCGTCCCATTGGAATACCTCAAAATCGTTGCTTGACTGTTTCGTGTTCGTCGGCGGCATTGCCGCCTCGCTGTCCGTCTATTTGGGGGGTGGGGGCACACCTTTCAAGGGCTCGGCGTCACATCCCTCCCCTGCCACATCAATTGGCGGCTTGGCTGACGACTACCATCGCCGGACGTACCAGGCGTCCATTCAACAAATACCCCTTCTGCATGACCTCGATCACGGTGTTGGGCTCAACCTCGGGGTTGGGCACCATGGTCATGGCTTCATGCACTTGCGGGTCGAACGGCTCGCCTTGCGGATCGACGGCTTCCACGCCGAACTTGTTAAGCACATCGAGCTGCAACTTCAGGGTCATCGAAACCCCTTCGCGATGCACCTCGCTCGCACCTTCCTGCATCGACTCCAGTGCCTTTTCCAGGCTGTCGACCACCGGCAGCAACTCCTTGACGAATTTCTCCAGGGCGAACTTGCGTGCCTTCTCGACATCCTGCTCGGCGCGGCGACGCACGTTCTGAGCCTCGGCGGCGGCGCGCGCCGCCTGATCCTTGGACTCCGTCAAGGCTTGCTCCAATTCTTCGACACGCACCGCCAGCGCATCGGCTTCAGGGTTTTCGAGCGCCTCGGCATCGGCCTCGCTGGCATCGATATCTTCGACGACGCCTTCGAGCTCAGCATCGTCTCCGGTGGTGTCGTCCGGCTGGGATTCGGCATCGCGCTCAGCGCGAGCCAACTCTTCCTCGGTCGGGGTCTGCGGGTCTTTGGCCATGAGTTTCTCCTGACGGCTGGCGCGGCCCGAAGCCGCATCTAATAAGCGATTGCCTCCTATATGGGGATGCGTTGAACGATCTCAAGTCACCCGTATCGCCTGCAGTGACTGGCAATTGAAGCCCTCACCCAACTACTGTATAAACACACAGAGATCAGCTTCGTTTCCGACGCCCGGAGGTTTTCATGCTGATACAACTTGCCATTCGCGACTACGCCATCGTCGAGCGCCTCGATCTGGACCTGCACGACGGTATGACGGCCATCACCGGTGAGACCGGTGCCGGCAAATCGATCATGCTCGGCGCCCTGGGGCTATGTCTGGGAGAGCGTGCCGATGTGGGCAGTGTGCGCCACGGCTGCGAGCGCGCAGACATCAGTGCGCGCTTCGACATCACCCGCCTCGGCGACGCTCGCGCCTGGCTCGCCGAGCGCGAACTGCCACAAGACGAGTGCTTGTTGCGGCGCGTCGTCACCGCCTCGGGGCGCTCCAAGGCCTGGATCAACGGCCAACCGGTCACGGTGAGCGACTTGAAAGCGCTCGGCGAACATCTCATCGAGGTTCACAGCCAACACGCCCATCAAGCGCTACTGCGCGAAGAAACCCACCTGCGCCTGCTCGACACCTATGCCGGCCAGACCGATGCCGTGACCGCCCTCGGCGAGCATTTCCACCATTGGCGTGCATGCCGGCGTCGACTGCGCGACCTTCAGGAAAGTGGCGATGAAGTCCAGGCACGGCGTCAGCTACTGCGTTACCAGGTCGAGGAACTGGATCAACTGGCGCTCGGCGAGGGCGAGTTGGAAACGCTGGAGGACGAACAGACTCAGCTGGCCAATCTCGAGGAGGTTCTGGGAGATGCCCAGTTCGCCGCCGACTGTTGCGATCAGGACGAGCACGGCGCGTTGTCGTTACTGCATCAGGCCAACGCCCGCCTGGGAAACGCCCCCGAAAAGACCCAACGCCAACTGGCAGATGCCCTGGCCATGCTGGGCGAAGCGCAGATCCAGATCGAGGAAGCGGCACGCGAGCTGCATCGCTTCGTCGACACCACCGAGCTCGACCCGCAGCGCCTGACGGACGTCGAGAACCGCCTCGGCGAAGTGCATCGCATCGCCCGCAAGCACCATGTCATGCCCGAGGAACTGCGCGACCTGCATCAGCGCCTCAGCGACGAATTGGCGAGTCTCGAAGGTGGCGAGCATGACCTGGAAGCGCTCAGCGAGGAAGTAGAGCAGGCCCGCGATACCTATAGAGAGCAGGCTCGGGCGATCAGCGAGGCACGCCTCGAGGCGGCGCGCGACTTCGGCGAGGCCGTGCAGGCGCAACTGGCCTTCCTGGGACTGGGCAAAGCGACCTTCGAGGTTGCTATTTCACCGCGCGAGACACCTCAGACCGAAGGGCTCGACCAGGTCCGTTTCATGATCAGCGCCAACCCTGGCCAGCCGTCACGCCCACTGAGCAAGGTGGCGTCGGGCGGCGAGCTGTCGCGCATCAGCCTGGCGATCCAGGTCGTCGCCGCGCAGCATAGCAGCGCCCCCAGCATGGTCTTCGATGAAGTCGATGTCGGCGTATCCGGTGCTATCGCGGAAATCGTCGGCCAGTTGCTGCGGCGACTCGGCGCCCAGGGACAGATCCTGACCGTGACGCATCTGCCGCAAGTCGCGGCCCAGGCGCATCATCATCTGCATATCGAAAAGCGCGCCGAACACGATACGACGCTCACGCATATGGCGCTGCTCGACGATGCCGGACGTGTGCGTGAACTCGCCCGCATGCTCGGCGGCGTCAAGCTCTCCGACCGCACCCTGGCGCATGCCCGTGAAATGCTCGACGCCAGCCAGCACGCTCAGCACTGATCCGCCTGGATATATAGTCGCCTCGATGAAGGAAGCGGGGCATGAAACGACGCAACCGGCCATGGAGGCCGGTTGCATCGTCGTGTGCGCTTACTGTTCGGGTTACTTCTTGCCGGACCCCGAGCCTTCCTGGCGCGTCACGCTGGAGCCCTTGGGGCGCACGTACAAAACCAAGGCATGGTCGACGAGCTCGAAGCCGTGCTCCTCGGCAATCTCGCGTTGGCGCCGCTCGATGGTATCGTCGAAGAACTCGATGATTTCGCCGCTTTCCAGGCACACCATATGATCGTGATGTTCTTCCTGGGACAATTCGAAAACGGCATGTCCGCCATCGAAATTGTGACGAATCACCAGTCCCGCCGTCTCGAACTGAGTCAAGACACGATATACGGTTGCCAGACCGACATCGTCACCTGCGTCGAGCAAAGCCTTGTAGACATCTTCGGCGCTCAGATGGTGTTGGTCCTGCGTACTTTCGAGAATTTGCAGGATCTTGACACGCGGCAAGGTGACTTTTAGCCCCGCCTTGCGCAGTTCATGGTTCTGATCGGCCATGGTTGCGGTTGCTCTTCGCAGTATCGTGGTAGGTCAGGTATGATCAATCCAGGCAACGATAGTGAATGATAGGCGCAAATGCAAAACTTGATTAAAACAGTCACCTTTTCCGTCGCCCTGACGCTCGTCAGCGGGTGCAGCTATGTCGGCGTTTACAAACGCGACCTGGCTCAGGGCAATCTCATCACCCAGGACATGGTCTCGCAACTCGAGACTGGCATGACCAAGGAGCAGGTGCGCTATGTAATGGGCAGCCCCTTGCTACAAGGCCCGTTCGACGAAAATCGCTGGGACTACGTCTTCTATCTCGACGAGGCCTATGGCGATGTGGAAGAAAAGCGTGTGACGCTGAACTTCCAAAACGACAAGCTGACCGACATCGAGCGAGAGGGCGATATTGAGGACAATGTCGACCTCTCGACTCAGAGCGGCCCCGGTCCGGCGGTGGAAGGCTCCGGCCCAGGCGACGGCGCCCCCGCAGCGGGTCCCAGCTACGCACCGGAAGAGTAAACGCGTCGCGCCTTGCTCAGTCGTCTCCCCGAGCCCGCGCCAGGCGCGCTTGCTTGGGGTCGACCTCCAATGAGCGATAGACCTCGACGCGATCCCCTTCCACTAGCGTATGTCGGTCCGGCTCGCGCAATGCTTGCCCATAGATTCCCAGTGGCGCATGACTGAAGAAGTCTGTCCCGCGCTCGGGAAACAGGGCCGGCAGGTCGGCCATTGCGACCACGTCGCGCGCCGACGTCCCCGATGGCACCGTGAGCGCAATGACATGCTGCCGATGAGGCTCCGCAAAGGCGACCTCGACGTTGACGTGCGTTTGCACATCGCTGTCACTGGCGGCCATAAAGCGCATCCGCGCGACGCGTGAACGCGTCGACCAACTGGCCGGCCACTTGTTGAAACAGCTTGCCAAACGCCATTCCCAACAGGCGGTTGGAAAATTCGAATTCCATTTCCAGACTCACCCGACAGGCCGACTCACCCATCGGCGTGAACAACCAGCGACCGTTGAGGCGCTTGAAGGGCCCCTCAGCCAAGGATAGCTCAATACGCTCGTAGGGATAGAGATCGTTACGCGTGGCCAGCGTCTGTTCCACGCTCCCTTTACCCAGGGTCATCTCACCTATCAGATAGCGCCCCTCTTCGTGCTCGATGACCCGGGCACGACGGCACCCCGGCAAGAATTCAGGGTAACTTTCGAAATCGTTGACCAGATCGAACATCGCCTTGCATGAATGTCTTACCAAGGCGGATCGGTTGACCGTAGGCATTCATCACTCCGCTGACTTTGTTGCGCCGTGCGCGTATGATGGAAGGTTAACATCAAGTCCTTGAATGATATCACGCCTTCCCCCATGTCATGGGCTAGCGGATTCGGCGCATAGTGCATAGTAATGTAGAGGTTCCATGGCCAAGAAAAAGGGCAATATCGGCTCGAGCACCATCGCGCAAAACAAGAAGGCTCGCTTCGAATACCATATCGACGAGACCTTCGAGGCTGGCTTGTCGCTGTCCGGATGGGAGGTCAAGAGCCTGCGTGCCGGCAAGGCGCAGCTCACCGATACCTACATCCTGATCAAGAATGGCGAAGCTTGGCTGCTGGGCAGTCACATCACGCCGCTCAATACCGTGAGCACGCATGTGGTGGCAGACCCATCGCGTACGCGCAAACTACTGCTGCATCGCAAGGAGATCGCCAAGATCTTCTCGCGTACTCAGGATAAGGGGCATACGTGCGTGCCGCTGAAATTGTACTGGAAGAAGAACCTCGTCAAGTGCGAGCTCGCTCTGGTGCGCGGCAAGAAGATGCACGACAAGCGTGCCACGGAAAAGGCCCGCGACTGGGACCGTGAAAAAGCCCGTATCATGCGTGCCCACTGAATGCGGCAGGACGCATCGAGAAAGGCTCATCGAGACAGAGACGCTTGGCCACGAAAAGCCGTGGCGACGGGGTTGAACTAGCCTCGGGGCGTCCCAACTGTTAGACTGTAGAAACGCTTACGGGGGCGACATGGCTTCGACGCCGGTGACAATCCCTGAGGTGCATGCCGAGAGCGTAACGTATCTCGTAAATCCAACGTTACGATAAAATAGTCGCAAACGACGACAACTATGCTCAGGGCGCGCTGGCAGCGTAACAACTGCTAGCTTCTAGTCCGGCCCGGAGGTGATGTGCCCATTCATCACCGATGGGATACGAGCTCAGACTGATGGGATCGCGGCTGGCTTTGTCCTCGCGTCAGCCGCTAAAACTTAGAGGAATCGCGTCGCTGGATCCTGCCCGTCGGAGCCAGAGGCGCTAAATTAAAAGACGGACCTAAGCATGTAGAGCCGATGGGTGAGTGCCGGCGGACGGGGGTTCAATTCCCCCCGCCTCCACCAAACACCGAAAAAGCCAACCCCGAGGGTTGGCTTTTTTCGTTTTTAGTATGACTAAAGCGCCAGACAATACAGATCCGTACAAGGATGGTACAAAAAAGCACGAAGCCGTTATCATCATGCCAGCGGTGGCACATGACTCATGCGCGACACGACACTAGACCGACTAAACGCTGCATGCATCGCTCGACGCTCGGCAATGAGCTGCCTAGTGTTAGTATTGATAAGCAAATTCATCATGAACGATGTGGCTGCGCGCCACTCATCATTCCTTACAAGGAGGTTCCCGCGTGCCGACTCTACGTCTCGATACGTGGCTCAGCCGTTGGTTGTTGCTGTGTCTGCTATTCGTGATGGCGCCGGCCCTGGCTCAACAGGACGCGACGCCCACGGACGGCGACTCCCCCGCCTATTCGACCCTGGCCGACATGCTCGAGAACGAGCAGACCCGCCAGACGATCATCGATCAACTGCGTGCCCAGGCAGCCCAGGAAAACGCCCTGGATGTCGAAGGCGCATCTTCTCCCGGGAAGATCGCCGACGAGGCGCCCAGCAGTCAGACGGCCGCGGAGGTCTCCTTCCCTCGCCGCCTGGCCGATGCCACCAGTGATATCGCGGGTAATCTGGGCGGTCAGTTCAAGAGCCTAGGCGCAGCCCTGGTCGGCTTGTTCGCCAGTAGCGATGCCAGCGCCAGCGGGCCCGGCTTCGATACCGGCGCGTTCCTGATCGCCGCGCTCAACTTCGCACTGGTAGTCATCGGCGCCTTCGTGGCGTTGTTCGTCCTGCGACGTCTTGCATCGCCGCTGTTTGGCAAACTCAGCCAATGGTCGTCGCAGCGCACCGAAAAAAGCGCCTTGCTGCGCACCCTCGTCGCAGTGGTATTGGCCGCCGTCGTGGATGTCGTCGTCGTCATACTGGCTTATGTCGTTGGCAACCTGATAGCAACCTTCGCCATCGGCGAGGCAGGCAGCATGGAGACGCGCTTCTCGCTGTTCCTGAACGCTTTCTTGATGATCGAGCTGTTCAAGGCTGCGCTGCGCATGCTGTTTTCATCGCATTACGCTGGCCTGCGCCTGATGCCCATCGCCTCGCCACAGGCCTCGTACTGCAATCGCTTCCTCGCACGCCTGGCCGGCTTCATCGGTTACGGCATGCTGGTGGCGGTACCCATCGTCAACTACAACCTCTCGCCGGCGCTCGGCCAGGGGCTCGGCACGCTGATCATGCTACTGGCGCTGATCTACGCCGCCACGGTGATCCTCAAACACCGCATACCGTTACGCGATGCCCTGATGCAACGCGCCGAGAACGCCGACATGAGCGCTACGCGCTTCGCGCTGCGCCTGCTGGGACGCATCTGGCACATGCTGGCCCTGGCCTATGCACTGGTAGTGTTCGCCGTCACCGTCCTGCACCCGGAAACCGCACTGCCCTTCGTACTGTTGGCCACGCTCAAGACCGTCATCATCATCGGCATCGGCATGCTGGTCTCGGGCGTGCTCACTCAGTTGATCGGTCGCCGCATTAGCCTTTCCGGAGACATCCAACGCCGCCTTCCGCTGCTGGAAAAGCGCCTCAACGCCTATGTGCCGACCACTCTCAAGGTGATTCGCGCGATCATCCTGATCGTCGTGGCAATGTGCGTGCTCAGCGCCTGGCAAGTCTTCGACCTCGCCGCCTGGTATGCCTCCGAGGCCGGCATACATGTCGTGGGCACCACGCTGAATGTGATCATCATCCTGCTGGTGGCCATCGCCGCCTGGATCGGACTTGCCAGCCTGATCGAACATCGTTTGAACGCCGATGCCGGCGCCGAGCCCTCGGCCCGCGCCAAGACTCTGTTGTCCCTGTTCCGCAATGCCCTGGCGATCGCCCTGATCACCATGACAGCGATGATCATATTGGCCGAAATCGGCATCAACATCGGCCCGCTGATCGCCGGTGCCGGGGTCCTCGGCCTGGCCATCGGTTTCGGTTCGCAGAAACTGGTACAGGATGTCATCACCGGGGTATTCATCCAGCTTGAGAACGCCATGAATACCGGCGATGTCGTCACCGTAGGCGGCACCACCGGGACGGCGGAACGCATCAGCATCCGCTCGGTGGGTATTCGCGATCTCTCGGGCACCTACCACATCGTACCGTTCTCCTCGGTGGATACCGTCTCCAACTACATGCGCGAATTCGGTAACCACGTGGGCGAATACGGTATCGCCTATCGCGAGAACATCGACGATGCCATCGAGCAATTGCAGGCCGCCTTCGACGCTCTCAAGGAAAGCGAACACGGCTACAAGCTACTCGAGCCGCTCAGCGTGGCAGGCGTGACCGCTCTGGCCGACAGCTCGGTCAACATCCGCGTGATCATCAAGACCACGCCGGGCGACCAGTGGGGCGTGGGGCGTGCCTACAACCGCTTGGTCAAGATGCACTTCGACGCCGCAGGCATCGAGATTCCGTTCCCGCACACCACGCTCTACTTCGGGCAAGACCGCACAGGCTCCGCACCGCCGGCCAACCTGCGCATCATGCAGCAGGATTTCGATGTCGATGGCAGTCCTGCCGGTCAACCCAAGACCCAGGACATTACGCCCAACGCTGCGAAGACATCCGAAGCGACCACCCAGAAGTATTCTCAGCCGGACCGCGACAACGACCCCGATCCGGATGAGGGTCGCTAATCTTCTCCTCAACCTCGACGCAAAAGGGCCGCCCCGAATGGGGCGGCCCTTTTTTCGACGGCCGGTTTGTCGACGACCGACAGTACTTGATGCAGTACAAGGCTACATCACTGCATCGTCACCAGCATGATCGCGCAGAGTACCGCCGTCACCCACATGGCGGGCTTGATCTCGGCCAGGCGTCCCGTGCAAAGCTTGATCGCCACGAAACTCAAGAACGCGAAGGCAATACCCAGCGTGATCGAGTACGTCAGCGGCATGACGATAATCGCCAGAAACGCCGGGAAGGCTTGATCCATCTTCTGCCACTCGATACGTCCCACCGGCGCCAGCATGAACACCCCCACCATGACCAATGCCGGCGCAGTGGCGATCGCCGGTACCAGTGACAGCAATGGCGACAGAAACAGGAACGGTAGAAACAGCAAGCCACAGACGACGCCGACGATCCCCGTGCGCCCGCCTTGTGCAACGCCCACCCCGGACTCGATGAACGTCTGCGCAGCACTGGTGCCCAACGGGGCGGCGATCATCGAAGCGAAGGCATCCACAGTCATCGAACGTTTGAGATTACGCGGCTGCCCGTTGGCATCCTTGAGATCGGCAGCCTCCGAGAGCGCCAGGAAGCATGACAGCGCATCGAAGAAGTTGGTGAACAGCATCACGAAGATGAACGGCCAGTAGGCAACCTTGAGCGCGCCCCACAGGTCGACCTGCCACATGACGCTGAAATCCGGCCATGCAGCGAGACCGTTCCACGCCACGACCACATCCGCGCCCCACAGGCGCCCCATGGGTATCGCCACCAGCGTGGTGATAACGATGCCCAGCACCAATGCGCCATTGACGCGCAGCGTGACCAGAACCGCCGTCAGCAGCATCCCGACGATGAAGGTAATCAATGCCGGATCCAGCGCTCCTAGCGATATCAGCGTAGCGGGATCGTCGACGACGAAGCCGGCGTTCTTGAAGCCGATGAAGGTGATGAATAATCCGATGCCGCAGGTGATGCCGTAGCGCAGCGAATCGGGAATCGCCTCGACGATCGCCTTGCGCACGTTGAAGAACGCCAGCACTGCGAACAGTACGCCCGACCAGAACACACAGCCCAGCGCGACTTGCCAAGGCAGGCCCGCCCCCTGCACCAGGGTATAGGCGAACAGCGCGTTCATGCCCATGCCGGGCGCGACGAGTATAGGATTACGTGCGTACAACCCCATCGCCAGACTGCTGAGGAAGCTGATCAAGACGGTCGCCGAGAGCCCCGCCGAGAAGGGAATGCCTGCATCGCTCAGGATCGAGGGGTTGACCACGATGATGTACATCGCCGCGAGAAAAGTCGCCAGGCCGGCAAGTAATTCCGTTCGTAGGGTCGAGCCATAGCGGCGGATGCCGAAGTAACGCTCCAGGGCACCGTCCTGTTGCGAGGTCGATGACGTGGCAGCACGTCGGTGGGGAGTCTGCGCCATGATGTCGTTCCTATGTGTGTCATTGTTGTCATGAAGGACGCTCTAACGTTACCCGCATCTTGACCGATTGGACAAGGATGTAGAAACACCAACGGCCCACAGACCACCCAATGAGGCGCCTGCAGGCCGCGATTCGCCCCTTCATGACGGGCGATAAAAAAGGGCGCCCGCAGGCGCCCAGGAGAGCAAAAAACGTTGGCTAGCGTGTGCGTTCGCTAGGCTGCGGTAACGCCGGCAACGAGCGATCGAGCAGCTCCACACTCTGGCGATAGAAGAGCTGGCTCTTCTGATGCTCGCCCAGGTTGGCGTAAAGCCGCGCCAGCTCGGCACATACAATCCCACTGGGACGCTGGCGCTGGCTGGCTTCAAAATATTCCTGCGCCTTGCCCCAATAAGCGTTGCGCAACGATAAACGTCCCAGGCTCAGCAATAAATCGGGATCGTTGGGACGTTCCTGCAGCCATTTCTCGGCATACGCCAACTGACGCCCGGCATCCACATTGAGCAGGCCATAACGCAACACCAGACGCGTATCCCAGTGCTCCTTGAGGGAATGCCGCAGCAAGCGCTCGGCCATTGCTTCTTCGCCGTCCTTGACCAGCGCCTCGGTATACAGCACCACCAGTTCGACATCGCTGCGCAGATAGTCGGGCATGTCGGCCCACAGGTTGCGCACGCGGTTGGCATCGGCATTGGGCTGGCGCTGAACCGCCTGCAGGATCAACTCGTGATAGGCACGCTGTTCCAGCTCGTGGCGCTCTTCCGCAGTGATCAATTGCTGCTTGTCGAGCTTAGGCAGCAAATGACGAATGCCCTCCCAATCGTTGACGCTGAGATAGGCCTGACGCAGCAGCTTGAGCACCTGCGGATGATTGGGCAGCTGCTTTTCGAGACGCGTCAGCGTCGCCAGCGCCTCCTCGAATTGCTGGCGATCGAGCATCAGTTGCGCTTGCACCATGCCCACCGCGTTATCGGCCCCTTCGGTACTGTGGTGGGCGTGCTTGAGCAGCGTGTCGGCATGTTCGAAACGTCCCTGATAATGCGCCGCCAGTGCCGCAGAAAGGTAATTGACCAGCGGTGTACTGGAATCGTCCGCCGCCTTGACCAGGTCCCTCTCGGCACGTTTCCAGCGGCCTTCAGCGAGTGCCACCAGGCCTCTCACGGTACGCTTCATGGCATTGCGATTGCGCGTGCGGCTATTCCAGACCTTGAGCCGACTCACCGGACGCCGCAGACGATAGAGGACGCGCAGCAGGAAATGCAGGGCCAGAAACACCGCCAACAATATCACCAGGCCCAGCCAGAACGAGGTCTGGATCGAGGTATCGCCCACGCGCACCAGCCAGTAACCGGGCATCGACTGCATCAACTGGCCGAATAGCGCGCCGACGGCCAGCCCTACGACGATGAGAAGAATCAACTTTCTCATTCACTCTCTCCTTCATCGTCCTGACGTTGCTCGCTACCACCGTCACCGTTGCCGTTCTGGAAACGCTTCTCGATGAAGTCCTTGAGCGTCTGCTGCGACTCGCTGATATCCGGCAGCTCGGGGCGAATGGTCTTGTCACGCAACGACTCGAGTCGCTCGAGGGAATTGTTAACCGCCTCGCGTTGCGTGTCGTAGTAGCGCTCGATCAGGGTGATCGCCTTGTCGAGACTGGCCTGGTAGAGCTTGGGCTCGGTCTTGAGCAAGGCCAATTGAGCCTGCTCGAGCAAGAGCCGAACGTTCTGCCGCAGGTAGGATTCCTGCTCGGGCGTCACCAAGGCCTCCAGCGCCTCATCGTGACGGCGTATGACGACGAGATCCTTGAGCTCGCCGCCCAGACGGGAGAGCTGTTGTTGCCAGCCGCCCTCGAGCGAGGAATCGTCGCCGTTCTGCGCGGCCATCTCTTCCACGTCCTGCTTGAGCGGCAGACCCGCCAACTGCTCTTGCTGCGCCATCAACGCCAGATACAGCCCGGTACGATCCACTGTGGGCACCGAATCCAGCGCCGCCAGCTCGGACTGAATCGCCCGGCGCACCGGAATCAAGGCCGGGTTGTCGGCATCGGCCAAACGCTCATCGGCGGCCTGTAGCAACGCCTTGGCACCCTTGACGTCGCGCTCGAGCTGCAAGCGCTGATTGGCCAGGCGCAGCAGATACTCGGCCTCGGCATGCAGCCATTCACGCGGGTCGGCATCCTGCTCGTCAGCCAGCTCGGAGAGTATCTTGTCGAGATTTTTGTCGATGTCTTGACGATAGTCCTGAAAATCGCCCTGCAGCGATTCGAACGCTTGCTCCCGCTGGTCGAGACGCTGGCGCAGCGTGTCGATGGTCTGGGCGTTCTCGTCACCGGCACTGGCCAGTTCGGCCTGCTGCGCCTGCAAGCGCTTCCAGCCATATCCCAGCCCCAGTACCACGACGATGGCTACGATCACGGCGATGATCAGCGCCACGATGGCCAGACCACGCCCGTTGCCACCACCGCCTCGCGACGCTTGCGCTGAGGGGGGTGAGGAGTCGTTGCCGCCGGCCTGGGCCTTTCCCGTGCCCTTGGCCGGAGTGTCCGTGGCTTTTTGCTGAGACTTGGTGCCCTGCTGGTTCTTGGCACCACGTTTGGCGGTGGACGACGCTGCACCGGTTGCGGATGTCGTCTCGCTTGTCTTGCGCGATGCATCGTCCGCCTTTCGATCAGCCTTTGGCGTCGCGTCGGAGGAGGCCTGGGACGCTGCGGCGTCGGTCGTCGATGCCTTGGACGACGCGGCGTCCGCCGCCTTGTCCGAGGCACCGCGCGTCTCGTCGGCTACCTCGCCGTCGGTGTCGGCCTTGTGAGTCTCGGAGGAGGCCGGCGACTGAGGCGTCTCATCGGCGGACGTCGACGCATCGGTAGGCGTGTTCTTGTCATCCTGATCCTGTCGTTTGCTCATGTGTCGCTAGCCCTTTTCTCAAACTCATCGTGATCAACGTTGGCGCGTCACGTGTCGCCTACTTCCTGTACGGCGGTCACCAAGGCCTCCGGCGTCGCGCCCTGCGCCACGTGTAACGAAGCGAAGCCCATCGTGTCTGCCAGTGTAGCCAAACGCTGACTGGAAACGATTAGCGGTTTGTTCAACGCCGCCTGTCCGCACCAGATAACCAGATGCTCGAGCAATTCGCCACTGGTCACGGTCATCGCCGTGAAATCGCCGGTGGCGAGCCAGTCGGCAGCGGTCGCATCCGGCGCCGTATAAACGCGCTGATAGAGTGCCAGCTTAGTGGCGCGCGCGCCACGCGCCTCAAGCGTTTGCGCGAGTAGCTGGCGCCCGCCCATTCCGCCGACAACCAGCACCCGCTGACCGCCGAGTCGGGCCAGCGAGCGCATCGCCAACAGCGCCTCGCTGGTCGTGCCGCGACCGGGATCGGGCACACTCGCCTTGATGTCCAGGCCACGGTAAAGCGTCGTCGCCGTGGCCACACCCAGCGCATAGAAACGCGGCCCCTGCGGCAATTGCGGCCAATAACGATCGAGCCACTCGACCAGGCACTCGGCGGCGAAGGGGCTGGTCACGATCACCACGTCGTACTGATCGACATCCAGCAAAGGCGCGCGCTTGACCTCATCGACGCCGAGCGGCTGCAAGTGCATCAATGCCGGACGGGCGGGCACGAATCCCGCCTCCGACAAGGCCTTGGAAAGCCGTTCGCCGCCCTCCCCGGGGCGCGTCACCAGGATGCGTGACGCGGCGCTCATTCCTCCTGACCGTACACATCCGCGAGAATCTCGCCGGCGCCCTGATCGAGCAACGACTCGGCGATACGCACACCCAGCGCTTCAGGCTCGTCGGCCGAGCCACGCCCCTCGGCGCGCAACACATGCGAGCCGTCCGGATCCCCGACCAGTGCCCGCAGCCATAGCGTGCGATCACCATTCTCGAGCACCGCGTAGCCGCCGATGGGTACCTGACAACCACCATCCAGGCGTGTGTTCATGGCGCGTTCGGCGCGCACTCGAGTCGCCGTCTGCGCATGATCGAGCGGCGCCAGAACCTCGAGCAGCGTTTCATCGTCATAGCGACATTCGATACCCAACGCGCCCTGCCCGCAGGCCGGCAGGCTGACTTCCGGCGGCAGTTCCTGAGTGATGCGGTGGCCGAGTTCGAGACGCTCGAGCCCTGAGGTGGCCAGAATGATCGCCTCGAATTCGCCGGCATCGAGCTTGCCCAAACGTGTCTGTACGTTGCCACGCAGGTTGAGCACCTCCAGATCGGGGCGCGCTTCCTTGACCTGCAGGCCCCGGCGCAGACTCGAGGTGCCCACCCGCACGCCTTCGGGCAAGGCATCCAGCGTGGTGTAATCGTTGGAGACGAAAGCATCCGTCGGTGCGCTACTCTCCAGAATCACCGACAGTCCCAGCCCTTCAGGGAAGTGCATCGGTACATCTTTCATCGAGTGCACGGCGATATCGGCGCGTCCATCCAGCAGCGCCTCTTCCAATTCCTTGACGAAGAGCCCCTTGCCGCCGACCTTGGACAGCGGCGAATCGAGAATCTTGTCGCCGCGCGTGGTCATAGCGACCAGCTCCACCTCGAGTCCGGGATGTAGCGCCATCAGCCGAGCCTTGACATGCTCGGCCTGCCATAACGCGAGACGGCTCTGTCGGGTGGCGATGCGCAGTGTCTGCATGGCGGGCATTGGACTCTCCTCAATGGGCGCTCACCTATTTCGGCGGCGGGGATGACTATCATCATAAAGCAGTCCCCGGTCGAGGAAAAATCCCGCCCCCGGCGTTCCCGCGCCTTGTCCCGCCTCGCCAGCGGCGCCGACTCTGGTACACTCAGGGCATCACCATCTCGACCCAGCAGGACGCCACGCCCGATGAGCAATACGACCAACCAATCCTGGGGCGGACGCTTCAGCGAACCTACCGATACCTTCGTGGCACGTTTCACGGCCTCGGTGGCGTTCGACCGGCGCCTCTATCATCACGACATTCGCGGTTCCATCGCCCATGCCACCATGCTCGAGCGTGTCGGCGTGCTCACTTTTGATGAGCGCGAGACCATCGTGCAAGGCCTTGAGGAGATCGAGCGAGAAATCGACGCCGAGCAGTTTCCCTGGTCGGTGGAACTCGAAGACGTGCACATGAACATCGAGGCTCGGCTGACCGAAAAAATCGGCATCACCGGCAAGAAGCTGCATACCGGGCGCTCGCGCAACGACCAGATCGCCACCGACATCCGCCTTTATCTGCGCGACGAGATCGATGTCGTTGCGGCCGAGCTCGCGCGCTTGCGCGAAGGGCTGATCGCGCTGGCCACGCGCGAGGCCGATACCATCATGCCCGGCTTCACGCATCTGCAGACCGCCCAGCCGGTGACCTTCGGCCACCATCTGCTGGCCTGGCAGGAAATGCTCGCTCGCGATCACGAACGCCTGCTGGACTGCCGTAAGCGCGTCAACGTGATGCCGCTGGGCGCCGCCGCGCTGGCCGGCACCACTTATCCCATCGACCGCCACGTTACCGCCGAGTTGCTGGGGTTCGAGCGTCCCGCCGAGAACAGCCTCGACGCGGTCAGCGACCGCGACTTCGCCATCGAATTCGGCGCCTTCGCCAGCGTGCTGTTGATGCACCTGTCGCGCATGAGCGAGGAACTGGTGCTGTGGACCAGCGCCCAGTTCGACTTCATCGACCTGCCCGACCGTTTCTGCACCGGCTCGTCGATCATGCCGCAGAAGAAGAATCCCGACGTGCCCGAGCTGGTGCGCGGCAAGACCGGCCGCGTCTATGGCCACCTGATGGGCCTGTTGACGCTGATGAAGTCGCAACCGCTGGCCTACAACAAGGACAATCAGGAAGACAAGGAACCGCTGTTCGACACGCTCGACACCGTGCAGGGCTGTCTCAAGGCATTCGCCGACATGGTGCCGGCCATCGAGGCCAAGGCGGACAATATGTTCGAGGCTGCGCGCAAGGGCTTCTCCACCGCCACCGACCTGGCGGACTACCTGGTGCGTGCCGGCGTGGCCTTCCGCGACGCCCATGAAATCGTCGGTCAGGCCGTGGCGCTGGGCCTGCGCGAGCAGAAGGATCTGTCGGAGATGTCCCTCGACGAATTGCGCCAATTCTCCGACGCCATCCAGGCCGACGTCTTCGAGGTGCTGACGCTGGAAGGCTCGGTGGCGGCACGCAACCACATCGGCGGCACCGCACCCGACCAGGTCCGCGCTGCCGCCCAGCGCGCCCGCGACGCGCTCGCCACGCTGCGACAGGAGGCATGATGCGTTTACTTCCGATACTGGCCGCCCTCGGCATCGCCCTGCTCACCCTCGCCGGTTGCGGCCAGAAGGGGCCGCTTTACATGCCCGATGACGAACAGGCCAGCGAGCAGTACGACCCGGCGGATGCCTATGAAGACGACGCCGAACAGGGCGAAGATGGCACTGACCAAGGCCAGGACGACGCCTCTTCCCAATCCGACAGCGACGCAGACTGACGATGGATCATTTCAACTACCGCGACGGCCAACTCTACGCTGAAGACGTCCCACTGGCCGACATCGCCAAGCGTTTCGGCACGCCCTGTTACGTATACTCGCGGGCGACCTTCACGCGTCACTTCAAGGCCTACAGCGAGGCGCTGGGCGAGCATCCGCACCTGATCTGCTACGCAGTGAAGGCCAATGCCAACCTCGCCGTACTCGACCTGTTGGCACGCCTCGGCGCGGGGTTCGACATCGTCTCCCAGGGCGAGCTGGAGCGCGTACTGGCCGCCGGCGGCGACCCCGCCAAGGTGGTGTTTTCCGGCGTCGCCAAGCAGGCTGACGAGATGGCACGCGCATTGGAAGTCGGCATCAAGTGCTTCAACGTGGAGTCGCTGCCCGAGCTCGAGCGTCTGAACCAGGTCGCCGGTGACTGCGGCCAGGTGGCGCGAGTCTCGCTGCGCGTCAATCCCGACGTCGACGCCAGGACCCACCCGTATATTTCCACCGGTCTCAAGGCCAACAAGTTCGGCATCGCCGTCGACGACGCCTTCGCGGTCTATCAGCGGGCCGCCGAGCTGGAGAATCTCGAGGTCGTCGGGCTGGATTGCCACATCGGTTCGCAGCTCACCGAACTGGCGCCCTTCCTCGACGCCCTGGATCGACTGCTGGTATTGCTCGACCGCCTGCACGAGGCGGGCATTACCATCGAGCATCTCGACCTGGGTGGCGGCCTCGGCGTGCCCTATCAAGACGAGCAACCGCCCGCGCCCTACGACTATGCCCGAGCCCTGCTCGAGCGCCTCGACGGCCGCGACCTGACGCTGCTCTTCGAGCCGGGCCGCTCGATCGCCGCCAACGCCGGCGTGCTGGTGACCCGCGTCGAATACCTGAAGCCCGGCGAGACCCAGCATTTCGCCATCGTCGACGCCGGCATGAACGACCTGATTCGTCCCGCGCTGTATGAAGCATGGCAACGCATCGTCCCGGTCGATACTCGAGCGCCCCGTGAGACGGCGCTCTACGACGTGGTCGGTCCGGTCTGTGAAACCGGCGACTTCCTCGGCAAGGCGCGTGAACTGGCCATCGCGCCGGGCGATCTGCTCGCAGTGCGCTCGGCCGGGGCTTACGGCTTCGTGATGGCCTCCAACTACAACAGCCGGCCGCGTCCCGCCGAGATCATGGTCGACGGCGACAGCGCGCAGGTCGTGCGCGAACGCGAGACGCTCGCCGACTTGTGGGCCGGCGAGCATCGCCTGGCGGAGACCTCCTGATGCTGCTGCATTTCACCAAGATGCACGGGCTGGGCAATGACTTCATGGTGGTCGACCTGGTCACCCAGCGGGCGCGACTCGACACCGAACGCATCCAGCAGTTGGCCAACCGTCATCTCGGCATCGGTTTCGATCAGTTGCTGCTGGTCGAGCCGCCACGCGACCCGGAGATGGATTTCCGTTACCGCATCTTCAACGCCGACGGCCACGAGGTGGAGAATTGCGGTAACGGCGCCCGCTGCTTCGCGCGTTTCGTACGCGGAGCGGGGCTAACCCACAAGCGCGAAATCCGCGTCGAAACCCAGGCCGGGCCCCTGACCCTGCGCGTCGAGGAAGACGAGCGGGTCCGCGTGAACATGGGTGTGCCGCGTTTCGCCCCCGAGGCGGTGCCCTTCGACGCCCCGACCGATGCGCCCACGCATACCCTGGAGGTCGACGACACACGCTGGGAAATCGGCGTGGTCTCAATGGGCAACCCCCACGCCGTCCTCGTGGTCGACGATGCCGATAGCGCACCGGTAGCACACCTGGGCCCGCTCATCGAACGCCACGTGCGCTTCCCTCGACGCGTCAACGTGGGCTTCCTGCAGGTCGTCTCGCGTCACGAGGCGCGCCTGCGGGTCTTCGAACGTGGTAGCGGCGAAACGCTGGCCTGCGGCACCGGCGCCTGCGCAGCGGTGGCCACCGGCATCCGACGCGGGTTGTTCGAGAGTCCCGTCGATGTTCACCTACCCGGTGGCACACTAACCGTGGAATGGCCCGCCGAGGACGCCCCCATGGTGATGATCGGCCCCGCTACCAGCGTCTTCGAGGGACGTATCGCGCTGCCTTAGCAGCATTGCCGAGTGCCCGGAGAACCTGCAAACAACGATACGGCACGCAAGACGGAAACACAGGAGAACATACGCATGTCCCAAGCCCAGGCGCCCGAGCCGCGCACGACGCTCGACCCCGAGCGTGTTGCGCATTGGCTGGCCCGTCATCCCGACTTCTTCGTCGGCCGAGAGGGACTGCTGCAACAGCTCAAGGTGCCGCATCCCCAGACCCAAGGCGCTATTTCACTGCTCGAACGCCTGGTGCACGACCTGCGCGAGCGTGCCGAGACCGCCGAATGGCGCCTCGAGCATCTGCTGGAGACGGCGCGCCACAACGAGGCGCAGTACCAGCGCACACGCACACTGATCCTGGCATTGCTCGAAGCGGAAAACGTCGATGCACTGGGCGAGGCATTATCGACTCAGCTCAGCGAGCGATTTCGCACCCAGGCGGTCGCCTTGTGGCTGGACTCGCCTCACGATGGCAGCGCCGTGCAGCCACCCCGTTTGTGCCTCGATGACCCCGCCCGCGACGCCCTGGAGCATCTTCTCGACGGCCACAACAGCCGCTGTACCCAGCTCTCGCGGGAAGCGTGGCAACATCTCCTCCCGCATTCCGAACCGCCCGAGAGCAGCGGCTCATGCGCCGTGACGCGCCTGACCATGGGCGAGCCGCTCGGCTACCTGCTGCTGGCCAGCCAGGAGAGCGAGCACTTTCGTGCCACGCTCGATACCCTGTTCACCGATTACCTCGGCGAAATCGTCGGGCGCTTGCTTATCCGACTGGATACCCCGCATGCACGCCGCGATTGAAGATTTCCTGCGCGCCCTGGCGGGGTATGCCAGCCCCGCGACGCTGGATGCCTATCGACGCGACCTGACCGCGCTGGCGCATTTCCTCGAAGCGCATGACATCGACGCCTGGTCCACGCTGGATGTCGCCCTGGTGCGCCGCTTCCTGGGCGCCGAACGCACCCGAGGCCTGGCCCCGCGCAGTCTCGCCCGGCGCCGTGCCGCGCTATCGCGCTTCGCCGATCACCTGGTGCACAGCGGCGTGCTCGCTCACAATCCCGTAGCCTTGACCCAGACACCCCGGCAACCTCAGCACCTGCCGCGTCCGGTGGATGTCGATCAGTTATCACGCTTCCTGGACACGCCACACGACGACACCCCACTGGCCGTGCGCGACCAGGCCATGCTGGAGCTGTTCTACTCCTGCGGGCTGCGTCTGGCGGAGTTGACGGCGCTGAATATCACCGATCTGGAGGCGCGCCGCGTGCGGGTCATGGGCAAGGGCAGCAAGCCGCGCCAGATGCCCCTCGGCAGTCGTGCCCAGGCAGCGCTGGCAACATGGCTCGAGGTCCGTGGTCAGTTGGCCGACGAGCAGGAAAGTGCGCTGTTCGTCGGTCAGCGTGGTGCACGCCTCGGGCATCGTGCGGTGCAGAAGCGCCTCGTGCATCTTGCCCGCGAGCGCGGCCTGCCCGAACATCTGCATCCGCATCGCCTGCGCCACTCCTTCGCCAGCCATATGCTCGAATCGAGCCAGGACCTGCGTGCCGTCCAGGAACTGCTGGGGCATGCCAATCTGTCTACCACACAGGTCTATACCCGGCTCGACTGGCAGCATCTCGCCGACGCCTACGATCAGGCACATCCCCGCGCCCGGCGTCACAAAACGCCCGGCGAAGGCTGAGACTCACATTTCTGACTCACGGCTCTAGAGGCGACCCCAATGGCGATAACCGCGCTGACCTTCGATCTCGATGACACGCTGTGGAACAACCGCCCGGTTCTCGAGCGTGCCGAAACCGGGCATTATCAATGGCTCAGCGATGCCCTCGCCGCCGCCTCACCAGACGCCACCCGCGCATTCATGACAGATTACCCGTTGAGCACGTATCAGCAGCACCGTCTCGACGTGGCGCGACGCTTTCCGCTCAAGCGCGGCGACTTCACCTGGATTCGCGAACGCGCGTTGTTCGAGTTGGTGGAAACCTACGGGCTGCCTCGCCTGCGGGCGCGTCTGTGGGCAGCGCATGCCATCGCGCATTTTCTCGATCTGCGCCATGACCTCACGCCCTATCCCGAGGTGGCGGCCATGTTCGACACGCTGCGCCAGGACTATCGGATCGCCGCGATCACCAACGGCAACGCCGACCTCAAGCGCCTGGATCTGGCCGACCATTTCAGCGTGATGATCGCCGCAGGCGAACTGCATGCCCCCAAGCCCGACCCGCGCGCTTTCCTCGCCGCACTGGCAAGGCTTCGTGCCCGGCCGTCACAGGCCCTGCATGTCGGCGACTCCTGGCGCGAGGACGTGCTACCCGCGCAGCGCCTGGGCATGCACGTCGCCTGGATCGACGCCAAGAATGAAGGCTCGCGCGAGCTGCCACCCGGCGTGCATCGCCTCACGCATGTACGTGAACTGCCAACCCTACTCGCCAGGCTGGCAGGGTAGGTTGACGCGTCACACGGCATCCCGCTCACAGAGCCAGGCATCCATGCGCGCGCACGCTCCATCGACGCCTTGCCGCTTGAGCGCCGAGAACAACTGCACGCTGACCAGGTCTTCCCACTCGGCGAGCTGACGCCGCACCGCCAGCAGCGAAGACTTGGCGGCGCCGGACTTGAGCTTATCGGCCTTGGTCAGCAGGATATGCACAGGCATGCCCTTTTCGTCGGCCCAGCCCAGCATCATCTGGTCGAATTCGCTCAGCGGGTGCCGCACGTCCATGACCAGCATCAGGCCCCTGAGCGTTTCGCGCTCGTACAGGTACTCGCTCAAGTGACGCTGCCACTCCAGCTTGACCTGGTCCGGCACCTTGGCGAAGCCGTAACCGGGCAGATCCACCAACCGGTACGCCTCGTCGTTGGCGAGGGTGAAGAAGTTGATCAGTTGCGTGCGCCCCGGCGTCTTCGAGGTACGCGCCAGCGCCTTCTGCTGAGTCAGGGCGTTGATCGCGCTGGACTTGCCGGCATTGGAACGCCCCGCGAATGCCACTTCCGCCCCCGTATCCGGAGGGCACAAAGCCAAGCGCGGCGCGCTGATCAAAAAACGCGCGGTCTGGTAGTTGATCTTGCCATCTTGCATGATGAGTCTCGACTGAGCCTGCCGCCCGAGAGCGGCGAATGTCCATGGAGTGGGCCGTTTGCCACACAGTGTATCATTATGCGCCGAGGCCGCGTCTCATGGCGCTCTCGATGCGCACCGCAAGATAGAGCATGGCAACAGCCACCCTTTCCATGAGATCCCTCTTTCCTCGGTGCCCGCCGGGGTGGTATCACTGGGAAACTGAGGGCCAAGACCGTGTATCGCATGAGTCGCTAGGGAACCCGAGACACTGAAGCGGCTCAAAGGTGTCACCATGGGAGGCGACGAAGGTTCGCCACCCGTTTTCCGTTTTTTATGCAAGCCAAGGAGAGATGCATGTTGAAGTCACTGCTGGTGCTGGTCACCGGACTGAGTTTATCGACGCTGGCCATGGCCGCCGACCCGGTTGCCGGAGAAGATTACGAGGTACTCGACGAGCCCGTGAAGACCGAAGTACCGGACGGCAAGATCGAGGTCAACGAGGTATTCTGGTACGGCTGCCCGCATTGCTACGCTCTTGAAGAGCCACTCAATGCATGGGTCGACGAGCTGCCCGACGATGTCGCCTTTCAGCGCATCCCGGCCACCATGGGCGATACCTGGACCAAGCATGCACGCGCCTTCTACGCTGCCAAGGCGTTGGGCATCCAGAAAGAAATGCACAGCGATTTCTTCGATGCCATCCACGAGGGAGGCCAGCGCCTCACCAAACCGGACGACATCGCCGAGTTCTTCACTCATTACGATGTCAGCAAGGACGACGCGCTCGAGGCACTCGAGTCCTTCGGCGTGAAAAGCCAGATCAATCGCGCCAACGCCAAGATGCGTAGCTACAAGATCATGGGGGTCCCCGCCCTGATCGTCGACGGTCATTACGTCATCACGCCCAGCAGCGCCGGCTCGCTGGAGAACATGCCCAAGATCGCCGATGCCCTGATCGACAAGGTACGCAGCGAACGCAATGAGTAACGCCACTGCCGTGGCGCCTGCTTCCCAGACGCCCCGCTCGCTACGCCTGCTGACCTGCAACTTGCAGGTCGGCATTCATACCTCGGCCTATCATCACTATCTGACACGCAGTTGGCAGCATCTGTTGCCGCACCCCAAGCGCCAGGGGCGCCTCGATCTGATCGGCGACATGCTGCGCGGTTACGACATCGTCGGCCTTCAGGAAGTCGATGGGGGCAGTTTCCGCTCGGGGCACGTCAATCAGGTCGAATATCTCGCCACACGGGCCGAGTTTCCTCACTACTACCAACAGCTCAACCGCAACCTGGGGCGTGTCGCCCAGCACAGCAACGGCCTGCTGTCGCGTCTGACACCGCGCCAGATAGACGAGTATCGCCTGCCCGGCACGTTACCGGGACGCGGCGCCATTCACGCGCGCTTCGGCGACGGCCCGGATGCCCTGCACCTGGTCGTGGCGCACCTGGCGCTGGGGCATCGCGCACGTACCCGGCAACTCGACTACTTGAGCGAGCTCATTCAACCGCTACGCCACGTGGTCGTGATGGGCGATCTCAACTGCACGCCGGATCAGATCAATGCCCACCAGCGCTTCTGCCATGCGCTGCCGCTGCATCCCGTGGCGATGCCGTTGTCGTATCCCGCCTGGCAGCCACGCCGCGCACTCGATCACATCCTGATCTCCGACGCCTTGCACGCCGAACGCTTCGAGGTGCTCGACCGGCTTTTTTCCGACCATCTGCCGGTGGCAGTAGACATTCAACTGCCCACCGCCTGCCTACGCAGCATGCCCAATGACAATGCCGCCTCGTGAGCGAGCGGCACCGCATCAGCACAGCCGCGACGCTTACGTCGCGGCCATGAGCCGCACCCACTCGATCATCGGCGCGGGATAGACCCCCAGCAGCACGACCAGGGCCGCCAGCGCCAGCACCACCACGCCGCCGGCGCGTTGCGCCCAGTCGGTGGTCGCGTCACGGCGCTGCATGCCCGGCTCGGGCAGAAAGAGCGTCACCATCACGCGTAGATAGTAGTAAAGGCCGATGGCGCTCCCCGCCACCACAGCGCCGACTAACCACCAGCGGCTGGCTTCGACCCCTACCGCGACGATGTAGAACTTGCCGATGAAGCCCGCAGTCAAGGGAATGCCCGCCAGCGACAGCATCATCACCGTCAGCACTGCGGTCAGGTAGGGCCGCCGCCAGAACAAGCCACGGTAATGATGCAAGCGACTGGCATCGGCACCGCCGTAGGGGCTCGACAGCAGCGTCACTACCCCGAACGCACCCAGCGTCGTCAGCACATAGGTCACCAGATAGATACCTGCGGTTTCCACCGCCAGTCCCTCGTTGATCACCAGCGCTACCAGCAGATAGCCGAAATGCGCGATCGAGGAGTAGCCCAGCAAGCGCTTGAGATCTTGCTGCATCAACGCCAGCAGGTTGCCGCCCAGCATGGTCACGAAGGCAAGCACGGCGAGCAGGCTGTGCAGCCAGGCATCCTGGGCCGCCGGGGCGGACTGCAACAGGCGCAGCAAGACCACCAATACCGCCACCTTGCTGGCCGAGGCCAGGAAGGTGGCCGCCGGGGTGGGACTACCTTCGTAGACGTCCGGCGTCCACAGATGGAACGGCACGATGGAAAGCTTGAAGCCCAGCCCGACGATCATCAGGCCCATCCCGGCCAGCAACCATCCATCGCCGCCTGCCGAGGCCAACGCCCCACCCAGCCCGGCGAAATCGAGATGGCCGGTACGCGCATACAAAAGCGCCATGCCGAACAACAAGAAGGCCGAGGCCGCTGCGGAAAGCACCATGTACTTGACGCCCGCTTCCAAGGCGCCCCGCTCGCGATAGGTGTAAGCCAGCATGCCGTAAAGCGGCATCGACAGCAGTTCCAGACTGAAGAACAACGAGGCCAGATGGCGACTGCTCACCAGCGCAATCCCGCCGGCGGCGGCACACAACAGCAGCAGATAATATTCCTCGCGCGGACCGCGCGCGCCTTCCAGATAGGCATGGCCCAGCGTGGCGCAGGCCAGCGTGGCGCCGAGGATCAGCACCCCGCCGAAGATCGACAGGCCGTCTACCCTCATTAGCGGCGTCACGTCGAGCGGCGCCAGCCACCAGACCAGAATCTGTGCCACCAGTGCCAGGTTGAGGCCGATCACGGTCAACGTCGCCGTCAGGTCGTGATGCCGACGCCACGCAATGGTCAGCATCACCACGATGGCCGTGGCGCAGACGAGGATCAGCGGTGAAAGTGCTAGCAACGGCGTCATGGCGTCTCCTCAGGCATGGCAGGCGTTTCTTCCAGCGTCATGATGTGCTCCACGTTTTGCATCGCCGCCTGCGAGGTGTCCAGCAATGGGCCGGGATAAAGCCCGACCCACAATACCAGGACCAGCAGGCCGAGCATCATCACGGTTTCGCGGCCATCGAGCCCGCCCAGCGGCGTTTCTTCCTTGGCCGGACCGAAGTAGACGCGTTGCATGATGAACAGCGAATAGATCGCCGCCAGTACGAAGCCACCACTGGCGACCACAACCACCCAGGGCCAGGCATCGAAGGAGCCGAACAGCACCAGGAACTCGCCCACAAAATTGGCGGTACCCGGGAGGCCCATCGAGGCCGCCACAAAGCACAGTGCGATGCCCGGCAGGCCCTTGATGCGGCCCCACAGGCCACCCATCAGGCGCATGTCGCGGGTATGCAGGCGCTCGTAGAGCTGGCCACTGATGATGAACAACCCCGAGGCCGAGAAGGCATGGGCAACCATCAATATCACGACGCCCTGTAGCGCCAGCTCGGTACTGCTGTAGATGCCGATCAGCACGAAGCCCATGTGGGAAATGCTGGAATAGGCGACTAGACGTTTCAGGTCATGCTGGCCACACGCCAGGATCGCGCCGTAGAAAATGCCCAGAACCCCCAGGCCCATCGCGATCGGCGCGAAGGCCTGGGAGGCCTCGGGAAACAGCGGCAAGGCGAAGCGCAACATGCCGTAGGCGGCGGTCTTGAGCAGGATACCCGCCAGGTCGACACTCCCCGCAGTGGGCGCCTGGGCATGCGCGTCGGGTAGCCACCCATGCAGCGGCACCACCGGCATCTTGACCGCAAAGGCGATGAAGAAGCCGAGCATCAACCACCACGCCATCTGGGGCGAGAGCTCGTTCTGCGCGGTATGCCGCAGCGCCTCGTAGCTGAAGCTGTATTCTCCGGTGGCGGCGTGATGCGCAAACACCAGGCCGAGAATGGCCACCAGCATCAACAGCCCGCTAGCCTGGGTATAGATGAAGAATTTCGTCGCCGCCTGGATGCGCGTGTTACCCGTGGAACCGCTGTGCCCCCATAGCGCGATGAGGAAGTACATGGGGACCAGCATCATCTCCCAGAAGAAGAAGAACAGGAACAGGTCGATGGCCAGGAAGACGCCCACCACGCCACCGAGAATCCACAACAGGTTGAGGTGGAAGAAGCCGATGCGCCGCGAGATCTCGTGCCACGAGCACACCACCGCCAGCACCCCGAGTAGCCCGGTGAGCGCGATCATGATCAGCGACAGGCCATCCAGTGCCAGGTGCACCTCGATCCCGAAGCGGGGAATCCAGTCGGCGCGCCACTCGAGAGCCCAGTCCGAGGCACCCTGCGCGGCGTTCAGGCCATAATCGCCATGCCACCACACGCCCAGAACCAGTGCCAGTTCGAGCAGCATGGTGCCCAGGGCAATCCAGCGCGGCGATTGCTCACCGAAGCGTTCGGCTTGCCAGCACAGCAACCCGCCGATGAAAGGAATCAGAATCAACCAGACAAGAATCATCAGCGCTGCGCCCCCTCAGCTTGCCACGTTAGCCTGCTATTCCTGCCACCGGTGTCTTTCTTCAAGTCGTACATCGCTTACCCCAAAGCCAGGAAGATCAGCACCACGGTCGCGCCCAGCGTCATCGAAACGGCATAGTGGCGCAGCCGCCCCGTCTGAGAACGCGTCAACAGCCAGCGCAGGCCGCGCGCCAGCAACGGCACCAGATTGC
Source organism: Chromohalobacter nigrandesensis (assembly GCF_023061285.1). Lineage (GTDB taxonomy): Bacteria > Pseudomonadota > Gammaproteobacteria > Pseudomonadales > Halomonadaceae > Chromohalobacter > Chromohalobacter nigrandesensis. The sequence continues at coordinate 76,091 of NZ_JAKGAM010000003.1, forward strand.
ACACTCCGTTGATCCAGTCGCTACGCCACAGCCACACCAGGCCACGGAACGGCTTGACCAGCACCACATCGTAGAGGGCATCGAAGCCCCAGGCGTGATGCCACAAGCGCCACAGGCGCGCGCCTTCCGGCAGGGCCACCAGGCGCGCCACCATCTCCCGCCGCCACACGAACAGCCACAACGCCACGGCCGCGCCGCCCACCGCCACCAGCATGGCAATGACCTCCAGCACATGGCGTCCGGCTTCTTGCGTCGCACCGGGACTGGCCGGCAGCACCTCGTCGAGCGGCGGATGAATCCAGGCACCCACCAGCGTCGAGAGCACGATCAACACGACCAGCGGCACGCCATGTACCAGACCGCGACCACCCTCGGCGTGCCGGCTGTGATCGCTGCCCGGCGTGCCGTGGAAGGTACCGACGATCAAGCGCACGGTATACAGCGAGGTCAGCAGTGCGCCGACCAGACCCGCCATCAGCAAGCCGATATGGCCGGACGCCAGCGCTTCCCAGAGGATTTCGTCCTTGCTGTAGAAGCCCGCCGTCACGAACGGCAACGCCATCAGGGCCGAACCGCCTACCACGAACCCGGCATAGGCGAGCGGCAACTTGCGCCACAATCCGCCGAGACGGCGCATGTCCTGCTCGTGATGGCAGGAGACGATCACCGAGCCGGCCGAGAGGAACAGCAACGCCTTGAAGAAGGCGTGCATCATCAGATGGAAGATCGCCGCATCGAAGGCTCCCACACCTAGGGCCAGGAACATGTAGCCGATCTGGCTCATCGTCGAATAGGCCAGCACGCGCTTGATGTCGGTCTGCGCCAGGGCGGCGAACCCAGCCATCAGCAGCGTCACCGCGCCGATCCAGCCCACCAGTGTCAGCACATCCGGTGCCAGCAGGAACAGGCCATGCATACGCGCGATCAGATACACCCCGGCGGTGACCATGGTCGCCGCGTGGATCAGTGCCGACACCGGCGTGGGGCCGGCCATGGCGTCAGCCAGCCAGGTATGCAGCGGCAACTGCGCGGACTTGCCCAGCGCCCCGCCGAGCAGCATCAACGTCGCCAGTTCGACCATCAGGTCGCCGCGCGCCCAGACCTCCGGCGCCCGCGCCAGCAGCGTCTGGATATCCAGCGTGCCCAACTCGACGAACAGGATGAACAGCCCGATCGCCATCAGCACATCGCCGATACGCGTCACCAGGAAGGCCTTGAACGCCGCCCAGCCATTGGCCGAGTCATGGTAGTAGTAGCCGATCAGCAGATAGCTGCACAGGCCGACGCCTTCCCAACCGAGATACAGCAGCAGCAGGTTGTCGCCCAGCACCAGCAGCACCATGCTGAACACGAACAGGTTCATGTAGGCATAGAACCGACGAACCCCGGTGTCGCCGCGCATGTACCAGGCCGCAAACAGATGGATCAAAAAGCCCACGCCGGTAATCACGCCAAGCATCGTCAGCGACAGCCCATCGACCAGCAGGCCCATCGACGACTGAAAATCGCCCACGTCGATCCAGGTCCACAGCGTCATGACCTGCGCTGCCGAGCCGTGTCCGAGGAAGTCGAGGCCCACCCACACGGTCGTGGCCGCCGCCAGCCCCAGCGCGGTGACCCCCACCGTCGCCGCGCCACGCAGCGACAGGCGATCACCGCCCAGCGCCAGGACTAGACACCCCAACAGGGGAAACAAAAACGTCAGAGTGAGTAGATTCATCCGCGCAACCTGCTTGCCGCATCGATATCAAGGGTCTTGAAGCGCCGATAGAGCTGCAACAACAGCGCCAGCCCCACGCTTGCCTCGGCCGCCGCCAGAGTGATCACCAGCAGGAACATCACCTGGCCGTCGGGCTGACCCCAACGTGTTCCCGCAACGATGAAGGCGAGCCCCGCCGCGTTCATCATGACTTCCAGGCTCATCAGCACGAACAGCATGTTCCGGCGCATCATCAGCCCCACCAGGCCCAGCGCGAAGAGGATCGACGCCAGGATCAGGCCGTGTTCCATGGGAACGCCATTCATCGTGAATTCTCCTCGCTTGAGGTGTCGTCACCGAGCGAGCGCTCGCTGGCGGCGCGCCCCCGGCCATCTGCAGTACGCTTACCCGGGACTTGGCGTACCGTGTGTGCCTCGTCATGCGCTTCGCTGCGCCCCAGGTGAGACGCCGCCACCAGCGCCGCCAGCAGCAGCATCGCGGCGAGTTCGACGACGATCAGATAAGGCCCGAACAGCAGCGTGCCCACCGCCTTGGCGGTCAGGGTATCACCCTGGATACGACCGCCCACGTCGGCGCCGATCAATGTCACCAGCAGCACCAACAACAAGATACCGCTGAGCACCGCCGGCCCCAGCCAGGTGCGCGGGCGCAGCCAGGCACTCTCTTGCTGCGCGGCGGCCTCACCGAGATTGAGCATCATCACCACGAACACGAACAGCACCATGATCGCGCCGGCGTAGACGATGATTTCCAGCGCCCCGGCGAAGGGCGCTCCGAGTGCAAAGAACACCATCGCCACCGCTATCAGCGAGACGATCAGGTAAAGCAAGGCATGTACCGGGTGCCGCCCGGTCACCACCCCAAGCGTCGCGAGCACGGCGACCACGGCGCTGAGATAGAAGGCGATTTCCATGGTGTCTCCCTATCCTGGTAAGGGCATCCCTGATCAGGGCATCAACGACTTGACGTTAATCGGTTCGGCTTCGTTCTGCGCCTCACCCTTGTCTTTTCCGGCGATCGACAGCCCCGCCACGCGATAGAAGTTGTAGTTATGATCCTTGCCCGGCCCGGAAATCAGCAGGTCTTCCTTCTCGTAGACCAATTCCTGACGCCGAAACTCGCTCATCTCGAAATCCGGCGTAAGCTGGATGGCCGAGGTCGGACAGGCTTCCTCGCACAGCCCACAAAAGATGCAGCGCGAAAAATTGATGCGGAAAAACTCCGGATACCAGCGGCCATCATCGCGCTCGTCTTTCTGCAGCGAAATGCACGCTACCGGGCATGCCACCGCGCACAGATTGCATGCCACACAGCGCTCCTCGCCATCGGGGTCGCGGGTCAGCACGATGCGTCCGCGATAGCGCGGCGACAAATAGACCGGTTCTTCCGGGTACTGCAGGGTCTCGCGCTTGCGGAAGGAGTGCATGAATACCATGCCCATCGTCCGTAGCTGCGATCCGGTCCCCGCGAGCAATGATTTAATCTTCACGGTCTTCTCCAGTCTCGACGCTTAGCCACCGGCGGGGCTGAATACAAGAATCAGTGCGCCGGTCACCAGCAAATTGATCAGGGTCAGTGGCAGGCAGACCTTCCACCCGAAGCTCATCACCGCGTCATAGCGAGGACGCGGCAGTGCCGCGCGCAGCAGCACGAAAAAGCCCACGAACACGGCAGTCTTGAGCAGGAACCACACGATAGGCGGCAACCACGGACCGTGCCAGCCACCCAGAAACAACGTCACGATCAGCGCCGATACCAGCACGATGCCCACGTACTCGCCGATGAAGAACATGCCCCATTTCATGCCCGAGTACTCGACGTGATAGCCATCGGCCAGCTCCTGCTCGGCCTCGGGCTGGTCGAACGGGTGACGGTGCGTCACGGCAATGCCGGCGACCAGGAAGGTACAGAAGCCGAAGAACTGCGGCACGATGAACCATACCGTTTCCTGGGCGGCGACGATCTCGCGCATGTTGAACGAACCGGCCATGGCCACCACCCCCATCAGCGACAAGCCTATGAAGACTTCATAGGACAGTGTCTGTGCCGAGGCACGCATCGCCCCCAGCAAGGCGTACTTGTTGCCGCTCGACCATCCGCCGAAGAGCACCGCATAGACGTTGATGCCCGCCATGGCGAAGAAGAACAGCAAACCGATATGCAGATCGGCCACCCCCCAATTGGGCGTAATGGGAATGACCATGAAGCTCAGCAACAGCGATGCCATGGCGATCGCCGGCGCCAGCACGAAGAAGGTACGATCGGCGAACGGCGGGATCCAGTCTTCCTTGAAGAGGATCTTGAGCATATCGGCGAGGATCTGCAGCACCCCGAACGGCCCGACGCGGTTGGGACCGTGACGATCCTGCCATAAGCCCAGGAGACGCCGTTCCACCATGGTCAGCAACGCTCCTGAGAGTACCGCACCGATCAGGATCACCAATGCTTGAAAGAGCGCGAACGCGATTGCCTCGACCTGTGGTGTCCACCAGCTCATGCGCGCACCTCCTGAGCATCGAGATGGGCCCACTCAGGCGCGGTCAGTGGCAGTCCCGACTGATCCGGCACGCCGACCATGCCATCGGGCCACACGTCACTGATCGCTATCGGGAGCGTGAGCTGCCGCTCCCCCAGGTTGAGCGTCAACGTGGCGCCCGGCGACATCCGCAACCGCTCGGCGGCACCGCGTGACACGGTGAAGCATGTCTCGGTCATGCGCGTCTGGATGGGCTCGGCCCGCGACGAAGTTTCGTCGCCCCCGAACAAGCGCGCCTGCGGTACCGCCAGCCATTGATCGTCACGTGCGGCGAAGCGTGCCGGCAGTGTACGCGCATAGTCGTAATCGCCGGGCAGCGGCCCCAACAACCGCACGCCGGGATCGCCGGCGCGCAGATGCCCACCGACCTCGTCCTGGAACTTGTTCCAGGCTTGCGGCGAGTTCCACCCCGGGGCCCAGGCGAACGCCACTTCACGGCGTGGCTCGGCATAACCGGCATAGCCTTCCATGGAGAATGCAAACGGCGTATCCGCATCCTGCGGCGCACGAGGTTCGCTGACATCGAGATTGGCGCGCATCGCGGTGCGACCGCTATAGCGATGAGGTTCACGCGCCAGACGCAGCCCATGCACGCGATAGGCGGCACTCAAGCCGGCATCGCCGGCCGGCGCCAGGGCAGGGTATGTCATGGCCATATCACGCGTCACCTCATCGAGGGTGAGCGGCGTCACCGCCTGACGCTCGACGCTTGTCTTGAGCGCGTTGAGCCACCGCCAGCTTTCGCGAATGCGTGTCTCGGGGCGGATATAACTAGGCTCGAAGACCTGATAGAACCGCTGGGCGCGTCCTTCCAGGCTGACCAGGGTGCCATCGCTTTCGGCGAAGCTCGCCGCCGGGAGCCCGATATCCGTCTTGTCCCAGGTCGCGGTGCGCTGATGATCGAGCGTGACGACGCAGTCGGCACGCTTCAAGGCAGCGTCAACCCGGCCTGCGTCGGCGCGCATGTAAAGATCGTTCTCGAGAATCACCACGCCATCGGCTTCGCCGCTGATCAGGTATTCCAGTGCCCAGTCCAGTGATTCCCCGCCGAGTAGCGACAGACCGGTACTGTTGGCTTCACGGCGCACCAACGACAACGCCCCGGGGCGTGTTCGCCGTGCCAAGGCGCGTGCCACGTTGCCGGCTGCCTCGAGCACCGCTGGCGTTCCCAGCGAGCCACCCGAAACCACCAACGGGCGCTGTGCCGCCAGCAAGGCCTCGGCGATGCGCTTTGCAAGTGCCGAGGTCGCCTCGCCGAGGGCCTCCGGGCAGGGCGCCTCGGCATCGATGTAGTGCGCCACGGCGAAGCCCAGCCGCGCGATATCATCCGGCGCGGCGTTGAAGGTCTGCTCCGCCAGTGCATCCAGCTCGGTCATGTCAGGCGTGGCCATGAACAATGGATAACGTTCATCCTGGGCCATCGTCTTCACCGCCTCGGCGTTCCAGGACGGGATGCCGCGCGTGGCGGCCAGCGCCTCGCCCTTGGCGTTGACCGCCTGGCGAATGGCCAGCGCCATGCGTGCGGCACTATTGATGAGATCCTCGCCGAGCACGAACACCGCATCGCAGCCTTCGATCTCGCGCAGGCTCGGCGACGGCAGGCCACAGCGGGTATTGAGCTCGTTCATGCGTACCAGCAACTCAAGCTCGCGGGCATCGATGCCGGTGGAGAAGTTGGCGTCCCCCACCAGCGTACGCAGCATGTGGTTGCTCTCGAGGCTCGCCCGTGGCGAGCCGATACCGATCACGCGGCGCGCGCTGCGCATTCCATCGGCGGCACGGTCCAGCGCATCGTCGATTTCCAGACTGATGGTTCCGGCAACCACGCCCGTCTCGCCGGACTCGACGCCGACACGCTGGCGTTCGCGCCATTCGGGTACGCGTGGGCGGTCCTCGCGGTTCACGTAGCCATAACCGAAACGCCCGCGATCGCAAAGGAAATAGTGGTTCACTTCGCCGTGGTAGCGGTTCTCGATCCGCCGAATATCGCCATAGCGCTCGCCGGGGCTGATATTGCAGCCCACTGCGCATTGATGGCAGACACTGGGCGCGAACTGCAGGTCCCACTTACGAGTGTAATGCTCGGAATGGGTCTGGTCGGTGAACACCCCGGTCGGGCAGACTTCGGTGAGGTTGCCGGAGAAAGGGCTCTCCAGCGTGCCTTCCTGAAAGCGCCCGAAATAGACGTTGTCGTGCGCCCCGAAGGCGCCCAGGTCACCGCCGCCGGCATAATCCTGATAGAAGCGCACGCAGCGGTAACAGGTGATGCAACGGTTCATCTCATGACCGATGAACGGCCCCAGATCCTGATTCTGGTGGGTACGCTTGCGAAAACGGTAGCGGCGGCTGTCATGACCGGTCATCACCGTCATGTCCTGCAGGTGGCAGTGACCGCCTTCCTCGCAGACCGGGCAATCATGCGGGTGGTTGATCATCAGCCATTCGATGACATTCTCGCGAAAGGCTTTAGCTTCGTCGTCCTCGATGGAGATGTAGGCATCGTCCTGCACCGGTGCCATGCACGACATCACCAACATGCCCTGAGTATCGTCAGCGTTCTTGTACTGCTTGACCGCGCACTGGCGGCAGGCACCCACGCTGCCCATGGCCGGGTGCCAGCAGAAATACGGGATATCCAACCCCAACGACAGGCAAGCGTGCAGCAGGTTATCGGCGCCGTCGACCTCGTAGTCCCGGCCATCCACGTGAATCGTTGCCATTATCGCTCCTCGCCCGTCATCTTCGTCACGTCGTTCATACGCTACCCACCGGGATCGGGTCGGCATGCGCCGCCCCCTGGCCACGCGTGACGCCTCGCTCGAATTCATCACGGAAATGGTGAATCGCCGTCGCCAACGGCATTGCCGCCCCCGGCGCGTGGGCGCAGAAGGTGCGTCCCGGCCCCAGATCTACCGCCAGCGATTCCAGCAATTCGATATCGCCTCGCACACCCTCTCCGGCCTCCAGGGCCTGCAGGAGCTTGACGCTCCACGGCAGGCCATCGCGGCACGGTGTACACCAGCCACAGGACTCGCGGGAGAAGAATTCCTCCAGGTTGCGCGCCAGCGAGACCACGCTCTGATTGTCGGCGATCACCGCCATGAGCCCGGTTCCCAGGCGGCTGCCGGCCTTGCCGATGGTGTCGAAATCCATCGCCAGTTCGAGATGCTCGGGAAGCAGAAAGCCGGTGCTCCCGCCGCCGGGCAGCCACGTCTTGAGCGTCAAACCATCGCGCATGCCGCCGGCGCGCTCCATCAGCTCGCTGGCCGTGGTGCCCATCGGCAGTTCCCACAGACCGGGCCGTTTGACCTTGCCGGAGACGCCGTACAGCTTGGTGCCGCCATCGCCGCTCTTGCCTTGAGACAACCCCTGGTACCACTCCGCGCCGTGCAGCACGATGGCCGGCACATTGCATAGCGTCTCGACGTTGTTGACCACGGTGGGCTTGCCCCAGGCCCCGCTCTGCCCCGGGAAGGGCGGTTTGGCGCGCGGGTTGGCACGCTTGCCTTCCAGCGAGTTGATCAGCGCGGTTTCTTCGCCGCAGATGTAACGCCCAGCACCGGTATGCAGGACGATATCGAAATCCCAGCCGCTGCCGGCTACATCGCGCCCCAGCCAGCCGGCGGCACGCGCTTCGTCCAGCGCGCGCTGGACCGTGCGCGCAGCGTCGACGTATTCGCCGCGCATGAAGATGTAGCCCTGGTAGGCATTGTTGGCGAAGCCGGCCAGGATCATACCCTCGATGAGCAGATGCGGCTGCTGCTCGAGCAATAAGCGGTCCTTGAAGGTACCAGGCTCCATTTCGTCGGCGTTGCAGACGATATAGCCGCGCGGAATGCCCTCGCCCTGCATGGTCAGGCTCCACTTGAGCCCGGCGGAGAACCCGCCGCCGCCGCGCCCGCGCAGGTTGGCGGTCTTGAGCTCGTCGATCAGCGTCTTCGAGGTCAGGTCTCGAAAAGCGCGCTCGACGCTGGCGTAGCCCTGCTGCTCGCGGTAGGCGTCGAGCATCACCGGCGTGCCATCGTCGTTGAGCCGAAAGGTCAGCGGGTGCGTTTCAGGGCGGCGTTCGTCGCGGTCTTGCAGAATCCGGCTCATGCCTCGCTCTCCCAGTTCATGCGTACGCCTCCAACAGCGTGGGAATCTCCTCGGGCGTCACCGGCCCGTAGGTATCCTCACCGATCATCAGCGCCGGGCCACGGTCGCAGGCGCCTAGACAGCACACCGGAAGCAGCGTGAAGCGATCATCCGGCGTGGTCTGCCCGAAGCCGATGCCCAGATGCGCGAAGAAGGCGTCACGCAGGGCTTCGTAATCGGTGAGGAAGCACGAACTGCTGTCACACAGCAGGATCACGTGGCGTCCCACCGGCTGGCGGAAGATCAAGCTATAAAACGTCGCCACTTCCTCGACGCTTGCCGGCGCCACGCCGAGTTCACGCGCGATGGCGTCGATGGCGGCGTCCGGCACCCAGCCATGGCGCTTCTGGACGATCTTGAGCGCCTCGATGCTGGCCGCCTGCGGACGCGGATAATGCTCGCGCTCGTGGGCGATGGCCGCCCGATCTTCGTCGTGCAACACGAAGCCGTCAGTGGCAATGGGCGCAGCGGTGGAAGTCGAAGCATTGGTCATATCAGCGGTCCACGTCGGCCATCACGAAGTCGATACTCCCCAGATGGGCAATCAAATCCGGCACCAGGGCACCGCGCACCACGGCGGGAATCTGTTGAAGATGCGGGAAACTGGGCGTGCGGATGCGCGTGCGATAACTCATGGTGTTGCCATCCGAGGTCAGGTAATAGCTGTTGATGCCCTTGGTCGCCTCGATCATCGACAGCGACTCGTTAGGCTTGAGCACAGGGCCCCAAGAGACCTGCAGGAAATGCGTGATCAGCGTCTCGATGTGCTGGAGCATCTTCTCGCGCGGCGGCGGCGTGGTCAGCGGATGATCGGCCTTGTAGTCGCCGGCCGGCATATGATCGACGCATTGCTGGATGATGCGCAGGCTCTGGCGCATCTCGTCGATGCGCAGCTGGCCGCGATCGAAGGCATCGCCGTTAGCGCCCAGCGGCACCTCGAAATCGAAGTTCTCGTAGCCGGAATAGGGGCGTTTCTTGCGCAGGTCGAAATCGCAGCCGGTGGCGCGCAGATTGGGGCCGGTGATGCCCCACTCGAGCGCCTCGCGCGTGGTGAAGGCGGCGACCTGCTTGGTGCGCTCGCGTATGACGGCGTTTTCCATCATCGCGCGCTCGTATTCGACAAGGCGCTTGGGCATCCAGTCGAGGAAGCCCTGAACTAGCTTGTCCCAGCCATTGGGCAGGTCATGCGCGGTGCCGCCGATGCGATACCACGCCGGGTGCATGCGAAAACCGGTGATGCCCTCGATGACCTCATAGGCCTTCTGGCGATCGGTGAAAGTGAAGAACACCGGCGTCATCGCGCCCAAGTCCTGCAGATAGGTACCCAGAAACAGCAAGTGGCTGTTGATGCGGAACATCTCCGCCATCATCACGCGAATGGTCTTGGCACGATCGGTGACCTGGATGCCCGCCAGCTTCTCCACCGCCATCACGTACGGCAGGTTGTTCATCACCCCGCCGGTATAGTCGATGCGGTCGGTATAGGGGATATAGCTGTGCCAGGACTGACGCTCGGCCATCTTCTCGGCGCCGCGATGGTGATAACCGATATCGGGGACGCAATCGACCACGACCTCGCCATCGAGCTGCAGCACAATGCGGAAGGCACCATGTGCGGAGGGGTGATTGGGCCCCAGGTTGAGAAACATGTAGTCCGTGTTCTCGTCCTGACGCTTCATGCCCCAGGATTCGGGATCGAAACGCAGCGCTTCCTGCTCGGTGTCCTGACCTTCTACGGTCAGCGTATAAGGGTCGAACTCGGTGGCGCGCGCCGGATAATCCTTGCGCAGCGGATGCCCGTTCCAGGTCGGCGGCATCAGCAAGCGTGTCAGGTGCGGGTGCCCACGGAAGTCGATGCCGAACATGTCCCAGACTTCGCGCTCGTACCAATTGGCATTGGGATAAAGGCCCGCGACGCTGGGCACTTCGAGATCGCGCTCGGAAAGCGCCACCTTGAGCATCAGGTCGCGGTTCCGCGACACCGACATCAACTGATAGAAGACCGTGAAGTCTGCAGGTGGCAAATCCGCGCGATGGCTACGCAGACGCTCGTCGATGGCATGCAGGTCGAAGAGCATCTCGAAGGGCTCGGGCATGTCCCGCAAAAAGCCCAGGACCTCAAGCAGATGCTCGCGGTCGATCCACAGGACCGGCATGCCGGTGTACGTCGCTTGATCGACGAACACGTGGTAGCCGAAGCGCGCGAATAACGCCTGGACTACCGGGTCATCGGCGTGCGAGTGATTGGCGTATGGCGAGTGAACTGCGCTCATGATCGGTTTTCATTCCCCGGCAGATGGATCGACTTCAAACGACAGGTGACGGCACCAGACACTCGGCCTATACCTCATCCGGGGAACGCAGTTCCGTCACGGCAATACGCCGGTCGCGATTCGCCTCGCGCTGCGAGGGCATCTCGGCGCGATATGCGCCCTGGTCGCCAACCACCCAGGAAAGCGGACGACGCTCTTCCTGGATAGAATCCTGAAGTAGCTGCAACCCCTGTAGAAACGCTTCGGGACGTGGCGGGCAGCCAGGCACGTAGACATCCACGGGGAGAAACTTGTCGACGCCTTGGACCACCGAGTAGATATCGTACATGCCCCCGGAATTGGCGCAGGAGCCCATCGAGATCACCCACTTGGGTTCAAGCATCTGATCGTAGAGCTGCTGGATGACCGGCGCCATCTTGATGAAGCAGGTACCGGCGATGACCATGAAATCGGCCTGACGCGGGGAGGCGCGGATGACCTCGGCGCCAAAGCGCGCGACATCATGCGGCGCGGTAAAGGCCGTGGTCATTTCCACATAGCAGCAGGAGAGGCCGAAGTTGTACGGCCACAGGGAGTGTTTACGTCCCCAGTTGACACTGTCGTTGAGTACATCTTCCAGCTTGCCGGTGAAGACGTTGCGGTGAACCTGCTCCTTCATCGGGTCAGCAGTGGTTTCGCGCTTATCCAGCGGATAGCTTGCGCTATCCGGCGCCGGCTCGCTATCCGCTCGCGTCAGGGTATATTGCATGATGCGCCTCGAAGCTCTGAAAAAGAAAATTCGGGTATATGGCGCTATGCCGGTCGTCGCCGACTCAAGACCGCCTCCAGGGCGGTACGCTCATCGATCCGTCACGATATCGGGCGATTGACCGCGCTTGCGTGGCGCCCACTCCAGGGCACCGACACGACTATCGTAGATCAACCCCGCCAACAGGATGAAAATGAAGACGGCGGCGCCCGCAAAGCCTTCCCAGCCCACCTCGCGGACCGATACGGCCCAGGCGAACAGAAACACGGCTTCGATATCGAAGATCACGAACAGCATCGCGACCAGATAGAACTTGACGGAAAAGCGTTGACGGACATTGCCTGTTCCGACAATGCCTGACTCAAAGGGGAGGGACTTGCTACGACCGCGACTACGACCACCGAGCAGACTCGCGGCGCCGATCATCAGGGCACACAACGTGAACACGGCTACTATGAATAGCCCCACGGCCCAGTATTCGGCGATTAGCGCGGTTGCCTCATCGGTCATTGCCATGCCTCACAAGCAGCGGATAGCGCGATAGGGCGCTATCCCAATATTCGTTATCATCGAGGTGCGCGCACCTCGTGGCGCCATTCACGTTGCCTGCGTGTGGCGAGCCCCTACGATTCTAGGGGATTTAGCAGCGTCTGTCAGGATGGCGAACGATAAAGTTAGTAAGTTAACACCATGTCGAGCACCGCGATCACTACTCGCCAAGCTTAGTATGCACGTCATTGCTTACGTCGAAAGCATCGTTCAGAACAGCTTATCTCAATAAAAACTGATTCTTCGGGTCGACCTCTCCTTGCCCCGAGAATCGACGAAAGTCCAAGTTGTTCAGGAACATGCTGTGTCGTTCAACCACACGCCCTGTTCGCCGGATGGTTTACCGGTATCCTACGCTCCATACAAGCGCCCGAGCCACCGCAAGGGGTGCGCACCCGTCAGAACACTGAAGGTCAAACCATGTCCATCGCTCAGACACCACCCAACGTCCTCACCATTGCCGGCTCCGACCCTTCGGGTGGCGCCGGGTTGCAAGGGGATATCAAGACGTTCTCGGCATTGGGCACCTACGCCACCAACGTCATCACGGCGGTGATCGCCCAGAACACGCAAGGCGTACGCGCCGTGCATCCGATCCCCGCCGAGATGATCGCCGAGCAACTCGACAACCTGCTCGGCGACGTGCGCATCGAAGCCGTCAAGATCGGCATGGTGGCGAGCATGGACGTCGCCACGACGATTCGCGACGCCCTGACCCGCTACCGGCCACGCTGGGTGGTGCTCGACCCGGTTATGGTCGCCAAGAGCGGCGACATCCTGGTCGACCGTGCCGGCATTCGCGCAGTGCGTGACGTTCTGGTCCCCCTGGCCGATGTGATCACTCCCAACCTGCCGGAAGCCGCAGTGCTACTGGACGCCGAAACGCCACGCACCACGCAGGCGATGGCCACATTGCTACCCGAGCTGACGCGTCTCGGCGCGCCTTATGTCGTGCTCAAGGGCGGCCATCTCAGCGGCGACCACTGTCCCGACCTGCTCGCCACTCCACAGGGGGTGGAATGGCTCGAGGCACCGCGCATCGCCACTCAGAACCTGCATGGCACCGGTTGCGCACTGTCCTCGGCGGTGACCGCCCATCTTGCCCGCCTGCCGGCCGAGGCCAATGCCCACACTGATATTCACGCGGCGATCGGCAACGCTAAATGCTGGCTGCATAAGGCGCTGGACGCCAGCGTGCATCTCGATGTCGGCCAGGGGCGCGGGCCGGTGCATCATTTTCACGCCTGGTGGTGAGAGAGGCATCGACGCGTACTTGCAGAGAGCGCCCGGGGCTACCATGCTTTGCTTCACCGCAATGCCCCATGGCATTGCGGTAATCACCACCCGGCTCGACGTCAGTGCGGTGTCGCCGGCATCCGCACGCCACCTTCTCGCAGGAGGGACGTATCATGCCTCAGACCTTGCTACTGGCTTGCGACCTGTCCGCCGAAAACCGTGCCGCTTTCGCACGTGCCGTGAAACTCGCCCATGCCCAGGGCTGCCGCCTGGAGATCCTCCACGTCCTCGACCCCTATCTACCGCGTCAGGCGCTGCACGACCTTGAAATCGGTGTCGTCAAAGAGCTCGAACGTCAGTTGACCGACATTCGCGAGGATTACGCGCTCACCGCCCCCGAGACCCTGATACAAACGGTCACCGGGGCACCCTATGCCGAGATCATCCGCGAAGCACATGAACGCGATGCCACCATGATCGTGCTCGGCACCCACCGCAAACGCGGTCAGCATGCGCTCGTCGGCGGCACCACCCTGGCCCGAGTGCTGAGCCGTGCGCCGTGTCCGGTGCTCACCGTGAGCCACAGCCCCGAGCAGGCGTGGCAAGACGTGCTGGTGCCGGTGGATTTCTCGCTGGCCAGTCGCCACACCCTGCGTGACGTCCTGACCCACTTCCCACAAGCACGCCTGACGCTACTGCATGCCTGGCACTTACCCGGCGACGATGAAATGGGCTCCGACAGCGGCTATGCCCGCTGGCGCGAGCGCGAGCTTGCCGCACGGCGTATCCGCCTTGAAGCGGAAGTCGACAAACTCATGGAAGAAGTGGGCGACGTGCCGGAGCTCGAGCTGGTCCTCGAGCAAGGCGAACCCGGCGAGGTCATGATGGATTACCTGCGCCGCCAGCCGCCCGACCTGCTGGCACTCGGCCATCAGGATCTGGCGCTCTTCGGCCGTCATCAACCGGCGCCGTTGATCGAACGACTGCTTGCCGAAGTGCATGTGGACATGATGGTATGCCGAGCTTGGTAACCACTCGCGTCCACAAGGATTCTGATAATGCGAGCCGTCATTCAACGTGTCCGTCATGCCAGTGTCGATGTCGACGACCGCACCACGGGCGCCATCGAGCAAGGCGTGATGGCCTTGATCGGCGTGGCGCCCGAGGATACCCAGGCCCACGCCGACAAGATGCTGCATAAACTGCTCAAACTGCGCATATTCGGCGACGAGGCAGGCAAGATGAACCTCAACCTTCAGCAGGTGGAAGGCGGCTTGTTGCTGGTGCCGCAGTTCACCCTCATGGCCAATACCGCCAAGGGCCTGCGGCCGGGCTTCGATGGCGCCGCGACACCTGCCCACGGCGAGGCGATGTTCGCTTACCTTGTGGCTCGAGCGCAGCAGGCCTGGCCGCGCGTCGCCACCGGCGAATTCGGCGCCGACATGCAGGTTTCGCTACTCAACGACGGCCCCGTGACCTTTATCGTCGAGACATGATGGCCGGCGACACGCTCATGCATCCGCAGCAAACGCCTGTTTGCGGTATCAGGCGTCGTCCGCCAATGCCGCTTCGCGCTCCTCGATCGCTTCCTCGGCCTCCAGCCAGCGCTGTTCGAGCTTTTCGAGACGGCTCTGCGTATCGCCCTGGCGCCCCAGCAAGTCGGTCAGCTCGTCCTTGCGCACGCTATCCTGATACAGGCCTTCATCGGCCAGCGCGGCCTCCAGACTCTCCAGTTCCGCCTGGGCCTTGCTCATGTCACGCTCGATCTTGTCGCGCTCGCGCTTGAGCGGCCGCAACTTCTCACGCAGTTCGGCAGCGGCACGACGCGAGGCCTTGCGGTCGCCCTTGGGCGCTTCTGCGGTGACCTGACGCTCGGCCTTTTCCTGGCGCGCATCGCGCCGCTCACCCTCGAGGCGCGCCTTGAGCCAGGCACGATAATCGTCCAGGTCGCCGTCGAAGGTAGTGACGCCGCCATCCACCACATGCCAGAACTCATCGACGCTGGCGCGCAGCAGGTGGCGGTCGTGGGAGACGATGATCACCGCCCCCTCGAACCCGGCCAAGGCCTGGGTCAGGGATTCGCGCATTTCCAGGTCGAGGTGGTTGGTAGGCTCGTCGAGCAACAATAGATTGGGTTTTTGCCAAGCGATCAACGACAGCGCCAGACGCGCCTTCTCGCCCCCGGAGAAGTTCCCCACGCTGGCGAAGACATCATTGCCGTGAAACCCGAAGCCCCCCAGGAAGTTGCGAATTTCCTGTTCGCTGGCCGTGGGCGACAACCGCTGGATGTGCACGAACGGCGTGGAGCTCATGTCGAGATGCTCGAGTTGATGCTGGGCGAAGTAGCCGATCGCCAGGTTATCGCCGGGCACGCGCTTGCCGGCCAACAACGGTTGTTGCGCCGTCAGCGCCTTGATCAGCGTCGACTTGCCTGCCCCGTTGGCACCCAGCAGCCCGATCCGCTGTCCCGGCAGGATGCTCACGCTGACGTGCTCGAGCAATGGCGTTTGCCCATATCCCAATGTGGCGTCATCGAGCACCAGCAGCGGCGAGGAGGTCTTGTCGGCACTGGGCAGGGTGAAGTGGAACGGCGAATCGGCATGCGCGACGGCAATGGTTTCCATGCGCTCGAGCATCTTCAGGCGACTCTGCGCCTGACGCGCTTTATTGGCCTGGGCGCGAAAGCGCGCCACGAAACGCTCGATCTCCTCGCGCCGGGCCTGTTGCTTGGCCGCCTCGGCCTGGGCGCGCGCCTGACGCTCGGCCCGCGTCCGCTCGAACGTCGAATAGTTGCCGCGATACAACATCAACTGGCGTTGCTCGAAATGCACGATGTGATCGCACACCGCATCCAGGAAGTCGCGGTCGTGGGAAATCAGCAATAGCGTGCCGGGATAGCGCGTCAGCCACTGTTCGAGCCATAGCAAAGCGTCAAGATCGAGGTGGTTGGTCGGCTCGTCAAGCAGCATCAGATCGGACGGCATGAACAGCGTCTGCGCCAGACTGACGCGCATCCGCCAGCCCCCCGAGAAGTCCGACAGCGGGCGATAAAGGTCATCCTGCGTGAAGCCCAGCCCGACCAACATTTGTTCAGCGCGCGGGCGCGCAGTATAGCCTTCGAGCGCTTCGATTTCGCCATGCAACTCGGCCTCGCGGTGGACCGCACCGCTCGCCTGGGCCTCGGCCAGGGCCTGCTCCGTGGCACGCAATTCAGTGTGGCCATCGAGGACATGCTCGACCAGCGCCCGGTCGAGCGCCTCCACCTCCTGCGCCATATGCGCAATGCGCTGCCCGCCAGACAGCTCCACCGTGCCGTACTCCGGGGTCAGCTCTCCCAGTAACAGCTTGAACAGGCTCGACTTGCCCGAGCCATTGGCGCCCACGACACCCGCCTTGGCACGGTCGTGCAGCGTGAGGTCAGCGTTCTCGATCAGCGGCTGGATCCCGCGTTGCAGCGCGAGTTGGCGAAATGCGATCATGCCCGCTCCGGTGGTGATTCAGTGAGTTCCGCCGCCATGCCCGCCAGGACGGCTGGAGATTGCCCATGCATTCTACCCAATTGTGCGATGTCCTGCGGAGCCCACCGCTTTGGGATTATGCCTTGGCGTTGTACCAACGCCCCGGGGTCGCCGACGCCTGCTTGCAGTTACAAGATACGGCAGGGGCGGATGTCTGCGAATTGTTGTGGCGCTGCTGGCTCGACCATCACGCCCTCGTGCCCACCGATGAGGCGCACAACGCGTTGGATGAAGTTCGCGCCTGGCAAGCCGAGGTCACGCAGCCGATCCGTCATCTACGGCGCATGCTCAAGCCGCGTGCGCGGCACGAGCAAGATATGGCGACGCTGCGCAATCATCTCAAGGAAGCCGAGCTGCTCGCCGAACGCGAAACACTGCGCCAGCTCCAGGTCATCAGCGAAACGCCGCATGCCGTACGCCAGCGCCGGGCGGACGATACCAGCCTGAGCACACTGCTGGCACACTGCCTGACCACGCACGCGTCAGCGCAGGAAGCCGCACTGGCAACGCTGACCACACAGCACACGGCGCATCATCCGTAATACGCTATTTCTTCACACCAGCTCAACATTCGAAAGATCGCATATCACGCATGTGCGGGCGCAGCATTGACGAGTGGCGCTCATCCCACAAACTCTGTAGGTTTTATAGAAGCCAGTCCGATTGATCGCGACACCTTCACGACGCGCTACGGACGTCGAGATCCATGCCATTCGTGCGACGAATCGGCCACCACAAAAAGGACTCTACGACATGACACCTTCACAGTCTGGCAATAGCGATGAAAACGCGAAATCACGCAGTACCTTGCTTCGTGTACTGGGAACCATCGATCATGGCCTGAGCATCATCGAGCGCGTGATCATCGCTGGGGGCGTGCTCGCCATGGCGGTACTCATGAGCGGTCACGTCGTCGGTAACCTGCTATTCGAACAAGGCATCCCCGGGACCTACGAAGTGACCGAGATGCTCATCGTGGTGATCACCTTCGTCGGTGTCGGTTATGCGGCACGCAACGCACGCCATATCAGCATGTCGGCGATCTACGACCAGCTCAGCGGCCGCTGGCGCAAGGCGCTCCTCATCCTGATCTCCCTGGGCACTGCGGTATTGATGTTCTATTTCGCCGACAAGTCCATCGATTATGTCATGGCCATTCATGACCGCGGTCGTAGCAGTGCCTCGCTTAACATCCCCATGTGGATCGTCTATCTCGCCCTCCCTGTCGGCTTCATTCTCGCCGGCGTGCAATACCTGCTCACCACCGTGCGCAACCTGGTGAGTGACGATATCTATCGTTCCTTCAACGAAAAAGAGGAATACAACGAAGTGCCCCCGGAAGCGGAAGAAGGCAATGGCAGTAACGATGGCCATGACGCACGTCGCGATGCCTGAAGTGCCTCTCCGCAACACGACCGCCATCAACGCGAGGACGTAAAACAATGCTAACTTGGCTAGCCGTGATCATGCTGGTGCTGCTGCTGCTCGGGTTCCCGATGATGGTTCCCCTGGCGGCAGGCACGCTTTTCATGATGTTCACGGGCATGACGTTTTTCGGGCCCGACCAGGCCGTGAGCTGGATGATCAATGGCATCGGCAGTTGGGTACTCGCCGCCGTGCCCATGTTCATCTTCGCCGCCGACATCTTGACCAAAGGCCATACCGCCAACCGCCTGCTCGATGTCGTCGATGTCTTCACACGCCATGTCCGCGGAGGCCTGCCCATCACCACCGCCGCCTCGTGCGCCTTGTTCGGAGCCGTCTCGGGCTCCACGCAAGCCACCGTGGTCGCCATGGGCGGACCGATGCGTCCGCGTCTCCTGGCACGAGGCTATCCTGACAAGTTCGCTCTGGCCCTGATCATCAACGCCAGCGATATCGCGCTACTGATCCCCCCCAGCATCGGTTTCATCGTCTACGGCGTGGTCATGAAAACCTCGATCGGCGATTTGTTCCTCGCCGGCATCCTTCCCGGCCTTCTGATCCTGGCCATGTTTGCCGTGTACTGCTATATCGGCGCGCGCCTGAAAGGTATCGAGCCCGAGCCACGCGCCACCTGGGCGGAACGCTTCAAGGCGGTTCGCCGCGTCATTCTCCCGATGGGGTTCCCCGTGCTGGTGGTCGGCGGTATCTACGGCGGCTTCTTCAGCGCCGTCGAGGCCTCGGCAGTCGCAGTGGCCTATGCCTTTATCCTCGAGGTGGTCATCTACCGTCAGGTATCGATTCGTGACCTCGGCAGTTTGGCGCTGTCCACCGGCATGATCACTGCTGTGGTCTTCATTCTAGTCGCCATCGGCGCGGCATTCTCGCAGACCCTGGGCACCGCCGGCGTGCCGGAGCAGATCCTCGGCCCCGTCATCGAAGGTATCGGTGACAACCAGTTCCTGGCATTGCTGCTGATCGCTGCAGCCTTCTTCGTAGGCTGCATGTTCGTCGACCCCATCGTGGTCATTCTGATTCTGGTGCCGATCTTCAAGCCACTGGTCGAAGCCACCGGGCTGGACCCGGTGCACGTCGGCGTGATCGTCACCCTGCAAGCAGCCATCGGCTCGGCCACACCACCGTTCGGCTGCGATATCTTTACAGCCATCGCAGTCTTCCGCCGCCCTTACATGGAAGTGATTCGCGGCACGCCGCCATTCATTGCCATCCTGGCATTGGCCACGATCATCTTGATCATGTTCCCGCAGATATCGCTGCTGCTCCCCTCGCTCGGTGGTGACTGAGTGCGCGACTGGCCCGGCCTCTGCCGGGCCAGCATGTCGTGGAGCCACATTCCTGACTCACTAGTCATCCGCCAAGCATATAAAAACCCCGGAAACTCACGCTTCCGGGGTTTTATGCATGCGGCATGTCAGTACTTCAGATACTGACGGTCAGGCTTACTCCGCCTTGTCATCCGACTGATCGACATGATCCAGCACGATGTCCAGCGCTTTCTGACCACGTTCGCCGACCATATCGACGTAGGTCTGACGCACCGGCTCGGCCAGCTTACGGAAGGCATCACGCTCGGCCTCATCCAAGTGGACGATGTTGATATCGCTTTTTTCCTTGATGGTATCGAGACGTTCGGAGTTGAACTGGGTCTGGATGTCGTGACCCTTCTGAACCATCTCGTCGAGCGTGGACTCGAGCATCTCGCGCTGATCGTCGGACAGGTCGTCGTACCACTCCTCGTTACCGATGAAGTTGGCGATGAACTGCGACTGCTCGGCGAAGATCATGTAGTCCTGCACTTCATAGAAGCCCATGTTCTCGTGAGCGAAGACCGGCTGGATGTTACCCTCCGCCTGGCCTTGCTGCAGGGCACTGTAGAGCTCGCCATAAGCAATGGTGATGGGCGAGGCGCCGTAGGCCTCATAGGTCGAGCGTAGCAGGCTGTTATCCATGACCCGGATCTGGAGGTTGTCCATATCCTCCGGCGTGCGGACCTCCTTGTTGGTCGTCCAGACCTGATACCCTTCAGGCAAGGCCGCCAGCGGCACCAGCCCACGTTCGCGGAACGAGTCCTGCCACGCATCACTCTTGAGGAAGTCGTCAGAGTTGAGAATCTCGGCCGTCTCAAGCTGATCATTGGGCATGACGAAGTTGAGACTCATCAACTGACTCTCCGGGACGGTACCGCCCAAGAAGCCTGAGCCGAAGCCGAGCGGGATAGCGCCACTCTGGATGGCGTCATACAACGCCGAATAGCTCGACCCCCAGGAACCATACGGCAGCAACTCGACCGTGATGTCGCCGTCGCTTTTTTCCTCGATCAACTTCTTGAACTCTTCCGCATAGCCGTACTGCACGCTACCTTCGGTCTCCTCGAGACCGAAACGCCAGGTATCGGCGGACGCCGTGGAAGCGACACCGACCAGGCCCAACGCCGTGATACTCAGAACGATATTGCGCAGTTGCATAGAGTTCCCTCTTTCTTATCAATGTAGATTCAGAGAAGAGCAAAGTCGCAGCAATGTCAAGCAGCGCCCCCGTGCAGGTGCGCAATGGCGCGCGTGCTGGTACAGTCGCGACGCGGTGTTTGTTTATCTTGTTAAGGAGTTTGCATGAAACGTTTGATGACGGCTGTGGCGTTCGGCGGCCTGGTAACGACGCCGCTTTTGGCCATGGCCGCCCCGCAAAGCGATGAAGCCAAGCTCAGCTATAGCATTGGCGCGACCCTCGGCCAGAGCATTAAGCAGGACATCTCGGATCTCGATACCGACGCCTTCACCCAAGCGGTCGAGGATGTCTACGCCGGCGATGACTTGCAGATGAGCGATGATGAGATCGCCACTACGCTCTCTGACTTCCAGCAGCAGAAGATGGCTGAACAGAAGGAACAAATGGCTGAGCAGAAGAAGGAAAAGGCGCAATCAGCCGAACAGAACCGTAAGGCCAGCGAGGCGTTCCTTGAAGAGAACGCCAAGAAGGACGGTGTGAAGGTCACCGACTCGGGGCTGCAATACAAGGTGCTCGAATCCGGCGACGGTGAAACACCCAGCGCCAACGATACCGTGAAGGTCAACTACGAAGGCAAGCTACCCGACGGCACCGTGTTCGATAGCTCCTACGAGCGTGGCGAACCCATCACCTTCCAGGTCGGCCAGGTCATCGAGGGTTGGCAGGAAGCACTGCAGAAGATGCAGGTCGGCGATACCTGGATGCTTTACGTACCCGCCGATCTCGCCTACGGCCAGGGCGGTACCGGTGGTCCGATCGGTCCCAACCAGGCACTCACCTTCAAGATCGAGCTGCTGGGCATCGAAGCCGGCGACGACCAAGAGGCGTCAGCCGACGAGTAAGCGCTCGTCACGCCAGGTGCCTCACGAAGCACCTGGCATCTCTCTTCACGCTATCCTCGCCTTTCTGCGCATTGCCTTCTTTTCGAACGCTTGCGCTGTGTGTTTTCCACACCCCAATATCCACCGCCGCCTGTGGATAGTTTTGTGGAGCGTCTGTGGCCTGGCGGTGAAAACCGGCTTTCCTGATCCCGCGGCGCCCTTGCATGACACTTGCCCGCAGTCAAGCACGCCTCGTCGCCGTATCAAAAATAAATATCAAGTTATTGTTTTAATTAGTTTTTAAAAAGCCGCTTCCATCTGGAAGCAAGCACCGAGTAAGCGTTGGCTTACCCACAAGTCGCATGGTAAGGGCGATTGTCATAATGTGGACAAATGTCGCCCCGTGTGCCGTACCTAGCGGTGAATATCGAAATCGTACCAGCTCCCTTCGTGCCCCTCAGGGGTCTCGAGAATCACTTGCGCCCGCCACGGCATGACCGTTTCCGTGCATGGACGAAGTTCGCCCACACCCTGGAAGTGGCCATCACCGACCGCCTCCAGCTCGACCCGAGTTAAGCCCATGTTCATGTCGCGTCCGACGAACTCCACCACCGCCGACTCCACGTCGAGACCGGATGTCTGCACATCCAGCGTCAACGGCTCGTACGAGGCAAAGTCGCCTTGCATTTCAAAACGTAGCGTCCCGCTCAAGCCGATATCGGTACGACACGCTCCATCGCGCAGATCGCAATGCATACGCGGGGGATACCAGGTGACATCCTCTCGCGAATCGCGCAGGTAGTAATCGGCGAGGTAACCCGCCGCCACCAGCACCGTCACCAGCGTCACTAACGTCAGTAGATTGAGCAGCGGCGATCTTACTGGGTCTTCATCATGGTGTTGCATATCGTTAGGTCGAATCCCATCACCCAGGGGCATCGCGCTAAGCTTACCAGTTCGTGTGCCGGTGAGCTTGGCTGCAGTCAGCGCCCGGTGTCCATGAAGTTGCGCAAGCGGAGGCACAATGAGCGGTGTCACTGGGGCCCTGGGCCCTCTGTTTTTGCTGATTCTACTCGGCGCCCTGCTGGGTTGGCGGCGTTTTCCCGGAGGGGATTTCTGGCCCGCGATGGAACGGCTGATCTACTTTCTGCTGTTCCCCGCGATGCTGATCTCGACCCTATCCACGGCGGATGTCGCACAGGTGCCGGTCATTCGCCTGGCCGTGGTACTGATGGGCACCATGACGCTATTCGCGCTGGGCCTCTGGTGTGCGCGTCATCGCCTCGCGCTGGCGCCGCCGGCGTTCACCTCGGTGCTGCAAGGCACGCTGCGCTTCAATACCTACGTAGGGGTCGCCGGTGCCGCCGCCCTGCATGGCCATGCAGGCGCCACGGTAGCGGCGGTCGCCGTGGCACTGATGGTGCCGCTGGCCAACGTGCTCTGCGTGAGCGGTTTCATCGCTGCAGGCACCTTGGGCCCCTCGAGCCTGGGGCGCAGTTTTGCCGCCTTGCTGCGTAATCCACTGATCCTGGCCTGCGTCATCGGTATCGCCCTCAATGTCACCGGCATCGGCCTGCCGGGCTGGCTGGGCAGCGGCGTCGAGCTCGTCGGGCGTGCCGCCCTGCCGCTAGGACTGATCGCCGTGGGCGTGGCGCTACGCCCACACGCCCTCATCGGCAGCGGGCGCGCGTTCTGGTACTCGGCCACGCTCAAGCTCGTCGCCACGCCCGTAGTGGTACTGGCTCTGGCCTGGTTGACCGGACTCGATCCAGTGAGCCGCGACATCGCACTGCTGTTCGCCGCTCTGCCCACCGCCACCTCGGCCTATATTCTCGCCCGCCAGCTCGGCGGCGACGCCGAGCTGATGGCGGCACTGATCACCGGCCAGACCCTGCTGGCCATGGTGACGCTACCGGCGTGGATGGCGCTGGCGAGCTGACACTCAATCGCCGACCCGATTGGCGCAGGGCGCACCGCGCATCAAGCACGCCACGTTTTCGAGCGTGACCTCGGCTATTTCGGTCAACGCCTCCTGCGTGAAGAAGCCCTGATGACCGGTGATCAACACATTGGGGAACGTCACCAGCCGCTGGAAGACATCGTCATCGATGATGTCGCTGGAATGATCGCGGAAGAACAGTGACGTCTCCTGTTCGTAGACGTCGATGGCCAGACCGCCCAATCGCCGTGCCTTGAGAGACTCGATGACCGCGCGGGTGTCAATCAGTCCCCCGCGCGAGGTATTGATCAGCATCGCACCCGGCTTCATCGCCGCCAGGGCCTCGGCATCGATCAGATAGCGTGTGTCGTCCGTCAGCGGGCAATGCAGGCTTATGACGTCGCTCTCCGCCAGCAGGCGCTCACGTGACACATACTCGCCGCCCAGTGCGGTGAAATCATCGCTGGGGTAGCGATCTTCCCCCAGCATACGACAGCCGAAGCCGTGAAAGATCCGCGCCGTGGCAAGGCCGATGCGACCGGTACCGATCACGCCCACCGTCTTGCCATGCAGCGTCATGCCCAACAAGCCCTCGAGCATGAAATTGCCCTCGCGCACGCGGTTGTAGGCGCGATGCGTGCGCCGGTTCAGCGTCAACAAAAGCGCCAGGGCATGCTCGGCCACCGCCTCCGGCGAGTATGCCGGCACGCGCACCACGGCCAGCCCCAGGCGCTTGGCGGCAGCGATATCGACATTGTTGAACCCCGCACAACGCATGGCCACGAAACGCACTCCCTGTGCGCTCAGGGCCTCCAGCGTAGCGGCATCCAACGTGTCATTGACGAAGGCGCACACCCCATCGGCGCCGTGGGCCAACACAGCACTCTCCGCGCTGAGTGCCACCTCGTGATAGCCGATCTGGAACCCATGGCGCGCATTCGCGATCTCGAAGAAACGGTGGTCATACGGCTGGGCGCTGAACATGGCGATAAGTGGCACCTGATGCCTCCCCTTGCACACTAATTGAAAAATATTCTCGTTACGCTTGACGACTCAAATGAGAATGGTTTACCTTAACAACCGTGGCGCCGCCAAGCGCCACTGACCTAAGCAGCGAATGTCAGGTTCCTGCCCATGGTTATCTCCTCATCAAGCTAGTCACGGTCTTTAAGCCGCCCACCCGGGCGGCTTTTTTTATGCCGCGCATCCGGCCAAGCCGCCAAGAAATCCCGAGAGGCGGCACTTTGCCAGCGTCTCGTTCGTCGTGTCGTGATTCAGATCAGCCACAATCGAAAAAAACCGCTGCAAGCAGCGGTTTTCGAAGGACTCAGCGTTACGTGTAAGCGATGCGTGCAGCGTGCGCTTATCCGTCCTCACGGGCATAGATCAGGTCCCAGACCCCATGGCCGAGCTTTTCGCCACGGCTTTCGAACTTGGTCAGCGGACGGAATTCCGGGCGCGGCACGTAGGGGGCGCTCTCGGCCGACGCCGTATTGCGATAACCCGGCGCCGCCTCCATGACCTCGACCATATGCTCGGCGTAGGCTTCCCAGTCGGTCGCCATGTGCAGATACCCGCCAGGCGCCAGACGCGTACGCACCTGTTCGACGAAGGCCGGCTGCACGATGCGCCGCTTGTGGTGCTTTTTCTTCGGCCAGGGGTCGGGGAAGAACAGCTGCAACCCCGTCAGGCTGGCCTCGGGCAGGCACTTATCGAGCACTTCCAAGGCATCTTCGCGGTACACCCGCAGGTTGGTCAGGCCGCGTTTATCGGCCTCGTCGAGCAACTTGCCGACGCCCGGCGCATGCACCTCGATGCCGATGAAGTCGGTCTCGGGGTGCGTGCTCGCCTGCTCGATCAGCGATTGGCCCATGCCAAAGCCGATTTCCACGACGCAAGGAGCGCGGCGACCAAACAGCACCTCCAGCGACTGACGGCCATCGGCCACGCTCAGCCCCAGACGCGGCCAGACCTCCTCGAGCCCCCGCGACTGGGCAACGGTCATGCGCCCGGCGCGCAGCACGTAGCTCTTGATGCCGCGCGGTGGGCGTGTGGATGACGCCGAGCCCGCCTCAGGGGCGTTCTCGGGGGAAGACGATGGTGAATCACTCATGGGCAAGTCTGCGTTGTCGATCACATGGCGAAGGCGGTCGCACGGACCGCGCAAGAATTCAGGCGTTGATGCGCCCGGCGAAGGGCGAGGACGGATTGGCCGATGCCCGGCGTGGCATTCGTTCGGCGAGGTATGCCTCGCGTCCCGCCTCCACCGCCAGCTTCATGGCATGCGCCATACGTACCGGCTGCCGAGCGTGGGCGATAGCCGAATTGATCAGCACGCCGGCGCAGCCCATCTCCATGGCCAGCGCAGCGTCCGAGGGCGTACCGATCCCGGCATCGACCAGAATCGGCACTTCGGCATGCTCGAGAATGATCTCGAGCGTTGCCGGGTTGAGCAGGCCATGCCCCGAGCCAATCAAGGAGCCCAGCGGCATCACCGCGCAACAGCCGATGCGCTCGAGTTCCTTGGCGACGATAGGGTCATCGCTGGTGTAGACCATGACATCGAAACCGTCGTTGACCAGCGTCTCGGCGGCCTTGAGCGTCTCGACCACATTGGGGTAGAGCGTGCCGTCGTCGCCCAGCACCTCGAGCTTGACCAGGTTGTGCCCGTCGAGCAGCTCGCGGGCCAGCTTGCAGGTCCGCACCGCGTCCTTGGCGGTATAACAGCCCGCCGTGTTGGGCAGAATCGTGTAACGGCTCGTCGGCAAGGCGTCGAGCAGATTGGGCTCATCGGGATTCTGCCCCAGGTTGGTGCGACGCACCGCCACGGTAACGAGCTCGGTGCCACTCGCCTCGACGGCGGCGGCGGTCTCGTCGAAGTCACGGTACTTGCCGGTGCCCACCAGCAGGCGTGACGAGAAGACGCGACCGGCGACGGTCAGTGGGATGTCCTGGCGCTGATCAGCGGACATGACGAACCTCCTGGCTATAAGGGAGCCGCCGACACGCGGGAGCCGCTGATAAGCAGCCCCCGCGTCGGCGGGCGAGTAATATCAGCCACCGCCGATGGCATGCACGATTTCCACACGGTCACCCGGGGACAAATGCATCTCGGCATGCTGGCTGCGCGGCACGATTTCCTCGTTGACTTCGACGGCGATGCGGCGCCCGGTCAATGCGAGCTGATCGATCAGTTCGCTGATCGTCAGTTCGGACGAGAACTCGCGCTGATCGCCGTTGAGTTGAATATGCATGACGGCCTCTCACGTAGGCGGGGAGAGACCGTCATTGTAACGCCAAATGCCGTGCTCAAGAATCCTTGGGCGGCCATACGTCGTTATCCACCTGCTCGGGGCGCTTGAGGATCTTGGGATCGAAGCGTGGCTCCTTGATGCCTTCGCGACGCTGGCGCTCATAGTCCTTGAGCACGCGCATGGCGATCGGCGCCAAGATCAGGATGGCGATCAGGTTGGTGGTCGCCATCAGTCCCATGGAAAGATCGGCGAAGTCCCACACGAAGGTCAACTGCGATACCGAGCCGATCATCACCATGGCCAGCACGGCAAGACGCAATACCTGTACCGCCGCCTTGGCATGGCGCCTGAACATGTACTCGATATTGACCGTGGCGAACGAGAAGTTGGCGATGATCGAGGTAAAGGCGAACAGCAGAATCGCCACGGCGATGAAGATCTCGCCGAAGCCACCGAAGTGATCCGCCATGGCATCCTGGGTGAGCTGGATGCCGACGATATCCTGACCCGGCGAATTCGCCATCAGCGTCTCGTAGACGCCAGAAAGCAGGATCACCACCGCGGTGCAGCTACAGATGACCAGGGTATCGACGAACACGCCGAACGACTGCACCAGGCCCTGCGCGGCGGGGTGCTTGACGTTGGCCTGGGCCGCCGCGTTGGGCGCCGAGCCCATACCCGCCTCGTTGGAAAACAGACCACGCTTGATGCCGTTCTCCATCGCTGTCTTGATGGCATAACCGGCCGCACCGCCCACCGCCGGGCCATAGCCGAAGGCGCTCTTGACGATCAGCGCCAGCATCTCAGGCACTGCGGTGATATTGAGCACCAGCACCACCAATGCTACCAGCAGGTAAGCGATGGCCATGACCGGCACGATCTTCTCCGCCGTGCGCGCGATGGACTTGAGCCCGCCGTAGATGACCACGGCCACGACACCGACCAGAATCAAGCCGGTGACCCAGTTGGGCATGCCGAAGGCCTGGCTCATGCCCTGGGCGATGGTATTCGCCTGGGCGCCGTTGAAAGCCAGGCCATAGGCCATCAGCAGGAAAAAGGCGAACACCAGGCTCATCCAGCGCCAGCCCAGCGTGCGCTCGATATAGTAGGCAGGACCACCGCGATACACGCCGTCCTCGTGGCGCTTCTTGTAGACCTGCGCCAGGGTCGACTCGACGAACGAGGTGGCAAACCCGACCAGCGCGGTAATCCACATCCAGAAGATCGCCCCGGGGCCGCCGATCCACAAGGCGATAGCCACGCCGGCCAGATTCCCGGTACCCACGCGCGCCGCCAGCGAGGTGGCAAATGCCTGAAACCCGCTGACGCCCTCGCCCGCGCCACGGCTGTTGAAGGTCACGCGCGCCATGTGGCCGAACAAACGAAACTGCATGCCACGCGTCAGCACGGTGAATAACACCCCCGCGCCCAACAAGAGATAAACGAGAATATACGACCAGATAAAATCGCTGACGGGGGTCATCACCGCGTAGATAGCATCGTGCAGCGGCGCGACGAGACTGGCGAGAGATTCCATGAATTGACGCTCCATTATGATTCTTGAGATCGGCAAGGCCGCGACGATACGCCATCCCGAGAGGCTTGTCATGGCGTAAGCGACGCCATAGGGTAAGCCCCAGCACGGCGACACCGGGCCCCGGGATGACATTCCGGCACTCGTTCACCATTTCAGCGTAGTCAGTGATAAAGGATGAGGCATGCACAACCGCCGTGGATGGATACTCGTCGCCTTGAGCGGCTTCGTGGTCGTGGTAGCCGGCGCGTTCGGCACCCACGCACTTGACGGTCGGCTCGCACCGCGCCTGCTCGGGGCCTTCGAGACCGGCGTGCGTTACCAGGCCTGGCACACCTTGGCCGCCATGGCGGTACTCATCTGGCGGGGGCAGCAACCGCTGAAAGGGCAACGGGCGGTGCTCTGGCTATGGGGCCTGGGGATGATCGCGTTTTCCGGCTCGCTGTACCTGCTCGCGCTGACCGGTGCCCATTGGCTGGGGCCCATCACACCCTTCGGCGGGCTATTGCTGATGGCCGGCTGGCTGACGCTCGCCTGGTGCGGCTGGCGCCAGCAGCCCGCTGATTGAGTTATCAAGCCTTACCGGGTCGTCGATCAAGCCGACTGTGTGGGCACCGGAATTCCACCCACCATGAAGGGTCGGGCGAACTGTTGACCGATCCAGTCAATGACACGCTGGCAAGCCTCGGGATGCATAGATTGGTCGTCGCAGACCACCTCGTAGATAGCCCCAGTAGGGTAATGTGTTCCCATCGGCGCAATCAGACGCCCCGATGCCAGCATGCCATTGACTAGCGGCGTACGGCCCATGGCTACCGCATAGCCCTGCGCTGCGGCTTCCAATGTCAGGGTGGAGTCAGCCAATCGTTCGGTTCGCTCGGACAGTGCGACTGGCTCGCCCAGAGCGCCCTGCCAGACGGCCCATTCTTCATAATGCCCATCGTTGACCAGACGCCGCACCTCAGCCAGTGCCTCGAGGCGCTTGCGTAGCCTCTCAGCCAGCGAGGGCGCGCATACCGGAAATGCGTACTCCGGCAGCGTCAATGTGGACTGCGTACTGGGCCGACCATCTTCACGATAACGAATCGCCAGATCGATGCCGTCGCGTCTCAGATCCAACGTTCGATTAGTGGTAATCAGACGCAGTTCAATCTCCGGCAACACTTTCTCGAAATCAGTAATGGCCGGCACCAACCACAACGTAGCCAGCGTTGGCGGTAGCGTCAGTACGACATGGCGCGGTATTGGATCGACAAAAAGCTCCGCCGTTGCTTTATCGATATGCTGAAACGGCTCACGAAGCCGGCTCACATAGCGCAGTGCCAAAGGTGTCAACTCAACACCGCGCCCCTTACGCTCCAGCAGTGTCTGACCCAAACGTCGTTCCAGATCCTTGAGTAGGTGACTGACGGCGGATTCGGAGCGGCCAATGTGACGTGCAGCGGCGCGAATGCTGCCATATTCGCCCACGGCAACCAGGACATGCAGAGCATGATAGGGAGGAACGCTTCGCTTCAACATATGAGAAATCCGCAAGTTTTAGCAACATATTACGCGATCGTCGTCACCTCAATAAATTTCTAACCTATTTACGAATTCATCGACGGCGAGAATCTGTGAAAACTTGCAATAACCACATTTCCTACAAGGCCCGCATCCTGCTGATCTTCACCCCCTTCATGCTGGCTTACCTGATCTCGGAACTCTATCGCAATGTCAATGGCGTGATCGCACCGGCGCTACGCCAAAGTCTCAACATCGGCCCCGAGCAGTTGGGGCTGCTCTCGAGCGTCTTCCTACTGGCTCTGGCGTTGGTACAAATTCCGGTAGGCCTGCTGCTAGATCGTTTCGGCTCCCGCCGAGTAGTCCCATCCTTCATGATCGTGGCGGCACTGGGCGCTTGGCTGTTTACCCTTCCGAGCTACAAGGCCGCCTTGGGCGGCCGTCTACTAATTGGGCTAGGGTTGGGCGCCTGCTGGGCAGGAGCCTATCGAGCTAATGTACTATGGTGGCCCGCCGAGCGACTGGCTCTGGCCAATGGCGTCCTACTGGGTCTATCGGGGTTGGGCGCACTAATGGCCACTCTACCCACCGAAATGCTGCTGCAGTCGCTCCGTTGGCAGACACTTTTTCACGGGCTTGCCACTATTACACTGCTACTGGCACTGCTGATCTGGCTATTGGTGCCGACACATCCCGCCGAGCATGAGATCAGCGGCTCTTCACTTGGAGGACTACTATCCGTAGTACGCCATCCCCTGTTTATGCGCATTTGGCCCATGACGCTAATGTGCGAGGGTAGCTGGCTGGCTTGGCAAGGACTCTGGGCAGGTGGCTGGATGCGTGAGGTCGCTGGGCTGAGCGGGCATACCACGGCGTTCTATCTGCTGGGGTTGGCGGCAGCCATTGTACTCGGCCAGCTGTTAATCAGCGTAATTACCGACAGGCTGATTCAGCGTGGCGTACCGCTGATCCGATTGATGAGAATAATGCTTATTGGTTTCGTGGCAGTGCAGGGAATGATCATCTGGCTACCGCTGCCAGGCATTAGCCTGCTATGGATCGCCTTCGGCTTACTCACCGTCGGTCCAATTCTCGCCTATGCCTGGCTGGCATCCGAATTGCCGTCGCGCCTATCTGGGCGGCTGATAAGCCTGCTCAATATGGCCGCGACCTTGGGAGGCTTCATCCTCCAGTATGCCGTGGGCTGGATGATCGAACTCTGGCCGCAGACAAACGGCCATTATCCGGACGCCGCCTGGCGCTGGACCCTTTCGCTGATGATCGGGCTGCAGATGCTGGCCGTGGCGCGCCTATGGCGCCTACCGCACTGGCATACAGACTCTTAGGCAAGTTTCATCAGGCCCACCTCGGTCAGTCATCATCATGCTCGGGGAGCGCGTAGGTCGCGGTGACGATGGCCACCGGTTCCTCGTCGCCGGCGGGAAATAGCTGCACCTCGCCGACCGCCAGGCGCTCTCCCAGCTTGACGACGTGTGCATTGGCGATGAGATCGCGGTCACCGCGAGCGCGACGCAGGAAATGGCAATTGAAATCGGTGGTCACCGCCATCGGCTCAGGCCCAACCTGAGCGAGGATCGCCACATACAGGCAGACATCCGCCAGCCCCATCAGCGTGGGCCCCGAGACACAGCCACCGGGACGCAAGTGTTCGTCCTCGATGGCCAGGCTCATGGTCGCGCGCATCTCGCCCACGCCTTCGATGGTGCCCTGTCGGTGCGGAAATACCTCGTCGAGGAACTCCTCGATGGCGGCGGCGGTCATCACGGTCATGTCGGGCTCTCCTGGCACTGAGGCGCGGCTATCTCTGCACCCAAGATAGCGCAAGCTACCGCCATGTCACAGGGAGCGGGACAACAAGCGTCATGCTCAGCCGTCCTTGGCCAGACGGAAACCGGAAAACGCCCAACGCGCATGGGGCGGGAAAAAATTGCGATAGGTCGCGCGGATGTGATCGCCCGGCGTGGCGCAACAGCCGCCACGCAGGACCATCTGCCCGGACATGAACTTGCCGTTGTACTCGCCCAGGCTACCTGGCAGCGTCCTGAATCCGGGATAAGGCCGGTAGGCGCTGCCGGTCCACTCCCAGACATCGCCAAACATCTGTCCCGGTAGGTCCTTGGGCACTGCGGCTGCGACCGGCTGCAGATAGTCCTGCTCGACGAAATTACCCTGCATGGGTACGTCCCTAGCCACCGTCTCCCACTCGGCTTCGGTGGGCAGACGTGCCCCCGCCCATTGGGCATAAGCCTCGGCTTCAAAGAAGCTGACATGACACACCGGCGCACTCGGATCGACCGGTACGAGCCCACTCAGAGTGAAATGGTGCCAGACGCCGTCTCGCTCGACCCAATAAAGCGGCGCGCGCCAGCCCTCGGCCTGGACCATCGCCCAGCCATCCGAGAGCCAGTAGTCAGGCTTGTCATAGCCCCCTGCCCGTATGAATTCGAGAAACTCACCGTTGGTGACCGGGCGGTCGGCGATCTGGAAGGCCTCAACGAACTGACGATGGCGTCCCATCTCGTTGTCGTACGCAAAGCCCTTCTCGGCTTCGTCATGGCCAATGGAGCGTACACCGGCGGAATAGGCATGCCAGCCAAGCGCTCCCACTTCATGCACGGGGGGCGGCTCCACATCGTCTCGATAGACGGGGCACAGCGGATTCTGGGCCAGGATGTGCTTGATATCCATGAACAGCAGTTCCTGATGCTGTTGCTCGTGCGGCAGCCCCAATTCCAGGCGCCGGAGAATTTCCTCAAGATGTGCCTGCGGCGGGTCGTTGAGCAACGCCTCCATGGCCTGATCGATATGCGCGCGATAGCGATAGACATCGTCCACGGTGGGGCGCGAAATCATGCCGCGGTCGGGGCGCGGAAACGGCGTGCCATGGGTCACGTAATAGGAGTTGAAGAGATAGTCGTACGCGGAATCGAGGGTCTGGTAGGCGGGGTGAAACGGTTTCAGGATAAAGGCTTCGAAGAACCAGCTGACATGCGCAATATGCCATTTCGGGGGACTGACATCCGGCATGCTCTGTACCATGTAGTCTTCCTTGTACAGCGGTGCACAGATCGTTTCGGTGGCAGCCCGAACACGCTGGTAGCGGCGCAACCACTCCTTGGCGTGACATGTATCGGCTGTTTCCTTTATCGCTTCTTTAGCGGCCAGTGACATACAGATTCCCTCCTGAGTTGGAAGCTGGAAACCAAGGCAAACGGTTTTCGCTTTTGCCCTTTCTTCCAGCTTCCAGGCGCGAAGCGCCGCGCTTCACACTTCGTTTACCCCTTCGCCTTGTGCACCGCACGCCACTGGTGCAGCAGCGGTTCAGTATAGCCGGCCGGCTGTTCGCGACCCTTGAAGATCAGGTCGGACGCCGCCTGGAAGGCGCTGGACTCGGCCAGGTGCGAGGTCATCGGCGTGTAATCGGGGTCGTGGGCGTTCTGCTCGTCGACGACCTTGGCCATACGCTCCAGCGTCTCGCGCACCCGCGCCTCGCTGACGATACCATGGTGCAGCCAGTTAGCCAGCAGTTGGCTGGCGATCCGCAAGGTGGCGCGATCTTCCATCAGTCCCACGTCGTGAATGTCCGGCACCTTGGAGCAGCCCACGCCGTGCTCGACCCAGCGCACCACGTAGCCGAGGATGCCCTGGCAGTTGTTATCCAGCTCCTGCTGAATCTCGTCGTTGGCCCAGCTCGGGGTCTTGTTAGCGCCCGAAGCCGCGCTTTTGACCACCGGCACGGTGAGCAGATCGTCGAGCATGTCGTCGCTCGGCTTGGTTTCCAGTTCGCGCTGAATCGTCGCCACGTCGACCTGATGATAATGCAGCGCATGCAACACCGCCGCCGTGGGCGAGGGCACCCAGGCCGTGGTCGCGCCGGCCTGGGGATGGCCGATTTTCTGCTCGATCATCGCGGCCATCAGTTCCGGCATCGCCCACATGCCCTTGCCGATCTGCGCCCGACCGCGCAGGCCGCAGGCCAAACCGGTCTGCACGTTATTCTTCTCGTAGGCACCGATCCAAGTAGCGCCCTTCATGTCACCCTTGCGCAGCATGGGACCGGCTTCCATGGCGGTATGCATTTCGTCGCCGGTGCGATCCAGAAAGCCGGTATTGATGAATGCCACGCGCGAGGCGGCTTCATTGATGCATGCCTTGAGGTTGACCGAGGTGCGGCGCTCCTCGTCCATGATGCCCATCTTGAGCGTATCGCGGGGTAGCCCCAGCAGGTCTTCGATGCGCATGAACAGGCTGTTGGAGAAGGCGACTTCCTTGGGCCCGTGCATTTTCGGCTTAACGATATACACCGAGCCCGTCCTCGAGTTACTGGCATCACCTTCGCGCTTCTTGAGGTCGTGTATCGCCAGCAGGCTGGTGATCACGCCATCCAGTATGCCCTCGGGGATCTCGTTGCCCTCGCCGTCGAGCACCGCCGGCGTAGTCATCAGATGGCCGACATTGCGCACGAACAGCAGCGAGCGCCCAGGCAAGCGCACCTCGCCGCCCTGCGGTGCCGTGTAGTCGCGATCCGGGTTGAGGCGTCGCGTCACGGTCTTGCCGCCCTTGTCGAACGACTCGGCGAGGTCTCCCTTCATCAGCCCCAGCCAGTTGCGATAGAGCAGCGTCTTGTCCTCGGCGTCCACCGCGGCCACGGAGTCCTCGCAGTCCATGATCGTACTCACCGCTGCCTCGACCAGGACATCTTTGACGCGCGCCGGGTCGGTCTTGCCGATGGGGTGCGTGGCGTCGAACTGCACTTCCAGATGCAAGCCGTGGTTGGCCAGCAGTACCGCCGTGGGCTCGGCGGCTCCACCCTGATAGCCCACCAGCTGGGCGGGGCGCGCCAGCGTCGTTTCGCTGCCACCCTGCAGTTGCACCACCAGCTTACCGTCACGGATGCTGTAGCCGCTCGACGCGGCGTGCGAGCCCTCGGCCAGCGGCGCGGCCTGGTCGAGCACGCCACGCGCATAGGCGACGACCGCTTCACCACGCTTGGGATTGTAGTCCGGGCCCTTCTCGGCGCCATCCGTCTCAGGAATCACATCGGTGCCATAGAGCGCGTCGTACAGGCTGCCCCAGCGCGCATTGGCGGCATTGAGCGCATAACGCGCGTTGCCCACCGGCACCACCAACTGCGGCCCGGCTTGGATAGCGATCTCGTCGTCGACGTCGGTCGTCGTCGCCTGCACCTTCGCCGGCGCCTCGACCAGATAGCCGATGTCTTTCAAGAAGGCTCGATAGGCGTCCATGTCCCGCACCGGTCCGGGATGCGCCTTGTGCCACGCATCCAGCTCGGCTTGCAGGCGTTCGCGTTCGGCCAGCAGCTCTCGGTTGGTGGGTGCAAGATCGTGAACCAGGGCGTCGAACCTAGCCCAGAAGGCTTCGGAATCGACACCCGTGCCGGGCAAAGCTTCGTCGTTGATGAAACGATCGAGCTGGCTGGCCACCTGCAAACGATGGCGTGTAATGCGGTCTGTCATGGGGCTCTCCTCAAGTCTCGCCTCAAACGTGGAAAATAATTCCACAAATTAGACGTAAATGCTCGCGCTGTCATCTCCACCATTGGTCTGAGCGTCTTTCTCCGGCGCCGAAGAAAATGATGCAAACGCTGACGCATGGCGGGCAAGCTTCGAAAAAATGCGCCCGGCGATCACTTCCCGGTAGCCGCGGGGACCGCGCGGACGCTAGCATGGGACGCATCGGGAGAACTGAATGAACGACTTTACCCCCTTGAAACAGCTAGGCCCGCTGACACCGATGGCACATCCCGTGTCAACGACGATGAGCGCCTATCTCGAACACTACCGTCTGGCCTCGCTGTTGACCGAGAGCACCGGTTTGCATGCCGGTTTCTTCGAGGCTCGGGGGTTTCGGTTGTGGGCCCAGGTATGGAGCCCGCCCAACCCGCAAGGCACGGCGTTCGTCGTGCATGGCTACTTCGATCACCTGGGACTCTACCGCCATCTGCTCGAACTGCTGTTGGCGCGTGGCTGGCGCGTGGTGATGTGGGATCTTCCAGGGCACGGGCTCTCCAGCGGCGCGCGTGCCTCCATCGACGACTTCGACGACTATGTCGGCTGCCTGGACGCGCTGACCGAGGAGGTCTCGCGTCTCGACCTGGCCGATGGCCCCTGGATCGGCATCGGCCAAAGTACCGGCGCGTCGATTCTCGCCACCGATGCCCTGGCCCACGGCCATCAGACACGCTGGGATGGCCTCGCGCTTCTGGCGCCACTGGTGCGCCCCTGGGGCTGGCAGCAATCCAGTTGGCTGCATCGTGTGGTCAGCCCTTTCGTGCGCTCGGTGCCACGTCGATTCCGCGCCAACACCACCGATCTTGGCTTCGCCGATTTCCTGCGCCGCGGCGACCCCTTGCAGCCTGACCGCTTGGCCTTGACCTGGGTCACCGCCATGCGCAACTGGATTCCCCTGTTGCTCTCCATGCCGTCCAGCGAATTGCCGGTCTTGATCCTCCAGGGCGAACAAGACTTCACCGTAGACTGGCAATGGAACCTGGCAACGCTGACGGGCAAATTTCCCAATGCCGATGTCCACCGTCACCCGGAGGCGCAGCATCACCTGGTCAATGAGGCCAAGCCGATTCGTACCCCTCTCTTCTATGAACTCGAAGGGTTCCTGGCGGGTTACGAGCGCCGGCTCGAGACGCATGATGCGCTACCCAACGCCGCCCCTTGTCCACAGGAAAAGCCATGAAGCCTACTCGCGTCGCTGGTGTCATCGCGCTATGCCTGCTGTTGTCGGGTTGCGCGGGGCTCGGCGACGCACCACCCGACGACATGCGTCAGGCGGTGTATGGCATGAGCAATCAGGCCGCCGAGGCACTGCTCGAATCGCCGCCATGGTCGGGTGACACGCAGGATATGGTGGTGATGCTGGCACCGCCGACAGTCTCTCCCGCACTGGGCATCACATCGGGACGGCTCACCGAAACCCTGGGGCGCGCCCTGCTGGCACAGGAAGATGGCCCTCAGGTCCTCGATTGGACGCCGGGCATGCTAGCCGACGACGCACCGGACAACCACTGGGTTCTCGAGAGCCGGCTCGCAGGCAACGGGGTGCTGCGGCTCTCCGACCGGGAGTTGCGTCCCTATCAGTGGGAAATCACTCTCCGCCGCCCCGGCCAGGAGGCCCCCAGCTGGCGCGCCACGCTCTCCGGGGCACTGGACGCCAGCGCGCTGTAAACCGAGGCGTGTCACGTTGTGCCCAGCGCGTCTCGGTCGCACAATGAGCCTTTTGCGTTTCAGGAGTCTCGCATGTCGCGTCACGCTCGCCACCTCGATCGTTGCGGTCCGCACAATCCGTTCCCCGGTCTCAAGGCGCTGGAACGCAAGCTGGGCCGTGAGGTGCCGCATCGCCTGGGCTCCAACGAAGGGTTGGACATGCCCCACCAGGCGCTCAAGGCGCGTTTCGGCGATGAGGTCGCCACGCTGGCCCGCGCCTACGGCGATGCCGGGGCCATGGACGTGCGCCAACGCCTGAACGCCCAGCTCGGCACGCCGCTGGAGGCGCTGGTCATCGACGCCGGTGCCGACAGTCTGATGGCGTTGACCCTACGCACGCTGTGCGACCCCGGCAGCACGGTGATCGCCAGCGCGGGCACTTATCCCACCTTTCGCTACTTCGCCGAAGGCCAGGGCTGCCATCTGGTCGAGGTCGACTATCACGACGCCCCCGGCGTGCTGGCCCCGGACCTCAACGCTCTGGCCGCCCGCGCGGTACGCAATGACGCCCGCGTGGTGTATCTGGCCAATCCCGACAATCCCAGCGGCCACCTGCACCGTGATGCCGACGTGCTGGCGCTACGCGACGCCCTGCCCGCCGACTGCACACTGCTGCTCGACGAGGCCTATCACGACTTCCGCAGCGATGCCGACGCTCCCGCCGCAGGCGAAGTCTGGTCCGGCGTGGTACGTCTGCGCACCTTCTCCAAGGCGCATGGCCTGGCGGGGCTACGGATCGGCTACGCCATCGCCGAACCGGCGCTGATCGAGGTGATGCACAAGGTGCGCATCCATTACGCAGTCTCGTCACTGGCGCTGGCCGCCGCCGACACCGTGCTCGATCATCCTCAAGAGACCGCACAGCACGTGCGCGACGTGATCGCTCGCCGCGAGGCCCTGGCCGAGCATCTGCGCGCGCGGGGCGCCGACATACCCCCCAGCGCCACCAACTTCATCGCCGTGCGCCTGCCGGAGGCCGAACTCGCCGCCCGGGTGCACCGCGAACTGCTCGACGCCGGTACGCTCGTGCATCGTCCCGCGCACCCCGCGCTCGGCCACATCCTGCGCATCAGCACGCTCGAGGACGCCCTCGCGCCCGGCCGACTGGCCGCGCTGGAACACGCGCTCGAGGCACAGCACTGATCATGGCACGCACCGCTTGGCTTGCGTCGCTGTGGCACTGGCTCATCGCCGGTGTGCTGGCACTGCTGATCGTCGCCAGCAGCGGCTGGGCGGTACTGGCGCTGTGGTATCGTCTGCCGGGCCCCAGCGTGCTGCGTTACGGCGTGGCAGCGCTGTGGATCGTCGCCGCGCTGGCGTGCTGCGTGGGGCTTTTCCTCAAGGGCTGGCCGGCGCGCGCCCTGCTCGGCTACCTGGCCATGTACCTCGTGCTCGGCATCTGGTGGTGGACGATCCAACCCGCCAGCGAGCACGACTGGGCACCGGACGTCGCGCATATCGTCAGCGGCACGCAGGAAGACGACAACCGAGTCACGCTAGATAACGTGCGCAACTTCCAATGGCGCACACCCCAGGATGTCGATGAGCGCTGGGAGACCCGCCACTACGACCTGGACAAGCTGCGCTCGGTCGATCTGCTGGTGTCCTACTGGATGGGACCGGCCATCGCCCATACGCTGGTCAGCTTCGGCTTCGAGGACGGGCGCTACCTGACGTTCTCGGTGGAAATCCGCAAGGAACGCGGTGAAGCCTTCTCTACCCTGGGCGGCTTCTTCAAGGAGTACGAAGTCAGCATCATCGCCGCCGACGAGCGCGATATCGTGCGTGTACGTACCAATGTGCGCGGCGAAGACGTCTATCTGTATCGCGTGCAGATGCCCAAGCCGGTCATGCAAGACCTGTTTCACGCCTACCTCGACGAAGCCCATGAGCTGCAACGCGAGCCGCGCTACTACAACACACTGACCTCCAACTGCACCACGCTGGTCTACGCCATGATGAAACGCATCGTCCCCGGCCTGCCCTTCGACTACCGCCTGCTGCTATCCGGCTACCTGCCCGAGTACGTGCACGACGTCGGTGCATTGGCACCCAGCGTTCCCTTCGACGAGCTCAAGGCCCAGGGCCACATCAACGCCCGCGCCCGACAAGCAGGCGACGCCGACGACTTCTCCGCGCG
Organism: Chromohalobacter nigrandesensis; assembly: GCF_023061285.1. GTDB lineage: Bacteria > Pseudomonadota > Gammaproteobacteria > Pseudomonadales > Halomonadaceae > Chromohalobacter > Chromohalobacter nigrandesensis. The sequence continues at coordinate 115,203 of NZ_JAKGAM010000003.1, forward strand.
TATCCGCGAGAGCATCCCCGGTGCCGATGCACCTTCCTACGACGCGGACAACTAAACACCCCCATTGCCGCCGATCAGCCGGTCCAGTTGCCGATGGCTTCCATCAGTTGCGGCTGGCGTAGTATTAGATAATGGCCGGCAACCCCTTGTCGGCGATGACGTTGAGCAGCTTGAGCGCCGGGCCAGCTGGGCGGGTTTCACCTTGCTCCCATTTACGCACAGTCGATGCCGTAGTATGCAGGTGGTGTGCGAACACCGGCTGGCTGAAGTGCAGCGCTTCACGTAGACGCTTGATGTCGTCAGCACTGAACTCGCGCACTGGCGGCGGGCAGGTCGCGTCGAACTCGCGCATCGTCACCTTGCTGATCGCGCCAGCTTCGTGCAATGCGGCTAAGTCACCGCGCAGGGATTCAATGAGTTTGCTCGTCACAACACACCTCCAGTAAAACGCCAGCCTGCAACGCCTTCACCAAGTCCTTAGCCGCTAGCTCCAGAAATACCTTGCCGGCATATTGCAGCGCTTTCTTATCATCCTGCGTAATATTCGCCTTGTCGCTTTTCGAGAACCCATGCAGGAATACATAACGATGGCCGAGACGGGCCGATAGCAACGTACGATAACCTCCACGCTTACCGGCACCTGGGCGAGCGACCCGCTTCTTGTAGAGGTAGGCACCCAACTCTGCGTCAATCAGACCACTCTCCATTTCCTGTACCGCCTTGCATAAGGCGGCATCGGACAGCTTTTCGCTCGCTTGCCACCGCGCAAAGTCTTTTCGCTTCAGGATCTTCATACTAGCTCACCTTAATAAATATACCCGTAACGGGCATGTTTATCCATCCCTTGCACGCGGCCGCACGCCAGCCCCTAAACACCCCCATTGCCGCCGATCAGCCGGTCCAGCTGGCGATAGCCGATGGCTTCCATCAGTTGCGGCTGGCGGGGACGGGGCTCCTCGGCAAGGTCGGCGAGGGTCAGGGCGACGCGCAGCACGCGGTGGTAGGCACGGGCGGAGAGGTTGAGGCGGTTGAGCACGTCGGCCAGCCAGGTGCGTTCCTGGCCATCCAGCGCGCAGAGATCCTCCAGTGTGCTGCTGGGTAAGTAAGCGTTGAGCGCGCCGCGCTGGGCCTGGCGCTGGCGGGCGGCGAGCACACGCTGACGGACGACCTCGGAGCTTTCGCCGCTGCGTTGTTCGGTGAGTTGCGCGGCAGGCAACGCGGGAACTTCGACCTGCAGGTCGATACGGTCGAGCAGCGGGCCCGAGATCCGTGCCTGATAGCGTTGCACCTGAGCCGGTGTGCACACACAGGCTTTGCGCGGGTCGCCGAGATGCCCGCACGGGCACGGATTCATTGCCGCAACGAGTTGAAAACGAGCAGGAAAGCAGCTCTGCATCAACGCTCGCGAGACGACGATCTGACCCGATTCCAGCGGTTCGCGCAGCACCTCCAGCACACGCCGGTCGAACTCCGGCAGTTCATCCAGAAACAGCACGCCGTGATGCGCCAGGGAAATCTCGCCCGGGCGCGGTTTGCCGCCACCGCCCACCAACGCTACACCGCTGGCGGTGTGGTGTGGGGTACGAAAGGGGCGCTGCCCCCAGCGTTCGAGGATCGGCAGCCCGCACACGGAACGCACGGCGGCCACTTCCAGCGCTTCGTCGTCGCCAAGCGGCGGCAGAATCCCCGGCAATCGACTGGCGAGCATGGTCTTGCCGGTTCCCGGTGGTCCCGCGAACAGCAGGTTATGGCCACCGCTGGCGGCGACTTCCAACGCCCGCCGAGCCTGATGCTGGCCACGCACATCGGCGAGGTCGGGCTCGGCCAAGCGCGGTGCAGGCCGCTCACCAAGTTGGTGCGGCGTAATCGGCGCTTGTTTGAGCAAGTGTGCGACGACCTGCGGCAGATCGGCGGCGGGGAGGACCTCCAGATCACCGGCCAGCGCCGCTTCATCGGCGTTGCTCTCGGGCAGGAGCAGGGTACGCCCGGCGCGACGCGCTTCCAAGGCTACCGGCAAGACCCCATGCACGGGGCGCAACTTGCCATCCAGCGCCAACTCGCCCAGGCACTCAAGCCCCGCCACGGCTTCGCCGGGAATCTGCCCCGAGGCCACCAGGATGCCCAGCGCAATGGGCAGATCGAAACGTCCGCCCTCCTTGGGGAGATCCGCCGGGGCGAGATTGAGCGTGATGCGTCGCGTGGGGAAATCAAAACCAGCGTTGATCAGAGCACTGCGCACCCGCTCGCGACTTTCTTTGACCGCCGCCTCCGGCAGGCCGACGATCGCCAGCCCCGGCAAGCCGTTGGTGAGATGCACTTCGACCAGTACTTCCGGCGCCTCCAGCCCCAAGCCGGCACGCGTATTGATGATGGCAAGCGCCATGCAGCCTCCTGATCACATCAAAATATGCGTATACACTAATTGATTGGCTGCAGTAACGCACGTGATGCGGAAGACACCATCAAGGGGCACCGGTAAGCAAGAGACAAAGGCGCGATGCCACCTCGGCCAGCCGAGGCGGCATCCGTTGGTGAGGGGCGATCAGCTCTTGCGGGAGGTATCGGATGCATCCGACTCATCGGCGTCGCCCTTGGCGTCGTCACCGGTTGCCGGCTCGGCGCCTTCGGCGGCGGCCACCGGAGCACTCTGGCCCACCTCCAGCGCCGCTTCCAATGCCGCGACCTGCGCCTCGAGCGATTCGACACGCGAGCGCGTGCGTTGCAGCACTTCCATCAGGATGTCGAAGTCTTCACGCGAGACCAGTTCCATGCGATCGAAGGCGCCGCGCATCACCCCCTGAACGCTGCGCTGGATATCTTCCGGCGCGTGCGAGGCGTCCTGGAGCCGGTCGCCGACTTGCTGTGCGAGACGTGAGAAGAGGTCTTGTGTCGCCATGAGTGTTCCCTCGGATTGAACGTTTCCATCTCGGCACAGCATACGCAAGGCCGGCGAAATACGCATGCGCCATATTGGTGCAGACCCGTCAGCGCCACGCACCAAAATCTTACGAGGAGCGATCCATGTTTGGGCACCACACGCGGCGACGCTTCCACAACTTTCCGTAACCGACTGTTTTTAATGTAAAACAACCAATATGGCATGGCTTCTGCGTACGTCCCGATAGGCGTACGCCGACAACGGGAGAACTGGCATGAAGCTCATTACCGCCATCATCAAACCTTTCAAACTGGACGATGTCCGCGAGGCGCTGGCCGACAACGGCGTCCAAGGCATCACCGTCACGGAAGTGAAGGGGTTTGGGCGCCAAAAGGGTCACACCGAACTCTACCGCGGCGCCGAATACGTCGTGGACTTCCTTCCCAAGGTAAAAATAGAAATCGCTGTGGAGGAAGATCGATTGGAAAGCGTGCTGGAGGCGATCAGCAATGCCGCAAACAGCGGCAAGATCGGCGACGGCAAACTATTCGTCACGCCGCTCGAAGACGTCATTCGTATCCGTACCAGTGAACGCGGAGCCGACGCCGTTTAAGGCAAGGGCTGAAGGGAGACACAATAAATGACTGAAGATATTACACAGCTATCGTACGCGCTCGACACCTTCTACTTCCTGATCTGCGCCGTGCTGGTCATGTGGATGGCCGCCGGCTTCGCCATGCTCGAGGCGGGCCTGGTCCGCGCCAAGAATACGGCGGAAATCCTGACCAAGAACGTGGCGTTGTTCGCTATCTCTTGCACCATGTATCTGCTGTTCAGCTACCACTTGATGTATTCCAGTGGCGCTGGCGGCTTCCTGCCGAGTCTGGGTTTCCTGTTGGGCGGCGAGAACACCGTCGATCAGGTGATGGGCAGCAACGGCGATGTCTATTATTCCAACCGTGCCGACTTCTTCTTCCAGGTGGTGTTCGTGGCGACTGCGATGTCGATCGTCTCGGGGGCCGTGGCGGAACGCATGAAGCTGTGGGCGTTCCTGGCCTTCGCGGTGGTGATGACCGCGATCATCTACCCGACGTCCGGCTACTGGACCTGGGGTGGCGGCTGGCTCGCCGAGCTGGGTTACTCCGACTACGCCGGTTCGGGCATCGTCCACATGGCAGGTGCGGCCGCAGCCTTGGCCGGGGTACTGGTACTTGGCCCGCGTAAGGGCAAATACGGCAAGAACGGCTCGATTTACGCCATTCCCGGATCGAATCTGCCGCTGGCAACGCTGGGTACCTTCATCCTGTGGATGGGCTGGTTCGGCTTCAACGGTGGCTCCGAGCTGATGGTCTCCAACATCGATTCCGCCAACAACATGGCCCAGGTGCTGGTCAACACCAACGCCGCCGCCGCAGGCGGGGTGATCGCCGCGCTGATTCTCGCCAAGCTCTGGTTCCGCAAGGCAGACCTGACCATGGCGCTCAACGGGGCCATTGCAGGCCTGGTGGCAATCACCGCCGATCCGTTGTCACCCACGGGTCTGGGCGCCATGCTCATCGGTGCCGTCGGCGGGCTGCTGGTGGTCGTCTCCATCGTGGTGCTGGATAAGCTCAAGATCGACGACCCAGTAGGCGCCATTTCCGCGCACGGTGTGGCCGGCTTGTGGGGTGTTCTGGTGGTGCCCCTCACCAATGCCAGCGCCTCCTTCGGCGCTCAGATCATCGGCGCGCTCGCCATCTTCCTGTGGTGCTTCATCGCGAGCCTGATCGTATGGCTGATCATCAAGGCCGCGATGGGCGTGCGAGTCAGTGAAGAAGAAGAATACGAAGGGGTCGACCTGGCCGAATGTGGCCTGGAAGCCTACCCCGAGTTTTCCGCCAGCAAGAAGTAAGCCTTGCTGGCGTACCGAGTGAGCTGGCGTGCTCCCCTGGCCCCCTTCGGGGGGCTTTTTTAATCCCGCGACCAGCGGTGTATGCTTGAAAGCATGATCGTTGGGCATAATCGAGGGTGGTATACGCCACCCGCATATACGATGCGAGGAGAAAGACGATGAAACTGGTGACCGCCATCATCAAGCCGTTCAAGCTCGACGATGTTCGTGAGTCGTTGTCCGAGATCGGCGTGCAGGGGATTACCGTCACGGAAGTGAAGGGCTTCGGCCGTCAGAAAGGGCATACCGAGTTGTATCGCGGGGCCGAATACGTGGTCGACTTCCTGCCCAAGGTCAAGCTCGAGGTCGCCGTCGACGACGACATGATCGAGAAGGTGATCGACGCCATCACCCAGGTGGCCAATACCGGCAAGATCGGCGACGGCAAGATCTTCGTCTCGCCGCTCGAGCAGGTCATCCGTATCCGTACCGGCGAGACCGGCAAGGACGCGGTGTAAGTGCACTCAGCCAGCCGGCTGAAGCGATACTGATTCGCCCCATGCCCCTGCATGCCAGGGGCATTGTTGTGTCCAGGGTATGAGCGTTATGTGTGAGCGCCAGGCAGCATCGCGGGCGCCTGCGTCGCGCCCATCGCCGAGGCGAGTTCGCTCGCCGTCATGCCACGGCTGTCGGTGGCGTTGGGATCGGCGCCTTGCGCCAGCAGGAAGTCGACGACCTCGGCGTTGTCGAACATCGCCGCAAACATCAAGGCCGTCTTGTCGTCGGGAGAGCGGGCGTTGACCGAGGCGCCATGCGCGACCAGCAACTCGGCCATGGCCAGATCCCCCTTGAAGGCGGCGCCGGAGAGCGGATGATGGCCGTTGTCGTTGTACATCTCGGGATCGGCGCCCTGCTCGAGCAGCAGCCGCGTGGCATCGAGATATCCATGGTAGCTGGCCAGCATCAGCAAACTGTCGCCCTTGTCGTTGCACATGTTGGGCGGTAGGCCCTGAGCCAGCCAGCCGCGCAGCTTCTCCGTCTCGCCGTTGCGCGCGCTATTGAAGATCTCTGCGGCCAGACGAATCGTGGCCTCATCCAACTCGGCGTTGCCGCTATCATGATCGTCCGACATCGTGTCGTGCTCCTTGTTGTGGCCCCTTGTCGCATCTAGCAGCGAGCGTAGCATGTCGTTTCACGCGACGCGTCACTCTCCAAGAGCCTCTGAGTCCCATGCTGGATATCAAGTATTACGTATTGATCGACGCCATTGCCACCCACGGCACGGTGCACGATGCCGCCGCTGCCATCGGCATCACCCAGCCTGCGGCGACGCATCGCATTCGTGAAATGGAACGCCGCCTGGGTGTCGCCCTTTTCCACCGCGAAGGGCGCCGGCTGACGCTTTCCGCTTCGGGCGAGCGTCTACTCGAAACCGCGCACGACGTGCTGCCCCGCCTACGCAGCGCCGAGCTCGAGGCGTGGCAACTGGCACGCCGCGCGGAGCCCGCCTTGCGCCTGGGCATCGGCCCTTACGACACCTTCTCGCGGGCGATTCCGCATCTCTACGACCAGCACGCGCGCGACATCGACCTGGTCCGCCTGCCTATGGCGGACATGGCCACGGCGCTACTCGCCAGTCGCGTCGACATGATCTGCATGATCGAGGTGCCCTCGCAGCGCGGCATCGCCCACCAGTTGCTGTTCGAAGAGCCCCTGGTGGCGGTGTTGCCGCCCGATCACCCGTATGCACAGAGCGACGCAGTGCCCGCCGAGGTCTTCGATCAGGGGCGGCATTTCACCTACAGCATCACCCCCGAGTCCGGCCATGAATTCGAGCATTTCTTCCAGCCGGCCGGCGTCTATCCCTCGCACATGGTGCAGATCGAGTCGGTGGCCTTGATTCTGGAACTCGTCGCCGCCGGCAAGGGCGTGAGCATTCTTTCGCGCTGGGCCGCGCGCGACGCCCACCAGGCAGGGCGCGTCGTCATGCGTCCCCTGGCCGGCGAGCTACCGCGCATTCCCTGGTATCTAGCCTATGCGCAGACACCCCACGTCACCGCCGCTGCGGAGTCGATGGCGGCCACGTTGCGTCATCTCTACTGCGCCGACGACTGAGACAAGACGCTATCCGCCACGGCGCACGCGACCGATAAGAATCTCGTCGCAGATGGCCGGACATTCTCATTAGTTTCACGCCCTCCCGCCTTTTACTGTATCGCCACTCCTTATCAACGACGCCCGATCAAGGGCTTCCGATCAACGACCGCACAGGAGGGCGATCTCATGTCACAGGCCACGCTCGCAACTCAAACCACCGCACAGGACGTCACCGCCGAGCATCATCCCCTGGCGCGTTTCATCGATCTCGAACGCTACCCGATCCTGCAGCGCGATAGCGACGCCTACCGGGCAACGGTCGAAGGCGTCCGCCAACAGTTGCGCACTGACGGCTGCGCCCTGCTATCGAGCTTCATTCGCGAGGACCTCATCGAACCGCTGCGCGAGGAAAGCGAGGCCCTGGCACCGCAGGCGTTCTACTCGGACAACAACGTCAATCCCTACGTCACCCCGGACGATCCGTCGCTGCCCGAGGATCACCCCGCTCGCTTCTTCCAGCACTACACCAACGGCTTCGTGGCGCGCGATCTGATCCCCGAGGATGCCATCGTCCAGCAGCTTTACCGCGACCCGGATTTCCAGCGCTTCGTCGCCGACTGCCTCGAAGAGCCGGTGATTTACGAGTTCGCCGATCCCATCGCCGGGCTGGTGATCAACGTGATGCCCGACGACACCGAGCTGCCCTGGCACTTCGATACCAACGAATTCATCGTCAGCCTGATGACGCGGCGCCCCAATGAAGGCGGCGAATTCCAGTACGCGCCCAGCATCCGCCGTCCCGGCGAGGAAAACTTCACGGCCGTGCAGCGCGTACTCGAGGGCGATCACACCGACGTCGAATCGCTGACGCTCAACACCGGCGACCTGCAGCTCTTCAAGGGGCGCTACTCCATGCACCGCGTCGCCGCCGCCAAGGGCCAGCGCCTGTGCACGCTACTCGGCTACGCCAAGACGCCCGACATGATGGGCAGCCTGGAGCACACCCAGCGCATCTACGGCCGCGTCACCCAGCAGCACATCGATGCCGACAATCAGCGCCGTCACGACGCGCTCATGGGCTAGGTTCCGCTGAAAAGCATCAGCACGACCCTCATTTCTCCACTTCGCAAAAGGATGCCTTGCCATGGGCGATATCGTGTCACTCACCGGATCCGTCCCCACGGGCGGCCCCTATGCCGGCGGGAACTTCCGCCAGGCCACGCTCGACGCCGCGCTGCTCTCGCGCGTCGAGCGCTACCGCCTGCAACGCCTGCGTGAGCAGATGAAGCATCACCAACTGGACGCGGTGATCCTGTTCGATCCCATCAACATTCGCTATGCCTGCGGCGTGCGCAACATGCAGGTCTACTCACAGCGTAACCCCGCGCGCTACCTCTACGTCGCGGCGGACGGCCCGGTGGTGCTTTTCGAGTTCAGCGCCTGCCTGCACTTGGCGGCCAACGCCGAGCTGCTCGACGAGGTGCATCCCGCCCGCGCGGTGATGCCGCAGTACAGCGGCCCGCGCTGCGCGGCACATACTCAGGCCTTCGTCGATGACATCCGCGACCTGTTCGAGCGTTCGCATACCCAGGGCCAACGCCTGGGCATCGAATCCGCGCCCACCGGTGCCATCGAGGCGCTGGGCCAGGCCGGCTTCCAGTTGACCGATGCCGCCACCGTGGTCGAGGGCGCCAAGTCGATAAAGAGTCTCGACGAGCTGGCGCTCATCCACCGCTCGGTGACTCTGACCGAAGCCGCCATGACGCGCATGGAAGCCGCCATACGCCCCGGCATGAACGAAAACGAGCTGTGGTCGATCTTCAACCAGCACGTGCTGGCCACCGGCGGTGAATACGCCGAAACGCGGCTTCTGAGCTCCGGCGCACGCACCAATCCGTGGTTTCAGGAATGCTCGGACAAGGTCATCGCCCCGGGTGAGCTGGTGGCCTTCGATACCGACATCGTGGGTTGCTTTGGCTACTACACGGATTTCTCGCGGACGTTCCACGTACCCGGCGCGGGCGCGCCCAGCACCGAGCAGAAGGCGCTGTATCGCATGGCCGCCGACCAGCTCGAGCGCAACATCGCCCTGCTGCGTCCCGGCATGAGCTTCCGCGACTACTCGCAACAAGCCTGGCCGATACCCGACGGCTATCGCGAGAACCGCTACCTGGACATCGTCCACGGCTGCGGCATGACCGGCGAATGGCCGCTGATCGCCCACGACATGGACTGGGACGACGTCGGCTACGACGGCGCCATCGAGCCCGGCATGACGCTCTGCGTCGAGGCCTATATCGGCCACCGCGACGGCACCGAGGGCGTCAAGCTGGAAGAGCAGGTGCTGATCACCGAAGATGGCATCGAACGCCTCTCGACCTACGGCTATTCCGACACGCTGATGGCAGAATGACGTCGTAGCGCATCACGCTTTCTCATCCCTTCGATTCACGAACACAAAAAGGACGCCTATGAAACCGTTGACTCCCCTTTTCCTCGCCTGCGGCCTGGCCGGCCTCTCGATGACCGCCTCGGCCAACGACACGCTGACCATCGGCACCAACAACTGGTCGGAAAACATCGCCGTATCGCACATGTGGCAGCAACTGCTCGAAGAACAAGGCTATGACGTCGAGCTGACGACCACCGGCAAGAGCGTGCTCTTCAGTGGGCTCGCAAACGGCGATCTGGATATCTCGCTGGAAGTCTGGCTACCCAATGGCGACGCCCAGTACATCGAGCCCTACAAGGACCGCATCGACGTTCACGATGCCTGGTTCGACGGCGCCCAGGACGAACTGGTGGTGCCCGCTTACATGGAGGACATCGACACCATCAGCGATCTCAAGGACAACGCCGAGCGCTTCAACTACCAGAATGAACCGACCATCATCGGCATCGAATCGGGCTCGGCCATCTCCGGCGAAACCGAAAACGCCATCGAGAGTTACGACCTGCCGTTTCGTCAGTTGAACAGCTCCGGGCCCGCCATGCTCGCGGCTCTCGAGGAAGCCTATGCCAACGAAGAGCCCATCGCCGTCACGCTCTGGCAGCCGCACTGGGCCTACGCGCAGTACGACCTCAAAGCGCTGAAAGACCCCAAGAAGAGCTATGGCGGCGGTGACGACATCATGTGGATGTCGCCCAAAGGCTTTGGCGAGGAACATCCCCAGGTCACCGAGATGCTCGACACCTGGCACATGAGCCACGCCCAACTGGCCGATCTCATGCTGACCATCGAGAATGTCGGCGACCCCACGCAAGGCGCCAAGCAGTGGATCGAGGAACATCGCGATCTCATCGACGGCTGGCTCGCCAAGGACTGATCTCACCCCGGGCCGGTCGTCAGGACCGGCCCACCTCCAAGCCCTGCCTATTTTCCCTCCGCTCTCGCTGACGCGACCCGCAAGCCCTCGGCAATCGAATTTGCTATCGTGAGCGCATGGCGCGCCTCGGCGCGTCACCGCTCGCCGCCTGAGTCGCCACCGCCACGGGGGGAGAAATGCGTCTACATTATGCCGGGGCGTCGCCCGAGCCCATCGGCTTTCTGCTGTTGCCGCGTTTCTCGATGATGGCGTTCTTCTCTGCCATCGAGCCGCTGCGCATCGCCAACCGCATCGCCGGGGAGCGGCTGTTCACCTGGCGCGTAATCAGCCTGGACGGCGCCTCGGTCACCGCCAGCAACGACATGACGCTGCTCGCCGACGACAACCTCGCCTCGGCGCCAGCCCTGCCTAGCATCGCCATCTGTGCCAGCTTCGAGCCCGAAGAGCGTCTCACCCGCCACTTGCTGCATTGGCTGCATCAGCGCCATCAAAGCGACTGCGTGCTGGGCGGCATCGACACCGGCAGCCTGATCCTCGCCCGCGCCGGCCTGCTCGAGGGGCAGCGTGTCACCTTGCACTGGGAAAGCCTGCCGGCGTTTCGCGAGCGCTTTCCCGAAGTCGACGCCGTCGAGTCGCTGTTCGAAGTCGGCCCGCGCGGTTTCTCCTGCGCCGGCGGCACCGCCGCGATGGACATGACACTGGACCTGATCGCCCGCCGCCATGGCGATGCGCTGGCCGCCGACGTTTCCGAGCAGTTGATTCACGCCCGCATGCGGCCCCGCCACGACCTCCAGCGGCGCGATTTGACCCAGCGCCTGGGGACCCACAAGCACAGCGTGATCGAAGCCGTCGCCTTGATGGAGCGTCACCTCGAGACACCGCTGACACTCACCCAACTCGCCGCGCACATCGGCATCTCGCTGCGCCAGCTACAGCGGCTCTTCGAACAGGAACTCGGCGAACGGCCTCGCGATCACTATCTGCGCCTGCGCCTGGAACACGCCCGCCAGCTATTGCGGGAAACCGACCGCGACATCCTCAGCATCGGCCTGGCCAGCGGCTTCACCTCGGCCTCCAGCTTCTCGCGGGCCTATAAGCAGCATTTCGGTACCAGCCCGCGTCAGGCACGCCGTCCGCGCTCGGACGACGCAACATGACGACTGGCGGCAAGAAGCCGTCGCTTGGGGTGTAAATACGGACGACGCATCAGGCCATGCTAGGGCTATCTTTCGCCACCAAGGATGCCGTCATGCCGAACAGCACGCCCGCCACCACGTCTGCCAATATGCCCAGCGACGCGCTCCCCGCGACGCCGGATTACGACGCCTGGCCGATCGAGGTCGCCATCGCCGAGGTGCGCCCGACCCCGCGCCAGGTGGAAGTGCGCTGGGAGGACGGCCGCATCAGCCAGTACCACAGCATCTGGCTGCGTGAGAACGCCGCCGATGCGAGCACCGTCAACCCGGATACCCGCGAGCGCATCCTCGATCTTTCACGCCTCGAAGACTGGCCCACCGTCGCCGAGGCGTCTCTCGATAATGCGGGCGCGCTGGTGGTCGTCTTCGCGCCGGAGCAACGCCGCTTGCGCTTTCATCCCGGCTGGCTGCGCGCGCATGACTATACCCACCTGGCGGAACTCGACGCCCCGCTGCCTCCCGCAACACTGTGGAAAGGCAGCGAGCGCGACGCACCCACGACCCTCGATGCGCACGGCTGGCTCGATACCGACGCCGATCCCCAGGCGTTGGACACCTGCCTCGAACAAGCGCTGGAAGCCGTCATCGGCGAAGGCCTGGTGCGGCTACGCAACCTGCCCACCGAACCCGGAAGTCTCGACGCCATCGCCCGTCGCATCGGTCCCCCGCGCGCCACCAACTTCGGCACGCTGTTCGACGTGCGCGCCAAGCCCGACCCCGACTCCAATGCCTACACCTCGATCGCCCTGCCGCCACACGTCGATCTGCCCACCCGCGAATATCAGCCCGGCCTGCAGTTGCTGCACTGTCTGGAGAACGACACCGTCGGCGGCGACGCGGTGATGATGGACGGTTTCGCCGTGGCCGAGGCCCTGCGCGAGCGCCACCCCGAGCACTTCGCGACGCTCGTCCGCGTGCACTGGTGCTACGCCAATACCGCCCGGACCACCGATCATGTGTGGTACGCGCCGATGATCAAGCTCGATGACAACGGCGATTTCGACGAAGTCCGCATCGCCGACTTCCTGCGCGGCCCCTTGATGGCGCCGTTCGAGGACGTGGAGCCTGCCTACGCCGCCTTGATGGCCCTGCAGCGCCTGCTGCGCGAGCCCGAATTCGCGCTGCGTTTCACCTACACACCCGGCGATTTGGTGATCTTCGACAACCGCCGCCTGCTGCACGCCCGTGACGCCTTCGATGTCGGCCAGGGCGGCCGGCGTTGGCTGCAAGGCTGCTATCTCGAGCGTGACGAAGCCCGCTCGCGGCTACGTATGCTACGCCGTGCCCGACGCCGACAACGCGTCGACGCGCTCGGCCAGGGCTGACCACGCGATACCCGGACACAACCCCCATGGTGTGCCATGGGGGTTCGCATAATACCCTGGACAGCAAACGACTGGTCGTTATATGCGGAACCACTTTTATTCGGCCTGCCACGCATAGGATTAGTTGACACATGGCAATCTCGGGAACGCATATTTTATAGATGGCCATGTGGTTTTAACCAACTTACTGAGTCACTTGGCTAGATTTTGCAGGCTTCAACACTGCTCGGACTGTTGTTATAACTCCTAAAACTACCAATATGGTACCCATCAACTCAAACCAAGTCGGTAAACGTTGATTAGCCGCCAACCCAAACACTGTAGCAAACAATGTCTCAACTGCAATTAACTGGCCAGTTAAAATCATTGGCAACCTTTGGGTGGCGTAATTCCAAGCCCAAGCGCCCCCTACAGAAGATAGCAATGCGAGTATTATAGCCCACACCAAAAACCAGGTTAGACTCGAAAAATCGACTCCAGGAGGAACAAGATTGATAAGACCGAAATGCATTCCTACCGGAATAAAGATCAAAGCTACCAACCCGGCACCCAACATCATCAACCCTGTGTAAGCCCCCATATTGAGAGACGGATTTCGATCGGTAAACCGCTGATTAAGGAAGCTAAAAGAAAGCCAGCATGCCACCCCGGTAATACAGAAAAGAAAGCCAATAGCTTGGCTTTTATTAAAATCTACGTCCTCACCAAAGAATAGTTCAATATTAATAAACACCAACCCGACCATGGTCACCACTAAAGGAAAGGCCAACTTTCTCCAAAGCAGTGTGTTTTGAGAAAGGTTGCCCAAAACCACCATAAATATCGGAACAGTGCCTATAACTGCCGGCGCTAAAACAGGGCCAGAAAAATAAGCACCACCAACAACTGAAACTATATATAGCAAATAACCCAGAACCCCCATAGACATAGCAAAAAACATCTTTACCACGCTGACACCACGCAAGCCTTGACGATACTTAAAAATAAACACGGCCCCAACTGCCCCCGCAATGACAAACCTTGCCACGATGAAATCGTAATTACTGTAAGGCCCAACCACATATGGAGATATAAAATTCAAAGCCCAGCTAAGAGTTGCAAACAAAGCTGCCAACAAACCTAACAAAAAGGAAGTACTCATAGATCACCAGCATTAATATATTTATATAATAAGACCGCTCTCATGACTGACATGAGAGCGGTCTTTTTTACTGAATCAGGAAGCCTGAAAACTTCGAATCTCGGATAAGATCTCCATCCTCTATGTCCGTAAAACGATCAGCGTAGGTTGCTTGGTTAGCCCTTCCCCAGTTCGCACCTAGCCCTAGCCCTCCCCCACTTTCTGTCTCGCCAAAAAACATATTATTATCGAGGCGTGCTTCTGAGTCCAGCAAACGAATAGTAACAGCTGCTCTGGCCTTCAAATCCCCAGCCAGTAATACATCTGATCTGTGCCATGTCGTTTTCTTAAACAACAGTGCGTCACCCGGTTTAAAATCATCCTGATGCTTATACTTTTCAAATATATCTGTCAGAAATCCAGGGGTTTTGTATATCTCCTGTAGGTAATACGAAATGTGTCCGACAGACCTACCTGCCGCAACTTCTTTAGAAAGCATACTGGACAACTGAAAGTTGGCGCGCCCGGAAAAAATATTCTCCGGCATATAAGCCATACCACCACCTTGGTCTTCTTTTTTCACCGGGTCTAAAGCAATCCATAAACTATAGCCTGGATCCTGAGGCCTAATATATCTAAAGCTAATTGAATCATAATGCCATTCAAATCCCTGCTTCTCAGGAGAGAGCTCAAAACATTGAGATTCTGTCGCAATTAGGGGTGAACCAATTATAGGCAATACCACATCTCGAAAATTGGCCGACCGGTAAAGAGATTGAAAAAGCTCCGTATCGCCAAGCCCATAGGCGAGCCGATTAAAAGTGCTACCATATTCAGTACCACTCTCTTTTGCTGTGGTTGCAAGGCGTGCCGCTTCTTCACGCACCCTTTTAACGCCCTCTTCCGTGAGAAGAGATTTTATTTTAACAAACCCATATTCTCGAAACTGGTTTACATCATTTTTCGTTACGCCCGGTTCGGAAACCAAACTATCTACTGACAATTGCGCTGACTTATCCATACAAGTCTCCTTATCGGTGAGCGGAGCTACGTTTTTTTGAGAACCGAAGTAAACACGGTAGCAACACGCCTGTGGCAATTACTTAAAAAGCGTCTTTTTTCTACAACATGGCGAGGCAAAATAAGGAACCTCGCCATGAGGGCGGCACAAATAGTGCTGCATCAGCACCAAGCCTCACCTCGTAATGGCAACTATTGCAAGCCCGTTCCTGAAGAAGCATCACCAATTACTGACGCCGCCGGTTTCCGGGTCGCGCACGTGCAAATGCACGATGCTCGCCCCGGCGCGCGAGGCCTCGATGGCGCTATCGGCGATCTGCTTGGGGGTGATGGGCAGGTCGGGATGCTTGTCGGCCGTATCACCGGCACCGGTGATGGCACAGGTGAGAATGACGTTTCGATTCATGGTGTCTTCCTGAGCGTCTAAATGGCGGCGCGATGCCGTCGAACACCCCCATTGTCGAAAGCCCGGCGACAAAAGGATTGCCATGAAACGTCATGCGATTGGCGTTTTACGTCGCGGCACCGCCTTTGGCGTGAAAGACGGTGCCGCTTACGATCATTCGATGATATGGAAGCGGTCGAGATGACGCGTGTTGAGCGTCAGGCCCAGACCGGGCGTCGTTTCATCCAGATCGAGGTGACCACCGATGGGTTCCGGATCGCCCTCGAACAGGTAGTAGAAGAGCTCGTTGCCGATCTCGACGTCATGCACCGGGAAGAACTCGGACATCGGCGAGGCCAGCGATGCCATCGTCAAATGGTAGTTGTGCATCTGCCCCGCATGGGGAATCACCGGCACTTCGAACGCTTCCGCCATGGCGTTGATCTTGCGCGCCACGCTGATACCGCCGACCCGGTTGGTATCGTACTGAATCACCGATACCGCCTTCTTCTCCAGGAGTTGCCGGAAACCGTGCACGGTGAATTCGTGCTCGCCGCCGGAAATCGGCATCGGTGCCATGCGATTGAGCTCGACGTAACCGTCGATATCATCGGCGATCACCGGTTCCTCCAGCCAACGCAGCTCAAAGGGTTCCAGTTTCGGCAGCATGCGTCGGGCATAGTCGAGATTCCACCCCATATAGCAGTCAGCCATCAGGTCGATGTCCTCACCGATCACCTCGCGCACCGCCGCCACGCTCTTGAGGTTCTCGCGCATGCCCTTGGGCCCATCCTTGGGCCCGTAACCGAAACGCATCTTCATCGCCGTGAAACCCTGGTCGAGATAGGCTTGCGCTTCGCGCTGCATCGTCTCGCGATCGGTGTGGTAGAGCTTGGAGGCATAGCAGGGGATTTTCTCCTTGGTCCGTCCGCCCAGCAGCTTGAACACCGGCTTGCCGAGCGCCTTGCCCATCACATCCCAGATCGCGATATCGACCCCCGAGATCGCTGCCATGCCGATGCCGCGCCGTCCCCACGCCAGCGTTGCGCGATACATGCGCTGCCATAGATATTCGTAGTCGAACGGGTCCTGGCCGATGACCAAGGGCGCGAGGTGCTGATCGATGATCGTCTTGGCGACACGCGGCGCCAAGGCGACGTTACCCAGCCCGACGACGCCTTCATCCGTTTCGACCTCGACCACCGTCCAGCCGTGGAACCGGAAACTGCCCATGGCATCGCCTCGGTCCCACAATACGTCCATGGCATTGGTGCAAAAGTGTGGCTGCGGCGGCACCGTTTCGCCTTTCCATTCGAAGACGCGGGCCCTGATTCGTGTAATTTTCATAGCATCTTTCCTCTTCCATGCGGATCGGACGTCGCTCAACCCACGAAGGCATTGGCGATGAACAAGGCAACCAGCGCAGCCGCCCACCCCAGCGTCGTGGGCACCGAGAGCACCAGCAGTTGGTGTTTGGCGGTTCTCACGCCGAGCATGCGATTGACGACCCAGAAATAGCTATCGTTGAAATAACTGAAGAACAGCCCGCCAAGACACGCCGCCTGAGCCGCCAGCACCAAGTTGACGTCCGGCATGGACGAGAGAATCGGCGCGGAAATCGAGGCCCCGGTGATCATCGACACGGTCCCGCTGCCCTGTACGAAACGCACCAGCGTGGCGATGATGAAGGGAATCAAGAAGGCGGGCATGGCCAGCGACGCAACACTTTCCCCGATGTAGTCGCCCGCCCCACTGGCACGCAATACCGCCCCCAAGGCCCCCCCGGCGCCGGTCACAAGAAGAATGATGCCGGCGCTTTCGACGCCTTTCTCGAGATGCGACAACACCTGATCGCGCGGCATCTTGGGCACGAGTCCATACACCGCCACCAGCACCCCGGTGCCCACGGCAATCACCGGATGGCCGACGAACTGGATGATCTGTACCGCCAGGGCAGGGTTATCGCTCTCGCCCACCATCGCGGTGACCAGCGTATTGAAGAAGATCAAGGCAATCGGCAATGCAATGGGCAGGACCGACTTCAACAACGTGGGCAGCTCTTCCATGGGGCGCTGGCCAGCGAGAGGGTCTTCTTCGTCTTCATCGCGGCGCAACGTTTCAGGCACGTCGCGTTCGATCATCGCCTCGATGCGCGGCCCCATGAACCGAGCGTAAAGCACCATGACGATCAAGGCAGGTATCGTGAAGACGACCCCCCAAGCGATCATCAGGCCGACATCGACGCCGAAGATGCCGGCTACCCCGAGCGGCCCCGGTGTCGGCGGAACCGCACTGTGGGTAATAGCCAAGCCCGATGCCAGTGCGATGCCCAACGCCAGGACCGAACGGCCGCTATTACGCGCCAGCGCCCTGACCAGCGGATTCAGGATCACGTAGGCGGAGTCGCAGAAAATCGGGATCGACACGACATACCCCGTCAGTGCCATCGCCCAATCCTCACGCTCCTTGCCGAGCATCTTGAGGATGGAGTAGGCCATGCGCTGGCCGGCACCCGACACTTCGAGGATACGCCCCATCATCACCCCAAAGCCGATGACCAACCCGATGGTCGACAGCGTGCTGCCGAAGCCATCGGTGATCGCCCCGATCACTGCATTGGGGGGCATCCCGCCGATCAACCCGGCGATCGACGCAGCGATGATAAGCGCAAGCAAGGCATGCACGCGGGTTTTCAATACCAGCGCGATCATTACGAAGATAGCGATACCCAGGCCAATGATGACCTGCGGACCTGCGGCTGTTTCCGTCATGGTGGCGTACTCCTGTGCATTGTTGTGACTGTCTGAGCAGCGTTGTTGTATCCAAGGATGCAAGCGTGTGTGGAATGTCGCCGACGCCGCGGACAGCCGTTAAAGCCGCCGGGCCTCGGCGGGCGTCAGGCGTTCAGGTAATCCTCGCGATAGGCGCGGATTACGGCGTCGACATCGTCATCGGCCTGGAAGCCCAGCGACAACGGACGTTCGATGTCCAGACCTCCCGGCCAGCTCGCGACGATCCTGTCGATGGCGGCGTCCGGCTCGAAACTCACCAGGGCCCGTGTCTCGGCGCCGGCTTGGCGCTCCAATGCGTCCAGCATCTGCGTCACCGTGACGGTGATGCCCGGCAAGTTGAGCGTGCGCCACTCGCCCAGCGCGTCACCGTCGAGCTGCAAGGCATGGCGAAGGTTGCCCACCACCGCACGCGGCGATGACAACCAAAGCGGCAGTTCGGGAGCCACTGGACACACGGCGCGTTGCCCCGCCAGCGGTTCGCGAATGATCGAGCTGGCGAACGAGGAAGCTGCCTGATTAGGCTTGCCGGGCCGCGCCACGATGGTCGGCAAGCGGCAGACGCGCCCATCGATAAAGCCCCGTCGGCTGTAGTCGTTGACCAGCAGTTCGCCGATGGCCTTCTGCGCGCCATAGGAAGAGCGCGGCTGGGGGCCGACCTCTTCGGGTACCGGCTGTGCCAGCCCGGGTCCGAACACCGCCAACGAACTGGCGAACAGAAAGCGCAAGCGACGCGGATGCGCACGACAAGCCTCGAGCAGGGCCTGCGTCGCCTCGAGGTTGACGCGCATGCCCAACTCGAAATCGGCCTCCGCCTGGGAACTGACCACGGCAGCCAAGTGACACACGGCGAGCGTATCCTCGCCCAGGGCGCGCTCGATCAACGCCTTGTCGGCGACGTCTCCCACCCATGACTCGACACGTGGATCGTCGAGTGGACAGGGCGCAAGGTCGATCGATGTCACCCGCGTGATTGTCTTCCCCTCGATATGCTGGTCTTCCTCGAGCAGCGTCTGAATCAAACGCGCGCCGAGAAAACCGGCCCCTCCGGTCACGATGACGTGCATGCCCTTCTCCTCGGTCGAGCGAAGCGGCGCTTCGCGTGAATCCCTACTGGCGACGCGACATTGGTCCAAAGACGTATTGTGTCGTCACCGCGCTATTTATAATGTTGTCTGACAAATCCAGCGAGGCAACACCGCCATTAGTCGCAGACGCCCCACCCACCATCGACGCAAGGCCCGCACCACGCCTGGCGGCGACGAACGAAGGAGAAGGAATAGCGGTGATCACGAACCACGAGACCCCACCGACCCGTGGCATCCAACTCTCGGAGCAGGTCGCACGACAACTGACGCACGCCATTCATACCGGCGAGATGCGCCCCGGCGAACGTCTGCCTACCGAGGCCGCGCTTGGCGAACGCTATGGCATCAGCCGTTCCGTGGTACGCGAGGCCATTTCCATGCTGCGCAACGCCGGCCTGGTCACGTCACGTCGCGGCAGCGGCAGCTTCGTCGCCGAGGTGCCCACGGTAGCGTTGCGCCTGGCGATTCCCGATCCGTCGCTGCAATCAATCATCCGCCTGCTCGAACTGCGCCGGGCCCTGGAAGTCGAGGCAGCGCGTCTGGCGGCCCAACGGCGCACGCCGTCCCAGTTGCGGCGTATTCGTAATGCCATGGCCGATATCGATGAGGCCGTCGAAGTCGGTGCCGATGGCGTCGATCAGGACATGGCCTTTCACCGCGCCATCGCCGAGGCCTCGAACAACACGCACTTCACCGCCGTCATCGACTTCTACAACCGCTTCCTGCATCACGCCATCACCGTGACGCGGACCAACGAATCGCTACGCGAAACGTTCATGGCCCAAGTCATCGAAGAGCACCAAGCAATCGCCGATGCCATCGCTCAAGGCGATGAAGAAGCTGCCGCCCAGGCCGCCGGGCGCCACCTGGAGCATGCCGAGTGGCGCCTGCGCCAAGCGCCGACGGATCTACTGGAACGTATCGAAGACACCGGCACCGACACGCCGATCTAACGCACGACACAGGAGATGCCAGATGACACAAGCAAAGCGTTCACGAGTGGGAATCATCGGCCTGGGGTCGATGGGGATGGGGATGGCGACGTCATTGGTCGATGCCGGTTTCACTACCTGGGGCTGCGACCTGCGCTCCGACGCCAGGCAGGCATTCGAGGACCACGGTGGCCGAGCGGTCGCCACGCCCACCGAGATGGCCGCCCACGTCGATGTCGTCGTCAGCGTAGTCGTCAACGCCGCGCAGACCCGCGAGGTTCTGTTCGGGTCGCACGGTATTGCCGAGGGCCTGGCGCCCGGCAGTGTGGTCATTTCTTGCGCCACCTGCGCGCCGGAGGCCGTGGCCGCCCTGGGCGACGAACTCGCCACCCGCGGTCTGCGCCTGCTCGACGCCCCGATTTCCGGCGGCGCCGCCAAGGCCGCACAAGGCGCTCTGACGATCATGGCCTCGGGGCCGAGCGATGTCTTCGACAGCGTCGAAGACGTCCTCGACGCCCTCGCCGTCAAGGTCTTCCGTCTCGGCGAGGCGATGGGGCAAGGCTCGCAGGTCAAACTGGTCAACCAACTACTGGCAGGAGTGCACATCGCAGCCGCCGCCGAAGCCATGGCCTACGGCATTCGCGGCGGCTGCGATCCGCAGGTGCTTTATGAGGTCATCACCCAGAGCGCCGGCAATTCATGGATGTTCGAAAACCGCGTGCCGCACATTCTCGATAACGATTACACGCCACGTTCGGCGGTGGACATCTTCGTCAAGGATCTGGGCCTGGTCCACGAGACCGCGCACCGCGACAAGTTTCCCCTGCCGCTGACCAGCCAGGCGCTCTCGATGTTCACCCATGCCTCGGCGCTCGGCCACGGTGGGGACGATGATGCCGCCGTGATCAAGACGTTTCCGGGTTTCGGGTTACCGTCTCACGCAGCCAACGATGCCAATACGGGGGAGGAGGAATGACGATGCCCATCATCGGTTGCATTGCCGACGATTTCACCGGCGCCACGGACGTGGCAAGCATGCTGGTCAGCGCCGGCATGCGCACGCTACAGACCATCGGCGTTCCCTCGACAGCGCTGGATGACGACGTCGATGCCGTGGTCGTCGCCCTCAAGTCGCGCACCCTGCCCGCCGCCGACGCCGTGACGCAGTCACTCGAAGCGCTGGCGTGGTTACAGGCTCAAGGCTGCGAGCAGTTCTACTTCAAGTACTGCTCGACCTTCGACTCCACGCCCGCAGGCAACATCGGGCCGGTGACCGACGCATTGATGACGGCGCTGGATACCGATTTCACCGTGGCCTGTCCGGCACTGCCCGCCAACCAGCGCAGCGTCTACAACGGCTACCTGTTCGCGGGTGGCGTGCCGCTCAATGAAAGCGGCATGCAGGATCACCCGCTGACCCCCATGACGGATGCCAACCTGATGCGCGTCCTCGGCGCCCAGACGCGCCAGCGGGTCGATCTGATCGACTACGCCACGCTCAGCGAGGGGGTCGAGGCCGTCGAGGCCCGCATCCAGGCACTGCGCTCGGCGGGCGTGGGCATCGCCATTTGCGACGCCATCGACACCCAGCATTTGCATACGCTGGCACGCGCCTGTCGCGATCTGCCGTTGGTGACCGCCGGCTCCGGCCTAGCATTGGGGCTACCCGCCAACCTGGCCGACCGATTGCCTGCGGCGGGACAAGCCGATGCGTTACCCGTCATCACCGGACGAAAAGCGATCCTCAGCGGGAGTTGTTCGCGCACCACCCTGGCGCAGCTCGAACACGCCCGCGAGCACTACCCCAGCTATCACCTCGACGCCTTGGCCTTGGCTCGCGATTACGATGGCGTCATCGCAAAAGCGCTCCATTTGGCCGAGCAGCATCTCGATAGCGGCCCGGTATTGCTATACGCCAGCGCTTCGCCGGAAGACGTCCGGAAGGCTCAAGATACCCTCGGCGTCGCGGAGGCGGGCGCCCTGGTCGAGCGCGCCATGGCCGAGATCGCCCATTCGCTCGTCGCGGTCCATGGCGTACGACGCCTGATCGTAGCCGGCGGCGAAACCTCCGGCGCCGTGGTCAACGCGCTTGGCGTGCAGGGCTTGCGCATCGGCCCGAGCATCGATCCCGGCGTGCCCTGGACCACCACCTTTGGTACACCGACATCGCTAGCGTTGACCCTCAAGTCGGGTAACTTCGGCGCTCAGGACTTTATGACCAAGGCATGGGAGCTGTTGCCATGAGCCACATCAGCACCACGACCACCGAAAATCGCCTGCGCGAGGAGATTGCCGAGATCGGCCGTTCCTTCCGCCTGCTGGGCATGGCGCCGGGCACTTCCGGCAATATCAGCGCCAAGCTCGATGACGGCTGGTTGATGACGCCGACCAACGCCAGCCTCGGCGCTCTCGATCCCGCCGCGATTTCCAAGCTGGACTGGGACGGCAATCTGCTCGCCGGCGAGCCGCCCACCAAGGAGTCGTTCCTGCACCGTGCCTTCTACGACCAGCGTCCCGACACCGGCGGCATCATTCACCTGCATGCCACGCACTCGGCGGCGGTCTCGTGCCTCAACGGGCTCGATGAACATTCCTGCCTGCCGCCCATCACGCCGTATTTCGTCATGCGCGTGGGGCGTTTGCCGCTGATTCCATACTATCGGCCCGGCGATCCCGCCCTCGGCGATGCGATCCGCGAGTATGCCAAGACCCATGGCGCGGTGTTGCTGGCCAATCATGGCCCCGTGGTGGCAGGCAAGACACTGGAGGCGGCCCGTAACGCCATCGAGGAACTGGAAGAGACCGCCAAGCTGTACCTCCTGCTACGTCAGCACGACGTACGCACCTTGGGCGAGGCGGAGATCGACGAGCTTCGTCAGGCCTTCGGCGCCCACTGGTAAGCATTTTCTGAAAGGAGCTCCTACATGCCCCGTTTTGCCGCCAACCTGTCCATGATGTTCAACGAGGTGCCCTTCATGGAGCGCTTCGCCGAGGCCGCTGCCTGCGGCTTCGAGGGGGTCGAGTTCCTGTTCCCCTATGCGTTCGAAGCCGACGCTATCGCCGCCGAACTCCAGCGTCATGGCTTGCAGCAAGTACTGTTCAACCTGCCGCCGGGCGACTGGGACGCCGGCGAGCGCGGCATCGCCGCCCTGCCGAGACGCGAGGCGGAGTTCCGCGACAGCGTCGAAACCGCGTTGCACTACGCGAGAGCGCTTGGCTGTCCTCGCGTCCATGCCATGGCAGGGCTAGCCTCCGAGGATGTTTCACGGGAAACATTGCGTGAAGTGTATTTGGAAAACCTGCGCCATGCCGCGCGTCGCCTCGCCGAACACGACATCGAGCTATTGATCGAACCCATCAATACCCGCGACATGCCGGGGTATTTCCTCAATCATCAAGCCGAAGGCCATGCGATTGTGGCTGAGCTGGGCGAGCCGAACGTCAAAGTGCAGATGGATTTCTACCATACCCAGATCATGGACGGAGATATCTGGACCACCTACCAGCGAAATCGCGCGGGCGTCGGCCACATCCAGATCGCCGGCGTGCCCGAGCGCCACGAACCCGATACGGGCGAAGTGAATTATCCATGGCTGTTCGAGCAGTTGGATGCAGACGGTTTCAAGGGTTGGGTCGGCTGCGAGTACAAGCCCCGCGCCGGCACGCGGGCGGGACTGGGATGGTTCGAGGCGTGGAAGCGGCAATAGCGCTTGCTTGAGAGCGTGGCCGATATCCTTTGAGAGACCGCTCGGCGCTTCAGGATACCCTTACCTCCTGCAGCGCCAGCCGGGTAACTCAGTCGTCGTCGTCCAGATCGTCACGCTCGCGTTCGCGGCGCTCCTCGGCCTCTTCGCGGGCATCGTCGATCACCGCCATCAGCTCCATCACGTCGACGTCGAGGGTGTCGGGTTCGAAGTGTCCGGTGAGCCGGCTATCCGGGTGCAGCTCGCCGGCTTCATAAAGCGCCCAGATTTCCTTGCCGTAGTCGGTATTCAGCAGCGCCGGATCGAAGCGCCCGAACCAGGCACGCATATTGTCGACGTCGCGCACCAGCAACATCGGCGCGCTGTTGTTGCCCGCCGCGTCGACCGCCTGGGGCAGGTCGATGATCACCGGCCCATCCTGATCGACCAGCACGTTGAACTCGGAGAGATCGCCGTGTACCAGTCCGACACATAGCATGCGCACCACGTCGGTGATGATCCGATCATGATACTCGCGCGCCTTTTCCGGGCTCAGCGACACTTCGCCAAGCTGGGGGGCGACGCCGTCTTCGCCGTCGCTGATCAAGTCCATCAGCAGTACGCCGTCGACGAAGCCATGCGGGCGCGGCACGCGCACATCCGCTGCCGCCAGCCGGTACAGCGCATCGACCTCGGAGGTAAGCCAGGCCGTTTCCTGCTCCTTCTGGCCATAGCGAGTCTTCTTGGCCATCGCCCGGGCACGCCGTGTGTTGCGCGCCTTGCGGCCTTCCTGATACTGAACGGCCTGCTTGAAGCTACGCTGGCTGGCTTCCTTGAAAACCTTGGCGCAACGCAGTTCGTCACCGCAGCGCACGACGTAAACCTGGGCTTCCTTGCCGCTCATCAACTGGCTGACGACCTCATCGATCAACCCGTCGTCGATCAGGGGCTGGAGTCTCTTGGGTACTTTCATATCACCTTATTTATGGTATGAGCCGGTAATCGGCAAAGCATCGCATGGTCGTCCATCAATGCAAGCGCCAGAAAAGCAGTCTAGGGAGGAAGCGCTGACAAATAGTCGAGCGGGATAAAGCGCAAGGCGCACGGAGCACAGGAACCGGAGCCTATGGGGTATAGGTGAGGATTCCGCGCACCGCGCAACGTAGCGATTTGCCCGCGCAGACATTTGTCAGGGTTTCCTAGCGGGTGACACGGCGCGCCCGGAAAGACCGCCCCTTGATCCGCCCATTGGCGAGCTGATCGAGTGCAGACTGGGCGACCTCGCGCTCGACGGCGACAAAAGCGCTGCGATCGGTGACCTGGATCTTGCCGACCTGCTCGCCGGCGATACCGCCCTCGCCGGTCAACGCGCCGAGGATATCCCCGGGGCGCACCTTCTGCTTCTTGCCGGCGCCGAGTTGCAGCGTTGCCATGCGCGGCGTGAACGGCCGCGCGTCGCCACGCAGCGGCGGCAACGGCTCGCAGGCCAGCGCCTCGCCGAGGAAATCGCCAAGCTTGTCGAGCCGATAATATTCGCTCTCGGCGACCAGCGTGCAGGCTACGCCACTTCCGCCGGCTCGACCGGTGCGTCCGATGCGGTGCACGTGGACCTCGAGTTCGCGGGCGATCTGATAATTGAACACCGCGTCCAGGGCGTCGATATCCAACCCGCGCGCCGCCACATCGGTGGCGACCAGGATCGACACGCTCTTGTTGGCGAACATCGCCAGGATACGATCGCGATCGGGCTGCTCCAGGTCCCCATTGAGCGCCAGCGCGGAAAAACCCGCCGCGTTCAGGGCGTCGGCGACCTGCAGGGTCTCGCGCTTGGTATTGCAGAACACCACGCTGGATTCGGGGCGGATATCGAGCAACAGCCGCTTCAGTGCCGGCACGCGGGCATCTTCGCCCGCGACACGGTAGAAATGCTGACGGATGCTGGTGTCGTCATGGGTCGAGGCAACCTCGACGTTCAGCGGCTCGCACATCATGCGCTCGGCGATGGGCCGGATACCCGCGCCGTAAGTAGCGCTGAACAACAGCGTCTGGCGCGAGACCGGTGCCTGGCCGACGATCGCCTCGATGGCCGCCTGAAAGCCCATGTCGAGCATGCGGTCGGCTTCATCCAGCACCAGCGTGTTCAGCGCGTCGAGTGCCAGCGAGCCCTTGCGCAGGTGCTCCTCGATGCGCCCCGGCGTGCCCACCACCACATGCGCGCCATGCTCCAGTGAGTCACGCTGGGGCTTGAGCGGCGCCCCGCCACACAGCGTCAGCACCTTGACGTTACCGAGCCCACGCGCCAGCCGGCGTAACTCGCCGGCGACCTGGTCCGCTAGCTCACGAGTCGGGCACAACACCAATCCCTGCACGCGAAACGCCTTGGTCTCGAGCCTTGAGAGAACCCCCAGGCCGAATGCGGCGGTCTTGCCCGAACCAGTCTGACCCTGGCCGATCACGTCGCGCCCGGCGAGGATCGCCGGCAGGCTCTCGGCCTGGATCGGCGTCATGGCGTGATAGCCAAGCGACTCCAGGTTGGTGAGCAGCTCTGGCGCCAGCGGCAAGGTAGCGAAATCGGATGATGGTGAATCGGACACGGCGGCAAATCCTGTCGTGAAGCTGGCCACGCCATGCGCGCGAATCAGGTGACGCGTGATAGCGAGTGAGTGACCAAAGATGGAATGGCGGCAGGATAACAGAATCGCGCCAGCAGCGTGCGCGCAAGAAAAAGCCCGCGAGATGACTCGCGGGCTTTTATAGATTCGTGGCCCGCCCTGAAGGATTCGAACCTTCGACCTTTGCCTCCGGAGGGCAACGCTCTATCCAGCTGAGCTAAGGGCGGAACGCGGCATATCCTACTGCGTCAGGACAGGGGTTGTCCACCGCGAACGCCCGCTTCGTGCTTGGCGAGGATGCCTTGGGCGCGGCGAATGACCGGCGCATCGACCATCTGGCCTTCGACGCTGAACGCGCCTGCCTGGTGGCTGGCGCCGTCGACCACTTGCCTGGCCCAGGCGACGTCGGCCTCGCTGGGGGAAAACGCGTGGTTGACGGCGGGCAACTGCCGGGGATGAATGCATAGCATGCCGGCGAAGCCCATCTCCTTGGCATGAACGGCCGTTTGCGCCACGGCATCCGTGTCATCGATGGCGGGATGGGGGCTTTCAAGCGGCGCGGCCAGGCCCGCCGCGCGCGAATGGACGACGAGTTGATAGCGCCCCTGATCGAGCATTTGCCGAGCGCCCGGCGTCTCGGGTGTCAGCCCCAGCTCGGTGATCATATCCAGCGCCCCGAAACTCAGCCGTTCGACGCCAGCAACGCCGGTCAGGCTAGGCAGCGCCAGCAGGCCTTGCGCCGTTTCGATCAGTGGCCACAACGGCTTGCCACAGGCAGCGGCTTTTTCCAGTGCCTGGCAGGACTCGGCCTTGGGCACGATCACATGCGTGATCGCCGCCTGGCGCGCGCACATCGCCAGATCGGGTTCATAGTGCGGGGTAGCGTGGGCATTGATGCGCACCATGAGAGAGGCCTGTGGATTGTCTGCCAGAAACGCCTCGAGCGCGTCCCGTGCATTGGCCTTGTCGCTGTCGGCGACGGCGTCTTCCAGGTCGACGATGACGGCATCCGCCGGGCTGGCCAGAGCCTTGGCGATACGATCCGGCCGGGTGGCCGGCACAAATAGAAGAGAGCGCAGGGCGTGTGGATTCATCAGAAGCTCCGTCAGATGATGCGGTTATCTTTCAAGCGCTGGATATCGTCGCGACCATAATCCAGCTCGGCAAGGATCATCTCGCTGTGCTCACCCAGCGCGGGTACCGGCTGCATCCGAGGAGCATAAGCACTGCTTTGTCCCGGCGGCAGCAGGGCCGGAATCTCGCCCGCCGGGCTGTCGATACGCGTCCAGCGCTGACGCGCCTTGAGTTGCGGATGCGCCCAGACGCCATGCATGTCGTTGACGTTGGCATTGGCGATCTGCGCCTCATCGAGGCGTGCAAGCACTTCTTCCGCCGTCATCCCGCCAAATACGCGCACGATAAGAGCGCGCAACTCGTCACGATGCTCGGAGCGCCTGGCATTGGTGGAGAAACGCGTGTCTCCAGCCAGCTCAGGCTGCTGCAGCACCTTTTCACAGAAAGCCTGCCACTCGCGCTCGTTCTGTAGGCCCAGCATCACAGTCTTGTCGTCGCCGGTCGGAAACGGTCCGTACGGGTAGATAGTGGAATGCGAGGCGCCGGCTCGAGGCGGCGGTTCGGCGCCGTCGAACGCATAGTACATGGGATAGCCCATCCACTCGACGAGACTCTCCAGCATCGACACGTCGATATGGCTACCCACACCGGTGCGTCCGCGCAACAACAAGGCAGAGAGAATATTGCTGAAGGCATACATGCCGGCAGCGATATCGGCGACCGAACAGCCCGCCTTGGCCATGCCTTGCGGGTCCGGCGTGCCCGTCGTCGACAGAAAGCCTCCCTCGCTCTGAATCAAAAGATCGTAGGCCTTCTTGTCATGATAGGGACCGTCTTCGCCATAGCCCGAGATGTCACACACGATCAGTCCTGGAAAGTCGGCGTGCAGTGTGTCGAAGGACAGTCCCAGACGCGTCGCGGCACCCGGCGCCAGATTTTGTACCAATACGTCGGCTTGACCCAGCAAACTGTCCAGAATCGTCCTGGCCTCGTCATTCTTGACGTCGAGTGTCAGGCTTTCCTTGGAGCGATTGGTCCAAACGAAATGAGAAGACAAACCGTTGACCCGCGCATCGTAACCACGCGCAAAATCGCCGACGCCAGGGCGCTCGACCTTGATGACGCGCGCGCCCATGTCCGCCAACTGCCGGGTGCAGAAAGGTGCGGCGATCGCGTGTTCCAGGCTCACGACGGTCACGCCGTCCAGGGGACGTTGAAAAGTCGATAATGCTGTCATGCATGTGTTCCTTGGCTGTCGCCTATGGGGCTGGTGCTTTCAGCATGCACTGAGACAATGCGTATGGTGAATTTGCATTTACGCAAGGCGGGGTTTGGCCAAGCCGAACACCAAAGACTGTGATTAAACCTTCACTTAATGCTCGGGAAACACATCATGCATTTCGATTTGCCGGATTTGCGCTTGTTCGTTCACGTTGCCGAGGCCCATAGCATGACGGGCGGGGCTCAGCGCGCCCACCTTTCAACGGCATCCGCCAGCACCCGTATGAAAACCCTCGAGGGCCAATTAGGCAGTCGGCTTTTCTATCGCAGCAGTCAAGGGGTGGAGACGACCCCGGCGGGTGAGCGGCTACTCCGGCATGCGCGGACGATCCTGCGGCAGGTCGAGCATGTAAAAACCGATTTCTCGGGCTATGCCGAAGGGGCGGCCGGTCATCTACGCATCTTTGCCAACACGACGGCCGTGAGCGACTTCATGCCGGACGTATTGGCTCAATTCCTTGCCTCCCGGCCCGGCGTTACCATCGATCTCAAGGAACGCTTGACCCATGACATCATGCGCGGCGTACTCGATGGGGCAGCCGATATGGGCATCGTGGCGGGTGACGTCACATCACAGGGACTGCAATGCGTGCCTTTCAGCCGGGACCGACTGGTCCTTGTCGTCCCGCAAGGACATGATCTCGCGGCAAAACATCAAGTCGCCTTCCACGAAAGCCTGAATTATCGCCATGTCGGTCTGCACGACGGCAGCACGCTGATGCAGTTCCTGAAAGAGCAGGTTCAGGATCTGGGACAACCCCTCCCCCTGAGAATCCAGGTTCTCGGCTTCGAGTCCGCCTGTCGGATGATCGAGGCCGGCGTGGGCATCGGCATTCTACCGGCCTCTTGTGCCCAGCGTTATCGGCAAACGATGGACATCAGGCTCATTGCATTGCAGGACACATGGGCCCACCGCGAACGTAGCATCGTCGTCCGCGAAGTGGATGCCTTGCCGAGTTGTGGCCAACAGTTGCTGGATGCCATCGTCAACTATCCGGGGTTTGTCGAACCTGGCCAGCTAAAAGCAGAATGACCCCGAGAAAGCCCCACATGCACCGGCGCCGAGATCCACGCTACCCCAACAGCGAGCGCAGCCCAGCAATGGCGTCCTTGCCGCGCGCCTGTTTTTTCTCGGGGTCTTCCTTGTCGGCGCGGCCTTCCCATTCCAGGTCGTCCGGCGGGAGCTCCTCGAGGAAGCGGCTAGGAGTGCAATCGAGCAGCTCGCCGTAGGTCTTGCGCTGACGGGCCAGCGTCAGTGTCAGCGTGCGCCGCGCGCGGGTGATGCCGACATAGGCGAGGCGGCGTTCTTCTTCGATGGTGCCGGCCTCGATCGCGTTACGGTGCGGCAGCAGCTCTTCCTCCAGCCCCATCAGATAAACATGCGGGAACTCCAGCCCCTTGGAGGCGTGCATGGTGAGTAGCTGCACCCGGTCGGAGTCGTCTTCCTCGGCTTGCTGCTCAAGGATGTCGCGCAACACCAGGCGCGATATCGCCGACTGTACATCGTCGGTCTCCTCGGAGGCCTCGCCGTCTTCATCGTCACGATGCATCGACTTCTCGAGCTGGTCGACCAGCGTCCACACATTGGCCATGCGCCGCTCGGCGACGGTCGGGGCGCTGGCGTTCTGGAACAGCCAGGCCTCGTAATCCATGTCGCGCAACATTTCGCGAATCGCCGCGATGGCATCGCCTTGATCCATGCGCCGGCGCACCCCGTCGATGAAGTGCGTGAAGCGCGACAGGCGCTCCACGGCACGCGTCGGCAGGACCTGTTCGAGGCCGATTTCATGGCAGGCGGCGAACAGGGAGACATGCCGCTCGGTGGCGTAGTTGGCAAGCTTTTCCAGCGTCCCGGGGCCGACCTCGCGACGCGGCACGTTGACGATACGCAGGAAGGCGTTGTCGTCGCCAGGGTTGATCAGCAAGCGCAGGTACGCCATGGCGTCCTTGATCTCGTTGCGCGAGAAGAACGACGTGCCGCCGGAAAGCTTGTAGGGAATCTGGTAATGCTGAAGCTTGAGCTCCAATAACCGCGCCTGGAAGTTGCCGCGATACAGCACAGCGAAATCGCGCCACTCGGCGCGCTCCTTGATGCGCCGGGTGAGGATCTCGCTGGCCACGCGCTCGGCCTCGGCTTCCTCATGGCGATTGACGATGACGCGAATGGCGTGGCCCTGGCCCATCTCCGACCACAGGGTCTTTTCGTAGACGTGAGGATTTTGACCGATCAGCGTATTCGCCGCGCGCAGGATGGTCCCGGTGGAGCGATAGTTCTGCTCCAGCTTGATCACGTTGAGACGCGTAAAGTCCTCGCCCAGTGTCACCAGGTTCTCAGGCCGCGCGCCGCGCCAGGCGTAGATCGACTGGTCGTCGTCGCCGACCACGGTGAAGGTGGCGCGCTCGGCCATCAGCAACTTGACCAGTTGATACTGGCTGACGTTGGTGTCCTGATACTCATCGACCAGCATGTAGTGGATCTTGCGTTGCCAGCGGGCCAAGGCGTCGGGATTGTCGCGCAGCAGGACCACCGGCAGCAGGATCAGGTCGTCGAAATCGACCGCGTTATAGGCCTTGAGGTGACGGTTGTAGGCTTCATACACCCGCGCCGCGTACTGCGCGTCCTCATCCGCAGCATGGGAAATCGCCTGCCCCGGCAGCACCAGATCGTTCTTCCATTGTGATATCTGCCCCTGCACGACGTTGATCTGCTCGGCGTCGGTATCCGCTTCCTTCTGCATCAGATCGCGCAACAGCGCCTTGGCGTCTTCCGGGTCGAACAGCGAAAAGCCCGGCTTGTAGCCCAGCGTCTTCAATTCGCCACGAATGATATTGAGCCCCAGGGTGTGGAAGGTCGACACCGTCAAGCCGTGGCCCTCGCGGCCCTTGAGCATCTGCCCCACGCGCTCCTTCATCTCGCGCGCCGCCTTGTTGGTGAAGGTCACCGCCGCGATCTTGCGCGCGCTCATCCCGCATTCCTGCACCAGATAAGCGATCTTGGTGGTGATCACGCTGGTCTTGCCGGACCCCGCGCCCGCCAACACCAGGCACGGGCCGTCGATATAACGCACCGCTTCCTGCTGGCGCGGATTGAGGCCGGCAATGCGCTTCTGGATCGAGGTGGGGAGGCTCATGCGTGAACCGTATCCGTCGCATTGACGCCCGCCACGGGAGCGGCTCCGGCGAACTCGAGCTGGCGCCAGGCTTCAAAGACCAGGATCGCGCAGGCGTTGGAAAGGTTCAGGCTACGGCTATCCGGCAGCATGGGGATGCGCAGGCGTTGCGCCTCCGGTAGCGCCTCCAGCATTGTCTGCGGAAGCCCGCGTGTTTCGGGGCCGAAGACCAGCGCATCGCCTTGCCGATAGGCGACGTCGTGATACCCGGTGCGGCCGCGCGTGGAGACCGCCAGCACGCGCGCCGGTTGCACGCTTTCCACAAAGGCATACCAGTCGGCATGCACCTTGACCCGCGCCCACTCATGGTAGTCGAGCCCGGCGCGGCGCAGACGCTTGTCGTCGAGCGCGAAGCCCAGCGGCTCGATGAGATGAAGACGAAAGCCGGTGTTGGCGCACAGACGGATGAGATTGCCCGTGTTGGGCGGAATTTCGGGCTCAAAGAGTACGATATCGAGCATGAGGATCACTCTGCCAATGGCGGCGATGTGCCTGCATGATACGCAATCGGCGCCCCGAATGGGACGCCGATGTTGCTTTCTACAGCGCCCCGAAGCTGGCGCCACCGCTCGTAGCTCGTAGCTCGTAGCTCGTAGCTCGTAGCTCGTAGCTCGTAGCTCGTAGCTCGTAGCTCGTAGCTCGTAGCTCGTAGCTCAGGATATGCTAGAAGCCGACGCTGACTCCAAATACCGGGCCGCTATCGAGGGTATGCTCACCGCTCTCGTCGAAGTCGGTGCGGTAATAGCGATAACCGCCATAGAGATAAGTCTGCGAGACGACATTGACCCGTGCCTGGGCGCCGTACTCGTAGCTCTTCTCGATGTCGCCGTGGCTCAGGCCGTCCGGCGTATAAAAGCCGTAACCGCCCACCGAGGTCAGCGGAATCGGTGTATCGACGAAGGCCGATCCGCCGAGCCCGACGCCACCACCGTCACCGTAGTGCGTGTCCTGGTATTGATAGCGCGCGCCCACCGAGAGATCGACCAGCGGCAGATACGGCGAGAACATCAACGACCCGGAATAGGCATCGGCGTCATGGCCGCTATCGTCGGAGGTGAAGTAACCGACACTGGCACGCAGGGTGGGAAAGATGCTCTGGCTCGCTTCGATCCCCTGCGAGTCGGCGCCGGCATTGGCGGAAACGCTGAGCGCCATGGCCTGCTGGCTGGCTAGCAGGAGACCGGCGGAGGTGAGTGCGAAACCGAGTGACTTGATCATGGGAGACTCTCGCAAAAGATGGTGAACACCATCATCACTATGGCATAATCGCTTCAGTTTAGAAACGCCGTTTTAAAACCTTAGCCGTCGAGCTGCACGCCGTAACGATCACGATACGCGCGAATGGCCTCGGCATGGGGCTTGAGGCCCTCACCGGCATGCGTTTCGAGGTAAGTCAGCACCTGGTCGAGCGTGACGATACTCACCACCGGCATGGCGTAGCGCGCCTCGACCTCCTGGATGGCACTGCGGCGCTGGGCGCCCTCTTCGGCCTGGCCGCACTCCTGACGATCGAGAGCGATGACCACGCCCGCCGCCTGGGCATCGGCGGCATCGATCAGGTCCATGACCTCGCGGATCGCGGTACCCGCAGTGATGACGTCGTCGATGATCAGCACCCGCCCGGCGAGCGCGGCGCCAACGATATTGCCGCCTTCGCCGTGGTCCTTGGCTTCCTTGCGGTTGAACGCGAACGGCAAGTCGCGGTCATGATAATCGGCCAGTGCCACGGCCGTGGTGGTAGCAAGCGGGATGCCCTTGTAGGCCGGGCCGAAGAGCACATCCGCCTCGAGACCGCTATGCGCGATAGCCTGCGCATAGAAGCGGCCCAGACGCGCCAGGGCACGGCCGCTCTTGAACAGACCGGCGTTGAAGAAATAGGGGCTGACCCGCCCGGACTTGAGAGTGAATTCACCGAAGGTGAGCACGCCTTCTTCGATGGCGAACTCGATGAATTCCTGCTGATATGGTTGCAGTTGCGCGGTCACGCCGGACTCCCTATCACCCTGATCGCTATTACACATTTACCTAAACGTCGAAAGCTCAGGTATCATACACGCGCGACGAAAAAGGGACCATGTATGAAAATCGCCAGCATCAATGTCAACGGAATCCGCGAAGCGGTCGGGAGGGGGTTTCTCGACTGGCTGGCCAACCAGGACGCCGACGTCATCTGCGTTCAGAACCTCAAGGCCAAAAGCTTCGAACTCGACGACAGCATTCTTTTCCCCGAGGGGTACGAAGGCTATTTCCTGGACGCCGAGGAAGACGGTTTCTCGGGTGTAGGACTCTATTGCCGCAAGATTCCCAAGGCCATCATGTACGGGCTGGGCTTTCCCCAGTGCGATAACGAAGCGCGCTTTTTGCAGGCCGATTACGACCGCTTCAGCATCGCCAGCTTCCTGATGCCCGACGGTAGCGACATGGAGGCCAAGCAGTCCTTCATGAGCCAGTATCAGGAATATCTCAGCAAGATGGTCAAAAAGCGCCGCGAATACATCATCTGCGGCACTTGGCACATCGCGCACAAGACCATCGATCTTGCCAACTGGGCCGATAACCAGACCACCCCCGGGTTTCGTCCCGAAGAGCGCGCGTGGATGGATCAGGTCTTCGGGCCGATGGGCTATATCGATACCTTCCGCGAGATCAATCGCGATGCCAGTCAGTACACTTGGTGGCCCAAGCTCGACCAGGACGTGCCTCGCATGCGTCAGGAAGGCTGGCGCCTCGATTACCAGATCGTCGGCCCCGACTTCCGCCGCCACGTGGTGGATGCCTGGATCGACCGCGACGCGACTTTCTCAGAATTCGCGCCGCTCATCGTCGAGTACGACCTCGAGCTGTAACGTCGCCGGTCCCGCGCAAATGACGACGCCGGCCCCAGGCCGGCGTCGTGCGTTCTTGCCGCATGCTAGCGTCCGCGATCAGTCGCGAAAGCCCAGCGCCTCGCGCTGATGGGCGAATAGCTTACTTCCGGCACCTTCGGCCAGGTCGAGCATCGCGTTGAGCTCCTGGCGGGTGAACGTCGCCGTTTCGGCCGTGCCCTGCACCTCGATCAAGCCGCCATCCTCGGCCATGACCACGTTCATGTCGGTGCCCGCCGTGCTGTCCTCGGGATAGTCGAGATCCACCACCGGCTGGCCCTTGAAGATGCCCACCGACACCGAACTCACCAGCTGCTTGAAGGGATCCTTCTTGATCAACTTCTCGCGCTGCAGATGATGGATCGCATCCACCAGCGCTACGCAGCCACCGGTGATCGACGCCGTGCGCGTGCCGCCATCGGCCTGGATCACGTCGCAATCCACGGTAATGGTGAATTCGCCGAGCTTCTTGAGATCCACCACCGTACGCAGCGAACGGCCGATCAAGCGCTGAATCTCCAGCGTACGACCGCCTTGCTTGCCCCGCGTGGCCTCGCGTCCGCCACGGGTGTGGGTCGCGCGTGGCAGCATGCCGTATTCCGCCGTGATCCACCCCTGATGCTTGCCACGCAGCCAGCGCGGCACGCCGGCTTCGACACTGGCATTGCACAGTACCTTGGTGTCACCGAAGCTCACCAATACGGAGCCCTCCGCATGGCGCGTATAGCCCCGCTCGAGCGTGATCTCGCGGGGTTGATCGGGCTGTCGTCCACTCGGGCGCATACCACCTCTCTGCATCGTCAATCGAAAAAACCAAGTTCGAAACAATCAAGTCGCGCTCATGCCGCGACGATCCACACATTCTACACTCAAGCGGGCCTCAAGCGGACCGGGAATCGGTTAGACTGCAGGATTAAAGAATGGCTTCGCAGCGCAGGAGAATCGCATGGCTTACAGCATGACCGCCTTCACCCGGCAGACTCAGGACGCCGACTGGGGCAGCTTGCAGCTCGAATTGCGCTCGGTAAATCAGCGCTACCTGGAACCGCATTTCCGCCTGCCGGACAACCTGCGCGATCTTGAACCGCATTATCGCGATGCGCTGCGCAAACGCCTCTCGCGCGGCAAGGTGGAATGCACGCTGCGCTTCGAGCCGGCTAATGACAACACCACGCTCCGCGTCAACGAGACACGCCTGGCCTCGCTGGCCCAAGCGCTGGGCACGGTGCGCGCACAGGTCCCCGACGCCGCCATGCCCGATGCTCTGGCGCTGCTCGATCACCCCGGCGTGCTGGAAAGCGACGGGCTCGACCTCGAGCGCGTCCAGCATGCCGCCCACGCACTCTTCGATGCCGCGCTGGACGACCTGATCGCCGGCCGCGCCCGCGAAGGCGAGCGCCTCGCGCAGTTGATCCGTGACCGGCTCGAGGGCATTCGCGCCGTGGTCGCCGAGGTCCACGCCCATTTGCCCGAGATTCTGGAACGCCAGCGCGAACAACTGGTCGAGCGCCTGACCGCCTTCAAGGCCGAACTCGACCCCCAGCGCATCGAGACCGAAATCGCCCTGCTCGCCCAGAAGGCCGACGTCGCCGAGGAACTCGACCGCCTCGAGACCCACGTGGCCGAGGTCGAACGTCAGCTCACGCAAAAAGGCCCCGTCGGCCGCCGCCTCGACTTCCTGATGCAAGAACTCAACCGCGAAGCCAACACCCTCTCCTCGAAATCCGTCGTCGCCGACACCACCCGCTGCGCGGTGGAACTCAAGGTATTGATCGAACAGATGAGAGAGCAGATTCAGAATTTGGAGTGAAACGGTTTAGCGTTTGGATTATTGACCGAGAACAAACCTAGCTTCTAACTCACGTAGAAACCGGAAGGTATTAAGGCAGGGCACTTCGAATTGCTGGCAGATATTAGGTACTTTAACTTTTCGTGTATTAACGGCCGCGACAGCTTCATGGGTGACCACGCTGGCGCCGATGGCTTTAGCTTTGGCAATAATCCACGGGTCGGCTTTTGCCAGAAAGTTGTCGCGATTGCCGGGGTTGTAGTCGCCTTCCATAACGAACTGCACGATTTCAGCGAACAGTAATTGAGTTCGCTCGTCGTCGTTGTTGATGAAGTGGTCTGGCCGTTCGCGGGCCCAACCGGCAAGCTCATCCTTGCCTTCTTTTAGCTCGCGGCCAATCATGTCGACACTGGCAATGTTACCTAGCGCAAACTGCCTATCCAGCCAGTCCCAGTAAGCGGGGCAAATATCCATGCCGTAATACTGGTTTTTCGCTTCGATATAGGTATTTGCGTCCAGTAAATATCTCAAATGCCCAGCTCCTTAGCGAAGCGCTCCATCTTATTCGGTTTGACACCGCCCAGCAGGGCACTTGCTTCACGTAACATCAACTGACCGCTCAGTGCTTCACTGACGACCGCTTTGGAGAAGCGTTGGCTGATTTGAGCCTTTTTGGTTTGGAAATAAGTGGGTGTACCACTACGCTCACGCATTTTATATAGCGCTTGCTGTTCAGCAATATAGCGACCGTACTGCGCTTGAGAGATAAGATTGAGCGTCAGCGCACGCCGCGCCAATGTCCAGGTGCTGACGTGAAAATGAGCTTCCAGCGTGGGTAAGTTATCTTGCCAGTGGGCTAAATCGTGCTGCCAAAGAGCGCTAAACTCTTGCTCGGGTACTAAAAATTCTGCCGCGACGGCATTACAAAGCACTTCTTGTTGGCGGTTCGTACTAGCATTTCCGTCGGAAATGCCAGACTGCCCAAT
This sequence comes from Chromohalobacter nigrandesensis, assembly GCF_023061285.1. Classification (GTDB taxonomy): domain Bacteria; phylum Pseudomonadota; class Gammaproteobacteria; order Pseudomonadales; family Halomonadaceae; genus Chromohalobacter; species Chromohalobacter nigrandesensis. The sequence continues at coordinate 152,688 of NZ_JAKGAM010000003.1, forward strand.
CCAGATATGACAAAGCTCATGGATTAGGGTGAACAAGCGCGCACCTAGTGCATCGCCATGATTGACGAAAACGATCGGCGCGTAGTCATCCACAATGGCAAACCCGCGAAACTCCTCAACGCGCAAAGGGCGTGTGTGATGTCCAAGATTGCTTTGACGCATCACCAAGATGCCCAGCGCTTCGGTTCGCTGGGTCAAATCACGGTAATAGTCATCCCACTTACCGCGTTCAGGGTGATCCCCAACCCCTAACTGGGCGCGCATGTCGGCGACGATGTCAGCGGCAGAGTGGTGGGCAGAAAAGCGTCCAACATATGGGTTGGGCCCAGCAAAGTGCTGCTTTAAGTAGTCCCGGTACCATTCCTGACGCTGAAGCATCAGTTTGATCAGATCCAGAAGCTCTGCACTTGGCCGAGTGACACCTTGGCCTTCCAACGTTCTAAGGTCGGGGATGGGAAGCGTTTCTTCAGGTGGTTCCGTAAGAAACAGATAACCAAAGGGGACGTGAGCCTTTGCGGCAAACTGCATCGCCTGGCGAAAGGTGATGGGCTGCTCTCCAACCTCCCATGCCTGCAGCCTTTCTATGGTTACCCCACATTTGCGGGCAAATTCAGGCATCGGGATGCCAGAGCGCTCGCGCGCCCAGGTCAGCATCTGGATGTTGATATTTGCCTTGGTCATGTAACACTGCCTATGAATTACTTTCAAAAATAGAAAACCTTGAACCGAGTCTAGCAGCGCCAAGCATGGCGCCCAATAGAGGCGCTCCAGGAACTGCTACTCAGTTCCTGGCACCAAGGCCTCCTTCGCCTCCGAGAAGTATTTTTTACTTCCCCAGACACCTGTACTCCCCACCACATAAACCCGCCTTTTCGCCCTTGTCAGTGCGACGTTGAGCAGGTTCGGCTTGCTGGATGCCCACTCTGCCGCCCCCGGCGCATCCGCCGACAGTCCCAGCACGAAGATGACGTTGTCCTCTTCCTTGCCCTGGAAAGTATGTACCGTCCCCACCCGTTCTCGCAGCCAATCGCACAGCTTGTCGTGGCCACCGAAGACATCTGCAGGTAGCTCCCGTTCGAGGTGCCGCCTGACACCAGTTGCCACTGCCTTGAACGGCGAAATTACATAGACGCTCGGCGGTTCGCCGGTCTTTGCAATATGTGGCTTGAGCATCCAGGCGACCTGCTCTGCTTGCACGGGTACGAAGTGCTTGCCCTGAACGCTGCCTTCCACGTCGAACCAGCGGCTGTCTCCCGGGCCCGGCGGTAATTCGTCGTTCCCATGGAGCATCTTGTCATTGTAGGCGATGCGATTGGCGATGCTGAACATGGGCTCGTCGCAGCGCCGATGCACGCGCAGCGGGCTACCGACCCAGAACTCATCGGATATCTCGTTAGTGCCATAGGGATTGGCGCGATCCGCGACGACCTGAACCGACGACACCGTCGGCGACCATTTGCACCAGTCGCGATCGAACTCGCTTTTGGCGATGGCCTCAACCAAGCCAGCAGGCACGGTGAAGACCGGCTCGATCTGTAGTGGATCACCGACGACGACGGCCCGCTTGGCACGCCAAAGCGCTCCGACGGCCTGCTGTGGCGGGGCCTGCCCCGCTTCATCCACGAACAGCCAGCCGATCTCGCCTTCGTTCAGAGCTCTGAACTGGTTGGATACCGACGCAAACGTCGATGACACCACCGGTACGATCATGAACAGCATCTGCCACAGCGCTTTTGCCGCATCGCGGTCATCGATGCTGCCATTCAATACGGACATCAAAGCGCTCATCGTCGGCCAAAGCTGATTCTTCTTATCGGCATAAGCGGCGGCGAGCCATGCCTGATGCAGCTCGAAGGCGCGTGCCGTCAGTTGGGCCCGCGCTTGATTCAGCGCGTTGCAATGGCCAAAGGAAGTACGCTGCACCGCCGGTGCTTCCAGATCCACCGCGTCGTCGGGCAGCAGAACATCAGCGTAAGTTTCTTTCAGGGGTGCGCATTCTCGACGCTCCGTTTCCAGCCGTCGTTCCATTGAGGTCAGACGCTGCTGACTTACTTCGGCCTGCTGTGCGGCGCGTTGTTCTCGCTGTTTTATCTGCTGGAGTACCGCTCGGTTCTTGCAGTATGCACCCAATGGCCACAGCGGCACCTTCTTTGCCTGCCGCTTACTTTTCCAGAGCGCAGCACGAGAGGCAAAGCCGCGGTGTGTCTCGGCCTGGCGCCTGGCGGCATCGGTTTGGATTTCCAAGCGCTGAAGATCTTGCAGCCGCTTGAGATCCTTTTGAACCGCTTCGACTTGGCGCTCGGCTTCCTTGAAGGCCCGCTGCGCCGAGTGGAAGTCTCGCTTCGTATCGCGACCTTCCGCCAGCGCCTTGAGCGCCGGTATCAGCGTCGAGTAATGCTCGGCATCGTCATGCGCCTCGCACTGGTTGATGGGCTTGAACAAGACCCGCTCGCCAAACGTATTGCGGTTGCCCTTCTTGCCCAACGACGTGGCAATCAGCCCCCAGCACTCCTTACCTGGCGTGAGCGCGTCGACATGCAGTTTGCCGTCGCTTCGCTCGTCATGGCTGGCAGCGAGTTTCTGCCCGACTGGCTTCAAATACGCAAGGTCATGATAGGCCGCGCCCAGCGCCTTGGATTGCGGCAGTTCCCGTGTGACGTTCTCGACCGCCGCATTGTTGCTGGACGTGACCACCATCTCGAAACCCGTCAGCTCGGGAATCAGCGTTTTGATGGGTTTCAACTGGTCGTCGATATTGGCGTGCACATCCTCGCCGAACGCCGCATCTGGCGATGAGAGCGATGCCAGCACCTCAGCACGCTTGACCACATTGCGCGCTACCAGATCACGTAGCATCGTCGTCTTGCCGGTGCCGGGCGGACCATTGACGGAGTAGAGCCCGGTTTCCGCGAGCGTCTCATCGAGCGTATTGATCGCGAACTGCTGCATCAGGCTCATCGAATGCGCATCTTCGCCCGGCCAGCGTCCTGCCGGCATGCGATCCAACGCCAGGTTGCGCATGAGCAACGAGCGGCCCTCAGGCAGCAGCAGATCGGGGTGGCGATCACACTCACCCTGAAGATATCGCGCCAATGGCGAGCCGGGTGCCAGCCCTTTCGTTTTGGCTTGCTCGATGACCGTTTCCAGATCGCGAATGAAGAAGCTATTGAGAATGGCGATCTCGTTGATCGAAGGCGTCTCTTCGTCCGACGGCGCTGTAGATTCCTGATCCGTTGAGGTGTCTTGACTCGCGAATTCCAGTCGCGGAGTAAGCGCGCTCACCGCTGACCATTCCAGCGCATCGCGAGCGTTGTCCGTTGCCGATTCGTCAGCACCTGCCTTGCTCCCGAATAGCTGAACGACCAGTGCCGGCGTCTCGCCCTGAGGTGAAAACGACGTCCAGCCCTGCATAGCCTTGAGTATCTCGATCAGCTCGAAGGTGGTGAGCTTAGGCGGTAGCTGGTATTCGCGCTTGAGGTTATCCGCCACCGTCAGGATGGTATTCAGTCGTTCTTGGAATACCTCAGTCGCATCATCGAACGCCTTGATCGTAACGTCATCCAGGGCACCCTGCTGCAACGCACCCAGCATCCACGGGGCCGTGGAGATGGCAAAGCTCTCGCGATCCACGATTCCGTTTGCATCAACTTCCACCGTCATCGAGCAGGTCAGCCCCTCGTCGCGGCTGCGCTCCACCCAGGCCTCGGTCTTTTCCGGGTACGCATCACGTGCGACACGGAAAATTTCGCTGCGCGCGAACAGGCCGAGATAAAGCTTGAAGCGATAGGCTTTCTCGGGCCGATAATTTTGACCGGCGCGCCGGATCTTCTCCGAGTCCAGCCACGGCAGGCAGTTTGGCGCTTCCAGCAGCTCATCGCTGCGGTAGTGAATGGCGCCTTTGCCGTGATCGATATCCTTGAGTTCGGCGGATTCGAAAAACTCGACCTTGTGCCAGAACGACAGTATGCGCTCGGCCTGCGTGGATGAGGACGAAGAGGATGACGTCATGCCGTGGCCTTTTTCCTTGTGCGTTTTGTGGGCGCCTGCGCCGCCCGTTCTGCCTTGATGCGCGCCAGCAGCGCCTCGGCGATATTCTCGCCGTTGATCAGTTCTGGCTTTCAGTAGCCAGCCGGACCCGTCTTGCCGCGATCGACAGCTATTCTCGGTGGCTACGTATGGTTTTAATGTGGATCTTTGGTGGCGGTATTGTAGGAGGATTCACCGTGATTTTCGCTTGCGCAATGAGCTTGGCAGGCCGCTAAATACGTTCATTATCCGTAAGTGTCCGGGTTCGCCTTACTGGCAAGAGGCGCGCTCTTATCCTACAAATACGCAGCCTTTCCAGCATTCGCAACCTGGTCGCCGAGGCCCGCGCGCATCTGACCGCCATTCTGGACAACCAGCGCGAGCAACTGGTCGAGCGCCTGACCGCCCTCAAGGCCGAACTCAACCTGCAACACCTGTAAGCGGAAATAGTGATGGTGGCACACAAGGCCGTTGCTTAATTATCTTCAGTGGAGTGCAGTGGGCCTTCCCGTTGGCTTGGATGCCAACGGTATGCCGGCAGGGCTTCAGCTAGCCATGTCTGGATTCGCCGAAAAACAACTCACAACAATTACATGATGGAGACGCTTTATGTCCTTTGGCCTATTTTCCCTGTTCCCTCCGTTGCTCGCGATCGTGCTGGCGCTGATGACCCGCAACGTGATTCCCGCGTTATTCTGTGGGGTGTGGCTGGGGGCGACAATGCTCAGTGGTGGCAACCCGGCGACCGGGCTCTACGATAGCTTCGCGGATTTCATCATCCCCAGCGTGGGCGATGAGTGGAGCGCCACCGTGCTTATCTACTGCGGCCTGTTCGGGGTGCTGATCACCGTACTGCAGCGAACTGGCGGTGCTCATGCCATCGCACGGGCGATTGCCTCCAAGGTTGCCTCTCCGCGTGGAGCCCAAGGTGCCACACTGGGGTTCGGGGTATTGATCTTCTTCGAGGACTATTTCAATGCGTTGACGGTGGGAAGTGTCATGCGGCCAATCACCGATCGCATGCGCGTCTCACGAGAAAAGCTCGCCTACATTGTCGATTCGACCTCGGCGCCAATGTGCCTTTTGGGGCCCGTATCCACCTGGGTTGTGTTCGTGATGGGGCTGATCGGCACCCAGCTTGGTGAGATGGGCATGACGGGATCCGAGTATCTGATATACCTTTCGTCGATTCCGCTCAATTTCTATGCCTGGCTGGCGCTGCTGTTGATTCTGGTGATCGTCGTCACCCAGTGGGACTTCGGCCCCATGGCACAGGCCGAGCAGCGCGCACGGATTAGTGGCAAGTTGTTAGCGGATGGCGCCCAGCCGCCTTCGGATCGCGAAGCGACCGAGATGATGGGCGTTGCCGAAGAGAGCTCACGCAAGCGCAACATGCTCGTGCCGATCGTGGTGCTGGTGGGAATGATCCCGCCCCTGTTCTTGTGGACCGGCAACTTCCCCGAGAACGACCTGATCACGGCAATGGGAGAGGCCGAGGGTGGCCTGTCGATCCTGATCGCAACCTTCGTGGCGGTCAGCGTCGCGTTGGGCATGGGACTGCAACAGCGGCTGTTCGATTTTCGCGAAGCGATGGACCTGGTAGTCACCGGCATCAAGAGCATGACGCTGGTTTACATTATCCTCACCCTGGCTTGGTCAATCGGTAGCGTGACCTCGCAACTGGGCACCGCGGATTACCTCGTCACGCTGGCCCAGGCTGGCATTGCGCCGAGCCTGATTCCGGTACTGCTGTTCTTGATCGGTTCGCTCGTCGCCTTCACCACCGGCACCTCCTATGGCACCTTCGCGATCATGATCCCCATCGCCATGCCGGTGGCTGCTGCCATGGACATGTCGTTATCGTTGGCCATTGCCGCTGTACTCAGCGGCGGTATCTTCGGCGATCATTGCTCACCGATTTCGGATACCACCATCCTCTCCTCGGCTGGCTCTTCGTGTGACCACATCGACCACGTACGGACCCAATTACCCTATGCACTGAGCGCAGGAACATCCGGCATCATCGCCTTCTTCGTCGCCGGGCTGACAGATTCAGCCTGGATAGGAGGGCTCAGCGGGGTGGCCGCACTATTGACGGTAGTGTTTGTGCTGCGTTGGGTATGGGGCCCGAAAGCATCTGCACAGTACGACGCGGCTAGCTGACCATGCCCCCGCAGGTGGGGGCCTTTACCCCCGCCTCGCAGGCCATCGGACACTGGAGCGCCGGTATGGATACGTACCGGCGTTTCCTGGCTCTTATGGTCGGCAACCTCCACGCTGGGGGGCTAATTGAACGCTGACCAGTCAGCCCGGGAGGCACAAAAGCTCGTTACCGATAGTTTCAATACTGGCGCGATTCACTGAAATCTCTGTAAGAGATCCGATATCAAACCACGAAGCGCCAGCATACGCTTTGTGATTGCCACCAATCCTGCAATAGACTCCGAAGCCGTAAATTTAGTAAGGGATGCCTAATGTTAAAGCCCGGCGACGGAATGATTCGATTGGGAGACGCCACTAGTCACGGCGGTAAGGTCATCACCAGCCAGAGCACCTATATCGTTCATGGCAAACCGGTCGCCGTCGTCGGTGACAAAGTCACCTGTCCGGCGGATGGTCACGGAGGCGTCTGCACCATTGTCGAAGGCAACCCCACGCTTCGGATCGACGGTAAGCAGGTCGCCTTTCACGGCTGTCATACATCCTGCGGTGCCGCGCTCATCTCGTCCATGAATGGAAGGCACATGATTGGTAAGGCAGGCGAGATGAGCCGCCCGGTCCCGACGCCCGTCTTTTCGCCTGCCGCAGCGGCTGCCGGCAAGGTGATGAGCAACGAGACCGCAGAAAAAGAGAGCCAATCGAACATTGCGCCGGGGTGCCACGTCGTTCGCGAAGCCGGCTACCGCGATCAGATCAAAAGCAACCTCCTGCCTTCACCAACGGCCGATATCGATGCCATGTTCGAGCGGCTCAACACCCACCTGCCCGACTACGTGCTACCCGGCTCCCTGATCGTGCTTAGCGACCCCGAGAACCAGATGTGCATGGCCGAGGAACAAACGCTGCAAGACCAGGCCCGGCTGGCGCAGCAGACCGTCCAGCAGCTCAGGCCGGAACAGGCCAGGGTCATGATCGATAATTGGGGCGCGATGATGGAACTATCGGACGCCATGGGGAATGCCTCCACGGCAGCCGGCACTTCGGCGGGAACGCTCCAGGCACTCAAATCAACGATGGACGAGACATGGCACGATCTGGCTCAGGCATGGGAATCCGGGAGCCGGAGGGGAGAGCAGATTCTCGAACGTGCGACAGCACCAATAGTGGGTTGGATGGATCGAAAATTCGGGCTCGAGGACAAGCATCGAACGCTCAAGGCCAAGCTCGGCGTTTTGCAGGATAAGGCCGTTCACACCGTAGAACAGGCGATGGCTGGGTTTGCCGAGTTTCATGTCCCAACGGTAGCGGAGGGAATTCAGAAAGCCGGGAAATTCGCCCGCACACTGGACGTGACGAACTACGTCGCCATTGGGCTGGATATCATGTCGACGCGGTTGGCCGTCGAACGAGCCTGCAACGATATCAATGCCACCAAGTCCTGCCGGCAGGTTGAGCTTGAAGAGTACATAGGCTTGGGAACAGGTATAGTCGGAGGATCTGCCGGTGCATCCGCAGCTGTCTCAAATGTAGGTCGAGTATGCTTGGCTATCGGTTATCACCCCATGGGACGCCTTGCTTGTACTGTAGTGCTGGTGAGTGGAGGGGCCTATGGTGGATCCACTGCGGGTAAAGAGGTAGGAAGACGTGCAGGTTCAGCCATCTACGAATATTTTCACGAAGAAGGTGGAACGAAGTGAATGACTCACTGCTATGGGGAGGATTTTTGATAACGTTCGTCGGCATTGTAACTATCTCAGCCCTATTAGTCGTTGTCGGCGTAATCCTAGCTCCCATGATCATTCACAAGGCAGACAAGGCATTGAGTATTTTGCTCCCGGATAATGAACTGCTCTTCCAGGGGCTTCCTCTCTCATATACTCGGCTGGGTACTTACGGGCGAATGTTGCTTCTCAAGGACACTGGCTGGTATCAGAGTCGGGTATTTGACCAGCGTCCAGACCGAGAAAGAGCGATTGCTGAAATGCCCGTCAATTTGCGACGAACAGTAACATGGCTGTACGGTGCCGGATCTCTAATTTGTTTCTTTACTGTGCTATTAATGATTATTTTCCTGCTGTTGGATCGCTAGTCCTCTCTGGGACGCACACGTATGAGCCAGCACGATATCTACGTGACTCTGGGCGGATGCAGCTTCTGAGTGCAACACCGTCAATGCGTTACTCATCCCGATTCAATAGATCGATATAGGCCCTATAAGCAAACACCCGGTTACGTTTCTGGCCGGTCAATTCCTGAACAATGCCGAGCTGGTTCTCCAGCGCGTCCAGCACCTTTCCGATCGTGGCATGGGTCAGCCCGGTTTCTCGATGCAGCGTGGCGATGTTCACTACCGGATGGCTAAACAGCGCTTCCAGCACTTGGGTCGCGGAACCCGCCTGTCGGCCAAGCTCAGTAAGACGAGCTTTATCCTGAGCAAGCAACTTACTCAACGCCTGGGCCGTTGCCACGGCATGATTGGCCGTATCGGTAATGGCATCGACGAAAAAGAGCAACCAGCTCTCCCAATCGCCGGTCAGGCGCACCTGCTGGAGATGCTCGTAGTACACCTGACGGTGACGTTTGAAAAACACCGACAGGTACAGCAGCGGCTCCGTCAGGATGCCCGCCTGCACCAGAATCAAGGGGATCAGCAGACGCCCGAGCCGACCATTGCCATCCATAAAGGGGTGAATGGTCTCGAATTGCACATGCGCCAACGCCGCCTTGATCACCGGCTCGGTTGCCGTGGGCTCGTCATTGAGAAAACGTTCGAAAGCACTCCAGCAGTCGGCGATCTGGTTCGCCGGTGGCGGCACGAAGGCGGCTTCGTCCGCGCGATGGCCGCCGATCCAGACCTGGTTCTGTCGAAACTCACCCGGGCGGCGATGCGTACCGCGCCCATTGGTCATTAGCGCCTGGTGGAGTTCGAGCACCAACCGAATGGTGATCGGGTGCCCTTCGCGAATGCGCTGAATACCCAGATTGAGCGCACGCACGTAGCAGGAGACCTCCTGCACGTCGTCCATGGGGACGCCGGGAATGCCTTCCATCTCGTAGATCATCAGATCGCTAAGCGAGGACTGCGTCCCCTCGATCTGCGATGACATCACCGCTTCTTTACGCACGTAGCTGTAGAGAAACAACTGCGCATCGGGCAACAACACCGAGATGCCATCCAGACGCCCCAGGGCAACGTGCGCTTGTGACAGGCGCGCCTGAAGCTTGTCGTCGAGCGATAATGGCGGATCGGGCGGCAGTATCGCAGGGACAAAGGCCTGGCAATTCACACCGCCCGCGATGCTGGGAACATGATGACCGGTCAGCCCGCGACGCATGAGCGTCCCTCTCGGAAGTTAAAATACGCTCTCCCACTATTTCATTTTTATCCATAATTTGAAATAGAGAAGCCTTTAATTTTAACATCCTCCGTTGGCGAGATTGGCTGGGTGGCGACCTCCAGCGCTTTCAACCCGATCCCATCGACGCTGGCCTAGCGACCGAGCACAGCAAGCAGAACACCACCACGGCCAAGCGCCATCCATGTAGTCGAAATCACTACCGACCCTCGACTATGGGCGTAGAAGCGTCCCTGTTTTGGCCGTAATCGGCTACCCTTGCGTCCTCGGCTTTGCCGTCGTGACGTAACACCTTTCGATTTCCAAGGATGGTCCTCTTGTCTACTTCCGCGATGCCCCGCCGGGGCGTTCTGACGCTCGTCGCGCTGCTGCTGGTGGCGCTCAACCTCCGCCCGGCGCTGACCAGTGTTGCGCCGGTACTCGGCAGCATCGGTGAGGCGCTGGCGCTCTCCTCCAGTTGGCAGGGCATTCTGACCACGCTGCCGGTGCTGTTCCTGGGGATCGCGGCGCCGCTGGCGCCCCGCATGGTGCGACGCATCGGCCCGGAGCGCAGCGTTTTTGCCGCGCTTTTGGTGCTGGCGGTGGCATTGCTCGTGCGGCCCTATATCGGCACGGCGGGGCTATTCCTGGGCACGGTGGTCGCCGGGGGCTGTATCGGGGTCATCGGGGTGTTGCTGCCGGGCATCGTCAAGCGGGATTTCCCCCGCCGCGTCAGCATCATGACCGGCCTCTATACCGTGGCGCTCAATCTCGGCGCGTCTGCTGCCGCAGGCACCACCGAGCCGCTGCGTCAGGCCTTGGGCGGGCTTTGGCAAGGGGCTTCACAGGGGGCTTCATACAGTCCCTGGCAAGGCGCGCTGGCATTCTGGTTGCTCCCGGCGGTGATCGCCGCGCTGTTCTGGCTACCCCAGCTCAAGGGCACCAAACCCACTCGCGTTCCTGCGCGTCGCGGCGCGCGGCTGCGTCACGACTCGCTGGCGTGGCAGGTGTCGCTGTTCATGGGGTTGCAGTCGTCGCTGGCCTATATCGTGTTCGGCTGGCTGCCGACGATCCTGCAGGATCGCGGGTTGGCGGCGGTCACCGCAGGGCTGGCGCTGTCGGTGTCGATCCTGCTGCAGGTGACCACGGCGATTCTGGCGCCGTGGATCGGCAGCCGTATGCGCGATCAGAGGGCGGTGCTGATCGGCGTGATGACGCTCACCCTGACCGGGCTGCTGGGCTGTCTTTACGCCCCGATCGACAGCATCTGGCTGTGGGTCGTGGTGCTGGGGCTGGGCCAGGGCGGCACCTTCAGCATGGCGCTGACGCTGCTGGCGCTACGCGCGCCGGATGCCACCACCGCGGCCAGCCTCTCGGCGATGGCCCAGGGCATCGGTTACACCCTCGCGGCGATGGGGCCGCTGCTGGTCGGCGTACTGCACGACTGGAGCGGTGGCTGGAACGTGGTGGGGTTTCTGGTGAGCGCGATTGCGCTGGGCGCGCTGGCCATGGCGCTGGGCGCCGGGCGTGATCGGCAGGTGGCATCGACACAGGGCACGGAGTGATGGGGCGGCGAACCGAGGTGCGCTGGCGCACTCCAAAGAGAAAGGTATCAAACCCCATAGTGAGCATTATTTCGCTCAAAATGTTATGTATTGCTTTCTTATGAGTAGTATCTTGCTCATAATATCTTATACATTTTATTTTTGAGCATCTTTTTGCTCAAGACTTAGCCATGACGCTTACACTACAGATCTTTTATCAACACCGATGGCATGATGCCGCCATTCTGTCGATTCCGTCCCCCGAGAAGGGGCGACGTGGACCGGCATTGCTGGGCTACGAGCAATATTATGCCGTGGATTGGATGGAGTGCGATGACGAGCGTGCCTGCGGCATCAACTATCCCGTACGCTTGATGGAACAGTTTCATGGTGCACGCTGGTTCGCCTTTCTGGATGACCTCATGCCGGCGGGCGCCAGTCGCCGGTACTGGATTCAGCAACTGGGTATCGATCATCTGCCTCCCGGCGAGCAGGATTTCGAACTACTGCGTCATGGCACAATTGCCCCAGTGGGGAATGTGCGTATTAGAGAGGCGGTTCCGCCCCAAGTGTCAGACGGACCACTGGCACGGCTTCGCTTCCCGGCCCAGGACGTGATCGAGCGACATACCGACTTCCTGGAGTACGCACAACAAATGGGGGCGGCCAGCGGCGGGGCCACCGGCGCGGGGGGTGAAGCGCCCAAGCTGTTACTGCGCTGCTCGCCCGAGAATAGAGTATGGATCGACACCTGGCAGGACGAGCAGACGCTTCAGGATCAACATTACCTGGTCAAGTTCCCGCGCAATCGGCGTGATGGAATCGACTGCGATATCCTGCGCGCCGAGTATCACTTCTATCACGAACTCGCAGCGCTCGGGATGGAGACCATCGATACCACCGGCATGCGACTTGAGGAGGGAGATCGCTACCCTTCGCTCTGGTTGCCGCGTTTCGACGTGGCTTTCGAGGCAGGCCAGCGCACCCTGTACGGACTGGAATCGGTCTACTCGATCATGGAAAAAGGGCCCGGAACGTACCTCAAGATGCTTGAGGTCATCGACACACTGGTCGCACGATTGAGCCGTCAGTCTCGCGTCCAAACCGAGGGGGCGACATTCGATGCCGCCTCGTTGGTAATCGAGCTTGTGAAGCGTGACCTGCTGAATGTCGCATTCGGTAATTCCGACAATCACGGCCGTAACACGGCAATCATCAAACGCCCCGATGGCATGACGTTGGCGCCCATCTACGACTTCGCGCCGATGAAAGCCGACCCGGAAGGCGTTACACGCACCACCACCTGGGGCACGCCCCTTGAAGCGGGCGGTCACTTTGATTGGTACGCCATTGCCAAGGCGCTATCCGCTTACGTGCCAGAAGAGCGGTTGATCGCGGAACTCCGCACGCTGGCCCACAAGCTGCTCGGGCTCCATGAGCGGCTGGCCCAGCGCGGCGTGCCACGCACCATTCTCGACTTTCCCTCCATAGGGTTCGCGCGACTGGACGAGCGCCTTCATCGATGGAACCTAGTATGAAAACGCCTCTTTCACCGGCCGAACGAGAAGCCCTACTGCTTGAGCAAGTCGAAGCGTTACTTGCCGAACGCACGACGCCCGGCGCCGTACTCAGAAAGCTGCGCCGCGAGGTGTTGGCCATGAACCAGACCGAGTATGCGGCGCTGACCAGGATCAGCCGGCGTACACTCTCGGACATCGAGACTGACAAGGGCAGCCAGTCGCTCGCACTTCTGAATAGTGCCTTTCGCCCCTTTGGGCTAAGCGTGGGATTGTTGCCCAGGAGCCCTGCACTGCGGCAGCGGCTCTTGAACCGCGATTGAAACAGGTCCGTGAATAGCCACCGCGTTTGTCACTCCACCCGATAAGCATCCACCCAGATCCCACCGCCACTTCCGTGCATATCAACTGCTGAGCAAGCCACTCGACCAGTAGCCACCCATACAGTCGAAATCACTACCAAACCTCGACAATTAGCGTAGAAGCGTCCCTGTTTTGGTCGTAATCGGCAGGTAGCGTCGACACAGGGCACGGAGTGACGGGGCGGCGAGACGAACCCCGGCGCCGGAATCGGATACTCTAGGAGAGAGACCAACGACCCAGGAGACTCGCATGCCAGCCAGCGCCATCAGCCTCGAGCAACAGCAGCGCCTGATCAAGATCGTACGCCCACTGGAAGCAACTGCGCGAGAAGTTCGCGTTTCTGATCTGAACGCGAGACGCCTTGCGTCGGACTTGACGCTAAAATCCCTTGCGATCAGCCTCAAGGGTGCGATCATTGGTCTTTTATCGTCATTCTTTTCCATTTCCCCGATCTGGATCCGAACCCCATGAGCAAAGCCTTGATTATTGGCGCCGGTGGCGTCGGTGGTGTAGTGACTCACAAGTGCGCACAGCACCCCGAGGTGTTCCACGAAATCTGTCTGGCCAGTCGCAACGAAGCGAAGTGCAAAGCGATCGCGGACCAACTGGAGCGCCCCATCCAGACCGCTCAGGTCGACGCCGATGACGTCGAGGCGCTTATCGCGCTGATCGAGTCCTTCCAACCCGACGTGCTGATCCATGTGGCCCTGCCCTATCAGGACCTGACCATCATGGAAGCCTGCCTGCGCACCGGCGTGCCCTATCTGGACACCGCCAACTACGAGCATCCGGACGAGGCCAAGTTCGAGTACAAGGAGCAGTGGGCGTTCCAGGAGCGCTTCGCCAAGGCCGGCAACATGGCCACGCTGGGCTGCGGCTTCGACCCCGGCATGACCAATATCTACTGCGCCTACGGCCAGAAGAACCTGTTCGACGAAATCCATCGAATCGACATCCTGGATGCCAACGGCGGCGATCACGGCTACCCGTTCGCCACCAACTTCAACCCCGAGATCAACATTCGCGAGATCAGCGCGAATGGCCGCTACTGGGAGAAAGGCGAGTGGAAGGAGACCGCGCCGCTGGCCGAGAAGCGCACCTTCGACTTCGACGGCATCGGCGAGAAGGACATCTACCTGCTCTACCACGAGGAGCTGGAATCGCTGGCACAGAACATCAAGGGCATCGAGCGTATCCGCTTCTGGATGACCTTCTCCGAGAAATATCTGACGCATCTCAAGGTGCTGGAAAACGTCGGCATGACCAACATCGAGCCGATTAACGTCAACGGCTGCGAGATCTCGCCACTGCAGTTCCTCAAGTCGGTGCTGCCCGATCCCGCGTCACTCGGCCCGCGCACCAAGGGCAAGACCAACATCGGCGTGATCCTCGACGGCATCAAGGACGGCAAGCGTCGCAAGGTCTACCTCTACAACATCAGCGACCACGAGAAAAGCTACCAGGAGGTCAAGTCCCAGGCGATCTCCTACACCACCGGCGTACCCGCGGTGACCGGCGCCATGCTGATGCTCCAGGGGATCTGGAAGGGCAACGGCGTTTACAACGTCGAGCAGCTCGACCCCGATCCGTTCATGGAGCGCATCAGCGACATGGGCCTGCCATGGCAGATGGTCGAGCTCGATCCCGACGACGATCCGCTGGCGGATTCGTGATGGCGGAAGCGACATACTCGTTTGACGCTTATCCGTTCGACATTGGGGCCTGCCCATCGCCGGCCTACGTGGTCGACAACGCCCTGCTGCGTCGCAACCTGGAACTCTTGAAAGAGGTCCAGGCACGCAGCGGGGCGAAGATCCTGCTGGCGCTGAAGGGCTTCGCCATGTGGGACGCCTTTCCGCTGATAAGCCAGTACCTGGTGGGCACCACCTCCAGCGGGCAGGACGAAGCTCGCCTCGGCTTTGATCACTTCGGCGGCGAGGTCCACGTCTATTCGCCGGCGTTCACCGCGCCGGAAATGGACGTGGTGCTGCGCTACGCGGATCACCTGAGTTTCAACTCGCCGGGCCAGTGGCGGCGCTTTCGCGACACGGTCGCCTCAGCGCCGCGCAACATCTCGTGCGGGCTGCGGGTCAATCCCGAGCACTCGACCGGCGAGGTTGCCCTCTACGACCCCTGCGCGCCGGGATCGCGGCTCGGCACGCGCGCGGCCAACCTCGCGCCGGATGACCTCGACGGTCTGGAAGGCCTGCACTTCCATGCGCTGTGCGAGCAGAACAGCGATGCCCTGGAAGCCACGCTCGACGCCTTCGAGGCCCGGTTCGGCCAATACCTTCCGCAACTGCGCTGGGTCAACTTCGGTGGCGGCCATCACATCACCCGCGGCGACTACGATGTGGAGCGTCTGGTCCGGCTGATTCGCGACTTCCAGGCACGCTACCCGCATCTCGAGGTCTACCTGGAACCGGGCGAAGCGATCGCACTGAACACGGGTTATCTCGTCTGCAGCGTGCTGGATATCGTCGACAACGATGGCCCGATCGCGATTCTGGACACGTCCGCCACGGCGCACATGCCGGATGTACTGGAAATGCCCTACCGGCCCGAGATCATCGGTGGCGCCAAGCCCGGCGAGAAGGTCTATACCTACCGTTTGGGCGGTACCACCTGCCTGGCCGGCGACGTGATCGGCGACTACTCGTTCGACAAACCGCTCGCCATCGGCGACCGGCTGGTGTTCACCGACATGGCCCACTACACCATGGTCAAGAACACCACCTTCAACGGCATCCGCCTGCCGTCGATCTGCCGGGTCGACGAAACCAGCCGCGAAGTGCGCACGGTCAAGACCTTCGGTTACGTCGACTACATGCAGCGGCTGAGTTGAGGCGCTAACGAACGGAAGTGCTCGGGCGAGAAGGCGATGCGGTTTCAGCGGGGTCATGACGACGAAAACCGGCGCCTTCTCGGCGCCGGTTTTCTTGCTGTCGTTGATAAAGACTCGCATCGATAAAGACTTACGGTCGATAAAGACCTGCAGCCGATCGAAAAATGATCGACGAGACCGAGTTAGGGAATGATCTTCTCGGCGCGCAGGCGATCGAACAGATCGAAGAAGGCGCCACGCGTTTCGCGGAAGTGGTCGAAGCCGAAGTCGCGAGACTTGGTGGTATCGTTGACGCACTCCTGATCGCGCCCTAGATCGGCATCGGTGTGCCACCAGGACGCAAGCTTGCTGATATCCGGCTCGACCAGATCGTGCTTCGCGGCGATCTCGCGCCAGGTCGATTCGATGCCTGCCATCTGCACTTCCAGCGGCTGCATCGACTCCGGGTCGTCCGAGGCTTCGGGACCCTGAACTTCGAGACCCTGAGCCTCTAAACCAAAGTACTCGCCGATCTCGCGCCACATCCGGCGCCAGCGGAAGACGTCGCCATTGACCGTATTGAACGCCTGGTTGGCGGCACCCGGCGTGGTGGCGGCCCACTCCATCTGCCGCGCCAGTACCAGCGCATCGGTCATGTCGGTGAGCGCGTTCCACTGGGTCTGCGAGCCCGGGAACACGAACGGCTGGCCAGTTGCCTTGCAGATCGAGGCGTAGACGGCAATCGTGGTGCCCATGTTCATGGCGTTGCCGCGGGCATAGCCGATCACGGTGTGCGGACGATGCACGTTCCAGGCGAAGCCGTGGCGCTCGGCAGCTTCGAATAGCACGTCTTCCAGCGCATAGTAGAAGTTGTCGCCCGGCACGCGCGGCTCGGATTCGCGGAATGGCGTCTCGGTGCGCCCGCTGCCATAGGCCTCGAACGAGCCCAGGTACTGCTTGGTGCCGGTGACCAGCGAGGCGTGATCGAGCTTGTCGCTGTCGAGCGCGGCGAACAGGTTGCGCATCATCTGGCTGTTGGCTTCGACATTGGCCTTCTCGTTGTCGCGACGAATCCAGGTGCAGTAGAAGACGTGAGTGATCGGCAGGCCAGCCAGCGCCTGCTCGGTGCCCGGCTTGTCCAGCAGATCGGCGGTGACGGGAATCACGCCGCTCTGCTCGGTGGCGCGACGTGACAGACCGTAGACGGTCCAGCCGCTGGCCACCAGATAAGACGCCAGATTGCCGCCGGTGATCCCGGTGGCGCCTACAACCAATGCAGTGCCTTTACGCATGATCGGTATCCTCCTCGAAAACGGACAGGGACTCGGCGCCGATGCCGAGTCGATGGGGAGAGTCTGGTAGGCTTCGATCATTGCTACAATCTAAAGCGTCGCAAATCTTTATTGCACGAGACGCAACTCGATGAATTTCAATTCAATGGATCGCAACACGATGGATCTCAATGCCCTGCGCGTGTTCGAGCGGGTCGCCGCCACCGGCAGCTTCACCGCCACTGCGCGACACTTTCACCGTGCGGTGTCATCGATATCCCGCCAGATCCGCGGGCTGGAAGAGTCGCTAGGGCAACCGCTGCTGTATCGACATACCCGCGCGGTCACGCTGACCGAGGCGGGTTGGCGCTACTACGAGGAAGTCCGCGAGATCCTGGAACGGCTCGATCTCGCCACCGAAGCCCTGGCGTATCCCGACACCGAGCCCAGCGGTGTACTGCGGATCAACGCGCCGGTCGCCTTCGGCCAACGCCAGATCGTGCCGCTGCTGCACCGCTTCCAGCGCCGCCATGCCGGGATCACTGCCGAACTGCAATTGAGCGATAATGTCGTCGACCCGGTGCGCGAGGGTAACGACATTACCTTTCGCGTCGGCGATCTAGCCGACTCCTCGCTGGTGGCGCGGCGACTGGCGCCGATGAATTACGTGGTCGCTGCGGCACCGAGCTATATCGATGCCCATGGTGAACCAGAGACGCCCGAGGCGCTGGCCGATCACAACTGCCTGCTCTATCAGGGCGAGCTGGGCCGCCAGCGCTGGTATTTCCAGGCACCGGGACAGAGCGGCTCGACCCCGTTCGAGGTCACCGGCAATCTTTACAGCAACGACGCCGAAAGCCTGCTGCGCGCCGCGCTGATGGGGCAGGGGCTAGTGCTGTTTCCCACCTGGCTGATCAATGATGCGCTCTCGCGGGGTGAGCTGGTTCCCGTTCTGGAAGCGTGGCGCGGCGAGGTCATGCCCAGCCGCCGCGACATCCACGTGTTGACCACCGAGCGCCGCCTGCGAACGCGCAAGGTGCGCGCGTTTCTGGATTATTTGCTTGAATCGCTGGAACCCCGACCCACCTGGGACCGGTGGCGTGAACGAATAGACGCTACCCGGGCAATATCGACGTGACGCTGAGCGTCGAGGTCTAACTATTGACCAGGCACTGGCTGCGACCGACGTTACCTTTGCGCCCCTTCCCAAGGCGCGATCTCGATGGCCCGAGGCATCACAAGATGACTCGGGCCGTTGCGTCTTGGGTCGAACCGGCAATCGAATCGACACTCGGCTACAAGCAGAGGCGCTTGAACCGCGAGTTTTACGCCACCCCGTAGGCATCCACCCAATCGCCCACCGCCACTTCCGTGCACAGCGGCTGTCGATCGAACCACTCGGCCAGCGCGAGGCGATCGTCATCAGTAGCGTCAGCGTCTTTGCACGGCAGGACGAAGATGTCCAGCCGATCCGCGTCGATCCCGCCACCCATGACCAGGCCGTGCGATTCGAGTTGTGCCTCCAGAGCATCGAGAAACCGCGTCGCATCCTCTGTTCCTATCTTCTGCAAACGGCATGACAACGCAAACCCGAGCACCGCGAATTTCCCCTTTTCCCGTACCACGCCCCCATCTTCCATCCCCGACATAGCGCTTTCTCCCCGACGTCCACCTGGTGGTTTCACTGGCCCAGTCCCGCTCAGTATCGCGCGCATCTTTACCTTGCGAAGCGGCTGAGCGACACATTCCCTCAAGATATATCGGCAAGAATAAGGAAAAACTTAAATATTACCGGAAAATTAAAACGATCAGGAGAGCGGCCATTCGAGGAATGTGGCGACCGCAAGCGACGTACACACGCCACTCGCGGCTTGCCTTATGACGAGACGGCGGGCTGTTGCAGCGCCTCGCGCTTTTCCAGCCAGCGGCCAGTGGCGAAGATTGCGATGCCCAACAAGGCGAGCGAAGCACCCACCAGGCCGGTGGATGACCATGCCAGGCCCGCCTTGATAGTCACGCCGGCCAGCCAGGCGCCGAGGGCGTTGGCCATGTTGAAGGCGGCGTGATTGAGCGAAGCGGCCATGGTCTGGGCGTCTTCGGCAACGTCCATCAACCGAGTCTGCATGGCGGGGGCGACGGCCATGCTGGTCCCGACCAGCGCCACGAAAAAGAAGCCTGTCCACACCGAATTGGCGGCGAAGTAGAAGCCGCCCTGTACACAGGCCACCCACAGCAGAATGATCGGAATGCCGCGCAGAAGGTTCCAGTCGGCGATACGTGCGCCGGCAAAATTACCCAGGATGGTGCCCACCCCGAAAATCACCAGTACCAGCGGCCCCAGCGACTCGGCCATGCCGGCCTGCTCGGTGAGCGTGGGCATGACATAACTGAACACCGCGAACATCCCGCCGCACCCGAAACAGGCCACGCCCAGTGTGAATAGCACGCGCGGCTTGATCATCGCGCCCAGCTCGCGCTTGGGACTGGCCTGATGGTCGGCGGGCTGATACGGCACCCATAGGCGCACCATCAGCGCCGTCAGCAGCGCGATGCCGCCCACGCCGGCGAAGGCCGCCTGCCAGCCGATCAAATTGCCCACCCAGGTGGCCAGCGGCGCGCCGACCAGAATCGCCACTGTCAGCCCGGTCATGACCCGCGCCACCGCCCGGGCGCGTTGATCGACGGGCACCGCCGCCGCGGCCACTAGCGCCGCGACACCGAAATAGGCACCGTGCGGCAAGCCGGCGATGAAGCGTAGCCCAACGAAGGTGCCGAAATGCGGGGCCATGATGCTGGCGAAGTTGCCGAGGGCGAACAGCAGCATAAGCCCGATCAAAAGCGCCCGCTTGGGTAGCCGTGCCGCCAGGGCCGAAATGATCGGCGCGCCGACGACGACGCCGAGCGCGTAACTGCTGATGGCATAGCCAACATCGGGTACCGCCACCTGAAGATCGTCGGCGACACGGCCCATCAACCCCATGATGACGAATTCACCGGTGCCGATACCGAAACCGCCCAGCGCCAGGGCCAACTCCGCCAGGCGTGGGTGCGCGGCGCCACCGGAAGGCGTCGACGCGTCTGTGGATGCGCTCATGGGCATTTTCCTGTCTTGAGGTCCTGATCTTGAGGAACGTAGCGAGAAGAACCTGTCTGAAGACAACGTGTCGCGACCTATTCGCAACCTGTGGGTCGAAACGATCGATTCTCTCAAATTTAGACCAAAGTCTAAAATATAAGCACTCTATCATCCCGCTTATTGGCGGCAATGACACAGAACATGCGCTCCGCCGCGCTTGGCCTGATAGGATCGAGTCAGGATTTCCGTGGAGTCATCGCCATGCCCGAGTTGATTCGTCGCCCCTTCGTCTTTCTGCGCCATGGCCAGAGCACCAGCAACCTGAACCGTCGGATCGCCGGTCAGCGCGATGTCCCTCTCACCGCGCAAGGCGAACGAGAGGCCCGCCAGGCATCGGCGCTGCTCGGCGATGTCGCCTGGCCGTTGATCGTTGCCAGCCCGCTGGAGCGCGCCCGACGCACGGCCGAACTTGCCACCGGGCGTGACCCGCACTGTCTGATCGGAGGACTCAAGGAGCGCCATTGGGGCGAGCACGAAGAACAGCCCATTCCCGAGACGATGCCTTACCTGCTTACGCCCGAAGGCGGTGAAAGCTGGGTAGATTTCGTCACCCGCATCGTCGCCACCCTCAATGCCCTGCTCGTCGAGCACGAGACGCCGCTGATCGTCGGCCATTCCGGGTTGATCCGGGTGATCCGCTATCTCGACAGCGGCTCGCCGGACGGGCCGCGCACCGATAACGCCGTACCGCAATGGGTGGCGCCATACGGAACTCGCGGCTGGCAGATCCGCCCACTGCGTGAGCCAGACATGGCGCACTTGCCGCGCCTATCGACGATGACCTGACGCCTGCGTGTCACTCGCGTCCGGCGTTGACCGACCACGCCAGCGTCTCGCCGGCCTTGAAGGGCATCAGCGTCTCGCCCTGGCCGGCGGTGCGCTCGGGCATCGTCCAGGGGCGACGCTCGAGCTCGATCTCCTCCTCGTTGAGCGCCAGGCCATAGAAGCGCGGCCCGTTCTCCGAGCAGAATGCCGCGAAATGCTCGAGCGCGCCCTCCTCTTCGAACACGTCGGCATAGACCGCCAGCGATGCCTGGGCATTGAACACCCCGGCGCAGCCGCAGGCCGTTTCCTTGGCGGCGACCACGTGCGGCGCCGAGTCGGTGCCCAGGAAGAATCGCGGATGACCACTGGCCACCGCCGCGCGCAACGCTCGCTGGTGCTCGGCCCGCTTGAGAATCGGCAGGCAATACAGATGCGGACGAATACCGCCCACCAGCATGTCGTTGCGGTTGTGCGCCAGATGCTGCGGCGTCAGCGTTGCCGCCAGGTTGGCATCGCCCTCGAGGACATACTGCGCGGCATCGCCGGTGGTGATGTGCTCGAACACCACCTTGAGTGCTGGAAAGCGCTGGCGTAGCGGCGTCATCACCTCGTCGATGAAATACTTCTCGCGATCGAAGATGTCGATCTCGCCGCGCGTGACTTCGCCATGCACCAGCAGCGGCATACCGATCCGCTGCATCACCTCGAGCAGCGGATAGATGTCCGCGACGTGCTTGACGCCATGCTGCGAATTGGTGGTGGCATTCGCCGGGTAGAGCTTGGCCGCCGTCAGCAAGCCGCTGGCATACCCCGCCTCGAGGGTCTCGGCGGAGACGCGCTCGTTGAGATAGCAAGTCATCAGCGGAGTAAAGTCATGACCCGCCGGCACCGCCTCGAGAATCCGCGCGCGGTAGGCCTCGGCCGCCGCCAGCGTGGTGATCGGCGGCATCAGGTTGGGCATCACGATAGCCCGTCCATAGACCCGACTGGTGGCAGGTAGCACCAGGCGCATCACGTCACCATCGCGCAGGTGAAGGTGCCAGTCGTCGGGGCGACGGATTCGCAGGCGGGTAGGGGACTCGGACATGCGCGGACTCCTGATGACGATAACGGGACGAGAAACTCAGTCGGCCGCCGCGGCGGCGCGACGACGTTGCAATGATACCAGCGCCACGCCGGCAAGGAGGGCAACGCCGATGGCGAATCCTACCCCAGTGGCTTGCAGGCCGACGAATCGCGCCACCAGGCCGATGCCCACCACGGGGATCGAGATCGCCACATAGGCGATCACGAAGAAGGTCGAGGTCACCGCGCCGCGCTGATTCAGCGGGCAGGCTGCCGCCACGGCACCCAGCCCGGCGCGAAAGGCAATGCCCTGGCCCAAACCGACGACCAACGCCCCCAGCAGGAAAATCCACAGCGTCGCCAACGCCAATCCGGCCCCGACGATCAATGCGCCGGCGATCACCACGCCACACCCCAGCGGCAAGCGATGCGCCTCGGGCAGACGCCCCTGAACGAGCTGTCCCAGGGTCGAGGCGAAGAACACGCAACCGGCCACCAGGCCGATCGCCAGCAGGTTCGAATGCCCCAGCACCTGGCTCATGAAGGCCGGCGCGGTGGCGGTGAAGAATCCCAGCACCGCAAAGCCGGCGAACCCGGCGATCACCGCCGGCACGAACACGCCGCGCACCTCGGCGGGCACCTTGAGACGCTGGATGCGTAGGCGAATCCGGGGCGGCCGTTTCACGGTTTCCGACGCCACGGCGACGCCCAGCACGGCGATTGCCAACAGCCCCAGGTGCACGGCATACGCCAGGTGCAACGGCCACACGGCGTATTCACCCAAGGCGCCCGCGACCACCGGTCCTAACCCCAGGCCCCCCATGTTGGCGGCGGTGGCGACGAAGGTCGCCGCACGCTTCCAGGCTTCAGGCGCCGACTCCACTACGGCCACCGTCGCCGTACCGGTGAAAATACCGGCGGAGACCCCCGACAGCACACGCCCGACCAGCAACGTGGAAAGACCATCGGCCGCAAGGAAGATAACATCGCTAAGCGCCGCTGCTGCCAAACCCGCAAACAGTAGCGGACGGCGCCCCAATTGATCCGACCAGCGTCCGGTGATCAATAACGCGGCGATGACGCCCACGGCATAGGCGGCGAAGATCACCGTGATGACGAGCTGCGAGAAGCCGAAAGCCGACTGATAGCCCGGGTAGAGCGGTGTCGGCAACGTCGTGCCCAGCATGGTCACGAGAAACGCGAAGGCGACTCCGGCAAAGGCCAGCCGCGTCGTCGATTCCTTGGAGGGCAAACTCGAGGGGGACATGCAAAAGGTTCCTTTGTCAGATGGCCCGCACCCTGCGCGATGTCGGCAGGACACGAAGTGTATGCGATAATGCTCGTTTTCCCAGAAGCGGCTCAATCGGACACGCCCTATGCCCACTCAGCTTCCGTCAAAAGGGACACTCTACATCGTCTCCGCGCCTTCCGGCGCAGGCAAGACCAGCCTGGTACGTGCTCTGCTCGAACGCATCACGGGCATCCAGGTCAGCGTCTCGCACACCACACGCGCCATGCGTCCCGGCGAGCGCAACGGCGTCAACTACCACTTCGTCGACGTCACGACCTTCGAACGCCTGATCGAAAGCGGCGATTTCATCGAGTATGCACGGGTCTTCGACAACTATTACGGTACCTCGCGCGCCGCCGTTCAGGCCCTGCTCGACGCCGGCCAGGACGTGATTCTGGAAATCGACTGGCAAGGCGCCCGCCAAGTGCGCGCGGCCTTCGACGAAGCGGTCTCGGTGTTCATCCTACCGCCTTCGCGTGAAGCGCTCCACGCGCGGCTTGCCGGGCGCGGTACCGATGACGAGGCGACCATCGCCCGGCGCATGCGCGATGCGATCGACGAGATGTTCCACTACGCCGAATACGAGCATGTCATCGTCAACGACACCTTCGCCCACGCACTCGACGAGCTGAGTTGTCTGGTGCATGCCGAACGCACCCGCGTGTCGCGCGTTCAGGCCGCCCAAGCGCCGCTGCTGGCAGCGCTCTTGTCACGCGTGGAAGACGTCGAGTAGACTCGAAGGTCCTTCCGCAGGTCCGGCGCAAGCCGTTTTTATTTTTCGATCAAGGTTCACACTCATGGCACGCGTTACCGTAGAAGATTGCCTCGACAACGTCGATAACCGTTTTCAGTTGGTGATGATCGCCACGCAGCGTTCACGTCAGCTCGCTCGCGGCTCGCGCGATTCCCAACTGGCGTGGGAAAACGACAAGCCCGCGGTCATGGCACTGCGCGAAATCGCGGCCGGCCTGGTCGATGTCAGCGTCCTCGACGAAGTCGTCGATCCGCCCGCTCCCAAGCCGCGTCCCGAGCGAGAGTACAACGACTAAGTCCTCTCCACTGCGAAGGCGCGCGCTATGTTCACCATCGACGATCTCGCGGACCGACTCGGGGGCTACCTACCCCCCGAGGAAATTCTGCACGTCAAGCGCGCCTTCTACTACGCCGAGCAGGCCCATGACGGCCAGCGACGGCGCTCCGGCGAGCCCTACGTCACGCACCCGCTGGCGGTCGCCAATATCCTCGCCAACATGCACATGGACCATCAAAGCCTGATGGCCGCCATGCTGCACGATGTCATCGAAGATACCGGCGTGACCAAGGAGGCGTTGACCCAGCAGTTCGGCGAGCCGGTCGCCGAACTGGTCGACGGCGTCTCGAAGCTGACTCAGATCACCTTCGAGGACAAGGCGGTCGCCCAGGCGGAGAACTTCCAGAAGATGGTCCTGGCGATGTCCCAGGACATCCGCGTGATCATCGTCAAGCTCGCCGACCGCCTGCACAACATGCGCACCCTCGGGGCACTGCGTCCCGACAAGAAGCGCCGCATCGCCCGCGAGACGCTGGAGATTTACGCGCGTATCGCCGGGCGCCTGGGCATCAATACCATTCGCGTCGAACTCGAGGATCTGTCCTTCCAGGCGATCCACCCGATGCGCGCCGAGCGCATCAAGCGCGCCGTCACCAAGGCGCGTGGCAATCGCCGCTCGATGATGCGCCAGCTTCAGGACACCTTGCAGAAATGCCTCGATGACGACGCGCTGGGCGGCGGCGTGGTGGGCCGCCAGAAGCATCTGCTGTCGATCTATCGCAAGATGCGCGACCAGCGCAAACCCTTCGCCGAGATCATGGACGTGTTCGGGTTTCGCATCATCACCGATGACGTCGATACCTGCTATCGCATCCTCGGCGCGGTGCACAATCTCTACAAGCCGGTGCCGGGGCGCTTCAAGGACTACATCGCGATTCCCAAGGCCAACGGCTACCAGAGTCTGCACACCACGCTGTTCGGCCCCAGCGGGATGCCCGTCGAGGTACAGATTCGCACCCGCGAGATGGAGGCGATGGCCAACAACGGTATCGCCGCACACTGGCTGTACAAGGCCGGTCAGACCGAGCGCCCCATCGGCGCCGGCAGCCATGCCCGGGCACGCGAATGGGTCCGCGGGCTGCTCGAGATGCAGCGCCATGCCGGCAACTCACTGGAGTTCATCGAGCACGTCAAGAACGACCTGTTCCCCGACGATATCTACGTGTTCACGCCCAAGGGCGACATCATGGAGCTCCCAGGCGGCGCCACGGCCGTGGACTTCGCCTACAGCGTGCACACCGACATCGGCAATAGCTGCATCGCCTGCCGCATCGACCGCCATCTGGCGCCGCTGTCCTCGACCCTGGAAAGCGGCCAGACGCTGGAGATCATCACCGCTCCCGGTGCGCGGCCCAACCTGGCCTGGCTCAACTTCGTGGTCACCGCCAAGGCGCGCTCAGCGATCCGTCATGCCCTCAAGCATCAACAACGCACCGAGTCCGTGCAGCTGGGGCGGCGCCTGCTCAACCGCGCGCTGAGCGCCTTCGAAACCAGCCTCGAGGAGCTGCCCGAGCATCGCTTGACAGCGATACTCGAGGAGCTCGACCTCAGGCACGAGGACGACCTGCTCGAATCGATCGGGCTCGGCACACGCATGGCCTACGCCATCGCGCGCCGCCTGCTGGAATGCCACGCGCCGGAAACGGCCGAGGAAGTCGCCACGGCATCGCGTTCCGGGATGCCGATCGTGATCAACGGCGCCGAAGGCATGATCATCAGCTTCGCACGCTGCTGTTATCCGCTGCCCGGCGATCCCATCGTCGGCCATCTTTCGGTCGGCAAGGGAATCGTGGTGCACCGCCACGAGTGTGGTAACCTGCGGGAACTGCGTGACGACCCCGACAAACTGTTTGCCCTGGAGTGGTCGCAGCAGATCGATCAAGATTTCCCGGTGGCGCTGCGCCTGCATGTCGAGACACGGCGCGGCCTGGTCGCCGAGCTGGCCGGCCTGGTGACCGACGCCGACGCCAACATCGAACGCATCGGCATCGAGGAACGCGATGCACGCCTGTCGATCGTCAACCTGACGCTGGCCGTCCACGACCGCGTGCATCTAGCAAGTATCATGAAACGACTGCGCAACCTGCCCCACGTCGGCAAGATCACTCGCGTTCGCAGTTGACACCATGGCGACCGACCCGCCGCCAACAGAGCGGCGGGTCGGTCGTTTCGTTTTCACTACGCCCGTCGCGCCCGCTCACGCGGACGCGACGGTGTCGTTATTTTTGTCCATCGCAATGCGCACACCGCATAACGACAAGGAGCCATACCATGAGCAACAAAGCCGTCATCAATACCGAGCAGGCGCCGGCCGCTATCGGCCCCTACTCGCAGGCCATCAAGGCCGGCAATACGGTATACATGTCCGGGCAGATTCCGCTCGACCCCAAGACCATGGAACTGACCTCCCAAGAGTTCGAGGCCCAGGCGCGCCAGGTCTTCACCAATCTGCAGGCCGTCTGCCACGAAGCCGCCGGCTCGATGCAGGACATCGTCAAGCTCAATATCTACCTGACCGACCTGAGCAACTTCGCCGTGGTCAACCAGATCATGGAGGAGTACTTCCAGGCCCCCTATCCGGCCCGCGCAGCAGTCGGCGTCAAGGAACTACCCAAGGGCAGCCAAGTGGAAGCCGAAGCCGTCATGGTCATCGGTGACTGAGATGTACACCACGCGGCGTGTATTCTTCGCCGTCTGGCCCGACGACGCCCTGCGCGCGCGCCTGGCAACGCTGGCGACACGCCTCCAACGCCATTGCGGGGGGCACACGCCGGTCGTCGCTAACCTGCATCTCACGCTGGGATTTCTGGGTAATTTACCCACGGCGGAGATCGCGTCTCTGCAGGCATTGACCGAGCGCCTGACGCTGCCTGCCGGCGAGTGGACGCTCGACCGCTACGGCTATTTTCACAAACCGCGCCTGGCATGGCTCGGCGGTCCGCCGACAGCCACGCTGAACCTGTGGCACGCGCGTCTTGGCGAAGCCCTGGCAGCGAGTGGCCGGCCGCTGCCGGCCTCGCATGACTATCGGCCGCATGTCACGCTACTGCGCCACGCCGAGAAGGCGCCGCCGGCAACGCTCGAGGCACCCGAATGGACCTGGCCGTTGACGCGGCTGACGCTAGTGGAATCGATTCTCGACGGCACTCGGCCCATCTATCGAGTGCTGGCCGAGTGCCCGGCGACAGTCACGGCAAGTCGCCGGGACTAGGATCAGGCGGACTCGGATGCCTGGCGATGCGCCTTTATCACCTCGGTATAGCCTTCGCGAAAGGTGGGATATCGAAATTGGTAACCGGTACCCAGCAAGCGTGAATTGTCACAGCGCTTGCTGGAGCGTCGCCGCAGTGGCGACTGAATGGTCTCGGTCAGTTCGATTTTGAGCTTGCCCGCCATCCACGTCATCACCTCATGCAAGGGCGTCGGCTCGCAGTCACTGGCCAGATAGAGCACCTCTACCGGCTTGTCGTCGAGAGTCAAGGCGATCAGATGCGCCAGCACACCCGCGCAGTCGTCACGGTGGATACGGTTGGAATACATCGGCGGGTTAGCTGCCGCGACGCGTCCTTCCTTGACCTGGCGGATCAACCGATCGCGACCCGGGCCGTAGATTCCCGAAAAGCGCACCACGGTGCCAGGCATGGGATGATCGAGCAGCGCTTGTTCGGCCTCACGCATCAGCAGCCCCGAGAATCCGGTGGGTGCAGTCTCGGAAGTTTCATCGACCACTTCGCCCGCCTGCTGGGCGTAGACGCCGGTCGAGGAGACGAAGAACACGCGCTTGGGTTGCGTGGTACGCGTCTCGAGTTCGCCGAGCACGGCCTTGAGTCCCTTGGGATACGCTTCGGCATAGGCATTTTCGTCGAAGCGCGCAGCGCTTAAGATATAGACGACGGTATCCGCGTCAGGCAAGCGCGCCAGCGCAGCGGGGTCCGTGACGTCCGCTGCCAGGCCCTCGATACCGGTTTCCGCGAGCGGCGCGATATGGCGGCGCACGCCGATCACCCGCTGGCCAGCGTCGATCAACCGCTTGCCTAGCTGGATACCAATGTCGCCACAGCCAATAATCAGAGTCGTTTTCTTCACCTTTCCCTAGCCTCTTGGTAAAAGTCCTTGGTAAAAAGTCCTTAGCAAAAAGTCCCTTGCATCGATACCTTAGTGAATCCATCGCGTCGCCCAGGAGGCCCGAAAAGGCCCAGATCATGACCCTAACAGAACTTCGTTATATCGTAACCTTGGCTCAAGAGCACCATTTCGGGCGCGCCGCCGAGCGCTGCTACGTCTCCCAGCCCACGCTCTCGGTGGCCGTCAAGAAGCTGGAAGACGAGCTGGGCATCGCCTTGTTCGAGCGTTCCAAATCCACCGTACAGGTCACGCCGCTGGGCGAGAAGATCGTCGCTCAGGCACATCGCGTGCTGGAACAGGCCGGCCTCATCAAGGAAATGGCCACCGAAGGCAAGGACCAGTTGGCGAGCCCTCTGCGCATCGGGGCCATCTACACCATCGGACCTTACCTGTTTCCGCACCTGATTCCCGAGCTGTCGCGTCATGCCCCGCAAATGCCACTGTACATCGAAGAAGGCTTGACGGGGGACCTGCGGCGTAAACTGCGCAGCGGTGAGCTGGACGCCGTGGTCGTCGCCCTGCCGTTCAACGAGCCGGATGTGCTGACCAAGGCGATCTACGAAGAGCCTTTCGAAGTGCTGATACCCGCCGGACACCCGTGGACGCGCAAGACGGCTATCGCCAAGGAAGACCTCCTCGAGGAAAAACTGCTGCTGCTGGGCGAGGGGCACTGTTTTCGCGATCAGATCCTCGAAGCCTGCCCCGCCATCAACAACCAGCTCAACAGTCCGGGCAACACCTTGATCGCCGAAGGCGGCTCGTTGGAAACCATTCGCCATATGGTGGCCTCGGGGCTGGGCATCACGGTACTCCCCAAGTCGGCCATCGGCACCAGTCATTACGAATCGGGGCAACTCGAAAGCCGGCCCTTCGCCAATAGCGTGCCCAGCCGTACGGTGGCCATCGCCTGGCGTGCCAGCTTCCCCCGACCCAAGGCCATCGATGCCCTGACCGAGGCCATCGACGCCTGCCAGCAACAGCGTATCCAGGCGGCATGAGCAGCGCAATAAAGACTCTGGATGCACCGGTCAGCGAACTCACCGGCGTGGGCGAGGCGCTGGCCGCCAAGCTCGCCCGGCTAGGCATCGCCAGCATCGCCGACATGCTCTTTCATCTGCCGTTGCGCTATCAGGACCGCACGCGCATCACGCCCATCGGCACACTGCGCGCCGGGACCGAAGTCGTGGTCGAGGGCGAGATCGCCGCCGCCGATATCGTCAAGGGACGGCGGCGCAGCCTGCTGGTGCGTCTCAAGGACGGTTCGGGCATCCTCAGCCTGCGCTTCTTCCATTTCTCGCCTGCGCAACAACAGCAGTTCACGCGTGGCCTGCGCGTGCGCGCGTTCGGCGAGGCCCGCGCCGGCGCCACGGGTCTCGAGATCTATCATCCCGAGTATCGCCTGCTGCAACAGGAAGACGCGCCGGTCGAGGAACATCTGACGCCGATCTACCCCACCACCGAGGGCTTGACCCAACCACGCCTGCGCGGTCTGATCCAACAGGCACTCAAGCAGCTCGACACCGCGCCCGACGCCCTGCCGGACTGGATTCCCGACACCCTGCGCCAGCGCTTTCGCCTGCCGGGGCTACTCGAGTCACTGCGTTACCTGCACGAGCCACCCCCCGAGGCGCCGGTGGAACGCCTCGCCGAAGGGCGCCATCCGGCCCAGCGACGCCTGGCGCTGGAAGAACTGCTCGCCCATCAACTCAGCCTGCGGCAGGTACGCCTGCGTATCCAGACTGACAGCGCGCCCGCACTGGGCGGCGGGCGTAGTCTGCAGGCGCGTTTCCTGACCCAATTGCCGTTCTCGCTGACCGGCGCGCAGCGCCGGGTTCTCGACGAGATCGGCCACGATCTGGAACGCTCGACCCCCATGCTGCGCCTGGTCCAGGGCGACGTCGGCTCGGGCAAGACCGTCGTCGCTGCCATGGCGGCACTGGCAGCCATCGCCGGTGACTGCCAGGCGGCCATCATGGCGCCTACCGAGATCCTCGCCGAGCAGCATTATCGCAACTTCCGCGATTGGTTTGCGCCGCTGGGGATCGAGGTCGGCTGGCTGGCGGGTAAGCTCAAGGGCAAGGCGCGTCTGGATACCAAGGCAGCGATCGCCGATGGCCGCATTCAGGTCGCAGTGGGCACGCACGCGCTGTTTCAGGACGACGTGCACTTCCACCGCCTGGGCCTGGCGATCATCGACGAACAGCATCGCTTCGGCGTTCACCAACGCCTGGCACTGCGCCAGAAAGGCGAAGCCGGTGGCCTCACGCCGCACCAGTTGATCATGACCGCCACGCCGATTCCGCGCACCCTGGCGATGAGCGCCTACGCCGATCTGGATCTATCGATGATCGACGAACTGCCGCCCGGACGCACACCGGTCAAGACGGTAGCGGTACCCGACGAGCGTCGTCCCGAGGTGGTCGAGCGCATTCGTCGCGCCTGCGCCGAGGGCCATCAGGCCTACTGGGTATGCACGCTCATCGAGGAATCCGAAGCCTTGACCTGCCAGGCCGCCGAGGCGACCCATGAGCACCTCGGCGAGGCGCTACCCGACCTGGCCATCGGACTGGTGCATGGGCGCATGAAGGCGGCGGAAAAGGCCGAGGTCATGGAGGCCTTCAAGGCGGGCGAACTGGATCTTCTGATCGCCACCACGGTGATCGAGGTCGGCGTCGACGTGCCCAACGCCAGCTTGATGATCATCGAAAACCCCGAGCGTCTGGGGCTCTCGCAGTTGCATCAGCTACGCGGCCGTGTGGGCCGTGGCGCCACCGAGAGCTTCTGCGTGCTGCTCTATCATCCACCGCTGTCGCAGCACTCGCGGGAACGGCTGGGCGTGATGCGCGATACCACCGATGGCTTTCGCATCGCCGAGAAGGACCTGGAGCTGCGCGGCCCCGGCGAAGTACTCGGCACCCGTCAGACAGGCCTGGCGCAGATGAAGATCGCCGATCTGGAACGCGATCGTGATCTGCTCGATACCATCAGCCCCCTGGCGCGCGCGCTACTCGACGAGGCGCCGGAAGCCGCTACGCCCTTGATCCGCCGTTGGCTGGGCGAAGACGCCGGACATTATGGGCATGTCTGACGCCTGGCAGGCACGCTTAGTGCCCCGGTCGTCATGACGACCCAGCGTCATCCTCGGCCTGGCTGGCCTGCCGCTCCCACTTGCCCGCCTTGGCCAGCGCCATGATGACTTCACGGGCAATGGCGCGCTGACTCGGCGGCAAGCCGGCGAAGGCTTCCAGGGTCTCGCGCTCGCGATAACTCAACCCCTCCCAAAGATGATCGCTCTCGCGGACGCGGTGCTGCGTCGGTGTACCGAAGCGCAAGTCTGCCGGCGGCACTTTCAGCCACTCGGCGAGCACCACGAGCTTTTCCTGAGTGGGCAGTGTCTCACCGCGAAGCCAGCGGCGTACACCGTGCAGCGTCACTGGACGCCCCGGATTGCGCAGGTTGAACTCACGCTCCAGGACAGCGGGCTTGGGCGCATAGCCGGCCTGTTGCATGGCCTCGCGCAGGCGTCGGGCGAATTGGGTCTTGGCGTCTTCCATGCCTGCACAGTAAGACGTCTCGCCCTCCAGCGACGTAACCATCTCGTTGTTTTTTTGAAGATCGGACAATACTAACGGTTACGTAGCGTAGCGTCGATTCTTCCCAGATAGCAGTAACTTACCTGTGACGCCGTCATTCACGCGAGGCCTGCGTCGACAAACGCCCCGCCGCCTCGCTCAGCGCGACGAGTTGACGACTGATCAACGCCAGTTGGCTCTGCAACAAGCGGCGTTCATCACACGTTTCCTCGGCGGCAGATGCCTCCAGCAAGCGGGCATGCCGCATCAGGGCATCCTGGCATGGTTCGACCCTTTCGCCCACAGCGAGCTGGCGTGCCACGCGCGCCAGCGTCTCGGCCACATCATCGGCCGCCGCCGTCACCGTAGTGTTGTCATCACCCGCAGCGCCGGCCGCCCCGCGATGGGCCCCCAAGGCCGAGAGATAACTCAGCAGGGTGTGCGAATGCACCAGGAAACGCAGCCCGATATCGGCGTCCTTGCGAAAGTGGCCCGGCTCCAGCAGCACATTGCCCAGCGTCGTGGAAAGCGCCGCATCGGCGTTATGGGCGTTACGCCGTGCCAGACGATAGGTGAGATCGTCACGCTTACCACGCGCGTACTGGTCGAGGATCGCGCGCAGATAGGCCGCGCTGGCTTCGAGTGTCGTCGCCGCCTGGCGGTGCAGACCGCGCCCTTGCCAATCGGGCAGGATGACCAGCACTGCCAGGCCCGCGATGGCGGCGCCCAGCAGGGTATCGAACAGACGCGGCCAGATCAGCCCGAAGCCATCCCCGACTTGATTGAAGCAACACAGCACCATCAGCGTGATGGCGGCCGTCGCCAAGGTGTAATGATGCGCCCGGGTAGCGAAGAAGGCGACGCCGGCAGCCACTGCGATCAAGGCCTGGACAGGCTCGGTGGGAAACAGCGTGATCAGCGCCCAGCCAGCGACCAGGCCCAGCACCGTGCCTTGGATACGCTGGCGCAGAAAACGCCGCGTGGCCCCGAAATTGGGGCGACACACGAACACGCTGGTAAGCAGGATCCAATACCCCTGAGTGGGGTGAATCCAGTGCAGCAGGCCATAACCCACCACCAGGGTCACGCTCAAGCGCAGCGCATGGCGAAACACCGGCGACGCCAGGCTGAGGTGCGCCTGCAGGCGCTCAAAGACATCGCGCAGCCCGCGAGGCGAGCGATCGAACAGACTGCTGTCCTCGTGATCGGCTCGCGTGTCGGGATTGTCGGCACCGGCCAGCTTGTCTTCCAGCGTGGCGAGATTATCGCCCAGCGCCGACAGCGAGCCCAGCAAGTCGCGCCACTCGTCGCGTCCCTGGGCATGCAGATTGTTAAGGGATGCGTTGAAATCCTCCAGTGCCTGAGCGCTGGGGCCGTGATCGAAGGGACGATCGAGCAGCAGCGCGCGACTCAAAGCCTTGCAGGCACGCCCTTGCTGATCGAGTAGGCGCTGGGCGCGAAACAGGATGTCATGATGGAAGAACGCCTCGGCCAGCGCGCCATACGGATAATGCGAGGAACTCGCGCGCTCGTGAATATCCTGGGCGATGAAGTAGAGCCGCAGGTAGCGATTGAGTTTACGCCCGCCCCGCTGGCCTTCGAGGCGCCGGAAAATCATCTCCTTGCTCTGGTTGAGCGCCGCCACCACGCGGCCATTCTGCTGGGCCAGCGCCAGACGCTGCTGCTCGATGTCCATCCCTCTCAGCGGCTCGAAAAGCGCCGACTTGAGGCGCAAGTAAACGCCCAGCTCGCGAAAGACGTGCGCCAGGCTCAACTTGAGCGGATGCCGCGAGAACAAGGCGCACCACACCACCGAGATCGCCCCGTACCAGGCCGCGCCCGAAACCAGTAGCAACGGCTCGCGCCACAGCTCATCCGGCGCCACGCCGCCGTGTTGCTCGAGGCTGATCATGGTGTAGATGGCGAGAATCAGGGTCGCGGTGGCGATGGTCGCATAACGCTGTCCCACCGCGCCGAGCATGGTCATGCCGAAACTCGATACCCCGAGGCCCAGCGCGAAGATCGCCGGGTGCGCGAACGTCAGCTCCACCGACACTGCGGCGACGGCGAAACACACCAAGGTTACCAGCAATGCCTGCAGTCGCCCTTGCCAAGTATCGTCGGTCTCCGCCAGGGCACTGGCGATGATGCCCAGGAACAGCGGGATCAGCTTGCGCATGTCGTCGAGATACCAGCACAGCGCCATGACGCCGCCCAGAGCGATGAACACACGCAAGCTGTAGGCGAAGGACTCCAGGGTCCAGAGGCGTCTGAGCGATTGGGTCAACGACGTCGGTAGCATATCTCTCGGTCGGACGGTAACAAGCCAGAAAGTCGCGTCATGCGCGACACTACGACGTTAGTATAACGAATCCTGTCGAAGCGGGGCGACTTCCGTCGTGCTGCGGATGTTAGCGCAGATGCTTGAGCAGACCTTGCAGGCGCTCCAGGTCGCGCGAGTCGCCGACCAGACGCAGACGACCGCTTTGTAAACCGTCGAAGAACGCACGCGCTGTGGGGCGCTTGAGAAACGCCACGCCGGCATGGGCATCGCGAAAGCGCAGTTCCAGATCGAGATCGATGGGCAGACCCGGCGCATCCTCGATGGACTCGGGGCGCATACGGTAATGGCGTGCGAGGCTGAGGTCCTCGGTGGCGACGCCCCAATCGAAGCGTTGCATGTCCGAGAGCTTCTGCTGAAAACGCGTATTGCGGCGTCGCGCACGCTTGAGCATGACACCCAATAGCCACAACATCAGACGCAATTTCATGCGCGCCTCGATATATAGAAAAAGAAGGGAAAGGAGAAGGAATTGCACGGAGCGTCGGTGAAGAACGGATGATCCGAACGCTCCGTGCCGTCACTCACTTCACGGCATCCTTGAGCGCCTTGCCGGGCTTGAATGCCACAGTCTTGCTTGCCGGAATGGTCAACGGCTTACCTGTCTGCGGATTCTTGCCGGTACGCGCGGCACGCTCGCGTACGGTGAAGGCACCGAACCCGATCAGCGAGACGTCCTGGCCCTTGGAGACGGTATCCGTGATTTCATCGAGAATGACATTAAGGACCTGACTAGCCTTGTCCTTGGAAAGATCGGCACGCTCGGCGATCGCCGCGGCGAGTTCTGGCTTGCGCATAAAGCCCTCCTGGTTTGGCAACGAATACGACACCTCTTTGATGTCGCTTGTTGTTTTTCAATGAGTGAAACGCACGCCACGCCCTCGGCGCAGCGCTGATACTACCCACCTACTGCGCCAGACCGGTACCCACCGGCAAGGCGACCTAAGCTAGGGTAGCAACGGTGGGGCGACCCGCGCCAGCTCGACTTTCCGTCGTACGCTGGCCCCTGTCAATGCAAACCCCAGCAAATGGCCGTTTTCATCCTCGGCAAGCGCGCTGAGATCGACGCCTTCACCCTCGATCCGCCAGCGCGCCGGCGCCTGGCGCGGCGGCAACGCCACCACCGGACATGACGGCGTCTTGACCAGCACCGGCCAGGCGCCGTAGGCGACCGGCGTCGGTGCCTCGGTCAGCGTTGCCGCCAGCGCCTTGGCACAGGCCTGAAGCGGCTGCACGTACATGGCGTTGAGCCCCGCCACGCAGGCGCAATCGCCCAGTGCATGGATGCCGGGCTGCGCGGTCGCCAGGTAGCGATCCGTTTGGATGCCGGCCTCGGAGATCGCGAGGCCAGCGGCTTCGGCCAGTGCGGTACGCGGCGCAAGCCCCGTGGCGATCAATACCAGATCGGCGGACAATACGTCGCCATCGTCGAGCACCAACGAGACTGCCTCATCGTCACGCCGGAGCTGCATGAGGCTACGTCCCAGGCGTAGCTCGGCGCCTGCCTTGCCCAACGCGGTCCCCAGCACCTGGCCCAGCGGCGGCGGCAGAAGACGCGCCAGCGGCGTTTGCTCGGGGGCGACGAGCGCCACGCGATGCCCTCCGGCAAGCAGGTCGTCGGCGAATTCGCAGCCCACCAGCCCGGCACCGACGATCGCCACGCGCGCGGCACCGCCATGGCGCGACAAGGCAGCCTGGAAGCGCCGATAGTCGTCGAGATCGTTGATGGTAAAGACGCGATCGCGCACGTCGTCAGACACCGTGAAGGGCGCGCTGGGTGCAGCCCCGGTGGCCAATACCAGGTCGCCGTAGGGCAGGTTTTCCGCGCCGATGGCAAGCGTCTGTGTTTGCGGGTCGATACCATCGACCCGCGTGTGTGTGCGCATCGTCATCTGGAGCGCATCGGCCACGTCGATGGGGGAGCGCATCGCCAAACGCTCGGGTGGCATGCTCTTGGCGAAGCCCGTGGACAACAGCGGTTTCGAATAGTCATCGCCACTATCGGCGGTGATCAGGGTGATGGCGCGCCGTGCATCGCGGGCACGCACCTGCCGGGCCAGGCCCAGGCCGGCCATGCCGCTGCCGACGATGATCAAAGGGTCGCTCATGGGCGCCTCGTGCTACGCATGACAGAAGGGTGACGACGCGGCGATACGACACGCGGACGTCGCAAACGCGGACGTCGCAATAGCGCATCGTACACGCATGATACACTCATATACTTTAAGCCTGATTTTACGCATGACACACAACCGTTTCAGCGTTGGCCCACACTGGCTGCCTGCCGCCGCCCAGCGCCCCCACATGAGTCCCGCCTGGTGGCGCTGGGTGGCCTCGCGCGACTCGCTGACCGCCCGCTTGTGTACCGCCAGTACGCAACCCTTTAAAGTACGGCTGCTCACCCAGGGAATCAGCCGGCCCCGACGCGACGAGGCCCGAGCGCTGGGGCTCGACCCCCGAGCCCGTATCTGGCGACGCGAGGTCATGCTGATGCTCGGCGAAACACCTTGGGTCGCGGCCCGCTCGGTGGCCCCGCTGGCGTCGCTTCATGGCGCGCGCCTGCAGTCGCTGGGAACACGTTCGCTGGGCAGTTGGCTGTTTCGCCAGCCCGGCCTCGAACGCGGCCCTATCGAGATCATTCGCGCACCAGCCCCCTCGCTTGTCACGGCGTACGGTCATGCCGCGCCGTGGGGACGGCGCTCGATCCTGCGTCTGGGCCGCACGTCGATTCTCGTCCAGGAATTCTTCCTCGACGCCATGGCCACTGACCTCGCGCTGCCATCGCGCTAAGCTGGCCGCTCACATTTCCATAGGCACGTTGCTTTTTCACAGACACGTTGCTATTTCACAGGCACGTTTTCATAGGAGAGCCCGATGTCCGCCGATTCATCCGAGGCCGCACGCCCCATGGGCCTGGCCCGTGTACCGG
The DNA here is from genome assembly GCF_023061285.1 of Chromohalobacter nigrandesensis. Taxonomy (GTDB): domain Bacteria; phylum Pseudomonadota; class Gammaproteobacteria; order Pseudomonadales; family Halomonadaceae; genus Chromohalobacter; species Chromohalobacter nigrandesensis. The sequence continues at coordinate 190,042 of NZ_JAKGAM010000003.1, forward strand.
ACTTCCTGCGCCTGACCCGCCTGAACCGGCCCATCGGCACCTGGCTTCTGATGTGGCCGACGCTGTGGGCGCTATGGCTGGCGGCCGAGGGCGTGCCCGAACGTGGCACGCTGCTGATCTTCGTCGTCGGCGTGTATGTGATGCGTGCCGCCGGCTGCGTGGTCAACGACTACGCCGATCGGCATTTCGATGGCCACGTCAAGCGCACACGTGACCGGCCACTGGCTACCGGGCGCATCTCCGAGAAGGAAGCCAAGGTCACTTTCGCGGTACTGGTAGCGATCGCCTTCGGCCTGGTCTGCCTGACTAACCTGCCCACCGTGCTGCTGTCATTCGCAGCACTGGCGCTGGCGGCCACTTACCCGTTCATGAAGCGCTATACGCACTTCCCCCAGGTGGTGCTGGGCGCGGCTTTCTCGTGGGGCATTCCCATGGCGTTCATGGCCATTCAACGCCAGGTACCGCTCGAGGCGTGGTTGCTGTTGGCCGCCAATGTCGTCTGGACGGTGGCCTACGACACCGAATACGCCATCGTCGACCGCGACGACGACCTCAAGGTGGGCATCAAGTCCACAGCGGTGTTGTTCGGCCGCGCCGATCGGCTGATCATCGGGCTGTTGCAGGCGCTGACCATCGCGCTGCTCGCCTGGGTCGGCCTGCGTCTGGCGCTTGGCGGCTTCTTCTGGCTGGGGCTGGCCGCCATGGTGGCGATCTTCGTCTACCAGCACTATTTGATTCGCCATCGCGAGCGCGATCCATGCTTCCGCGCCTTTCTCAACAATCATTGGGCCGGGCTGGTGGCCTTCGCAGGTATCGCCCTGTCGTTATGGCCTATGTGATGCTATGAGCTATAGGTAAAGAGTACGATTGTCACGAAGCTGTCACATTAGCGCGTTGTAATCGTCATGCTGATGTCATTCATGAGTGATTCGCTGCATCGCGATCCGCAAGAGGCCCACGCCCATGACCGCCAAGACCGTGCTCATCGTCGATGACGAGGCGTCCATCCGCGAAATGATCGCGGTGGCGCTGGAAATGGCCGACTACCGCGTGCTGGAAGCCGACAACGCTCAGACGGCGCATGCCATGGTAGTCGACGATCAACCCGACCTGGTGCTGCTGGACTGGATGATGCCCGGCACCAGCGGCATCGAACTGGCACGGCGTCTCAAGCGCGACACCGCCACCGCCGAGTTGCCGATCATCCTGCTCACCGCCAAGAGCGAGGAGGACAACAAGATCCAGGGGCTGGAAGCCGGTGCCGACGATTACATCACCAAGCCGTTCTCGCCGCGGGAATTGGTGGCACGCCTCAAGGCCGTGCTGCGACGCGCCACACCCACCGGGGTCGAAGACACGGTGGAAATCGACGGCTTGCGTCTCGACCCCGTAAGCCACCGGGTCAGCGCCAACGGCGAGGCGCTGGACGTGGGCCCCACCGAGTATCGGCTCCTGCAATTCTTCATGACCCATCAGGAGCGTGCCTACACCCGTAGCCAGTTGCTCGACCAGGTCTGGGGTGGCAATGTCTATGTCGAGGAGCGTACCGTCGATGTGCATATACGCCGCCTGCGCCGGGCGCTCGGCGATGATCACCAACACCTCATTCAGACGGTACGCGGCACCGGTTATCGCTTCTCCACCAAGGAGTAGCGCACGTGTACTATTGGACCAATGAACTCTGGCGTCTGGCGTATCTCGTCATCGGTCTGGGTGTCTTCGGATGGCTCTTCGGCGAACCCGGCTGGGGGCTGGCCGCCGGTCTGGGCCTCTACGTCTACCTGCACCTGCGCCACTTGCGCGCCCTGTATGTCTGGCTGACCCAGCATCCTAATGACACCCCGCCCGTGGGCGCCGGGGTCTGGGGCGACCTGTTCGACCGCCTCTACAAGTATCAGAAGATCCAGCGTCAATCGCAGGCCCGCTTGCGCGACATCATCCGTCGCGTGCAGGACTCCTGCGAGGCGATGCGCGATGCCGTGGTCATGCTCGACCGACACGGCGACCTGGAATGGTGGAACAGCGCCGCGGGCCAGATGCTCGGCTTTCAAACGCCCCATGACCGTGGCCAGCACATCACCAATTTCCTGCGCGACCCGCGCTTTGTCGCCTATTTCAATGCCCGCGATTACCGCGAACCGCTGACCCTGGCCTCGCCGCTACGCGATGACGTGACGCTGCAATACCAAATCACGCTGTTCGGCGACAACGAACGCCTGGTCATGGCGCGCGACATCTCGCGACTGCATCGTCTCGAACAGATGCGGCGCGACTTCGTGGCCAATGTGTCGCATGAGCTGCGTACCCCGCTCACCGTGTTGACCGGTTATCTCGAGACCTATATCGATCAGGCCGACCAACTGCCGCCGCGCTGGCAGCGCGGCCTCGGCCAAATGCAGGAACAGACCCAACGCATGCAGAACCTGGTCGAGGATCTACTGCTATTGTCGAAGCTGGAAACCGACCAGACCCGCGACGACCCGGCCCCGCTGGACATGGCCACGCTGCTGGAAAACATTCGCGACGACGCCACCAATCTCTGCGCTGGCAGTCATGCGATAGCCCTGGACATCCACACCACCGACCGTCTGCTGGGTGACGCAGGCGAGATGCACAGCGCCGTTTCCAACCTGGTCTTCAATGCCGTGCGTTACACCCCACCGGGGAGCACCGTCACATTGCGCTGGAAGGCCTGGAAGGAGGGTGCCGCAGTGGAGGTCGAGGACGACGGCGACGGTATCGACCCCGTGCACCTGCCACGCCTCACCGAACGCTTCTATCGCGTCGACAAGGGGCGCAGCGCCGCCAATGGCGGCACCGGGTTGGGCCTGGCCATCGTCAAGCATGTGTTGCTGCGCCACGATGCGCATCTCGATATCGACAGCCACCCCGGCCAGGGCGCGCTTTTCCGCTGTGTTTTCCCCGCCACGCGCGTGCGCGCCGTCCCCGAAGAACGGCGTGCCGTGGGTAGCGACTGAGCATTGTCAGAAAAACACCCACTCGACATATCAGCCGTTGACGACGCGCCGTGGCGGTTGGGGTTCGGCCTTCTCGCGACATGCCAACGGGCAGTTGCCGCAGTAGCCGAGTCCGGGGAGAAGATAGCGAATGCAGCAGACACGCCGCGTGCGTTCGATGTCGCCCGCGCTGTTTTCACGATAGCGAATGGGGCGAAACAGCGGGTTGCGCTTGCCATCGGCCAATTCCCGCAGAGTCATCAGACGCCCCCCCCGTATCGGCCCGCGCCTGGGCACCTGGCAAGGTGTAGAGCTGGGAGATGAGGTAGTCATAGTAATGGCCGAGGTTGCCCCACAGTGCGCGGGGCGCGATGCCGGTATGTTCGGCCATGCAGGCCATCGCCGGTCCCCAGGTATCGCGTATCAGCGGCAGAAAGCGCTCCTCGGCCTGAGTGGCGACGAGCGGTGTGCCGGTGTCTTCGACGACCAGCGCCTCGACGAGCATATCCTCGCCGAGTACCAACCCCAGCCGCGACAGTTCGAGCGGTAATTGTCGCTCCGCCAGCAGGTTATATGCCGCCCCCAGATAGGTGGTAAGCGCCAGGAAATACTTCGACCATAGCGAAATCACGGCGCGCGAATCGCCATGCTGATGCTCGGCGCCATAACGCTTGAGGATCTGCGTCATGCCGGGCTCGGAGAACACATCTCGCGCCGCCCAGGTCGTTGCGGGCGCCTGGTCCCAGGTAACCAGCTTGCGATCCATCCCTTTCAAGGGACCGGCATAGAACCGATCGAGCAACACTGACATCGAAAGCTTTCCTGTGGCGAGGCCAAGTGGCAGGCGTGGGCCAGATACCCACGCCAAAAAGCGTAAATGAAAACCACTCGCGACTCAATCGTGCCTAGAAGTCGTAGGTCAGACTCGCGCGTACATTCCGCTCCGCCCCGAAGTAGCAATATTCAAGCGAGTTGCATGACGCCACGTATTCCTTGTCGAGCACGTTGCCCACATTGAGCTGCACCTGCATGCCCGACATCCCCATCTGACTCATGTCATAGCCCAGCATGGCATCGACCAGCGTGTAGTCGGGGACTTGCTCGGTGTTGGCGCGATCCGCTTGGATATCGGCGTAGTAACGCACGCCTAGACCTGCGTCTAATCCCGCGAGCGCATCGCCCTGGAAAGCATAGTGGCCCCATAGACTCGCCTGGTGACGCGGCGCATAGATGGCGTGACTGCCTTCCTCGCTATCCACTTCGCTCTTGGTGTAGGCGATATCGGTATAGCTGTAGGCGGCCTGCAGGCGCAGCCCATCCGTCAACTGCGTGCGGGCTTCCAGCTCCAGTCCTTGCGATTCGATCTCGCCGATGGAGCGATAAGGATCGGTGGGTTGCTCCTTGGTGGCGACGTTTTCCTGCGTGATGCGGAACAGCGAGAGGCTATAGCGATCCTGGGTGCCCAGCGGCTGGTACTTGAGGCCGGTTTCCCACTGCTCGCCTTCCATGGGCTCGAGGACGTCGCCGTCGATATCCACGAAGCTGGTCGGTGTGAAGGCCGTGTTATAGCTGACGTAGGGCGCGACGCCGTTGTCGAACAGGTACAAGAGCCCCGCGCGACCGCTGAAATAGGTCTCGTCGAGGGTATCTTCTCGATTGGCCAGTTTCTGCTCGTTGGTAATCGAGACCCAGTCGTAGCGGCCCCCGAGCGTCAGGCGCCAGCGATCGAACGCCATCTGATCCTGCAGATAGGCGCCCGTCTGGATCAATTCGTGGCGTTCGTCATTGGTTACCGCGATATCCCCCACCGGGTCGGCGCCATATTGAGGATCGAAGGCGTTGAGAGAGGGAAAGGTTCCCGAGGTCCAGACCACATCGTTCTGGCGGTCCTGGTAGTCGACGCCGACCAGCAGGGTATGATCGATGAAGCCGCTGGAGAATTCGCCCTCGAGCTGATTATCGATCGTCCAGGCCTCGAGCGACTCCCGCCCCCCGGAGTAATAGCGAACCAACTCGTTGGAATCGGGCGCTGTCCATCCGAAACCGTAGACCTGGTTCAAGGTGGTGTCCGAATTCAGGTAGCGCAGCTTCTGACGCGCGGTCCAGGCGTCATTGAACCGATGCTCTAGGCTATAACCGAACATCCGCTGGGTGCGTTCGAACTTGTCGTAATCGTCTTCGCCATCGAAGAAGTTATTGCTGATCTTGCGGCCATTGTGACTTTCCACCGCCCCCTCATAAGGCACACCGGAGTGGTAACCGCCTTCCGGATCCTTTTGCAGATAGGCCATGAACGACAGCGTCGTGTCGTCGGTGACATCCCAGGTCACCGAGGGTGCGATGGCGTAGCGCTCTTCCTCGACCATGTCGAACTGGGTATCCGCGCCGCTGGCCAGACCCACCACGCGATAGGCGGCACGCCGCTCATCATCCAGCGGTCCCGTGACATCGAACGCCGCGCTGCGCTGACTGTTATTGCCCACGCCAAAGCGCAGTTGCCGGTGTGTCTCGAATTGCGGCTGCTTGCTGGTCAGCGCCACCAGGCCACCAGGTGAGGAGCGCCCGTAAAGCACTGCGGCCGGCCCTTTGACGACTTCGACGTTTTCCAGGAAATAGGGATCGATCACCATCGAGCTGTAGCCATTGGTGTCTCCCATCACCTTCAGGCCATCGAGGTAGGTATTGCTGAGACTTCCGTCCGAGAAGCCTCGCATGACCATGTAGTCGTAGCGATTGGAGGCACCGACCTGGTTGGTGTAGACCCCCGGCGTATACTGCACGGCGTCTCTGAGGGTGCGAGTGTCACGCGCATCCATCTCCTCGCGGTCGACATTGGAAACGGACTGCGGCGTTTCGATGACCGGCGTCTGTGTCTTGGTGGCGGCCTCGCCCGACACTGTCACCGTGGACAGATCCACGGCACCGCTATCATCGCTGTCGGATTGTGCCCACGTCGTCGTGGGCATGAACAATACGCCCGCCAGGCACGCGCAGGAAAACCAGTGGGGATGCAATGTGCGACTCATGAAAACGGCTCCTCGCTCTCGTCCTCGGGTCGCGGTCGACCCGTTTCTTATGGAGAGTGAGAATTATTAACTTTCAAGAGTCGTTCTGCTTATGGTCAATGCCGAAAAACCTATGCGCGACGCTGTAAGCGATCTCGCTGAGGAACTTCTGTCATCATTAAAGAGTATTCACGACCCCAGCCGAGGGTAGACGCTGATGTAACGCACGCGGCGATAGGCCGTAGCGCTGCTTGAAGGCGGTGGCGAAGTTGCTGGCATGCCGGTAGCCCACCCGTGTCGCCACGTATTGCACGCTATGACCTTCCCGGAGCAGCGCGTGGGCCATCTCAAGGCGACGTTGACGCAAGCATTCGAAGACCGACTGGGCATACGCCTGGCGAAACTTGTCACGCAACACGCTCGGGCTCATGCAGGCCAGTTGCGCCAAGGATTCGATGCTATGCGATGCCTCGGGATAGTCGTGCAAGCATTCACGCACGCGCGCCAGATGATGACGGTCACGCGATCCCAGGCGACGGTCCTGACGGGTGGAGGTGCCCCAGGCCGCCAGGCCGTGAGCCATCAATTGCAGCGCCAGCCCCTCGCCGAGCAAGGCATGCTGTGGTTCCTCCGGTGACGCATTCAGCCACTGTTCGAGCGACAGCCAGACGCCTTCGGGCAAGGACAGGCGCCACGCCTCACTGGTGGTGGTATCGAGCAATTCAGCAAGCGGTGCGGCCAAGCGTGTCGGAGCGGTGCGTGCATCGTCGAGCAACGTCAGATTGATCGCACGCAGTCGCTGGCCGCCCACGTGACGCGCACTCAACGCCTGATGACCATCATGCGTGAGCATTAGCGCTTCACGCGGTGCCAGGGTGAAATGCTGCCCAGCGTGCGACAGTTCCGCATTGCCCTCGAGCATGACGATGATCGACACATGGGCCGGCGCGTCGGCCAAGGCGTGCGTTTCATAGGTATGGTGGATCGTGAGGCGCGAACCAACGAGGCTTACCCCCATGGCGGGGCGGCATTCGTCGACCCAGCCTTCGGCCACCGGGGTGGACGCGGCGTCGTCGTGGTTCAAGGAGGGGAAGTGGTGATACAAACGATAACGGCGCTCGAAAGCGCCGAAATCTGCCATGGTCAGGCACTGGGCCGGCGCTGAGACATCGTTCGTCATGCCTGTCGCCGGGCCCATGACATACTCCCGATAGGCTTACACAGTGGCTTCGGCGTAACGACGCGCCACTTCGTCCCAATCGACGACCTCGAAGAAGGCCTTGATATACTCGGGACGCTTGTTCTGATACTTGAGGTAATAGGCGTGTTCCCACACGTCCAGCCCCAGAATCGGCGTATTGCCGTGCATCAGCGGGCTATCCTGGTTGAGCGTGTTTTCCACGACCAGACGCCCGGCAGGCGTGACGGACAGCCAAGCCCAGCCACTGCCGAAGCGCTTGACGGCGGCTTGCGTGAAGGCTTCACGGAACGCTTCGTCACCGCCCAGCTCGCTTTCGATGGCCGAGGCCAGGTCGCCCTTGGCCTTGCCTCCGCCCTGCGGCGACATGACCGTCCAGAACAGCGAATGGTTGGCGTGCCCGCCACCATTGTTGATCACTGCCTGGCGCTTGGCTTCCGGAACGCGCTCGATTTCACCCATCAGGGTTTCGACCGGCAGCGATTCGAGATCCGTGCCTTCCAGAGCAGCGTTCAGATTGTTGACGTAGGTCTGATGGTGACGGCTGTGATGGATCTCCATGGTGAGCGCATCGATATGCGGTTCCAGGGCATCATAAGCATAGGGTAACGTCGGTAGTTGATGCGCCACGACATACCTCCTTGTCAATCTATCGTCGAATGTCGAGCCTTGGTGCAACATGGCACCAACGGCACGTTGTACCTAACAATAATAGTTTTCATTGCAGGTTTGTCAATTACTTAGCTGCTTATACAGGGGGTCAGAACACCTTGTCGAGTACGAACATCAGCATGAATCCTCCCAGCACTCCGAAGGTCGCATCGCCTTCGTGTCCCTTGCGATGCGACTCGGGAATGATCTCGTGGCTGATCACGAACAACATCGCGCCGGCGGCAAAGGCCAGGCCAAAAGGCAGCAAGGCGTCCACGACATGCACCGCGAGAGCTCCGATGACCCCACCGATGGGCTCCACCAGGCCGCTCAATAACGCCGCACCCAATGCAGTCAGGCGCGAATAACCGATCGCCAGCAGCCCCAGGGAGACGATCAGCCCCTCGGGCAGATTTTGCAGGCCGATGCCCAGCGTCAGCGCCACCCCGGCGGCCATGTCGCCGCGCGCGTAACCTACGCCGACCGCCAATCCTTCGGGAAAGTTATGAATGGTGATGGCGAAGATGAACAGCCAGATACGCCGGATCTGCAAGGCATCCGCGCCGCCCTGCTTGCCCAGCGCGAAATGCTCATGGGGCACGAAACGATCCATGCCCCAGACCAGAATCCCGCCACACACGATGCCCCCGCAAACGATCGTCAGGGCCCAGCCGATGGTACCGGTGAGCGCCAGCGAGTCCTCGTAGGCTGGCATGGCCAGAGAGTAGGCCGTGGCCGCCAGCATCACACCGGCGCCGAAGCCCATCAAGGCATCTTCGAGACGCTGGCTGATGTGGCGCAACACCATGATCGGTAGCGCCCCCAGCGGCGTGAAAAGCCCGGCCACCAGACTCGCCAGCATGCCTGCCTGAAGCGGGCTCAACGTCCCTAGCCAATCGCGCATCTGGGCGCCCAGCCACCACACCAGGACCGCGCCCACGGCCGCCGCGATCAGGATGCCCAGCGCCCAGCGGCGTCGAATAAAGCCGCCGGGCGCTACGGAAGGCGCTGGCGAGGGCGCTTGCGTATCTTGCATGCGGAGTCTCCTGCCTCGTCGAGAGCGTTCAGCGTGTCACAGTCGGTAGATGGCGATAATACTGCCGCCAGAGTATCACTGCACCCGCCACGCCGCCCGGCAACAGCACCAGATTGAGCACCGGCACCCATGTCGCAAACGACATACCGAAGCCAAAGGTCAGCGTCGGCCACAATCGTGTTCGCAATCGATGTCGCATATCGCGAAAACTCACCTGGTTGTTATCCATCGGATAATCCAGGTACTGAATCGCCAGCATCCATGCCGAAAAGGCAGCCCACAAGAACGGCATGAAGATATTCACGCCGGGCACGAAACCGAACACGAACAATAGCGCCATACGCGGCAGCATGTACCCCAGCTTGACGAATTCCCGGCCCAGCGCGTCGACTCCGGCACGGAACAGTCCCCGCGTATCGCTGGGCGGCGCCCCGCTCAGGCGCCATTCCACCTTTTCGGCGAGAAAGCCATAAAACGGCGCGGCGATCAGGTTGGTCACCAGCGTGAAGGAAAAGAACACCACTAACAGCAGGCTCACCACCAGCAGCGGCCAGATCAACCATTCCAGCCAATCGAGCCAGGACGGCACCTGGAGCATCCAGTAGTCGAGCCAGCCACCGAAATGGGTGAACAAATAGCCTAGCGTGACGGCGTAGATCAGCAGATTGATCGCCACTGGCGCAATGACGAAGCGCCGCATCCCCGGCGATAGAACCAGCCGTGTACCCTGACCGATAGCGGTAAACGCATGCAGCATCGAGCTTTATTCCTTGATAGACGATAACGCGGGTCCCGCGCCACAGCATGACATGCGTCGCTCCCAGCGCCCATCTCCCATAATGGATGAGAAATGTAATACCAGTATGAGGTTCTCTCAGACTTCGTGCTAAAGAAAACGCATGACCCACTCGGCCTTTCGGCGCAACTCGGCGAATAGCGGCCAAGCGCGGCACGGCGGTATGCTAACGTGGCTACCACCGAGATGCCTGCACGGCAGCGTTAACGCGCCTCCCCGGCCTGTAGATGACGCGGCCCGGCATCGCGACAAGAGAACACCTCATGGCAAACGCCCCTGGGGTCGGCGCCCCCGATCATGGCGATGAAGCGCGCCGCCTCGACGAACTCCAACGTCTAGGCCTGATGGATACACCGCCCGAGAAGCGTTTCGACGACATCACCCGGCTGGCCGCGCGGGTCTTCGACGTGCCCATTGTGCTGATCACGCTGATCGACCGCCACCACCAGTGGTTCAAATCACGTTTCGGCATCGATGCCTGCGAGATCTCCCGCGACGACGCCTTTTGCGCGCATGCCCTGCTCGAGCGCCAGATACTGGTGATCGAGGACACCGCCAACGATCCGCGCTTTCACGCTCACCCCCTGGTCACCGACACGCCCTACATCCGCTTTTACGCCGGTGCCGTCATTCGCATGGCCTCGGGCCTGCCACTGGGCACGCTGTGCGTGATCGACCGTCGCCCAAGGCGCTTCGACGCCCAGCAGCGCGAGATATTGCTCGACTTGGCACGCCTGGTGGAAAACGAGATCGGCGACGACGTCATCACACGCCTCGAACGCGTGCGGGCCGAGATCGGCACCCAGTTCGACCCGCAAACCCGGTTGGCCACGCAACAACGCTTTCAGCAACTCATCCAGACACGCCTGGCGGCGTTACCGGAAACCGCAGGGTTCTGTGGCGTCGCCGCCATCGATCTCTACGGCATGCGCGCGGTGCGTACGCGCTTCTCGCTAGAGGCCAGCAACGAAGTGCTCATGCGTGGCATCGCGCGGGTCGAGAAAGCCCTCGATGGTTTCGTCTTCGACTTGGCACGCATCGACGATCAACGCCTCGGGGTGCTGCTCTACCGGGGAGACCCCGCGCGCATGGCCGACACCATGGCGGCGTTGGCCGAGACCTTGCGGGCGCCCTATATCGCCGCCGGCAAGAGCGTCACCGCCCCCGCACGCGTGGTCTGGGCACAGGACGCCACTCAACTCGGCCATGCCGATGACATCCTCTCCGCCCTGCAGCATACCTGCCGGCGCCTCCACAACGAGCGCGGCGACACCCTGCTGCGACTCGATACGCCCGCGCTGCTGCCACGCCTGACGCGACGCAACTTGCTGCGCCGCCGCACGGCCTCGGCACTCGCCGAAGATCGCTTCCGGCTGCACTACCAGCCGCAGGTCGCCATACACGGCTACCGAGTAAAAGGATTCGAGGCCTTGCTGCGTTGGCATGACAACGAACTGGGGCAAGTCAGCCCCCAGGATATCGTCGATATCAGCGAAGAAATCGATCTCGGCGATCAACTGGATACCTGGGTTCTGCAAACCGTCACCCAGCAACTGGCCACGTGGCGCGACCGAGGCCACGCCCTGCTACCGGTGTCCGTCAACGTGTCTCAGGAGCAGCTCGCGCGGCCCGCCTTCATCGACTTGATCGACTCACTGCTCACGCGCCACTGCCTACCCGGGCGATTGCTCAACCTGGAAGTGCTGGAGCGCTCGTTGATCGACGACCCCGAGGCCATCATCGACAGCATGCAGCGTCTCAAGCGCCGTGGCGTGGGGTTCGCCATCGATGATTTCGGCACCGGCTATTCGTCGCTTGCCTACCTCACGCGGATTCCGTTCGACACGCTCAAGATCGACAAGAGCTTCATCGACCGCATCTGCGACGATCCACGCGTAGCCTCGCTAGTGCACTCGATCGTCTCGCTGGGGCGCGATGCCGGCATGCAGGTCGTCGCCGAGGGCGTGGAAAGCATCGCCCAGGTCACGCTATTGCGCGACTTTCACTGCCATAGCATTCAGGGCCATGTCTTCTCCATCGCCCTGACGCCAACGCATGCCGAAGCGCTGTTGACGGCCGTGGCCAGAAAGCGCGCTTACTCGCCGAGCGACTCGTCCAGTTCGCCGGGCGCGGTATGACGCACGTCGAGCCCCTTGACCAGATAAATGACGTGCTCGGCCAGGTTGTCGGCATGATCGCCGACCCGCTCCAGGGCCCGCAGGATCGTCATCACGCTGAGAATGGACGTGATCGCGCGCGGATCTTCCATCATGAAGGTCACCAGCGAGCGCGTCGCCGTGGTGTATTCGTTGTCGACCGACTCATCCTCGTGCAACACCTCCAGTGCCAGGCGCGTATCGAAGCGCGCGAACGAGGTCAGCGCGTCACGCAGCATCTTGCGCACGTGCTCGCTCAGATGGCGAATCTCGACCATGCCCCGCGATTGGCGGCTCGATTCGATGAGCGCCAACGCATTGCGGGCGATCTTGTTGGCCTCGTCGCCGATGCGTTCGAGATCGGAGGTAGCACGGATGACCGCCAATACCAGGCGCAGATCGGAGGCCGCCGGCTGCCGACGTGCCAGCACCCGGGTGCATTCCTCGTCGATCTGGATTTGCATGTCGTTGACGGCGGTATCGCTATCGCGCACGCGCTCGGCGGTGCGGCTATCGCCCTCGAGCAACGCCTCGACGGCATCCTGCACCTGCTTCTCGACCAGCCCGCCCATGGCCATCAACTGGGTCTTGAGCTGCTCCAGCTCCTGATTGAACTGACGGGAAATGTGCTGACTATGCGTCTCGTTGGTAATGTCCATGACACTGCTCCGCTTGTCGTAATCGCCGCGACTCAACCCACGCGGCCGGTGATGTAGTCTTCGGTGCGCCGTAAGCGCGGATTGGTGAACAACGTATCGGTCGGGGCGTACTCGACCAGCTCGCCAGCGTGCAGAAACGCAGTATAGTCGGACACCCGCGCCGCCTGCTGCATGTTGTGGGTGACCAGAACCAGCGTCAGTTGCGACTTCAAGCCACGGATCAGTTCCTCGATCTTGAGCGTCGAGATCGGGTCCAGCGCCGAGGCCGGCTCGTCGAGCAGCAACACGTCCGGGCGCACCGCCAGGGTGCGGGCGATGACCAAGCGCTGCTGCTGCCCGCCCGACAACGTCCACGCCGAGGCGTGCAGGTCCGCCTTGACCTCCTCCCACAGCGCCGCCGACTGCAACGCCCATTCGACGATCTCATCCAGCTCGCGCTTGCGTTTGATACCCTGCAGGCGCACCCCATAGGCGACGTTTTCATAGATCGACATGGGGAACGGGTTAGGCGTCTGAAACACCATCCCCACCCGGCGGCGCAACTCGGCCACATCCACATCGCGGGCATGAATGTCCTGGCCCTCGAGGCGGATGCACCCTTGCCGCGTGACCTGGTCGTTGAGGTCATGCAATCGATTGAGGCCGCGCAGCAGCGTCGACTTGCCGCATCCCGAGGGCCCGATGAAAGCCGTCACGCGGTGACGCGGCACGCGCAGTGTCAAGTCGCGCAGTGCCGGCTTCCCCTCATAGGCGAGCGACAGGGCCTCGATGTCGAAACAACTCGACGTCGAGGGAAAATCGACCACTGCCGACGACAAGCGCTGGGTCTCGGCGGCGGAAAAAGACGCGGCGGACAAGAGTGATGAGCCTCCTACGAATGCTCCAGTGCACGGTGACGTGCCCTGAGATGATGGCGCAAGATTATTGCAGTTAGATTAAGCACCACGATGACGACGACCAACAACGTCGCCGTGGCGAACACCAGCGGCATCGCTGCCTCGGCATCGCGACTGGCGAAGCCGAGATCGAACAAGTGATAGCCTAGATGCATGAACTTGCTGTCGAGATGCAAGTACGGAAACTCCCCATCCACGGGAATTTCCGGCGCCAGCTTGGCCACGCCCACCAGCATCAGCGGCACCACCTCGCCGGCGGCACGAGCCACGGCCAGAATCACACCGGTGAGCATCGACGGCAGCGCCATGGGCACCACTACCCGACGCAGGGTCTCGAAACGCGTCGCGCCCAGCGCCAGCGAGCCTTCACGCAACGCTACGGGCACCCGCGCAAGACCTTCCTCGGTGGCCACGATCACCACCGGCAGCGTCAACAGCGCCAACGTCAGCGAGGCCCACAGCAGCCCACCGGTGCCGAAGGTCGGCGACGGCAGGCGCTCGGCGAAGAACCAGCTATCGAGGCGACCGCCCAATCCGTAGACGAACACACCCAGTCCAAAGACGCCGTAGACGATCGACGGCACCCCGGCCAGATTGCGCACCGCGATGCGTACCAGGCGCGTCAACGGCCCCTGGCGTGCCACCTCGTTGAGATACAGCGCCGCCAGCACCCCGAACGGCGTGACCACCAGCGACATCAGCATCACCATCAACAGCGTACCGAAGATCGCCGGCCATACGCCGCCTGCGGTATTGCCATCGCTCGGCGCCTCGCTGAGAAAGCGCCACACGCCATGCCCCCAGGCCGCGAGCTTGTCGCCGACATCCATGCGATTGGGCCAGGAAAGCGACGCCACCTGCGCGAAGGCCACCTCAGCCGCACGCCCCTCGACGTTGCGCAGATGCAGCGTCGTGATCTCGGCGTTCCCCGCCAAGGCCTGACGCAGGTGGCGTTCGGCCTCATCGCCTTGCAGGCGTTCACCGGCGGACGTATCCACCGCCGTCAAGCGTCCGATGAAGGGCCCCCAATCGCGACGCTCGGCATACAGCAAATCCGGTGGCGTCTCACGCGTCTCGATGGCTTGCGTCTCGATCCACTGCCATACCTGACCGTCGAGATCGCGATTGGCGGTGAAATAACGCCGTTCGCCGGCCTCGCTGTCACGCGCGATGCCGGCAATCCGCTCCCCATTGTCGAGGGTCAGTTGCTCGATATCGTCAGGCCAGAAATGCGCCAGCCCACGCGTCACGACCAGCGCCAAAAGCGCCACCACGGCCAACAGCGACAACGCCACGCAGGCCCCGCTCAGCCAGCGCCAGACGCCGTCGCCGGCCAATCGAGGCATCCTCATGCATCACCCCCATAGCGTCGATACCGCCGTTTGAGTCGCCAGCGCACCATTTCCGCCAGGGTATTGACGACGAAGGTGAACACGAACAGCAGCAACGCCCCAAGCAACAGCAGGCGATATTGCGTGCCGCCTACCGCTGCCTCGGGCAATTCGATGGCCAGGTTGGCGGCCAGCGAGCGCAGGCCCTCGAAGAGACTCGGCGACATCAGCGGCGTGTTGCCGGTGACCATCAGCACGATCATGGTTTCCCCTACCGCACGTCCCGCGCCGATCATGACGGCGGAGAGAATCCCCGGTGCGGCGGCGGGCAACTGCACCCGCCACAGCGTCTGCGCGCGCGTCGCGCCCAAGGCCAGGGAGCCTTCCGCCAGGGGGCGGGGCACGCCGGAAAGCGCTTCCTCGGCCAATGAATACAACGTGGGAATGATCGCCAATCCCATGGCCATGCCGACGATCAGCGCATTGCGTTGCGCGTAATCCCAGCCCCACTGCTGGTGCATCCAGGCGCGCAGATCGCCGCCGAACCACCAGGCCTCGAGCCACGGCGAGAGACTCAGCGCCGCCCAGCACAGTAGCGCCAGGGGCACTATCAGACCTACTCCGGCACTGATAGGGGGTAGACGCAGCTCCATACGCCGCGAAAACATCCGCCACAACCAGCCACACGCCACGCTGCCCAGCGGCACGCACACGAAAAGCGCCAGCGTTCCGGCGAGATGGCGCTCGACGAAGGGCGCCACGAACAGCCCCGCGACGAAGCCAATGACCACGCCAGGCAACGCCTCCATCAACTCGATGGCGGGCTTGAGCCGTGCGCGCTGCCGCCGCGACATGTAACAGGCACTATGCACCGCTGCCCCCAGCGCCAACGGTACGGCGAACACCATGGCCCAGGCCGCCGCCTTGAGCGTGCCCCAGGCCAGCGGCACCAGGCTGTACTGCGGCTCTTCATCGCCGGTGACAGCCGCCGCCCAGCGCCACTCGGCATCACTGTGGCCTTCATAGGTCTGCGGCATCCATAGCGTCGCCGGACTCACCGCGGCATGTGCTGCCTCGATCGCCAGCCGCTGGGGTGTGCCCGTCGCACCCAGCCACATGACCTGCGTGCCTTGCGCGTTGACCGACACGGCCGTCGGCGGCGTGGCCTCGGGTGCCTGACCGTGCCAGCGCTGGCCACTCAAGGATTGATAAAGTCCCAGCCGACCGCTGTCGTCCAGTGCCAGCCACAGGCGCTGCCGGGGTAGAGCGATCAAGCGTCGAATGGCGGCATCGCCCAGGGCCGTATAAGACGTCTCGGCCGCTTGCCAGCCCGTATCGTCGGGAGACAGTCGCCAACGATGCAGTCCGCCATTGGCATCGCCGACGATCAGCGTGCGCCCGCCCTGCAGAAAGCTCAGCGCCGTTATCGGCGCCCGGGTCTCGGTGCGTGCCAGCGATGTACCGCCGCCACCGTCAGGAGACAGCTGCCATAGCGTCAATTGCGTGCCTTGGGTCATGGCCAGGCGGCCCGCGTAGCCCAGCGCGATATGCTCGGCCGTCTCCGGTACCGCGATACGCCGCGTGGTCTCAGCGGTATGCCACAGGGCCGCCACCTCGCCTTGAGTATCGCGCCCCGCCAGTACCCAGCCCTGAGCCGCATGACGGAGTGTCAGCGCCGCCACACTACGGGCCTCGAACAGGCGCAAGGTAGCGGCCTGAGTCCAACGCAATCGTCCTTGGTCATCGCGGGGCACCAGGCGTACCTCGCCATTACTCAACCCCAGGGCTAGCGGCTGCGCCTGGCCCGCCTCGGCCACCGTCGTGATCGTGGCGCCTGCGGCCAGCGTCGCAATCTCGCCCTCGGCGTCGCGCAGTTGCCCTTCACGGGTCAACCAACGCGTGCCGTCATCGGCCAACCAGACGGCATGCATCGTGCCGTCGTCGGCAGCCGAGGGGGCGGTATCGACCTCCACTTCGGCGCCGTCGAAAAGCGGCAGCACGGCCAGCGTCAGATACACGCCGATGGCCAGCACCGCCACGACCACGCCGATACCGCTGGCGGCGATCACGCCCGTTGCCAGACGATCGAGACGCTGGCGCAGGCGGCGATTCGGGCGAGGCGGGTCAGTGGAAGGATCAGTCATCGGCGAGCCCGGCGGCGAAGCGTTGCCTTGCAATGAAGTGAAATCATCAGATTACGTCAGTTTGATGACGAATGCGTGTCACCGGCAAGGGGCGGCAATCGCAACGCGCGTCTCGCCGCCGCCAGTCGGTCCTCGGGCAAGGGCACAAACCCTTGGCGAGCCACCACCGCCTGCCCTTCGGGCGATAACACCAGATCGAAGAAGGCGCGTTCCAGGGCCGGCAAGCGCTTGTCCGGGGCCAGGTTGACGTACACAAACAAGGGGCGGGTGAGTGGATAGCGGCCGCTGACGACGTTGTCCTGCGTGGGCAGACGCGGCGTGCCCTCGTCGTCACGCAGCGCCAGCACCTTGACCATCGCGGTGGGATAACCAAGGCCAGCATAGCCGATCGCCTTGCGGGAACGGCCGACCGCCGCCACCACCGCCGAGGAGCCCGGTAGCTCGTTGATGTCGCGGCGGAAATTGCCGCCGCACAAGGCTTCTCGCTTGAACAACGCATGCGACCCGGAAGCGGTGTTGCGACCGAAACGGGCAATCGGCCGCTTAGCCCAGTCACCGTCGAGCCCTAGCGCACCCCAGCGTCGGATAGCCGGTGTTTGACTACAAAAGCGAGTGTCGGCGAACAGCGCCTCGACCTGCGCCAATGACAGCGAGGTGAGCGGATTGTCGCGATGCACGAATAGCGTCAGCGCGTCCAGTGCCACCGGCACCGCCACCGGCGGATGGCCCTGGCGGGCGATGAAGTCGGCGCGCTCGGCCTCGGTCATGGGTCGTGACATGGCACCGACACGCGTCGCCCCTTCGGCCAGTGCCGGCGGCGCAGTTCCCGAGCCAGAGGCCTGTACCTGCAAGCGCACCTGGGGATGGCGCGCGCTGAGCCGTTCGCCCCACTGCGTCATCAAGCCACCCAGCGTATCCGAGCCGACCGAGCCCAGTGTGCCGTTCAACGGCGCCGCCATCGCCATCATCGGCAACAGCAACGCTCCCAGCGTCATCGCCACGCGCCATCGCCAGTGCACTGTGCCGCATCGGCCTGTTCGCCTATTCCTTATCAACGCTCTCGCCCCCGTGGTCACGCCTGCTGCGCCGCGATACGCCTTGCCGAGCGACTGGTCGTCGAGGCCCAGCGGCGTTTACTATGAGATGGTTGCAACGGCGCGCTACTCTCAACCACAACAACGCTCGACAACCACAATGCTCGACAATAACAACCGGCAGGACCCACACCATGCATGAACTCGACGATATTCCCACCCCGCAGGGCGAGCTCACGCTCAAGCTCGTCACTCGGCGTCAGGATACCAATCTCTACGGCGACATCCCCGGCGGTTGGCTCATCGCGCAGATGGACCAGGCCGCCGAGCTCGCTGCAGGACGCCTGGCAAGCGGCCGGACCGCCACGGTCGCCACCGAGGGCATGGATTTTCTGTGCCCGGTGCGACTCGGCGCCGTGGTCAATATCTTCACCCAGGTCAGCGAGGTCGGGCGCAGCTCGATCAAGGTCGATGTCGAAGTGTGGATTCGCCCACCGCACGAGCGCAGTCCCGAAGAGCGCTACAAGGTCACCGAGGCGCGTTTCGTGATGGTGGCGCTGGACGACAACGGCCGCATACGCCCCGTCCCCGAGGCGTAAAGTGCCCATTGTGAGACGTCACGACGAGCCGTTGCCGCCACGCCTCACCAGCCAATAGCTCAGGCCCAGCGCCAGCACGGCGGCGGCCAGGGCCACGATCTTCATCGGCTCGATGGTTTCCATGTCCATGACCATGAACTTGCGGACCAGCGCCATGATCGCGATCAGCACCACGATCTCGACCTGAATGAAGCCGCCACGGCCTTCCATGGTGCGCACGATGGAGTTGTTGAACTCCATGGCGATCAGCACCGTCAAGATCATGTCGAACACCGCCTGGAAGACACGGTAATCGAACGGGTCGCGGGTCTGCACGAACAACAGTTCGATCACGTGAAAAACCAGATAATAGAGCGCCACCAATACCACACAGCCAATCGCCCCGGTAAGGACAAGCGAGACCAGCCGCTCGAAACGCTGATAGCCGGAAAGCTGCGACCACTGATCCATCAATTCGGGGAACCACTTCTTCATCGTTGCGTCTCGCTTATGTTGTGCCTGCGATTCATAACGGCGTCAGCTTGGCGAATCCCAGCACCAGCCATTTGTCGCCCTCGTCCTCGAAGCTGATGTGCACGCGGGCCCTGGCACCTTCGCCCTCGGCATTGATGATCACCCCTTCGCCGAAGACCGGATGACTGACCCGTTGCCCCAGGCTCAACGATGGTTGATCGTCGTCGCCCGCCACACTCTGCTGCTGGGAGAGCCCACGGTTGGGCCGCGAAGAAACCGGCCTCGAGACCTGGCCGCGCAGGCGCACCTCCTCGAGCAGCGACTCGGGCAGCTCATGCAAAAAGCGCGACGGCCGCGAGAAGGTTTCCTTGCCGTGCAGGCGACGTATCTCGGCATGCGTCAAGTACAGCTTGCGCATGGCGCGGGTCACGCCGACATAGCACAGCCGCCGTTCCTCCTCGAGGCGTCCCGGTTCCTCCAGCGACATCTTGTGCGGAAACAGGCCTTCCTCGACCCCGGCGATGAACACCACCGGAAACTCCAGCCCCTTGGCCGAATGCAGCGTCATCAGTTGCACGCTGTCCTCGAAGTCGGCCGCCTCGTGATCGCCGGCATTGAGCGCCGCCTCGGCCAGGAACGGCTCCAGCGCCGCCGCGCCCTCGCCGACTTCCTGCAAAGAGAAGGGATCACCCTGGGTGAAATTGCGCGCCGCATTGATCAGTTCCTCGAGGTTCTCGACACGCGCCTGGCCCTTCTCGCCCTTTTCGTTGCGGTGATGCTCGAGCAGCCCGGTGGTATGCAGGACATGTTCGATCAGCTCATGCAGCGCCATGCCGGCGGTATCGTTGTCGAGGCGCTCGATCAGTTCCGCAAACGCCGAGAGCGCACTTGCCGCGCGTCCCTTGAGCAACCCCTCACTAAGGCTATCGTGCAGGGCTTGCCATAATGACACTGACTGCATACGCGCCCGCTCACGCAGCACTTCCACGGTGCGCGTACCGATGCCGCGTGCCGGCACGTTGATCACGCGCTCCAGCGAGGCATCGTCGTCGCGCGTCAGCGTCAACCTGAGATAGGCCAGGGCGTTCTTGATCTCGAGACGCTCGTAGAAGCGTTGACCGCCGTAGATGCGATAGGGCACGCCACTGCGGATCAACGCCTCCTCGAGCACCCGTGACTGGGCGTTGGAGCGATAGAGGATCGCGATGTCATGCCGCGCGCTGCCCTTGTTCACTTCCTCGTTGAGGGTATCGACGATGAAGCGGGCCTCGTCGAGGTCGTTGAAGCCGGCATAGACCGAGATAGGCTCGCCGTGCACGCCGTCGGTCCACAGCTCCTTACCCATGCGCCCGGCGTTATGGCTGATCAGCGTGTTGGCAGCCTCGAGAATCGCGCTCGTCGAGCGATAGTTCTGCTCCAGGCGCACCGTGGTGGTCGCGGGGAATTCCTCGGCGAAGCGCCGGATGTTCTCGACCTTGGCCCCGCGCCAGCCGTAGATCGACTGGTCGTCGTCGCCGACCACGGTCATGCCCGCGCGATCGCCAGCAAGCAGCTTGAGCCAGGCGTACTGCAAGGTATTGGTATCCTGGAACTCATCGACCAGCAGATGGCCGAAACGCTCGCGGTAATGCGCCAGCAGGGACGGATTATCGCGCAGCAATTCCAGGCCACGCAGCAGCAATTCCCCGAAGTCGACCAGACCGGCGCGTTCGCAAGCCAGTTGATAGCGCTCGTAGAGATCGACCATCTGGCCCATGTAGGCATCGCCATGGGTCTGGACTTGATGGGCGCGCAGGCCCTCTTCCTTGCAGCCGCCGATGAAGTATTGCACCTGCTTGGGCGGGAAGCGCTCAGCGTCGATGCGATGGTCCTTGAGCAGGCGCTTGACCAGGCGCAGTTGATCGTCGCCGTCGATGATCTGGAAATGCTGGGGCAGGCGCGCGTCATGCCAGTGGGTGCGCAGCAGACGATGCGCAATGGAGTGGAAAGTCCCCACCCACATATTGCGCAGCGACAACCCCAGCAGCGCCTCGAGACGCGTGCGCATCTCGCGCGCCGCCTTGTTGGTGAAGGTCACGGCGAGAATCGCGTAGGGCGACAGCCCCTCGACCTGCAATAACCAGGCGATACGATGCACCAGCACGCGCGTCTTGCCCGAACCGGCACCGGCCAGTACCAACAAATTGCCCTGCGGATGGCTAACGGCCTCGCGCTGAGCAGTATTCAGCGAGTCGAGTAGCGGCGAAACGTCGCCCGGCGAAACGTCGTCCATGGATCACGTATCTTGGCATTGCGAAATGAGCACCCAGCTTAGCACAAGCGGTCTCGGCTTCGGTCGCCGGCTATGTCTCGTCTTCCTCGCCGGCTTCAGGAAAGCGCAGCGGTACCAGGCTTTTCTTCACCGACTGCAGTTGTTCGGCCAACTTGGGGCCACGCGTCTTGGCCACACCCACGGCGAGTACATCGACGATCACCAGGTGCGCTACGCGTGAGCTCATCGGCGTATAGATTTCGGTGTCCTCGTGCACGTCGATATACAGCGGCAGAGTGACCTCGCTGGCCAGGGGCGAATCGCTGGGACATAGGCCAATCACCGTGGCGCCGGTCTCGCGGGCCAGGCGCACGCTGGCTACCAATGCTCGGGTGCGCCCGGTCTGGGAGATGGCCACCACCACGTCGCGCGGCGTCAGCGTCACCGCCGACATATTTTGCATGTGCGGATCGGAATAAGCCGCTGTGGATATCTGCAGGCGGAAAAACTTGTGCTGGGCATCGAAGGCAACCGCGCCCGAGGCACCGAAGCCGTAGAACTCCACGCGATTGGCCATGGCCAGGGCATTGACCGCCTTGCCCAGCGCGGCGTGATCGAGCCGATCGCGCACCGAGAGCAGCGTGCCCACGGTGGAGTCGAAAATGTTGTGGGCAAATTCAGCGACGCTGTCGCTATCGTTCATCGAGAACTGCGCAAACTGACTGCCCGTGGCCAGCATCTGCGCCAGCTTGAGCTTAAAGTCCTGGAAACCGTTGCATCCCAGCGCACGGCAGAAACGTACCACGGTCGGTTCGCTGACCTTGGCTTCGGTGGCCAGATCGACGATGCGCATGTGGATAACGTCTTCGGGATGACGCAACACGAAACGCGCCACCTTCTGCTCGGAGCGCCGGAAGTGCTCCATGCGGCGTCTCATCTCGTCGAACAGGGCACTGCTCATGATGGCGCGACTCCTTGGCTGACCAACAACGACGTGAAAACAGATTCGATTCTAGTATGCCGCAGGCGTTGAAGAGGAGAAAAAACGC
This sequence comes from Chromohalobacter nigrandesensis, assembly GCF_023061285.1. Taxonomy (GTDB): domain Bacteria; phylum Pseudomonadota; class Gammaproteobacteria; order Pseudomonadales; family Halomonadaceae; genus Chromohalobacter; species Chromohalobacter nigrandesensis. The sequence continues at coordinate 212,257 of NZ_JAKGAM010000003.1, forward strand.
ACGTTTCAGCCTTGACGTCATAATTCTGTCAAGTGCGTTATAGTAAGAATGTCAAGCGAAAACCGGTTACGTGTTAATAAGACGGTTATTAGAACGATTGGGAGATTCGATATGCGTGGTACCGAACATCTTCAATCCTTGAAAAGCGAGCTGCTCGACATTCATATGAGCCTGGAAATGCTCGAGCACGAACAACGCAAGAAGAGTGCCGCGACACGCTATCTACGCGCGCGGCGCGGCATTGAACTGCATCAGGAATTCAAGCGCCTGGAGCGCGACATCGTCGATTACGACGAGTGGCAATAAAATAAACAGACACTCGATGAGCGGAGAGCTCTCCCCGTTCATCGAGTGTCTGGAAGGGCATTCCCAGCCCGGCGCGGGGGCAATATCCGCCTACGCCGGGTAACGCTCAGAGGCTGCTGACGAAGACGATCACCACGCCGATGGGCGCAATGAAACGTACCGCCACGCGCCACAGCGCGAAGGCGCCATCGCTCATGTTGAGCTGCGAGCGCAGTTCGTCGCGCCCCATGAACCAGCCCACGAACAGCACGGTGGCCAAGCCGGTCAGCGGCAGCAACAACTTGCTGGTGACATAATCGAGCAGGTCGAAGAGGGTCATGCCGGCGAACTTGTCGAACATGCCCAGCGGCGCGAAATCACCCCAGATGTTGAACGACAGCACCGTGGCCAGCCCCAAGGCCCAGGTCGCCAGCCCCGCAACGATGGTCGAGCCCACGCGCGACAGCGGCGAGCGCTCCTCGATCCATTCCACCAGCGGTTCGAGCAGCGAGATCGCCGAGGTCCATGCCGCGAATACCAGCAACACGAAGAACAACAGGCCGAACAGCCAACCACCGGCCATATTGCCGAACGCCAGCGGCAGCGTCTGGAAGATCAGGCCAGGGCCTGCGGCCGCATCCAACCCATTGGCAAACACGATGGGGAAAATGGCCAGCCCGGCAAGCAGGGCAATGACGGTATCCATGACCACGACGATGAGCGCCGAGCGCCCGATGTTGACGTCATCGGAGAGATACGAGCCGTATGCCATCATGATGCCCATGCCCAGACTCAAGGTGAAGAAGGCATGTCCCAGCGCGGCGAGAATGCCGTCACGCGTGAGCTTGGAGAAGTCCGGCGTAAACAGGTAAGCCGCCCCTTCGGCGAAAGCGCCCGTGGTCGCGGCATAACCCACGAGCACCACCAGCAGCACCGCCAGCGCGGGCATCAAGGTCTTCGCCGCACGCTCCAGACCACCGGCGACGCCGCCCACCACGACACCGATCGTCATGATCATGAACAAGCTGTGCCAGAGCAGCAATTCCACAGGGCTCGCCAGCAGATTGCCGAACAGGGTGCCCACACTATCGTTATCCAGCCCGCTGAAGGTGTCGACCACCGCCATTTGAATGTACGCCAGCGCCCAGCCACCAATCACGCTATAGAACGAGAGGATCAAGTAGGCGCCGAGAATCCCGCCCACGCCGATCAACACCCAGGCACGGCTGCGCTTGAGACGCCGCGTGATGTCGCCCATCGTCGAGATGGGATTCTTCTGGCCCAGACGCCCGAGCAACCATTCGGACATCAGCATCGGCAGGCCGACCAGGAAGATGCAGATCAGATATACCAGAACGAAAGCGCCGCCGCCGCTTTCGCCGGTCATGTAGGGGAATTTCCAGATATTGCCCAGGCCAACCGATGAACCGACGGCGGCCAGCACGAAGGCCATCCGGGAGGACCATTGTGCATGCGAATGAGACTTGTAAGACATTGCTTCACCTGAATTGCGTGGCGCCATCGATCAATAAAATGATGGCGTTGTATTGTTGTTGCCACGTCCCCTGGGCATGGATCGCACACCGCGACACGGAGCATGACAGGCCCTTGCGAGCGCTGGGATCTGGCCACCGATCAACAAGGAGACCGCATCGCTCGCAGCGATGACAGTCAGCGTAAGGGTGTCGATAAACACCGATTGAGGAGACGACTGTCCGCGACAGTCGTCCGCAAGAAATACCATTTTAGCGACAAGTTTTAGCCAAAACCATTCGCCCAATAGCGTCAAGTCATGAGCCTTGGATAACACGGTAACGCTATTATTATCACTCAATTAGAAAAGTGCACTCTGACGTTCACCGGGAAAGGCCTCGAGAGGCGGTAATTCGACGCGCTCGGCCAGGCGTGAATAAAAGCGTCGCGCCAATTGCGGCGCTTGCCGGTTATCCGGCGTATGCACAAACAAAAAAGGGGTTTTCCCCTGTTTTATCCACAGCGCCAGACGCTCACACCAAGGAGTGAAAAGTCGCTCGTTGATATCCATATCACAATGCCCGATGAAACGCACGATAGGCATATTTGCCGTGGAAATCACGTGTAACGGGCGTTTCGGCTTTTCACCCTGGGCCTTGATCAAGCGCGTATCGCTGCCTGCGGGCGTGTCGAAAAGCGGCCTGACATCGAGCATCACCCGGTCCACCCCCAAAGTTATCAACAAGCGGTTCAATTGCTGTTCTGCCGCCCCTTTGTGGAAAAAATCACTATGACGCACCTCCACGGCACAGGGTATTGCCGACGGCCAGTCTCTCAACAATGCCTCCAACGCTGGCAGCTCCAGAGCCCCGAAATCACGTGGCAATTGCACCATGGTCGGCCCTAGCCGGTCATGTAATGGTGCCAGCGCATCGAAGAACGTCTCCAGCTCATCCGCGATACCCACCAGGCGTTTCTCATGCGTGAGTCGCGCCGGCAGCTTGAAGCAAAAACGAAAATCCGCCGGTGCCTGGCGCGCCCACTGGGCGACGGTCGCCGCCTTGGGCGGCCCGCTGTAGAAGGTGGTATTGCCCTCCACGCTAGTGAACACGGCACCGTAATCGTGCAGCATGCCCTCCTGCGGCGCGTGTTGCGCGTAGAGACTCCCGCGCCATTCGCTATTGGCCCACATCGGCAAACCCAGGAACAAGCGCGGGCGACCCTCCGTCATGACGCGCCTCGCAATTGTATCGCTTGCGCCCTGGGGCTATGATGCGCTGCGCGAAGCAGCCCTATCCGGCACGCTTCTTGCATTGTGTCAAGTCTCCGCTCTTTGGCCACAAGCCCTCGGCGGTTCGCCGACCATCCTCGGCATCGATTCATCTTCCACACCCACGGGAGAGACAACATGAAGGTTTCCTGGCGTTCCTGGCTGACGCTGCTCGAAGGCTGCCTATTGGTGGCACTTGGCGTGCGACTTCTGCAATCCGCCGACCTGCTGGTCAGCGGTACCGCAGGCTTGAGTTTGCTGATCAGCGATCTGCTGCCGGTGAGTTTCGGTATCACTTTCTTCGTCATCAACCTGCCCTTTTACGGGCTCGCGTTCAAGCAATTGGGGCGCGATTTCACGCTACGCACACTCGCAAGCGTGACCTTGCTTTCGGTACTCAGCGACACCCTCACCGCCACACTTCCCCTGGGCAACACCCACCCCGTGGTGTGTGCCATTGCGGCGGGGCTTTTGATCGGCCTCGGGCTTGCGTTGCTGTTTCGCGCCAACGCCTCGTTGGGGGGTCTCAACATTCTCGCCCTTTATCTGGAACGCCGCGTGGGATGGCATGCCGGTCGCACCACGCTGTGCTGCGATCTGCTGCTATTGTTGCTGGCCATCATCGTCTACCCATGGACGCAGGTGGCGGGCTCGGCCTTGGCATTTCTCACCTTGAGCGCAGTGCTCGGCCGTTATCATCGCAAGGCCAGTGTCCAGCGCCATCAACGCGGTGGTGATGACGACGAGACGGCGCATATTCCACGTCGCAAGGGCGCCCTGTCACCGCATCGCGCTTCGATCGCGCGCTTGCGGCCCCTCCACGAGGAAGGCTAAGGCCGAAACGCCACTGGCACGACTCGCCCCGGCAAGGCATCATCGCTGGCGACACTCACTCCTAGAGTCGACCGCCGAGGTGCCTTGCTTGTTCATGTCATTGTCGCGACCGCTCATCGACGCTGCCTACACCCTACGCCAAATCGCGCGTGCGGCGTGGTTATTGCCATTATTGGTACTTGCGGCTTGCAGCTCTCAGTCGCCCGCGCCGAGCACACCATCGCCGACGGCGTCCGAGCGCATGCAACCCATGGAATGGCAGGCACTGCCCGGTTGGCGTGACGATAACGTCATCGCCGCATGGAGCGCATTTGTCGCCAGTTGCCCGCAGCTTGCCAAGAAGTCCCGCTGGACCTCGGTCTGCGCTGACGCCAAGCATGTCGACCCGCTCGATGAAAGCGATATCACGCGCTTTTTCGAGACACGCTTTCAGCCTTACCGCCTTACCAACGACGACGGCTCCACCACAGGCACGATCACCGGCTATTACGAACCCATTCTACATGGCTCGCGTGATCGCCACGGGCCGTACCAGACGCCGCTCTACCGCTTCCCCAATGCCTGGCAAGCTGCCCCAGAACGCAAACGCGCCTCACAAGCCGAGCTGTTGAAAAGCGGTGCCCTGCGCGGTCAGGAACTGGTCTGGATCGACGATCCCGTCGAGGCTGCCTTCCTGCAGATCCAGGGCTCGGGGCGTATCCGGCTGGACGACGGCGGCACCATGCGCGTGGCCTTCGCGGGGTCCAACAATCAGCCCTTCCGCTCATTCAATCGTGCCTTGATCGAGCGCGGTGAAATCGATGCTTCCCAGGCGAACCTTCCCGGCGTGCGGGACTGGGCCAAGCGACATCCCGAACGCGTAGAGGAGATGCTTGCCACCAACCCGCGCATGGTGTTCTTCCGTGAGTTGGACAGCGATCATACCGACACCCAAGGGCCGATCGGCGCTCTCGGTGTGCCTCTGACTTCGGAACGCAGCCTGGCCGTGGATCCCTCGCGCATCCCGCTGGGCGCGCCGGTATTCCTGTCGACCACACAGCCTCTCTCGAAGGAACCCTTGCAGCGCCTGATGGTCGCTCAGGATACCGGCAGTGCCATCAAGGGGACGGTACGCGCGGATTTCTACTGGGGACATGGCGATGCAGCCGGTGAGCGTGCCGGGCGCATGAAGCAAGATGGCCGCCTGTGGGTGCTAATGCCGAAAGGAGTCGATCAGCGGGCAAAGAGAGGAGAGACGCATGAGTGAAGATCGCTACGCCACGGCCCCGTTGGCGGTGGTCACCGGCGCTACCGCCGGACTCGGTCTCGAGACCGCCAAGGGCCTCGCCGCGCAGGGCTATCGCCTGATCGTCACCGCACGCAACATGGAAAGAGGCGAGCTGGCCTGCCATGCCATTCGCGTCCATGCACCGCATGCCGAGGTGCGCGCCGAGCCGCTCGATCTCGATAGCCTCGAATCGGTACGCGACTTCGCCCGGCGTCTGACGCAGACCGAGTCCTCGCTGGAGCGGCTGATCAACAACGCCGGCATCATGGCCCTGCCGCAGCATGAACGCACACGAGACGGCTTCGAGCGCCAGTGGGGCGTCAACTACCTGGGGCACTTCCTGCTCACCAGCGAATTGCTGCCACTGCTCATCACCGCAACGGCACCCCGCGTGGTGCAGCTCTCCAGCCTCGCTCATCGTAGCGGATGCATCGCCTTCGATGATTTAAACGGTGAGACGCACTACGATCCCTGGCGAGCCTACCGGCAGTCCAAACTCGCCATGCTGCTGTTTGCCCAGGCACTGCAGAAACACAGCGATGACCGGGGTTGGGGACTCAAGAGCCTGGCCGCCCATCCCGGATTGTCGCGTACCGCGCTGTTCGACGCCGGAGTGAAAAGCCGTCCCTTCATCGGCAGTGTCTTCAAGCTGACCCTGCCGCTGATCAGCCAGTCCGCCGCCGAGGGCGCCCGCCCCACGCTACATGCCGCGCTCAGCGACAACGCCGGCCCCGGCGCTTACATCGGGCCCGACGGTCTCGGCGAGACGCGTGGCGCCCCCAAAGCGGCCCGACGCGCCCGTAACGCACGCGATTCGTCGGTCGAGGCACGCCTGTGGGACGTTTCGTGCGAACTCACCGGGGCACGCTGGGAAACGACACACCCCGCGTAGGTACTATCAGCCTCTACAGACCTTCCCAGCCTCTACAGGCCTTCTTCCAGCAACTGGGGGGCGAAGTAGGTCATGATCAGGTCGGCACCGGCGCGGCGCATCGAGCCCAGCGTCTCGCGGATCACCGCGGCCTCGTCGATCACGCCCTGCTGCGCTGCCAGGCGGATCATCGCGTACTCACCGCTGACCTGATACGCCACCAGCGGCAACAGGCTGTTGCGGCGGATATCCGCCATGATGTCGAGATACGCCAGCGCCGGCTTGACCATCAGGAAATCGGCGCCTTCGGCCTCGTCCGCCAGCGACTCACGCAGCGCCTCGCGACGGTTCATGGGATCCATCTGATAGGTCTTGCGATCCCCTTGGAGCTCAGTGCCCGCCGCTTCGCGGAAGGGCCCGTACAGCGCCGAGGCCAGCTTGGTGGAATACGCCATGATGGGAATATTCTCGAAACCGGCCTCGTCCAGGGCCGCGCGAATCGTCGCCACCTGACCGTCCTGGGCCGCCGAAGGCGCGATGATATCGGCCCCCGCCTTGGCGGCCGCGACCGCCTGCACGCCGAGGTTGCGGATGGTCAGGTCGTTGTCGACCGTGTCGCCCTTGAGAATGCCGCAGTGACCATGCGTGGTGTACTCGCAGAAGCAGATATCCGGAATCACCACCATTTCGGGGTCGGCCGCCTTGATGATGCGCACCATGCGCGACACCAGACCATTGTCGTCCATCGCATCGCTGCCATTGGCGTCTTTATGATGCGAAATCCCGAACGGCATGATGCCCTTGAGACCCAGCGCACTGAGGCGTTTCACTTCCTCCGCCAGTTGGCCTTCCGGCACACGATACTGCCCCGGCATACCCTCGATGGGGACAAACTCGTCCGCGTTCTCCTCCACGAAGATCGGATACACCAGATGCTCTGGACGCAGCGAAGTTTCACGCACGATGTCACGCAGCGATGAGGTGCGCCGCAGGCGCCGCAAGCGGGCCTGGGGAAACTGAGCAGGCATGTAAGACTCCTTGATAGCCACCGAGCGCGGCAACGCCCGGCGTTAAGAACCGGGATGTATTTTATAGCATGCTAACGAATATGCCCAGCCGACAGGATGTCGCATCATTCCACCGTCACCGACTTGGCCAGGTTGCGCGGCTGGTCGACATCGGTGCCCTTGAGTACGGCAACATGATAAGCCAGCAACTGCAGCGGAATAGTATAGACGAGGGGCGCCAGCGCCTCGTTGACCGCTGGCACGCGCAGTACGTGCAGATGCTCGGAAGGTTCGAGGCGAATGCCTTCATCGGCGAACACGAACAACTCGCCGCCCCGCGCGCGAACTTCCTGCAAATTGGATTTCAGCTTCTCGAGCAATTCATCGTTGGGCGCTACAGCGATCACCGGCATCTCGCTGTCGACCAGCGCCAACGGACCATGTTTCAGCTCGCCCGCCGGATAGGCCTCGGCATGAATATAGGAGATTTCCTTGAGCTTGAGCGCCCCTTCCAGGGCGATCGGGAAATGCGCGCCACGTCCCAGGAATAGCGCATGATGCTTCTCGGCGAATGCCATCGACAGTTGCTCGATCTCGCCATCCAGGGCCAGCACCTGGTTGATCACCCCAGGCAGCTCGCGAAGTCCCTGAACCAGCGGCGCATGATCGCCATTGGCGCCCCGCACGCGGCCCAGCGCCAAGGCCAGTAGCATCAACGCCACCAGTTGGGTGGTGAAGGCCTTGGTCGAGGCCACGCCGATCTCGGGCCCGGCCTGGGTCATCAAGGTCAAATCCGATTCCCGCACCAGCGAGCTGCCCGGCACGTTGCAGATCGCCAGGCTGCCGAGATAGTCACGCTGCTTGGCGAAGCGCAATGCCGCCAGGGTGTCGGCGGTCTCTCCGGACTGCGATAACGTCACGAACAAAGTGCTTTCGGGCACGACGACCTCGCGGTAGCGATATTCCGAGGCTACCTCGACCTGAGTGGGCACGCCGGCCAGCTTCTCGATCCAGTAGCGCGCCACCATGCCCGCATGGTAGCTGGTACCGCAGGCGATGATATGCACCTGACGCACGTTCTCGAACAGCGCAGCGGCATCCGCCCCGAAGCTATTGACCAGCACCTGGTGATCGCCGAGACGGCCTTCCAGCGTGGCCGCGATCACCTGTGACTGCTCGTGGATTTCCTTGAGCATGAAGTGACGATAGCCCCCCTTGCTGGTCACGCCGTCGCCATGCTCGAAGACGGTCACCGGACGCTCGGCGCGTTCTCCGCTCGCCTCGAAGAGTTCGACCTCGCCGCCCCGAGCCAGGCGTACTACATCGCCTTCCAGCATATAGATGAAGCGGTCGGTGACCTGCAACAGCGCCAGCGGATCGGAAGCCAGGAACGCTTCACCGATGCCCACGCCTATCACCAGCGGGCTGCCCTTGCGCGCGCCGATGATCGCATCGGGCTCGGCACGGTGCACCACCGCCAGGGCGTAAGCGCCTTCCAGCAGTGCCACGCTGCGCTGCACGGCCTGGAGCAGGTCCTGGGAAAGGGTGAACTCGCGCGACAACAGGTGCGCGATCACTTCGGTGTCAGTCTCCGAGGTGAAGACATACCCCTGGGACTCAAGCTCGGCTTTAAGCGCCTCATGGTTTTCGATGATGCCGTTATGCACCACCGCCAGGCTATCGCCGGATTGATGCGGATGCGCGTTCTGCTCGCTGGGGCGCCCGTGCGTGGCCCAGCGTGTGTGAGCGATACCCAGGGTGCCCTTGAGCGGCGTGTCGGCGAGCTTGTCTTCCAGGGCCGCTACCTTGCCCACCGCACGTTGACGATTGAGTCGCGCATCATCGGAGAGCACGGACATGCCCGCCGAGTCGTAGCCGCGATATTCGAGACGGCGCAAGCCTTCGAGAAGGATTTCCTGCACATGACGCTCGGCGACAGCCCCTACGATTCCACACATAATGAACTCCTTGTCTTCATTCGTTGACCGCAGCGCGGATGACGGCGATGCCCTGTGCTTCGATTCGACGGCAGGCATCGGCATCGAGCCCTTCGTCGGTGATCAGGGTATGGATCCGTTCCCACGGCAGTTCCAGATTGGGAATACGCCGGCCGATCTTGTCGGATTCGGCGAGTACCACGACTTCGCGCGCGACCTCGGCCATCACCCGCGATAGCCCCAGCAATTCGTTGTAGGTGGTGGTCCCGCGCGCCAGGTCGATACCATCGGCACCGATGAACAATTGATCGAAATCGTAGAAACGCAGCACCTGCTCGGCGACCTGCCCCTGGAAGGATTCGGAGTGCGGATCCCAGGTGCCGCCGGTCATCAGGATCGCCGGTTCGGGCTCGACCTCGCGCAGCGCATTGGCCACCGATAGCGCGTTGGTCATCACCACCAGCCCTTCGCGCCCGCCCAGTTCGGGGATCATCGCCGAGGTGGTGGTACCGCTATCGATGATGATGCGATTGTGGGCGCGAATACGCGCACTCGCCGCTTGTGCGATCGCCAACTTTCGCGGTGAAAGCGGAGCGTTGGCTTCCGCCAGTATCTCACTGGGCAAGGGCACGGCACCGCCGAAGCGGCGCAACAGCAGGCCGCTCTTTTCCAGGATGGCGAGATCCTTGCGCACAGTGACTTCAGAGGTGGCGAAGTGGCGAGCGAGCGTATCGACGCTGGTTTCACCCTGCTCGTTCACGTAGGCCAGCATGGCATGGCGGCGCTGGGCGGTATCGCGTTTGGGCATAGCATCCTTGTTCACAAAAGATATATCTTCCGAAACGAAACAATTTAATTATGGAATGATATATTTCCTTCCTCGTCAAGCCAAGCCTCTCGAGAAATGAGATAATCCATTCTGCATGAGGATATTTTTTACACTGCTTTCTCGACGCGTATTAAAGACGCCTAGTCAGAATCTGTCATAGCAAGAGTCAAAGAGTAACCATCTTCTCATAACACCTTAAGCGGGCAAAAAATCAATATTCGGAGATACTCGATGCAACATCTTCAAACACATGAATACATGGAGCAAATGGATGAAAGCATCGAAGACAAGCTAAAAATGGTCGACTGGACAACCGGCCAAAACGTTCTCGATTGTGGTTGTGGTAGCGGTGGCTTGATGGAGTATCTAATTCATCATGACTACAATACATACGGGATTGATCTGTCGAGTCTTTCAGAAAACCTCATATTCAAGAAAAAACTGACACCAAGATTCGTCAGGGGCGACTTATTATATCTAGGCGAGTATTTCCCGAACCGTAAATTCGATACGATCATATTTTCTTCCGTGTTGCATGAAGTCTATTCCTATAACGATTTTGACATACAAAAAGTGGTCAAAACGCTGCAACAAGCCATCGGCCTTTTATCCGAGCGAGGAAGAATCATTATCCGCGACGGCATCAACCATCCCGATGACAGCCAACAACGCGTCATCGAGTTCATGAATCGCGAAGACCTCGAAGTTTTTAATAAATACTATAAAAGTTTCAAGGGGAGAAAAATATATTTCAACCAAATAGATAATAACAAGATCATACTCAACGTCAACGATGCCATGGAATTTCTTTACACTTACACATGGGGTAATGAATCTTTCTACCGGGAAGTTCAAGAACAGTACGGCATTTTCAACTCTGATGAATATCAAGATCTACTCGAGAGTTTCGGCCTTAATATTATTCATAAATCTGAGTATCTCCAGGCAGGGTATATTGAAAACTTAAAGCCCAAAGTCAATCTCTACGATGAACACGGACATGTCGTCGATTTCCCCAATAGCAACATGTTATTAGTAGCAGAAAAATAAAGCATCGCATCAGTACTACGGCAATATACCGTAGTACTATTAATTATTTCATTTAAGTTTACGAGGCCGTTTCCAGCCGGCACGCGTGGTCTGACGCGGTCGCGCCACCGCCAAAGCTCCAGCGTCGACATTCTTGTTGATGGTCGAGCCGGCCCCGACCGTCGCGCCATCGCCCAGCGATACCGGCGCCACCAGGGCGGTATTGGAACCCACGAAGACATCGTCGCCGATCTCGGTGCGATGCTTGTTGGCGCCGTCATAATTGCAGGTGATGGTCCCGGCACCGACATTGACGCCACGCCCCAGGCGAGCATCGCCGATATAGCTCAAATGATTGATCTTGCTGCCTTCGCCAACCTCGGCGTTCTTGGTCTCGACGAAATTGCCGACCTTGCTGTCGCACGCCAAGCGGGTACCGGGGCGCAAGCGCGCGAAGGGGCCAATGTAGGCACGCGCCGCCACCTCGGCGCCGTCGATGATGCTATGCGCCTCGATCACCGTCTCCGCCGCGATATGGCTGTCGCGGATCAGCGTATAGGGGCCCACACTGACACCGTCGCCGAGCGTCACATCGCCCTCGAATACACAGCCCACGTCGATGAAGACGTCATGCCCGCAGTCGAGACGACCGCGCACATCGAAACGCGTAGGATCGGCAAGCGCCACCCCCGCAGTCAGCAACCGCTCAGCCTGGTCGCGCTGATAGGCACGTTCCAGGGTCGCCATCTGCGAGCGATTGTTGACGCCTTCGACTTCCAGCGCCGAGGCGGGGCTGGTCGTGGCGACCTCGATGCCCTCGGCCGCCGCCATGGCAAATATGTCGGTCAGATAATATTCACCCTGGGCGTTCTCGGCGGAGAGTTGCGGCAACCAGCGCTTGAGCTGGGCACCCGTGGCGGCGACGATTCCGGTGTTGCATTCGGTGATCCCGCGCTCGGCTTCGCTGGCGTCCTTATGTTCGACAATACGCGTGACGCACCCTTCGGCGTCGCGCACGATACGCCCATAACCGCTGGGGTCGGTCAAAGTCACGGTCAACAGTCCCAAGCGACGTTCATCGACCTCATCGAGCAGCGCCGTCAGCGTCTCAGCCCGAATCAACGGCACATCGCCGTACAGAATCAGCACCTTGCCGTCTCCCAGGCCATCCAGCGCCTGCGCCACGGCATGGCCGGTCCCCTTCTGTTCGGCCTGCAGGGCGAAACGTACATCGCGCCCATCGAGCTCGGTCTCGACCTGCTCGGCGCCATGGCCGATCACCACGTGCGTACGTGTCGCGCTGAGTTGCTCGGCAGTATCCAACACATGGGTGACCAGCGGTTTGCCCGCCAGGGGGTGCAATACCTTGGGCTTGGCCGAGCGCATCCGCGTTCCCTGGCCGGCGGCGAGTATCACCACGTCTAACATCATCGCTGTCGTCCCTATGCATCTCTTGAAGAAGATGAGCGTATTCTACGGCGGGTGGGGAATCCCACCAAGCGACATGCGTCATGTCTCGGCACGATATGTAAACGTACGTGCCACGCGGTTAGTGGATCGCATCCATGAAAAAGGCGACCCGGAGGTCGCCTTGTTGACTGCAGTAGCGCCTGCGACGCCTAGCGCCGACCACCCTTCTCGCGCAATTGCTGGATGGTACGCAACTGAGCCACGGCTTCCGCCAGTTCGGCGGCCGCCCGGGTATAGTCGAGATCGGACTGCTTGTCGCCCATGGCCTGCAAGGCCTCCTGACGCGCCTCTTCGGCGGCGGCCTCGTCGAGATCGTGTGCTCGCGTGGCCGTATCGGCCAACACCGAGACCACGTCCGGCTGGACTTCAAGGAAACCGCCGGTGACGAAGTACACCTCTTCCTCGCCACCTTCACGCATGACGCGTATCGGTCCCGGCTTGAGCTCGGTGAGCAGCGGTGCGTGGCCGCGCAGGATGCCCAGATCGCCCGACACGCCGGCCGCCACTAGCTGCTCGGCGTTGCCGGAGAAGATGGCCTTCTCGGCACTGACGATGTCGCATTGGAAGCTAGCCATCGCTATCTCCTCGTTCGTGGAAGCTCGGGCCGGCGCGCCTCGCGCGACAACGCCGTCCCGACCACTTCCCAATGGGCGTGGCCTTACTTCATGTTATTGGCTTTCTCGACGGCTTCGTCGATGGTGCCAACCATGTAGAAGGCTTGTTCGGGCAGTTCATCGTATTCACCGTCGAGGATGCCCTGGAAGCCACGGATGGTCTCCTTGAGGGAGACGTACTTGCCGGGCGCCCCGGTGAAGACCTCGGCGACGAAGAACGGCTGCGACAGGAAGCGCTGGATCTTGCGCGCCCGCGCCACGGTCTGCTTGTCTTCGTCAGACAGCTCGTCCATCCCCAGGATGGCGATGATGTCCTTGAGCTCCTTGTAGCGCTGCAACACGCCTTGCACACCGCGGGCGGTGTTGTAGTGCTCTTCGCCGACGGTCAGCGGATCGAGCTGACGCGAGGTGGAGTCCAGCGGATCGATCGCCGGATAGATCCCCAACTCGGCGATGGAGCGCGCCAGTACCACGGTGGCATCCAGGTGCGAGAAGGTGGTCGCCGGTGACGGGTCGGTCAAGTCATCCGCCGGCACGTAGACTGCCTGCACGGAGGTGATGGAGCCCGTCTTGGTCGAGGTGATGCGCTCCTGCAGGACACCCATTTCCTCGGCCAGCGTCGGCTGATAACCCACCGCAGAGGGCATGCGACCCAGCAGTGCGGAGACCTCGGTGCCCGCCAGGGTGTAACGATAGATGTTGTCGACGAACAACAGCACGTCACGCCCTTCGTCACGGAACTTCTCGGCGATGGTCAGACCGGTCAGGGCCACGCGCAGGCGGTTCCCGGGCGGCTCGTTCATCTGACCATAGACCAGTGACACCTTGTCGAGAACGTTGGAATCCTGCATCTCGTGGTAGAAGTCGTTACCCTCGCGAGTACGCTCCCCCACCCCGGCGAAGACGGAATAACCGCTATGCTCGGTGGCGATATTACGGATCAGTTCCATCATGTTGACGGTCTTGCCAACCCCGGCGCCACCGAACAAACCGACCTTGCCGCCCTTGGCGAACGGGCACACCAAGTCGATGACCTTGATGCCGGTTTCCAACAACTCGTTGGAAGTTGCTTGTTCCGCGTAGCCTGGCGCCTTGCGGTGGATCGGCATGCGTTCGTCTTCGCCGATCTCGCCGGCTTCGTCGATAGGATTGCCAAGGACGTCCATGATACGTCCCAGCGTGGCCTTGCCCACCGGCACCGAAATCGCCGCCCCGGTACTGACGGTATCGAGCCCCCGCTTGAGGCCCTCGGTGGTGCCCATGGCAATGGCACGCACGACGCCGTCACCCAGCTGTTGCTGTACTTCCAGAATGGTCTCGGTGTCGGAGACCTTCAGCGCGTCGTAGACCTTGGGAACATCGTCCCGCGGAAACTCTACGTCAATCACCGCGCCGATGATTTGTACGATACGTCCGCTCATGTTGGTTCCTCTAATACCTGCAAATGAAACCTGCTTCGCCTGGACCCCGAGGCCATTCGCATGAATGCCTCGGCGGGACCTGCGTCGTCATACGGCGGCGGCGCCGCCGACGATCTCCGAAATCTCCTGAGTGATCGCAGCCTGACGGGCCTTGTTATAGACCAACTCCAGGTCATCGATCAGATTGCCGGCATTGTCGGTCGCGTTCTTCATCGCGATCATCCGCGCCGCCTGCTCGCAGGCCGCATTCTCGACCACTGCCTGGTACACCTGGGATTCCACATAGCGCACCAGCAAATGATCGAGCAGGGTCTTGGCATCCGGCTCATACAGGTAGTCCCAGCCGCCGCTGGCACGTGTCTCTTCTTCATCGCCCTCGTCAGCAATTCCTTCTTCCAAGGGAAGCAACTGACGTACGATCGGCTTTTGCGTCATGGTGTTGACGAATTCGTTATGCACCACGTAAAGCCGATCCAGTTGCCCCTCATCGAAGGCCTTCAGCATGACGCTGACGCTCCCGATCAGATCTTCAGCGGACGGGGCCTCGCCCAGTCCGCTCTTGCCCGCCACCAGATTGCCGCCATGGTTGCTAAAGAACACATTGGCCTTGGAGCCGATCGCCGCGTAATCGATCTCGACGTCCTGCTCATGCCAATACTTGGCTTCACGCGTCACGGCCTTGAACACGTTGACGTTCAGGCCGCCGGCCAGACCGCGGTCACTGGAGACTACGATATACCCCACGCGCTTCACGTCGCGCTCGATCATGTACTCATGACGATATTCGGGGTTGGCCTTGGCAATATGGCTCACCACGCGACGGATCAGCTTCGCGTACGGCTGACTGGCCGTCATGCGCTCCTGAGCCTTGCGCATCTTCGAAGCAGCGACCATCTCCATGGCGCTGGTGATCTTCTGCGTGTTCTTGATGCTCCCGATCTGGGTGCGAATCTCTTTTGCAGCTGCCATCTCGATCTCACCCTCTTGCGAGCCGCTCAGCTGGGATGGCGGCCCGGTATATTACCGGGCCCTTCATCACCAGGTCTGAGTGGACTTGAACGTCTCGAGGCCGGACTTGAGGCCCTGCTGGATGTCGTCATTGTAGTCGCCGGTCTGATTGATCTTGTCCATCAGTTCGGCGTGCTCGGATTTCATGTACGCCTGTAGCGACTGTTCGAAATCCAGTACCTTGGCGACTTCGACATCTTCCAGAAAGCCTTCGTTGGCGGCATACAACGTCACCGCCATTTCAGCCACCGACATCGGCGAATACTGATTCTGCTTCATCAGCTCGGTGACCCGCTGCCCATGCTCGAGCTGCTTGCGGGTCGCTTCGTCGAGATCCGAGGCAAACTGCGAGAACGCCGCCAGTTCACGGTACTGCGCCAAGGCCAGACGCACGGTACCGCCCAGCTTCTTGATGATCTTGGTCTGCGCACTACCGCCCACGCGCGATACCGACAAGCCGGCGTTGATCGCTGGACGTACCCCGGAGTTGAAAAGGCCAGTCTCGAGGAAAATCTGACCATCGGTGATCGAGATCACGTTGGTCGGCACGAACGCCGACACGTCACCCCCCTGGGTCTCGATGATCGGCAGTGCGGTCAGCGAACCGGTCTTGCCCTTGACCTCACCGTCGGTGAGCCTTTCAACATGCTCGGGGTTGATCCGCGCGGCACGTTCGAGCAGGCGCGAGTGGAG
Organism: Chromohalobacter nigrandesensis; assembly: GCF_023061285.1. GTDB lineage: Bacteria > Pseudomonadota > Gammaproteobacteria > Pseudomonadales > Halomonadaceae > Chromohalobacter > Chromohalobacter nigrandesensis. The sequence continues at coordinate 228,265 of NZ_JAKGAM010000003.1, forward strand.
ATAGAAGACGTCACCCGGATAGGCTTCACGGCCCGGCGGACGGCGCAGCAGCAACGAGACCTGACGATAGGCCACGGCCTGCTTGGAGAGATCGTCATAGACGATGAGGGCGTCTTCGCCACGGTCACGGAAATACTCGCCCATGGTGCAGCCGGAATACGCTGCCAGGAACTGCATCGGGGCCGGATCGGCGGCGCCGGCGGCAACGATGATGGTATGTTCCATCGCGCCGTGCTCTTCGAGCTTGCGCACCACATTGGCAACCGTCGACTGCTTCTGGCCGATGGCGACATAGACGCAGGTAACACCCTTGCCTTTCTGGTTGATGATGGTATCGATGGCGATCGCCGACTTACCGATCTGACGGTCACCGATGATCAGCTCACGCTGACCACGCCCGATCGGCACCATGGAGTCGATGGACTTGAGACCGGTCTGGATCGGTTGATCGACAGGCTGACGGGTAATGACGCCCGGCGCGACCTTTTCCACCGCGTCGGTCATCTTGGTGTCGAGCTCGCCCTTGCCATCGATGGGATTCCCCAGTGCATCGACTACACGGCCGATCAGCTCAGGTCCTACCGGCACCTCGAGGATACGACCGGTACACTGCGCGGTCATGCCCTCTTCGAGCTGCAGGTAGTCACCGAGCACCACGGCACCCACGCTATCGCGCTCGAGGTTGAGCACCATGCCGAAGATGCTGCCGGGGAACTCGATCATTTCACCGAACATCGCATCGGCGAGACCATGAATTTTCACGATACCGTCGGAAACGCTGACCACGGTACCTTCATTGCGGGCTTCGGATGCGACATCCAGCTTTTCTATACGCTGTTTGATAATGTCGCTGATCTCGGAAGGATTCAGTTGCTGCATGCCATGTCCCTCGAACTCAAGCGGAAAGTGCGTCGCGTAGACGGTTCAATCGACCGCGTACCGAGCCGTCGATGACGGTGTCGCCGGCACGCAGGATCACGCCGCCCATCAGCGCACGGTCCACCTGAGTGGTAATGGAGATTTCGCGGTTGAGACGCTTTTTCAGCGCGGTCGCGAGCTTGTCCTGCTGTGCGGCATCCAGATCGAAAGCGGAGACGATGGTCACATCCACCCGCTTCTCTTCTCGAGCGCGCAGCGCGTCGAACTGCTCGGCGATCGCCGGGAGAGCGGCAAGCCGCACCTGCGAGCCAACGCTACGGAGGAAATTGCGAAGCGACTCGTCGAGTTCTCCGCAAATATCGAGCAACAACTCGGTCTTCTGTCCCTGGGACAGCTTCGGGTTGCCCACCACCTTAGCGGCAAACGTCGCGTCAGCCACCGTTTGCGCCGCCGACGCCAACTGTTCGGACCAGGCTTCAAGCGCCTTGTGGTCGCGCGCATATTCGAACGCCGCCTTGGCGTACGGACGAGCTACGGTAGACGTTTCAGCCATGCCTCACCTCCTCAGAGCTCGGCCGCGAGCTTGTCGACCAGCTCACGATGCTTGGCTTCATCAATGGAGGAGTCGAGGATACGCTCGGCCCCCTGAATGGCGAGTGTCGCCACCTGGGCTCGCAACTCTTCCTTCGCACGCTGCGTCTCCTGCTCGATCTCGCCGCGGGCGCTTTCGATCATGCGCTCCCCTTCGAGACGAGCGTTGTCACGCGCTTCCTCGATCATCTGGTTGGCCCGTTTATGGGCTTGCTCGATGATCTCGGCCGCCTGCTCCTTGCTTTCCTTGAGTTGCTCGGCCGCTTGCTCCTCGGCCAGCTCAAGGTCGCGAGTCGCACGGCTGGCCGCATCCAGGCCATCGGCGATCTTCTTTTGCCGCTCCTGCAGCGCCTGCATGACCGGTGGCCATACAAACTTCATGCAGAACCAGACGAAAACCGCGAAGGCTATGGCCTGACCGATCAGGGTTAGGTTCAGATTCACGCCAGCACCTCTCGCATCACAAGTTTGGAGTTAATGTCACCGTGGCCCATGGGCCGAACGGCGAAGTTAACCGACAAACGGATTGGCGAAGGTGAAGAACAGCGCGATACCCACACCGATCATGGTCACGGCGTCGAGTAGACCGGCGACGATGAACATTTTCACCTGCAGTTGCGGAATCATTTCCGGTTGGCGTGCCGCACCTTCGAGGAACTTGCCGCCGAGAATGCCGAAGCCGATGGCGGTGCCCAATGCACCCAGACCGATCAGCAGGGAGACGGCGATAGCGGTCATGCCCAGAACTTGTGCTTCCATGATTGACTCCAGTTTATTTCAAGGTTTAAGGGGTTGGGGTTGAGAAAATCGGTTAATGCTTTTCCGTCGCCATGCTCAGGTAGACGATCGTCAGCATCATGAAAATGAACGCCTGCAGCGTGATGATCAGGATATGGAAGGTCGCCCACGCGAAGTGCAAAGGCAACTGCCACAAGCCAACCATGGCGATCAGGATGAAAATCAGCTCGCCCGCATAGAGATTGCCGAACAGCCGCAGTGCCAACGACACGGGCTTGGCCAGCAGCGTCACCGCTTCCAGCAGGAAGTTGACGGGGATCAGCAAGACCTGGACCAACGGGTTGGACGCATTGAACGGGTGCAGCGTCAGCTCGGCCACGAAGCCGGAGAAGCCTTTTTCGCGGATGCTGTAGAAGATGATCAGGGCGAAGACCGACAGCGACATGCCCAGCGTGGCGTTGACGTCAGTGGTCGGCACGACCTTGAAGTAGACATGCGCGGGATCGGCACCGAACCAAGCACCGATCTTCTGCGCCAGCATCGGCAGGAAGTCCACCGGCACCAGGTCCATGAGATTCATCAAGAAGACCCAGCAGAAGATCGTCAGCGACAGAGGCGCGATCAGTTTGCTCTTGCCATGAAACGTCTCGCGCACCGAGTTATCGACAAACTCGACCATCATCTCGACGAAATTCTGCATGCCGCTCGGTACGCCGGTGGTCGCGGTCTTGGCGACCATGCGGAATAACCACAAAAATAAGATCCCCAGGCCGATCGACCAGCCCATGGTATCCAGATGAAGCGCCCAGAAGCCCATTTCCTGGGCTTCCTGCGGGGAATGTGCCAGCCCCAAACCATTCTCCGGGTGCAACCCGAAGGTCATGTTCTGCAGGTGGTGCTGGATGTACTCCGAAGACGTCGGGTTGTTGCCTGCCATTGAGTAAGCCTCGAGTTCAAGTGCGCGACGGTCGATGCAACAGCCAGGGTCCCAGCCAGTGCGCCAACTGCGTCACCACATAAGCGCCAAAGAAGAAAGCCGGGTTTGAGGGGGGCACAGCCACGAATACCACTATGAACAATGCCGCCGTCAAACCGAACTTACCGGCCTCGGCTCGGTAGAAACTCTTAACGATGTTGCGCGCTTGCGATGCTCCTTGATGACGAAAGGTCTGCCAGGCAAAAAAGACATTGGGCAACCAGGCAACCAGGCCGCCCAACAATGTCGATAACGCCGCTTCAGGCGTATGCCAGATCAACGCGAGTGCCGTCATTCCCAGTGCCATGCACAACTGCAACATCAGCAAAGGAAACAGTCGTGGGCCCTTGAGCCTGGCCGGTGCCGTTTTATGCATGGCGTCGGTCTTGCCGTCCTCTCGTTGCTGGTATCGTCACCGGACAAATCTCGGCGGATTATAGGGGAGCGTCTAGTGGCCTTCAACAGAACATGGACCGATTTAGCGCGATCTGGCAGCCCTTTACCACTAAAGGGGCACGAAAAGACGACAAATAACGTTAACGCGCTAAACGTTTACTGCGGCATTTTGTCACATCAAGGTCTCCGCAGACTCAACGGATATGCCCCAGAATCCCATCCAGTTCATCCAGGCTAGTGTAACGAATGGTGACGCGCCCCTTGCCGGACGCTCCATGCTGGATCTTGACCGGGGCACCAAGCAGTTCGGCGAGACGCGTTTCGAGCCGTGCCACATCGGTATTGTCCGATGCACTCGGCGTGGGCTTGGCGGTTTCCTTGCCGCTGGCGTTCTGCTTGGCTAACGCCTCTGTCTGGCGCACGGTCAGGTCGCGCTCGACGACCTCACGCGCAATGCTGCGCTGACGCGCGGCGGGCAGCGTCAGCAGGGCACGCGCATGCCCCATGTCCAGGTCGCCGCGTTCGAGCAGCGTCTGCACTTCCGCGTCGAGGCTCAACAGGCGCAGCAGGTTCGCCACCTGCGCACGCGATTTGCCCACTGCATCGGCCACCTGCTGTTGCGTGAGCTCGAAGTCGTCGAGCAGGCGCTTCAGCGCCATGGCCTCTTCCACCGGATTGAGATTTTCGCGCTGAATGTTCTCGATCAGCGCCAGGGCGAGGGCGGCCTCGTCGCTGACCTCACGCACCACGGCGGGAATGACGTCGAGTTCCGCCAACTGAGCCGCCCGCCAGCGCCGCTCGCCGGCGATGATCTCGTAGCGAGACTCGCCCATCGGACGTACCACGATGGGCTGCATGACGCCTTGGGCGCGAATCGAATCGGCCAGTTCCTCGAGCGACTCGGGCTGAATATCGCGCCGTGGCTGATACTTGCCTCGGCTCAGTTGGCCCAGCGGCAAGCGCATCAAGCGCTCCTGCTCCTCGCTGGCAGCCGGGGCCTGAGCGGGTTCCAGCACGACATCGCCGGCAATGGCATCATCACCGAGCGTATCGCGTTGACGCGCGCCTGCACCGATCAAGGCATCCAGGCCGCGTCCCAGTGCGCGTTTGCGCGTCATAAGTATTCCCTCGATTCGTCTCCCGCTCGCCAGGGACGCATCATAGCGCCAGGCGGCGGATCAGTTCCTTGGCCAACACCCGATGAGCCTGACTCCCCCGCGACAGACGCGCGTACTTGGTCACCGGCACGCCATGACTGGGGGCCTCGGCGACCCGCACATTGCGCGGGATGGTCGCCTTGAGCAGGGTGTCGCCGAAATATTGGCTCAGCTGTTTGCTGACATCACGCGTCAGGCTATTACGTGCGTCGTACATGGTGCGCACGATGCCGAAAATGCTCAGATCGGGATTCACATTGGTCTGGATCTGCTCGACGGTGTCGAGAAGCGCCGAAAGCCCTTCCAGTGCGTAGAATTCGCATTGCAGGGGAATCAGCACCCCGTCCGCAGCGGTCAAGGCATTGACGGTCAGCATGTTGAGCGAAGGCGGGCAGTCGATGATCACCACGTCGTAACTAGCGGCCACGCTTCCCAAGGCATCGCCCAGGCAACGCTCGCGTCCATCACGATCGAGGAGGTCGACTTCGGCGGCCGTCAGGTCGCCGTTGCCGGGCAGCAGCGCATAGCCGGCCTCGGGGCAATCGAGAATCACCTCGCTGGCGCGGCGTCCGTCGAGCAGCACCTCGAGCACGCTCCCCTCGAGCTCATGCTTGTCGATGCCACTGCCCATGGTGGCGTGCCCCTGGGGATCGAGATCGACCAATAGGACCCGTTTGTCCAGCGCGGCGAGACAGGCCGCGAGATTGACCGCAGTGGTGGTCTTGCCAACGCCGCCCTTCTGGTTGGTCAAGGCGATTATCTTGGTCACGATCGACTCCCATTATCGACAACGCCCGAAAACGGCAGCGCTGGTGGCATTCAACTACGTCGCAGGCGCACGAGCACGCGTTGCGCCTCATCGCCCGGCACCGCCAACCGTCGGTTTTCGACGAGCGTCACCTCGCTCGGCAAGGCGGCAAGCTCGGTGTCCACATCACGGCCCTTCATCGCCAACCACTCGCCATCTTCGGTCAACAAGGGGCCCGTCAGCGTGAGAAAGGTCGCCAGATCGGCGAAGGCCCGCGACACGATCTGGTCGAAACCACGATGTTCGAAGGTTTCGACCCGCGCTTGCACCGGGGTGACATTATCCAGCCCCAACTCTAGAACGGCCTGGCGTTGAAAGCGTACTTTCTTGCCATTGCCGTCGAGCAGGGTCACCGCCAGGCGAGGATCGAGGATCGCCAACACCAGGCCAGGCAACCCGGCACCCGCGCCGACATCAAGCAACGTCGGACCGCGCACGGCGGCCGCGACGCTGGCGCTATCGAGCAGATGGCGGATGACCATCTGCTCAGGATCGCGTACTGCGGTGAGGTTATAGGCGCGATTCCACTTGTGCAACAACGCGAGCAACGCCAGCAGGCGTTCACGGGCAGTGGCATCGACTTCGATTCCGAGCGCGACAAGGCCGCTATCGAGACGCGTTTCACAGGCTGGCGTCATGCGTTGGCCGCCTCGAGGGATTGCTCATCGATCAGACGACGCTTCTTGAGATGCACCAACAGCAGCGACACGGCCGCCGGAGTGACGCCGGAAATACGCCCTGCCTGTGCCAGCGTCTCGGGACGGGCGGCCTCGAGCTTCTGACGGATCTCGTGGGACAGGCCGTCGATGCGTGCGTAGTCGAGATCCTCGGGGAGACGCAGCGTCTCATGGCGGCGCAAACGATCGATCTCGTCTTGCTGGCGCGCAATGTATCCCTGGTACTTGGCCTGGATCTGAACCTGGTCGGCGACGGCCGGGTCGAGCGCGGGGGCGTCGTCGTCGAGGTCGGCATGCGTCAGTTCGGGCCGCTTGAGTAGATCCGCCAGGCGGTATTCGCGGGCCAGGGGCTTGTCGAGTTTGCCCGACAGGCGCTGGGCCAGATCGCTCTGGGGTTGTACCCAAGTATCTCGCAAGCGTTCGGATTCGCGCGCGATGGCCTCGCGCTTGGTGGAAAAACGCTGCCAGCGCTCGTCATCGACGAGTCCCAGTTCCCGTCCGATCTCGGTAAGACGCAAGTCGGCGTTGTCCTCGCGCAGCAACAGGCGGTGCTCGGCCCGCGAAGTGAACATGCGGTACGGCTCCTGGGTACCCATGGTGATCAGGTCATCGACCAGCACCCCGATATAGGCCTCGTCGCGGCGTGGTGACCAGGCATCCTGTCCCTGGGCGCGGCGTGCGGCGTTGAGTCCCGCCAGCAAGCCCTGGGCGGCCGCTTCCTCGTAGCCGGTGGTGCCGTTGATTTGACCGGCGAAGAACAGGTTGTGGATAAATTTGGTTTCCAGCGAGTGACGCAGATCGCGCGGATCGAAGAAATCATACTCGATGGCATAACCGGGACGCGTGATGTGCGCGTTCTCGAAGCCCTTGATCGAACGGACCACCTGGAACTGCACGTCGAAGGGTAGCGAGGTCGAGATCCCGTTGGGGTAGAGCTCGTGAGTATCGAGGCCTTCGGGCTCGACGAAGATCTGGTGGCTCGACTTGTCCGCGAAGCGGTTCACCTTGTCTTCGATGGACGGGCAGTAGCGTGGTCCCACACCGCCGATGACGCCGGAATACATCGGCGAGCGATCGAGATTGGCGTGAATGATCTCGTGGGTGTGGGTGTTGGTATGCGCGATATGGCAGTTCATCTGACGCGGATGCTGCTCGCGGTTGCCGAGATATGACATCACCGGGGTCGGCGTGTCACCCGGCTGTGTCTCGAGCACTGAGAAATCCACGCTTTTGGCATCCAGGCGCGGCGGTGTACCGGTCTTGAGTCGATCGACATTGAACGGCAGGGCACGCAGGCGTTGCGCCAAGGCGTTGGAGGACGGATCTCCGGCACGCCCACCGGAGTGATTGTCCAACCCGATGTGGATAACACCACCGAGGAAGGTCCCGGTACACAGCACCACGCTTTCGCCATAGACCCGGATCCCCGTTTGCGTGACGACGCCACGCACCGTGTCGCCGTCAACGATCAGGTCGTCGGCGGCCTGTTGGAAGAGCGTCAGATGCGACTGGTTTTCCAGTTGGCTGCGAATCGCAGCCTTGTAACGGACGCGATCGGCCTGGGCTCGGGTGGCACGCACAGCGGGACCCTTGCGGGCATTGAGTACACGGAACTGAATGCCGCCGAGATCGGTGGCATGTGCCATGGCGCCGCCTAGTGCGTCGATTTCCTTGACCAGATGGCTCTTGCCGATCCCACCGATGGCGGGATTGCAGGACATCTGGCCGAGAGTCTCGATGTTATGCGTCAGCAATAGCGTCTGACAGCCCATGCGAGCGGCAGCCAATGCGGCTTCGGTCCCCGCATGGCCCCCGCCGATGACGATGACATCAAAGCGGTCTGGATAATCCACGTTACACCTCGAATCGCAGCGTCTGGCTGCGGTCGTGCATGTCGGCAAGCCTCATCGTCAGGCGATGAGCTTGGCAAATAGCCGGACAGTATAAACCCCTTGTGAGTAACCGTCAGGGTTTTCCACACATGGATTGCCAGTGGGTTGGCTCTTTATCGGGTCTCTTATTAATAACAATATAGAATTTAAAAGAAGTTCTGTTGCTGTTGTTATTACTGGTATCGACGATATCTGGGGATAAGTGGAAAAAACACAGCATTGGCGAATAGTTACGTTGTTTTTCCTTGATCGGAAAAGAAGCCAATAGCCTGCGTGGGAACGGGGGATGGCCTGTGGATGGAAGGGTTGCTTATCCACACGTCAGATCGTGCACCACTTGTCCCCAGGCGCATACCGGACTCCCGCCCATAGTGGTCAACATTTGGAGGTATTGTCTCTTAACCCCTTCATGACGGGGCTCGTAGCCAGGATGAGCAGGTTATGACAGAAAAGTTATGCACAGGCAAAAAATCGCCCTGTGAAGACAACGAGAAAGCGCGGCGACCCAAGGGATCGCCGCGTGATTGCGGGGTGGGAGTGCTACCTGGTCTCTGAGAACGTTAGTGCTTGAGAACGCGGGAGAGAAAGGACTGGGTACGTTCATTTTGAGGGTGGTCGAAGACTTCTTGTGGCGTGCCTTGTTCGACGATATGGCCGTCGTGCACGAAGATGACGCGGTCGGCGACCTCGCGTGCGAAGCCCATTTCGTGGGTCACGATCATCATCGTCATGCCTTCGTTGGCCAGTTCGCGCATGGCGTCGAGTACTTCGCCGATCATTTCCGGGTCGAGAGCCGAGGTGGGCTCGTCGAACAGCATCAGGCGCGGCTCCATGGCCAATGCACGCGCCAGGGCGACACGCTGTTGTTGGCCTCCGGAAAGCTGCCCGGGATACTTGTCGGCTTGATCGCTGATACCCACGCGTTCGAGCAGTCGATCGGCGATTTCCCGAGCCTTGGCGTTGTCGAGCCCGCGTACCTTCTCCGGGGCCAGGGTCACGTTGGCATGCACCGACAAATGGGGAAACAGGTTGAATTGCTGGAAGACCATGCCGACTTCGGTGCGAATGGTCTGCAACGATTTCCCACCCTTGCCGTGCGGTGTTAGCTCGTTGCCATCGACGACGATGCGTCCCGATTGGAACTCCTCGAGGCCATTGACGCAGCGAATGAGCGTCGATTTGCCGGATCCGCTGGCACCGACGATGACGACCACCTCGCCGGCGGCGATCTCGAGGTCGATATCCTGCAGTACGTGCAGGCTGCCGAAGTACTTGTCGACCTTCTCCAACGTGACGATCGGCGTGGGGGAAGCTTGCTGACTGTCATTCATGATAGGCGCCTCATTGTCCAACCAGGCCCTTGCGCTCGAGCAGGCGCAAGGCGAAAGAGAGACTCAGTGTGATCACCAGGTAAAGCATGGCGACCATCAAGTAGACCTCGAGTGCGGTGAAGGTGGTCGCGATATAGACCTGGCCCTGACGCACCAGCTCGCCTACGCCGATGACCGAGAACAGCGAGGTGTCCTTGATGCTGACGATGCCCTGATTGCCGAGGGCCGGGATCATGCGGCGCAGCGCCTGGGGCCAGATGATGTAGCGGAAGGTATCGGTCCGCGACAGGCCCAGCGACAAGCCAGCCTCGCGCTGGCCCTTTTCGATGGACTGCACCCCGCCACGCACGATTTCCGAAATATAGGCGCCCGCGTTGAGGGCGATGGCCGCGATACCGGCAACCACGGCGTTGATCGGACCGCCCAGGAGTTGCGGTAAGCCATAGAAGATGAATAGCACCTGCACGAGCACGGGGGTGCCGCGGAAGATTTCGATGTAGACAGTGGCTGGCCAGCGTAGCAAGCGCAGCGGACTGATGCGCAGAAGGCCAAAGACGATGCCGATCAGAAAGCCGATGGCGAGGCCGCCGAAGGAGATCAGCAAGGTCCAGGGAATACCGGTGAGAAGATGCGGAATGGAGGCGATGGCCGCCTGCCAGTCGAACTGGAAAGTGACGTCCACGAAGGTGTCTCCAGGGTCGTGACTCGGCGTACGTGTGCGCCGAGGCGACGACGCTTATGGTGGATGGTATGCCATGAAAAGGGGCCGGGTGCATGATCACCCGGCCCCTGATGGATCGTTGTCTTTATTCGGCGTCAGGTGCCTTGCCGAACCACTTTTCGTAGATGTCGTCGTAGGTGCCGTCTTCACGCATCTCGCTGAGCGCTTCGTTGGCGGGTTCTACCCACTCGCTGCCCTCGACGAAGGCGATGCCGTATTGCTGGCCTTCATACAGTGGCCCGACCACCTTGGCCTTGCCGTCGCCCTTGGTCTCGGCGAAGTAGCCGACGTTAGGTGCGTCATAGAACACGGCGTCGACACTGCCGCCCATGAGGGCCATGTACATGTCGGAACTGCCGGGATAGGGGGTGATTTCGGCATCGTCACCGAGCTCTTCCTGAAGGTAATCGTAGCTCGTGGACCCAATCTTGGTGCCGATACGCATGCCTTCGAGATCGTCGAGCTCTTCGACGTCGTCATTGCTGTTGGGGACCAGAATACGTAGACCGCTGTCGTAGTACGGATCGGAGAAGTCGACGATCTCGCCGCGCTCTTCGGTAATGGTGATACCCGCGATGGCGATATCGACGTTACCGGTCTGCACGGCGGGAATGATGCCGTTGAAGTCCATGGTGTTGAGATCGATATCGAAGCCGGCACGATCGGCGATGGCGTTGATGATATCGATGTCGAAACCGACCATTTCGCCGCTATCCTCGTCCATCATCTCGAAGGGCACGAAGCTGGGATCAGTCGCCACGGCGAGCGTGGGTGTATCCTGGGCGAGGGCGGCACTGCTGGTACCAAGTGCCAGCGCGAGGGCGGAAAGACGTAGTGGTAGACATAGTGGCAAGTGTTTCATAGCGTTCCCCGTTTGCTGTTGTTGATGGGACCGGTTCTACATTGACGAGTCCCGGTGAGGGCGTCAAGTAAAGGGTGGGGAACACGAAAAGAGGGAAGGGGCATCCGCGTAGCGGACGCCCGAGGCGCTGCATGCCCGCTCAGACGGCGAACGAGGCACCGCAGCCGCAGGTGGAAGTGGCGTTGGGATTCTTGATGATGAAGCGTGCCCCGGCGAGGCCTTCCTCGAAATCCACCGTGGAGCCGACCAGGTATTGATACGAGAGTGCGTCGATGATCATCGACGCGCCGCCATGTTCGATGACGGTATCCTCGTCGCCGACATTCTCGGCGAAATCGAAACCGTACTGGAAGCCCGAGCAGCCTCCGCCGGTGACGTAGACACGCAGCTTGAGACCCGGCTTGCCCTCTTCCTCGACCAAGACGCCCAGACGCTGGGCGGCGGCATCGGTCAAGTACATGGGCACCGGGACGAACGATTCAGCCCCGCTCATGGTGACCTCCTTAATCCATCGTATGGCATATGGCTCCCCATTATCGTGAAAACCAAGCAAAACGGTCAACTTTGTCTTGATGTGGAGCGCTGACTGCCGTGTAACGCTAGGGTGTATGATAATGTCTAACGTTACATTCGTTTGTAATGATGTCGTGCTGTGCCGGGCTTGGCCATGCCGCCTGTCCTTGTCCCGGTGAGGATCATCAGTGCTCAGGGAGATATGGTGTGCCATTGCGTCGGTTTCGACCACTGCTCAAGCGGCCCAGCATGGAAGTTTTTCGTCGCCGCTTGGCAAGTGTCGATGCGTTGCCACAGTTATGTGTGCTGGGTGTCCTCTCGGGGCTTCTGACCGGCGGTCTGATGGTCGTGTTTCGCGGCGCATTGGAGTTGGGGGCGCTGGCCTTCATGCCGGATGGCGATCCCGAGGCTTTCGAACGACTCGCGGTACCGCTTCGCGTGGTGTTGCCGTTGATCGCCGTGGCGCTGATCGGCCTGTGGCTGTGGCGCATACCGATCAATGCCGGCAAGATTGGCATCGGCCATGTCATCGAACGGTTGACCTATCATCAGGGCAAGATGCCGTTACGCAACTGGATCACCCAGTGGTGGGTAGGGCTCGTGGCGCTGTTGGGTGGTCTTTCCGCAGGGCGCGAGGGGCCCGCCATTCACCTCGGTGCGGCGGCGTCGAGCTGGATCGGCCAGACCATGCGGCTGCCCCACAACAGCCTACGCGTATTGGTGGGATGTGGCACTGCGGCGGGCATCTCCGCGTCGTTCAATACGCCGATCGCTGGCGTCATCTTCGCCATGGAAGTGGTGATGATGGAATACACCATCATCGGCTTCATGCCGGTCATTCTGGCCTCGACTACCGGCGCCGTTGTCTCGCAGTTGGTCTACGGTTCGCAGCCCGCCTTCTCGGTGCCCAGCGTGCAGTTGGCCTCGTTGTTCGATCTGCCCTGGATCGTGGTCACGGCCGTATTGATCGGACTGGTAGCCGGTGGCTTCGTGCGTCTTGCCAGGCCTGCGGCGTGGAAAGCGCGCCTTCCCATGTGGGGGCGATTCCTGGCGGTGGGCGTCGCGGTGGCGGCACTGGCCTGGTGGTATCCTCAGGTCCAGGGCATGGGCTACGACTCGCTGGAGCGCATGCTCGTCGGCCAGCCGGCGCTGGATGTGCTGATCGCCGTGGCGTTCGGCAAGCTGGCGCTGACAGCACTGGCCATCGCCTTCGGGGTCCCGGTGAGCATCATCGGGCCGATTCTGGTGGCGGGGGCGGCCCTGGGCACGTTGTGCGGGCTGCTGTGGGCCACGCTGATGCCGGAGCTGGCCTCGTCGCCGGCGGTGTTCTCGCTGTTGGGCATGGCCGCGATGATGGGGGCTGTCCTGCAGGCGCCTCTGGCAGCGTTGATGGCACTTCTAGAGTTGACGCACAATTCGAGCATCCTGCTGCCGGGCATGCTGGCGGTGGTCATTGCGGTACTGGTGGAGCGTCAGGGGTATCACTGCTCGGGGTTTTTCATCTCCACGCTCGATAGCCAGGGCCTGCATCCCTTGCAGCGCCCCTTGATGCAAGCCTTGTCACGGGTCGCGGTGCCCGCCGTCATGGAGCGTAGCGTGGCGCGGGCACCACGCGTGCTGTCGCGGGCCCAGGCTCAGGAACTGCTGGCCGGCAAACCCACCTGGCTGGTGGTCTCGCGCGAGAACGACAAACCCCCGGTGGGGCTCAAGGCCGCCGGGCTGGCAAGACTCATGCTCGACGAGAAATGGCAGGACGAACCCCGCTTCGACCTGCTCGAAATCCCCGGTCAACGTGTCGATATGGCGCCCATTTCCTTGCAGGCAACGCTCTCGGAGGCCTTTGAGCAACTCAACAAGTATGGCGTCGATGCGCTCTACGTCGAACACACCACGGCGCCGCTGATCCGCAAGATTTCGGGTATCATCACCCGCGACGCCATCGAGAACTACTACCGTAATAAATGACCTCGGCATGGCCCCGAGGAATTTTTCAGCAAGAATGCAGGACTCGCATTAAGGAATCGCCATGTATCAATTGATCTTATCGCTGCACCTGGTTGCCGTCATGACCTGGTTCGCGGCGCTTTTCTTTCTCCCCCGATTGTTCGTCTATCATGCCCAGGCGCGCGATCATGGCGATGAACAGGCGGTAGGCTACTTCCAGCTCATGGAGCGGCGTCTCTACAAGGGCATCATGCTACCGGCGATGATCGCGGTAATCGTTCTGGGCGGACTGCTGGTCTATCTGGTGCCGAGTGTCATGAGTAATGGCTCGTTCCATGTCAAGGTGCTGCTGGTGGCATTTTTGATCGGCTATCATCATGTGTGCCTGGCTTATCTCAAGCGATTCGCGGCCACGCAGTGCCACAAGAGCGCGGCATTCTTCAAGGCGTTCAATGGCATTCCCATTGTGCTGCTGCTGGCTATCGTCCTGCTCGTCGTGTTCCAGCCGTTTTGATGGCAACGCCAAGATTGCCGGCGGTGCTGGTGCTTGCGGGGCATGACCCTACTGGCGGGGCGGGACTGACCGCCGATGGCGAAGCCATCCGCGCCTGCGGTGGTTGGCCGTTGACCGTGCCCACGGCGCTGACGGTACAGACCACGCGCGACGTGCAACGCGTCATGCCGTGTTCGCGCGAGAGTATCGAAAGCGCTTGCGAGGCATTGTTCGCGGATATCGAGATCAATGCCATCAAGGTGGGGTTGATCGCCGATCGTGCGTCTCTTGAGGCGGTCATCGACGTGGCGCGTGCGCATCCCAATCTGCCGTTGATCGTCGACCCGGTGATGCGTGCGGGCGGCGGTAGTGCGTTGGCCCCCGATGACAGCGTATCGATGTTTCGCGAACGTCTGTTGCCGCTGGTGGATATCCTGACCCCCAATCGTCACGAACTGGCACGTCTGAGTGCGACGTCCGGTAGTGAAGTGGATCGGGTGGTGGAACTGATGTCGCTGGGCGCACAGGCGATTCTGGTCACCGGGGCGGATGCCTGGGATGACGAGACGTCAGCATGCAACGAGGTTGTCCACACCCTGCATACTCCCGACAATAGTCGCCAATGGCGTTGGCCACGGCTGGCGGGCGATTATCATGGGTCGGGATGTACCCTGGCGGCTTCGCTTGCCGCGCGCCTGGCGTGTGGCGAATCCTTGATCGAGGCTTGCAGTCAGGCCCAGCGCGTGGCCTGGGATAGCCTGGTGCACGCGCAACGTCCCGGACACGGCCAGGCGTTACCCGATCGGCTGTGGCGCTTGCCGCCCTTCGAGAGCGAGGCAACATGACGGCGGACTGGACGCGCGGCATATACGCCATTACCGATGCGACGCTGTTGCCGGACGATGAATGCCTGTTCGCGGCGTGTGAGCGCGCCTTGAGCGCGGCGCCGGCGCTGCTGCAGTACCGTGACAAGTCGGCGGATGCCGACAAGCGCTGGCGCCAGGCCGCAACCCTGGCCGGGTATTGCCACGATGCCGGGATACCGCTGATCGTGAATGACGATATCGCCCTGGCGGCGCGGCTGGGCGCGCGTTTTGGCACCACCGTCGGGCTGCACCTGGGGCAGCAGGATGGTGCGCTGGATGCTGCGCGCGAGGTCCTGGGACCCGCGGCGATCATCGGGGCGACTTGCCATGCGCGTCTCGATCTGGCGGAACGCGCTGTGGCTGAAGGCGCCAGCTATCTGGCTTTCGGGCGTTTCTTCGCGTCGCGCACCAAGCCAGAGGCGCCAGCGGCGTCCTTGACGTTGCTCGGCGACGCCGCGTGTTTCGGCCTGCCGCGTGTGGCGATCGGTGGACTCGACGTCCACACTATGCGTCTAGCCCGCGAGGCCGGCGCGGAGTTGTTGGCCACGGTGCATGCGGTCTTCGGCGCCGTCGATCCTGCGGTCGCCATCAAGGAATTGCAGGCGAGTCTCGGCGAGGCGGCGCGACACTGAATTATCCACAGGCTCGAGCGGAGAGTTGTTCGACCTGTCCAGAGAGTTATCCACATTTCTAGCCAGACACAGCCAGAGGAAGTCATGACCACGTCCGCACAACTCTTCGAGCAGGCTTGCCGTCACATCCCCGGCGGTGTGAACTCACCCGTGCGCGCCTTCAAGGGCATGGAGCGCGCACCGGTATTCGTGGAGCGCGCCCAGGGCGCCTATCTCTACGATGTCGAAGGTCAACGCTACATCGATTATGTCGGATCCTGGGGGCCGTTGATCACTGGCCATGCCGATCCCGATGTGCTGGGCGCGGTGCGTGAGCGTCTCGACGATGGGCTGTCCTTCGGCACGCCGACCGCCATCGAAACGCGCATGGCGGAGCTGATCTGCGAGATCATGCCGTCCATCGACATGGTACGCATGGTCAACTCGGGCACCGAGGCCACCATGTCGGCGATTCGTCTGGCACGTGGCCATACCGGACGCGACAAGATCGTCAAGTTCGAGGGCAATTACCACGGCCATTCCGACTCGCTGCTGGTCAAGGCCGGTTCCGGCGCGCTGACGCACGGTGAACCCAGTTCACCCGGCGTGCCGGCGTCCCTCGCCGAGCATACCGTGACGCTGCCCTATAACGATCTCGACGCCGTGCGCGACTGCTTCGCGCGTCTGGGGGACGAGATCGCCGGCATCATCGTCGAGCCGGTGGCGGGCAATATGAACTGCATTCCGCCGCAGCCCGAGTTTCTCAAGGGCTTGCGCGAAGTGTGCGATGCCCATGGCAGCGTGCTGATCTTCGATGAGGTAATGACCGGTTTTCGCGTCGCGCTGGGCGGTGCCCAGGCACATTTCGGTGTGACGCCGGACCTGACGTGCCTGGGCAAGATCGTCGGTGGCGGCATGCCGGTCGGCGCCTTCGGCGGGGCGCGTGAGCTGATGGAGCAAGTCTCGCCTTTGGGACCGATCTACCAAGCGGGCACGCTGGCTGGCAATCCTCTGGCCATGGCGGCGGGGATCGCGCTGCTCGAGAAGATTCGCGAACCGGGCTTCCACGACGCGCTCGGTGAACGCGTGGCGACGCTGTGTGATGGTCTGGAAGCCCGTGCGGAGGCAGCCGGCGTGGATTTGATCACCCAGCGCGCGGGCGGCATGTTCGGGGTCTTCTTCACCGCCCAGCGGCGCGTCGATAACTTCGCCCAGGCGACTGCCTGCGATGCCGATACCTTCCGGCGCTTCTTCCTGGGGATGCTCGAGGAGGGTGTGTATCTGGCGCCTTCGCCGTTCGAGGCAGGCTTCATGTCGAGCGCCCACACGGCGGCCGATATCCAGACTACCCTGGATGCCGCCGAACGGGTACTGGCGACCCTCGGTCAGGCCTGACGCGGCGAGTGAACGATGCGATGCAACGACAGGATGCGGGAGAACGCTCAGTGAGCCAGGTATTGATCGAGGCATTGCGCCAAGGCCAGGCATTCGGAGACTCGGTTGGCGAGGTCGAGGTGTTCGAGACCCATATTTCCTGGGTCATTCTTACCGGCGATTATGCCTACAAGATCAAGAAGCCGCTGGATTTCGGCAGCTTTCTGGACTTTTCCACCCTCGAAAAGCGGCGTCGGCTCTGCGAGCAGGAGGTACGC
The DNA here is from genome assembly GCF_023061285.1 of Chromohalobacter nigrandesensis. GTDB lineage: Bacteria > Pseudomonadota > Gammaproteobacteria > Pseudomonadales > Halomonadaceae > Chromohalobacter > Chromohalobacter nigrandesensis. Next base: position 245,372 of record NZ_JAKGAM010000003.1, read on the forward strand.
CTCAACCGACGTCTCGCCCCGGCGCTGTATCTTGAGACGGTGCCCATCAGCGGGACGCCTGAGGCACCGCGGTTGGATGGCAGTGGCACGCCGTTCGAATATGCCGTCAAGATGCGTCAGTTCAGCAACCGTCACCTGTTCAGCACCTTGCAGGTCAGCGGCGAGCTCTCGGTGGAGCTGCTCGACGACCTTGTCGATCAACTGGTGGCATTTCACGAAGACGCGCCGCGGATCAGCGGCGATAGTCCGTTGGGCTCGCCGGACACCGTGCGTCGCACGTTGGACCGCGAGTTTCGCTTGATCGAGGCGCGGCTCGACGATCCCCAGGCACGTGAACGTCTCTCGCGGCTCGAGACCTGGAGTCTGGACAGTTTCGCGCGGCTCGAGCACGAGTTCGAGCGGCGCTGGCGTGAAGGCTACGTGCGTGAGACCCATGGCGACATTCACCTCGGCAATGCAGTGCATTTCGAAGGCCGCGCGCTGCTTTTCGACGGCCTGGAATTCAACGCCGAGCTGCGCTGGAACGATGTCGGCTGCGAGCTGGCATTCTTGCTGATGGACCTCGAGGCACGTGGCGAGCAGGCCTTCGCCAACCATGTGCTCAATCGCTACCTGGAACTCTCCGGCGATTACGAGTTGGTGCGCCTGCTCGCCTATTACAAGCTTTATCGGGCGCTGGTGCGGGCCAAGGTGGCGATGCTGCATTACCAGCAACCGCAATTGACGCCTGACGAGCGCCAGGAGGCGTATGCGAAGTACCAGCATTACATTGCCCTGGCAGAGCGTTACAGCGAGTTTCGCTTCCCGTATCTGATCGTCGGCGTGGGCGTCTCGGGCAGCGGCAAGAGCCGTTTCACCGGCGAGATGGTGCAGCGGCTAGGCGGTGTGCGGGTGCGCTCCGATATTGAACGCAAACGGCTTTACGGCTTCGAGGCCCAGTCGAGTACCGCCGACGGCGCCGATATCTATACGACCCAGGCGACTGCGCGTACCTATGATCGTCTTGCCGAACTGGCGGGGATCCTGCTGGAGTCAGGGCTGCCGGCCTGTGTCGATGCCACCTGCCTGACGCGCGCTCAGCGCACGCAACTGTGCTTCGAGGCCGAACGCCGCGGACTGCCGGTGCTGCTGGTGAGTTTCGAGGCGGATGAAGCGACCCTGCGCGCACGCATCGAAAAGCGTGCCCAGCGTGGTGGTGACCCTTCCGAGGCAGGGCTCGAGGTACTCGAACGCCAACTGGCACGTTTCGAACCTTTCGCCGACGATGAACTGAGCCACCTGGTCCATCTCGATACCACGGCACCGGATGCCAACCGGACTCTGGTGTCGATGATTCAGGAGCGTATCCAACTCAATTGAGGCGCCGTCATCATCATGTCGCGACTGCGTCATGGGCCTGTCATGCGCCCTCTTTATGCTAAAGGGGTGGTTAGGGTCGTCACATTGCCGCATGGCGTGTGGGTGATGTGAGTCTCGTGATATTGCGCCGTTCCTTTGGGAGCGGCGTTTTTTGTCGGTACTGCAGGGCTCATGACGTGCGTGCCTTGCGGGCGCTACGCAATGAAACCATGGGTGGCGCACCAAGATTCTGACGCGCCCAGTTCATGGCCTGAATACGGTTGTGTACCTTGATCTTGCGGAAGATATTATAGAGATGCGACTTGACGGTATGCTCGCTGACGAAGAGTTGATCGGCGATTTCGGTGTTGGATGCCCCGGTGCCCAGTAGGCCGATGATTTCCAATTCGCGATGGGTCAGTCCGCACACTGGACGATACGCATTGAGCTGTTGGCGGCGATAAAAGTCGATCAGGCGTGTCATCAGGTTGCGCGACATCCATAGATCGCCTTCGAGCAGCTTGGCGATGCCCTTGCAGATCAGCAGCAGATTGTCCTGGCGGTAAAAGACGCCCTGCAGATGCAGGCTGATAAGAAGTTCCGCCGCATGCTCATCGTCACGCAGATTGAAGGCCGCGAGGATCATCTCCGGGCTTTCGCTGGAGCGGCTGTTCCACAGATGCATGCAGTTTTCGTCGACATGGTCGGCATCCAGCAATACCACGACCTTGCAATTCGTGGGCGGCTCGAAGCTTTCCTGGGTGCTCAGCGCCGAGACCTGACAATCGAGCTGCTGGCGAATGTAATCGATGAATAGCTGCGACTGCGGATTGCAGTCAGTGACCATCAGAACCCTTGTATTTTCCATGCTCATGCGTTTCATCCCGGTGTTGTGTGAGACATCATTGGCATGTCCCGACTTTCTCATGGCCGGTTTCATGCCGAATTGCTTCCAAGCCTTATCCGAGACACGCACTTTGTAAATAGACAGTAACCCCTCATGTTTAAAACTTAATAGAATATAGTTTTTTAATTTTTATAACTTTTATTAATTCTAGAGTAACATCAATCGCTTGGATCGGGGTGGCAAAGGATGCGATGAGGACAGCGACGCTCGGCGGAGAGAAATTTCAGTAAGCCCCTTCATTTAGATGAGGCAAGCCTTACGTTTAAAGTATGAAAAAACTAATTCCTGTTTTTAAGTTATTGTTTTAAAAAACGTATTTATCCATAGCTAGAGCGGTTTCCCGGCCGGCGGACTGTCCGTAGAATGAGTGGCCGAGCGATGAGGAGAAAGCATGATGGCGGATCGAAAGACGCTGGTGCTGGCCAGCGGCAATGCCGGCAAGTTGCGTGAATTCCAGCACTTGCTGAGCCCCTTGGGCCTCGAAGTGCGCCCCCAGCATGACTTCGCCGTGACCGAGGTCGAGGAAACCGGCCTGACGTTCGTCGAGAACGCCCTGCTCAAGGCCCGCGAAGCCTCGCGGGTCAGCGGATGTCCCGCGCTCGCCGACGATTCGGGGTTGGAAGTCGACGCCTTGCATGGCGCCCCGGGAATTTACTCGGCGCGTTTCGCGGGCGAGCCCAAGGATGATGCCGCCAACAATCGCAAGCTCCTGGAAGCGCTCGACGCAGTGCCGGAAGGACAGCGTACCGCGCGCTTCTGGTGCGTGCTGGTGTACTTGCGTCATGCCGAGGACCCGGTGCCGCATATCGTGCAGTGTTCCTGGGAAGGGGAAGTCCGGGCGCATCCACGAGGTGAAGGCGGTTTCGGTTACGATCCTCTCTTCTGGGTGCCGGAACGCGGCATGAGCGCCGCCGAGCTGACCGCCGAGGACAAGAATCGACTCAGCCATCGGGGCCGTGCCATGAACGCGCTGCTCGCCCAATTGTCCGCCAACTCATGACGACTCTACCGCCCTTGTCGCTCTATGTGCACGTGCCCTGGTGCGTGCGCAAATGCCCGTATTGCGATTTCAATTCGCATGGCGTGGGCCATGACAGTGCGCTTCCCGAACGCGCCTATGTCGACGCCCTGCTCGACGATCTGGATGCGGAGCTAGCGTTGGCCAGGGGCCGCGAGCTGGTGAGCATCTTCATCGGCGGTGGCACGCCCAGCCTGCTGAGTGGCGCGGCGTATCGGCGTCTGTTGCAGGCGATAGAGGCACGCTTGCCGTTTGCTTCGGATATCGAAATCACCTTGGAAGCCAATCCCGGCGCGGTAGAACACGACCGCTTTGCGGCGTATCGCGAGGCTGGCATCAATCGCCTGTCTTTGGGGGTGCAGAGTTTCCAGTCCCTCCAGCTCGAGCGACTGGGGCGCATTCATGACGGTGACGAAGCCGCCCAGGCGCTACGTAACGCGCGCGCGGCGGGGTTCGACAACGTCAATCTCGATCTGATGCACGGCCTTCCCGAGCAGGGCGTGGAAGATGCCCTGGCGGATATCGAGCAGGCGCTGGCATTGGCGCCCGAGCATATCTCCTGGTACCAGCTCACGCTCGAGCCCAATACCGAGTTCTACTCACAACCTCCGCGCTTGCCCGATGAAGATGTCCTCTGCGATATCCAGGAGGCTGGGCACGCGCGGCTCGAGGCTGCGGGTTATCACCGCTACGAGATTTCCGCCTACACGCGCCCCGATCACCAGGCGCGCCACAATCTCAACTACTGGACGTTCGGCGATTATCTCGGCATCGGGGCTGGGGCACACGGTAAGTTGAGTGCTTGGCAAACGGATGGCGCTCTGGCCATCGAACGCCGCTGGAAGGTGCGTCAACCGGAAGCCTATCTGCGGCGCGCGCAAGATCCGCGTGGCTTCGTCGCCGGACGTCGCGCCCTCGAGACGCAGGAACTGCCGCTGGAGTTCTTGATGAATGCCCTGCGTCTCACCGAGGGTGTTCCGCGATATTATTGGCGCGAGAGAAGCGGCCAGCCTGATACACTGCTCGATGCCCGACTGGAAGAGGCCCGAGCCAAGGGATTGCTGCGCGATCCGGCGCAACGCCTACAGGCATCGCCTCATGGGCTGTTATTCTTGAACGATCTGCTCGCGCTTTGCGATGAGCAGTGACAAACGTTTCGATGGCAGGAACGCTAGAACGTTTTTCGAAACGCATTTTAAAGCTAAGGAGAAAGGACGCATGCAACGCGCGATATGGATGGCGATTCCGCTGGCGCTGGCGATTGGTGTAACGGGTTGTGCAAGCAACGATGCGCAAACCGGCGGCCAACAGCAGAGTGACCACGGCAAGACCTTCGGCGGCGCGGGTATCGGCGCTGCCGTGGGCGCAATTGCCGGGGCGCTGACCGGGGACGGCGGCAGCAGCACCCGTGATCGTGCATTGATCGGCGGGGCTGCCGGCGCCGCCATTGGCGGCGGCGTAGGCGCCTACATGGATGCCCAGGAAGAAAAGCTGCGCAAGGATCTCGACGGCACCGGTATCGGGGTCGACCGTCAGGGCGACAACATCGTCCTCAACATGCCCAGCCGCGTGACCTTTGCGGTCGACTCCAGCGATCTGCAGACGCCCGCGCGCCAGGCACTCAACGATGCCACCGCCGTCATGCGTGAATATCCCAAGACGCGCATCAATGTCGCTGGCTACACCGACAGTACCGGCAGCGCGGATTACAACCAGCGTCTCTCGGAGCGTCGTGCGCAGTCCGTGGCCGATTATCTCGGCCAGGGCGGCATCGCCGGCAATCGTATCGCTACCGTCGGCCACGGCGAAAGTCAGCCCGTTGCCAGCAACGATACAGAAAACGGCCGCGCCCAGAATCGGCGTGTCGAAATCACGCTGACACCGGTCACCGAGCAGAGCTAAGCGATTACGGCGTCGCGTCAGGCCGGTTCGCGCCGGCCTGGCCTGCCAAGCTCATCAGCGCCCCTGACGTGGGCTCATTCCGCGCTTCACGTCGTTTCGGAACCCCCTTCATGCTCGCCTATCAGCACGCCTACCACGCTGGCAATTTCGCCGACGTTCACAAGCATCTCGCCGTGTTTGCCGTTCTATGCCATCTATTACGTAAGCCCTCGCCCGTTACATATGTGGATACGCATGCCGGACGCGGACTGTACTCGCTCGATGCCGAGGAAACGCAGCGTCTCAAGGAGTATCGCCACGGCGTGGCGAGTGTCTGGGCAGCGCGCGAGCGCTTCGCCGACGACCCGCTGCTGGGCCCATGGTGCGAGCGTCTCGGCGCAGTCCAGGCGTCGTCCCGGCTCAGCCACTATCCGGGCTCGCCCTGGTGGTTGTCTCAGGCATGCCGAGCTCAGGATCGGCTCGATCTGTACGAGCTTCACCCGGGGGAGGCGAGCCACCTCGAGGCGCAAGCGTTGCCCGATCAGGCACGACGCCACCACGCGGACGGGCTGGCCGGTCTACGTGCTTCCTTGCCGCCGGCGACGCCGCGCCTTTGTGTACTCATCGATCCCAGTTACGAGCTCAAGCAGGAATACGCCGACGTTGCGTCGACGTTGCAGGCGGTGGCCGCCAAGGTGCGTCACGCCATCGTCTTGATCTGGTATCCGCTATTGCCCAGCGGTCGCCATCACGATCTGCTCGAGGCCGTCCAGCGTAGCGGGGTGCGTAAGGTCTGGCGCAGCGAGCTGCAATTGCACCCGCCCGGCGATGCCATGCATGGCATGTACGGTAGCGGCATGCTGATCTTCAACCCGCCCTGGGGCGTGGATACGCAGCTCGATGACAGCTTGGCCCACGTCGTGCGGTGCCTGGGAGACGACGCGACGCATTCGTCACAGTGGTGGGTGCCGGAGTGAGCCTGCAAAACAACCACGGCGCCGACGCTTGGGCCGGCGCCGTTGCGACGGAGACCTTATAGCCCCAGCTTGCCGCGCAGGGTCGCCAGATCCTCGGCGAGCACGGTCACCGGCCCGACGAACGCGCGGCGGTCCGTCTGACTGACCTTTTCGTAGCTGACGAAACCGGCCTCGGGATTGTCGGTCTCGTGCCGGTAGTGGGCGAGCGTGTCCTCAACCTCGGCGAAGTTTTTCTCGACACGGTCGACGAAGGCCGGGTCTTCCTCGGCAACCAGCGGCTTGAACAGTTCGAAGATCTTCTGCGAGCCGTCGACATTGCCCTGGAAGTCCCACAGGTCGGTATGGCTATAGCGGTCTTCCTCACCGCTGACCTTGGTTGCGGCGACTTCTTCCATCAGTGCGGCTGCGCCGCCGACGACCTTGGCCGGCGGAAAGGTCAGACCTTGCACACGTGATTCGAGGTCGTTGACGTCGGTCATCAACCGTTTGGCGTAAGGCACGAATCCTTGGGTGATCTGTTCCTTGAAGAGGCCGTATTCGAGACGATGGAAGCCGGTGAAGTCGGGATCCTCGACGCCGTTTTCGTAGTCGTCCTCGCGGGCGTCGATGCTGGCATCGAGGTCGGCGAACAGTTCGGCGATCGGTTCGATGCGCTCGTAGTAGACCCGTGTCGGGGCGTAGAGCGCCTGGGCGCGTTCCAGATCGCCAGCTTCGATGGCCTGGGTAAATTTCTCGGTATGACTGACGAATTGGTCGATATTATCGAGTACGTACAGCTTGTACTCGGCTACTGGCTCGACCAGTGCCTCGGGGTCGACGTCCGCCTGGACCGGGGTCTGCAGGGCCATGAGGCCGAAGACACTGGCGGCAAAAAACAGTGAGCGGGGTGACATGCGATGACTCCTTGATGGGGGATCGAATCGTTAGTGGGGCCAGTTCGGTCATGGATATCGGCGCCTTGGAGTGCCTGTCGTTATGATCAAACATCGGTCGCTTCCATTAGGGAGCGACCGAGAAAGTCGTGTTCATCGATGGCGCCGGGGAGTGTGAAGAAGTATCCGCCGCCCACCGGCTTGATGTACTCCTCCAATGGCTCGCCGTTGAGGTGGTTCTGAACGGTGATGAAACCGGCCTCGAGATCGGCCTGGTAGACGATGAACAACAGCCCCATATCGAGCTGGCCATTGGCTTCGACGCCGTTGGAATAATTAAACGGCCGGCGCAGGATACGGTGCTTCTCGAAGCCTGGAGTACGCGGATTGGCCAGCCGAATATGTGCGTCCAGCGGGGTGATCTTGCCGTCCGCATCATTGGCGTAGTCGGGCTCATCGTATTCGCTGCCGCCGGAAAGAGGCGCGCCGCTGTCCTTGCGTCGACCGAAGATTGCCTCTTGCTCGGCCAGTTGCGCGCGATCCCAGCGTTCGACGAAGTTACGAATGATGCGTACTACCTGATAGCTGCCGCCGTGGGCCCAGTCGGGTTCGTCGGGATCGGCGCCGGTCCACACCAAGGCGTTCATCAGCGTCTCGTCGTCGGTGTCCGGGTTGGCGGTGCCGTCGCGAAAGCCCAGGTAATTGCGCGCGCTGGGCGCGGGGGTATCGTGGCCGGGAGGTACCACGGGCACCGTGCCTTCCTGCTTCCAGCGCACCATGAGAAGGCCGGGCGTGTGCTTGATGATGTCGCGCAGGGCGTGAATGGTCGTATCGTGGGTGTTGGCGCAGATCTGCAACGATAGGTCGCCGTGGCAACGCGCCGGCTCCAGGGCGTCGTTGGGGAAGCCCGTCATACGTTGCAGATGCTTTGGCTTGGCATCGGCCAGGTCGAAGCGCTCGTCGAACAACGAGGCACCCAGCGAGACGGTAACGGTCAGCGCGTCCGGGGCAATAGTCGGCCCGAGGATGCCGGAATCCGCCGGTGGATAACTTGGATCGCGCTTAGGATAGCTGCCGCCACGTGTAAGAAAGGCGATACGCTCGGTGAGGGTGCGCAACAGCCGTTCCAGTCCGGTGCGGTCACGAGCCAGCACGTCGCAGACAACCACCATGCCGGTTGCCGGGCGCGGGGTGAGAACACCCTGCTGATGGCGGCCGTGAAAGGGATGGGACTGCTGGGTGGTGGTACTGACTGGTGCGCCGGTGACGTCGTGGGCACTGGCGGCATCGGTGTGCGATTCGGCCCAGGCCGAACCGCCCAGCCCGGCGGCGGCACCGGCCGCGCCCAACCCTTGTAGAAAGCGGCGGCGATCCAGCGTGAAGGGGCAGCGTGAGGTGTTGTCGGATTGATCACTCATGTCGGTAAACCGTGTAATGCCAAGTTGGACGATGATCAGCCGTTCAGGGCCAACGTTCGGTTGAGGCTATCCAGGGTGTCGGCCAGGGCTTGAGTATCGGCAAGCAAGGCTTCGCGGTCGACATCGCGGCTGTCCTTGGCTCCCGATGCGGTGTTGCTCTGTTCCGGCAAGTCCTGCTGGAGTCTGGCGAGTCGTGCCTGCAGGCCTTCCAGTGCGTTCGGCGCCTGGCGTTCGAGGAGTGGCGCGAGTAGCGTGACGATCTTCTCGGCGCCGGCGGTCAGGCCTTGTAAGTCGAGCAGTTCGTGTGCGCTCAGTGTCTTGCTGTCGAGGGCATGAGCGTGCCAGGCCTCGAGTACCCGGGCGCTGCCGTTGGCCAGTTGAGCTGGAGGAATCGCTTGATGTCTGAAGCGTTCGCCGAGTGTCCGAGCATCCTCGAGCAGTTGTGCGGCGATCGGGGTCAGGCCATCGGTGCTCTCGGCATCGAACAAGCCCCGAGCCAGGCGGTGAAAGCCGACGAATTGCGGATCCTGCTCGCGCTTGGCGAAGTACTCGGCGCGGGCATTGAGGCGTTCGTCGAGATCGCTATAGAGCCCGGTGGCCATCGCCAGGCGTTGGTCGATTAGCCGTGCCTCGCGGTAGGCCGTGCGGGCCGCCTCCAGTTCGCCGGCGGCAATGGCCTGGTGCAAGGCCTCGGCGGCTTCGACCAAGCGCCGGGTCTGCAGGGTCAGATAGACCTTGTATTCTGCCAGCGGGGCGATGAAGGCTTGCCGCGACAAGGCGACCGCCGGTGCATCATCATTGGCCGTGACGTGCAATGTGCCATGCGGATTGCTCAAAAGCCCGCAGGTCATGGCATAGTCGCCCGCCGCCAGGGTGGCGGTCAGCGGCTGGTGTAGGCCGGGGGCGATGTTCTCGCGCTCCTCGAGCACCATCACACCATCGAGAATTTCCCATTCGATGGCCCGCTGGGAGTCGTTGACGATGCTGAAACGCGTCTCGCCGGCGGGCACGCTGAGTTCACGAGGCTCGCAGCCCTGGGCGGTGACCACGAGTCGCACGTCTCCATCGTCATGATCGCGCCCATTCAACGATAGTGCGAACAGACCCAAGGCGGCGAGCATCAGCACGGCCGATGCCAATACGCCGAGCTTGAGCAACCGTGCGGAGGGAGGGGGCGATACGGACATGGGTGTCTCTCCGATCAGCGAGCATTGGCGTGTGGGGCGGCCGACCGTGCGGTGCGCGCGGGACGCAAGAACAGCAGCAGTGTCGCCAGCAGGTAGCCGACATACACCACCGCCTCGCTTACGGTCGGGGCCGGCTGGTAGCCGAGCACACCGGCGAACACGGCACCGAGCGGAGAATCCAGCGGCAATAGGTCGCCGAGATTGAAAAGGACCTGCTGAGCATGGTTCCAGACGCCGGCTTCATGCAGGGCACGCACCGAGCCGGCGAGCAGACCGGCGGCCACCAGTAGAATGAAGAGTCCGGTCAAGCGGAAGAAATGTGCGAGATTGAGGCGCAGGCTGCCGCGGTAGAGGGCAAGGCCGACCACGAGTGCGGCGAGGATGCCCAGCAAAGCGCCTAATGGTGCGGCTTGATCGGTGCTCTGCTGGAATACCGCGAGGAGGAAGAACACCGATTCGAGACCCTCGCGGGCCACCGCAAGAAACACCATGCCGATCAATGCCAGGGTCTGACGACGACCGCTTTCGAAGGCGCCATCGAGGGCACCGGTCAGTGAGCGGCGTACACCACGGGCGGCACGACGCATCCAGAACACCATCCAAGTCAATACAATGACGGCGATCAACCCGACGAGTGCCTCGAACAGCTCCTGCTGACGCTGGGGGAACTCGGCGCTGGCGAACTGCAGGCCTGCGCCGATGCCCAGGGCCAGGGCGACGGCAAGGAAGACGCCGATCCATACGGCAGGCATCCAGGCGCCACGCCCGGTCTGGCGAAGGTAACTGGCGATGATGCCGACGATCAGGGCGGCCTCGAGCCCCTCGCGTAGCATGATGAGAAAGGGGACAAGCATGTTGGAGTCCTGGTGAAGCGGGGTAAGAGGACGCGATCTCGAAAGAGAATGAGATTCGTTGTTATCTATAGGTTACGCCTGCCCCTGGCGAGGGGCAAGGAAATTAGCAGGAAAAGTGCTTACCGGTAGGCGATAAAGCCCGTGGAAGGACGCGGGGATGCTTATTCTCAGTTTCACTGACCGACCGTCTTACTTGCCGATGCAGAAGCTGCCGAAGATCTCACCGAGTAGGTCGTCTGCGGTGAATTCGCCGGTGATTTCGGAGAGCGCGTGCTGCGCTTCGCGCAGATCCTCGGCGAGGAGTTCGCCAGCGCCGTGACCCTGCAACTGGGCGATGCCGTTATCGAGTGCCTGACCGGCACGGTCGAGGGCGTCGAGATGGCGTCGGCGCGCCGAGAAACGTCCTTCGGTGGTGGCATCGAAGCCCATCACCGTCTTGAGATGATCCTTCAAGTTATCCACACCCTCTCCGGTAATGGCGGACATGCGCACCAGCGGTGGGGTTGTGGATAAATCACTCACGGCAGCCTCGCCGCTTTCATCGATCTTGTTACGCACCAGCGTCAGACGCTCGGGATGGGGGAGGCGTGCGACGAATTCCGGCCAGAGTTCCATGGGGTCGGTCTGTGTCGTGGTCGCCGCATCGACCAACAGCAGCACGCGGTCGGCTTTCTCGATTTCTTCCCAGGCGCGGGCGACGCCGATCTTCTCGATGGCATCCGGCGTGTCGCGCAACCCGGCGGTGTCGATGATGTGAAGCGGCATGCCATCCAGATGGATGTATTCGCGCAGCACGTCGCGGGTAGTGCCTTCGATATCAGTGACGATGGCGCTGTCACGCTCGGTCAGCGCATTGAGCAGGCTCGACTTGCCGGCATTGGGGCGTCCGGCGATGACCACGTTCATGCCTTCGCGCATCAGCGCCCCCTGACCGGCGGCGGCGCGCACCTCGCCGAGCATGGTGTGCACGTCGTCGAGCATCGCCTCCACCTTGCCGTCGGCGAGGAAGTCGATTTCCTCCTCGGGAAAGTCGATGGCGGCTTCGACGAACATGCGCAGCTCGATCAGCTTGTCGACGAGGGCTGCGACGCGGGTCGAAAACTCGCCCTGCAGCGAACGCAGGGCGTTCTCGGCGGCGGCGCGGGAGCTGGCATCGATCAAATCGGCGATGGCCTCGGCCTGGGCCAGATCGAGCTTGTCGTTGAGGAAGGCGCGTTCGGAGAACTCGCCGGGACGCGCCAGGCGAGCGCCCAGGGTGACACAGTGCTCGAGAAGCAGATCCATGATCACCGGCCCGCCGTGCCCTTGTAGCTCGAGAACATCCTCACCGGTAAAGGAGTGGGGACCGGGGAAGAAGATCGCGATCCCTTCATCGATGATATCGCCATTGGCGTTGCGGAAAGGGCCGTAATACGCATAACGCGGTGCCGGGCAATGGCCGAGGATACCCTCGGCCAGGGCGCGGCTGGCGGGCCCTGAGATGCGTACGATGCCGACCCCGCCACGTCCGGGAGGCGTGGCGATGGCGGCGATGGTGTCCTGGCGATAGAGAGGCGTGGCGGTCATGTCGTTCTCCGACTCGTTGCCGGTATTGTCCCGGTGGCTGGCCCAAAACGCCAGACCCCCGCCAAGGCGGGGGTCTGATCGGGCGGTACACGGAAAGGGCCGTCAGCTCTTGGCTTTACTGGCTTTTTCCGTATCGCCGTCATTTTCGATCTTGCGCGTGATAACCCACTGCTGAAGGATCGAAATGACGTTGTTGCAGATCCAGTAGATCACCAGGCCGGCCGGGAACCATAGGAAGAAGAACGTGAAGACCACCGGCAGCATCTTCATGATCTTGGCCTGCATGGGATCCGGCGGTGTCGGGTTCAGCAACTGCTGAACGAACATCGAGGCGCCCATGATGATCGGCAGGATGAAGTAGGGATCCTGAGCCGAGAGGTCATGTATCCACAGTATGAAGGGCGCATGACGCAATTCCACGGATTCCAGCAACATCCAGTACAAGGCGATGAAGACCGGCATCTGCACGACGATGGGCAGACAGCCCCCCAGAGGATTGATCTTCTCCTTCTGGTAGAACTTCATCATCTCCTGCGACATCTTCTGTCGGTCGTCGCCGTACTGCTCCTTGATGCGCTTCATCTCCGGGCCCATCTTGCGCATCTTCGCCATCGACTTGTAGGCCTTGGCCGAGAGCGGGAAGAGCACGAGCTTCACGACGACCGTGAGCAGCACGATCGACCAACCCCAGTTGCCGATCAGGCTATGAATCTTCGCCAGCAGCCAGAACAGCGGATTGGCGATGAACCACAACCAACCGAAGTCGACGGTCAGTTCCAGGTGCGGCGCGATGGTTTCCAGGCGGTCCTGAATCTTGGGACCCATGTAGAGCGTCGCGGCCAGCGTGGTTTCATCGCCGGGCGCAAGCTGCTGGGAAGGACCGGCAAACGCGGCCACGTTGCGATCACGGGAATCGATATTGGCGTAATAAAGATTCTCCTGCTCCTGCACCGGGACCCACGCCGAGGTGAAATAGTGCTGGATCATCGCGACCCAACCGCCCTCGGACTCGACATTCTTGAAGTCGCCTTCACGAATGTCATCGAAGTCGATCTTCTCGTAATTGCTTTCTTGAGTAGAGAAGGTCGCACCGAGGAACGAGCTCATGCTCATCGGGCCGCCACCCTGACTGGGATCGGCGCTATTGTCGCGAGCAAGCTGGCCGACGAAGCGTGCGGAGACAGGCGTTTCGCTCTGGTTATCGAGTCGATACTCGACATTGACCGCGTAACTGTCGCGATCGAAGGTGAAACGCTTGATGACGTCCACGCCGTTGACCTCGGCCTTGAGGTCGACACTTAGGCTGTCTTGATCATCACCCAGCGAATATTGCGTTTGTGCGGAAGAGAAGTCGATGCGTCCGTCATGGTCCTTCAATTGCAGCCCTGACTTGGCAACGTAGCTGCGTACGTTGTTGTCGCTGAGGAGGACGAAGGGTTGGTCGCTATTCAAGGACTCATGGTGCTTGGGTAGCGCCGCGTAGACGACATCGCCTCCGCGGGGGTCGATGCGAAGGTCCAGCGTATCGGTGCGTACCTCGATCAAGCCGCTAGCGTCGGTTTGCCCATCCGCGCCAGGCATGTCGGCGGTTCCTTGCGATGAGGCATTGTTACCGCTGTTATTGGAAGCGGGAACTGAGAGGCCTTCACTGCCGGCGTCACTATCGGACGTATCCTGGGTAACGCTTTCAGGTGCGCGCTGTTCGACGCTGTTTTGCCCATAATCCGCATTCCACTGAATGACCAGTAGATAAGCGAGTACCGCGAGCGGGATGACGAGTAGGAGTCGTTTTACGTCCATAAGGATTCTGCCCGGTGATACATTCTGACGTCACGTCCCGACCGGCACTTGCGGCCACGGTGGAACGTGGCGGAGAAATGCCGATCAAGGGGATGGCGTGGACGAGACCGACTGCTTGCGTACGTCTTTTTCCAGGCGTCGCCACATGCCGTGCAATTGGCGATGCAAGGTGTCGTTATCCAGTTCATGAGCCCCACGCCGAGCGAGAACGATGATATCCACGGCGGGAAGACGGTACTGCTGGAGACGAAAGGATTCACGGACGAGGCGTTTCAGACGGTTACGGTCGACAGCACGACGTACGTTCTTCTTGCTAAAGACGAGCCCCACTCGCGGCTCATCGAGAGCGTTGGGGCGCGCAAGCATCAAAAGGCCCTTACCGTGCACCTTGAAGGACGCATGAGCGAAGACGTGCTGATAGTCCCCGGCGGTCAGCAGCCGCAGCCGCCGGGAAAAGCCCTGATCGGACATTCGTTGTCCAGTCAGGCGCTCAGACGCTTGCGGCCTTTGGCACGACGACGCGCCAGCACCTGGCGGCCGTTCTTGGTGGCCATGCGAGCACGGAAGCCGTGCACGCGCTTGCGCTTTAGGACGCTCGGTTGAAAAGTGCGCTTCATAGCTGCGAATTCTCACGTGGTTGTTTGGAAACGATTTGAAACTGAAGAGCCCGGTACGCTTGCACCCGGCGGTATTCGGCTCAAGACCGGCAATTCTAGTGAATCCCTGGGGCGTGTGCAATTTTTCTGGCGCTTTTATCCACACCTGTTTTGTTACGGCGGCGGTTGCTCGGCATGTGCCGAGGCGATCAGCCCGAACGGATGTCGTTGGGAGGCTCGTCGCTTGCTGTGCCGATATTAACTGAAATGCTAACGCTATTATTACTATTGAAATTGTACTGATTGATATTGTTATTAATGGTGGGGATACTATTTGTGGATAACTTGTTTTTCTCCTTTATTAACAGAAATCTATCACGTTATCGAATATGTGGGAAACAGGTGGGGGAAGGGTGGGTAGGCTGTCGGTGCCATTGTGGGTAAGTGGCGATCTTTCCACACCCTGTGACATCTTCACGTTTCACGGACACGTTATGCGCCGAGTTATCGGCAGGGTTTTCCACAGGAAAAGAGACGCGGCATCCATGTGGATAACCCGGGCGTCGAACGATACAATGGTCGGCCATTCATCAACGCTAGGTGAGGTCGTGTGTCGGTCGCTCTCTGGCAGCAATGCCTCAACTTTCTTCAGGATGAGCTGAGTTCCCAGCAGTTCAATACCTGGATTCGCCCCTTGCAGGCGGAGGACGGTGACGCCAGCGAGCTGTGTCTGCTGGCGCCCAATCGCTTCGTGCGTGACTGGGTCAATGATAAATACCTGAAGCGTATCAATGAGTTGCTGAGGGAGCTTGCATCCGGTAAGCCACCTAAGGTGCAGCTGACGGTCGGTAGCCGCCGCAACATGGCCACATCGTCGCCGCGTGATCTGGGGGCACCGGTATCGGCGGCGGCAATGAATACCTCGCGGCCCCCTGAAACGCCGCCTGCGGTGCACACCCCGCGGGCGCGGGGCGACTATGCAGACGAGCAGGAAATCGATCGCCTGCGTGAACGTCAGGAGACGTCGCGCCGCAGTGAGCGCCAGGTGCAGGTAGAAGGTAGCCTCAAGCATCAGAGTGGCCTCAATCCTAATTTCACCTTCGAGACCTTTGTCGAGGGCAAGTCAAACCAGCTTGCGCGGGCCGCGTCACGCCAGGTGGCCGAAAATCCCGGTGGTGCCTATAACCCGCTGTTCCTGTACGGTGGTGTCGGCTTGGGTAAGACGCACCTCATGCATGCAGTGGGCAATCACCTTGCCACGCAGCGTGAGAATGCCACCGTGGTTTACTTGCATTCGGAGCGCTTCGTCGCCGATATGGTCAAGGCGCTGCAGCTCAACGCGATCAACGATTTCAAGCGTTTCTACCGCAGCGTGGACGCACTGCTGATCGACGACATCCAGTTTTTCGCCGGCAAGGAGCGCTCACAGGAAGAGTTCTTTCATACGTTCAATGCGTTGCTTGAGGGTGGCCAGCAGATGATCCTTACCTCGGATCGCTACCCCAAGGAAATCAGCGGGGTGGAGGAACGCCTCAAGTCGCGTTTCGGCTGGGGGCTGACGGTGGCTATCGAGCCGCCTGAGCTGGAAACCCGTGTGGCGATCCTGATGAAGAAGGCCGACCAAGCCAAGGTTGACCTGCCTCACGATGCAGCGTTCTTCATCGCGCAGAAGATCCGCTCTAACGTGCGTGAGCTGGAAGGGGCGCTGAAAAAGGTCATCGCCGACTCGCACTTCATGGGCAAGCCGATCACCCAGGACTTCATTCGCGAATCGCTCAAGGATCTGCTGGCGTTGCAGGACAAGCAGGTCGGCGTCGACAACATTCAGCGTACGGTGGCGGAGTACTATAAGATCAAGTTGGCCGATCTACTCTCCAAGCGTCGTTCGCGTTCGGTGGCGCGCCCGCGTCAGGTCGCCATGGCCTTGGCCAAGGAATTGACCAATCATAGCCTGCCCGAGATCGGCGATGCCTTCGGGGGGCGCGATCACACCACGGTGCTGCATGCCTGCCGAAAGGTGCAGACACTCAAGGAAGAAAGCGCGGATATCCGCGAGGACTACAAGAACCTGTTGCGGCTGCTGACCAGTTGAGCATGGCGGCCAGAATATTCCCTTGGACCCCAGGACGAGAGTGGAGCCCATGAGATTTACCATCACCCGCGAAGACCTTTTGCGTCCACTGTCGCTGGTCGCCGGCGTCGTCGAGCGTCGCCAGACCCTGCCGGTGCTGTCCAACGTGCTGCTCGAGGTACGCGACACGCAACTGGCACTGACCGGTACGGATCTCGAAGTCGAGCTGATCGGCCGCACGGCCCCGCATCACGTCGATGAGCCAGGCTCAGCGACAGTGCCGGCGCGCAAGCTAATGGATATTTGTAAGTCGCTGCCCGAGCGGACCGATATCACCTTTACGCTCGAAGAGGGGCGTGCGGTGCTACGTGCTGGGCGTTCACGCTTCACCTTATCGACGTTGCCGGTGGCGGAATTCCCGAATATCGAGGGAAGTCAAAGCGATACGACCTTGACCTTGACGCGTGGCACGCTCAAGCACTTGATCGACGCGACCTCGTTCGCCATGGCGCAGCAGGATGTGCGTTACTACCTGAATGGCATGCTGCTCGAATTCGGCCATCACCTGGTGCGTACGGTGGCCACCGACGGCCATCGCCTAGCGGTGTGCGCACGTAGCGCCGAGGTCGACGTCGAGCCGGCACAGAAGCTCATCGTGCCGCGCAAGGGGATTCTCGAATTGGCGCGCTTGTTGGATGGCAGCGATGAGCTGGTGGAACTCACCATCGGCGGTACCCATCTGCGCGCACAGACCGGGGATTTCACCTTTACCTCCAAGCTGGTGGACGGCAAGTTCCCCGATTATGAGCGTGTGGTCCCGCGGGGCGGCGATAAGGTCGTCATCGCCGAGCGTGGCGAGTTGCGCCAAGTGCTGTCGCGTACCGCGATTCTCTCCAACGAGAAATACCGTGGGGTTCGACTCAATCTCGAAGAGCATAACCTGCGTGTGACGGCCAACAACCCCGAGCAGGAAGAAGCCGAGGAAAACGTGTCTGTCGAGTATGAGGGCGACACCTTGGAAGTGGGCTTCAATGTCGGCTATCTCGTGGATGTGCTCGGCGTGCTCGATGCCGACCGCGTGCAAATGACGCTTTCCGATCCCAACAGCAGCGCATTGCTGGAAGAACCGGGTGGTGGCGATGCCATGTACGTGGTCATGCCGATGCGCCTCTGAGCGCCTGCGCTGCTTTTTCACTCATGTTCGTCTCGGGCGCGGTCAGCCACGCCGACATTGCTAACCGCTACCGAGACGGCATGCTGCCTCCGATCCCCTTATGCCCATCGAACGTCTCAATTTCCTAGGCCTGCGTAATCTGGAAGCACTCGATATGCGTCCCGCGCCGGGGATCAATCTGGTGACCGGTGCCAATGGCAGCGGCAAGACCAGTTTGCTGGAAGGCGTGCACATGTTGGGGATGGCGCGCTCGTTCCGCACCCAGAAGCTCAAGCATGCGATTACCCACGACGCCGATGCCGTCACCTTGCACGGTCGTCTGGCGGGTGATCCGCCGGTGTCGTTGGGTGTTCGTCGGGCACGCGATGCTGCCGAGCTGGAAATTCGCCTCGATGGTGAGCGCGGTATACGGGTGGCGCGCTTGGCGGAAACGCTCCCCCTGCAGTTGATCAACCCTGATGCATTCCGCCTGTTGGAAGGTGCGCCTGCGGCCCGTCGTGAGTTTCTGGACTGGGGTGTGTTTCACGTGAAACATGAGTTCTTCGAGGCATGGCGGCGGGTGCGGCGCGCCCTGAAACATCGGAATGCCCTGCTCAGACATGATAGAATCGACCTGCGATCGATGCGTGTCTGGGAGCAAGAGTTGGCGCATTGGAGCGAACAACTCGACCTCTTGCGCAGCGACTACATGGCGCAATTCGCCAAGGCATTCGAAGCGACATTGCACGAGTTGTTGCCGCTTTCCGGTTTGTCTCTTCGCTATTATCGCGGATGGGATAAACAGCGTGGGTTGCTGGACGTGCTCGAAAACGGTCGAGATACGGATCGGCAAATGGGCTTTACCCAGCAGGGGCCGCAACGTGCCGACTTGCGCTTGCGCATTGGCAAGCGCGCTGCCGTGGAAGAGCTGTCGCGCGGGCAGCAAAAATTGGTAGTGAGTGCGCTGAAACTGGCCCAGGGGCGCTTGCTGGAGGAACTGACAGGGCGTACCTGCGTTTACCTGATCGATGACTTGGCTGCCGAGCTTGATGTTTCGCATCGGCGGATCTTTTGTCATTGGCTGGCGCGCTTGCACTGCCAGGTCTTTATCACCGGAGTCGAGCGCGATGCGCTCGCGAATGCATGGCAGTCGGAAACGGATGTCGCGATGTTTCACGTGGAACACGGGCGGCTGCTCACGGAATGACTTCACGACGGAGTAGGCAATGAGCGAACAAGCTTACGACTCATCGAGCATCAAGGTCCTCAAGGGCCTGGATGCGGTACGCAAGCGCCCCGGCATGTACATCGGCGATACCGATGACGGCACGGGCCTGCATCATATGGTCTTCGAACTGGTGGATAACTCCATCGACGAAGCGCTCGCGGGACACTGCAGCGAGATTCGTGTGGTGATCCACCCCGATGAGTCTGTCACCGTCAGTGACAATGGGCGTGGCATTCCGACCGATCTCCATTCGGAGGAAAATGTCTCGGCAGCAGAAGTCATCATGACGGTACTGCATGCCGGCGGCAAGTTCGATGACAATTCCTATAAGGTCTCGGGCGGTCTTCACGGCGTTGGCATTTCCGTCGTCAATGCGCTTTCCGAAGAGCTCAAGCTCACGGTGTGGCGCGCCGGTCAGGTGTATGAACAGATCTATCATCACGGTGTGCCCGATGCGCCCCTTGAGGTGGTGGGAAAGACCGAACAGAGCGGTACTCAAGTCAACTTCAAACCGTCGACCGAAACCTTCGCCAATATCGAGTTTCACTACGATATTCTGGCCAAGCGCTTGCGTGAGCTGTCGTTTCTCAACTCCGGCGTTGCGATCCGCTTGCTCGATGAGCGCTCGGGCGCGGAAGAGCTGTTTCACTATGAAGGTGGACTGCGGGCTTTCGTCGATCACTTGAATACCAACAAGGCGACGTTGAACCCCGTTTTCCATTTCGAAACGCAACGCGAAGATGGTATCGGCGTCGAAGTGGCGATGCAGTGGAACGATACCTTCTCCGAGAATATCTTCTGCTACACCAACAACATTCCCCAGAACGATGGCGGCACGCACCTGGCCGGCTTTCGGGCAGCCTTGACGCGTACGCTCAATCATTACATCGAAACCGAAGGGCTATTGAAAAAGGCCAAGGTAAATACTGCCGGTGACGATGCACGGGAAGGCTTGACGGCGATCGTATCGGTCAAGGTGCCCGATCCCAAGTTCTCGTCGCAGACCAAGGAAAAGCTGGTGTCGTCCGAGGTCAAGACGGCGGTCGAGCAGGAGATGGGGCGTCAGCTGGGCGACTATCTGGTGGAGCAGCCCAACGAAGCCAAGGCTATCGTCAACAAGATGCTCGATGCGGCGCGTGCTCGCGAGGCCGCGCGTAAAGCGCGCGACATGACGCGCCGTAAGGGTGCGCTGGATATTGCCGGGCTACCGGGCAAGCTGGCCGACTGTCAGGAGAAAGACCCTAGCCTGTCGGAGCTTTATCTGGTCGAGGGTGATTCGGCGGGTGGCAGTGCCAAGCAAGGCCGTGATCGTCGCACCCAGGCGATCCTGCCGCTCAAGGGCAAGATCCTGAACGTCGAGAAAGCACGCTTCGACAAGATGTTGTCTTCGGCGGAAGTGGGCACGCTGATCACGGCATTGGGGTGTGGCATCGGGCGTGAGGAATTCAATCCCGACAAGCTGCGCTACCACTCGATCATCATCATGACGGATGCCGACGTCGACGGTTCGCACATCCGTACGCTGTTGTTGACGTTCTTCTTCCGGCAAATGCCGGAGCTGATCGAACGTGGCAACGTGTTCATTGCCCAGCCACCGCTTTACAAGATCAAGCGTGGCAAACAGGAAACCTATCTCAAGGATGAGCAGGCGCTGACGGATTACCTGACCTCCACAGCACTGGATGGCGCACGCCTCTACGTCAATGCCGATGCGCCGGGTATCGCTAACGAGCATCTCGAGGCGCTGGTCAACGAATATCGCGATGTCATGCGGCGCATTGATCGTCTGTCGCGGGTCTATCCCAATCTCGTACTGCGCAAGATCGTGCACACCGCAAGGCTCGAGAGCGATAGCCTCAAAGATCGTGAGACCATGCAGCATTGGATTGACCATCTGCAACGCGAAATGGATGATCTCATCGCCTACGAGGGTGGCCCGCGCTATACCTTCCATCTCCAAGAAGACACCGAACGCGGCGTTTATCTACCCTGTGTAGCACTGACGGCGCATGGGGTGACGACCGACTACGTGTGGGGCGTCGATTTCTTCCGCAGCGCCGATTACCGCGCCATGACGACATTGGGCGAGACGCTGGATGGGCTGCTCGAAGAAGGGTCCTACGTGGCCCGCGGTGAGCGTCAGCGTTCGGTGGAGACCTTCTACGAGGCGCTGGAATGGCTGATGAGCGAGGCACAGCGTGGACTCAGCGTACAGCGCTACAAGGGCCTGGGCGAGATGAACCCCGAGCAGCTATGGGAGACCACCATGGATCCCAACTCCCGCCGGATGCTGCGCGTTTCCATCGAGGATGCCGTGGCCTCCGACATGATGTTCAACACCTTGATGGGTGACGAGGTCGAGCCACGTCGTGACTTCATCGAGCGCAATGCGCTAGTCGCCAATCTGGATATCTGACCCGGCTTCGCCGGGAGTCGGAAGAGCGGCGCTTTGCGCCTGGAAGCTGGAAGAAAACCGCCCCATGGCATTTGCCTGGGGCGGTTTTTTCGTTGGGTCGCTTTTCCGCGATGGATAGGCCGTAGGTGCGGTGTTCTGGGACTCTGTCACTGGTACTGGTGCCAGGGTTTCCCACTACTCAAGCAACCAGTTGGCGAAGTCGGCTAGATCGTCGAACAGTCGGACCTTGCTATCGATGATCAGTTCGGGATGCTTCTCCAGGGTGCGCCGCCCCTTGCCCGTACGTACCAGCGCGCTTTGACATCCTGCAGCGTCGCCGGCTTGTAAGTCGCGCAGGCTATCGCCCACCATCCAGCTCCCCTCAAGCGTATCCAACCCCAGTTCGTCACGAATATTTTCTAGCAGACCTGGCAGTGGCTTGCGGCAGGAGCAACCATCGTCCGGCCCATGCGGGCAATAGGCTATATAAGCAATTCTTCCGCCGACAGCGCTCACCAGCTCTTGCATCTTGGCATGCATCGCCTCGAGGGTGGCTACATCGAAATAACCACGTGCGATACCCGATTGATTGGTGGCTACCGCCACTGTCCAGCCGGCTTGCGACAGACGTGCAATGGCCTCGATGGCTTGAGGGTAGGGACGAAATTCATCGAGCGATTTTATGTAGTCATCGGAATCTTCATTGATGACGCCGTCGCGGTCGAGGATGACGAGTTGAGTCAATGGGGTCTCGGCTAGCAGGAAAACTGATGCCAATTATCACGGCTAAGCACGCTGGCTGCAAAAGCAAGCCATGTTTCACGTGGAACAATCCTTGGGCTACGGGCTACGGGCTACGGGCTACGGGCTACGGGCTACGGGCTACGGGCTACGAGGGAAGAGGGAAGAGGGAAGAGAATCCTTGGCGCCGAGTCTGGGCGTTGTGTTTCACGTGAAACATTTTAGCTGTTGCTCAGAGGAAGGCTCGTCTAGTGAGGAAGGCGAAGTATCGGTAGACATGATGTTCCACGTGAAACAAAAAAGGGTGGCCCGAACCAGGCCACCCTTTTCACTAACGCATATCTACTACCGCATACATGGTTATTGCTGCAGCTGGGCGATATCCGCGACTTCCAGGAACAGGGCCTGGAGGCTGGCCAGCAGGGCAAGGCGATTGCGGCGCACGGCATCGTCTTCGGCCATGACCATGACATCGTCGAAGAACGCGTCGACGGGGCCTCGCAGGCGTGCCAGCACATCCAGTGCCTCGCTGTAACGAGCAGCATCCAGCAGCGGGCGTACCGCCTTGTGGCACTGTTCGAGCGCTTCGCTCAGCGTCGTCTCGGCTTCGGCTTGCAGCAGAGAGGCATCCACGGTGGTCGAGCCGTCGTGCTGCTGCTTGGCGAGGATGTTCGAGACACGCTTGTTGGCCGCCGCCAGTGCTGCGGCTTCTTCCCGCTGACTGAAGGCATGCACGGCTCGAACCCGGCGCGCGAAATCGAGCGGCCGCGTGACCGGGCGAGAGCGCACTGCCAGATAGACCTCGACGGCGATGCCTTCGTCTTGAGTCCAAGCGCGGAAGCGGTCGAGCATGTAATCGAGCACGTCATCGACCAGGCCATCCGCCTTGGGTAGCTCGCCATGCTGAGCGGCGGCGAGTTCGAGCAGCTTGCGCAAGTCGAGATCGAGCTTACCCTTGATCAGAATGTTGAGAACGCCGATAGCGGCGCGGCGCAGAGCGAAGGGGTCTTTGGTTCCCGTGGGGCGCTGGCCGATACCGAAGATGCCGGTCAGTGTATCCAGGCGATCAGCTAATGCCAGGGCCAAGCCGGTCTGCGTCTTGGGTACATCGTCGCTAGCGAAGCGCGGCAGGTATTGCTCGTGAAGTGCTTGCGCGACCTCTTCCGGTTCACCGTCCTGGCGAGCATAGTAGGTGCCCATGATGCCCTGAAGCTCGGGGAACTCCAGCACCATCTCGGTGACCAGATCGCACTTGGCGAGCTGTGCGGCACGCTTGGCATGGTCGACGTCGCCACCGATCTGGCCGGCAATGAACGCGCCAATGGTCTCCATGCGCCGCGCCTTGTCACCCAGCGTACCCAGCGACTTCTGGAAAACGACGTTATCCAGTGCATCGCGCCGTGAGGCCAATGTCTGTTTGCGGTCGGTATCGTAGAAGAAAGCGGCATCTGCCAGGCGCGGGCGGATCACTTTCTCATTGCCCTCGATGACCTGCTGCGGTTCGCGGCTCTCGATATTGGAGACGGTGATGAAAGCCGGCTTGAGCCGGTCTTCGGCGTCGAGCAGGTGGAAGTACTTCTGATTGGCTTTCATTGACGAGATCAAGCACTCGGCGGGTACCTCAAGGAAGCGTTCGTCGAAGCTGCCGGTCAGGGCCACCGGCCATTCGACCAGGCCGTTGACTTCATCGAGGAGATCGTCGTCGATCACCGCCGTGGCGTCGTTGACCTCGGCCTCGGCAAGTACCTGCTCGCGGATGCGCTCACGCCGGCGGTCGTTATCGGCCAGCACGAAGGCGTTTTCCAGCACGTCCAGGTAGTCGTCGGCGTGCGCCAGTTCGATGGCCTGCGGAGCATGGAAGCGATGCCCACGGGTGGTGCGGCCGGCCTGGAGGCCGAGCACTTCGGCAGGTACCACATCCTGGCCGTAGAGCATGACCAGCCAGTGCACGGGGCGTGAAAATTCGAGCCTTGAGGCGCCCCAGCGCATGTTCTTGGGCACCGGCAGGGCGTTGACGGCACGCTTGAGAATGGCCGGCAACAGGTCCGTGGTGGCTTCGCCCGATTCCTGATAGCGATAGCCGAGCCAGGTGCCCTTGTCGGTTTCCAGATGGATCAGGTCCGCGACCTCGACGCCGCAGGAGCGCGCGAAGCCTTCTGCGGCCTTGGTGGGCTCGCCGTCCTTGAAGGCGGCGGCCAGGGCCGGGCCGCGGCGTTCTATTTCACGATCCGGCTGCTTATCGCCAAGCGCCTCGATGCTGACCGCCAGACGACGGGGCGTGGCGTAGGCACGCGCCACTTCGAAGGGAACCTCGGCCTCGGCGAGGCCATTGGCGATGCCGTCGCGCAGGGCATTGGCGAGGGATTCGATGGCGCCTGGCGGAAGCTCCTCGACGCCGAGTTCGACCAGTAGGGTATTGGATGCCATTCTTACGCGTCTCCCTCGTTGCTTTCTCGGCTCAGCAGTTCCTGGCGGATGGCCTCGGAGGCCATGGGGAACCCGGCTGCCTTGCGCGATTCGAAGTAGGCGTGGGCGACGTCACGGGCCATGGTGCGCACACGCAGGATGTAGCGCTGACGCTCGGTAACCGAGATGGCATGCCGGGCGTCGAGCAGGTTGAAGGTATGCGATGCCTTGAGTACGTGCTCGTAGGCGGGCAGAGGCAGCCCTGCGCCGAGCAGCTTCTGGCATTCACCTTCGTTGTGGTCGAAGGCGGAGAACAGATAATCGACATCGGCGTGTTCAAAATTGTAAGCCGACTGTTCGCGTTCGTTCTGCAGGTAGACATCGCCGTAGGTGACGGAGGAGCCGTCGGGGGCGTAGGTCCATACTAGATCGTAGACGCTGTCGACATCCTGCAGATACATGGCGATGCGTTCCAGGCCGTAGGTCAGCTCGCCGGTGACCGGATAACATTCGATACCGCCGGCCTGCTGGAAGTAGGTGAACTGGGTCACCTCCATGCCGTTGAGCCAGACTTCCCAGCCGAGCCCCCAGGCGCCTAGGGTAGGCGACTCCCAGTTGTCTTCGACGAAGCGAATGTCGTGGACCTGCGGATCGATGCCGAGACGCTCGAGCGAGCCCAGGTAAAGCGCCTGTAGCTCCAGGGGAGAGGGTTTCATCACTACCTGAAACTGATAGTAGTGCTGCAGGCGATTGGGGTTCTCGCCGTAGCGTCCGTCGGTGGGACGGCGCGATGGCTGCACGTAGGCAGCATTCCAGGTCTCGGGGCCGATGGAGCGCAGGAAGGTCGCGGGATGAAAGGTGCCAGCTCCGACTTCCATATCCAGGGGTTGCATGATTACGCAGCCCTGTTCGGCCCAGTACTGTTGCAGGGCAAGGATCAGGCCCTGGAAGGTTTTCACGTCTGGCGTCGACTGTGTCATTGGTGAAGTACCGTTGGCCCATGAATTCACGAGCCGCCAAGTATACAATTAGCGGTTAATCGGTTATAGGCACCATGACGAAAAGCACGCGTTCCGCGTGGGTGCGCGACTTGAAGGAATCGACGACATGATCGTAGTGACGGGCGGTGCCGGATTCATCGGCGCCAATCTAGTGAAGGCTCTCAATGCACGTGGCCACGAGGATGTGCTCGTGGTCGACGACCTCTCCGATGGCACCAAGTTCGTCAATCTCGCCGACTGTACGCTGGGCGATTATCTCGACAAGGATGATTTCCTCGCGCGAGTGAAGGCCGAACTGCGTGGCGAGCCGAGCGCCTTGCCGCCGATCGAGGCCATCTTCCATGAAGGGGCCTGCTCGGATACCACTGAGTGGGACGGCAAGTTCATGCTCGAGAACAACTTCGAGTATTCCAAGGCGCTGCTGCACTTCTGTCAGCACAAGCGGATTCCCTTTCTGTACGCGTCGTCGGCGGCGACCTACGGCGGCAGCGAAGTGTTCGTGGAGGCGCCGGAGCACGAGAAGCCGCTCAACGTCTACGGCTACTCCAAGCTGCTGTTCGACCAGTACGTGCGCGTCCACTGGGAGGAGTTCGACGCCCAGGTCGTGGGCTTCCGCTACTTCAACGTCTATGGTCCGCGCGAGCAGCACAAGGGCAAGATGGCCAGCGTCGCCTATCACCATCATAACCAGGTGAAACGTGGCGAGAACCCCAAGCTGTTCGGCGCCTGGGAAGGCTATGAAGCTGGCATGCAAAGCCGTGATTTCATCTATGTTGGCGATGTAGTGGATGTCAATCTGTGGTGCCTCGACAATCCCGAGGTGTCGGGTATCTTCAATCTGGGCACTGGTCGAGCCGAGCCGTTCAAGGCCATTGCCGAGACGGTGATCGATTATTACCAGACCGGCAAGATCGACTACATTGCCTTTCCCGAGGAGCTCAAGGGGCGCTATCAGAGCTACACCCGCGCAGATATCTCGCGCCTGCGTGAGGCAGGCTATGCGGCAGAATTCAAGACGGTTCGCGAGGGCGTCAATGCCTACCTGGATTGGTTGAATGGCTGACGACATCGCTACCGCCCCACGCCTGCTCGTCGTCGGCCCTTCCTGGGTCGGCGACATGGTCATGGCGCAGAGCCTGTTCATGACGCTCAAGGCACGCTATCCGGATGCCTACCTCAGCGTACTGGCACCGGGGTGGTCGTTGCCGATCCTGGCGCGCATGCCCGAGGTCGACGAGACCGTCGCGCTGGACGTCAAGCACGGGGAATTCGGCTGGACCACCCGGCGCAAGGTGGCGCGTACGCTCAAGGGCCGCTTCGATAAGGCGATCGTATTGCCGCGTTCCTGGAAAGCGGCGCTGGTCCCGTTCCTGGCCCGCATTCCCGAGCGTTTTGGGTTCCATGGCGAGCAGCGTTACGTGGTGCTCAACGCGCGCCGTCAGCTCGACAAGAGCGTGCTGGATCAAACCGTGAAGCGCTTCGTCTCGCTGGGCCTTCCCGAGGATGAGGCGCAAACCGGGGATTTTGCGATTCCTGCGCCGCGCCTCGAGGTAAATGCCGACGAACAACGCCGCTTGCGCGAGACGCTGGGGCTTTCTGAACGTCCCGCCATTGGGATGATGCCGGGCGCCGAATACGGGCCGGCGAAGCAGTGGCCGCTGGCGCATTTCCGTACCCTGGCGGAACGTCTGGTGGCCGAGGGCTTCGAGGTGCGGGTGTTGGGTGGCCCCAAGGATGCCGACGCCGGTGAGACGATCAGCCAAAAGCTGGACGGCGTGCATAACCTGTGCGGACGTACCAAGTTAACCGAGGTGGTGGATTTGCTCGCCGATTGCCAGCAAGTGGTCACCAATGACTCGGGGCTGATGCACGTGGCAGCGGCGGTGGGCACGCGGGTGCAGGCCATCTACGGCTCGTCCTCGCCGGCCTACACGCCACCGTTGACCGAGAATGTCGAGATTCACGATCTGTATCTGTCATGTTCGCCGTGTTTCGCGCGCGACTGCCCGTTGGGGCATACCAACTGCCTGCGCCAGCTCGAACCGGCGCGGTTGTTGGCGTCGATTCGGCACACTGCGCTCAGTTGACCCCTTCCCACATGTAGGTTTGCAGTGCGTCTTCCTCCGCCATGTGGTCGTTGATGGTCTCCAAGCCGTATTCTTCGACCAGCGTGGGGTCCTTGGCGAATAGCGAACGTCCTAATCCGGCGGCGCGTGTGTCTAGTGTAAACCCCATGGCTTCGAGTACCGTCGGATAGACATCGACCATCGACCCCATGCGCTGGATACGCTTGCCGGCGGGGACCCCATCACCCAGCATCATGAAGGTGTTTTCGCGCTCGGCATCGACCAGCTGTGGCCACTCCGAGTTCTTCATGCTCAGGTGGTCGCTGGAGATGACCACCAAGGTATTGTCGAGCAGGCCTTCCTGGTCGAGGCGCTGCAGGAAGCGGCGCACCAGCCAGCCTGTGCATTTCACCGAATAGAGGATATCGACGCCGTCGAACTCGCCCTGATGCTCCAGGCATGCTTGAGCCGGGTTGCCGAACGGCGGGTGGGTCGCCAGGGTCAGGGCGAACATGGCATAGGGCTGGCGATCGTCATTCTCGGCGAGCTTGCGGATACGCTGGGTGACCATGTCGAGCAGGGTGTCGTCGTAAAGGCCCCAGCCGTTGAGGTAATCCGGTGGCGTGACTTGATCCTCCAGCTCGTCGCGGCCCAACGCGCGATCGAAGCCGTGTCCCTCGTAGAATACCTTCTTGCCGGCGAAACGTGTGCTTGCGCCGCCCATGTAGGTGAGATCGTAGCCATTGGCATCGAGCAGGTCGCCGAGGCACTGAGTATGCGGAAGCACCTCGTCGAGCGGTTCGAACTGATTGTCATGTTTCAACCCGGCGGGGATCAGCGGCACGCCACATTGAGTAGCGACCATGCCGGCGGTCGTCCAGCCGGTATTGTCGAGCTGCTTGAGTCCCTCGAAGACGGTGCCGCGCTTGCCGAGCGCGGCGAGATCCTCATAGGCGTCGCCGAACGTGTCGCGGTCGGCGTAGGTCCGCTCGGTGCTCTCCAGATAGAGGTAGATGAGGTTGGGGCGTGTTTGCGGCTCGCTTTCAATGCTGGGTACACGGTAGTGATCGCGCAACCAATCTCCCTCGGTGACCACTGCGGCGCCGCGTTGCGAGAGGCCGAACAGCAGCGGATTGAAAGCCAGCAGAAAGATTGCACCGACACGCTCCCACAGCCGCCATCGGTGGTCGGCGCGCACCAGCCAGGTGAAGGCCATGAGCATGACGATGGCGCACAGGGTGAATATCACCGCGGCGAAGACGCGGCCTTCGCCGCCATGCTCGGTCATTCCCGCCTGCAAATGGAAGATCACCGCGCCCAAGTCTACCTTGCCGAAGCTATCGTCCAGGTACAGGTAGATCCACCAAAGGGCCAACGGAATCGACGACCAAGGCAAGATGCGTCGCGTGCTGGTGCGCTGCGCAGGATGGCCCCAGCGAAAATACCAGGCGATAGCGACCCACACCGCTGCGACGGGAAACAAAAACCAGTGACTGATGATGGTCAGCGTGGTGAAGAGATACCCCAGGCATAAGCCGAGGTAGGTAAGCACGCTCCAGCGGAGGGTGGTGGGTGACAGCTTCATCATAAGAACGCGTCCTTGTCTTTATGACTAGAGTATGACAGCGAAGACGCCGATCTGACTCATCGTTGCGGCAGTTGTTTGAGTTCGTAGAGCTCGTTGAGTTTGGCGTACTTCATGTAGGCATGAAACGCCGTGGTCAGTGCGACCGTTATGCCATCCATTCCCTGGAGCAGGCCACCCTTGAAGATCCAGCTTGCGCAGCATCGTGGCTGGGGCGTACATCAACGCTATATTACGGCTGAAAAATTATTTCGTCGCCTACATATCGGCTGACTGACACGCGTCGACGAGACGTTGATACAGTGCGAGATAGGCGCTGGCCATGGCGTCTGGAGTAAACGCCGATAGGCGTTGACTGGCGCTGATGGCCAACCGCTTCTGGCGTGCGGGATCTTCAAGCAATGCTTTCAAAGTGTCCGCCAGCGCGCCAGCATCGCCAACGGGTACCAGCATACCACTGACATCGTTCTCGATCAGATCAGGGATGCCGTCGACATCGCTGGCTACGATGGGCACGCTGTGATCCATGGCATCGAGTAGCGTTGAGCCAAGGCCTTCATTGCGTGAGGGAAAGGCGAACAGCGTCATGACCTCAAGGTAGTCGCCGACATTTGGATGAAAGCCTTCCCAGATGACGTTATCCAGATCCGCGCTCTCTTCTTTTAGCGCCTCGCCATCCTCGCCTTCGCCCAATAGAAGAAAACAGACGTGTGGATGTGTCGTACGTAGTTGACGCGCCGCATCTAGCAGTACTCGCTGTCCTTTGTGGCGATCCACCAGCGCCCCAATATGGCCGATCACGGTGCGGCCGGCAAAGCGTTTGCGCAGCGCTGCGACCTTGACCGGGTCACTTGGCTGGCCTGATAAAACGCTGGGAATTTTGGTCACTGGGCACCAGTTACGTTCGCGAAGATGGTCTTCGATGATCGATGAGATGGCCACTGACATTGCGGCGCCGCGATAGGTCATCCGATTGAAGTGTTTGGATTTGATCGGCTGAGGAACGCGGCGGGTGAGAATATAGGGCGTACCACGCAGCTTTTTCTCAACCCATGCCCAGTGTATGGCCTTGGCTTCGTGGGCATGAGTGAGGGTCGCCCTCGAGCGATGACAATGCCCGGCGAGAGCGTGGTCTGCATCGATGAGTTCGATGTCGAGGTTGCCCAGCGCGTCGCGCATCGGGGAGTCACGACGGCATACTAGGCTTTGCTCGATACCACCCTGATGTGTTGCCAGACGTGCTAGCGCCTCTATCAGTAGCAGCGTCTGGCGCTCGCCGCCACGAAAGCCACGGGCCAGATTGACGTGTCGAACATGCAACGAACGGTCTCCCATGCGCTCACCATACCCGGTCGAAATCTTCGGCGTTTAGCACCTGGGCATCGCGCTGGAACTCGAGCAGCTTGGCGTACTTCAAGTAAGCGTTGATGCCCGCCGACAGGGCCACCGAGACACCGTCGCTACCCGCTAGAAAGCCGGCCTGAAACAGGTACTTGCGTACGAAAGCGTTGGCGCCATGCAGTGTCGGTGACAACGCATTGGCACGCTTGCCCTTGAGGTACATGATCTTGGCGGCACGATTGGAAAAACGTCCGCTGGCCTTGCTGAAAAGCTCGCCGAGGTTGGCAAATGAATAGTGCTCGAGATCGGCATCCAGGCGCTGAGGGGACTTCGCCTGGACGGAAGCATGTTGACGACTCTCGGAAAAGCCTGTGCGATCGCGATCAAACAGTCGAATGCAGTAATCGGGATACCAGCCACAGCGCCGGACCCAGCGGCTACCAATGAAATTGCGCCGGCGTAGCGCGTAAGCATCGTGCTTGTCGCTTTCGAGATTGAGTGTCTTGATGGCGATGACCGCTTCTTCAGTCAGGCGTTCGTCGGCATCTAGCGACAGTACCCAGCGATGAGTCGCGGCACGCGGACCCACGTTTTTCTGCGGCCCATCCCCCAGATAGGGTTGATGAATCACGCTGGCGCCCAACGCTTCGGCGCGGGCGACGGTATCGTCATGAGAGCCAGAGTCAATCACTATCAACTCGTCGCAGATTCGGTTGAGCGATGTCAGACAGGCATCTATGTTGTCGGCTTCGTTGAGCGTGATCACTACGCCAGTAATGGCGGCCATGAGCAGTCCTGATTCTTTGATGAAGAGATGTGTCTGATAGCGCCACAGGACATATTGTAGCGCTAGTCATGGTGACATCGACACGGCTAGCGATAGAATCGACGAAACCATTGCATCGCTTCAAACACCGCTGGCGAAAACTCGGCGCCCTCGACCGGATTGAGTTGGCGGTCGACGATCTTCCACTGACCGGTGCCATAGACCACGGTGATGCGATTCGGTTCGATGATGCCGTAGTCGATGTAGCTACTGGACTGGACCCAGGGATGATCGATATCCGGCTAATGGGCGGCATCAGCCGGCACGTCATAGCCGTGTGGGGCATCGTAGAACAGCATGCCGAACCACGGCGACGCGTCTTTTTGCTCCTCCTGATCGCGCCACTGCAACCAATCCTCGGTCATCTTCCGGTCCCGACTCGCAGGTGGGCTACCTGGTGTACTCAATCGCAGCGGATCGACCGACGAGAAAATCATGCCATCGAAACCGACGCCATCGAGGCTGGCCGAGGAGGAGATGCCCAGCGCGCCTTCAACAATAGCGCCAACGATGCCTCAACGTATCTTGCATGGGAAAGCTTTACTAGGAGCCACTGGGAATGTGTCGGTAGCCATTCATGATGGCGGCGAAAGCGTGTTCTGCAGTTGCAGGTGAGAAACGAAAAAGTGAGCGCTTGAGGCGTGCCAGGTTGGCCTCTTGCCAGCGGCCTGGGGTGCGCAACCGGCAGCGATCGAAATCGATCAGCCATATCCGGTCATTGGCATCGACGAGCAGGTTGCGGGCGTTGAGGTCGACATGGTCGAGGCCAGCGTCGTGAAAACGGCGGATAGTGGCGCCAACGTCAGCGAGCAGTTCAGGCGTCATATCGGTCAAACGTTCCGCCAGTGCCTGACTATCAGGCAGACGCTCGGTCATCAACGCCGCGTGGTACGTCATCCTGTGTTTAACGACAAGCGCGGCGACAGGGGCCGGGACCGGCAGATTTTGCTTGAAGAGATAATGTGTCAGCCGCATTTCCTCAAATGCCCGGGTGTTTTCCAAACCCCTCCATAGGTAGTCCATTCGACTTATCTTGGCCGCCATTCCACCACGTCGGTATGGGCGCAAAACCCAATCGTTGCCGTCGACAGAGAGAAATTGGCTCGCTCCGCGGCCCGGCGCTGTCCCGGTCACTAGACCTCGCTGGACCCATGCCTGCGGATCGAGCCATGCTTCGCCGAAAGGAGGTAGAATCGGCTGCTCAGGATGAGAGAGACGCGCCCGATCATATAAGATGTACGATTCCCGATGGTGATGGGTCGATAATGGCATGACCAATCCTTGACGTTGGACCGTAGGGTAAACCGTAGCTAGCCAGTGGCATGTTAGGCACAAATCAGCGCCACAGGAGCACATTGTAACCAGGAAAACTCGCCATCGCATGCCGGCGTGTCACACCGATCAGCATCCATCGAATATTGTAAGGAAACTGTCGTGACTGAAGATTCGCAAGCGCCGTTGGCCGTGATTGCCATTCGCCAGGTGGAAAAAAGTACTGGTGCTAGTCGCAACGCCTTTGAGCAGGCAACGGCATTGAAGACACTGGGCTATCGGGTGGTGATTCTCGCCGAGCGCGGTCGGCGAGAGCTGGCGGAAGCAGCCGGTGCGGAGCTGGTTCGGTTGAAACGCTGGCCGTTTAAGGGTCCGTTCCGGCGCTTCTGGTTCAATCGGCGGGTGCAGGCGTGGTGTCGTCGCCATCATCCCACGATGCTGGTCAGCCACGGCGATGTCGAGACGCCGGACGTCGTCTACATGCACAACTGCGTGCATCTTGCCAGCCAGCGTATCCAAGGCCGTGAATTACCCGAGGGCCACGAGGTGGCAGCGATTCACGACCGCGTGCTGCAGAGTGGCAAGTTTCGCCGCCTGGCAGTCAACTCGCGGATGATGGCGGAGGACTTCCGCGATCGCTATGGTATCGATGAATCGCGAATTGAGATCAGCTACCCAGGCTATGACCCTGAGATCTTCAATCTCCAGCGGGCTGCGGTAGGCCGCGAGGCGCGTCGGCGTGAGCTGGGCGTCGATGACGACACCTGGCTGATCGGGTTGGTCACCTCCGGCAACTTCACCAAACGCAACGTCGCCGGCTTCGTCGACATGGCCGCCGGTCTGGAAAAACGCCTACCGGGGCAATGCCGCTTTCTGGTCGTCGGCAAGGACGATTTCTCGCCCTATCAGCACCAGGCCGAACAGGCGGGCATTGCCGAGCGCTTTATCTGGCGCACCACGGTCAGTGACGTCGAGACACTCTACGGCGCGCTCGACGTGTTCGTGCTGCCGGCCCATATCGAAGAGTTCGGACGCGTAGCGCTAGAAGCGATGGCTTGCGGCACCCCTGCGCTGCTATCGACCACTACCGGTGCTGCCGAGCTGCTCGAGCTGAATCATGCCGACCTAATGCTGGAAAGTCGGGATATAGGTGGATGGGTCGATCGCCTTGAGCAAATGTTGAAAGATGATAATCTCGGCGCCTTGGGGGCGGCACTCTCTACGCTAGTCACCGATTACTCCTATCGTTGCCAGACCGAGAAATTGAAAATATCGTTCCAACAGCTGGAGCAAGGCGCTGATAATATGGAAAGTTTCTACTGAAAATTATCGAGAACGACGCCAGATATTCACTGAATGATGAATGCAGATGTTCTATGAAAAACAGCATTAATCCCCAAGAGTGGCGTTTTTACTGGCTGAAAGCCAAAAAACGTGCTTCGGAAAAATTTCGACGCCTGAAGCGCTCCGATCAGAAAGAGGCCATTAGACAATTCGACAAGCGCTTTGGTTTTCCGCCAAATTTAAAAACCCCCAAAACTTTCAGTGAAAAAGTTACCTACTTAAAACTGAACGCGGATAAGCCCGTATTCCGTGAGCTCGCAGACAAGCTCCGCGTACGCGACTACGTTGCAGACCGGATTGGTGCAGATCGGTTGATCCCGTTGCTGGCGAACCAACCCGTGTTGACTCGTCACTTATTCGATACGCTGCCGGCACAGTTCGTGATCAAGGCCAATCATGGCAGTGCCATGAACCGAATCGTGTTTGATAAGCAGGCGCTCGATTACGAGGCACTGAAAAAGGAAACCGATACTTGGGTGGCGTGTAACTTCTATACGAGTTCTCGGGAGACGCAGTACCGCCATATCGATCCGACGATACTCGTAGAGCGATTGATGCTTGATGAAGATGGCAACGTGCCGCGAGATTACAAGATTCACTGTTTTCGCAAGAACGGCGCTCAAAAGATGGTCCTCCAAGTCGATAGCGATCGGTTGGGCGATCATACACGAGACTTTTATACCTCGGACTGGGAGCGAGTCCCGCTCAGGGCTAAGTACCCCACCAGCCCGAACACACAGGAACCGACTCCCCCTGCTTGTCTGCAAGAATTGCTGGAGTGTGCCGATCAGCTATCCGAAGGTTTCTCCTACGTCCGCGTGGATTTGTACGTGATCAACAATCACGTCTATTTCGGCGAAATGACGTTTACCCCCGGCAGCGGATTCATTCGCTTCGATCCTGAAGCGGTAGACGAGGATTGGGGGCGCTGGTTCGATCTGCCCTACCAATTATCGTTACGAGATAAAAACGACCTGCACGATCCGGCTGCGTGAAATTTGTGCTATCCGGGATTTTCTATAAGTGGTCCGCCTGTTACGGCTGACGCATCCTCGGTCACGTTCGGCGCCCAATTTCCGTTAGAATGTCCGTTTCATCCAATGGGAAGTCGGTCAGGCCCATGAAGCATTCTCTGCCAGAGCGTCCGCGACACATCGGCATCCTGCGCCTTTCCGCGCTGGGCGATGTCTGCAACCTTGTCCCGACCATTCGCGTGCTGCAGCGCCTATGGCCCGATGCGCGCATCACCTGGATCATCGGCAAGGGGGAGCACAGTCTACTGGCCGGTTTATCAGGGGTCGAGTTCATCGTCTATGACAAGGCCTCGGGGTGGGCCGGCATGCGCGAGATCTGGCGCCAGCTCGGCGATACGCGCTTCGATGTGCTGCTGCACATGCAACAGGCGCTGCGCGCCAGCGTGCTTTCCCTGGGTCTCAAGACGGATCTGCGTATCGGCTACGACAAGGCCCGCGCCAAGGACTGGCAGCACTGGTTCACTCATCGTCAGTTGGCACCGCATGACCGTGCGCATGTGCTGGAGTCGTTTCTCGATTTCGCACGCCTGCTGGGCGGCGAGGAGCGCGTCGATGCCGAACCCTTGCGCTGGGATCTGGCGATCCCCGACAGCGCCTACCAGGAAGCGGCGCGCGTCACCGGTGAGGCGCCTTACGTAGTGATCAGCCCCTGCTCCAACCCGCGCCTGCGCAATTTCCGCAACTGGTCCGCCGAGGGCTATGCGGCGGTGATCGCGCATGCTTGGGAAGAGCACGGCCTGCGCACGGTAATGACCGGGGGCAGCAGCGCCCAGGAGCAGGAAATGGGCGCGCACATTCGTGCCCTGTGCGCGGAAGACGCGGTCATCGATGCCATCGGCGCGACATCGCTCAAGGGGCTGCTGGCGATGCTCGACCGTGCGCGGATGGTGATCGCGCCGGACTCCGGGCCGGTGCACATGGCCAACGCCCTGCGCACGCCGACGCTGGGGCTTTTTGCCACCACCAATCCCGATCGCGCAGCGCCCTATTGCTGGCGGCGTTTCGTGGTCGACCGTTACCCCGATGCCGTGCGTCGTTATCTGCACAAGTCACCGGAGGCCATCCCGTGGGGCACGCGCGTGCGGCACCCCGACGCCATGAGCCTGATCCATGCCGACGACGTCATCGCTCAATTCGATGCCTTGCTGGATGCCGCGCCGTCCGCTTCGCCCCGCTCGGAGTCCGACCATGAAGCTTGATCTGACCGTTCTCGAACAGGCCCGCTTGCTGGTGGTGGGCGATGTCATGCTCGACCGCTACTGGCACGGCGGCACCTCGCGCATCTCGCCGGAAGCGCCGGTGCCGGTGGTCAAGGTCGGCGAATCGGAAGACCGCCCCGGCGGCGCCGCCAACGTGGCACTCAATATCGCTGCGCTGGGCGCGCACGCCGCGCTGGCCGGCGTGGTCGGCGAGGATGACAATGCCGCCTTGCTCAAGGCGCGTCTCGATTCCGTCAATGTGAGTACTTACTTTCAGCATAGTCCGGATATTCCCACGATTACCAAACTGCGCGTGATGAGTCGCAACCAGCAGTTGCTGCGTCTCGATTTCGAGGAATCACTGTGGGACATCGATACCCAAGGCCTGACCGAACGCGTCGAAGCGGCGTTGCCCGACGCCGACGTGGTGATCCTCTCCGACTACGGCAAGGGCAGCCTCAACCGTGTCGAAACGTTGATCGCCATCGCGCGCCAGGCAGGTAAGCGCGTGCTGGTCGACCCCAAGGGTCATGCCTTCGACAAGTATCGCGGGGCGAGCATCATTACCCCCAACCTGGGGGAGTTCGAAGCGGTGGTGGGGCCGTGCCCCGACGATGCCACGCTCGCCGAGAAGGGCGAGCAGCTACGCGCCGACTTGCAGCTCGAAGCGCTGCTGATCACGCGCAGCGAGAAGGGCATGACGTTGATCCGCGAGGGCCACGCGCCGCTGCATCTGCCGACGCATGCCCGCGAGGTGTATGACGTTACTGGGGCCGGGGATACCGTCATCGGTGTGCTGGGGTTGGCGTTGGCGGCGGGCCACGGCTATCCCGAAGCGATCATGCTCGCCAACCTGGCAGCGGGGCTGGTGGTCGCCAAGCCGGGCACCGCGACGCTGTCCATCGCCGAGCTTTACACGGCACTGCATGGCGACAAGCTCGCCGAATTCGGTCCCATCGGGGAAAGCGCGCTGATCGATGCGGTGCGCGCGGCCAAGCTGCGCGGCGAGCGCGTGGTGATGACCAACGGTTGCTTCGACATCCTGCATGCTGGCCACGTGGCCTATCTCGAGCAGGCCAAGCGGCTGGGGGATCGGTTGATCGTGGCCGTCAACGACGACGCCTCCGTGGCGCGCCTCAAGGGTCCCAAGCGGCCGATCAACGCCCTCGAACGCCGCATGCAGGTGCTGGCGGGCTTGAGTGCGGTGGACTGGGTAGTGCCCTTCGCCGAGGAAACCCCGACACGCTTGATCGCCGAGGTGTTGCCCGACGTGCTGGTCAAGGGCGGCGACTATCGCCCCGAAGACATCGCTGGCGGCGAGGCGGTCATCGCCGATGGCGGCGAGGTCCGAGTGCTCAATTTCGAGGACGGTGTCTCCACTACGGCGATGATCGGTACCATTCTCGACCGTGAAGGTTAAGGCGCAATGATGGCTCCGGGTGTCGCACGCGGTCTCTACAGCGCGCTGCTGTATCTGCTCTCGCCTCTCATCTGGTGGCGGGTATGGCGTGAGCATGCGCTTACTAACAAGCGCGCGGAACGCTTGGGGCTGATCGCCGACGCAGGAGACGGCGCGCCGACGATCTGGCTGCATGCCGCTTCGGTCGGCGAGGTGCTGGCGGCGCGGCCCTTGATCGAGGCACTGGCCGAACGCCACGCCGACCACCGCCTGGTGGTCACCACCATGACCGCCACCGGCGCCGAGCGTGTACGGGCGCTGTTTCCCGCCGAGCGCTATGCGCTCACGCATTACTTCCTGCCGCTGGACTTCCCGGGGGCGGCGCGGCGTTTCATCGCGCGCTTGCGCCCGCACCTGGCGATCATCGTCGAGACCGAGCTATGGCCCAACCTGCTGGCAGCGTGTGAACGCCAGCAGGTGCCCGTGGTCGTCGCCAACGCCCGGCTCTCGGACAAGGCCTTCCAGGGCTATCGCAAGTTGGTGCCGTTGCTGCGTGGCGCCCTGGGGGCGGTGAGTTGGCTGGCGGCCAAGTCGGCAGCGGATCTCGAACGCTTTACGGCGCTGGGATTACCCGAGGCGCGCGGCGAGGTGGTGGGTTCGATCAAGTTCGATCTACCCATCAATGCCGAGTTGCGTAATGATGGTGAGCGCTTACATACCCATTGGGGCTCGCGGTTCGTGTGGGTGGCAGGCTCGACCCATGAGGGCGAAGACGAGCAAGTACTGGCCGCGCATGCCCGCCTGCGACGCACGCATCCTCAGGCGCTGCTGGTGTTGGTGCCACGCCATCCACAGCGTTTCGCGACGGTGGCCGAGCTCTGCGAGGCGCGCGGTGAACGCCTCGCGCGACGTTCGCAAGATGAAACGGTGGAAGCCGAGACGAGCATCCTGCTGGGCGACACCATGGGCGAGCTGATGCGCTTCTACGCCGCGGCGGATGCTGCCTTCGTAGGCGGCAGCCTGGTGCCCATCGGCGGGCACAACCTGCTCGAACCCGCCGCGCTCGGCGTGCCGGTGCTTACCGGGCCGCACCTGGCGAACTTTCAGGACATCGCCGAGACCCTGCGCGAGGCCCAGGCGCTATGTGAGGTCGACTCTGCCGAAGCTCTGGGCGAGGCCTTGGCGGCCCTCGCTGACGACCCCGACCAGCGTCGTCGGCTGGGTGCCGCCGGCGAAGCGGTGGTGGCCGCCAATCGCGGCGCGCTGGAAAAGACGCTGCAAGGCATCGCGGCGCGCCTGCCGGCCCGATCCAACGCGTAACGCTAGGCGCTTCCGGACGCCGTCAGGGCGTGTGGCGCTCGATGCCATTCTCCGTCCCCAACAGCAAGACATCGGCGCCGCGCTGGGCGAAGAGCCCGTTGGTGACTACGCCGACGATGTTATTGAGGCGTTCTTCCATGGTCTTGGGGTCCTCAAACAGGCAATCGTAACCGTCGAGGATCTGGTTGCCGTTGTCGGTGACCACGCCGTCGCGGTAGACCGGGGTGATGCCCAGCTTGACCAGCTCGCGCGCTACGTAGGAGCGTGCCATGGGGATCACCTCGATGGGCAGCGGAAAGCCGCCGAGCACATCGACGTGCTTGGAGGTGTCGGCGATGCACACGAAACGCTCGGCGCAGGCCGCGACAACCTTCTCGCGCGTCAGCGCCGCGCCGCCGCCCTTGATCATGTTGAAGTGCGCATCGATCTCGTCGGCGCCGTCGACGTAGACCGGCACCGTGCCTACGTGGTTGAGCTCGAAAACATCGATGCCGTGGCTGCGTAGACGTTCTGCCGTGGCGTCCGAGCTTGCCACCGCGCCTTGGAAGTCGTGCTTGAGCTTGGCGAGCAGGTCCACGAAGAAATTGGCAGTGGAGCCGGTGCCCACGCCGATGATGGTGTCGCGGCCGAGCAAGGGCTTGATATCCTCGATGGCGGCAGCAGCTACCGCGCGCTTGAGTTCGTCTTGGGTCATGGTGCGTCCGTATGGGCGTTCGTAACGAGTCGTGAAAACGTCCTGAGTAAGACGTATCGGTAAATCCGTGCCCATTATAGAGCTTATCCGCGCTGCATAAGAGACATGACGACACGCGTGGGACTGGACGATGTGCCGCGCCCTCTGCTAACAATGGAAGTTTGCTACCGGTTGGCCGCCGCCCCTGGCGCACCGGCTTCACAATGAGACGCGCGAATTCGCAGGACACACCAGAATGCTAGAAGAGACCGCCAAGAAAATCCTCCAGGCACGCGTATACGAAGCTGCCCGGGAAACGCCGATATCGCCTGCTCCCTTCCTTTCCCGCCGTCTCAACAACACGATTTTGATCAAGCGTGAGGACCTGCAGCCGGTCTACTCCTTCAAGATTCGCGGCGCCTATAACAAGATGGCCCAGCTAAGCGAAGAGCAGAAGGCCAAGGGCGTGATCGCTGCCTCTGCCGGTAATCATGCCCAGGGCCTGGCGATGGCTGCCAAGCAGATGGGCGTCAAGGCGATCATCGTCATGCCGCGCATCACGCCGGACATCAAGGTCCAGGCGGTGCGCGCCCGAGGCGCCAAGGTGGTGCTCAAGGGCGATGCCTTCGGCGAGGCGCTGGCGCATGCGCGCGAGCTGATCGACGAGCATGGCTATACCTACATCCCGCCCTTCGACGACAACGATGTGATCGCCGGTCAGGGCACGGTGGGCATGGAGATCCTGCGTCAGCACAGCGGGCAGTTGGATGCGATCTTCGTGCCCGTGGGCGGTGGCGGCTTGCTCGCCGGTGTGGTGGCCTACATCAAGTACCTGCGCCCCGAGATCAAGGTGTTTGGGGTCGAGGCGGAAGACTCGGCCTGCCTCAAGGCGGCCATGGAAGCCAACGAGCGCGTGACCCTCGACCAGGTCGGCGTATTTGCCGAAGGCGTCGCCGTGGCGCAGATTGGCGAGGCGCCGTTCGAGATCCTGCGCCACTGGATCGACGGTGTGGTTACCGTCACCACCGACGAGATATGCGCGGCGGTCAAGGATATCTTCGAGGACACGCGCGCCGTCGCCGAGACATCAGGCGCGCTGTCGCTGGCCGGGCTCAAGAAGTATATCCAGCAAGAGCGCGTCGATGGCCAGACGCTGTTGTGCATCAACTCGGGCGCCAACACCAATTTTGACCGTCTGCAGCACATCGCCGAGCGTACCGAACTGGGCGAACAGCGCGAGGCGATCCTGGCGGTAACGATTCCCGAGCGCCCCGGCAGCTTCAAGAAGTTCTGCAAGACCATCGGCAAGCGCATGGTCACCGAGTTCAACTACCGCTACGCCGATCCCGAGCAGGCGCATATCTTCGTCGGCGTGCAGGTCAAGCCGGGCGGCGACGACCGCCAGGCGGTCATCGACAAGCTGCGCGAGGCCGACTATCCGGTGGAAGATCTCACCGACAACGAGCTGGCCAAGCTGCATATTCGCCATCTCGGTGGCGGGCGTCCCAAGGAACACTTCAGCGAGGAAGTCTATCGCTTCGAGTTTCCCGAGCGCCCCGGTGCGTTGATGAACTTCCTGACGCATCTGCCCGCCGACTGGAACATCTCGTTGTTCCACTACCGAAATCACGGGGCGGCGTATGGCCGGGTCCTGGTAGGCATGCAGATTCCTAATGGCGCCCGTGCGCATGTCGAGGAACACTTCGAGCGCATCGGCTACCGTTACTGGAAGGAAACCGACAATCCCGCCTATCGCCTGTTCATGGCGTGAACAGCTCGGCGTCATGCCATGGCACCTTCATAGCTTTCGATTATGAGAATCTATATTCACATAGATTCTCATGTCAGTCGTATGTCGAATATCAAATAAGAACATCGTTCGTTAACCAAACGTTTCATTCTTGTGTCCGAGGCTAGTTGTCAACCCATACGGCTGGCCCTATAGTCGTAAGCGTTATTTGGGGTGCTATAAGAAACAGTCCTTTACGGAGCAGGAAATGAAACGCAAGCCTGATTTGGTCATGGCTTTAGTAATGTTGTTTGGCTTGGGTGTCGTGGCGACGGGTTACGCACAGACATTGATGGGCACTTGATGAGCGCCCCGGTATCTGGGCGTACTCGCCGGTCGTCATGAACGCCCGAGTGTTTGCATGGCCCGCCGAGCGGCCGACGATGGTTTCCCATCGTCGGCCGCTTGCGTTACGGACGTACGGTGCGGGCGTCGCTGACGATGGCATCGAGAGGCACGTCCCAATCCGCGACGGGCAACCGCTCGACGTACTGACAATCGTGGGCGAGCCCGATCAGGCGCGGATGCGGGCGGCGTAGGCGTCGAAAGGCAAAGGTGCGGTCGTAGAAGCCGCCGCCCATGCCCAGCCTATTGCCCTGGGGGTCGAAGCCGACCAGCGGCATGAGCACCAGGTCCAGCGCCCAGGCCGGCAAGCGCCGTGCGCGATGCGCGCCATGCCGGGTGCTCGGCTCCAAGATGGAAAATCGATTGGTGCGCATGGGTGTCTGGGCATGGTAATGCACGAACCACAGGCGGTTGTCGGATAGTGGGCGCAGCACCGGAAGATATACTCGGACGCCGCGGCGTCGGAACCACGCGATCAGCGGTGTCGGGTCGACCTCGCCGTCGTTGGGTAGATAGAGCGCGACGCGGCGCGCGCGCTTGACCTCTGGCAATTGGCGCAGACGGCGGCATAGCGCGTAGGCGGCCTGGCGGCGCTGGGATGCGGAGAGTCGGCGTCGACGCCGGCGCAATTCGCGGCGCAGGCTGCGTCGGTCGGATAGTTCGAGAGGGAGGTCGTGCGTCATATTCGGTGAGGTTCCCCAAAGTGCCGCTGTCGTTCTGGCCCTGAACCCAAAGGTTCAAGGTGGGTGGCCTCAGACGAGTCATCAGGCTTTCCGTCGCACGGACATGCACACAGACCCGTCTAGCAAAGGCCCCCAGGGTATTGCGCATAGGCTCGAGGGACTATAACGACTGGCGAACACCTCAGGGAACTCCTTCATCCTAGCAGAGACTGGGGCGCGGCCAAAATGCCAGGCACTTTATCTTCTTGCACAGGATGTGCGTCGCTTGCCAAATGAACGCTTGTCGGCCGAGGCATTGCTATCAGCTCGAGGATTTATCGTCGCCGGAGGATGGCGCATCGGCCAAAGCCTGTTCCAGACGCTCGCTAAGACGCGACAGGCTGGTTTCGCTCTCGCGCTGGGTGTCGAGCGCTTCGAGGAGTTCGTGGGTGATGTTCAGCGCCGCCATGATGGCGATCTTCTCGGCGCCCTGCACCTTGCCCTGGGAATGGATACCGTTCATGGCGCGATCCAGATAGCGCGCGGCGCGCTTGAGGTCGTCTTCCTGATCGGGCGGGCAAGCGATCACGTAGGGGCGTCCCAGCAACGTGATTTCGATCGTCGGCCGCGAGGCGTCGTTCATGGATCGCTCCAGAGCGGGCCAAGGTCGGGCCCGATGCGGTAAGATGGAACCAAGTTTCCGCGTCATGCGCGGTGGAGGGAACGGTCTCGTCGATATTGGCATCCTGCCGTCGCGAGCCTGCGTTCACCGCCATGTAAGCCATTGATCACTATAAAGAGCCGCCCGGTCGTGGTCAACGCGGCTCGGTGGCCTGCAGCACAGGACCGTTTCATGTCCCTCATCGACGAACAGCTCGATTTTTCGCGTGTCGCTGACACCTTTCTCGCCCACGGCAGCATGCAGTCACCGGCGTTTCTCGACGGCCGCCTGTGCGCACGTCTGGCGCTGGCCGACATTACCGCCGATACCTGGCTCGAAGAAGTCTGTGCGGCCCTGGGTGTCGAGCAGCCCAATAGCCGCGAAGACGGCGAAGTCCTGCTCGCCTGGCGCCGCCAGGCGCTGGACGCCCTGGCCGCGCCGGAGCTCAACTTCGAGCCGCTGCTGCCCGATGACTTGTTCTCCCTCGCTGAACGTGCGCACGGCCTCCAGGAATGGACCCAGGGCTTCCTGGAGGCCATCGTCGAGGCCGGCGGCCAGAGTGACGACTGGTCGCCGGCCTTGCGCGAAGTGCTCGAAGACCTCGGCTCGCTCGTCAACCTGGAGATCGAGCTCGAGGATAACGCCGAGAACGAGAACGACCTCTTTGCCTTGACCGAGCATGGACGCATGGCCGCTATGCTGCTCTATACCGAGCAGCACCCTGGCCAGCCCCAGGTCGAACGCGTCGAGAATCCCGAGGGCGACGATACCGTCACGCCGCCGTCACAGACGCACTGACGAACCGCTTGGGCCGGATATGCCGGCCCTTTCCTGCCTTTCTCCTGCCATTCGAGGAGCGCCCATGCCTCGCACTGCCTTGCCGCGTCCAGCGGCGATTTCTTCCGCTGAATACCGTGCCCGCCGCCAGGCGTTGATGACGGCCTTGCCCGAACACAGTGCCGTATTGATATCTGCGGCCTCGCTGGTCACGCGCAATCGCGATAGCGAATACGCCTTTCGTCAG
The DNA here is from genome assembly GCF_023061285.1 of Chromohalobacter nigrandesensis. Lineage (GTDB taxonomy): Bacteria > Pseudomonadota > Gammaproteobacteria > Pseudomonadales > Halomonadaceae > Chromohalobacter > Chromohalobacter nigrandesensis. The sequence goes on from NZ_JAKGAM010000003.1 coordinate 289,321, forward strand.
GATAGCGACTTCCACTACTTGAGCGGCTTCCCCGAACCCGACGCGCTGCTGGTGCTGCTGCCCGGCCGCGGCGCCGGCGAAAGCGTGCTGTTCTGCCAGGAAAAAGACGCTTTCAAAGAAGCCTGGACCGGCATGCGTATCGGCGCCGAGGCCGCCGTGACGGCGTATGGTGTCGATGAGGCTTACGAGAACGACGACCGCGATGCCCTGCTTCCCGAGCTTCTCGAGGGCCGTGAAACGCTGTATCTGCCCCTCGACGACGGCGAGATGCTGGCCCTGGTCGAATCGCTACGCGCCGAACTGGCGCCCCAGGCCCGGCGTGGCGAACGCACGCCGCGTGCCTTCGCCGATGTCGCGCCGCTGATCCACGAACGGCGCCTGATCAAGAGCGAGGTGGAACTGGGCCTGATGCGCCACGCCGCACGCATCTCGGCGCAGGCGCACCGCCGGGCGATGCAAAACGTGTCTCCGGGCCTTCTCGAGTATCAGCTCCAGGCGGAACTCGAGCACGAGTTCGTCTGGCACGGCGCCCGTGCCCCGGCTTATGCCACGATTGTTGGGGGCGGCGCAAACGCTTGTGTGCTGCACTATATCGAGAACAGTGCTGCGCTTCGCGATGGTGACCTGGTGTTGATCGACGCCGGCGGTGAGTTCGATCTCTATGCCGGCGACATCACGCGCACCTTCCCGGTCAACGGCCGCTTCACGCCAGCGCAGCGTGAGCTTTACGAGGTCGTCCTCGAAGCGCAATGCCGCGCGGTGGCCGCTGTCGCGCCAGGCACCACTCTGAGCGCGATACACGACGGCGTCGTGCGCGACCTGACCACCGGCCTCATTCGCTTGGGGCTGCTCGAAGGCCCGCTCGAAGGCCCGCTCGAAGAGCGCATCGCCGATGACGGCTACCGGCGATTCTTCCTGCATGCGACCTCTCACTGGCTGGGGCTCGACGTGCACGACGTCGGCACCTATCGGGTGGACGGCGAACCGCGTGCGCTGGCGCCGGGCATGGTGCTGACCGTCGAACCCGGACTCTATATTCCCGACGCCGAGGACATTCCCGAGGCGTATCGCGGCATGGGTATTCGCATCGAGGACGATGTCGTGGTGACCGCCACGGGGCACGAGGTGTTGACGGCGGACGTTCCCAAGGAAGTGGCGGAAATTGAGGCACTTATGTGTGACGGCTGATCATTGCTTGATCGTACGAGTTATTGTTACGTAATTACGTTATGGGTGCGTGTTGATTCATAACGGCGAGCGTCACGGCTGCCGTGCATGTCTTTAACGTGGTACAAAACAGCGTGTCTTGCCATCGCGTATGGCAAGACCTTCGAAGTCGACAGGGAGAGTGTTCGATGCCGTCAAACCGGGTCGATATCGCCATCGTGGGAGGCGGACTGGTCGGCGCCAGCCTGGCATCTGCCCTGGCGCCACTGATCGAGCGCCACGGGCTGCGCGTGGCGGTGATCGAGGCCGCGCCGTTGAACGCGACGCAGCCGACGACCTTCCAGCCCAGTTTCGATGCCCGCGCCAGTGCCATTGCACAAGGCTCGCGCCGGCATTTCGAACGGCTCGGGGTGTGGGCGTCGATGGCCGAGCGCGCCACACCGATTCGCCAGATCCACGTCAGCGAACGCGGGCGTTTCGGGGCGACGCGGCTGACGGCCGATGAGTTCCATCTCGATGCCCTGGGGTATGTGATTCCCAACGCCTGGATGGGGCGCGTGCTGCACGCTGGCCTCGAATCGTTACCGCTGACTTGGCATTGCCCGGCGCGGGTCGAGGATATCGTGCCCATCGCCGATGGCCACCGCCTGACCCTCAGCGACGGGGCCTGTCTCGAAGCCGGTTTGACGGTGCTCGCCGATGGTGGCCGCTCGGGGCTCAAGGAGCGCCTGGGTATTGCCAGCCAGGCGCAGTCCTATGAACAGCACGCCTTGATCGCCAACGTCGAGATCGGTCGCGACCACGCCGGCGTGGCCTTTGAGCGCTTCTCGACCTTGGGCCCGATGGCGTTGCTGCCCCTGGCCGGGCGCCGCATGGCGCTGGTCTGGACCCACGCCAAGGCGCCACGCGAGGAAACGCTGGGATGGAGCGACGCCGAATGCCTGCGGCGACTGCAAGAGGCCTTCGGCGACCGCCTGGGGCGCTTTAGGCGCATCGGGCAGCGTGACGCCTATCCGCTGTCGCTGGTCACCGCCAACGAGCCGGTGCGCCCGCATCTGGCGATCATGGGCAACGCCGCCCACTCGTTGCACCCGGTCGCCGGGCAGGGTTTCAATCTCGCCTTGCGCGGCGTCATGGATCTGGTCACGTCGCTGGAGGCCGGGCTGGCGCGTGGCCAGGCCATCGGCAGCGCGAGTCTGCTGGGCGATTTCGAGGCCCGCCGCGCCGCCGACCGGCGTAACGTCATCCGCTTCAGCGATGGCCTGATTCGCCTGTTCGGCATCGAGCATGCCGCGTTTTCCCACCTGCGCGCCGCAGGCCTGGTGGGACTCAATATCGTGAGTCCACTGCGACGTACCCTGGCGCGCCGCGCCATGGGGCTAGAGCGATGAAGGCCGACGAGGAAACCAGCATGGATGAGACAACACACGATGACGTGATCGTCGTCGGCGGCGGCATGGTCGGCAGCGCCCTCGCGGCGCTGCTCGGCGAGGCGGGTATTTCGGTAACGGTGCTCGATGCCCGCCCTGCGCCGCTGACGCGTGACGACGTCGGCCACGGCCTGCCCGCGCCACGGGTCAGCGCCCTGACGCCGGTATCGCAGCGCCTGTTGACGCATCTCGGCGCCTGGCCGTGGATCGCCGAGCGGCGCGTGTCGCCCTATCAGGGCATGCGTGTCTGGGATGGTGAAGGCAGCGGCGAGATCGCCTTCGCGGCGGCGGATATCGGCCTGCGCGAGCTCGGCCATATCGTCGAGAACGACGTCATTCTGGCCGCCCTGGAAGCACGCCTAGAGGCCTTGCCGAGCGTCACCCAGCGCTTCGGCGCGCGCGTGGCCGGCCTTACTCGCGAGGCAGACGCGCAGGAGGTCGCCCTTGACGATGGCAGTCGCTGGACGGCACCGCTGGTGGTCGCCGCCGACGGCGCACGCTCACCGCTTCGCCACCTGGCGGGCATCGAGGTCAGCGAGCGCGACACCGGGCATGTCGCGCTGGTTACCACGCTGCGCTGCGAGGATAGTCACGGCGGCGTGGCACGCCAGGTCTTCCTGCCCGACGGGCCGCTGGCCTTTCTGCCGTTGCGCGTCGAGGCGGACGACCGGCACTGCTCGATCGTCTGGTCGACCCGCCCCGAGCACGCCGAGTGGTTGCTGGCGCTATCGCCGGAGGCGTTCGCCCAAGCCTTAGGTGACGCCATGGAAGGTCGGCTGGGCAAGATCGAAGTGCTCGACGAGGTACACCACTTCCCGCTGACCCAGCGCCACGCCCGCGAATACACCGCGCCGGGCCTAGCTCTGATCGGCGACGCCGCGCACAGCATCCACCCGCTCGCCGGCCAGGGCGTCAATCTCGGCTTCCTGGATGCGGCGGTGCTGGCGGAAGAAATCATCCACGCCCGCCAACGTGGCGTGGCACTCGGCGACGCCCGCACACTGGCGCGTTACGCCCGCCGCCGGCGAGGCGACAACGCCGCCATGCTGGCACTGATGGACGGCTTCCGCCTGCTGTTCGGCGCCAAACACCCCGCGTTACGATTGATACGTAATATCGGCCTCTCCAGCACCGACAAGCTCATGCCTCTCAAGCGCATCATGATCCGCCAAGCCGCCGGTGAACGCGGCGAACTGCCCGCCGTGTGTCGTTAAGGGCTGCGTTGCAAAGATTGATACCTGATACGTTACGGGTTACGCTTGGTGGATGATACGAAGCTTCAAACACAAGGGCCTGGCCAAGTTCTTCAAATCTGGTAATACCGCAGGGATTCAGGCTGCTCATGCAAAGAGGCTTCGGCTCATTCTTGGTAGATTGAGCGTCGCTTCTGATGCCAAGGACATGGACTTGCCCGGTCTTCGATTACATGAACTCACGGGCTCACGTAAAGGCATTTGGTCGGTTACGGTAAGCGGTAACTGGCGCGTGACGTTCCGGTTCGAAGACGGTGATGCCGAGATCGTGAACTATGAAGATTACCACTGAGGTACCGCCCGATGTTGATGCACAATCCGCCTCATCCAGGTGAAGTCATAAGGGAGCTATGCCTTGAGCCCCTTGGCCTGTCTGTCACTGTCGCTGCTGAAGCACTAGGAGTAAGTCGTAAAAGCTTGAGCGCTGTGCTGAACGGCAAAGCCGGCATCAGTCCCGAAATGGCGATCCGTCTCTCCATCGCGTTTGAAACATCGGCGGAAAGCTGGCTCAACCAGCAGTCTCAGTATGAGCTATGGCATGCCGAGCAGCACCGCAAGGACCTGCGGGTCAAGAAGCTTGTGGCAGCATAGGAATGGCACATAGCCAGGCTTGCTGGCGAGCGCGACGCACTGCTTATCATGAGGCGTTCGTTTTGACGTACGTTCGAGATAGCGTACACTCTAGTTAGCCAAGTAAGGAGGTGTGCCATGACCGGAATTACTGCAACAGAAGCGCGCAGCAATCTATATCGGTTAATTGATGAAACCGCCGAGTCTCATCAGCCGATTGTCATCATGGGGAAACGGAACAAGGCCGTGTTGATCTCTGAGGAGGACTGGGCTGCTGTTCAGGAAACGCTTTACCTGCTTTCTGTGCCGGGTATGCGTGACTCGATTCGCGAGGGGATGGCTGCCCCTGTCGATGAGTGTGATGAGGAGTTGGACTGGTGACATGGAAGCTGGTTTACACCAAGCAAGCCCAGAAAGATGCAAAAAAATTATCCTCAAGTGGCCTGAAACCAAAAGCACAAGAGTTGCTGACGCTGATCTCAGCAGACCCATATCGAAAGCCTCCTCCATTTGAAAAGCTCGTCGGTGATCTTGCCGGGGCTTATTCACGCAGAATCAATATCCAGAACCGCCTTGTTTACCAAGTGCTTGATGATGAGAAAGTGGTGAAAATTCTTAGGCTCTGGAGCCATTACGAATAGTGCTCCGTTTCTTTTGCAGCAGCACCGCAAGGACCTGCGGGTCAAGAAGCTTGTGGCAGCGTGAAGCCGCACCTAACCTTCCTGGTATCTCCACAGAAAATGTGTCATTCGCGAAGGTACTTCCTTCGCTCATGAACTGTGCGTGTAGATAACGGATCAGATACCCATGGAGGTAAGTTCATGACGAAACGCAATCTTCAGGGCGTGACGCTTGAGTGCGTGCAGGGTGACATCGCGCACCAGCCGGATATGGAGGCTATCGTGAACGCGGCGAATGCGGAGTTGCGCATCGGCGGCGGCGTGGCGGGGGCAATTCATCGTAGTGCCGGGCCGGAACTGGAGCGGGAATGCCAGCCGCTGGCGCCCATTCAGCCGGGGCAAGCGGTGATCACCGGCGCTCATGACTTGCCTAACCGCTCGGTGGTGCATTGCCTGGGGCCGGTGTACGGCGTGGATGAACCCGCCGAGCCGTTGCTGGCCGCTTGTTATCGCAATGCGCTCGAACTGGCCGAGCAAAACGGGCTGGCCTCCATCGCCTTCCCGGCGATCTCGACCGGGGCCTTCGGGTACCCGCTGGAGCCAGCGGCGCAAGTGGCGTTCAAGACGGTGCGCGAGATGCTGCCCCAGCTATCCTCAGTCAAGCATATCCGCTTCGTGCTGTTCCAGGAGGCGGACGTTCGGGTCCATGAAGAGGTTCTCGAACGCTTGCTCGATTGAAACGCCTCCATTAATTGAAACGCCGCCACTATCGGGCGCCGGATGACCCAACCCTCGGCGCCCCTGTCTTTCTCTACTCCCACACCTTTCTTCCCCCAGGACACCTTCTGTCCACCCCTGTACAGCGTACCCGATACCTGACATTCGCAGCCCAGGCGGCTCAGAGTGCCCAGGCACGGGCTAAAAGAATTTGTAGTATTTTCTTGTACAGATGTTTATTTACTGTACAAGAATTGTATACTTGCGCTTATCGCTGGACGACACATCGTCTTCGGCGCATGTGCTTTCTCCGATTCGCCAAATAGGAATAACATCGTGAAAAACATCTTTTCATGGCTCCAGGGAACGACGATTCGTACCCGAATGACGGCCGGCTTTGCCAGTGTTCTCTTGCTGATGGTCATCCTCACCGCTGAGGGGGTACGTGAGGTGAACTTGATCGACCACAGCATGGAGGTCATCAACGACGTCAATAGCGTCAAACAACAGTATGCGGTCGATTTTCGTGGCAGTGTCCACGATCGCGCCATCGCCGTGCGCGATGCGGTACTGGTCGATGACGAGGCCGACCTAGAACCGATCCTGGCGGATATCGAACGCCTCGAAGGCGACTACCGCGAGGCTGCCGCCGGCATGCAGGACATCGTCTCGCGCGGCAATATCACCCCCGATGAGCGTAATGAATTGGCCGCTATCCAGGAGATCAAGGCCACGACCATGCCGTTGATCGATGAAGTGATCGAGCGTCGCCAGGCAGGCGATATCGACGGCGCCAAGCAGTTGCTGCTCGATGAAGCGGCGCCAGCCTTCCGTACCTGGTTGAACGACATCAATGCCTTTATCACGTTGCAGCAGCAGCTCAACGCGACTGAAACCGGTTTTGCTCGCAACATCGCCGAAAATTTCCAGATTACCATGCTGCTGCTGTGCTTAGGCGCCTTGGTGATCGGGGGGCTGGTGGCGACGGTGCTGACCCGGTTGCTGTTGCGTGAGCTGGGCGCGGAGCCTCATCAAGTCAAGGCCTTCGCCGAGGCGGTGGGCAATGGCGACCTCACTCGCAAGGTGACGCTGAAGTCTAAGTATCGAAACAGCATCATGGCCGCTCAGATGGCGATGGCAGAACAGCTGAAAACGACAGTGATGCAGGTGCGCGGTTCGGCGGAATCGGTAGCGACCAATAGCGAGCAGATCGCCGAGGGTAACAACGAGCTGTCGTCCCGCACCGAGCAGCAAGCGAGCTCTTTGGCCGAGACCGCCTCCGCCATGGAAGAGCTGGGCAGCACCGTTCAGCAAAACGCCGATAATGCCGTGGAAGCGCGCAAGCAGGCCGCCAACGCCTCGCAAATCGCCGAAGACGGTGGCGAGGTCGTCACGCAGGTGGTGCAGACCATGCACGACATCGATGGCAGCTCCAAAGAAGTAGCCGAGATCATTTCGATGATCGACGGTATCGCCTTTCAGACCAACATCCTGGCGCTGAATGCCTCCGTCGAAGCGGCGCGCGCCGGTGAGCACGGCCGAGGCTTTGCCGTGGTTGCTCAGGAAGTGCGCGAGCTGGCCAGCCGCTCCGCATCATCGGCCAAGGAGATCAACGCCTTGATCACCGCCAATCGCAAGCGTGTCGAGCAGGGGACGGAACTGGCCACCCAAGCCGGCAAGACCACGGAGCAGGTGGTGGCTTCCGTGAAGCGTGTTACCGAACTGATGGAAGAAATCAGCAACGCGACCGCCGAACAGCGCGATGGGGTACAGCAGGCGGGCGAAGCCGTCACCCAGATGGATCAGGTCACGCAGCAAAACGCGACATTGGTCCAGCAGAGTGCCAATGCGTCCAATAACCTCAAGGAACGCGCGCATAAGCTGATGGAACTGATGTCGGCCTTCCAGCTTGGCGATGTTTCGTCACAGGCTGTGCGCCAGGCAGCCGATCTGTCCCAGGGGGCCTCGCACAGCGCAGGTCAGCAGCGGGCACCGGGATCCTCGCCTCGCTTGTCGAACACCCGTAGCCCGGCGCATCATACGGTCGAGGAAGAGTGGGAAGCGTTCTAAGCACTTCTGACAAATCGCCCCCCGTTCGTGTAACGACATGCCACAACGACCGCCGCCGGCGGTCGTTTGGTGCCGAGGGGCCGCGCCTCGACATTGCACCACTCGACTCATCCCCTACCCAAGACATACCCGCTTGAAACCCGGATAATGGCGAGCAATTCGCTTGTGGGCGCACCCCGACACCAACCCGGTTTTTTGTACATGGAAATCAAGGTCAATTTTCTCGAAAATCTGCGGCTGGCGGCCAAGTTCGACGATTTCACCGTCGAGACCGATCAGCCCATTCGCTACAAGGGCGATGGCTCGGCGCCGAGTCCGTTCGATTACTTCCTGGCCTCGTCGGCGTTGTGTGCGGCGTATTTCGTGCGCTTGTACTGCAACGCGCGAGATATCCCCACCGAGAATATCCGGCTATCGCAGAACAACATCGTCGACCCGGAGAACCGCTACAACCAGATCTTCAAGATCCAGGTGGAGCTGCCGGAGGACCTTTCCGAGAAAGACCGCACCGGCATCCTGCGTGCGGCGGAGCGGTGCAGCGTCAAGCGCGTGATCCAGAACGCCCCCGAATTTCAGATCGAGACGGTCGAGAACATTGACGAAGACGCCCAGGCGCTGTTGATGGGCACGAGCGCCAAGGACGGCGTCGAAGGCGACGAAACCTGGATCGAAGGCAAGGACCTGCCGCTGGAGCGCACCATCGCCAACATGACCCAGATCCTCGAGGACCTGGGCATGAAGATCGAGATCGCCTCGTGGCGCAACATCGTGCCCAATGTCTGGTCGCTGCATCTGCGCGACGCGGCCTCGCCGATGTGCTTCACCAACGGCAAGGGCGCGACCAAGGAAGCCGCACTCTGCTCGGCGCTGGGCGAGTTCATCGAGCGCCTCTCCTGCAACTTCTTCTACAACGATCAGTTCTTCGGCGAGGAGATCGCCGATAGCGCCTTCGTCCACTACCCCAGCGAGCGCTGGTTCCCGCTGGAAGACGACGACGCGCTGCCCGCGGGCATCCTCGACGACCATTGCCGGGCGATCTTCGACCCGGACGGCGAGCTGCGTGGCTCGCACCTGATCGACACCAATTCCGGGCGCACGGATCGCGGCATCGTCTCGCTGCCGTTCGTGCGGCACTCGGACGGCGCGACGGTGTATTTCCCCTCCAACCTGATCGAGAACCTCTACCTCAGCAACGGCATGAGCGCCGGCAACACGCTCGCCGAGGCCGAGGTACAGTGCCTCTCCGAGATCTTCGAGCGTGCGGTGAAGAAGGAAATCATCGAGCAGGAAATCGTCCTGCCCGACGTGCCGGACGACGTGCTGGCCAAGTATCCCGGCATTCAGGAAGGCATCGCCGCGCTGGAAGCCCAGGGCTTCCCAGTACTGGTCAAGGACGCCTCGCTCGGCGGCCGCTACCCGGTGATGTGCGTAACCCTGATGAACCCGCGCACCGGCGGCGTGTTTGCCTCCTTCGGCGCGCACCCGAGCTTCCAGGTCGCGCTGGAGCGCAGCCTCACCGAGCTGCTCCAGGGGCGCAGCTTCGAGGGCCTGAACGACCTGCCGCAGCCAACCTTCAGCTCGCTGGCCGTCTCCGAACCCAACAACTTCGTCGAGCACTTCATCGACTCCTCCGGAGTGATCTCCTGGCGCTTCTTCAGCGAGCGCGCGGATATCGACTTCCACGAATGGGACTTCGCGGGCACCACCGCAGAAGAAGCCGAGCGCCTCTACGGACTGCTCGCCGACCAGGGCCTGGAAGCCTACGTGATGGAGCACGAGGACCTGGGCGCGCCGGTATGCCGCATTCTGGTGCCGGGCTATTCCGAGGTGTACCCGGTCGAGGACCTGGTGTGGGACAACACCAACATGGCGCTGGAATTCCGCGCCGACATCCTCAACCTGCATTCGCTCGAGGATGAGCGCCTCGCCGACCTGCTCGAACGTCTGGAAGAAAGCCAGCTCGACGACCACATCAAGGTCGGCACGCTGATCGGCATCGAGTTCGACGACAATACCGTGTGGAGCGAGCTGACCATCCTCGAGCTCAAGCTGCTGATCGAGCTCGCCCTAGGCGAGTACGAAGCAGCGCTGGAGCACGTCCAGATGTTCCTACAGTTCAACGACAACACCGTGCAGCGCGGCCTGTTCCACCAGGCCATGCAAGCGGTGCTGGAGATCGCCCTGGACGACGCCCTCGACTTCGACGACTACCACCGCAACCTCACGCGGATGTTCGGCGAAGAGACCATGCGCCAAGTGATCGGCGCGGTGAACGACGAGATACGCTTCCCCGGGCTGACGCCCACCAGCATGGGGCTGGAAGGTATCGACCGCCACCAGCGCCTGATCGAAAGCTACAAGAAACTGCACGCCGCCCGCGCCGCCAAAGCCGGCATCGCCACCTCGTAACCGCGCCTCCCCACCCTCTCCGTCACCGCCACTCACGGCGCGCCCCGACGGAGAGGGCATTCAGCCCCGCCTAATGCATTAACACCAGCGCCCCACCTCTACGACCAACCGTCGCTTTGCATCCATCATCACACTTGAATACTCTGAATCACTAAAGCTGCTTAGACGGCCAGACTGAAGAATGACAACGACTCACGCAGGGACTACCGCATGGATGGCAAGGGCACATCACCGCTTGCAGGTAGGTGGCGGTAGCGTGCCTGGAATTCATGACCTGCCGTTATTTCTCATTCCGAATATTGGCTCCGGTAAAACGCGCAAGCACGCAAATTCTGCATAGATTGCCGAATTATACTGAACTTTATTTAAAATCAATCACTTGGGTACGAAGTAACGGGCTAGAGAAGATTTATTGAACGCGCGGGCGCGTTCAAGTAGAAAAATGAGCGTGCTATTTAATACGCTGTTAGGGCTTACCACGTCCCAGCCAATAGCCAGGCCTGCGAGAGTGGTGGGCAACGGCGATTACGACTGTTTCTTCTGGAGACTCGATCGCGACTATATCGTACGGGAAGCGCTCTACAATCAGTCGCTTTGCATCGGTATCGCCAGCCTCTTCGGGGAGAGGTGATAACGGGATGACGTTTTCTTCAATAACGTCGATGGCAGCATCAACGGCAGCGAAAAACTCGACTCCGAGTCCAGGCTGTTCATACTCATACCATGCGGCTGCCTCTATCGCTTCCTGCGAGGCTTCTTCCAGTATCCTTACCGTTCGCACTGTTACTGGTCTAACCTCGCTCGCATCTTTGATCGAAATTCTTCACGGCTGAGCAGCGTAGCCTTTCCGCTTTTGACCTTGGATACACGGCGAACAATTTCATCGTTCCAGGCCTGCTCAACAGAATTGTCACGAGGGCCGTCCAAGCTCATTATAAGCTCGCGGGCCAGCGCAGCACGTTCCGACTCGGAGAGAGTCAAAATCTGGGAGCGTAGGTGGTCTAATGTTTCGGTAGTCATGGTGCCTCCGCGAGTGGCGATACAATTATGCTATCCCGATTCATAGGCCCTAACAAGTGGCAGCACGGTGACCGCTTTTCCGCCGCACTGCGGCTCCAAATCGGCACGTGTGCCAA